>NZ_JAHLKM010000003.1 GCF_024449025.1 Natronomonas aquatica | reverse complement strand
CAGCAGAGAGATTGACAACGTGCTGTTTTCGTCCCATTGCTGTAGATACGCGCTCAGAGAGCTTAAGCTAGTGAGTACAAATCTGAAGCTACACTCAGCCTCCGGTTCCCGTTGATCGTGACTACTCATACCCTCCCCATCGATCTGGTATTACGAGGCTGTTCATCCCAAGAGCGTACAGGATAAAACGAGCGTAGACGTATCAATTTGGCTCCATCAGATCAGAAACAATACCGTCTAAACATCGAGACAGAACTGTGCCCTCGAACTCCGGAATCAGTAGAAACGGGGAGATGCTGACGAGGAGGCTGATCACGTGGACTGCCCCTGTACGGTATAAAAACGGTCGCCGTGGGACTCACTACAAGACATTCAAACGGTCGAAACCTACAATTACCTGTATGCCGGAGATGTTCGAATGAACGCGGACCTACGGGTCGTGATCGTCGGAGGACAACATGTCGGCTATCACGCCGCGCGACATCTCTCCGAACGCGGCCACGACGTGGTTATTGTTGAGAAGGATCCAGCCCGGGTGGAGTTTTTGAGTGACCAGTACGACGCCACTATCATCCAGGGCGACGGTGGACGGCGATCGATCCTACAGCAAGCTGGCCTCGGCCGCAGCGATGTTATCGCGGCGCTGACCGGGTACGGCGCGATGACGAATATCGGAATTTGTACGATGGCAAGGGAGATCGAACCGGATATCGGGACTGTAGCACGGATCGACCACGGTGACAAAGCGGAGTACGCCGGGCTCGTCGATCGGGTTGTCTACCCGGAGCAGTTGGCGGCCCATGCGGCGACCAACGAGATCATGCATGTCGCAGGCGGCGGCGTCCAGATGATCGAAGAGGTCACCGGAGACCTCACAGTGCTTGAACTCACTGTGGCCGAAGAGGCCCCGGTTGCCGACCGGAAACTCAGCGAAGTGGCTTTCCCACGCGGGGCAGTCGTCGTCGCAGGACGGGATAGCAATCAACTTCCGGGCCCGGAAATGGTGCTGGAACCTGGCTATCGGTACCTAGTCGCTGTCAAGACAGATGTCAGCGACGAAGTTGTTCGACTGTTTAGGGGATGACACTACTCTCCCGTCTCGTTTATTCGGTTTAACATTATCAGTTCGTGTTCTCGGGCATACGGAAGGATATCCGGTTGTCGTCGCCTCCCTGCCAGAACGCATTACGGGCGTGCTCAGCGTGGAGCCTTTCGTTCCTCAAATACGTTGCCGTCTTCGGGTCGACGTCCTCGTCCAACAAAAAGCGCAACCCGCTCATCTCAGGCGGCGTCCGGATCGACGCCTTCGGGACGATCGATTGACTCGCGGAAGTCTTCCATGGCGCCTTCGCGTTCTTGCTCTACGGTATGCATCTCACGTGGGTGATCGTGATAGTAAGCCAGCGCGTGATACACGTCAGCTACGTCGAGATCGTACCGATCAGCAACCGCTTCGGGGTTTTCACCCCGTTCTTCGACGAGGGCGTACACCTGACGGACGCTGATTCGGCAGTCACGCATGTGCGGTTCGCTCATAAGATCGCGTGCGATCCGCCGAGATCCTCCCTCAGACATACCTACACGTTGCTGCTACTCCCGCAAAAACGTACTGCTGATGCTACCGATGAATGAAATATACGTCCGGAACACTACCGGGCGAAAAGCTACTAGTAGGCTCGGTGGAAGTGAAACGGGGACTTGACAGCCATCCGCTGGAGAGGAAGGAGCTACTCTCTCGCCTCTGAGAGAGCGCGTGCGTAGAGGTCGTCAGAAATCCAAAACCCGACCTCGCGGAGGGCATCAAGTTCGCGCTCCAAGTCTACTTCTCCGACTTTCGCCCCACGGAGTAGAATGCCGATGACGCCGGTAATCTCCAAGTCGTGACGGCGGGCGACGCGCCGTCCGTCCCGTTCGTCGAGCAAAACGAGATCGGCATCGTGTTCGACTGCATAGCAGATCGCTGCCGTCTCCCCGAGGTCGAGTTCGTGGAATATTTCGACGAATAGATCCGAGTGCTCCACCTCGACGATGCTCAATAAATCGTTGTCTCGTAACTCCCGGAGTGCTTCTAGACCTGCCTCTCGTTCGGCGAGTTCGTCCCAGACGCGGTGGGGGACGGTAACGTCGTCGAACTGTGTTCGGAGAAGGTCGAGCCGTTCGATAAGTGCGAGGTTCAGAAGGGGCGAGGTGTCCGAGACAACGAGTCCGCTACTCGGCATAGTCAAGGTCTTCTTCGAGTTCCTGTTCGCCGTAGTGACGAGGGATTTTGCGGTCGCCGAGGAGTTCTTGGAACTCCCGTTTTGACAGTTCCGCCAACGCACGTGCCTTCCCGAAGGAGAGAATGTCACGGGCGTACAGCGAGACCGCCAACTCCCGCTTCATCGCGGACGACCGCTCCCCCTCGGGGAGCTGTAACGCGTCGTAAACGTCGTCGTCGATCTCTATCGTCGCCATACCTGAGATATGTGTACGCGATTCTTGAGTGTTTGGCCGGAGATTCCCAAGCGGACGGCGTGCAAAGCAAGCGCTCGAAGCGGTCAAATGTACGCCCGAAACACTACCGGGCGAGAAGCTACTAGTAGGTTCGGTGAAAGTGAACATACACTCTATCCGGATCAGTCACCGCGGAGTTCGGTACAGCAGTACATTAATTACGTCAGCACGCTAAGTACTACATATGCCCGTTCGTATCGAAGAATTCGAAACAGGGGAGCTTCCGAGTGGTCCAAGTGTCCCCGAGCAGGTACTCGCTTATTTGTTTACGAATCGGGATAGGGCATTCACCCGCTCGGAGGTCGCCTCCGGGATCGAAGAAGACTCGAACACGGTCGGGACAGCCCTCTCTCGACTGAAGCAGCGTGGTCTCGTCCGGCATAAGGGAGAGTACTGGGCTATAACTGATAATCTGGACCGAGTGAGGGACGCGTATGACCTCCACACTGCGACGGAGCAGCTTGACGACGAGGACGGAGGTATCGATCCGGACGAATGGGACGCCGTCACTCCGGACGACCCTCATCCCAGCGAGCGGGACGCGTGACCTCCTCCCCGTCGTGAACGACGGGGCTTCCCGAACCGCACCGCAGCGTTGGGATATTTACCGGTCTACGGTCGCACCTGTTCTTGTGGGGCTATTCTCCCCGTCGATGTATCGAACAGGCGGACCGATGGCTGGGCCAGACAGCCGTTACTCCTATCCACAGAGGGACTCGGAGTTACCGTCGCACGCATATTCTCAGCCGCGTTCAGGTCACTATTCACAACCAGTTCACACTCGTCGCAGACGTACAAGCCACGTTCAACGCGGTTTGAATCGGCTTTCATGCCACACTCACAGCACGTTATCGACGTAGCCAACTCGTACTCATCAACCCGCTCAACCTCAATTCCACGTTCTTCAGCCTTGTACTCGATGTGACTGAGCAGGGTTTCAAACGCCCAGTCGTGCAGGCGCTTGTTGCCGTGCCTGCCCCAGTCTTCATGTTCGCGGATGTTTTTCGGATGGCCAACCGCTATCGTTCCAACATTTCGGTCAGCACACTGCTCAACAATGTCTTTCGAGAGAGCGTGCAGGAAATGCTCTTGTCGCCGGGATTTCTTCCGGCGTGCCCATTCAGCATGGTTGCTGGGGCCGTTCTCCCCTTCCGCGTCATACTCTTTCTGCCGAAAGTAGTGGGCGTCTTGTTTCAAACTGTTGCCCGGATACAACAGCGTGTGGTCACCGACAGAGACAGCCGCCGTGTTGCAGATGCCGAGGTCAACACCTGCCGTCTTCTCACTAGCCGAGTCCTCTGCGTTAATGCTGATTTTACAGACGAAGTGCAGTTCCCACTGGTCGCCGTTCCAGACGATGCGGACTTGCTGTACGTCTTCTACATTGGTGAGGGATACGTCCGGGGCAGTTTCGTATTCGCAGAGAACGAAGTCGGCCCACCCGTCTTTCAGGTTCTTGCCTTTCGACAGTCGGACCTGCTGGTGTTTTGTATCGAGTTTGAAGCCGTCTTCTTTGAACGTGACCGTGCTACGTGGTCGTTTATCGCCGTCTTTGCGGTATCCCGGTGGGTTAGCGTCTGGGTCATCCTGTTCGAACCATGACTGGAAAGCGCCAGACAATTCTTCGACGATTGCCTGACTTGACTGCGAGTTCAAGTCTTTCCAGCACTGTTGGTTTTTCATGTAGGATTTTAACGGACCTCCGTCTGGGATTTCTCCGGTGTGGTCCCAGATGCGGCTGATAGTCCACCGAGCTACATTCCAGATTTTACTGCCGGAACGAGCGAGTGAATCGAGGTCACGAACCACACCCTCACGGTTGTTGGTGAGTGACGCGGTGATGGTGCGTGTTGTGACCAGATTCACCATACATAGACTATGACAGTAGAGTAACTTAATCGCTGCGACTGGCGTGGAATATCCAGCCAGCAGAAACAGTGTCGGAATATCACCGGAGTTGACGCGATTCCCTCCCGCCCTGTTCGGTCCTCGGTTCCGACAGGGTGTCGGAACACTCGTCTCTCACGGGAAGGGCGGGATTCTCTCGCTGAATCAAGATAGATGCAAGCGGATCGTGGAGATGTCGTTCGGAGTTCGGACCCGTTCAAACTGGGTGAAAATCGACAGCGGCCGTGGCTTATCGTAAACAACGACTCACACCCATTCGGTGACGAACAGTTCCTCGCAGTTGCTGTTACGACGAAAGAGTACGACCGCTCACTCGCGCTTGAAACGGATGTCTGGGAAGTTAGAGGTGTACCCCGCGAGTCGTTCGTCTCTCCGTGGGCGGTCCACTCGCCACGGGTCGAGGATCTGGTTGCATGGCAAGGTCGTGTTACGAGCGAGTTTGTCGATACCGTTGTTGATCAAATAGAGACGTATCTACGATAATTCGGGATATACGCCCGGAACACTACCGGGCGAAAACCTACTAGTAGGCTCGGTGGAAGTATAATGAGTCGAGCACACGGTGTCCTGATCTACTCCGTCAGCTCCCAAGACCCGTCAAGAACCGCTTTACTCTGAGTAATTATTTGATCGGTGAACTCCGTCGTGATGCGTCCCTGTGGATTCGCTACGGCACGGTGTTTGACCGTTCCAATAATCCATGGAGAACAGTATGATGTCTTATCGGGGTTTCGGCCTGTAATCCACGCATCTCCGACCTCGTGGTTTGCCGGAAGGTCGCTCGTCGTGAGTGCAGCACAAACGTACTCCTCGCCGGGATACGGTAGCTGCTCTGCGGCCAGAATTAACCAGAGTCGAGGATTCGATCCCTGTCTGAAGGGATCGGGAGCCCAGAAGACATCCCCCTTCTGATAGGAGTCACTCACGCTGTTCACGCGGATCGGCCGCGTACTGCTGCCACTCGTCGTACTCGAACGGTGCTTCTTCGTGACTTGCTGCGACTTCACTCGCATGAATCGTTGCAGCGTCGACGCTCCGATCGTGATCACTGATTCGCCAGTACTGTCCTCTGTGGTCTACTCGCCCGCGTTCCCGAAGCCGCACCAGCGTCGGTCCGACCGAGCCACGCTTGACCTTGGTCGCCTCTGCGATCTCAGTTTGAGTGAACGCCTCGTGTGCATGCTCTTCGAGAAATTCGAGTATCCTGGCAGCATTCGTCTCGGGTCTTGGTTGTCCCTCGTCGTTATCGATCTCGTTGAACCGATCAGCACTGATTGGCATATGTATGTACTGTTTTGTATTAGATGTACTAAAGGCTTCCCCGGATGCTCTCTCGCGTCCGTCTGTGGCCCAGGAGATTGCAAATGTTGATACCACGAAGCGTATTTTGATTCCGATACGAACCGATCACCATGGGGGAAAAGCAACCCAGCAGTCATCGCTTTATGCTCTTCATCAGCAGCAATTTTCCAGCCTTACAGTAGTATACCAGCTTACTTCGGGAAAACCGACCTCGAGAAAAGATTGTAGCCTATGCTATACATATTATTTATAAATAATTCTAGTAATCCATTTAAAATGTACGCCCGGAACACTACCGGGCGAAAATCTACTAGTAGGCTCGGCGAAAGTGAAACTCACGGTTCTATGAATCGAGAACAGACGGGCGTGAGGACGCTATTCGTTTTCGAGGGCGTCGTAAATATCGCGGTGTTCGTCCCGATCAGCCTTGGAGACCCCCAACACGAATTCTCGACAGATGGCGTCCGACACGTCGTGGACAGGAGAGCGTTCGGTGGTACGGTCTTCGGGTGTCATCCTGTGCGGTCTCTCTGTTTACGCGTGGCGGTCGATCCACTCACAGAATGCGCCGAAGTCGTTGGCTCCAGCGCTGTCGGCGATGTCACGTAGCGTTCCCGTCCGAAGTTCGTCGTGTAACGGAATCGTGACTCGTCTTCGGTCGTCCTCGTTCGTGGGGTGTTCGTAGTAGAGTTGTGCATGGTCGCCAGTCGTCCGTCGCCATTCGAAGCCACCGACGTTCACCAGCACTTTCACCACCTCTCGACCGGAGAATGTTCTCCTCGCCATCGACTACTTGATCACGTCCGGCGGTTCCTGATCTCCAGTCGTGTTGTCTGTGGGATCTATCCCCATCTCACGAAGTTCCTCGTCGGTCGGTTCCTTCCCGATTTCGTCGTTGTAGAGCGCGATCGCTTCGTCGAGGTTCTCTAGTGCAGCCACTCGGGACGGTCCCTGTGTCGTGACACCAGTATCGACATCCTTGGCGATCCACCAGTCGTCTTCGCGCCACAGGCGTATCTCATCGGCGTGATCCGCCCCGTCTCTCGTCGAACTGGCCATGCTATCTAAGAGTAACGGGACGCGTCGAATAAGCGTTTGGCCGATAGACCATCGAATCATATTGATTCGGACCACCAACGTTTACAGTTCGGCACAGAGTCAGTACCCTCCGTTAACGGATATCCGAAATGTACGCCCGGAACACTAACGTCCGACCTCACTCCAGGCGGTGTGCCGTGGTCGGTCGGCTAACCCTCGTGCCGGGCGGGTGATGCTGCGCATCACCGAATGCCGAAGCGGTCTGAACCACTGCGGCTGTCGGCGATAGGCCGACGGTGCCAGCCGGTATACCCGGCGAGGCAGATATCGCACACCTGGGTTCTCCGAGCGGTCATCGCTGCCCGGGCGGGCTGCTCGGTCGGGGACTGACGGTGCGCGGGCGAACCTACGTTGTCCGGGTGTAATCCTCTTTCGGCTTCGACGATCACGGTGCTGCACTCGGTTGGGTCCCGACGCCGTCAGACCGCGTAGTCGTCCTCGCGGACCTGTGAGTACCGACCGTTCCGATAGCCGAACTTCCGCCAGCGGTATTCGCCATACAGTTTCGCCCCGTAGAACCCCCGATATACCGCGTCGTGGGTGCTGAACCGCCCGTCGGCTTTGATATCGCTGACCAGACCGAACAGCCGATCCCAGTCGTCCGGCTGGTAGCCCCGAACCATATCCGCGAAGACACAGTTGCGGCGGATCTCGTCTCCGATCGCCCGATGCCATTCGGTGTTGTACGCCCGCAACGCCCCGAGCGCCGCGAGCCGGCCGGCAATCGAGCCAGTTCGGATCGCGACGTGGTCGCCGCCTTCGTGGAACGCGGAAGTCGCCCCCATCGCGCCGCCGACGATCGCGACGTTCGCCTCGGTCGGAGACTCGATCGGGCGGGTTGAGGAGATCGGATACGTCTCGGTACCGCCGGATTTCCCCCGATCGCTTACGATCGGGAAGTCGTCGAGGTCGTAGTCGGGATACAACCGATCGAGGAGCCGTTCGATGTACGTCGATCCCTGTGGGATCCGTTCGTCGGTCGGCTCCAGCAGTCGGTAGTCCTCGCGGTTCTCGATTTCCTCGAGATCCAGCCCGATCGGCATCGTCAGGCCGATCCGGGCGACCGTCCCGTCGTTTGGGAAGATCCACGGGTAGGCGGTGTGGCCCGGCATGTATCCCCACCAGAACTTGATCCGGTCGCTCTCGAACAGCTCCTCTGGCAGCCGCCGGTACTCCTGGTAGGCGATGTGGTTCGTCTTCCGGGAGGCGAGTTGATCCACCAGATCCGACGAGAGCCACCGATCGAGGATCTGACCGGTAACTGTTCGCTGTGGCCCGTCGGCGAGGATCAAATACTCGGCTTCGATCTCGGTTCCGTCCCGGAGCGTCAGCGTGTGGGACGGAACGCCGGTCAGGTCGGATTCGAGGTCCGCGACCGCGGTCCCGACGCGGTACTCGGCGCCGGCGTTTTCGGCCCGCTCGCGGAGCCAGTCGTCCAAGCGGGCCCGATGCATGGTAAAGCCGAAGTTCGGATACGACGCGTCGATCCCGGTGTCGGTCAACTCGAGCGCCTCCGTCGGGCCGACGAACTCGGCCGCTGTGAGGTCTCTGTGTTTGACGCGCTCGGGGATCGGCTCGCCGAGATCCATGATATCGACCCAGTAATCGAGGATCCCGGCGGCGTCGGTCGAGTCGGGGCCGGGGCCGTCGCGATCGGCACGCGGAACGCCCTTCTCTACGACGACGGCGTCGGCCCCCTGGCTGGCGGCCGCCTGTCCCGCGGCGGAACCGGCCGGGCCGCCGCCGACGATCGCGACGTCTGCCTGTTGCATACTCGTTTCAGTCGATCGGACGGGGCTTAAAAGGACTGGAGCGTGACGCGGTCGCCGGTTCAATACTCCGGCGAGGACTCCCGGACGCCTTCGCGTTTGTTCACGAGGCGGGCGAAAACGAAGAGCGCATCCGAGAGCCGGTTGAGATACGCCACCGAGGCGTCGTTGACCGGTTCGTCGGCCGCCAGAGCGACCGCCCGGCGTTCGGCGCGTCGACAGACCGACCGGGCGTGGTGCAGTTTCGCCCCCGGGCGAGAGCCGCCGGGAAGGATGAAACTCTGCAGCGGATCGAGTTCCTCGTCGAAGGTATCCATCCAGTCTTCGAGTTTCGCAACGTGGTGGTCCTCGATGTGGGGGGTGTCCGGGTCGTCCTTGTCGGGGCTGGCGAAATCCGCCTGGATGATGTGGAGGTGGTTCTGTATCGCTTCGAGTTTTTCGTCGAGGTCATCGTACCCCGACGGACGGACCATCCCGACGAGACTGTTGACCTCGTCGACGGTCCCGTAGGCCTCGATCCGCGGGCTGGTCTTCGAGACCCGTGACATGTCCCGAAGGTCCGTCATTCCCTCGTCGCCGCGACCGGTGTAGATCTTCATACCCGTCCGTTAGTTCCTGGCCAGTTTAAATGTGGCTACGGATCGCGGGGCGGATCGGGATCTTCGGCCGTCGGCTCAAGGAAAAAATACGCGAAGACGGCGAAGGCGGCGCCGAGGCCGAGCCCCCACCGGACACCGATCCGGGGCGTACCGATCAGGAAGCCACCGATCGACATACACCCGAACGCCAGCGTAAAGAACGTCGCCGCGCGGATGAAGTCCCCCCGTACCAGGCCATTCATTGGGTTCTCTAGGGGCCGAGAGCTGGTAAACCTGCTTCGGTTCGATCGGTCGGATCGGGTCGTTCGACACTGAACTGTATGAAGTAACATTTCACAGTAAACTCGTTGAAATAGAAAACATCGTTTAAACTGTCGCGTCTACGGACGAGCGTGACGACGGCGATCCGCCCCGTTCGCGTCCCGTCATTCACCCCCGAATCAGCATTTCAACGCGGATCTCGGCCGGCGTACGCCGAGAGGGAAACGTTGAAACGGATTCCGTGGGTGTATTAGGACGCTAACAATGGAAATCGACGACATCGAGACCGTCGCGGTGCTGGGGGCCGGTAACATGGGCCACGGCATCTCGGAGGTCGCCGCCCTCGCCGGATACACCGTCAACATGCGGGACATCAAAGAGGAGTTCGTCCAGGACGGCTACGAGGAGATCGAGTGGTCTCTAAAGAAACTGGCCGAACAGGGGCAGATAACCGACGAGGAGGCCGGGGCTGCACTCGATAACGTGACGCCGTACGTCGGTATCGAGGACGCTGTCGCCGACGCCGACTTCGTCATCGAGGCCGTCCCCGAGAAGATGGAGATCAAAAAGGACGTCTACGGCGACGTCGAGCAGTACCTCCCGGAGGACGCGATAATCGCCACCAACACCTCCTCGCTTTCGATCACCGAACTCTCGGAGGAGACCGAACGCCCCGAGCAGTTCTGCGGGATGCACTTCTTCAATCCGCCGGTCCGGATGCAACTGGTCGAGGTCATCTCCGGCGGCCACACCGCCGAGGAAACGCTCGCGGTGACCGAGGCGCTCGCCGAGGACCTCGGCAAGACACCGGTCCGCGTCCGGAAGGACTCGCCCGGGTTCATCGTCAACCGGATCCTCGTCCCGCTGATGAACGAGGCGTGCTGGATCGTCTCCGAGGACGCCGCCACGATCGAGGAGGTCGACTCGACGACGAAGTTCGACATGGGTCTGCCGATGGGCGTCTTCGAGTTGGGCGATCAGGTCGGCAACGACGTGACCCTCCACGTCCTCGAGTACATGAACGAGGTGCTCGGCGAGGCCTACGAGCCCGCCCCCCTGCTGGAGGAGACGATCGAGGCCGAACACTACGGCAAAAAGACCGGCAAGGGGTTCTACGACTACGAGGACGGCGACGGCGCCGAGATCCCAGCCGACGCCGGCAGCGAGGCGATCGAGACGCGACTCGTGGCCGTGATGGCCAACGAGGTCGGCAACCTCGTCGGCGACAACGTATCAGATCCTGACGCCATCGACGAGGCGGTCGCCCTCGGCGCCGGCTTCCCCGAGGGCCCGGCGAAGATGGCCGACGACGCCGGTCTCGAGGAACTCGTCGGGACGCTTGAGGATCTCCACGAGGAGAGCGGCCATCCCCGATTCGAGGTCTCGGAGGGGCTTCGGGAGGCCGCCGACGCGGGAGGGTTCCACGAGGATGACGACGACGGGGACGTCACGTTCACCGACATCGAACTCCGGTATCCCGGCGACGACGTCGGCCAGATCGTCCTCGATCGGGAGGCCCGGATGAACACGATCAACGCCGACCTGCTGGATGAACTCGCCGTGGCTATCGATCGGCTCGAGGCCGACGAGGCGGTCCGGACGATCCTCGTCACCGGCAAGGGGCGGGCCTTCTCCGCCGGGGCTGACGTGACCGCGATGGCTGGCGGAACGGACCCTCTCGATGCGATCGATCTCTCCCGGAAGGGCCAGGAGACGTTCGGCAAACTCGAGGAGTGCGACACCCCCGTCGTGGCCGGCATCGACGGCTTCGCGCTGGGCGGTGGTCTCGAACTCGCTCTCGCGTGTGATTTCCGGATCGCCTCGGAACGCTCGGAGCTGGGTTTCCCGGAGCACGATCTCGGCCTCCTCCCGGGATGGGGCGGGACCCAGCGGCTGATGCGGATCGTCGGTTTCGGTCGCGCAAAGGAGATCATCTTCACCGCCGACCGGTACGATCCGGAGACGATGTCCGACTACGGCGTCCTCATCGAGGTCGTCGGGAACGACGCCTTCGAGGAGCGCGTCCACGAGTTCGCCGCCGAGATCGCCGCCGGGCCGCCGATCGCCCAGCGCCTCACGAAGCGTGCGATGTTGCGCGGCTGGGAGGACATCGACGCCGGCCTCGATCTGGAGGCCCAGGCGTTCGGCCACCTCATGAACACCGACGACCTCACTGAAGGGATCACGGCCTTCACCAACGACGAGGAGCCGGAGTTCGAAGGAAAGTAACCGCCGACACTTCGAAACGCCCAATCCCTTCGGTCCCGTAGTCTCGATCGATGGTGGGTTCCCGGACGGCGACGGCGCTCGTCGTCGGCGCGGCGAGTCTCGCGGCGAGTGTGCTTTTGTATTATCACACCGGCTCGCTCCTGTTTTTCCTCGTCGTGCCGTTCGTCCCGTTCCTGTTTTCGGATCGAAAGCCCGAGACTGGACGGGGCGAAAAGCCAGTATTCGAGTGCTCCCGCTGTGACTTTTCGACGCGGAACCCCGATTTCGAGTACTGCCCCTACGACGGGAGCCGACTGTACGAACGGTGAGGGCGGACCAGGGTTCACTGGGCCGGGAAGAACCGTCCGTGGAATCCGAAGGGAACGGCGTGTGGCAGCGGCGCACGCGCCAGTTCGGTCAGCGTTTCGGCGTCGAAAATCAACAGTACCGACCGCTCGCGTTTCGTATCCAGCGCCGGCGCGAGCACGACGCCGTCGTCCTCGTCGGTTCCGCCGGGGCGTCGTACCATTCGCGGTTCCTCGACGTAGACGCCGCGTTCCCACCACTCGGTCGCCGTCTCCCGTTCGACGTCGACCTTCACGAGGCCGTTGGCCCCCGATCGGTCCGTCGCCTGCGCGTAGGCGTACCGGTAGGGCCGGCCGCGGACGGCGCGCGGGACGGTCGGCAACTCCAGGCCGCCGTCGTATCGGCGGGATCGGCTCGCGGTTTCGGACTCGAGGTCGAGACGGTACCGATCGAGCCGTCCGTCCGGCGCACCGTCGAAGGCGCCGCCGGAGAGCGAATCGAAGGACATCGCCTCGAGGATACCGTCGTCCTCGAAGGCGACGAGATCAACGACGATCTCGCCGTCGGATTCGTAGGCGTTGACGTGATGGAACGTAAAGAAGGGTGGAACGCGTGGCTCGGCGACGACAGTACCGGAGTCGCGGTCGACGACGACGAACCGGCTCCGCCGTTCCCCGTCGTACTCGAGCATTCCGAGCAGCCCTTCGGACCCCGGCAGCAACGCCCGGAGGAGGGCGATCCGCAGCGGCGTTTCGACCAACACGACGTAGGATGCCGTGATCGAACAGTCGTGGACGTAGCCCGGGCCGACGGCGGGAACCGAAGCGATCGGCTCCCGGCCCGCCTGCCCGTCCGGGATCCTATAGAGGTGATACGCCGGCGAGCGACCGAGTTCGGTGCTGTAGCCGATCGTCTCGCCGCGATGCGGATCGACGCGGACGTGTGCCGTCGTCAGGTGTTCGGTGAGGTCGTCGGTCCAGCGGAACTCCCCCCGCGTTTCCAGGGTTTCCGGATCGAAGGCGACCCGCCGGGGGGCTTCCGTCAGGGCCACGCAGTGGTCCCCGAACCGTGCGACGTGGACGTTGGCGTTGTCGGTCGGCTCCGGCGGGCCGAACGACCGGAGCCAGCGTAAAGCGGTCCGGAGCGGGCCGGCGTCGGTCGCGAACTCGCCCGCCTTCGCCCCCGACCCCTCGGTCGCGTTCCTGTAGGCCTCGGTACGGAGGAACCGGCTGGTGTAGGTGACGATCCCGTCGTCGAACCCGTAGCGCCGGAGGAGCGCGAGGCCGTCGAACCAGTGGGACACCCGGCGACCGCCGAACTCGAACTTTCCCGGGCCGTTGCGGATCAACGCCCCCGAGAGCCACCCCGGGACGGTCCCTTCGACTGAGAGCGTCCGATCGGAGACTTCCGCCCCGAGGCTCCCGAAGCCGAGATCGAACGCCGTCGCCGCCGAGTCAGACATACGGGTAAGTTGGTGGCCAGCGACATCAATCCGGCGTCGAGAGGGGGACGGTCGGGAGGCGACCGGGAGAATCGATCCCGGCCGGAGTCAGGCCTCGATGTCGAGATCGTCGGCGTCTTTCGGTGGATGCCGCTCGAGCGCCGCCTCGTCGGGTTCACAGCCCCAGCCCGGCTCGTCCGGGAGCTGGAGTTTTCCGTCACGGTATTCGGGAGTGGCGCTGAACAGTTCGTCGTCCCACGGGATGCGGTCGATGTCCGTCTCCATGATGCGCAGGTTGGGAACCGCGGCCGCCAGGTGGGCGTTCATAAACGTGGCCAGATGGCCGTAGTAGTTGTGTGGGGCCACGTGGAGCTGGTGGGCGTCGGCCATAGACGCGATCTTCGTCGACTGGAAGATGCCGTTCCAGAGCGCGTCGATGATCACCACGTCCATCGCCTGTTGCTCCAGGTACGGGACGAAGGATTCGTGTGGGACGAGCGTCTCACAGGAGCTGATCGGGTGTGGGCTCTCGCTTCTGATGTCCGCGAGCGCCGCCGCGTTCGGCGAGTCGATCTCGACCCAAAAGAGATCGAAGTCGGCCAGCTCCTGCAGGATCCGGATATAACCCTCCGGCTTGGCGTTGTAGTTCAGATCGAGGAGGATGTCGACCTCCGGTCCGGTCCCTTCCCGGAGCGCCTTGAGGTAGCGTCTGAGCTCCCGGATCTGGGAATCCTCGATGGTCAGGGAGGGATGGAAGGGCTGTCCGAACCCCGGGGCCCAGTACGTCGGTTCGTCGCCGCTGAAATCGAAGATGTTCGTCTTCAGCGCCGAGAACTGGCTGTCGCGCACCTCTTCGCCGAGGGCCGTGACGTCCTCGAGGGTCTCGACCGGCTCGTAGAACTCCGGGCGGCTGATTCGGTAGCTGCCACAGTGCGACCAGTAGACAGGGATCTCCTCGCGGACCGCGCCGCCCAGGAGGTCGAAACAGGGGACGCCGAGTTCTTTCGCCTTCGCGTCGAGAAGCGCATTCTCGATGGTTCCCAGCGCCATCGCCATGACGCCGGTAAAGGACTGACGCGCCTTCCCGACGAGCTTGGCGCGGATCCGCTCTGTCGCCTCGACGGGTTCGTCGATCAGCGTCGGAGCCATCTCCTCGAGCACCGTGGTGAGTCCGGTCGCTCCCAGGTGTTCGTCGTATTCGCTCCAGCCGACCACGCCGTCGTCGGTCGTGATCCGCAGGAAGTGGTAGTTCCGCCATCCAGCGTCGCAGTGTCGGGTCTCGACGGATCGGATCGTGCTCATAGTCGCCACTACTGAAATCCGAACACGGTCTTATAAAACTATGCTCCGGGGGTCCGTGTCCCGTTCGAAACCTGCAGAGTTTCGGCCGGCCCTTCGGACGCCTCCGGCCGACAGTATCAGGCGTCGGTGTCAGGCGGCGGCCGCCTCGAGGAGCCTGCCGGCCCACCCCAGCAGCCGCTCGCCCTCCATGAACCGCGTCGTACACTGCAGGCCCATCGGCAGTCCCGCTATCGTCCCGGCCGGGAGCGTGACCGTCGGCATCCCCGAATCGGTCCAGGGCCGGTTCATCACCGGGTTCCCCGTGCTCGTGATACCCTCTGGTGCGGTGTCGGGGGCGGCCGGCGAGACCCAGACGTCGATCCCGTGGTCGGTCATGACCTCCTCGAGTGTCGGCCGCCGCCGTTCGATGGCCCGCCGTCCCTCGAGGAGTTCCGCGACCGTCACGTCGAGTCCCCGCCGGATCTCTTCGGCACTGAGTGCCCGGTAGAGTGATTCGTACTCCTCGAACCACTCCCCGTGGTTCATCGCCAGTTCGGCCTCGTGGACCCGCGTCCGCTGTTCGTCGGTCTCCTCGAAGTTCTCGAAGAGCCGGACCCGCTCGATCCCGTAGCCGGCCCCCCCGAGGCGTTCGAGACGGGCCTCGAAGTTCGCGAGCGCGCGATCGGACGCGCTCCGGAGGTAGGGTCCCTCCGGAACGCCGAGTGTCGGGTCGCCGTCGGGCGTCGTCGGCTCCCACGCATCACAGACGACAGACGCGGCCAGTTTCATCCCCTCGATGTCCTGGGTGAACAGCCCCAGGTGATCGAGCGTCTCCGACCGCGGCAAAACGCCGTCTCTTGGGATCCGCCCGAAGCTGGGTTTGAAGCCGACGATCCCACAGAAGGAGGCGGGACGGATCACCGATCCGCCGGTCTGGGTGCCGAGCGCCAGCGGACACAGTCCTGCCGCGACGGCCGCCGCCGAACCGCTGGAGGAACCACCCGGCGTGTGGTCCGTATCGTGGGGGTTTCGGGTGTGACCGGGCGAGCCGCCGGCGAATTCCGTGGTGACGGTCTTGCCGAGGACGACCGCGCCGGCGTCCCGGAGCCCCGAGACCACCGACGCCTCCGGTCCCTGAAAGAGCTCCGGCGGGACGGCACTGCCGGCCCGGGTGGTGAGCCCGTCGACGTGGAAGATGTCCTTGACCCCGACCGGGACGCCGTAAAGCGGCGGCTGCTCTCCCTCCTCGGCCGCCTCGAGCCGATCGAGAGCCCCCGAGAGCCGTCCCCGTCGGTCGTCTTCGGGGACGAACGCTTTGAGCTCGGGATCGACCTGTTCGATCCGATCACACAGTTCCTCGAAGTACGTCTCGAGATCGGTCCCCTCCTCCCGGAGGCGTTCGGCCGTCCGTGCGAGCGGATCGGGTTCTATCATCGTCTTACAACGCCCTCGCTGTGACATAGTTCTTTTTCTCGAATCGGTGCGGGGGTCGGCAGTCTGCCTTCGGCGCCGATCACAGATCGGCGGGATACAGCCGTTCGAACGTGAGTGTGACCGTAAACACGCTCAAACGCCCCCATAGCGGGTACGGAATCGACGGAGTGGTGTCGAAGATTTAAGTATCCGACGCGGGCAATAACAAGGAAATGGACCGGCCCGGATACCCAGCCCGGACCCCGTGATTCATGCCGGGATAGCACATGCGTATCGACCGATACCTTCCAGACGCCCTCCGGACGAGATACTCACGGAAGCTCTTTGCCGTCTCCGTGTCGATCGTCCTGATCATCGTCTCGTTCAGCGCCGTCGTCGGGATGCAGGTCTCCGATCGGGTCACCGAGGAGCAGCTGGACTCACTCGAGACGAACGCGGAACTCGAGGCAGAGACGCTGGGCCAGTGGATCGACGGCGAGAAGGCGTCGGTCCGGATCCTCTCGAACCACGGCGGCATCGACCCGACCGACCCCGAGGCGACACGGGCGACGCTCCTCGCGGAACGGGAGGAGATGCCCGAGGAGACGGCGCATATCTCGCTCGTAGAACGGACCCCCGAGTCGTTCTCGGAGGGGACCAACGAGACCATCGTCGCCAGCACGGCTCCCGAAATCGAGGGGGAACCGCTCTCGGCGACGAACATCGACTGGAACCCCGAGCGGGGGTACAACTTCGACAGCGAGGACGACGTGACCCTCTCGTGGGTGTACATGGACGACGGCGATCCATCGGTGGCCATCGCGTCCCCGACACCCGACGGCGAGCACGTGATCGTCACCGAGTATCGGACGAACGTACGCGCCGAGCAATTCACGAGCGTCGTCGATCGGACCGAAACGGTCGTTCTGGGTGGGTTCACCGCGTTCGTCCTGTTCGACGAGAACAAATCCAACGTGATGACGAGGTACAAAGGGGACAGAGAGAACACGACCGTCGGGTCGCTGATCCTCGAGAACGATCCGTACACGGAACTGAACGGCTCCGTCCTGACCGACGAGACGGTCAAGGGGTATCACAGCGTTCCCAGCGAGGACGTCGATTGGGTGGTCGTCAAGGAAGCGCCACGGTCGTCCGCGCTGGCACTGACGGCCGAAGTCCGCTCCGATCTCCTGATCCTGATCGCGATGATGCTGGTCGGCTTCGGGCTCATCGGGGTTGTCATCCAGCGCGGGCCGATCCGGGCGCTCCGGCGGTTGGCGACCCGGGCGGACGCCATCTCCGAGGGCGATCTGAGCGTAGAGATCAGAGACGAGGGCCGTATCGACGAGATCGGATCGGTCCGATCGGCGTTCCGGAACACGAAAGACTACGTCGAGATCATCACGAAACAGTCCGAGGCCCTCTCCCGGCAGGAGTTCGACGCCGAGGTACTGGAAGCCGAAATCCCGGGCCGTGTCGGCGAATCGCTGGCCAGGATGCGGACGGATCTCGAACAGTTCATCGACGAGATCGAACGGGAGCGGAAACGGTACACGACGCTGGTCGAACAGAGCAGCGACGGGATCGTCGTCGTGCGGGACGGCCGGTGTGTGTTCGTGAACGATCGGTTCGTGGAGATCACGGGCTACGATCGGGCAGCACTCGTCGATCGGCAGTTCATCGATCTCGTGGTCCCGGAGGACCGTGACCTCGTCAGAGAGCGGTACGGAAAGCGGTTCCGGGGCGAATCGCCCCCGAGCCAATACGAGATCGGCCTGGAGTCGGAAACCGGAGAGCGCCGTCTCGTCGAACTCTCGGTCGCCCGGATCGACCACGACGGCGAACCCGCTGTCCTCGTGAACGTCCGGGACATCACCGAACGGACTCGGCTCGAACGGACCTATCACGAACTCTTCGAGAACGTGGCCGACGGCCTCATCATCCACGACCCGGATACGGGCGAGATTATCGACGTCAACGAGCGTTTCTGTGAGATGAACGGCTACGACCCCTCGGAACTCGTCGGGGAGTCGATCGGGAAGATCGTCGCCGACGACGAGGGGTACTCGGTGGAGGCGGCCCAGGAGATGATCCGCCGGGCACAAAACGAGGGTCCACAGCTGTTCGAGTGGCGCAACCAGCGGAAAGGCGGCGACTCCTTCCCCGTTGAGGTGCATCTGCGTGTCGCACACGTACAGGGAAGAGAACGGGTGCTGGCCAGCATCCGGGAGATCACCGACCGAAAGCGCCGAGAGCGTGCGGTCGGAGCGCTCCAGAACGCGACAGAACGGATGCAGACCGCAGAAACCCCCGAAGAAGCGGTCCAGATTGCCGTCGAGACGGCGAGCGAGACGCTCGATCTCCCGTTGACGATCGGCTGGCTACACGACGAGTCGGAGCGCCGCCTCGATCCCGTCGCTGCCACGGACCCGGTCCACGATGCGGATCTGGTGTCGGGACTGACGGCCGATCGATACGAGTATTCGGCCTTCGAAAACGGCGAGGTGACCAGTTACACCCCCGGCGAACACGCGGCCGAAAATCCCCTCCGGACGGGCGTCCTGCTCCCGCTCGGCGAGCACGGACTCGTCGCGGCCGGGCGGCGCGATGGGGTCGCCACGGACGATACTGTGCTCGATATCGCACACGCGCTCGCCAAACACACCACTACCGCGCTCGACCGCATCGAACGGGAACGGGAGGTACGGGAGAGCGAACAGCGCTTCCGGCTGATCGCTGAACGGATCGACGAGGTGATCTACCTCTCGAGTCCGGATTTCTCCGAGGTGCTCTACGTCAACCCGGCCTACGAGGAGATCTGGGGCCGATCGGTCGACGAACTCTATGCGGATTCGACGACGTTTCTGGAGGGTGTCGATCCGCGCGACCGGGAGTCGGTCGAAGCCGACTTCGAGCGGATGATCGACGAGATCGAGCGTGGCGAGCACCGGGACAGGTACGCCTTCGAGTATCGGGTCCGGACGCCGGACAACGAGATCAACTGGGTGAACGCGACCGGCTACCCCGTCGAACTGGAAAGCGGCGGGCGGCAGTTCGTCGGGATCGTCGAGGACATCTCCGACCGGAAGCGCCGCGAGCAGCGGCTCGAGGTGTTTAACCGAGTCCTGCGGCACAACCTTCGGAACCAACTCGAGGTGATACGGAGTCACGCCGAGGCGCTCCGCGAACGGCGATCCGGCGAGCACGCGGAACAGATCCTGGCGTCGAGCGACGAACTCGCAACGATCAGCAACCGGGCACGGACTATCGACCGGATGCTGTCCCGGGAGCGGCGGCTTTCGAAAGTCGATCCCGCGACGGTGCTCGAACGGACGCTCGAATCGATCGACACCGCCGACAGCGACGTGAGGGTGACGACCGAGCTATCGGTCAGTGCTCCGCTGGTTACCGACGAATGGATCCTCGGAGCCGTCCTGAAAAGCGCGCTCGAAAACGCGATCGCGTACGCCGACTCGAGCGTGAACGTCACTGTCAACGAATCCGACGGGGGATACACGTTCGTCGTCGGAGACGACGGGCCGGGGATCCCGCAGGACGAACTCGTCGCGCTCGATACCGGCACCGAGACTCACCTCCAGCACAGCCGGGGATTGGGGTTGTGGCAACTCAAGTGGGGCGTAGCCGAACTCAACGGGGAAGCCGCATTCGAAACGACGGACGGGACGACCGTGCGTATCACCGTCCCCGGACTGGGCGGGACCGAGTCTGTATAGCTAGACTCCACCACTAAGAGCCGGACACGACTCAGTAAACGTAGACTCAGAAAATGTGTGTATCCGTCCGCAACCAGATGGGGCAGGTGGTTCGGAGGGCGACACGGAGCGGCGGTGACCGGCAGGTGGGCGACGATGGGTAACGGCGGATCGGCGAACGGAGGTGGTGCCGTCCCTCTCGATCGGTATCCTGACCCGGCGATCAGTTACACGGCCGAAACCGGGGACCCGGAACTCGGGGCGACAAACGAGGCTTTTGAGGCGGTGTTCGGAACAGTCACGTCTGGGACGCCGCTCGAGGAAGCGGCCGAACAGGTCGGTATATCGACCGTCGGTACCGCCCGCCGGTTTGAGGAGCTACTCGGGAACGACAAACCCGCGACCGTCCCCGCCGAAACGACCAACGGCAGGTATTTTTTGCGGGTACTACCCCCACGGGACGCTTCTAAGGGGTACGTACTCCTGATCAAAAGCGAGGCCGTCGCTCCCGATACCTCGGCGCACTCGCCGATGGACAACCGGCGAGACAACCGGACAGGAGCCACCGAACACGGGGCCAACCGGTTCGATATCGATCGGGTCGCGAGCGTGCTCAGCCACGACCTCCGGAACCCACTGGACGTCGCGAAGGCGCGGCTCCGGGCGGGCAGAGAGAGCGAGTCCGACGAGCACTTCGACCACGTCGAGAGGGCACACGGGCGGATGGAGCGGATCATCGAGGACGTATTGACGCTTTCGCGGGGGACCGAGTACGTCACGCCCGAACACACGGTCGAGTTGGAGACCGTCGTCGAATCGGCATGGGAAACCGTCGAGACCGGCCCCGCGACGCTCACGATCGTCGACGACCTCCCGGCGACGGTGGCCGACAGGGGCCGGGTCGAGCGGCTGTTCGAAAACCTGTTTCGGAACAGCGTCGAGCACGGCTCGACTGGCAGTCGGCCGGAGTCCGACGACGCCGTCGGAAACGGGGATCACCCCGAGATCACTGTCGGGCGACTCACGGGGGAGTCGGAAGGGTTCTATGTCGAAGACGACGGCCCGGGCATCCCGCCCGAGGCGTTGTCTGCCGTTTTCGAGCCCGGGTATAGCTCGCACGATCACGGGACCGGGCTCGGACTGTCGATCGTCAGACGCATCGCCGAATGCCACGGCTGGACGGTCGAGGCGAAAAACGGCCGTGCCGGCGCCCGGTTCGAGATACGGGGGGTCGACCAGGAACGATGAAAGAGCGGTTCGAACGGGCACCGATCGGGATACTCGAGGCGACACCGGACGGGATAGTGACTGACATCAACGGGACGGCGTGTGAGTTACTCGGCGTCGACGCCGCGGCCACGACCGGGACGCCGATCGATCTCGTCTTCCCGGATTCGGTCGAAGGCGCCGTCCCGGCCGCCTTCGAAGAAGAGCGGATAGCCGAGAGTACCATCGAGGAGTACTACCCCGGCCTCGAACGGTGGCTCTCGGTTTCGATCGTTCCGGGCGACGATACCGTCGCCGTGTATCTCACAGACGAGAGTTCGATCCGCAAGCAGGAGCGACACAACGATCGGCTTGAGGACGAACTCGACCGGCTGACGGTTCTCAACGGGCTTGTCTCCGCGGTTCTCGCGGATCTGATCGAGGCTTCGACGCGCGAGGAGATCGCCGAAACGGTCTGTGAACGGCTCGGCGAGACGGATATCTACGAGTTCGCGTGGGTCGGAGAGCGGGAAGTCGGCGGCGACGACATCGTCGTCCGTGCGTCGGCCGGGACGACGGGCCGGACGTTCGATCGGATCCAGGGGCATCTGGGCGATGCGACCGATCTCCCCGAAGACCGGGCGGTCGAGACCGGCGTCCCTCAGGTGTCCCGGCCGATCGCCGACGACCGGTCGATCCCGGAAGCGGTCAGACGGGCGGCCTTCGCCGACGGCGTCCAGTCGCTTCTGGCGATCCCGCTGACGTACGGGTCGAGCGTCTACGGCGTCGTCGGGGTGTACGCGACCGACCGGGATGCCTTCTCGGAACGCGAGCGAGCGGTCTTCGGGACGGTCGGGTCGATCGCCGGGTTCGCGGTGAACGCCGCCCGGAACCGGACCCTCCTGTTTTCCGACAGCGTCGTCGAACTCGATCTCCAGGTGTCGGATACGGGGGCGCCGCTGGTCGCGGTGGCGACCGAACTCGAGGCGACGCTCACCGTGGAAGGGCTCGTTTCACAGGACAGCGACCGGTTGCTCGGGTTCCTCCGTGTGGACGGGGCTGTACCGGAACGCTTCGCCAGCGTCGTGTCCGGGGGCGACGCGATCGAACTATCCCGTATCGTCGACGAGGAGGAAAGCGCCGGACTCCTCGAGGTCGAACTCGACATGGAGACGTCTCTCGGTATCGTTTCGACCCACGGCGCGACGGTCCAGTCAGCGCGGTTCGAATCCGGGCGTGGACGGCTCGAGATCGAACTGCCCCCCGAGGAGGAGATCCGGCGGATCGTCGATACCGTACTGCGGCGGTTCGACGGCGAAGTGCTCGCAAAGCGGGAGGAGGAACGGGAGATCGAGACCGCCCGGGGGTTCCGCGAAGGCCTCCGTGATCGATTGACGGATCGACAGGAAACCGTCCTCCGGACCGCGTTCCTGGCCGACTACTTCGAATCGCCCCGTGGCAGCACCGCCGAGGAGGTCGCAACCGCGCTCGATATTACCGCACCGACGCTGCTCTATCATCTCCGTGCGAGCCAGCGCAAGCTCCTCGAAGAGTTCTTTCAGACGGCCGACCGGGACCTCCACGGTGGCCCCGAGACTTGAGAGCCCCGGACGGCTATCGACCTTCCCGATCGATCCCGTCGAACACCTCGAAGAGCCGTTCGGGATCGTCCAGTAACCGCGTTGCGCGCCGTTTCAGTCGCTCGGTCCGCCGTTCGATCGCCTGATATTCGGAGTGGGAGTCGCGTCTGTCGGCCGGAAGTTCAGAGCGGAGGATCGCGCGGGTCGATTCGGCGGCGAAGTAGTCACCGAGCGTTTCGTATCCGAGGACCAGCCGCTGTTGATCGACGGCTGCCCTGATGTCCTCCCGTTCGAGCGGTTTGCAGAGATAATCGTCGAACGGCATATCGAGAACGTCAAACCCCGGATCGATGGCGGTTACCATGATTATCCGACCGCCGAAGCCCCGGTCGGTGAGTACCTCCAGAACCTCGTCGCCGGACGGCCCCGGCATATGCCGGTCGAGGAGGAGGATATCGACCGGGTTTTCTTCGACGTGGGCGAGAGCGCTTTCGCCGTCGTAGACTGTCTCTGTATCGGACAGCCCTTTCAGACGGAGCGCATACGCGTCGGCCACTTCCCGTTCGTCGTCGACGACGAGCACGTTCGGTCGGTTCTCGCTCCCGTCCGGTCGTTCGGGATTCGTACTGTCCATCCGATACTGAACCATACCCCTTGAGACATTTAGTTGGTTTGTCTCTCGGGGCTACATCTCTCTCCGTATCGATGCCAGCCAGCGAGTATTGACGGAGGACTTCGAGCGATTCTAGATAGCTAGCTACGTTTCGAGACCGTGTTCGGGTAGCTAGCCCCTGGTTACAGACCGATAGGGGTGTTCTGTCGGGACGAACGATGAGTGTCGAACCGTCGATCCGCTTTCGTAACCACTCCGAAGGAGGCGACAAGAGCGTATAGCATGGCAGTCAACGACCTACTCCCGGAAACCGTCCCGAACGACGTCGACCGGAACACCCGGACGGTCGATATTGCCGATGACGGGGGCGTCCTGGAGGTGCTCGCGAACGACACCGCGCGCGGTATCCTCCTTGCGCTGTGCAAATCCCCGCAAACGGCCTCGGAGATCGCAGCCGAAGTCGAGGTGTCGCTCCAGAGCGTCTGTTATCATCTCGATCGGTTCCAGAACGCCGGATTGATCGAGGCGGCCGGCACCCGGTACTCCCCGAAGGGAAAGGAGATGTCGGTCTATGCGCTGATCACCGACTCGGTCGTCGTCGAACTCGAGGGTGAAACGGGACACGGAAGTACCGGCTCCACCCGCCCGGAAGTGAAACAGCACGGCTGACCTCCCCCGCGAAAACGCAGAGAGAGAAGTCAACTCACTTCGCGCCGCGGACGACGTGGCCGTATTTCAGCGTCGCAACGAAGATCGTCCCGCCTACAGCATTTCCGATCGTGGCCAGTAACTGGAACGCCAGATAATCACTCAGCGTCACGGCCGAAGACGTAAAGAGGCCGAAAAGCACTTCGACGTTTCCGGCGATAGAGTGCGGAAGATGGAGGATACCGATCGTGCCGGCCACAATCCAGATGAGGAAGATTCGGCTGATCGTTTCCTGGGCCGCAGTGATCAACCAGGCCATCAGTCCCATCAGCCACCCGGCGAAGATACCGGCGATGAAGAGCCAAGAGAGGTCGTGGCTAACGAGTTTATCTGCGATTGTGCCGAACGCCTCGGGCGAAACGACGCCGAGTCCCGGCATGAGTAACACCGCCAGGAAAGTAAAGACGGCCCCGCCGACGAGATTGCCCACGTAAACGAGCCCCCAGAGTCGTCCCAACTGGCCGATGGATGCCTGATGGTCGAGCACTGGAATTACAGCGAGGGTAGTATGCTCGGTGAACAGTTCTGATCGGCCGAGGATGACGAATATGAACCCTACAGAATACGCACTGGCCAGAAGGAGCTCAGTCGCGAGGTCTCCGAAGGTCCCGTCCGACAGTGTCAACAAGACCGCCATGAGGAGGGGGCCGAAGCCGATATCGAGTCCAGCCGAAAATGCGGAGAGTAACAACCCCGACCGCTCCCGCTCCATCTCGTGTAGCCCGCTTTCGATCAGCGAATCTAGCACCGCCGCCGACGGCATCTGCTGCATATGAGCCAACGACTCTTGTTCCTCGGCTTCGAAGCGATCTCCGTCCGGCATCGACTCGGACTACATGGTCGAGTTCAATACCGTTTGGGGGTATTACTGCCGAAAGCAGTCCTGATGATCGGTATAAATGCCATGATGCGTAATGCCAAGCTATCTTTTGCTGAGATACGTTATCACTATCTGGCTTCCACACCTTGTCATGGTATCTGGCATCCCACCGATCCGGAAGCCAACTGTCGCCGTTGCCACCGGGGCTTAACCCCCCCACCATCCCGGTGGTTTTCGCAATCGGAGGGATCGATTAGGACCCTCAGCAAACGATTGGGTCTCCGAGTGGTTCGGCTATATTGCTGAAGAACACGGCGTTGTCGATATCGTGTTTACCGCACTCGTGGCTAGACGATACTGACAGCACGTTAACCAGGGTGATATTCGCAACGATCAGCGGAATCGACATCACCGACAGTGATATCATGCATTCCGAGGAGCTCCGAGAACCGCTACTGCCCGTCGATCACTCGTAACGTCGGTACAAGGGGATTAAAAGCCCCAGAAACGCACCGTAGAGGACGTGTCCGAGGAGACTCCAAAGTCGCCAGTCCGGCACGGGGGGATCGATCGACATCGCCTGACCGACCCAGAATGGCATGAGAAGCGAGGCCAGCGCGACCCATAGCACGATCCCGTACGCGACACCGGCAAGGAATCCGTACTTTAGACGTTCGCCGCATTCGGGAACGACCGTGACCGCAACACCGAAAATCAGACCCAATACGGTGCCGTGAGAGAGGTGAATGGCCCATCCGACGAAGATCGCGACGGTGCGGGAAACGCCTTCGAACCCGTACATTCCGGGGATAGCCGTGAACAGCACCTCTCCCATAGTCAGGCTCATCGTGATACCGAACGTGATACTCCCGAGTATCGCGGCGACGACGGTACTCGTAACGTCGGTCCTCGAGATATCGACGGGAAACGTCGCTTTCTTGGTGCTCATGATTGAGAGAGGGATTCCACTGACGGCACCGTCTCCGCAGTGGTGTTGTCGTACTCGAACGTTTCGAGCGAGCGCCGCAACCGCGTCGTCTTATCGAGCAGCGTGTGTACTCGCTCGGCGGTGTCGGTCAGCTTCTGGGTCTGTTCTTCGGTCGCCGTCGCCATCCGAATCGTTCGCTCGGCGGTGTCCTGGCTGAAATCGGTCAACTCGTCTACGGTCGCGGTCACGTCGTTGAGCGACATCGCCTGCTGGTCCATCGCCGTCGTGATCTGCTGGACGCCGTCGTCGACCTCGGTGACCTGGGTGTCGATATCCGCAAGCGCGTCGTCGACGGTTTCGACCGTCCCGACGCCGGATTCGACCTCCGCCTGGATCGATCGCATGTCCTCCGCGCTCTCTTCGGTCAATTCGCGCAGCTCAGCGATCATCGTCTCGACTTCGCCGGCGGACTGTTGGGTCTCCTCCGAGAGCGCCTTCACCTCGTTGGCGACGACGTCGAACCCGTCGGCGGTGTTCGATCCGGCCTCACCGCCGGCCCGGGCGGCCTCGATCGAGGCGTTCAGCGCCAGCAGGTTCGTCTGTTCGGCGATCTCGCGGATCGTCGTGACGATCTGTTCGATCTCGTCCATCTGGGCTTCCAGCTCGGTCATGGTGTCGGCGGCGGATTCCGAGCGCTCCTGGATCCGGTGGAGTTCCTCGACCGCAGCGCGGGCGTTCTCCCGCCCCGCCTCGGACAGGGAGGCCGCACGCTCGGAGGTCTCACCGAGTTCCTCGGTCGATGCCGCCACCTCTTCGATGTTCACCGACATGCTCTCTAGTTCCCCGGCGGCTTCGAGGAGACGGTCGCTTTGCCGGCGGGCGTCCTCGGCCGTCTCGTCCATCGCGTCGCTCGTTTCGCCACCCTGCTCGACCGCCTCGTCGATGTGCTCTGTCGAGCGTTCCACCGCGGTGACGACCGAATCGGTGAACGTGCCGACCTCCTCGACGACCTCCTGTATCTCCGCCATCGCGTCGTTGAAGCCGGTCGCGACCCGTTTTAGCGAGTCTGGATCGTCGTCCTCGACAGTGAGTCGAGCCGTCAGATCCCCGTCCGCAGTCCGAGCCATCGTCTCGGCGAACGCCTCGGTCCGCTCTTCGAGGGTGGTAGCGAGTCGCTGGCTCTCCTCGCGGGCTCTTTCGGCCCGTTCGCGCTGGGTTTCGGTCTCATCGATGCGCGTCCGTATCGTCTCACGCATCGAGTTGATCGAGTCATACAGCGTCCCGAGTTCGTCGTCGTCGTCGCTCGTGACGCCGGTATCGAGCTCTCCCGCTTCGATCTCCTGGGTGTGGGCGGCCAGTTCCTCGATCTGCTTTACTGTCGGGCGGATCAACACGATCCCCATCGTGGCGAACCCGACGATCGCGGTCGCGACGACCACGGTGAGGTTCTGGACGACTGTCCAGTGGTTTTCGGCGTCGACGTGTGCGGCGGTATCGAGAAAGGCGAGCACGCCGACGAGAATCATGACCGCCGTCACGGCGCCGAACCCCGCGCCGAACTTCGCCAGCCGACGGCGACGGAGGCTCTCAAACACGGCCTGTCACCTCCCGGGGCATGGATCCCCGCGTCGGAACGGGCGTGTGGGTACCTTGCATGCCCACCGATACAGTGTATGGTTTATAAAAGCTGTCGCGGGTATCACCTACACCCGGCGTGAACGCCGGGGTTTGTCGGTGAACTCCCGGTCTATCCACTATACCGTGGCAGGCGAGTAATCGCCATTCCCGTTCAATGTTCCCGACTTCAGGGCAAGGTGATAGGTTGCCCCTCCAGAACCAGACTTACGCCGGTTCTGGATGAATTTGTGTGCGATGTTTCGCGCCGCATTATAATCGCTGTGTAGCTCCTTGCCGCACTTCTGACAGGCAAACTCATCACCATCACGGTTATCCTCATGCGTAAACCCACACTCCGTATCCGAACACCGTTGACTAGTGTACTGCGGCTGCACCGTCTCAACGTCAATCCCTTCCGCGTTAGCCTTGTATGTAACCTGCCGCTTCAATTCGTTAAACGCCCATTGCTGGAACTTTGACCCATTCCACATCCCGTTTCGGATACCTTTCAAGTCCTCAAAGACAATTGTTGTACAACCGTTCGAAACAGCTTCTTCAACCAACTTCTTTGAGGCTTGGTGGAGGAAATCTTCCGACCAATTGGCGAAGGCATCACCGATCGATTGGATTGTTTGATGGGCGCTTCGCGTGCCTGTCTGTTGGAGCCGACCACGGCGACGTTCGTATTCCCGACGCTTGTGATTCAACAGGTCAGCGTTACCGATGAACGCGCCGGTACTGGTGACGGCGAGATACCCATCCACGTTTCGATCGACACCAAGAACTGTTTGGTTCTCGGTTTCTGCCGACGTTTCTTCACGTTCCTGCTTCACCGAAACGTGGAGATAGTAGGTATCTGTTTGGTGATCGTAACGGAGTTTTGCGCCTTGTTTGGTCCACTCGTCGCGTTCCATATACTCGGCTTGGATCGAGTCATCTGGATAGACGTATTCTGCGTGGACACGACTGCCACCATATGCGGCCAACGAGCAGTACCCGTCAAAGTACGTGACAGCGTTCGTGTTGTAGACGGTTGTGTTTGAAGTTAGAGTGGGTTTTGAGACTCGTTCACCGTCTTTCATCTTCTCAACAACCGACGAGAGGATTTCAGCGGCATGGTTAGCGGCCCCTACACATAGATCGGCGTGTAGGGCTGTTTCCTCGCGGATGTCGTCGTAGATGAGTCGTTGGAGATGGTTACCAGATGTAATCACGTACCCGTCGTTGTCACCGTCCCATCCCCGATTGATGAATTGTTGTGCCGCATTCCGAAACGTGTCCATTGTTCGTTTCAGGTCGTCGCGGCGGTTGTCGGGGACGGAGAGTTTCACGACTGCGGTACGGTTTATCTCCATCTATATGCCACTTGTGGCACTATGTATATAAATATAAGGGAGTTGGGCAGGTTATTGAGTAGTGTTCATTTTTCGGAGCGTACGCGATTCCCGCCCGCGGTGAACGGCGGGACTCCCTCGCTGAATCAGGTGGGGTTCCCGGCGAGTACCGCATCGCGCAGCGTGAGATGCTGTGCGTGTTCGGATTCAGGGACGAGAACGTCGGCGATACTCTCCCCGATGACGGTGTCGTTCTCGAAGCCGAACACCTCCTCGAAGGCAGGGTTGACCGCGACCATCCGGGGGATCTCTCCGTCGAACGCCACCTCGACGATCGGATCGGGCGTGTTCTCGAACAGTGCGGACCGACGGGGTTCCCGCCGGTTCGTCCTCCCGGAGCCGTACCGCTCGACCGCGCGCTCGATTCGTTTCGCGACCGACTCGAACCATGCGTCGGTACGGTCGGGTCGAAGACACTCGATGGCACTTGCCGGGATCGAATCTGCGGCGTCTTCGCCTGTCCCCTCGACGAGCAGAACGGCCGGCAGTTCGGGGTCGACCTCGTGGATCCGTTCCAGCAACTCCGCTCCGGTCGTGCCGGACAGATCGTAGTCGCAGACGACACAATCGAACCCCCCCGACCGGAGTCGTTCGAGGGCTTCCTGTGGGTCCGATTCAGTCGCGACGTCGAACGAATCGCGGCTCCCCTGGAGGGCCTGTGCGGCGTGATCGAGGTCGTGCTCCGGACGTCCGATATAAAGTATCTGAATCATGCCCTCGTTGGAAACGGATATCTATCGTTCGGTCTCACCGTTATGATGGGAGGCATATTTATTGCTTCGCCCGTAGGCGGCGCTCGTTGAAGCCGGCGAAACGTATATACACTATCGACAGGGGATTCTGACATTCGGCGACGCCCTGATTCGCGGCAGCGTGGGGTCCCGTACTCGGAGAGCACACGGGGCGGAAGCGACCGAGTCGCGGTACCGAGAGTGAAGCGTTCGTCCGCACAGTGGAACGGCCTCACATAAAATATATCGACAAAATAGTTTACAGCGGCCGTGCATTTTGCTGACACACCCTCGTCTGCCTTATTTCGGTTTACGATCAACCGGTGGATATGAGACAGAAGCAGAGCGGAGACGGCTGGACGGTCGAAATACACGACGGTATCATGGTCTGGGAATTCCTGCCGGGGATGGAGCTTTCGGCGTTCGAGACAGAGGCGTATCCCGTCTATAAGGATTTGCTGTCGGAGCACGATTTCGACGGGATGGTCACCGACGTGCAACTCGAGGATCCGTTCACCTCCGAAGCGTTCGAGGTCTGGGAGAAATCCGCCCAACAGGCCGACCAGGCGGGGATCGAACGGTGGGCTGTCGTCGCCGACGGTATCAAAGCGATCTCGCTTCGGGGCAAGATCGATACGGGCGGGCTCGATACCCTGACGACCGAAGATCGGACGGAAGCCATCGAGTGGGCGCGGTAGCGCCGATCGATCGCTCTCTCGTTCCAGTCCTCTCTCAACCAAGCGTATGAACGACACCCGCCACTCGGATACCGGGACTCCCGTCGACCCGTCCGGAAAGAAGTTCGAAACGGTCTTCGAGCACGCCAACGACGCGATCTTCATCGTCGACATCGAAAACGACGCCATCGTGGATTGCAATCCGGCAGCGGTCGAACTCGTCGAGTACCCCCGTGAGGAACTGTTGTCGATGCCTGCCTCCGATCTCCATCCGCACAACCTCGACCGGTTCATGGCGTTTGCCGACCGCGTTCTGGAGGAAGGGGAAGGCTGGACGGACGAAATCACCTGTTACTGCAAGAGCGGTGACATCATCCCCGCCGAGATGTCCGCCTCGGTGATCGAACTCGACGGTCGTCCGCATCTCGTCAACCACATCCGGGAGACGAGCGATCGCGAGGAGCGGGAGTGGTTCGAGACCCTGTTGGAGCACTCGGGCGATCTCATCACGGTGATGAAACACGACGGGACGATCCGGTATCAGAGCGATTCGGTCGAGAAGATCCTCGGATACAGCCCGGACAGACTGCGGGACGAAACCTACTTCCAGTACATCCATCCGGACGACCGGGCGGATATCCGGGAGACCTTCAGAACGATGGCGTCCCGGTCGGGCGGCGTGGTCAACCGGCTGGAGTATCGCTTCCGACGGGCGGACGGCTCCTGGGCCTGGATCGAAGGAATCGTGAGCGACCGCCCCGAGTCCGTGATTTCCGGCTTTCTGATCAACGCGCGCGATATCACGGCACGCAAAGAGAGCCAACAGCAGGCGACCGTGCTCAACCGCATCCTGCGTCACAACCTCCGAAACGGGCTCACTGTCATTCTCGGCCGGGCAAAGTTGCTCGCCGGGAACGATTCGGAACGGGTCGCCTCCGGCGCAGAGACCATCCTCTCGAGCGCGTCGGATCTACAACGGTTGACTACCTACACGAAGGATCTCTCCGATATGATCGGCACTCACGACGTCGCCCAGCACCGTCACGATGTGACGACGCTGCTCGAAACGAAACTCGAGGATCTGGTGGATGCGTATCCGGACGCGGAGTTCGATCGCGACGTAGCTCTCGGCGGACAGCGGTTAAACACTGGTGCTGTGCGGTCGGCGGCGTCGAACTGTGAGATCGTGTGTTTCCTGGCCGTTCTCGACCTGTATTTTCGAACGGGTGCGACAATTCGCCGCGGTGGACAGCCAAGTTTAAATACCTCGCGTGTCCTTGGTCCAATTGCAATGACACAGCACGAGGATACGTCGGCTTCGCCGGCGGATCGAGTTCTTCCAGGGCACACTAGATAGTACCTCAGAGATCAGTGAGGCCCGAATTTTCGATACGACGCTGCGCGACGGCGAACAGTCCCCGAGAACGTCGTTCTCCTACGAGGACAAACGGGAGATCGCGTCGATCCTCGATGACATGCGAACCCACGTCATCGAGGCCGGCTTCCCGGTAAACTCCGAGACGGAGTTCGAAGCCGTCCGGGACATCGCCGACGCGGCGTCGCGGTCCACCGTCTGTGGACTCGCCCGCGTGGTAGAGAAGGACGTCGAAGCGGCGCTGGATTCCGGCGTCGATATGGTACACGTTTTTGCATCCACCAGCGACGTCCAACTGCAGGATTCGATGCACGCCACCCGCCAGGAGGCGCTCGAACGGTCCGTCGAGGCCGTCGAACGCGTCAAGGAGGCCGGCGTGACCTGTATGTTCTCGCCGATGGACGCCACGCGCACCGACGAACAGTTCCTGACCGACATCATCGAGGCCGTCTCCGAGGTCGGGGCGGACTGGATAAACATCCCGGATACGGTCGGCGTCGCGACGCCGCGGCGGTTCTACGACATGATCGAGACCGTCTGTGCGCACACCGACGCCGAGGTCGACGTCCACACCCACGACGACTTCGGGCTGGCGGCCGCCAACGCCCTCTCGGGGTACGAGGCGGGCGCCACCCAGTCGCAGGTGTCTATCAACGGGATCGGCGAACGCGCCGGCAACGCGGCCTACGAGGAGGTCGTCATGGCGCTGGAGTCGCTCTACGACGTCGATACCGGCATCGACACGGCCCGGATCGCCGAGGTGTCGCGGATCATCGAGGAGAAAAGCGACATCACGACGCCGGCGAACAAACCGATCGTGGGGGAGAACGCCTTCTCCCACGAGTCAGGGATCCACGCGGCCGGCGTCATCGAGAACTCCGATACGTTCGAACCCGGCGTGATGACCCCGGAGATGGTCGGCGCGACCCGCGAGTTGGTCCTGGGGAAACACACCGGAACCCACTCCGTCAGGGAGCGCCTGGAGGACGCCGGTTTCGACCCCACCGACGCCGAGGTCCGCGAGGTGACCCGCATGGTGAAAGACCGCGGGGCACAGAAGGAACAGATCACCTTCGAGCGACTCAAGGAGTTCGCCCGCGACGTGGGCGTCCGACGCGAGGAGGTCCGGATCTGAGGATGTCCGTCTCGGGCGTTCGCCCACGGGTACAGCGGCCGGTCTGCCGGCACCACACGGCGGCATGCGTCCGCTGGACACGGAAGGTTTATGTTCAGCCACGGTGCAATACCCACCATGATGACGGACGCGACAGCCGGGGCGGCAGCGCTTTCCGACGCCGTCAGCGTCCCGTCCGGTATGGTAGGGGCGTAGCCCCGACACGACATTCTTCCCACGCGCGGTTCGTATCGGTCACAGACCAGCCCACAGCCGGAACAATGGATACACGAAACAACAACCGACGGTATCGAACGGAGTGGAGATCATGAGCGGAGAACGGACACGGAAAGTTCAGAACGCGGAGACTGCCAGCGACGCGACGGGAATCGAAAACGGCGCCGACGCGGTCGTTCGCGCCCTCGAGAACGCGGGGGTCAAACACCTCTTCGGGATCCAGGGCGGCGCGATCATGCCGGTCTACGACGCGATATACGACTCGGAGATGAACCACATCACGATGGCCCACGAGCAGGGCGCGGTCCATGCGGCCGACGCATACGGGATCGTCACCGGGGAGCCGGGCGTCTGTATGGCGACTTCGGGGCCGGGGGCGACGAACCTCGTCACGGGGATCGCCGACGCCAACATGGACTCTGATCCGCTCGTCGCCCTGACAGGGCAGGTTCCGACGGACGTCGTCGGGAACGATGCCTTCCAGGAGACCGACGCGGTCGGTATCACGAGTCCGGTCACGAAGGCCAACACCTTCGCCGACGATCCGGACTCGGTCGGGACGGACGTGGGAACGGCCTTCGCGCTGGCGAAACACGGCCGGCAGGGGCCGACGCTAGTCGATCTACCGAAGGACGTGACCAAAGGGGAAACGGAGACGGATCCCGGCGGCCCGACGCTGCCGGAGACCTACGACTCCCCGGAGGCGGCCGATCCCGATGCCGTCTCGGGGGCGGCGGCGACGATCAGGAAGGCCGAACGGCCGGTCATTCTCGCCGGCGGCGGCGTGATCAAGGCCGAAGCCAGCGACGAACTCCGGGCGTTCGCGATGGAACACGAGATTCCGGTGGTCACGACGATGCCGGGAACGGGGTCGTTCCCCGAGGATCACGAACTGTCGATGGAGATCGTCGGGATGCACGGCACCGGATACGCCAACATGGCGATCACGGTGACGGACTGTCTGCTCGCGGTCGGCACCCGGTTCGACGACCGGCTGACGGGCGGCGTCGAGACGTTCGCCCCCGACGCGGAGGTCATCCACATCGATATCGATCCGGCCGAGGTCTCGAAGAACATCGAGGCCGACCACCCGCTCATCGGCGACGCGAAGGCGGTGCTCGACCAGCTCGCCGACGCGATGACCGGCTCGCCTTCGACCGGGGCCTGGCTCGAACAGTGTGAGACGTGGAAAGAGGAATACTCGATGGAGTACGCGGCGCCGGAGGACGAACCGGTCAAGCCACAGTACGTCGTCGAGCGCTTCGACGAGGCGACCCCCGAGGACACGATCGTCACCGCCGGCGTCGGCCAACACCAGATGTGGGCCTGGCAGTACTGGACGTGGACACAGCCACGAACGTGGGTCACCTCCCACGGCCTCGGGGCGATGGGGTACGGGCTGCCGGGGGCGATCGGGGCGAAGCTCGCGGCCCCCGACCGGGAGGTCGTCTGTTTCGACGGCGACGGCTCCTTTTTGATGACGTGTCAGGAGCTCTCGGTGGCCGTCAGGGAGGACCTCGATATCACGGTTGTCGTGCTCAACAACGAGGCGATCGGGATGGTTCGGCAGTGGCAGGACGTCTTCTTCGGCCAGCGGCACATGGCCTCCGATTACCCCTGGATCCCCGAGTTCGACACCCTCGCGGAGGCGTTCGGTGCCCGCGGGTTCCGGATCGATACCGACGAGGAGGTCGAGGGGGTCATCGAGGAGGCGCTGGCCTACGACGGCCCGAGCGTCGTCGACGTCCACATCGACCCCGGCGAGAAGGTCTACCCGATGGTGCCGGGCGGCGGCGACAACGGGCTGTTCGCGCTGACGGAGGAGCAGCTATGAGCCGCCGACGGAACGTCCAGCAGGAGGGGCTCGAAGGCCCGCCGCCCGAGGAACGGAAACGACCGATCGGCCGGCGAAACTCCCAGGGGATCCGGATCGACCCCGAAGTCGAGGCCGAACCGGAGCCCCGTCGGACGACGATCTCGGCGTACGTCGAGAACGAACCGGGCGTGCTCGCGCGCGTCTCGGGGCTGTTCCACCGGCGACAGTTCAACATCGAATCGCTGACCGTCGGGCCGACACAGAACGAGGGGTACTCGCGGATCACCCTCGTCGTCGAGGAGCCCGATCCCGGGATCGACCAGATCCAAAAGCAACTCGAGAAGCTCATCCCCGTCATTCACGTCCGTGAACTCGATCGTAACCCGGTCGCCCGCGAGCTCATCATCCTGAAGGTGGACGGCGAGGAGCCGGACAAGGTACAGGCGATCACCGATATGTACGACGGCGAGGCGCTCGATGCGGGCCCGGAGACGGTCACCGTCCAGATCACCGGTTCCGAGGAGAAGATCGACGACGCGATCGACGCGTTCAAGCAGTTCAACATCCGCGAGATCGCCCGGACCGGACAGGCGGCGCTCGCCCGCGGCGCCGAGGAGACCGCACGGGTCGAGGAGCGACACACATGAAGATGACAGACGACACAACGATCGACGACGACGCGGACAGCACCGTACCCGAGGGCGGGGACGGCTCCCAGTGGGTGTTCGATGGGGGGATCGACCGATGAGCGAGGGGACGCTGTACGACAAGGTCTGGGACCGACACAGGGTGACGACGCTCCCGAACGGACAGGATCAGCTGTTCATCGGGCTGCATCTCATCCACGAGGTGACGAGCCCACAGGCGTTCGGGATGCTGCGGGAGCGGGGGCTCGAACTCGCCCGGCCCGATCTGACGCACGCGACGGTCGATCACATCGTCCCGACCGACGATCGCGACCGGCCCTTCGAGAACGACGCCGCCGAGGAGATGTACGCCGAACTCGAACGGAACCTCGAGGGGACGAACATCGACTTCGACGATCCCTCCTCGGGCAACCAGGGGATCGTCCACGTCATCGGGCCGGAACAGGGGATCACCCAGCCCGGGAAAACAATCGTCTGTGGCGACAGCCACACCTCGACACACGGCGCCTTCGGCGCCTTGGCGTTCGGGATCGGCACCTCACAGATCCGGGACGTCTTCGCCACTCAGACGGTCGCTATGGAGAAAAAGAAGGTCCGGAAGATCGAGGTGACCGGCGAACTCGGCGAGGACGTCACCGCAAAGGACGTCATCCTGACGATCATCCGACGGCTCGGCACCGACGGCGGCGTCGGCTACGTCTACGAGTACGCCGGGGAAGCCATCGAAAGCCTCGGCATGGAGGGACGGATGTCGATCTGTAACATGTCGATCGAGGGCGGCGCGCGCGCCGGGTACGTAAACCCCGACGAGACGACCTACGCGTGGCTCAGAGAAACCGACGAGTTCGCGGACGATCCCGAACGCTTCGAAGAGCTGAAACCCTACTGGGAGTCGGTCAGATCCGACCCCGACGCCGAGTACGACGACGTGGTGACGATCGACGGCTCGGCGATCGAACCGGTCGTCACGTGGGGGACCACGCCGGGACAGGGGATCGGTATCTCCGAGGAGATCCCCGAGCCCGAATCGCTCCCGGAGGACAAACGCGAGACCGCCCGGCGGGCACAGAAACACATGGGCGTCGAACCCGGCGAGACGATGGCCGGTTACGACATCGACGTCGCGTTCCTGGGCTCGTGTACGAACGCCCGGCTCTCGGATCTCCGGGCCGGCGCGGAAATCGTCAAGAGCCGACAGGTAGACGATTCCGTGCGCGCGATGGTCGTCCCCGGCAGCCAGCGCGTCAAGACGGCCGCCGAACGCGAGGGGCTCGACGAGGTGTTCACCGAGGCGGGCTTCGAGTGGCGGAACCCGGGGTGTTCGATGTGTCTCGGGATGAACGACGACCAGCTCGTCGGCGACGAAGCGTGTGCTTCCTCGTCGAACCGGAACTTCGTCGGCCGACAGGGCTCGAAGGAGGGCCGGACCGTGCTGATGAGCCCGCGGATGGTCGCCGCGGCGGCGATCACCGGGGAAGTGACCGACGTCCGTGACCTCCCGAAAGCGGAGGTGAAAGCATGAGCGACGAAACGGAGATCCCGAGCGTCACCCGCGTCGCGGGAAGCGGGGTCCCGATCCGCGGCAACGACATCGACACCGACCAGATCATCCCCGCACGCTTTTTGAAGGTCATCACCTTCGACGGGCTCGGGGAGTTCGCCTTCTTCGATCAGCGCTTCGACGACGAGGACAACCCGAAGGACCACCCGTTCAACGAAGAGCGGTTCCAGGACGCGAACGTATTGGTCGTCAACGCCAATTTCGGCTGTGGCTCCTCGCGCGAACACGCCCCACAGGCGCTCAAGCGGTGGGGAATCGACGCTATCGTCGGCGAGTCCTTCGCCGAGATCTTCGCCGGTAACTGTCTCGCACTCGGTATCCCGACGGTGACCGCCGACACCGAGGCGATCGAGACGCTGCAGGACTGGATCGACGAGAACCCCGGCAGCGAGATCGGGATCGACGTCGCCGCGGAGACGGTCGTCTACGACGACGAGACGATCGACGCGGAAGTCGACGAAGCCCAGCGGAAGGCCCTCGTCGATGGGATCTGGGATACGACCGCGCTGATGAAATCCAACGCGACGGCGATCGAGGCGACGGCCGAGTCGTTGCCGTACATCGACGATCCCTCGCTTCGGGCGGGAGAAGCCGACGACTGACGCGGTCGGTACTCGTTTCGGCGACGGATCGTACCCTCGGAAACCGACTCGCTCGAAGGAACCCCCCGGACCGGACGACCGGCCGGCTACTCTTCGGTCTCGGTATCGGTCTCGGTTTCTGCCGCGGCCGCCCGGACCTCGTTCCAGCGGCCCTCGGACTCGAGGTGGGCCTGTAGCGTCTCGGCGTACGTTGCGACGAGCGCCTCGGCGTCCTCGAGTTCCTCCTCATCGATGCCGCCGCTGAAGCTCCCGCCCCCGCCCAGTCCGAGGGCGTTGCGGATCGAGTCGAGGAACCCGCCTCCGCTATCCGATTCCGGCTGGGGTCTCCCCATCGGCCCCGTCTCCGTGACCTTCTCCAGTTCGGGGATGATCGACGGCAGCTGTGAGGTGTCGGCGACGAGTTCGGCGTCGGTCTCGTTCCCGGGGTTTTCGATCTCGAACGTCGTCGCGGTCATGATGAGTCCCCACTCCTGTCGGGAGAACCGCGAGTCGTCGATCCGCGATGAGAACTCGTTGTCGACCGTCATCCGATCGCCAACGATCATGTCCTTCCAGTCGCTCATACTTCCCGATACGGATCCTATACTTTTATATGGTGGCGAAAACCCGTCGATCGCGCCGCGAGCGGTCAGCCGAAGCCCGACGCCGACGGGAACCCCCCGGTTCCTACGGTTGTCGGAACGGTTTACCGATCATCACCGAACCGTGCCGGGATGACACATAAAGGACGCACCGATCCTCTCAGAACGCGTCGGGCGTAAGCTCGATCTCGGCCTGGAGCGATTCCTTGACCGCGGCGTGGACGTGACAGATCTCCTCGCCGAGTTCGATCACGTCGGCTATCTCGTCGTCATCGAGGTCGGCCTCGACGTGGAGGTGAAACCGGATCGCCGCGAGGTCGTCGCTGTCGTCGAGGTCGGCTTCGGCCTCCGTCTCGATCTTCCCGAGATCGATATCGAGCTGTCGGTTCGCGCCCGCCCGACAGGCGAAAGAGAAACACGAGGCGTAATCGGCGACCAGTACCTCGTTCGGCGTCGGGCCGTCCGAGCCGGTCGCGTCGATACTGAGTTCGAAGTCTCCCGCCCGGCTCAGGGCGTGATACTTGGCGTCGTTGACGGTCGTGGTTTCGATGTCTGACATACCGGATTGAAACACTCGGCGCGCGTATAAAAAAGATAGGGGGTGCCGACGGCGTCACTCGAGTGTGAACGACTCGTCGCCTTCGAGGATCACGGCCTCTGCTCGGGCGCCGGTCGCTTTGAGTTCGCGCTCGAAGGTCCCGGTGTCGATCTCGATCGGCGGGAACGTATCGTAGTGCATGGGGGCGGCGTAGTCGGCCCCGACCCAGTCGGCGGCGATCGCGGCCTGGGCCGGCCCCATGGTGAAGTGATCGCCGGCCGGCAAGGCGGCGAAGTCGGGTTCGAGGAACGGGCCGATGACCTCGCGCATCTCGGTCATGAGGCTCGTGTCGCCGGCGTGATAGAACGACGTGTTGTCGCGATCGGCCTCCTGGGTCGGCTTTTTGTCGGAGATAACGAACCCGGCCGGCATGCCCGCCGAGTACTCGTAGTCGGATTCGATGCTGTTGGAATGGTCGGCCCGGACCATCGTCACCCAGGCGTCGCCGCACTCGGCGGTCCCGCCGAGGTTCATCCCCATGCCGGCGACGGCGTCCTCGAGGCCGAAGCGGTCCTCGGCGTATCCGGCGAGTTCGGGCGTCGAGACGACCGTCGCGTCGGGATAGGCGTCGGCGTCGGCGACGTGATCGAAGTGGCCGTGGGTCAAAAGGAGATAATCGGGATCGAGGTCGCCGGGTTCGAGGTCTGTCTTCGGGTTCTCGAAGAACGGATCGACGAGCAGGTCGGTTCCGTCGACTGTGACGTGCCACGTCGAGTGGCCATGCCAGGTGAGTTCCATAGCGGGAGACGGTACTCGTCTCACCGATTTAAGTATGGTGTCGATACCCGAAACCGGAACCGAAAGCCTCGCGCCGAGGCTACTCGCCGTCGAGGGGCTCGCCCCGCCGGTCGATCCGGGTAGCCGGAAGCCCCGCCCGGTCGGCGTGCTCGCGGATGGCCGCCTCGTCTTCGGCCCGATAATGACAGAACGTGCCCGTGATCCCCCCGTCCTCGTCGGTCAGGACCTCCGAGTCGACCCACCGGATGCCGACGCCCTCGTCTCTGAGTGCCTTCAGGGCGCGTCCGGACTCGTCGCCCGCCGCCTCCAGTTCCGCCTCGGTGATCGGCTCCTCTAGCGATCGGAGGATGAGGAAATCCTCGAGTTCTTCGTCCGACATATCCGTGACCCGTTAGCGGGGCTTGGATATTAGTTGTTACCTGCTCCGGAAAGTATCCCGGCGATCATAAACGGGGGGAACGGAGGAGGCCGCGGTCGTCGGCACGTCCGATCGGAGTCTTTAGAGGACTGCACCCGGCGTCCCGAGCAGTCCGGAGACGACGAGCAAACCGACCGCAAGCACGGAACCGAGAAGATAGAACGGCCTCGCATCGCGGGCCGGTTCGCGGATCTTGTCGTTTTCGACACCCCTGATCGCCCGCGCGCTGCCGACCTCGATCGCGGCCGCGAGCCCGAGCCAAAGCGTCAGCATCGCCACGACGAGATACCCGCCCGTCGTTCCCGTCAGCGTGTCGACAGTGTACAGGGTACCCGCGAGGTGGCCGCCGGTCACGAACGTAACGAGCGCGCCGAGCCGCGTCACCCACCGGAGTTTCGAGACGACGCTGCCGAACGCCGCCGGCGAAAGCTCGCCAGCCATCGCAAGCGGCACGACTACCGCGGCGACAAACAGGACCGATCCCGTCCACAGCGCCGCGAACGCGGTGTGAACCGTATACATCACAGTGTCTACGATCATACCGTCACCGTGTCGGGGACGAACTTATAAGCACCCACCTCGTGTCGACAACGTCTATGTCCCGGGACCCCTACCGGCCGACATGGACCTCCGAACGGCCTTCGAGCCGACCGGGGTGACGGCGGTCGTCGGCGCCGGCGGGAAGAAATCGACCCTCTATGCGCTCGCCGCCGAGCTAGAACGTGCCGTCCTCACCGCGACGGTCCGGATTCCCCCCTTCGAGGACCGCGTCGAGCGGCTCGAAGTCACCGAGGATCCGATCGGGACCGTCCGGGGGAACGGGACCTGGCCGCTCGGCGTCGTTCCGGGGCGTGACGGCGTTCGCGACCGGTATCTCGGCTACGACACCGACCGGATCGACGAGCTGGCGGCGACAACCGACGTCCCGATCCTCACCAAGGCCGACGGCGCGCGGACGCGGTGGATCAAAGCGCCGGCCGAAGAGGAACCGCAGGTGCCGGCCGCCGCCGACCTCGTCGTACCGGTCGCGAGCGTCAGAGCCGTCGGCGAACGGATCGACGAAGAGCACGTCCACCGGCCGGAACGTCTCGCGTCGCTTCTGGACCGGCCGCCCGGGAGCCGTATCCGGCCGGTCGACGTCGCGGCCGTCCTCGGCGACCAACGGGGAGGACTGAAGGACGTCCCCGCCGATGCCCGCGTCGTTCCGCTCGTAAATATGGTTGACGACGGGGAGCTCAGAGCGGTCGCCGAAGGGATCGCAGAGGAGTTGCTCGCCGTGGAACGGATCGGACGGGTCGTGTTGGGCCGGATGGATCGCGGCGAGGTCGTCGGTGTTCTCCAGTAACTACTGGAGTCGCTCGTTTGCCCACTGAACGTCCTCGGGCGTGTCGATCCCCTCGAAACTGTCGAGGGAGCCGTGTTCGAGGAGTTCCGCCCGATCGACGATGACCCGATCGAGCGACGACAGCGGTTCGATGATCCGTGGGTGGGGTTCCTCGAGGGCGCGTTCGCAAGCCTCGACCATCGGGTCCGTTCTGTAGACGGCGTGAAGGGGTTCGAACCACTCGCTCGGCCGGGGGATGGCGGCGTCGTGGCCCGCCGCGCGTTCGAAGAGATACGAGACGAGATCGGGATCCAGAAAGGGCATATCGACGGCGGCGACGGCGGCGTAGTCGGTTTCGATCGCCCGGAGTCCGGTTTCGATGCCGGCGACCGGCCCGCGATCGGGGGCGGGATCGATCGCGAACCGCGGTTCGGGGTCGATCCCCGACAGCGCCGTCTCGATGGCCCCGCGCTGATCGTCCCGGCAGTTGACGACCAGCCGGTCGGCGGTCTCGAGGAGACGGTCGGCGACGCGACGGACGAGCGGCGTCCCGCCGACCTCGACGAGGGCCTTTTCGGTCTCGCCCATCCGGACCGACCGGCCACCGGCGACGATGACGCCGTTCGTCTCGCTCATGGACGGGATTGGCGCTCAGTCCCTGTTAATTCGTTCGATCCGGACGCTCGCGACCTTGTATTCGGGGATGCCGCTCGTGGGGTCGTAGCGCTCGCCGGTCAGCGTGTTGACGGCCCCGTCGGCGAAGTGCATCGGCACGAAGACGACGCCCTTTCCGGGTCTCTCTGTCACCTTCGCCCGGACATCGATGTGACCCCGTTCGGACTCGACGCGGACGGTGTCGCCGCCCTCGATACCGAGCGTTCCGGCCGTTTCGGGGTGGATTTCGACGAAGCTCTCGGGGACGTGGTCGGTGATCGCCTCGACCCGGCGGGTCAGCGTCCCCGTATGGAAGTGATACAGCACCCGGCCGGTGGTAAGCGTAAGCGGGTACGTCTCCGTCGGCAACTCGCCGGGTTCGCCCATGTCGGCGGGGACGAACCGGGCCATTCCGTCGGAGAAGTTGAACCCGTCTTCGTATAAAAACCGCGTGCCCGGATGGTCGGCGTCGGGGCAGGGCCACTGGAGGCCGCCCTCCGTTTCGATCCGCTCGTGGCTCATCCCGGCGTAGATCGGCGTCACGTCGGTCAGTTCTTCGAATATCTCTGTCGGGGTTTCGTAGTCCCACCGGCGGCCGTCGTGGTCGATCCGGTTTGCGAGCGATTGCAGTATCTCCCAGTCCTGTCGTGCCTCCCCCGGCGGGTCCAGGGCCTTTCCGACCCGCTGGACGCGGCGTTCGGTGTTGGTGAACGTCCCGGACTTCTCGGCGAAGGCCGCCGCCGGCAACACGACGTCGGCGTGTTCGGCGGTTTCGGTCATGAAGAGATCCTGGACGACGAGGAAGTCGGTCTCCTCGAGGGCTTTATTGGCGTGTCCGATATCCGGCTCCGAGAGCGCCGGGTTCTCGCCCATCACGTAGAGCCCCCGCACGTCGCCGTCGTGGATCGCCTCGAAGGTCTCGGGGACGGTCAGTCCGATCTCCTCCGGCGGGCGGACGCCCCACGCCTCCTCGAAGGTGTCGAGCACCTCGGGGTCGGTCACGTCCTGATAGCCGGGCAGGACGTTCGGGAGCGTCCCCATGTCCCCGCCGCCGCCCTGGACGTTGTTGTGCCCCCGGAACGGCGAGAGGCCGGCGTCGGGTTTGCCGACGTTACCCGTGAGCAACGCGAGGTTCGCCATCGCCCGGACGTTGTTGGTGCCGTGGGAGTGTTGGGTCAGCCCCATCGCCCACCCGAAGACGACCGAGTCGGCCGTCGCGATCCGTTCGGCGGCCGCCGTCAGTTCCCCGGCCGGGATGTCGGTGAGGCGTTCGACTTCCGCGGACGTGAAGGGCTCGACCTTCCGTTTCAGCGCGTCGAAATCCCGGACGTGTTCCTCGACGAACGCGGCGTCGTGGAGGTCGCGTTCGATGATATGTCGGGCCATCCCGTTCATCCAGGCGGTGTCGTAGCCCGGCTTCGACCGGAGGTACTGGTCGGCGTGTTCGGCGATGCCCACCTTTCGGGGGTCGACGACGACCAGGTCGGCGCCGTCCCGGACGTTCCGTTTCACCTTCGTCGCCAGAACGGGATGGGATTCGGTCGTGTTCGTCCCCGAGAACAGATAACAGTCGGCGTTGGCGACGTCCTCGATGCTGTTCGACATCGCCCCGTAGCCGACAGTTTCGAGCAGCGCGGCGACCGTCGAGGAGTGACACAGCCGCGCGCAGTTGTCGATGTTCTTCGTCCCGAGCACGGTCCGGGCGAACTTCTCCATCAGGTAGTCCTCCTCGTTGGTACACTTCGAGGAGGCGAAACACGAGATCGCGTCCGCGCCGTGATCCCGGCGGATCCCCTCCAGTTCCGCGGCGACGACGTCGAGCGCTTCGTCCCAGGAAGCTTCCCGGAAGCCGTCGCCCTCGCGGATCAGCGGCGTCTTCAGGCGGTCGTCACGTTCGATGAAGCCATAGCCGAACTTTCCCTTGACGCAGGTCGAAAAGTCGTTGGCGGGGGCGGCGTCGGGATCGGTCGCCCGGACGCCCAAGACGCGTTCGTCGTCGCTGTAGAGTTCGAACCGACAGCCGACCGCACAGTACCCACAGGTCGTCTCGGTCCGGTCGAGCCGATCGAGGCGGGCGTCCCCGACCCGTTTCGCGATCCCGAAGAGGATCCCCTCGGAGAAGACCCCCGCGGCGACGTCCTCGGCGAGGTGTTCGCCGGTTCGCAGCGCGCGATCGGTGGCCGATCCGGCCGTCCGTCTGGCCTTCGACATGAAGCGGGCGACGCCCGAGAGCTCCTCGGTCGCTTCGCGTTCGTCCCGCTCCCTGTCGCGTTCGGACTCCAGTACGCTCCCGACGGAGTTGCGCTGTGTAAAGCCCGGAAGCGGCATCGTCGTCGCGTCGACGAGCCCGCCCTCGACGAGGCTACCCGTGGGACAGACCGTCGCACAGTGGCCACAGGAGACACACGTCGAGTCGGCCATCGTCTCGGCGTCGGACTGGAAGCCGATCCGCGTCTCCTCGCCGGTCCCTTCGATCCGGAGGACGCCCTCGACCTGCACGTCGTTGCAGGCCTCGACACACCGGTTACAGAGGATACACTTGTTGCGGTCGATGTCGATCGCGCCCGTCGGATCGAGCGGTTCGTATCCGTCGCGGTCGTCGAAGACGCCGTATCGGGGGTGAGAGATGCCTTCCTCGATCGAGGTGTCCTGCAGTTCACACCGGCCGTTCTTCCCGCAGGTCGTACACCGGAGGTTGTGATCCGAGAGCACCAACTCGAGGTTGTGGCGTCTGGCCTCGGCGGCCGCGGCGGCCTCGGTATCGACGACGGCGCCGTCCGTCGCCGGCGTCGAACACGCGGCGACGGGGCCCTCCTCGTCGGTTTCGACCATACAGGTCCGGCAGGTCGTCCGCGGTCCGATCTCCTCGGCGGCCTCGGTGTCGCGGTCGTAGTGACAAAGCGCCGGTACCTCGCTGCCGGCCGCCTCGACCGCGTCGAGAAGCGTTCCGCCGGGGGGCACGACGACCGTCTCGCCGTCGACGGTAAGCGTCGCCGGGCCGTCCTCGGGATCGACCGCCCGTTCGGGCCGCGGCGGATCGTTCGCCGTGCCCGTCCGGAACGTCTCAGTCAGCGGTGTCGACGGCCGAGGATCCTGTATCTCCGGCACGCGGGGGTTCGGACCGCCACCGACGTCGTCGGTGCTCATCGGAGCCCCCCACAGGTCCCGGCCGGACAGCGCCCCTCGGCGTGGGCGCGGAACTCGGGTTCGAAGGCCTCCAGCGCCGTCCGGATCGGCCGTGCGGCCGCCTCGCCGAACGCACAGAGGCTGCTCGTCCGCATGACCCGGGCGAGCTCCCGGAGCGTTTCCGGATCGAACTCACCGTCGTAGACGTCCCGAAGCGCCCCGTGGAGCTGTTTCGATCCCTCCCGACAGGGGACACACCGCCCGCAGTTCTCCTCGCGGGCGAAGGCGGCCCGCTCGCCGACCGTCGCAACGATACAGTCGTCGGGGCCGAGGACCTCCAGTACCCCTTCGGTCCCGAGCCCCGACGCCGAAAGCGCCGGCGCGCTCGCCGGGAGGTCGACGGATCCGGTGACGCCCCCGAACCGTCCGCCGACGACGTACCGATCGCCCGCGGCGTCGACCGCCGAGAGCGCCCTCGACAGCGCGCTGTCGGTTCGCAACTCGACGACCGCCGGCGCGCGGACAGCGCCACGAACCGCGACGGTCCGGGTGCCGGGGTCGGCGCTTTCGGGATCGAACCCCTCGCCGTCCTCGAGGAGTGTTCGGAGTTGTACCAGCGTCCGGGGCGTGTGGACGACGGTCGGTCGGCCGTACAGTCCCCACTCTTCGGGGCCGGGCGGTCGGCGGCGGGCCTCGATCCGGTCGTTGCCCTCCAGCGCCTCAAGCGCCATCGTCGGCTCGCCGATCCGGAACGACTCGGGGGCCCGGTGGATCAGCTCCCCGTCGGCGACGGCTTCCAGCGGCTCGACCGCCGGGTCGGTCGCCAACGCCACCACGTCCTCGGCGCCGACGGCGTCAGCGACGATCCCCGCCCCGTCGAGAACGCGACCCGGGATACTCCGACACATGAGTTCGTCCGTCGGGCAGTCGGTATCGGCGGCGTGAATCACGACCACCGGATCGCCCTCGGCCTCGATCGTTCGCTCCCAGACCGCCGAGATGAGGTCGTCCGTCGCCCCGTCGGCCCGTCCGCGACCACGGAGGCCGACGGTCGCGACCCGATCGAGGACCGTTTCGGGATCGAACTCGGCGGCCACAGGCTCCGGTCTGACCGTCGGGTCGACCCAGCCACAGGGACCGAGTACCCGGCGGGTGCCGACCGAAAGCGGCCCCGAGTCGGGGGCAGGAATCGCGGCGGTGTCCTCGTCGTGGTCGACGGCTGCTTCGGCGCCGGTCGTCGGGAAGTCGCCGTCCTCGAGCGTCGTCGCGGCTTCCGCGGCGGCGTCGGGACGGAGGTCAGTGTGTATCGCCGTCCGCCCCGCCGTCGTATACAGACCCAGCGGCGACGGCGTTCCGGCCGGGCCGACCCGCCGTACCGACACGTCGGCCGCGTCATCTATCGCCTCGATCACTGCCGAACGGTCGGACGTGTCGGCAGTGACCCGGACGACGGGTCCGGGTTCGACACCGGGAGGTGACATACCCCACGGTTGCCTCGAAACCCGATAAACGTTAGCACTGGCGGAACCGTTGGGCACCCTTAAGACCCGCGGCACGTTTATTTCGGGTATGCAACCACGGGACCTGTCGGACCACGTCGCCTACGAAGCCGGGCGAGGGATCGAGGAGGTCGCTCGCGATCTGGGGCTCGAGGCGGACGAACTCGTGAAACTCTCCTCCAACGAGAACGCCTTCGGCCCGTCTCCGAAGGCGGTCGCGGCGATCGAAGCGTACGCGCCGACGGTACACAGCTATCCGAAGTCCTCGGCGGTCGATCTCAGGGACGCACTCGCCGACCGCTGGGACGTCGGGTCGGGGCAGGTGTGGCTCGCCAACGGCGGCGACGGCGCGCTCGATTACCTCGCCAGGGCGATGTTACGGCCCGGCGAGGAAGTTCTCGTCCCCGCGCCGGGGTTCGCCTACTACGCGATGAGCGCCCGGTATCACCACGGCTCGGTGAACGAGTACCCCATCAGGAAGGCCGACGGCTTCACCCAGTCAGCCGGAACCGTTCTGGAACACTACGACGGCGAGCGGGTCATCTACCTCACGACGCCGCACAACCCGACCGGAAGCGAGCTCTCGCCGGCCGGGATCGAAGCCGTCGCCGAAGGGACCGACAAGGAGACGCTGGTGATCGTCGACGAGGCCTACGGCGAGTTCTCCGACACTCCGTCCGTCGTTCCGCTGGTCGAGGAACGCGACGACGTGGCGGTGATTCGGACGTTCTCGAAGGCCTACGGGCTGGCCGGAATCCGGCTCGGATACGCTGTCGTCCCCGAAACGTGGGCCGAGGCCTACGCCCGGGTGAACACGCCCTTCGCCGCCTCGGAGATCGCCTGCCGGGCCGGGCTCGCGGCGCTCGAGGACAGAGACCACGTCGAGAAGACGGTCGACGCCGTGAGGTGGGGCAGAGAGTACATCCACGGGAACCTCGCGTGTCAGACGTGGGAGAGCGCCGGCAACTTCGTCCTCTGTGAGGTCGGCGACGGAAGCGAGGTGACGGAGCGGGCCCAGCGGGAAGGTGTCATCGTCCGGGACACCACGTCGTTCGGTCTGCCGGAGTGTGTCCGGATCACCTGTGGCACGCGCGAGGAAACGAAACGCGCCGTCGCGGTCCTCAACGAGCTCCTATGAGAGTCGCCGTCACCGGTACGCCGGGTACGGGGAAGACGACCGCTACGGAGCTTCTCGGAACGGATCTCGAGGTAATTCATCTCGGTGAACTCGTCCGGACCGAGGGACTGACGAGCGGCACCGACGAAGACCGGGACAGCCTCGTCGTCGACGTTGACGCCGTCGCGGCCCGGCTCGCCGGTCGTGACAAGCTCCTCGTCGAATCACACGTGGCACATCACCTCACAGTGGATCGGGTCGTCGTGTTGCGCTGTCACCCCGACGAACTGAAACGCCGGCTGCTCGACCGCGGCGAGCCCGAGCGGAAAGCCGACGAGAACGCCGAGGCGGAGGCGCTCGACGTGATCCTCTCGGAGGCTGTCGACCGCCACGGGCTCGAATCCGTCTACGAGATCGAGACGACCGACAGCGACCCGGGGGCGACCGCCGACGCGATCGAAGCCGTCATCGAGGGCGACCGATCGCCGTCGGCCGGGACGGTCGATTTTACGGGGTATCTATGACGCTGGATCGACTCAGACCGCTGGCCGAACGGCTGCTCGGACCCTTCGTCGACGCCGCCGACCGGGTCGGCCTGACGCCGGACGGCGTCAGCGTGATCGCGTTCGGGTTCGCCACCCTCGCCGGCGTCGCTTACACGCTCGCCGGCGTCGAGATCGACGGCGTGGGATCGACGCCGGGGCTGTATCTCTTAGGGGCGTTGTTCGTGCTGTGCAACGGGTGGATGGACCTCCTCGACGGCGCTTTGGCCCGCCGGCAGGACAGCGCCTCGAAGGCCGGCGACCTGCTGGATCACGTCCTCGATCGGTACGCCGATATCGTCATCGTCGCCGGCCTCGCGGCCGGTACAGGGGCATATCTGATCGGCTTTCTGGCGGTAACCGGTGTGTTGATGACCTCGTATCTCGGCACGCAGGCGCAGGCGGTCGGCCTCGATCGGGTCTACGGCGGGCTGGTCGGCCGGGCCGACCGGCTCGCGATCATCGGGGTGGTCACCGCTGTCGGCGCCGTCTACACCGCGCCGATCTGGGGGCTGACGCTCGCGGGCTGGCTGCTCGTCTTCCTCGCGGCCGTCGGACACCTGACCGCGCTCCAGCGGTTCTACTACTCGACGCTGGCGCTACCGTGAGCCGGGCGGAAAACCCTTTTGTGCCGACGCGGTAAGTGACGGTATGGTCCAGTGTGAGATGTGCGGCACCGAGACAGGGTCGCCGAAGACGGTCAAGATCGAGGGGGCCGAACTCGAGGTGTGTGACGATTGCGCCGACTTCGGGACGGAAGTCAAGACCGAGGAGACCGCCTCGACGTCGACGAAGTACTCGACGTCGTCTTCGGGATCCGCCTCGTCTTCGGGCTCGACGTCGAGTTCCTCGGGCGGCACCTCGGGGGGCGGCGGTGGCGGCGGGAGCCGCCGGGACATGTTCGACGAGATGGACGAGGTCGTTCAGGACTACGACGAACGCATCCGGACCGCCCGCGAGGCCGATGACCTGACACAGGAGGAACTGGCGAACCAGCTCAACGAGAAGGCCAGCCTCATCCGGAAGCTCGAACGCGGCGAGGTACTCCCCAGCGACAGTATGCAACGCAAGCTCGAACGGGCGCTGGGTATCGATCTCTCGATGGGCGGGTCCGGCGAGGACAGCGAGTGGTCCGGCGGTTCCGCGACCGGCGGGACGACGCTCGGTGACGTCGTCAAACGGAAGGACTGAGACGCCGGGCAGAAGCGGGAACTACCGCCCTTCAGTCATTCTCTGTCCCGGCCGTTTTCGCGCCCGAAACGATCCGAACCCCTTTGAAACAGTACCGGGTACCGTCCCGTATGGCGACGGGATCGGCGACCGACGAGGGGCCGACGGGAGACCGGCGGCTACCGTCGGCCCGGCGTGTCGGCCGAGGGCTCCTGTCAGCACTCGTCTCCGCACCCGGACGGAGTACCGCGACGCTTCTGGTCGCGGTCCCGTACGTGTGGCTCGGGTACTACATGGTCGGGGTCGCGCTCGGGCGGCACGGCGACGTCATCGTGAGCGGCGACTGGCTCACGGTTCTTTTCACCACCTACGCGCTCCTGTCGGCGCTCGCGCTTGCCCACCGGATCCTCGAGGTCGGCCTCGGGGGTCTGACCGTCGAGTCGCTGCTCGACGTCGTCGTCCTCGTGTGGCTCACAGCGTTCTATTTCGTCTGGATGCTCGCCCGGGAACCCGTCTCGAGTACCACGACGGTGACGGAGCTGTACGCGCCCGTCCTCGCCGGCGAGCCGCAGGCAGTCCTGTGGGCGGGGACGGCGGCCGCGGTGACGGTCCTTTCGGCCGGGATCGTGCTGTTCCCCCGGCCCGGGAGCCGCCCGTTCAGAACGCGATTCCGGACCGCCCTGGTGACGTTTCCGGTCGTTATCACGGCCGTCGTGCTCCTGGTTCGGCCGGCGGTCGACTCGCTGTGGTGGCCCTTCGTCGTCGGGGTCTTCCTCGGGACGCTCGTCGGCGGTGCAGCCCGCGTCCACGTGATCGCGGGCGCGATCGCGAGGGGTCTCTTCGCCGGACTGTCGCTTTTCGTGTGGGCGGTCGGGGCCATCGGCTGGTTGCTGACGTACCGGACGCGTCCGCCGACGGAGGCGGTCGTACTCGCGGACACGGCGTGGGGACAGGACGAACGGCAGGCGGATGCCGACCAAGGTGATCGCGAGTGACGGTCTCGTTCGACGTTCACGAGGTACGACACCGTCTCAAACAGCTCACCGACGACGGCGACACGAAGCTGTTCGAAAACAGAGACGGGGTCTCCTGTCCGGCCTGCGAGACGCCGTTCGACCGGCTGTTCGTGACCCGCCGTCCCGCGACGTCGTTTCCGGAAAACGACGGCTCGCGGTTCTGTCTCGTCCGGGACTCCGATTGGATCTACGTGTTCCGGCACTGACCGCCCCCGTCGCGTTTCGCTCCGGGGCCAGGCGGGCGGGGATCCGATCGTCCGCATATATAAACGCGGGTGAGACCCCGACGAACGATCGGTGTTTATGGAACGATAGATTCCGGCGCATGCGTCGTGATTTCCGGGCAGATCCACGGTCAACACGAACGGTGAAAGCCCCCAAACTTAATTAGTGAATCTGTACCTACCGTGACTCAACGCGGACGGTGCCCGCTCACCCGCCGTAGCATCCGGGGTCGACCGCGAAGGTGAGACGACGGGACCGACACACAACACGAGAAATACACCATGATCGACAATCTGCTCGGCGGAGACGACGAAGACGACCCGGGAGAGAGTTCCGCAGACGACGATATGGGCGGCGGGCTCTTCGACGGAACGGAGGGCGGCGACTCGATGGACGGTGACTCGATGGGCGGCGACGACCTGATGGGCGGCGGCGATCCGGTGGAGGACGATTCGATGGGCGGCGGCGACGACCTGATGGGCGGCGGCGACGACCTGATGGGCGGCGACGAGATGGCGTTCGACGACATGGACGAGGGAGGGACGACCTCGGCCGAGATGGACAACCGCATCGAGGAGCTCGAAAACGAGGTCGCCTCGCTCTCGTCGACGGTCAACACGGTAAAAAGCGAAAACGAGCAGATCAGTGGATCAGTCGAGGAAGTCGAGGAGAACGTCCGGAAGCTTCTGGAAGTCTACGAGATGGTCACCCGCGGCGTGAACCCGTTCGTGGACGAAAACGAGATGGGAAACGCCTTCGGCGGCGGGGGCGGCGGAGCGGGCGGAGGCGGGGGCTCGATGAGCCTGTTCGGCGGTGACGACGACGACGAACCGGAACAATCCGGCGTCGACGAGTCGATCGCGGACGCCGACGCCGAGGAGTTCTTCGACGACGACTTCGATGAGGGTGGTGACGACGGCTTCGAGGACTTCGAGGACGAAACGGAGGAGGACAGTCTCGACGACGACTTCGAGGACTTCGACGACTTCGATGAGGACGGCGGCGACGACTTCGGGGACTTCGAGGACGAAGCGGGAGACGACGGCTTCCAGGAGGGTGACGGCCTCGACGGCTTCGAGGACGAAAGCGGCGGCTTCGACGATCTCGACGACGGCGACGGCGGCGACGGCGGCGACGGCGGCGGGAAATCGTTCGAGGAACTCAAAGCCGAATACGAGTCCGGCGAGGCCGACTGGGACGACGATGCCGACGGGAGCGAGGCCGACGAGGAGGAGAGTGGGTTCGACGAGGATGACGCCGACGGTGACGCCGACGGGCCGTCGATGGACGAACCGGACATCACGGAAGAACTCGAGGACGGAACTGACGACCCGGAGCCGGAAGACGACACCCTCGGCGGTCTCGAGGGAGCCGATCCCGAGGAGGAGCAAGACACCGGAGCCGACGACGGGGACACGATCGTCGAGCAGACCGCCGACCCCGAAAGCGGGGCGGGCGACGAAACGGGAGCCGAAGGCGGAGCGGAGCCCCCGGTCTCCGGCGACAAGCCGTACCTCGAGACGCTGCCCTCGGGCTACGTCGCCGACATCGTCGTCATGGACTGGCTCGAGTTCCTCGTCGAGGAGGCGGGGATCGACGGGGCCGCCCGAACGATCGCCTACTACGAGGCGATCGGATGGGTCGACGAGCCGGCCGCCGAAACGTTGCAGACGTTCCTCAACGGGTTCGGCGGGGAGGTCGCGGACGACCCGGAGCCGCGGTCCTCGTTGGGCGTCCCCCATCACAATACCAGCCTCCGGTTCATCAGCCGGATCGTGAACCCGGACATGGAGATGGTGTCGTTCGGCGGCGCCCCGGGCCCCGAGCGGTCCAGAACGGCCCCCGGCGTGGATGGGGTCGTCGCAGACAACGGCATCAGCCGGGCCCGGAACCGGGCCCAGGGGAGACCGGGTCGTGAACCCGGATCCGAACGGGGAATCGAACCGGACGGGGGACGGGAGTGCCCGGACGGGCGGAACGCAAGCAAACGAGACGGCGAAACCGGCATGGAACGAAAAGAAGGGCAGTCAGGCGGGTTCAACTGGAGCAACGGTCGGGCGGAGTAATCACTATCTATGCAAAGTACACGCAATATACGCTCGCTCGGGCTCGAGGATCACGATCGGCTGAACAAGGAACTCGGCGGCGGTATCCCGCGGGGGAGCATCGTCCTCATGGAGGGCGATTACGGAGCCGGCAAGAGCGCCATCTCCCAGCGGATGACATACGGGTTCTGCGAGGAGGAGACGACGGTGAGTCTGCTCTCGACGGAACTGACCGTCGGCGGGTTCCTCGATCAGATGAACTCACTGTCGTACGACGTCGTCGATCACCTGCTCGACGAGCGGCTCCTGTTTCTCCACGCCGACCTCGATACCGGCGGCGTGCTCTCCGGGGAGAGCGACGACGACAGCCGGATGGATCTGCTCAACCGGCTGATGGAGGCGGAGGTGATGTGGACGGCCGACGTCATCGTCATCGACACGTTCGATGCGATCCTCCGGAACGATCCGACCTTCGAGTCACTGATCCGGAAGAACGAGGAACGGCAGGCCGCCCTCGAGATCATCTCCTTTTTCAGGGACATGATCTCCGAAGGGAAGATCGTCGTGCTGACGGTCGACCCCTCGACGGTCGACGGCGACGCGATCGGGCCGTTCAGGGCGATCGCGGACGTGTTCATCGAACTCGAGATGGTCGAGGTCGGCAACGATGTCCGCAGACAGATCAACGTCAAACGGTTCGCCGGGATGGGAGAGCAGGTCGGGGACACGATCGGGTACTCGGTCCGGTCGGGAACCGGAATCGTGATCGAGAGCCGTAGCGTCGCCTGATCATGACCGAGCTGGGAACTGCCAAACCGTCCGACGAGCTTCGACAGGCCGCGGCGAACCGGCCCCACCTCCGGGATCACCTCAAGAAGTTCAAACAGATCACCGGCGAGTTTCCGCTCTTCATCGAGGAGGCCGACGGCGAGTACGAGACGGACTACCCGAACGTCCTGTACCCGGTCGGAGGGCCGATCTACTGTCACATCTACGGGGACGTCGGCCGAGACATGAAGTACTACGCGATCGAGCCGACGCTCACCGAGGAAGAAGCCGATGTCTTCGAGGGGATCAAAGACGAACTCCTCCGCCGCAGCGTCGCCAAACAGGCCCCGGAAAGCGAAACCGAGTACGGCGACCGCATCGAGGAGCTACTCTCGGAGGCGACCCGGATCGAGGGCGAGGAGCCCGACGACCTCCTGAAACGGATCCGGTTCAAGCTCGATCCGAACACCGAGGAGGTCTCACAGACCACCTTCGAGAACATCCGCTATCGGCTCAACCGCGACATCGTCGGGCTCGGGCCCCTGGAACCGGTCATGCGGGACCCGGCCAACGAGGACATCCACGTCATCGGCCCCGACGAGTGCTACGTCGATCACTCGGTGTACGGCATGCTGAAGACGACGATCGACTTCGGGAGCGAGGCGGAGTTCGACAACTGGCTCCGGAACATGGGCGAGCGGATCGGTGATCCCCTCTCCGATTCGGACCCGATCGTCGACTCGACGCTGCCGGACGGCTCGCGGCTGAACGTCATCTACAGCGACGACGTGAGCGTCAAAGGCCCGAGCCTCACGATCCGACAGGGCGATGAGGTCCCCCTCTCGGTCAACCAGATCACGAAGTGGGGGACGCTCTCGCCCGAACTCGCGGCGTATCTGTGGCTCTGTCTGGAGAACGAACGGACGGTGTTCGTCGTCGGGGAGACGGCCTCGGGCAAGACGACGACGCTGAACTCCATCATGGCGTTCATCCCCCGGGACTCGAAGATCTACACGGCCGAGGACACCGCCGAAGTGCTGCCGCCCCACGACACCTGGCAGCAGCTACTCACCCGCGAGGGCGGCGGCGAGGAGACCGAGGACGTCGACATGTTCAATCTCGTCGAGGCGGCGCTGCGCTCCCGGCCGGAGTACATCATCGTCGGCGAGGTCCGCGGCGAGGAAGGGCGGATGGCGTTCCAGGCGGCCCAGACCGGCCATCCGGTCATGCTGACGTTCCACGCCTCCGATATCGTCTCGATGATCCAGCGCTTTACCGGCGAGCCGATCAACGTCCCCGAGACGTTCATGGACAACGCCGACGTCGCGCTGTTCCAGAACCGGGTCAAGCAGGGCGACGACGTGCTCCGACGAGTCACGAGCGTCCAAGAGATCGAGGGGTATTCGAAAGAGATGGACGGGGTCGTTACCCGGCAGGTGTTCTACTGGGACCCGGTCGAAGACGAGATCGTCTTCCAGGGGATGAACAACTCCTACGTGCTCGAAGAACAGATCGCGGAACTGCTCGGATACCCCGACACGCGGAAGATCTACGACGATCTGCAGTATCGCGCGGACATCATCGAGCGGATGATTCAGGAGGACATCCTCGGCTACCACGAGGTCAACGAGGCGATCGCCAACTTCCAGCGTGACGGCATCGAGGGGCTCCCGTTCACTGTCACCCGGAGGGATTAACCGTGGGGGTTGCCGGCCGAACGGCGCAGGCGACGGAGGCGGTCGGGTCGATCCTCGACGCCTACGAACGCATGGAGATGGACGCGAGGACGTATGTCCTTGCGGTCCTCCTGCCGGCGGCGGTGATCTTCATCGGGAGCATCACTCTCGCGCTGATGTGGCAGACGGTGTTTTTCGTCCGGCTTCTGTTGCCGGTGTTGGGTGCGGTGATCCTCGCGACCGGCGTCGCCTACCCGAAGGTCGCGATCGATCGCCGCCGCATCGAGATGGAAAACCGGTTCCACCTGATGGTCACGCACATGACGGTGCTGTCGACCACCAACATCGACCGGATGGAAGTCTTCCGGAAGCTCGCCGAGGAGGACGAATACGGGGAGTTGACCGTCGAGATCAGACGGATCGTCCAGCTGGTCGACACCTGGAACCAGAGCCTCGACGACGCGCTCCGGCGGCGGGCAAAGGAGGTTCCGAGCGACTCCGTGACGGACCTTTTCGATCGGCTCGCATACACGCTCGGGGCCGGCCAGGAGATGTCGGATTTCCTCTTCGAAGAACAGAGCGTCATCATCGAGAACTACCGGACGATCTACGAGCAGTCCCTGGAGAACCTGGACGTGATGAAGGATCTGTACCTGTCGATGGTGCTTTCGATGACGTTCGCTCTGGTGTTCGCCATCGTGTTGCCGATCCTGACGGGGACGAACCCGACCTGGACCGTCGCCGCAGTCATCGCGATGTTCGTCTTCGTCCAGCTCGGGTTCTTTCTCATCATCCGTGCGATCGTGCCCTACGATCCGGTGTGGTATCTCGAGTCGGGATACCGGACGCGGTCGAAACAGCTACTGGTCGGAAGCTCCGCCGTCGCCGCCGCCCTGTTTGTCCTTATCGTGCTCTCGATGGTCGCGAGTACGTTCGGCGTCGCGCCGTTTACCGCCCTCGTCCCGATGGGATCGATTCCGGAACCGCTGTATCTGGCGATCCCGACGCTGCCGTTTCTGTTCCCCGCGTTAGTGTTCCGTCGGGAAGAGCAAGCGATTATCGAACGCGACGAGGAGTTCCCGAGTTTCATCCGCGCGCTCGGCGCCAGCGAGAGCGCCAAACAGTCGACGACGTCGACGGTGCTCCGGACGCTCAGAAAGAAGGATTTCGGTTCGCTGACCGGGACGATCGACTCGCTGTACCGGCGGCTGAACATGCGGATAGACACCACACGCGCCTGGCGGTACTTCGCGGAGGACACCAAATCATACGTCATCCAGAAGTTCAGCGAGATGTATCTCATCGGCCGCGAGATGGGCGGCGAGCCCAAGCGGCTGGGCGAGCTGATAAGCGAGAACATGAACCAGATCGCCCAGCTCAGAGAACGGCGCCGGCAGGTCACGGTGACGCTCGTGGGGCTGTTGTACGGGATCTCCGCCGCCTCGGCGTTCGCGTTCTTCACCGGCCTCGAGATCGCGGTTATCATGTCGGGGTTCGAGATCGACGTCGGCACCGGGCAGGCCGAGTTCGGCCAGCTGCTCCACACGGAGCTATACAACGTCCCGCTGCTTCGGTACCTGCTTTTGCTCGTCATCCTGTTCAACGCGGTGATGTCCTCGCTGACGATCCGAACCGCCGACGGCGGACACTACGGCAACGCGTTGCTCCACTTCGTCGTGTTGATCTGGGTCGGCTGTCTGACCGCCGTCGCGACCGAGACGCTGATAACCTCGCTGCTCGATATCGACCTATGACGGGGGAGCAAGCCATCGCTGACTTCGTCGGCCGGTTCGCCCGGAACCCGGAGGGATCGAGCCATGAGCAACCGAACCGGGGACGGATCGTCATGAGTCAAAAACGGCTCGTCATCGCGGGCGGAGACGACCGGATCACGATCCCGCTTTCCGACGTCGTCGATATCGTCGTCGGAAACGTCCCGCCGGACCTCCGTGACCTGTTCGACAGCACGGTGACGATCGGCTACAGATCGGACGACGACACTATCCAGACGGTGCTCATCGAGGCAGACGAGGGGACGATCTCGAAGTTCGAGACCGTCGCGTTCAAGTCGGTCCTCGACGGGACGAAAGCGATGATCAAACACCCGGCCCGGATCGGCGGCCGCGTCACCGACGAGCCGGTCCGAAAGGCGAAACTCGGCATCGGCTCCGAACAGGTCACCTTCAGAACGAAGAGCGGAAACGTCCGAATCGACATCACGGACGTCATCGGCTTCAAGCGGACCGAACGGGCCCCCGACGGCACCGAACAGCCGACGCTGGTCGTCAAACACGCCGACGGGGGGGATGTCTCGACGTCTCTCATCGCGCCGCTTTCGAGGCGGCGGCTGAACATCCTCGGGCGGTTCCTGCGGGTGAAATACAGTAAACTACTCGAGGAGGCCGGGAAGATCGAACTCGACGAGTCCCAGAAACGGCTGCTCGTCACGATCTACGCGACCGGGGGCGACATCGACTTCGGGAGCGTCCTCAACGGCGACGCCGCCAGGGCGACGAACGTCCTCAACGCCCTCAGAGAGAAGGGACTCATCTCGGAGGACGGAGACGGGATCTCGCTCACCTCGATCGGACAGATCATCGTCGGCCAGCGGCTCGACGAGGTGAACGTCTGAACGGCCCGCTCTCTGTTTCGAGGCTCTATTCTCTCGTCGACAGTCGAACCGGTGACAGTGCCGTCCTCGCGTTCGGCGTCGAGTGGTCGTGAACCGACACCGGCGGCAGATCGTTTTCGGCGGTCGCGTTCGCTATTCGGAGAAGGTCCCTTTCAGCCCGTCGACGCGTTCGATCAGCCCGTCCAGCCCGTCGTGTATCTCCTCGATGCGGCCGGCGGCGTCGGGGGCAGGAACGGCCCCGTCGGGGGTCGGCTCGACGAGACCGTCGTCCTCCAGCATGCGAAGCGAGTACCGTGTCTTGTGCTCGTCGAGCCCGGTCTCCGTCGCGATCCGTTCGATCCCGATCGGGTGGTGGCACAGCACCGTCTCTAAGACGAGGAGGTCGCGCTCTTCTTTCTGGAGCTGTCTCGCCAGCCGCTCTATCATTCGAGACCTCCTACCGAACGAATGGGGAAAACAATATCGGAGTCGGACATCGACAGCGGTGGCGTTCCGGATCGGCTTCGATCCCGGATCCGGACGCGAACAGTCCGGAGGGAACCCCGGACCTCGAGCGGATACGAAAACGGGCCGGTTCGTTCGCGATCCGGCCGGTTGGCGACTCCCACGAGCAAAAAGCATATCTCCGGGGCGTTCCGAGCATACGTATCAGAATGAACGAGGTTCAACTCGAGGTCGCGAAGGCCTACCCCAACGATTCCGGGCGGGGCATCGCACGCCTCGATCCCGACACGCTGCTCCATCTCAAGCTGTCGCCGGGCGATATCATCGAGATCGAGGGCGCCGAGACGACCGCGGCGAAGGTCTGGCGCGCCGACCGCCAGGACTGGAACACCGATACGGTTCGAATCGACGGGTTCACCAGACAGAACGCCGACGTCGGGATCGGCGAGCGGGTGACGATCCGGAAGGCCGAGGCGACGAAGGCCGACCGACTCGTGCTCGCCCCCCCGGAGGAGGCGTCCGTCCAGTTCGGCTCGGACGCCGCGGGGATGGTCAAACGGCAGATCCTCAAACGTCCCGTCGTCGAGCGCGACATCGTCCCGGTGATGTCCTCGACGAACCACCCGTTCATGCGCTCGCCGGGGCAGGCGATCCCGCTTATCGCCGTCGAGACCGACCCCGACGGCGTCTGTCTCATCACCGAAGACACCGAGGTCGAACTCCGCGAGGAGCCGATCTCCGGCTTCGAGAAGACCGGCGGCGGGATCACCTACGAGGACATCGGCGGCCTGGGGAGCGAGATTCAGCGCGTCCGGGAGATGGTCGAACTCCCGATGAAACACCCCCAGATCTTCAAAAAGCTCGGCATCGACCCGCCGCAGGGGGTGCTCCTCCACGGTCCGCCGGGCACCGGCAAGACGCTGCTCGCGAAGGCCGTCGCCAACGAGACGTCGGCGTCGTTCTTCTCGATCGCCGGCCCCGAGATCATCTCGAAGTACTACGGCGAGAGCGAACAGCAACTGCGGGAGATCTTCGAGGACGCCACCGAGGAGTCGCCGTCGATCATCTTCATCGACGAACTCGACTCGATCGCGCCCAAACGCGAGGACGTGACCGGCGAGGTCGAACGCCGGGTCGTCGCCCAGCTTTTGACGATGATGGACGGGCTGGAATCGCGGGGACAGGTCATCGTCATCGCGGCGACGAACCGGGTCGACTCGGTCGATCCGGCGCTCCGTCGGCCGGGGCGGTTCGATCGGGAGATCGAGATCGGCGTCCCCGACGAAACCGGGCGCAAGGAGATCCTCCAGATCCACACCCGCGGGATGCCGCTTGCCGACGACGTCAGCCTCGATACCATGGCCGCCGAGACCCACGGGTTCGTCGGCGCCGACATCGAGAGTCTCACCAAGGAGGCCGCGATGAAGGCGCTCCGTCGGTACCTCCCCGAGATCGACCTCGACGAGGAGGACATCCCGCCGAGTCTCATCGACCGGATGATCATCAAACGGGCGGACTTCCGGGGCGCGCTGAACGAGGTCGACCCCTCGGCGATGCGGGAGGTGCTGGTCGAACTCCCGAAGGTGTCGTGGGACGACGTCGGCGGGCTCACGGACGCGAAAGGACAGGTCAAAGAGTCAGTCGAGTGGCCGATGAACAGCCCCGAGAAGTTCGATCGGATGGGGATCTCCCCGCCGGCGGGGGTGTTGCTTTACGGGCCGCCGGGCACCGGCAAGACGCTGATGGCCAAGGCCGTCGCCAACGAGACGAACGCCAACTTCATCTCCGTTCGTGGCCCACAGCTGCTCTCGAAGTGGGTCGGCGAAAGCGAAAAGGCCATCCGCCAGACGTTCCGGAAGGCCCGGCAGGTCTCCCCGACGGTGATCTTCTTCGACGAACTCGACTCGCTGGCGCCCGGGCGGGGTTCGGAGACGGGCTCGAACGTCTCCGAACGCGTCGTCAACCAGCTTCTGACCGAACTGGACGGCCTCGAGGACATGGAGGACGTGATGGTCATCGGCGCGACCAACCGTCCGGACATGATCGACCCCGCGTTGATCCGGTCGGGGCGGTTCGACCGGCTCGTGATGATCGGCGAGCCCGACACCGAGGGGCGCGAGCAGATACTCCGGATCCACACCCAGAATACGCCCCTTTCGGCGGACGTCAGCCTCCGGGAACTCGCCGAGCTCACCGGCGGCTACGTCGGCTCGGACCTGGAGTCGATCGCCCGCGAGGCGGCGATCGAGGCGCTCAGGGAGGACGACGACGCCGGGGAAGTCGAGATGCGGCACTTCCGGCAGGCGCTCGAATCCGTCCGACCGACGATCACCGACGATATCAGCGACTACTACGACCAGGTCGAAGACCAGTTCCGGGGTGGCAGCCCCGACAGCCGCAAGCAGGGCGGCCGGATCGGGTTCCAGTAAGCCGACGCGGCCCTTTCGTCCCACCGTTTCGCCTTCCACCTACAGCGACAGCGGGACGACGACGACCGGCACGTCGGCGCCCTCGATGACCCGTCGGGCCGTGCTCCCGAGCGTCGGCCCGGCTCCGGGGACGCCCGCATGTGGGCCGATGAGGACGACGTCGGCCGGTTCCGAGTCCGCCGCAGCGAGGATCGCGCTCGCCGGATCGCCGTCCGTTTCCAGCCGCTCGGTCTCGACGGTCGCCTCGCCGAGGAGCCGGACATCGGCGACGTTCAACGCGTCGGCCCCGTCCCGGACGTCCGAGACGGGGACGGTGACGACAGTGACGGTGTCGTCCGGACAGAGTCGGGGTTCGAGGTAATCACAGGCCGCGGCGGTCGTATGCACCGAGTCGGTGGCGACGAGAAAGCGCATACTCGGGGGTATCGGGGGTAGCCCCTCGAACGTTGTGGTCGTGCCGAGCGCGACTGGCTCGCCCGATGGAGCCGTCTACTCGCCGACGAACTCCGGCGTTTCGTCGGTCCCGAACGCCGCGTGTCCGCTTTCGAAGTCGTTCGTTCCCGTCAGCCGAGCGATCTCGGCGGCTTCCTCGGCCAGTTGGGCGTCCAGCGGCGTGTGAAGGCTTCGCCGAAGGAGCCGCTTCGTCGCGGCGTATCCCTTCGTCGCCCCGGAAGCGAGCCGGGCGGCCTCCTCGGCGAGCCGGCCGTCGAGTTCGTCGTCGCCGACAACCTCGGTCACCAGCCCGATCTCCTCGGCCTCCGCCGGACCGATCGGCTCGTCACGGAAGGCGAGTTCCTGGGCTCTTCGAAGCCCGACCAGCCGCGGGAGCAGGTACGTCGAGCCGCCGTCGCCACAGAACCCGATCCGCGGGTAGGCGAACTCGAAGCGGGCGGACTCGGCCGCGAGAACGATATCGCCGCAGATCGACGGCCCGAGGCCGCCGCCGGCCGCGACGCCGTTGACGCCGGTGACGGCGGGCTTCGGCGCGCGGACGAGCTGGCTGATGAACTCGTGGAGACCGTTCGCGAGCGATCGGATCCGCGGCTCGTCGCTTCCGTCGCCCGAGAGCGTCGTCAGATCCGCGCCGGTGTTGAACGTCGACCCGTAGGCCGTCACGACGATACACCGAACGTCGTCGTCGCTTGCGAGCCGCTGGGCCGCGTCCGGGAGTTCCTCGCTCATCGCTCCGTTGATCGCGTTGTGCGCCTCGGGGCGATCGAAAACGATCCGTCCGACGCCGTCCTCGCGGGTACACCCGATGGTTTCGTATGCCATGGGGGCCAGTCGGATGCCGCACTCTTAACTCCTCCAGGCTGTGCCGTCTCCCGGTTCGGTCCAACCGTCGGGGATTCCCGGACGTCTTCAATCGAACCGTTTTTCCACGCTCTCGACGTGGGCGTCCAGTCCCTCCGCGTCGGCGAGCGTCGTCACCGTCTTCCGGAGGTCGGCGAGCGCGTCGGCATCGAGTTTCTGGACCGTCGTCGACCGCAGGAAGTGATCGACAGAGAGTCCGCCGGCGACCTTCGCCAGCCCGCCCGTCGGGAGGACGTGGTTGGGCCCGGAGGCGTAATCGCCGGCCGCGACGGGCGAGTATCGGCCGAGAAAGACGCTGCCGGCCGAGTCGATCCGATCGAGGAGCTCCTCCTCGTCGTCGGCGACGATCGAGAGGTGTTCGGCGGCGTACTCCTCGGCGAAGAGGACGGCCTCGGACATCGAACGGGCGGTGAGGACGCCCGAAGCGTCGGTCTCGAGGACGGCCTCGATCACGTCGGACCGGTCGCGGGCGCCGACCTGCCGTTCGCAGGCCGCAGCGACGGCCTCGGCGGTCGCGTCGTCGTCGGTCACACAGACAACCGACGCGTTCGGGTCGTGTTCGGCCTGGGCGAGCATGTCGGCGGCGACCAACTCGGGATCGGCGGTGTCGTCACAGACGACGAGCAGCTCGGAGGGACCGGCGAGGAAGTCGATCTCGACGTCGCCCCGCACCGCGGCTTTCGCCGCCGTCACCCACTTGTTCCCCGGACCGACTATCTTTTCGACGGATGGAACGGTTTCGGTCCCGTACGCGAGGGCGGCGATCGCCTGTGCGCCGCCGGACTGGTAGACGGCGTCGGCGCCGGCGACGTGGGCCGCCGCGAGCGTGGCCGGCGGGAGGTTCTCTGCGGGCGGCGTCACGACGGCGACGTGATCGACGCCGGCCACCGTCGCCGGGACGACGCCCATGAGCACGCTGGAGGGATAACTCGCCGTGCCGCCGGGGGCGTAGACGCCGACGCGTTCGAGCGGCCGGTATCGCCGTCCGAGTTTCCGGTCCCCGAAGGTCTCCCGCCAGTCGTCGGGAACCTGCCGTTCGTGGAAGGCCCGAACGTTTTCCGCGGCGGTCTCGATCGCTTCCCGGAGGTCCGGATCGACCGCCTCGTAGGCCCGTTCGGTCTCGTCGGTGATATCGAGGTTGCCGACCGCGACGTCGTCGAACTCGCTGGCGTACGAGCGCAGCGCTGCGTCACCCTCCGAGCGGACCCGCGAGACGATCCCGGCGACCGGCTCCTCGATCTCGCCGATGCCGGCGTCACGGTCGAAGAGGGCCGCCCGCTCGGCCGGCGAGAGGTCGCTGACAGCTCTGACGTCCACGTCTACGTCCATGCGTCGGTTTCGATTCCGGACCGGAAATCGGTTTCCCTCCGGCGGCGGCCGGCCCTCGGGACGTGACAGTCGCTCGATCCCACGCCGCCCCGCGGGCGACGGACGACCGAAACCGAGAACGGGTGCCGCTCGCCGCCTCCGTCACGCTCTTTTTGCCCGCGCTTGTATGATATACGTGAACAAGAGCCACTACATTCGCGAGGGAAGTACGCGACGACGGACCGATCGATGACCCCCGACGCGTCGGAGGTACCGGGGGGACGGACGGTCCGGCGGGGGCTGTTCGGGGCGGCGATCGGTTTCGCGTGGGTCGCCGGGCTGTTCGTCGCGGGGCCGCTGGTCGGCGGGTTCGGCGTGGCGGCGATCGCCGAAGGGATCATCGTCCGATCCCCGGGCTGGCTGTCGACGCTGGCGGTCCGTCTCCTCGGTTTCGCCGCGATCCCGACCCTCGTGGCGGGTGTCGTCGTCGCCGTCGTCGGGGCGACCGCGCTGGTCGCGATCGTCTGGCCGTCCGGATCCGACGGCGTGGCGGCGGTCGCCGTCGGGAGCCTCGTCGCGACCGGCACGCTGTTTTTCGCCGGCGGCGTCGAAATCGCGGTCGGGACGTTCGTCGCGCTCGTCGTCGCCGTCGTGTCCCCGACCGCCGCCGCCCGCTGGCTCCCGGCCGCCGTCGCCACGGACGACAGCACCGGATCCGACCGCCGTCAGTTCCTGAGCCGGCTCGGGACCGTTTCGGTCCTCGGCCTCGTTTCCCTCGGTGCCCTCCGGATACTGTTCGAACGGCTCGTCGAGGATCGCTCGGACGTGCGGGTCGGGGAACCGCTGGAATCGTCCGTCTCCCCGCCGGGGGGCGATCCGGCGTTCGATTTCGAGGGGATGCCGGCGGCGATCACGTCCCCCGACGCCCACTACACCGTCGACATCGACGTACGTCCGCCGCCGATCGACTCGGAGACGTGGACCCTCGATATCGAAGGGGCCGTCGGGGAGCCGTACTCGCTCTCCTACGACGAACTCCTCGAACACGGGGAAAGCGTCGAACAGCCGACGACGATGGTTTGCATCTCGAATCAGGTCGGCGGCGACCTGATCGGAACCGGACACTGGAGTGGCGTCCCGCTGTCTGCGCTCGTGGGCGCCGCCGAACCGGCCGAGACGGCCGTCGACGTCGTCACGCACGCCGAGGACGGCTACAGCGAAGCCATCCCGATCGGCCTCATCGAACGGGAGGACATCCTGATCGCCTACGGGCTGGGCGAGCGAACGCTCCCGGCCGAACACGGGTTCCCGGCCCGGCTGCTCGTGCCGGGGCGGTACGGGATGAAGATGACCAAGTGGATCGATCGGATCGAGGTCAGAACGGAGGACCACGAGGCCTACTGGGAGGCGCGAGGCTGGGACGAGGAGGCAGTCGTCAACACTCTGGCGTACGTCCGGGGCGCCGAACGGGACGGCGATCGGGTCCGCGTCGGCGGCGTCGCCTTCGGCGGCCTCGAGACGGGAGCCGAAGAGATCGCGGCCGTCGAGGTGAGCGTCGACGGCGGCGAGACGTGGCAGGAGGCCGAACTGGAGAGACAGGTCGCTCCCCACGCGTGGCGGCGGTGGCGATACGGGTTCGACGCACCCGATCGGAGCGAGTTCGAGGTCCTCGCACGTGCGATCGAGCGCGACGGGACGGTACAGACCGAAGAGCGGACCGATCCCCGTCCGGGCGGCTCGACGGGGTGGCACCGGACGACCGTACGTCCCGGGTAGCCGCCGGCGATCCGACAAAAACCCTATCCCTCCCGGTCGCCTACCCGGATCCAATGCTGAGTGCCGTCACGGAGGACTACATCAAGGCGATTTACGCGATCGAACGCGACACCGACGATCGCGTCGGGACCTCCGATCTCGCCGAGTATCTGGACGTCACGTCCCCGACGGTCTCCAGCATGCTGAAGAAGCTCAACGAGCGGGGCCTCATCGACCGCGAGGAGTACCGCGGCGTCACGCTCACCGAGGAGGGCGAGGTCATCGCCCTGGAGATCCTCCGGCATCACCGCCTGTTGGAGTCGTTTCTCACCGAACAGCTCGATTACGACTGGGCCGACGTCCACGAGGAGGCCGACCGGCTCGAACACCACGTCTCAGAGGAACTCACCGAACGGATCGCCGACGCCCTCGACAACCCCGGCGTCGATCCCCACGGCGACCCGATCCCGGACGCCGACCTCAAGCTTCCCGACCCGGAGGAGACGGCGCGGCTGTCGGACGCCGGTGAGGGCGATCGGGCCGTCGTGAGGCGCATCCGCCATCAGGGCGACGAGGAGCTCCGGTATCTCTCTTCGGCCGGGATCGAGCCCGGGGTCGAAATCGAGGTCGTCGAGATCGCACCGTTCGGGCTCGTGACCGTCCGGACGCCCGACGGCGAACAGAGCCTCCCCGAGGAGATCGCCCGCCTCATAGAGACCGCCCCGATCGCCGAGACGGAAGCCGGGGTCTGAACGGATTCACGAAACGACGGTGACCTCCGTCATCGCCCAAGCGGGCGGATCCCGGAGATCGCCAGCACCGAACGGAGCGTGAGAAGGACGATCAGCCCGGCGCCGAGAAGCATCGTCGGCGCCGAAAGCAGCGAGGCCGTCCCGGCGGTCACGACGAGCCGCGAGAGGCCGCGAATCAGAAAGCTCACCAGGACGAGCCCGAAAGCGAGCGCCGAGAGTTTCACGAAAGTCGTCTCGTTCATTCGGGGAGGAGAGATACGGAGAGACGCGCTACAGGTGCCCTTCGTCCTCGAGTGCTTCCATCACGTCGTCGACGAGTTCCTCGACGGTCTCGTAGGGAAACTCCTGGTTCCCGCTCGCTTTGGTGCTGAGCTCCATCGCTGTCATCGAGAACTCCTCCGATTCAAACTTGGTTCCGGGGCCCTGTGGCAAGGCGGGGACGAGATCCATCGGGCTCGTGACCGGGTAGTCGGCGCCCTCGAACGCTTCGGTGAACTGCCGTCGGAGATCGTCTCGGTCGACCATAACGGTCGGAAATAAAGCGAACGCGCAATTGAAGGTTTTGTTTCGACCACCCGTCCGTCGAGACCGACAGGGCGACGATCCACGGACGGGACGTTCCCGAAGGGTGACTTTATATCCGTAACGGGCGTGCTGTCAGTACATGCCCCACGGCGACCGATCGGCCGACGGGACGCCTTCGGGGGAGCCGGAAGATCTGCTTGCGGAGCTGTTAGGGAGCGGGCGGGTGAACGCCATCCTCTCGTGGGTTCTCGTCGGGATCCTCGGAACCGTCTTCCTCAAGAGCCTGCTGGATTTCGACCGGCTCTGGGTCCTCTTTGTCGCCGTGACAGGCGTTATCGTCCTCGTACCGCCGGTCGCCTACCGGGACTGGCGGATGATGCTCCCGTGGGAGGTGCTGGTTTTGGCGCTGTTGCCGATCCTGGTTCGGGGGGTCTTCGGCGGCGAACTCGGCACGTTCGCCTACTACCTCTCGATCGCCGGACTGGCGCTCGTCGTCACCGTCGAGCTACACACGTTCACGAGCGTCCGGATGACCCACTGGTTCGCGGTGGTCTTCGTAACCATGACCACGATGGCCTCCGGGGCCGCGTGGACCGTCCTCAGATGGAACGCCGATCGACTGCTCGGGACACAGTTCCTCTCGGAGCCGGGAATGACACAGATGGAAGCCAACGCGGCGCTCTCCGTCGAGTTCCTCTGGGTCTCACTCGCGGGCCTCGTCGCCGGTGTGCTCTTCGACGCGTACTTCAAGCGCCGCGGACGGAGGCTCGGCAGGAAGCTTCTGGAGGTACTCCGATGACGGCGCTGTTGCCGCGTCCGTCGTTTCGGAACCAGCGCCGGCTCACACGCGGGATGCAACTGGTACTGGTCGGGATCATCGGTTACGGGATCGCTTATGGCGAACCAAAGGCGATCACGAACGGGAGCATCTCGCTTCTCATCACCTTCGCGCCGGCGGCCCTCGAACGGAACTACGAGACGCCGCTGGACCCGTGGCTCGGGCTATGGATCACGCTCGCAGTCTTTCTACACACCATGGGATCGGCCGGGCTCTACGCACAGATCGGCTGGTGGGACCACCTGACCCACGGTATGTCGGCGTCACTCGTCGCCGGCGTCGGCTACACGTTCGCCCGCGGGGTCGATCTCCACAGCGACCGGATCCACCTCCCGCGGCGGTTCTTTTTCGTCTACGTCCTCGTCGTCGTCCTCGCGTTCGGTGTCGTCTGGGAGCTTTTCGAGTTCGGGCTCGATATGGCAGCCGACGCGACGGGCGTCTCGATGCCACTGGCCCAGCACGGTCTCGACGATACGGTCCGGGATCTGATGTTCAACTCGCTCGGGGCGCTTCTGGTGGCGGTCTTCGGACAGGCCCACCTCTCGGGGATCGCCGAGCTGGTTCTCGAAAAGCGGCGGGGGACCGACCCCGGCGAACGTTGATACCCGTTCGGCACGAACAGTGCCCATAGATGGTCCCCGGACGCCTGATCGCCTACCGCGATCGGGTCCGTTCTACCCTCGAGACGGCCTTCGAGACGGAACACTCGCCACACGACGTCGCCGCGAGCTTCGCAGCCGGGGTGTTCATCACGGCGCTCCCGACACTCGGGACCGGACTGCTGGTTTTCGTCCTCCTCGCCGCGATATCGGACCGCGTCTGCAAGCTCGCGCTTTTGGCCTCGGTCGTCGTGCTTAATCCGGCCGTGAAGTGGGGCGTCTACGCGGCGAGCTTCTGGTTGGGGAACCGGATCCTCGGTCCCGTCCCCGGGATTTCGCTTTCCGGCGTCTCGCTGTCCGCCGGACCGGATATCGTCGCCCGGCTCCTCGTCGGCAATCTCGTCATCGCCGTCGTGTTCACCGTCGTCGGGTACGCGGTGGTCCTCCGGCTCGTCCTCGCGTTCCGGCGACGAGAACTCGAACTCGGAGACGCGCTCCCGGAGGTCGGCTCCGAGTGACCTGCCCGGCCGGACGTCACTCGATGCGTTCGACGATACCGGAGCGCAGCGCGGCGATGTTGTCCTCCTCGACTTCCTGTACCGGGACCGGGTAGACGCCGATCGTGACCAGGTGATCGTCCGCCGTCCGGACGCTCTCGGTGATGTGGATGTTCACGTCGACTGTCATGCCCTCGAACTCCGCTTCGGCCTCGAAGAGCGACCCCGTCGTCTCCTGGTCGAGGAGGCTCACGGTCTCGTCGGCGACGTGTTCGGGGTCGTTTATCGCGTCGAAATCGGCCTCGATCTGGCCGATGAGTTCCTCGGAGGACATATCGGCGATCGGGTTCAGCCCCTGTCCAGCGATGGAGATCTGTGGCGACGTCAGGAGTGCGAACGCGGCCGCCCGTACCGATCCGAGCGGGCCCAGGTCGATGGCCTTCTCGTGTTCGGTCAGGTAGTTCGTCACGCGGACTTCCTGGGAGGTTCCCGCAATCTCGAAGGTTCGCTCGACGACGGCTTCCTCGATATCGACCTGTTCGTAGCCGGTCTCATCGCGAACGGACGCCTCGACACCGGCCGGCGTCGCCTCGTGTTCGTCCAGGCCGACCACCCCGAGACAGCCGGCAGTTCCGACGGCCGCGAGACCGCCCGCCCCGGCGAGTAGTTCCCGTCGTTTCATCGTCGTATCCGATGGGGGCGAACGGTATGTGTCTGTTGGCTAGCCGGGAAGACGGCTGATGGCCGAAAAGAAACCACCCGGGCGTCCTCCAGTCGATGGCTGGTTTGATGTACGGACGGACCCACGGTCCCGTATGTCACCCGAACCCAGCCGCGACGTGGTGTTACCCCTCGGCCAGTACGACGACCTCTCCGAGGTGTGTTCGCTAGCCCGCTATGCCGAGGAGCTCGCGTACGGATTCCTGACGACCGGCGAGACGTCGGGCCGGAACGTGCCGACGGTCTTAGGCGTTCTCGCCAGCGAGACCGACGAGATCGGTATCACGAACGACGTGATCTCGCCGTACTCGCGATCGCCAGCGCTCATCGGACAGACCGCCGTGACGATACAGGAGTTGAGCGGCGGCCGGTACCGGCTCCGGATCGGCGCCTCCTCGCCGGCGCTGGCGGAGGACTGGCACGGCGTCGAGTTCGACCGACCCCTCCGTCGGGTCCGGGAGACGATCGAGATCGTCAGACAGGTCCAGTCGGGCGATCGGCTCGATTACGACGGTGATATCTACACCCCCGACGGGATCGCGTTGGGCTGTGCGCCGCCCGAGGAGCCGGCGCCGGTCGACGTGGCCGCCCTCGGCCCGAAGGCGACCGAACTCGCCGGGCGGTTCGCCGACGGCTGGGTGCCACAGCTCATCCCCTACGAGGGGTTCCGCGACCGGATCGGGGATCTCCGTCGCGGCGTCGAGCTGGGCGACCGCAGCGTCGACGACGTCAGGGTCGCCTACACGCTCCGGTGTTGTGCCCTGGAGGATCGGGAGACGGCCCGCGAGTACGCCCGCTCGCAGGTGGCCTTTATGATCGCGCTGTACGGTCCCTTCTACCGGAAGGCGATCGCCGAGGCCGGCTGGGAGACGGTGACCGAGACGGTCCGAGAGACGTGGCTCGACGGCGATAAATCGGGTGCGATCGAGGCCGTCCCGGACGAACTGCTAGACGAGGTCGTCGCCGCCGGAACACCCGAGGAGGCGCGCCGACAGGTCGAGCGCTTCGAGGCGATCGAGGCGGTCGATTCGGTCCAGATCGGCTTCTTCGACGGAATGGACGACGCCGAGCGACGGCGGACGCTCGAAGCGCTCGCCCCCTGAGGCCGCGCGGGATCGACCCTCCCGAGCCGGGAGTCGGCAGTCTTTTGCGGCGGCCACCCCACCGACAGGTATGAGCAACGGTAGAGACGTCGAAGACTCCGAGAACCCGACCGTGACGCTGCGGACGACCCACGGCGACATCACCGTCGAACTGTTCGAGGGACGCGCCCCCCGGACCGTCGAGAACTTCCTCGAGTTGGCCCGACACGACCCCGCGGCCGACGGGGAACCGGCACCCGACACCGTCACGTGGGAGGATCCCGAGACCGGCGAGATCCGCGGCGACTCGCTGTACGAGGGCGTCGAATTCCACCGGGTCATCGATGACTTCATGATCCAGGGCGGGGACCCGACCGGTACCGGCCGTGGCGGCCCCGGCTATCAGTTCGACGACGAGTTTCACGACGATCTGACCCACGACGGCCCCGGGATCCTCTCGATGGCCAACTCCGGTCCGAACACGAACGGGTGCCAGTTCTTCATCACGCTCGATTCGACCCCACACCTGGACGGCAAACACGCCGTCTTCGGTCAGGTGATAGACGGGATGGACGTCGTCGAGGAGATCGGGTCGCTGCCGACCGGCGCCAAAGACGCCCCCCACGAGGACGTCGAAATCGAAACCGTCGAGATCGAGGAGTAGATCGACTACTCGTCGGACCGTACGGCATACTGTAACACGGCCAGCGCCGACCGTCCGTCGCGGAGATCGCCGTCGAGGGCTTTCGATCTGAGTTCTTCGAAGGTCCTCGTTTCGACGGCGATCGATTCGTTGTGATCGAGTTCCTGCGACGCGGTGGGTTCACACCCGTGTGCGAGGACGTAGTGAAGGACCGAATCGAAGAGCCCGTTGGCCGGTTCGTACGTCCCGACCCGTTCGACGTCGCCGGCCTCGTAGCCGGTTTCCTCCCGTAGTTCCCGTCTCGCGGCGGCCGAAACGTCGGCGTCTTCGTCCTCGAGCCCGCCCGCGGGCAGCCCGAAATTCACACGCTCGACGGCCTGTCGCCACTCCCGGATGACGACCACATCGCCGTCCTCGGTGAATGGCAACACGACGACCGACGGCGGTTCCGAGACGTAGTGGAACTCGGTTTCGGTGCCGTCCGGGAGCCGAACGTCGTCACGGACGACGTCGAAGCCGGGGCAGGTGTAATCGATCTCCGAGCCGAGCGTTCGCCACGCGAGGTCGTCGAAAGCCATACTGACCGTCGGGGTGGCGACGTTGAAAACCCTACGCAAGACGGCGCTCAGTCGCTATCGGCGGCGTCGATCCACTCGAAGTACAGGTGGTAGTGCTCGGCGCAGCCGGGGTTGAAGCGGGCCTCACAGTTCGGGCACGCGTCGGTGGAGGTGTACTCGGTCGCAGTCAGGTCGGCTCCGCAGACGCCGCACCGGGCCGCCGGCTCCGTCCGACGGGCCGTCGGCCACGGTTCCGGCGGGTGATCGGCGAGCGCCGCGTGGCACTCGAAACAGGCGTAATACGTCCCACAGCAGCCGAACCTGATCGCGACCACGTCCGACTCGGAATCGTAATGTGCACACCGGGTCTCGTCGTCAACGTCGACGCCGCGTACCTCCCCCGCTTCGCTCATCGGACGACCGTCACCGGGACCGGCGATCGACGGAAGACTTTCTCGGCAACGTTGCCGACGAAGAGGCGGTCGGCGACCGAGCCAGTGTGGGCTCCGATCACGACCGTATCGTACGCATCGGCCCGATTGAGGATCACCCGAACCGGATGCCCGACCTGTACCTCGGTGGTGATTTCGGCGTCGTGTTCGGCGGCGATTTCGCGTGCGCTCTCGAAGACCTCCCGGGCCAGATCGTCCGTCGCTTCCTCGAAATCCGCCGAGAGAGCCAGTCCCGTCGCCTGACCGCCCATCGTCGACGGTCCCCCGACGACGTACAGCACCGTCGTTTCCGCGTCGGGGTGGGCTTCGAGCGCGTACTCGAGCGTTCGTTCTCCCATCTCCGAGTCGTCCATCGCGACGAGTACCCGAGAAATCATACGTCGACTATGGCCGGAGACGGTATAATTATCCCGACGTTACCGATCCCGCGCTCGACCCCAGCGGGAGCCGGTCTGTGGGGCCTCAACGGACGCCGAAAAACAGGAGGAACGTCGCGTAGGAGCCGATGGTCGCGAAGATCGGAACGACGTTCTGCATGATCACGACGCGGGCGGTCGTCGACGGATCGAAGAGCTCCGACGCCGCCGGAACCTCCTCGGGTTCCTCCTCGCCGATCGGGTCCGGATCGCTCTCGACGGAGATGGTCGGATCGCCCACAGTCGCGGTCTCCTCGTCTGCCGCCAGCGCGCCGACGGACGCCCGGGGCGCCTCCCGGCCCTGGACGCTGTCTGCGACCTTCGTCGTACGTGTAGCTCGACCCCACCCGAGGCCGACGATCGACATCGTCGCGATGACGACGAAGCTCGCCGGGACGCCGATCGAGGAGAGCCCGATGACGAGCAGCGAACTGATCGTCGCGACCACGATCGCCGCGGTCAACGGGAGATGGGTGATGTCGTTGCCGAGCGTCTCCATCGTTCGCCGGCCGATCGTGAGCGCCCCGGCGGCGACGGCGACCGACCCGATGACGATCCCGACGTTCATATCCAGTTGGCCGCTCCCGACCAGCGGCGCGATGGCGTTTGCGATGTTACTAGTCCCGGAGCCGAACGCCATGACACAGCCGATCCCGACGACGACGCTCGAACCGATCAGTTCACGACGCGTAGTTCCCGGACCGAGAACCGGCCGCGGGACCCCACCGCGTCGGTCGAACTCCACGAGCGGGCCGTCGGTCTGATCGATCGCGATGAAGTTGTCCAGGTAGACGTAGAAGTATCGCCCGATCATACCGGCCACCCAGAAGCCGATGATCGGCGCGACGATCCACCACGAAACGATCTCGCCCATCACCGCCCAGTTCAGCTGTCCCGACGCGAGGCCGAGGCCGGCGATGGATCCGACCGCCGTCATCGACGTCGAGGCCGGGACGCCGAAGACGTTACCGACGAACAGCGCGCCGCCGATGAAAAAGAGCACGACGATACTGGCCGGGAGCGTAAAGACCGCCGGATCCCGGACCAGTTCCTGTCCCAGCGTGTCGACGACCCGGCGCCCGATCGTCCAGGCGCCGGCGAAGAAAAACACCGACATGAGCCCGGCGGCGATGACCTTCGTGACGACGGCCGCGCCGACCGCCGGAGCGAAGGCGGGGCCCGTGGTCGCACCGCCGATGTTGTACGCGACGAAACAGGCGACGCCGACACCGACGAAAAACAGGATCGACTCAAGCATTCTCTTTTCGGGCGTTCAACCCGGACGCTCAAATACATACTCACTCGTCGCGCGGTCACGTTCCCGCCTGTGGGCCGACCGAAACCGGATCACTCGTGGCTGTTCTCGATCGCGTTTAGCTCCTCGTCGGGCCCGACGAGAAGGAGCCGGTCACCGTCGTCGAGCTCGAAGGACTGACCCACGTCCGTCACGAGTTCCCCCTCGCGCTCGACGGCGAGAACGATGCAATCGGTCTCGACGATCTCGGTGTCCCCGAGCGTCCGTCCCGCATACGGGTCCGCGTCGATACGGACCGTCTTCAGCTGGCGGCCATACGAGAGGACGTCCTCCTGGAGGACCTCTTCGGCGAGCACCCGGCCGCTTATTCCCGGGAGGCTGAGAGCGTAATCGGCACCTGCCCGGCGCGCCTTCGCCGTGTTCCCCCCGCGGTTCATCCTGGCGATAATGTCCAGATCGGTGGCGAGTTCGTCGGCGAGGACGATAGAGAGGATCGCCTCGTCGTCGTCGGCGATCGTCACGACGAAGACGGTCGCGTCCTCGATGTCGGCCGTCTGCAGCGTTGCCTCCTTGGTCACGTCGCCGACGACGGAAACGTCCGGCCGGTCTTTGAGGTCGACGACCGTACACTCGGCCGTCGAGCGATCGAGGGCCTCCCGTACCGTCGATCCGACGACCCCGTAGCCGGCGACGATAACCGTCGGCTCTACGTCGCGTCCCCGGTACGTTTCGGCCTCCAGGTCCCGGATTTCTCCTTCCTGCCCGGCCACGAGCAACACCGTGTTTTCATCGACTGTCGTCTCCGGGTCGGGAAACTCGAGAAACCGTCCGTCACGCCACATCCCGAGAACGGTTACCGTTCCGCCGGCCGTCGCCTCGATCTCCTCGATCGCCCTGTTGCGGATCGGGCTGTCCTCGAAGACCGTCAACTCGAGTGTCGCGAATTCCCCGCCAAGGGTGACGCTGTCGCTGCGCGTCGGGCTGGTTTCGGTCAGGATCCGTTCGGCGATCCGGCGGCCGAGAAGCTGTCTCGGGGTCAACACCCGGTCTGCACCGGCGTAACGAAGGTGACGTTCGTGGTCCAGAGCCTCGACCAACACGACGGATCGGGTGGTCTCGTCGACCTCTCTGATCGCCAGCAGGGCGCTCACCGACCGACTGTCCTCGGTATCGACGACGACTGCCCGTGCGTCGTCGACGCGGGCGTTTCGGTGGGTTTCGACCGCCGTGGGATCCCCCGCAATCGCCGGGATATCGTCCGCCACCAGCTCCAGGGCGGCCTCCTCGGTGGCAGCGATAACGACGTACTCCGCCCCCCGGGCGTCGAGTTCCTCGATGAGCCGTCGGCTCTGCTGTTCGGTTCCGCAGATAACGACGTGGTCTGACGCGTCGGTTACGGTGGGAACGGTCGGCGACAGCGCGTTCTCGAGGACCGGACGGAAGACGTACGGGAAGACGATGAAAAGCAGCAGAAACGTCGAGAGATCCATGATCGAGACGAACGCGTTCGTCACGGGGCTCTCCCAGGGAGCGTCCGAGCCGTACCCCGTCCCGGTGTAGGTCTCGATGACCACCTGCAGGGAGTGGCCGTACCGGGGGGACCGCCCCTCGAAGGTGATCAAGAGGTAGTGATACAGAAGCGACGAAACGAGGATGAGCGCAGTGATGGCGACGATCGTCTTGATCGCGCGTCGCCCCCAGAGGGGAACTCGTGACCACCGTCGGAGGTCCGGCCGGAAACGTGACATTCGATCTGGGGTACCGTAGCGACCCGAGATACTACTCGTTGGTGGTTCCTTCCGCAGGCCGATCTACCGTCGCGCGAACCGCGGTTGCCTGTCTCCGTACCGTACGGTCTCACCCGGCCAGCGCGATATCGAGATACAGCATGACGATAACACCGGCCATCACGCCGAGCGTCGCCACGCGTTCGTAGCCGCTTCTGTGCGTCTCGGGGATGATCTCGTCGGAGATCACGAACAGCATCGCGCCGGCGGCAAAGCCCATCGCGTACGGTAACAGGGGCTCGACCGTGGCCACGGCGACCGCACCCAGCACCGCCAGCGGGATCTCGACGACTCCGGCCCGGACGCCGGCGATCGCGGCGTACAGTCGACGGTCGAGGCCGGCGTTCAGCGCCGCGACCGAGACGGCAAGCCCCTCAGGAACGTTCTGGATCCCGATCGCGACCATCAACGACAAGGCCCCGCCGATCCGCGCGGGATCGCCCGCCGCGGCGCCGAACCCGACGCCGACGGCCAACCCCTCGGGCATGTTGTGCAGCGTGATCGCCAGGATGAAAAGGACCACGCCGGCCAGACGTTCGTCGGAGACGGGAAGCGTTTCGTGTTGCCCTGCGGCGTCCGTCCGGCGGCTTCCAGTCAGGAGGTAGTGGGCGTGCGGAACGAGGGCGTCGGCCCGGTCGAGAAACAGCGCGCCGAGTCCGACGCCGATCAGCGTCGGTAACGGGTTCCCGCCGGAGTACTCCTCGATACCGGGGATGATGAGGCTGGTGAAGGCGGCAGCGAGCATCACGCCGGCGGCGAACCCGAGCAACCCGTCCAGTGCCCGCTCGGATGGGTTCCGCCAGACGAGGACGAGCGAGGCGCCGATGAGGTTCATCGAGGCGATGACGATGCCCCCGGCGAGGGCCTGGACCGCGGGCGAGGTGCCGACGGCTCGAACGAAAACCTCCGCGAGTTCGGTCTGCATTGGCTACGTATGCGAACACACTTATAAATAAACCCGTGGTCGGACTGCCCGATCGGGCGATACAGAGATCGCCGGGGGTCTCCTCTCCCCGAACCGATCGGTCAAACGCCCAGCGCGTCGGCCAGTTCGTGAAACGATTCGATCGTCAGGTCCGGTTCGCCGTCGAACGGTTCCCAGGGGGTCGCCTTCCGATCGACCCGAACGCCCTGCATCCCCGCGTGTCTGGCACCCATGACGTCGAACCAGCCGGCCGTCACGTGGGCGATCTTCCCTATCGGTGTCCCCGTCTGCCCGGCGGCGTGTCGGTAGATCTCGGCGTCGGGCTTGAACCGCCGCACCTCGTCGGCGCTGATCGAGTCCTCGATCAGATCACCGATGTCGGCGTGTTCGATCATCGAGGACAGCATCTCGGGGTTCCCGTTCGAAACGACGTAGCACGGATAGCCACCGTTTCGGAGCCGTTCGATGCCCTCGCGGACGTCGTCGAAGACGTCGAGTTCGTGATACACTGCAAGGATCTCGTCGCGCTCCGCCGTGGAGAGATCCACCCCGTGGGCGTCCAGCGCGTACTGGAGGGCGTCGCGGTTCATCTCGTAGAACGGCTGGTAGGCGTCGATGTGGTTCGCGACGAAGGTATACTCGAGCGAACGCGCCCGCCAGAGCTTCGAGACGGGTTCGGGTCGGTCGACGCGATCGGCCAGCGCCGCCTCGGCCGCGTCCACGTCGACGAGCGTGCTGTAGGAATCGAACGTGATCGTCGTGACTCGGTCGGGATCGAACGTCATCACCGAAACGAACGGACGCCCGATAGATAGTCCCCCGGGGCGTCAGATCGGCCGATCGGGCTGTGGGGTTTTCGGAGCGCCGCCCGGCCGGAGCAGTCGGCCTCGATCGGCGCCCGGCCCCGTCGAACAGCGCGGATCCGGGGACAGGGGCCCAGTTACGCCGGGTCGAACAGGGTCTCTCCCTCGACCATGTGTTCGGCGACGACGTCCAGATCCAGGGTCAGGCCAAGACCGGGCGTTTCGGGGATCTCGACGTATCCGTCCTCGATGACGGTCTCCTCGACGAGATCGCTCCACCAGTCCACCTCGTAGGCGTGATACTCCACGGCAAGGGAGTTGGGGATCGCCGTCCCGACGTGGGCGGAGGCGACCGTCCCGATCGGCGAGGAGACGTTGTGCATCGCCACGGGAACGTAGTACTGGTTGGCGACGTCGGCGATCTTGCGGGTCTCGCGCATCCCGCCGACCTTCGGCATGTCGGGGGCGACGATGTCGACCCCGCCGTTCTCCAGCAGGCGGCGCAGTTCGGTGACCCGATAGCGGTTCTCCCCGGCGGCGATCGGCGTCACTGTCGACGCGGTGACGTCTTCCTGCACCTCGATGTTCTCCGGCGGGACCGGGTCCTCGAGCCACCAGACGTCGTACTCCTCGACGACATCCGCGAGTCGCTTCGCCGAACCCGCATCGAACGACCAGTGACAGTCGAAGGCGGCGTCGGCGCGGTCGCCGACTGCCTCGGTCACCTTCTCGACGATCTCGGCCTTGTGGCGGATCTCGCCCGGCCGCAGGTGGCGGTTGGCGCGGTCCTTCTCGTGGCCGGAGGGCACGTCGAGATCGAACTTCAGGGCGTCGAAGCCCAGCTCGTCGACGACCCGTTCGGCCTCCGCGGCGCAGGCGTCGGGGTCCGCCTCCTCCTCGGTGTGACAGTCGCAGTACGCCCGCACACGGTCGCGGTACTTCCCGCCGAGCAACTGGTAGGCCGGCACCTCGAGCAGCTTCCCGGCGAGGTCGTGCAGGGCGACCTCGATCCCGGAGATCGCCGTGACGGTGAGCCCCTCGATGGAGCCCTCGCCTGACATCTTCTGGATCAGATGCTCGTACAGCCGGTCGATGTCCAGGGGGTTCTCCCCCTCGATGAACGCGGACATTCGGTCGATGAGTTCGGGGACGCCGGTCCCCCAGTAAGCCTCGCCCGTCCCGACGACGCCCGCGTCGGTGTATACCCGCACGAGCGTCCAGGGGTAGTTGCCGTCGATCATCGTCGTCTGGACGTCGGTGATCTCGACGTCCCGGCCGCCGCCTCGCTCGCCGGTAACGCCCATCGTCTCCGCCGATAGCTCCCGCATCGTGTACTCCGCGTTGGGATCCTGAAGATCCGTGTAGTCAACTCCCATACCCCGCGTTCACCGACGACAATGAAAAGCGTTGAGATTTCTGATTGGAGGCGTGACAGGGGGCGAACCCGCCCGGCGTTACCTGCGGTAGTACCTCTTCGGAAGTATTGATCGCCCCCCTCGTTTGGATTTTGACGCTGGAGGCTGGCTAGCTAGCTGCTGAATCCTATGTGGTTGGGAATTTGAAAAAGCTCCCGGGGGACGGTACACTATAGTAGTCGGTAGACGTCAGTGCAGATCCACTCGCGAGTGTCCGGCCAGCGTGGCTGTCGCTGGCCATCCGGCTGTGAATGGTGTGTAAACAGTTCTACTGACTACTATAACGACCCCGGCGCTGGTGGCGATCCCCCTGGTTCGCCGATCGGTTCCTGGGCTGTCCAGGGATGGGAGTCCCGCGATCGCCGGTCGTGATGACGGCCCCGCTTTCGTCCAGAAGCCGCAAGCGCCGTCGAAGGTGAACAGAAAGCTCTCGGTTTCGCGGGTTTGGGTGACGGCGGCGGTTCGCTTGAACGTCTCGACATCGGCCTCGAGGTCGGTCTCGGTGCTTCGCCCCGGATAGAGACGGCTCTACTCGGTTGAGGTCGCAAAATACTGATGGGGTGTATGGGCCGGCACGAATTTGAATCGTGGTTACGGCCACCCGAAGGCCGAAGGATACCAAGCTACCCCACCGGCCCGCATTCGAACAAAAGCCGCTGGATCCTTTAACGCTTCCGAAACCACGGACGGAGGGGTTACTCCATGGCAATGTAGGTGTGGGTGTCCTCGACGCCCGAAAGCGTCCGGATCGCGTCGGCCGCGATGTCTTTGACCATCGCCGGCGAGTCGACCTCGAGTTTCGCGATGACGTCGACGTCGCCGGCGACGATGTGCGCCGAGACGACGCCGTCGGTCGCCTCGATGTCCTCCCTGAGCCGTCCGGCGTTTCCGGTGTGGGCTTTGACCATGACGTAGGCGACGACCATCCTCAGACACCCCCCTGTGCGAGCGCGGGATCGGTCTCGCCGACGATGATCTGTTCGACTTCACGGAGGACGTCGAAGTCGGCGATCACGACGACGCGGTCGCCGGCCTCCAGCGAGGCGTCCGCGTCGGGGAGATCGAGCTGTTCGCCCTCTTTCCCGAACGCGAGGACGCGGGCGTCGGCGGGCAACTCCAGTTCCGACAGCGAGTACCCCCGCATCGGCGAGCCCGGCGTGACCGTGAGTTCGAGCAACTGGAGGTTGTGGGCGATGTCGGCGACGGCCCGGACGCTGCCGCCGACGAGGGCGTTTTTCGCGGCGATCGCGCCGAGGCGCTCGGGATAGATCACCTCGTCGACGTCGTCGGCGTACTTGCCGATGATGTACTCGCGGTCGTCGTCGTCGACCCGCAGGACGGTCCGACACTCGTGGCGTTTGGCGATCATACAGACGAGGAAGTTGACGGCGAGATCCCCCGATAGCGCTGCGACCCCATCGACGGTCTCGAGGTCCTGCTCGAGGAGCGTGGCCTCGTCGCTGCCGTCGCCCGCAACGACGGTGAAACCCTCCTTGCGGAGCCGCTCGACCTTCGTTACGTCGGGTTCGACGATGACGACCTCGTGGTCCTCCTCCCGGAGTACGCGTGCCGTTCGCCGCCCGACCCGTCCGGCGCCGACGATAACGAATCTCATGGGTACCCGTACGACGAGCCGGCTCAAGAATGTTACCCATTCACATACAGATGGCGGGGGACGGCCGTCCGGAACCGATCGGCGGTCCGGATTGGTGCCCCGCCGACGGGGGGAAACCGCGCCGATACCGGGAAACCGGACGGGCCGTTCCGAGGACGTACTGTTTTGACGCTCCGCGATCCAGTAGGGGTATGGACGACCGCGAGCGCGAACTCACCGAGGCGACGGCGGAACTCTCCGAGACTCTGAAAGCGCTTCGATCGGAGCTGCAGGAACCGCCCCGTGGACCGCTCGGGCTGCCGCGGCCGCCCAGTCCCGGCGAAATCCTCCGGTTTACCGAACAGTACACCATCCCGACCGTCATCGCACTCCTGGAGGCGAGTATCCGAACGCTAGAGCTTCTGGCCGCCGCCCTCCGGGTCGCCGACGGTCGCCCGCTCGACGCCGCAACGGGAGCCGACCGATCCTCGCGTACCGGCTCGCTCGAGACGGTCGGCGAGGTCGGGCGCGATCGGCTCGCGGCGGCCAGCCGTGAGACGCTGCGGCGGCTCGATGAGGCCCTCGCGGAACTGCAGTCGGCCGCCGCGGCTGGCGACCCCTCGAACCCGGAACTCCGGCGGCTGCTCGAGGAGGCCCGCGACCTCCGGACGGAGGTCGACGAGCGGCTTTCGGACGCCGTCGCGGAATCGGAGGACGGGAACGGTATCGAAGGCGACGGTCCCGCCGGGACCGGTATCGGTTCGGCGGAAGACGGGGTCGACGACGTCGGGATCGACGTCGACGCGGAGTTGGCTTCGATCAAGGACGAACTCGACGACGAGGGGCCGGTCGACGCGACGGACACGGAGGAGAAAAGAGAAGACCGCAGCGACGATCGGAACGAATAGCCCGCCGAAGGGACTCCACACGTTCAGCCGAACTGCCGGTCGTCGTGCCACTCGGCCCGACCCCGGCCACGTGGGATCGAACGGAAGGGTTTTTGGTGTGCCTAAACAATAGCCGCAGTGATGAACGCAAGCGATCCGGCAGGGACCATCGGAGGTGATCGCGGTGTCCAGTGAACTCAGACAGCCGGAGGCGACCGATCGTGAGGTACTCGACGGGACGTCAGACCGGGCGACGGGGTCGACGCGGCGGTCAGTGTTGGAGCTGGAGGATCTCCGGAAATCCTACGACGGAACGACCGTGATTCGGGATCTCTCGCTGACGGTCCGCGACGGCGAGCTGTTGACGCTTCTGGGCCCTTCGGGCTGCGGCAAGACGACGACGCTTCGGCTCATCGCCGGGTTGGAGCGTCCCGACTCCGGAACCGTCCGTCTCGAAGGATCGTCCGTCACCGGATCGGACTTCGTCCCGGCCGAAAAGCGGGACGTCGGCGTCGTCTTCCAGGAATTCGCGCTGTTTCCGCACCTATCGGCCCGCGAAAACATCGCTTTCGGGATCGAGGAGTGGCCCGAGGAAAAGCGGAACGCGCGGGTCGAGGAACTCCTCGAACTCGTCGGGCTCGCCGACCACGGCGAAAAATCCCCGGACGAACTCTCCGGCGGACAACAACAGCGGGTCGCCCTCGCCCGGTCGCTCGCACCCGAGCCGCGATTGCTCCTGTTGGACGAGCCGTTTTCGAACCTCGACGTCGATCTCCGCGTCGAGATGCGCGAGGAGGTCAGAGAGATCCTGAAGGAGGCCGGCGTTACCGCCGTCTCGGTCACCCACGACCAGGAGGAGGCGATGTCGATCTCCGATCGCGTCGCGGTGATGAGCGAGGGCAGCATCGACCAGATCGGCACGCCCGAGGAGGTCTTCCAGCAGCCCGAATCGCGGTTCGTCGCGGGGTTCCTCGGCCACGCCTCTTTCGTCGCCGGCCACGTCAAGCAAGACTGCGTCGAGACCGGGGTCGGCTGTATCCCGTTCGATCAGATCAACGGTCTCACCGACGCCTACGTCGGGAGCGAGATCGATCTCATGGTCCGCCCGGACGACGTCCGCGCCCGGCCGGCGGCCCCCGGTGAGGCAAACGGGGAGGTCGTCCACCGTCGGTATCTCGGCCCGACCGTCCTCTACCGCGTCGAGATCGATTCGGGGGACGTCGTCGGCTGTATGCACAACCACGCCGACAAGGTGTCGCTCGACGATCCCGTATTCGCGAGTCTCGACGCCGACCACGAACTCGCGTGGTTCCCCCGCGGCGAGCGGAAGATGGCCGACGGAGGGCCCGAACGCGACCGCGGGACATCGCCGGCGTCGTCCCCGTAACACGAGCCGTCCGCTCCGATCGGCCCGCCAGGACCGCGGCGCCCATCGCGGGCCCCTCGGGAGACGTTCGGAACCCCGAACCGACTCGGGCTTGTCGATGCCCGACATTTGTAGCAGAGTTTTTATATTCCGTCGTCGTAGCCGCGGTATGCTCGACGTACTGTTGCACACGGGGACGGAACACGCAAACCTCACATGGATCGTGCTCTCGGGACTGCTCCTGTTTATCGGGGGTCTCGGCCTCGGCACCTACCGCGATCGGATCGAGTCCTTCGTCGGCTCGACCTCCCCGTCCGGAGAGTAACCGCCCCGTTCCGCACCGTCGGCACGGTCTCGGGACCGGCGGCAGGGCGCCGAACTATTCTTCGTCTCCGTTCCCGGCACCGAGATCGACGTGTTCGCGGAAGCGCTCGAAGGCTGCCCGATCGCGGGGAGCGCCACAGCGTTCGACGACGCCCTCGAAGTACGCGATGCGCTCTCTGAGCGTCTCGGTGTCGTATTCGGGGACATCGAGCCGCGAGGCGGCGACGGTCGCCTCGATCACGGCGTAGTACCCGCGATTCGTCGTGGACACGGTTTCACGTTCGATCGCCGATTCGATCGGGTGTAGTTCCCACTCTACCCACTCCGTCCCGCCTTCGGTCCCGCGGTCGATCGCCCCGGCGTCGACGGACGCCCACGCGTCGGCACTCGGTAGGACCGGCTCGTCCTCCTCGCGGATCGAACAGGCGGCGTCGACGAAATCGACCGGATCCCGGACGAACTGGACGTAGCCGCCCCCCTCGGTTTCGAAGTTCCGACGCGTCCGCGTCCGACCCCAGGTCCGGGCGGTCACCGGGTCGCCGGCGAACAGCCCGAGCGCGGCGACGTTCCAGCGGCCGTTCGGCCCGAGCGTCGTCACCACCGACTCGGTGACGCCTTCGAGTTCGAGGGGCCACTCGGCGTCCGTCACGTCACACCTCCAGCCCGCGTTCGAGGGCGATGAAAAGCGCCGCCGCCGTGAGGTCGGCGGTCGTACCGGGGTTGATATCGCGTTCGACGAACTCGGCGGCGAGTTCCTCGGGATCCTCCTCGCCGTCGAGGACGGCCCGCGCCCGCCGTGTCGCCTCCGTCGCCGCCGTCTCGCCGTTCCTCGTGGCGACGAACGTGTCGGGTTCGGCCGCCAGAAGCCGGAGGAACGCGCGCGAGGCGCGTTTATATACCGGTCCGTCGTCCTCCAGCAGCCACCCGGCTGCCTCGAAGCTCCGTTCGAAGCCCGCGATCCACTCGGCGGCGACGCCGTCGTGGTCGGCCGACAGTTCCATGATATCCGAAAGCGCCAGTCCCCGCGCTCTGAGGGTCCCGACGGCGTCGCGTCCCCGACGTACGTCCAGATCGTCGGCCCCCTCCGGCGGATCGTCGACGGCGACGTCGACGTGTTCGAAGGCGCGATAGAACCCACAGGCGTCCGCGACGGTCGTCGCCCCGACGACGGCCGCGACGGCCTCGGGAGTGAGCCGGTCGGTCGCGGCCGCGGCCACGAGCGGGGCCAGCGCCAACAGCGCGCCGAACTGCGTGTTGCCGCCCGACTGTTCGCTCATCCCCTCGACGGCGTCCTCGAAGGCGGCGCCGAGCGGGTCGCCGTCGGCGGCCGACTGCAGACCCGGAAGCGCCCCGACGGCGCCGGCCATGAACTGCTCGAAGCGCAGGTCCTCGTACTCGCGGTGACGGTCGACGTTTCCCGGCTTCGGCGTCCCCGACACCTCGAGCAACAGCGCCAACTGTGCGTTCTCGGCCGGATCACGCATCGGTGCGGGCCCCCCGTTCCGTTCGTTCTGTTCGTTCCGTTCGTCCGTCGAACCACTCCCGGGCCGCCGTCCGGACACGCGCCAGGACCGCCGGGGTGTCCGAGGGACGGCCGACCGAGACGGCGTCGGCCCCGTACTCGAGGTACTCCCGGACGGTCGCCCGGTCCCGGACGCCGTTGTTGGCGATCACGGCGGCGTCGGGGGCGGCGTCGACGATCTCGGCGACGACCGGTTCGCTGTCCATCGCGTCGACGTGCAGCAGATCGGCGCCGGCTCCGGAGAGACGCGCCGAGAGCGCCGGGGGGTCGACGCCGGCCACTCCCGCCCGGAGTTTGACGCTCACCGTCGCCCCCGTTTCTGCCGCGGCGGCGACGTACTCACAGAGCCGATCGCCGTCGGCCAGAAGCGTCTCGCCGGCCCCCGCCGCACACATTTCCGCCTGCCGGCAGTGGGCGTTGATCTCGAGGACCGCCCCGTGATCGGCACAGACTGAAGCGGCGGCCGCGACCGGCTCCGGCGCCGCGCTCCGGACGTTCATCCCCGGACGGAGGTCGACGTCCGAAAGCGCCGCCAGTTGCGCGTCGATAAAGGCGATCGGGTCCGGCGGCAGAAACTCCGTCCGGTCGCGTTCGCGGAGCTTTCGGGCCGCCGCCCTGGTCGCGTCCTCGAGGGCGATCCCGCCGAGGAACGCACAGCCGACGTACGGCGCGGCCCTCCGAGCCCATTCGGCGTCGGATTCCCCCGACAGGGAGGCGGCGGCGACGGGCGGGTCGAACGCCGGCATCAGACCACCTCCGCGCCGACGGTCCCGAGCGCCTCCCGGACGGCCCGACAGACGCGTTCGCCGTCGGCAGGCGAGCCGAGTTCGGTATCGGTCCGAACAGTCGGCCGGTCCAGTTCCGTGTCGTCGTCGGTATCGAGGACGAACGCGTCGGCGTAGGGGTAGGCCTCGGCGACGCCGGCCGTGGAGGCCTCGTATCCGGTCGCCTCGAGGAGTTTGCCCGCCGGTCCCGAGAAGATCCGGTCGCCGACGAACGGCGAGACGGCGACGACCGGCGTCGACTCCAGGGCCGCCCGGACGGCGTCCATCGCCACCATCGGCCCGATGCTCGTCACGGGGTTCGAAGGGCCGATCACAACCGGGGCATCGAGCGCCTCCCGGACGGCCGACGTCGGTTCGGCCCCGTCTGCACCCCGGTACTCGACCCGATCGACCGACGGTTCGGCCCGGCGGTGAACCCAAAACTCCTGGAAGTGCATCGGCCCCTCGTCGGTGTGGACGATCGTCGCCACCGGATCGTCGCTCATCGGCAAGACGGGGCGGTCGACGCCGAGCGCCTCGGCGAGCGTCGCCGTCGTCTCGGTGAGCGTCTTCCCCTCGTCGAGCAGTCCGGTCCGGGTGACGTGGACCGCCCGATCCCGGTCGCCGAGCTCCATGAACTCAGCGACGCCCGAGAAGCGTCGCCAGCGGGCGATCTCCCGTCCGGAAGTCTGTGCGTCGTCCGACAGGTACCGTGGGCCGGGGTCGAGCCCCGCGTCCTCGGCCAACTCACCGATTGCCCCGTGGGTTTCGGTGCTGTCGCCACCGATCCCCCACCACGTCTCCCGATCGAGGATCCCGCCCTCCGAGAACAGTACCGTATCGACGTCGGGACAGACGAGTAGCCCCCCCATCTCGACGTCGTCGCCGGTGTTGCAGACGACGGGCGTCTCGCCCGGATCGAAGACGCCGTCGGCGCCCCACAGGAGCTTCGGCGTCCCCGTCCCGCCGGCCAGGAACGTAACCATACCCCCGTTTTCGCGCCGACGGGTTTGTATCTGACCGTCGAACCGGCCCCCCGAACGGGACCGTCGGCGCGACGGTTTTTATTATAGGGCGACGAACGACCCGACGGATGGTCACGATCAAGGACAGCGTCCACGACCACATCGCCATCGAGGGGATCGCGGCCGACCTGCTCGATACGCCGGCCGTCCAGCGGCTCCGGCGGCTCCGACAGCTCGGGACGGTCGGGCTCGTCTACCCGAGCGCGAACCACACCCGGTTCGAACACTCCCTCGGGGTGTATCATCTCGCCCGCGCCGCGCTCGATCGGCTCGGGATCGCCGGTCGACGCCGGAAGCGGCTGGAGGCCGCGGCGATCCTTCACGACGTCGGCCACACGCCGTTCAGCCACAACATAGAGTCGGTCGTCGCCAGACGGACCGGACGGATGCACGACGAGGTCGACGACCTCCTCGGGGAGGGCGAGATCGCCCGCATACTCGCGCTACACGACGTCGATCCCGCGGCGGTGACCGATCTCATCGCCGGCGACGGCGAGTTCGGCCAGCTGGTCTCGGGGGAACTCGACGTCGATCGGATGGACTATCTGGTCCGTGACGCCCACCACACGGGCGTCCCGTACGGGACGATCGATACCGGCCGGCTCGTCCGGGAGCTCCGGTTCGTCGACGGCGAACTCGTTCTCGCCGAGGGGAACGTCCAGACCGCCGAATCGCTGCTTGTGGCCCGCTCGCTTATGAACCCCGTCGTCTACAACCACCACGTCGCCCGGATCTCGAAGGCGATGCTCCGGCGCGGGACCGAGAAACTGCTCGCGGCCGGCGAGGTGACCGCCGAGGAACTCAGGCGGATGGACGACGCCGATCTGCTCGTTTGCCTCCGGTCGACCGCTGAGACGGCGGAGACCGCCCGACGGCTCGACACGCGGTCGCTGTTCAAACGGGCGGTCTGGGCGGAACTCCGGGACGTACCGGCGGCAGTCGTCGACGCCGATCACGGGACAGTCCGGGAGTACGAACGCGAGATCGCGACGCGGGCCGAACTGGACCCCGACACCGTCGTGCTCGACGTTCCACCGCGCCCCCGGATGGAGGAATCGACCAGCCGCGTCGTCGTCAACGGCGAGGTCAGGTCACTCCAGAGCCAATCGACGCTCGTGAGCGCGCTCCGGCGGGCGAACGAAGAGCAGTGGCGGCTCGGCGTCTACGCGCCCGAGGGGGCGGCCGACCGGGTCGGACGGGCGACCGAGGAGGTACTGGGGCTGGATCTCGACGCGCTCGTCGTCGACGTCCGGCGGGGGATCAACGCGACGCTCGATGACTTTTGAACCGGGCGGTCCGTCCGATCGGCGTCCACGTCCGGCGTCGTCAGAAGGAACAGTTAAATCGGTACCGCTGGTCCCTACAGCATACCATGAACGAGAAGATGCTCGGAAGGGCTTTTTCAGTGTGGATGCTCGTCGCACCAATAATCGGGATTGTCCTCATCGTATCGTTCAGCAGTCTGGTGTTGAGCGTGGTTGGGATCGTTCTGATAATCCTCGGGCTCATCGCGATCATGCCCGCGATGTGGTTCACGGTGCTTAAAGATCCCCAACGGTAGCCGATCCGAGAAACGCCCGCCTCTGTTACTGCCCTGATAAACCCGGGATAGAACGGGTCGACTCCTGTCCGGAATCTCCGACCGTCGGTTCGGTCGAAAGCTACAACCGATTTAACCGAGGATCCCGTGGGACAGCCATGGAGCTTTCGGGCACGATACTTGCCGGCCCCGAGTACGAACCCCTCGAGGGCCGCGTCGTCGTCGAATCCGGGACGATCACCGGGATCGAGGAGGTCGAGACAGCCTCCTCGGACATCGTCTGTCCGGCGTTCGTCAACGCCCACACCCACCTCGGCGATTCGATCGCCAAGGAAGCCGGCCGGGGGCTGTCGCTGGACGAACTCGTCGCACCGCCGGACGGGCTGAAACACCGGCTTCTGGCCGACGCCGACCGATCCGAGCTGATCGAATCGATGCGGCGGTCGCTATCGTTCATGACGGCGGGCGGTACCGCCGCTTTCCTGGAGTTTCGGGAAGGCGGAACCGCGGGCGTCGAGGCGCTCCTCGAAGCCGCCGAGGGGGCCGACATCGAGCCGGTCGTGTTCGGCCGCGAGGAGATCGACGTCCTCGAGGTCGCCGACGGGTTCGGTGCCAGCGGCGCCCGGGACGCCGATTTTGCGGCCGAACGGACGGCTGCCCGGAAGGCCGACAAGCCCTTCGGGATCCACGCCGGCGAGCGGGACGCCCACGATATCAACCCGGCGCTGGATCTTGGTCCGGACTTTCTCGTCCACATGGTCCACGCCGAGGGGATCCATCTCGAACGGCTCGAGGACGGCGACACGCCGGTCGTGGTGTGTCCGCGCTCGAACCTCGTGACCGGCGTCGGAACGCCGCCGGTCGCCGAACTCCTAGAGCGGACGACCGTCGCGCTCGGGACCGACAACGTGATGCTCAACAGCCCGTCGATGTTCCGCGAGATGGAGTTCGTCTCGAAGCTGTGTGACGTGACCGACCGGGATGTCCTCCGGATGGCGACCGCCGCTGGCGCCGATATCGCGGGGCTGAACTGCGGCGTCATCGAGCCGGACCGGGAGGCCCGCCTCCTCGTTCTCGACGGCGACTCGGATAACCTCTGTGGCGTTCAGGATCCGATCCGGGCGGTCGTCAGACGCGCCGGTGCGAGCGACGTCAGAAACGTCGTCACGCCCCCGAAGTGAACGGGGCGTCGCGTCGATCATCCCGGGGGTTCGACGCCGGTGGGCTCGAATCGGGCCCCGATGTCTCGAACGGAGTACCGCGTCCCCCGTCAGGATCGTCGTCCAGCCCTCGGGGGACGAGCGTCACGAGATCGACCAGTCCTAAGTTTCTGACCGCGACGTTCAGGGGGTTCCGCGGGTCGTGGCTGATGACGTGTGCGAACGCCTCGGGCTGTTCCCGTCGTGCTCTATCGCCGTTCAGGCCGAACGCAGGTGTTCACAGTCGCCCGCGGAGACCCGCCGCTTTCCGGCCTCGGTCTCGACGACGAGCGTCCCGGGGAACTCGACGTCGACTGCCCGCCCGAGAACCTCCCCGCCGGGCGTCTCGACGCGAACCCGGCGATCGAGGGTAACGCTCGCCGCACGCCAGGCCGGGAGGACGCTTTCGGGGTCGGTCCGTAGTTCGTCGAACCGTTCGAGCAGCTCCCGGGTCAGCGCCGCCCGGTCGACGTCGCCGACCTGCTCGCGGATCGCCGTCGCGGTCTCCGGAACCTCCTCGCCGTCGACGTTCGCGTTGATCCCGATCCCGACGACGATCCACGAGACCCGGTCGGCTTCCCCCTCCATCTCGGTGAGGATCCCGACGAGCTTTTGTCCGTCGACGAGGACGTCGTTCGGCCACTTGATCCCGGCGTCGACGCCGACCGTCGCGAGCGCGTCGGTCGCCGCGACGGCGGCCGCAAGCGTGTAAATCGGCGCGTGTGCGGGCGGGATATCCGGCCGACAGACGAGACTGAGCCAGATCCCGCCAGAGGGCGAGCGCCAGTCCCGGTCGAGCCGTCCCCGGGACCCGGTCTGTTCGTCGGCGAGAACGGCGACGTCGGTCTCGCCGGCCGTCGCGAGTTCCCGGCCCCGATCGTTCGTGCTCCCGATGGAGTCGTGATACTCGACCTCGAAGGGCGCATCGAGGCCGTACTCGACGGCCGCGCCGCCGAACGCCGGGACGCCGACGAGGAGGTAGCCCTCGTTTCGACTCTCTATTTCGAACCCCGCCTCCCGGAGCGCCTCGACGTGTTTCCAGACGGCCGTCCGCGAGATTCCGAGGTCGTCTGCCATCGCCGGACCGGCGACCGGGCCCTCGGCGAGCGACGCGAGGATCCGCCGTCGGGTGTCCTGCATGCGTAATTCTACAGGGCGGCCGCTAATAGACTCGTTGACGGAAGACGAACGGCTACGAGGGTCGGTGTCTGCGCCAGCGCCGGGTCACTCGAGGACGACGAGCGGGTCGCCCTGATCGACCGAGTCGCCCTCCGCGACGGCGATCTCGGTTACCGTGCCGCCGGTCTCGGCGATCACGTCGTTTTCCATTTTCATCGCCTCGAGAACACAGATGACGTCGCCGGCCGCGACGGTATCGCCCTCCGCGACGTTCACCTCGAGGATCGTCCCCTGCATCTCCGCGCTGACGACCTCGCCGTCGGCGGAAATCGCCGCCGAGTCGTCGCCGTCGTCGCCCCCACGCGGGGACGGCCGTCCGGCCGATGCGCCCGAACCGCCGCCTGCGCCCGCGAACAGGTCGGCGCTCTCCTCGAGGCTGACCTCGAAGCGCTTGCCGTTGACCTCGACGGTGAACTCCCGTTCGACGGTCTCCTCGCCGCCCTCGCTCGGGGTCGGCTCGGTTCCCCACCGCTCTTGTGCGGCCTCGATTTCGGCGGGATCGAGCTGTTCGTCGAGGTACTTCGTCGTGTGGGTGCCGGCGGTAAAGGCGTCGTCGGTGAGCATCAGCCGGTGGAACGGAACGATCGTCGGGATCCCCTCGATGTCGTACTCGGCGAGAGCGCGCTCGGATCTGGCCAGACACTCCTCGCGGCTCCCGCCGTGGACTATGAGCTTTGCGATCATCGAGTCGTAATCGGTCACGAGGTCGTCGCCCTGCCGGGAGGCGTCGTCGACCCGAACGCCGATCCCGCCCGGCGGGTCGTACGTCGACAGTTCCCCGCCGGTCGCGGGGGCGAAGTCCTCGGCGGCGTTCTCGGCGTTGATCCGGAACTCGATGGCGTGGCCCTCGAGTTCGACGTCCTCCTGTGTGAAGTCGATCTCCTCGCCGGCGGCGACCCGGATCTGCCATTTGACGATGTCGATGCCGGTCAGCTCCTCGGTGACGCAGTGTTCGACCTGAATCCGGGTATTGACCTCGAGGAAATAAAAGTCCGCGTCCGGACCGAGCAACTCGCCGTCCGATCGGTCCTCCTCCTCGACGAGGAACTCGAAGGTCCCGGCGTTGTAATAATCGGCTTCGTCGGCCCCCCGGCGGGCCGCCGCGCCGATCTTCTCTCTGAGCTCGTCCGACAGCGCCGGCGAGGGGCCCTCCTCGATGACCTTCTGGTGGCGACGCTGGAGCGAACAGTCCCGTTCGCCGAGGTGCCGGACGTTCCCGTGTTCGTCGCCGAGGATCTGGACCTCGATGTGTCGAGGAGACTCCAGGTAGCGTTCGAGGTAGACCGAGTCGTTGTCGAAGTACGCCTCGCCCTCGCGTTTGGCGGCCTCGAGCTGGTCGGCGGCCTCCTCGGGCTCTCGGACGATCTTCATCCCGCGGCCGCCGCCGCCGCCCTCGGCCTTGATCGCGATCGGATACCCGTGCTCGTCGCCGAACGCCCGGACTTCCTCCTCGCTGTCGACCGGTTCGGTCGTCCCCGGCACGATCGGGACCTCCGCGGCCTGCATCACCTTTCGGGCTTTCGTCTTCTCGCCGGCCTGCTCCATCGATTCGGAACTCGGGCCGATCCAGGTGACGCTGTCGGTCGCCTCGACCGCGGCCGCGAACGTGGCGTTCTCCGCGAGGAAGCCGTATCCCGGATGGATCGCGTCCGCGTCGGCCTTCCGTGCGGCCTCGATGACGGCGTCGTGATCGAGATACGAGTCGGCGGCCCGGGCCGGGCCGACGTTGTACGCCTCGTCGGCGTACCGGACGTGACCGCCGTGTTTGTCGGCGTCGCTGTATACCGCGACAGTCTCGACGCCGAGATCATCGCAAGCGCGCATGACACGCACCGCGATCTCGCCTCGGTTAGCGACGAGAACTTTATCGAACATGTTGTCCGATGGCTCTCGGGGTGAGTACCTTATTCTGTCGATCGAACACGGAGCGAAAGCGCCGGTCGGGCCGCTCTACGTCAGAACCGATCCGTTCGCCCGGCGGCGCTCCAGGCATCGGCCGGCGCGTCCGAGGGGGCACGGACGCGGCGGTTCTGGAGCGCCTCGATCCGACCGGTGAACCCCCACCGGTCGCGGGGGCGATCGGCTCCGTCGGCGGCCGCCTCGGCCTCGGCCTGTGCGGCGAGCCGCCGGACGACAGCGACGATCGCGGCCGCCTCGTCGCTGTCGGCGTCGTCGGGGATCCGTACCTGCATGGTTACAGCGGGATGTTGCCGTGTTTCCGGTCCGGACCGTCCTTGCGTTTCGATTCGAGCATCTCGAGGTCGTCGATCAGCCGGGGGCGCGTGTCCTTCGGCTCGAGGACGTCGTCGATAAAGCCCCGCTCGGCCGCCGTGTAGGGGTTCGCGAACGTATCGCGGTACTCGTCGATGAGCTGTTCGCGGCGGGCCTCGACGTCGTCGGCGTCGGCCAGTTCGTCCTGATAGAGGACGTTGACGGCACCCTTCGGTCCCATAACGGCGATCTCGGCCGTCGGCCACGCGTAATTGACGTCGGCCTCGAGGTGTTTCGAGGCCATCACGTCGTAGGCGCCGCCGTAGGCCTTCCGCGTGATGACGGTGAGCAACGGGACGGTCGCCTCGCTGTAGGCGTACAGGAGTTTGGCGCCGTGTTTGATGATGCCGTTGTGTTCCTGATCGGTGCCGGGCATGAAGCCGGGGACGTCGACGAAGGTCACGATGGGGATGTTGAACGCGTCACAGAACCGAACGAACCGCGACCCCTTCAGCGAGGAATCGATATCGAGCGTTCCGGCGTTGACCCGCGGCTGGTTCGCCACGACGCCGACCGACCGGCCGTCGAGCCGGCCGAACCCGGTCACGAGGTTGCGTGCGTACGATTCGGCCACCTCGAAGAAGGACCCCTCGTCGACGACCCGGTCGATGACGTCGACCATATCGTAGGGTTTTCGGGGCTGGTTCGGGACGATCTCTTTCAGTTCCTCGTCGCGGCGGTCGGGGTCGTCCCACGGTTCGACGCGGGGCGGGTCCTCGACGTTGTTCGAGGGGAGATACGAGAGCAGATAGCGTATGTCGTCCAGCGCGTCCTTTTCGTCGGCCGCCGAGAAGTGCGCGACGCCGGACTCGCCGGTGTGGGTCGAGGCACCGCCCAGCTCCTCGAAGCCGACCTCCTCGCCGGTGACGGTCTCGATGACGTCGGGACCCGTGATGAACATGTGGCTCGTGTCCTGGACCATGTAAATGAAGTCGGTGATGGCCGGCGAGTAGACGGCGCCGCCGGCACAGGGGCCCATGATGGCGGAGATCTGTGGGATGACACCCGACGCCTTCTGATTGCGGTGGAAGATATCGGCGTAGCCGGCCAGCGAGTCGATCCCCTCCTGGATCCGTGCGCCGGCCGAGTCGTTGAGGCCGATGACGGGCGCGCCCGTCTCGAGGGCCCGGTCCATCACCTTACAGACTTTCTCGGCGAAGGCCTCGCCGAGCGAGCCGCCGAAGACGGTGAAATCGTGGGCGAAGACGAAAACCGTCCGGCCGTCGACGTCGCCGTACCCCGTGACGACGCCGTCGCCGTAGGGGTGTTTGTCGTCCATATCGAAGTTCGTGCTGCGGTGGGTCTTCAGCTGGTCGAACTCCTTGAACGTCCCGTCGTCGAGGAAGTATTCGATCCGTTCGCGGGCGGTCAGTTTCCCTTTCTCGTGTTGTTTCTCGATGCGTTCCTCCCCGCCGCCGCGCTCGGCGTCGCGCTTTTTTTCCCGGACCTCCTCGATTTTGTCATCCATACTCGTCATGTCTCGTCTTGCTTGGGGAACGACCACCAGTAAAAAAGGCGTTCCGCTATCGGGACAGAGACCGGACGGAACCGCCACACGCTCCGACACCGACGGCGCGAAGAACGGTTCAGTTCCGATCCGTGGCGTGGTTTTATATACTACCTTCGGCGCCCGACGACGGTCACGGCGCGTCCGACCGCACGGTCGACACCGACGCTTTGCCCCGGGCCGATCGGGCGGTGAGTCTCCCGTTGTGCGATCCGTTCCGGTAATACTAACTCCGGGTCCTTCGAGTTCCTGACAGAGACAGCGATGAAACTTCACGAGTATCAGGCGAAGGGCGTGTTCGCCGACGCCGGGATCCCCGTCCCGGACTCGACGCTCGCATCGACCGTCGACGGGGCGGTCGAGGCGGCCGAAGAGATCGGGTATCCCGTCGCGATCAAAGCGCAGGTACAGGTCGGCGGCCGCGGCAAGGCCGGCGGAATCGAACTGGTCGACGACGCGACCGAGGCCCGCGAGGCCGCCGAGTCGATCCTCGGGATGGACCTCAAGGGGCTCTACGTCGATCGCGTGCTCGTCGAGGCGGCGGTCGATTTCACGAACGAACTGTACGTCGGCGTCACGATGGACCGCGCCGAGGGCAAGCCGGTCGCGATGGTCTCGACCCGCGGCGGCGTCAACATCGAGGAAGTCGCGGCCGAAGACCCCGACGCGATCGTCCGCGAGCATATCGACCCGGCGTTCGGACTCCACCCGTATCAGGCCCGCAAAGCCGTCTTCGACGCCGGCATCGACCGCGACGTTGCGATCGATGCCGCCTCGATCCTCACGCAACTGTACGAGCTTTGGGAAGAGAAAGACGCCACCGAGATCGAGGTCAACCCTCTCATGGTCACGGGCGACGGCGAGGTCATCGCCGCCGACGCGGTCATGAACATCGACGACGACGCGCTCTTCCGGCAGCCCGACCTCGCAGGGATGGAGGAGGAGGCCGCCGAGGACGACCTCGAAGCCAAGGCCAACGAGTACGGCTTCGATTACGTCCGTCTGTCGGGTAACACCGGCATCATCGGCAACGGCGCCGGCCTCGTGATGACGACGCTGGATCTCGTCGACTACTACGGCGGTTCGCCCGCGAACTTCCTCGACATCGGCGGGGGTGCGAAGGCCGAACGCGTGACCAACGCCCTCGATATGGTCTTCTCCGACGAGAACGTCGATTCGGTCGTGTTCAACATCTTCGGCGGGATCACCCGCGGCGACGAGGTCGCAAAGGGCATCAACGAGGCCTTAGAGCAGTTCGAGGAGATCCCAAAGCCCGTCGTCGTGCGGCTCGCCGGCACCAACGCCGAGGAAGGCATGGAAATCCTGAACACGGACCTGGTTACCGTCGAAAAGACGCTGGAGGAAGCCGTCCAGCGTGCTGTCAGCTACGCGGAGGGGGGAGACCAATGAGCATCCTCGTCGACAACGATACGCGCGTCGTGGTACAGGGCATCACCGGCGGCGAAGGCAAGTTCCACGCCGGCCAGATGATCGAGTACGGGACGAACGTCGTCGCGGGCGCGGTGCCCGGACGCGGCGGCCAGGAGGTCGCGGGCGTCCCGGTCTACGATACGGTCGATCGGGCCGCCCGCGAGGAGGACGCCAACGCCTCTGTCGTCTTCGTCCCGCCCGCGTTCGCCACCGACGCGATCTTCGAGGCGCTCGACGCCCCGCTGGATCTCGTCGTGGCCATCACCGAGGGCGTCCCCCAGCAGGACATGGCGAAGGTCTACCGGAAACTCCGCGGGACGGACACCCATCTCATCGGACCCAACTGTCCCGGACTCATCACGCCCGGCGAGACCAAACTCGGGATCCTCCCCGGGAACATCTTCTCGGAGGGCAACGTCGGGTTCGTCTCGCGTTCGGGGACGCTCACCTACCAAGTCGTCGACAACCTCACCCAGCGTGGGATCGGCCAGACCTCCGCCGTCGGCATCGGCGGCGATCCGATCATCGGGACCGACTTCATCGACGTCCTCGAACTTTACGAGGCCGACCCCGAGACCGAAGCGATCGTGATGTGTGGCGAGATCGGCGGCGAGGACGAGGAGGATGCCGCCGCCTACATCGGCGAGCACATGGACACGCCCGTCGTCGGCTTCATCGCCGGCCGCACCGCCCCGCCGGGCAAGCGGATGGGTCACGCCGGCGCGATCGTCTCCGGGTCGGGGACCGGGACCGCCGAATCGAAGATCGACGCGCTGAACGCCGCGGGCGTCTCCGTCGGGGATACGCCCAACCAGGTCGCCGACTACGTCGAAGACCTGCTGTAAGCGACCTCACTCTCTCGTTTCCGTTCGTCCCGTGCTGGCCGAGAGTTTATATACCAGCACCGGACCACCGACCGTATGAACTGACGAGCGGCCACGGTCCGTCTGGGCGGGAGCGCGGTGCACGGACTGTGGCGAAGTGGAGCCGCCTGTTCGCAACCATACTTGAGTCACGGTGTCGGGAATATACCGATTGCTATTGCCCCTGCTTACTTCTCGTAAAATCCGGACTCGTCGTCGGGTTCTGATGTCGGTGCAACCGACTCTTGTGTCGTCTGAGCCTTCTGAACAGTTCGAGATTCATCTTCTTCTGTAACGGACGGCCGCGTCGGGATACTACTCTCCAGCGGCAGGCTCGGAAAGATCCCAAAGAAACCGCTGAGAGCACTAAGAACGGATATCTCGCTCCACTGAACGAGAAGCCCGAGCACAAAGACGACCATGATCACAAAAGCGACGAGTCCGAGCATTGCTATCGTCGCTTCGAGTACCCCGATCGGGTCGGTAAGCAACCGACCCGGGGTCTGAACGATCGGAAGGCTGGGGAGACGCGTCCAGACGATACCGACCCCGACAAGGATGCTACCGAGCCAAGACGTGTTGATGACGAGAAACATCTCGTGGAGTCGCCAGGCGATGTGCCCACCGAGAACGAACGCACCCAAGAGGATGAGCCAGTCAATCCCCTCGACCGGCCTCACCAAGAGCACAGCGAGGAACGCCCCCGCAACGCCGCCGGGAAAGGTGATAGAGAACCGGTAGACGAACCATGCCCAGTGAATCCCGAGAAGGCCGAAGAGGCCGGCGATTATGAGTGCGAGGATCAGCCGACCAAGGAATCCGAGCCACGCGCCTGATATCCAGGCCTCGGTAAGGAGGGGTGAAAACCCGATAATGACCGTCGAAAACCCGACTACGAAACCGAACGTACTGATTAGCTTGTGGTGAATATCACGGCCGGCGAACGCAAAGGTAAGCCCGATGAGAACGAAGGGGAGCCCGATCAGAACACTGGCGACGGTGACCACTCGCGACCATCTCCTGTCTGAGGTATTGCCCCGTATATTTTATAAAAGTTGGTTCCGGTATGGTAGAATATGCCATCCAACGCCTCGGCTACCGAGATCGAACTCGAAACCGAAGACGAGGACGGCACTGTCAACACTGTCTACTGTAAGGTGGGGGAACTCGTCTCGGTTCGCAGACTGGCACAACACTCCAATCTGAAACGAACCCTTCCGTTCCTTCCCGGTGTCATCGCGGGAATTGCCCTGTTCTTCCTCGGCCATTGGATACTCGCGTTGATAATGGCCTTCATCGGCGGAATCGGGCTTGGTTGGGTGACCGGACAACCGTTGTTAACCGATGATTTGGGTCTTTCAGAGGAGATCGAAGCTGATCCATTCGACGCCGGATTGGTCGGCCAACCGGCCGCGGTTACGACTCTCCAAGACGGTATCGAAGCGACGTCCGTCGATATAGACGAAATCAAACAAAAACTCGGAACCGCTGATATCGATTTTCAGGAATACGTCGGATCGTTCGAGAACACGTATCAGGAGATCGAATACGAATACCTCATTGTCCCGAGCCACGTGACTGAAGTGAGCGTAGATGACGAAAGCGTCCACAATGTCCGCAACACGATGGTCGGGTTCAGTGTTGTATTTGCCATCGTTATCTTTGTCATCACTCGAGATCCAGTCAGCACGATCGTCCCTGCCGGACTATTCGCTGTTAGTTCCGCTGTCCTCCCATCGGCTGAAATGCCGACCATGGTCACCGTGGAGACAGCCGAACCGGACGACCTCGAATCGACGGTTCAATCGTATCGGCGCTTTCTGCTCTCCGAGGGTGACGCCGAGACCTTTGCCTCGAACATTCGATCCGGGACGAAAACCGAACTCGAAAGCGAAGGCGATGTCTTCCGGGAAGGTGGGGATGACAGTTTAGATCCCGGATACAGGCAGCCGGATGACTTCGCAGCGGACCTCGACTCCTTACAGGAGCGGATGGCTTCGAACAGCAAAACTGAACGCTCTACGGCCTCATCTGATCTATCTGACGGGGCTCGGAAGTATCCGGATGTGGCGATCCCGGCCATCCCGGCAGCGATCGACGCGCTTGACGATTCTTATGACTTAACACGACAGAACGCCGTCCAGACGCTTCATTACATTGCCGATGTTCGGGACGAACTGTCGAGTGACGACGTTGAACGCATCGTCTCGGCTCTGGTCGATCGGCTCGATGATGCGGATGAAAAGGTACGCAATGCGGCTGTTCATGCGCTTGCGGAGTGGGCGGAAGCTGACGCCGCAACAGTCCGCTCCCATCTCGCTGATATTCTGGCGGCGGGAACAGCGCCGATTCAGGCTCCCGCTGATCCCCACGACGAAGGAATGCTCGCTGCGTTGACCTCGACCATCGAGGCAAACAGCGAACACGTCCGCCTACGCCGTGGCCTTATTCGGTTGCTCACCGCTATTGCCGAAGACGACCCCGAACGAGTCGCTGAAAACATCCGTGACCGACTCGATGCGGGGCAACCGCCGACCGTGACCAGTATTGGCCTTCAAGTGCTCGCCAATATCGCCCGGGAACACCCGGATGCAGTGACCGTCCCGGCGCATTTCGATACGTATCTCACGAACGACGCTGTCCGGTTCGATGCCCTGTTTTTGGCGAACGAACTCGCAGTAGAACACCCCGAGAAGCTCGAGCCGTACGCGTCTGGACTGAACGCGGTTCTGGAGACACAACCCATCGATCACGATAGCGCGATGGACAACCGAACCGTTAATGCGATCGGTGCGCTCGCATCCCTGGCCGAGTACGATCCGGATCTCATCCGGGACCCTGCCTCGTGGATGCCGGATTGTCTTACGCATTCGGCCGCGGGTGTCCGCGGATCGGCGTGCGTCGTCCTCGCTGCACTCGGTCGAAACGCGGTTCCCGATTCTTTCGATCTCGAACCGATCTTGCGACGACTGTTGACCGACGACGAACGCGGCGTCCGTGAGGCTGCTTGTCGAGCAGTGGCTGCAATTGGGATCGAAGGGCTAGAAGCCGAGTTAGAACAGTGTAGGGACGACGACATTCCGTCCGCAGAAACAGCACTCGAAGCCCCTCGCTAATATTTCTGAAGATGATATCTCAACGGAATCGAAGGCGGTGAACGAATAGTATCAAGCCAGGGGTGGGATTTGAACCCACGAACTCCCGATTACAAGTCGGGTGCTTGAACCACCCAAGCTCCCCTGGCACGCCAGCGTTACCCGTCGTTTGAGTTCTGGGTGTCGCTATTGATGGGTTTTTCGAGTTCGACCCGGTGGGGTTCGTACCCGTACCGCCGATAGAAGCGGCGCGCACCCCCGTTTGTGGCCATCGCCTGCAAGGAGACGGCGTCGACACCTTCGGCCCGGAGCGCCGCTTCGGCCTCGACCAACAGCCCCTGGCCGATCCTCTCGCCCCGGTCGCCGGGTCGGACGTACAGGTTGTGGACGATCCCACGGGAGACGTCCTGCTGGTAGCGTTCGGATTCGACGCCGAACGTGACAAAGCCCACGACTGCCCCGTCGCGCCGTGCGACGCGTGCGGTGTCGGTGGCGACGTGGCGGAGCATCGTCTCGCGGATCGCCACCCGGTTCGGTTCGGCGAGAAGGTGAGAACCGTGTCGGCGCTGGTCGGCGGCGAGGTCGATCCACAGGTCGGCGAGTACGGCTGCATCGTCGGCGTCGGCTGGCTCGATCGTCACGTCCGGCGGGATCTCGGACACGGTTACTGATCGAGGGCCTCGATCCCGACGAGCGTGTGGCCGGTCAGCATTCGGAGCGCCGCGCCGCCGCCGGTCGAGACGTGATCGAAACCATCGAGGATGCCGAGCTTGCGGAGCGCCGAAGCCGTATCGCCGCCGCCGACGATGCTCGTTTCGGCCCGCGTGGCCGACCCATAGAGCTCGAACGTCCCGGTCTCGAAGCGGTCGTCCTCGAAGACTCCGGCGGGACCGTTGAGTATTGCCGTACCGGCGTCCTCGAGGATTTCGGCGTAGGCGGCGACCGTCCGGGCGCCGATATCCATCGCCGGCTGGTCCGTCGGGAGTTCATCGAGGTCCAGTTCGATCCGTTCCTCGCCGCGTCCGATCGCGACGTCGCGCGGCAGATAGATGCGATGACTGAACGCATCGAGCAGCTCGCCGGCCTCTTTGACCGCCTCGTGGCTCCGCTCGTTGACGACGGCGGCCGAAGCAGCCCCCAGCGAGACGCCGTCCGCGAGCAGAAAGGCGTTACCGACGATCCCCGCGGTCAACACTGCGTCGGCGAGCCCCCGTTCTAACACGGAGCGGGCGACCTCGATCGAATCGTCGACCTTCGCGCCGCCGAGGACGTACACCCGCGGTTCCGGGCTCTCGGAGATGTTCCCGAGGACGTCGATCTCCCGTTCCATGACGCGGCCGGCGTAGGCGGGGAGCCGCTGTGGGAAGCCGATTATCGAGGGCTGCCTGCGGTGTGAGGTCGCGAAGGCGTCGTTGACGTAAGCGTCCAGAGCCGGCACGAGACGCTCGACGAGATAGGTCTCGGCGGCGCGTTCGGGGTCGAAGGACATGTACTCCTCGGAATAAAACCGCGTGTTCTCGAGTAGCATCGCCGTTCCGGGCTCGAGGGAGTCGATCCGGTCGCGAGCGTCCGCGGAGAACGTCGAATCACAGTACTTGACGGACGCCGAGAGGAGCGTATCGAGCCGGTGGGCGTGGGCTTCGAGATCGGTGAAGTCCTCGTCACCCGGACGGCCCTGGTGTGCGAGCAGGGCGACGCGGGCATCGCGCTCGCACAGTTCGGAGATGGTGTCGACGTGTGCACGGAGCCTGGCGTCGTCGGCGAGCCCGCCCCCGTCGCCGTCAACCGGGCTGTTTATGTCAACGCGAACCCCGATCGCGGCCCCCTCGGCGTCGAGGTCGTCGAGCATCCGTATCATACGTTCGGATCCCCGCGGAGCCCGCATAGTCGTTTTGCTCCGCCCCCGCGAGTCGCTCACTGTACCGGAGAGCCGAAGCCGGCGGACAGGCAGAACCAACGGTTTATTTATTACTTGGAGTACGAACGTACCGCGTGAACTCGACTCATGGAGATAGCTGAGAGATACTCGGCTGGCAAGCGGGTCCTCGTCGAGCACCCGGCGGTCGCGCTTTTGGGCGCCGTGCTCCTGTACCTGCTTTCCGACCTGATACTGAAGACGGCGAACGTGTCCATAGCGCCCTGGGGAGTCCACCTCATCGGGGGACAACTCCCCGTCTCGAATCTCGGTCGGTTCGTACTCGACGGGCTCATCGTCGGGCTGGTCGTCGGCCTCGCCGGGGTCGGGCTCTCGATGACGTACGGCATCCTCAATTTCGCGAACTTCGCACACGGGGACTACATCACGACGGGGGCCTTCGCCGGGTGGCTCACCGCCTATATAATCGGATTTCTCACGCTTCCCGTCGACCCTCCCTTCGGGGATATCTTTCTGTTTGCCGAATCTTCCCTCGTCTCTGTCGTAAACGCGCCGGTCGCCATCGTTCTCGGCCTCGTGGCCTCAGGCCTCGGAACCGTCGGAGTCGTGCTATTGCTCGATCGGTGGGTCTACCGGCCGATGCGCGACAAGGGTGGGATCCCGCTTTTGATCGCCTCCATCGGCGTCGCGCTGGCGCTCCGCTATGCGATCGTGTTTGTCTTCGGCACCAGCGCCTCCGGTGTGACCTCAACCAGTGATATTCCGCAGTTCGAGATCCCGCTCGGCGACGGGCGAATACCGCTGGATCTCCACGAGATCACGCTCATCGTCGCCGCCATCGCGCTCATGTTCGGGGTTCACTTCCTGCTACAGCGGACGAAACTCGGCAAGGCGATGCGCGCGATGGCCGACAACAAGGACCTCGCACAGGTTACCGGGATCCCGACCGAACGCATCATCCGCGCGACGTGGATCATCGGCGGTGGTCTCGCCGGTGTCGCCGGGTTTCTCATCGTCCTCGAACGGGGCGTCATCAGTTTCAATATGGGCTGGCGCCTCTTGCTTCTCATCTTCGCCGGCGTCATCCTCGGCGGTATCGGGAGCGTCTATGGGGCGATGGCAGGCGGCATCATCATCGGTATCGCCTCCCGGGTCTCGCTCGTGTGGATCCCCTCCGACTTCGCCCGGGTCGCTGCGTTCACTGTCATGATCCTCGTCTTGCTCTATCGGCCCGAAGGACTGTTCGGGGGGGTGAAGACAGCATGAGCGTCGGCCAGCGGCTCTGGAGGGCAGTCCCGTCCTCGATCAAAGAAGACGACAAACGACTCATCATCGCGCTTCTCGCCGGTACCTACCTCCTCTATGCGGTCAGCCAGGTTTACCTCGCTTTGATGAACAACGCCGACGTGTTCCCGGCAGTCGCCAACTCCCTGCAGAACCTCACGTTCCTCATCGCCGTCTACGCCATCATGGCGCTGGCGTTGAACCTCCACTGGGGATACACCGGTCTCTTTAATATCGGGATCGCCGGCTTCATGGCCGTCGGCGTTTACTCTATGTCGATTCTGGCGGCCCCGCCGGGGGGATCACCGCCGGGATTCGGCCTTCCCGTTCCCATCGCTCTCATCGGAGCGCTCGTCATCACGGCGATCGTCGGTGGCATCGCGGCACTGCCGGCGCTCCAACTCGAAGCCGACTACCTCGCGATCGTAACGGTCGGCCTCTCGGAGATCATCCGACTCGTTCTCAACGCTGATTACTTCTCCGGTACGGTCACCGATCCCCAATCGAACAGCTACAACGTGGTCAATCTCTTCGGTTTCAAGTTCGGGACCGGTGGCGGACAGGGTATCAACACCCCGACATCCTCGCCAGCGTCCTACCTCTACGGGCCGAGCGGCGATCCCAACGCGATCGGCGAACTCGCCTACGGTATCGGCGTATCACTCGGTGTCAACAACAGCGTCGTCAACGGATTTACCTACGGGATGTTTCTGCTGCTGTTCGTCGTGACGGCCTACTACGTCCTGTTGGTTCGTATCGGGAACTCGCCGTTCGGTCGCGTCCTGAAGGCGATCCGCGAGGACGAACTCGTCGCCCAGTCGCTCGGCAAGGACACCCGCTGGGTCAAAATCAAGGTCTTCATGGTCGGCTGTGCGCTGATGGGGCTCGGCGGCATCCTCTGGCAGGGGTCGTTCGGCTTCGTCAATCCCAACACGTTCCGCCCCATCGTCACCTTCTATATCTTCACGGCGCTCATCGTCGGCGGATCGGGCTCGAACACCGGCAGCGTCGTCGGCGGCGCCGTCTTCGCGGCGTTCCTTTTCGAGGGACCCCGTCAACTGGCACGGGTCGTTGAGGCCGCCATGGGAGGGCTTTTGATCACGGTCTCGGGCCCCGGTGCGTCGCTTCCCTCGCCGAACAACTTCTATGTGGCGTTTAGCACGTTGGATCCGCTGGGATGGCTCGGATACACCATCGGTAACATCAGCTCACTACGGTTCATCCTCCTCGGCGTCGTTCTCGTCTACATGATGCAGAACCGCTCGGAGGGCCTGTTGGGCCACCGAAAGGAGATCGCCGCGAGCGTCGATCTCAGCGAGCGCAAAGGCAACGTCGCGCCGACCGACGGAGGTGAGACGAATGAGTGATACACCGGGGACGAATACCGATATGAATACGGATACTGCCGGCAGTCCGGAGGCGAAAGGCCCCGACGAACTCCCGGATATCGAGGATAGCGACGTCGAGAAAGCGGCCCAAGAGACGCCTCGCGGGCTTCCGTTACGCGTTCTGAACCTTGAAAAACGCTTCGGCGGCATCACTGCCGTTGACGGTGTCTCCTTCGAGGTCGAGGAGGGTTCGCTGACCGGCCTCATCGGTCCGAACGGCGCCGGTAAGTCGACGACGTTCAACTGCATCACCGGGGTACACGAAGCCGACGGCGGGAGAGTCCTGTTCAAAGGCGATGATATCACGGGTCGCAAACCCTACGAAATCGCCGACCGTGGGCTGGTTAGAACGTTCCAGATCGCGCGGGAACTCGAGGAGATGACCGTCCTCGAAAACCTGATGCTCGCACCGCGTGGCCAGATCGGCGAGAAGCTCTACCGGTCGGTCACGCCCGGACTCCGCGGTGAAGTGATCGAACAGGAGACCGAGATCCGCGAGGAGGTCTGGGAGACACTGGAGTTCTTCGAGATCGACCACCTCGCGGAGGAGTACGCCGGTAACCTCTCGGGCGGTCAGCGGAAACTGTTGGAACTCGCGAGGGCGCTGATGGTGGATCCCGATGTACTCCTGTTGGACGAGCCGTTCGCCGGAGTGAACCCGTCGCTGGAGGCGAAACTTCTCGAGCAGATACACACGCTCCGCGAGGAGGGTTACACGTTTCTGCTCGTCGAACACGATATAGACCTCATCATGGAGAACTGCGAACACATCATCGTCATGCACCAGGGTAAACTCCTCGCGGAGGGGCCACCGGAGGAGATACGCAACAACGATCGGGTCATCGACGCATATCTGGGTGAGGATATATGAGCTCGACCGGAGACCGCCGCGACGTTTCGGACGCGAGCGTCAACGCGATAGATTTCATCACGGCCGACGAAAGCCTCCTGCGGGTCGAGAATCTCGACGCCGGCTACGGAGACCTTCGGATCCTCGAAGGAATCGACATGAACGTCGAGGACGGGGAGTACGTCACGATCGTCGGCCCGAACGGCGCCGGCAAGTCGACGGTGATGAAATCCATCTTCGGGTTGACGAACCAGATGGGTGGGACCATCAAGTTCGACGGCGAGGAGGTCAGCGGTAAAAAGCCCGATAATATTATCCACCTCGGTCTCGGCTACGTCCCCCAGTCGGACAATATCTTTTCGTCGCTGTCAGTTCTGGAAAACCTCGAGATGGGGGCCTACATCCTCGATGAGGTGCCGCAGGATCGACTCGAGGAGGTGTTCGATCGGTTTCCGATCCTTGAGGAACGACAGAGCCAGAAAGCCGGGACCCTCTCGGGCGGCCAACAGCAGATGCTCGCGATGGGGCGGGCGCTGATGCTCGACCCCGACCTCCTGATGTTGGATGAACCCTCCGCGGGACTGGCACCCGACCTCGTCGAAGATATGTTCGACCGCATCGACCGCATCAACGAGGCGGGAACGGCCATCCTCATGGTCGAGCAGAACGCCAAGGTGGCGCTCCAACGCTGTGACCGCGGCTACGTCCTCGTACAGGGACAGAACCGTTTTATGGATTCCGGAGACGCGCTGTTAAACGACGAGCAGGTCCGGCAGGAATTCCTCGGCGGATAGGGGAACTGTCAGCCTCCCGAGTCGTGGTACGGCCCCGAAAAACGCTGCTGTCGGTTACTGGCCGAAGGCGACCGAGTCGATCTCGGTGAAATCGCGGTCCTCGACCTCGTAGATGGCATAGGAGACGGCAACCATATCGCCGTTATCGTCGAAGTTGGTCGCCGAGGAGGCACCCTGATAGTTGATCTCGTCACCGGCGTCGGCGGCCTCGATGGCCTCGGCCAGTTCGCCCGGACCGAAGGTTTCGCCTTCGGGATTAGCGGCGGCTCGCATGTTGTCACGGATGGCGGTACCGTCGTTTTCTCCCGCATAAACGTTGGCGAGCAAGCAGATAGCGGTGGCGTCGTAGGCGTGGGCGTTGAATACGCCGGGTTCGCGGTCGTACTCCTCCTGGTAGAGTTCGTCGAAGTTCTCACGCCCCGGGCCGCTCGATTTCGGCGCGGTGCCGGTCACGTTCGCCATATCGTTGTCGACGTTGTCCGGTAGCTCGTTGTCTATGAGGCCGTCCGTAACGACGATGTCCTCGCCGCTGTCGAAGTCGCTGTAGTAGTCACGGAACAACTGGTTGCCCGATTCGGGGTAGCCGATGACGACCACCAATCCGGGGCTGTCGCTGAGCGCGGATTCCAGTTGTGAGGTATAGGAACTCTGTTGCTGTTCGAAGGATACCTGCTGATAGACCTCTCCATCGTATTCGTCCCGGAACGTGGAGGCAAACGACTGCGAGAGCGCCTGTCCGTAGTCGTTGTTGACATACAGCGTCGCGGCGGTGGAGTTATCGAGATTCTCGGCGCCGACCCGTGCGATGACTTGGCCCTGGAGGGCATCCGAGGGAGCGGTCCGGAAGATATAGCCGTTGTCGTCGAGGCCCGTCACGGCAGGCGACGTCGAGGACGGCGAACAGCCGACCGTCTCGTTCGGAATGAGCGACTGCTGGGTCACCTGCATGTTCACACCCGAAGACGCCGGGCCGGTGACAGCCGGATAGCCAGCGTCAATAAGAGCGTCGGCACCGGAGATACCCGCCTGCGGGTTCGTCTCCGTGTCCTCCTCGCTGAGATCGATCGTATAGCTGGTCTCTCCTTCCAGTTCCGCGGCCGGCAGGATGGCGCCGTCGCGGATAGGCTGGCCGAGGTTCGCCAGGTCGCCGGAAAGCGGCAACAGGATACCCTGTTTGAGTTCGCGACCGCCGTTGCCGCCGCCGTTGCCACCGCCGTTTCCGTTACCGTTACCGTTTCCGTTTCCGTTGCCGCCCCCGCCGAGACAACCGGCGAAAGCGGCGGTGACGCCCGCTCCCCCAGCGCCTTTCAATACATCACGTCGTTTGATGTTGCGTGTCATATCAAGTGAATATATAAACTGGTAGTTTATAAATGTACACGACGCACGGCTATCGCCGCCGAAGCATTCGAACGGAAACATAATCCCGTATCGCCCCGGGAGCAATTCGGCCGTTCATCGGACGGTCCCGGATCCCCCAACTGGTTCTCGACACCCGGTGGCGCCCGGCGACCGTCCCGCCACGTCGCTGGGCACTGTCCCGTCACGTCGGTGCCAGACGGATGGTGTCATCTGTTATCGATCCTCGTTAGTGCAGTTCGGAGCCGGTACGTCGGTACACCGATCCGCATCAGACGGGCGGATCGACGACCTCCGACATCGGCGGCGGGAGCAACACGGCTCCGTCCGGGTGCTCGCGGCGCCACTCGCCCCACGTCGAGACCGTGGCGGCGCGCGTATCGAGCCGCTCTTCGGCGAGCGGCCCACAGATCGCCTGGGCGAGCAGCTGCGACCAGTAGGAGCCTGTCTTCCCGTCGTACATCACCAGGTTCCCGTTGTTGCTGACGCCCCGATCCCGATCGGAGAACACACGGTTTTCCTTCTCGGCGGCGGCGGTGTAGACCCCCGGCGGTTTCCACAACAGCCCCGAGGCATCGAACACCGCCGCTTCGCCCCCGATACGCCGATCGGCCACCATCCCGCTCCGACAGATCGGACAGTACGTCACGATGACCGGCCGGTCGAGGACGTCGTTTACCACCTCGTGAACGTTGAGGATCGAAAGCGGGTACGCCCGGGCGTCCCCGCCGGTTCGGAGCCCGATAACCGTCCTCTCGTCGGTCAGCGGCAGGTATCCGTCGGGGTCTTCCGGGTACTCCGCCGCCGTCCCGAACGACGGGTCGCCGACAGCGTTGATACCGTCGGGTTTCATTTCCTCCTCGCAGATCGTCGGCGGGGTCCCCTGCTCGGCGAGCGGGAGCGTTTCGATCTCGTCGTCTGTGGTTTCGTCGCTGTCGGCGGCGTCCCGGCTGTAGCCGACGACACAGCCGGCACTGGCCACTGCGGCCGGGGCGGCGGCTGCCAGAAGCGTCCGACGCCGCATACGTCAGGATCGGGCGAACGGAACAAAACCCCTGGCCGGTCGTGTACGAGGGGTGCGGTTCCGATCCCGGACGGTGGCGATCGGCCGGACCTACCCGAACACCACGTCGATGTTCTCCTCGCGGCAGGTTTCGAGGGCGTGTTTGGCCGCCATCCCGGCGGCCTGTGCCGTCCGATCGGTGCCGACGCCCACCTTCAGATCGACGTCGACGGCCTCCCGGACGTGTTCGATGGCGTCGCGATAGCCCGCCACATCGACGTCTTCACAGACGGCGATGATGTTGTCGCCACCGACGAAAAACGAAAGCGAGTCGTGGGCCTTCCGCATGTACTGCATCAGTTCGGCGTACCCCTGCTCGATGTTGATAAACGAGTCGAACTCGTTGAGCCGGTCGGTGTATTTCTCCGTCGCGTTGTTGACGTCGAAGTGAGCGATCTGTACGTCTTCCTCGTGGCGTTCCGGCTCCGGAAGGGCATCCCCGCGGAGGATCTCCGTCCGGCCGCGGTCCTGGGCACTCCCGGCGTCCTGGAGCTGATCCGTCGCGACCCCAAGCGCGCTCGCCGGCGAGGGATCGACCGCGACGCTCAGGCTGATGGTAACCGGATAGCGGTTCCCGATCGATTCCTGTATCAGGGCATGGGAATCGGTATCGAGCCCGTTGGTGACGGCGACCATGTTATCGAAGCGGGTGAAGAAAACGTAGCCGTCCCGGTTCCCGAACAGCTGTGAGAGGTCCGCATAGAGGCGCGACTGGAGCGTCTGAAGGTCGACCTCCCGGCGCGGTTCGGGTGTAACGGTCCACGGTCCGTAGTTGTCGATCTGGATCAGCGTTAATTGGGTGTTAGTCACGTTTTGCCGTTCGTAGGGACCCGACATTTGCCTTGCCATCGGCAACGATCCGGCCGCCACCGGAAGCAAGTGCCGGCAGTCTCAGGCGTATCGCTCCTCTTCGAGTTCCCACATGCCGGCCGACCGCATCGCCCGGCCGACTGCCTTGTGGAGGTCGATTATTTCCTCGAACTCGGTTTCCTCGACGTGCTCGAAGATGTCCGCGACGCTGACGACGCGTTCGTGGTTCAGCCGGACCGGCTCGTCGCCGTGGTCCTCAAGGAACTCGGCGGCCTCGAGCGGGAAGTCCTCCTCGTCGTCGAGCTTTTTTGCGAGTATCGCCTGCCCGTATTTACGCATCCCCTCCGAACCCTTTTCGCCGTCGGGATCGTGTGGCCAGTCCATACCCGATCCTCCGGGGTGTGGAACAAAAGCGTTTCCGCTCTGTCCGTCGGTGCCGAACGCGTATCTGCTCTCGAAACGCTCGTAGTATTAAGTAGTCCGGGGGTCGAACAGCCGGTATCGGATCCATGTCCCAGGAAACCACCCAACCCGTCGAGACCGAGCAGGTACTTGAGTTCAGCCTCGGCGAGGAGACCTACTGTGTGAGCATCGAGTACGTGACCGAAATCGTCGACATGGGCGAGCTGACGCCGATTCCGAACTCCCCACCACACGTCGAGGGCGTCATCGATCTCCGGGGGAACACCACATCGATCATCGATCCGAAGGTCGGCCTCGGCGTCGAGGGTGAGCTCGGCGATCGGATCGTCATCTTCGATTCGACGATCTTCGAGGACGATCGGTCAGTCGGCTGGGCCGTCGACAGCGTCGAGGAGGTTTCCGATATCTCCGCCGAGGACGTCGACGACTCGCCCGTCGATCGGGATCACATCCGGGGGCTGATAAAACGGGACTCGGAGTTCGTCGTCTGGATCAACCCCGAGACGGTGAGCAACGAGTTCGGGGGCGAAGAGGACCTCGCGGTTCCCGAAGGCCAGTAACCGCCGGACCGATGCGGTCGAACGGTCGTGTCGCCGAACCCGCCGCGGTCGGACGGAGCGTTGGCCGCGGCGACAACTGTTTTCCCGGCGGCCGACCCGGGTAGGGTATGGACGTCCTCGTGAACGCCGCCGTGAGCGCCGACGGAAAGCTCTCCTCGCGGCGACGCGAACAGATCGCCATCAGCGGCGAGGCCGACTTCGCCCGCGTCGACCGGCTCCGGGCGGAGGTCGACGGGATCGTCGTCGGCGTCGGGACAGTCCTCGCCGACGACCCGTCGCTGATCCGACACGACGAAGCCCACCGCCGGAAACGTCGGGGGCCGAACGCCCCGCCGCCCGTACGGATCGTCGCCGACTCGCGGTGCCGGACGCCGACAGGGGCGGACGTGCTTGCTGGCGGTCCCACAACCTACCTCCTGACGAGCGAAGCGGCGCCGCCCGAAAGACGCGAGGCGCTTCGGGACGTCGGAGCGGAGACCGTCGTCGCCGGGGACGAGCGCGTCGACCTCGGCGAGGCGTTCGGACGGCTCGAAGACGACGGGATCGAACGGCTGCTGGTCGAGGGGGGCGGGGAGTTGATCTTCTCGCTTTTCGAGGCCGGGCTGGTCGACGAACTCACGGTCTTTATCGGGAACATGATCATCGGCGGGCGGGACGCGCCGACGCTCGCCGACGGCGAGGGGTTCGTCTCGGCGTTCCCGGAGCTGGAGCTGGCCGGCGTCGAACAGCTCGATTCCGGGGTCGTACTCGAGTGGACCGTCCGGTAGCCGGTCAGTGCTGGTGGCCGGTCAACTCGGCGTAGCTGGCTCCGAACCGATCCTCGAACAGCTCCATCGTCCGCTCTTCGATCGTCTGGTACTGTTCGGTATCGCCGCCCTCGGCGTGGTGGACCGTCGCGTGGATCCGCTGGGCACAGGAAAACAGCGCGAGGTCGCCGACGATCTCCGCGTCGGATTCGTCCTCCTCACGCATCAGATCTAACATTGCCTCGGGAAGCGTGACCTCGTCCTCGTCGTCTTCGTCGCCTTCGATCCGCAGTGTGACTGTTTCCTCGGACATACCACTCGTTTTCGACGGCGACAGAAGGCGCTTCCGGTCCGGTCGAGTTGGCCCGGAACCGTCAGTCGTCGGCGGCGGCGTCGATCCGCGTCCCCGCCGACCGGTCGAGATCCTCCAGGTACTCGTCGGCGTCGATGGCGGCCTTCGATCCCATCCCGCCGGCCGTGATGGCCTGCTGGTAGTGGTAATCGACCACGTCGCCGGCCCCGAAGATCCCGGGGACGGCGGTCCCGGTCTGTCCGCCGCCGTCGCCGCCCTCGGTCTCGAGATAGCCCGTCTCGTCCATCTCGACGCCGGTCCCTTCGAGGTAGTCGGTGTTGGGGGTGTGGCCGATCGCCATGAAGACGGCGCCGACGTCCATCTCGAACGTCTCGGTGTCGGGATCCTCGAGTTTCTCCTTGGGGTACCCCCCGGGGTTGCGTGCCAACTCGACGCGCTCGATGCCGTCCTCGGGCGTGCCCTCGATCGCGAGAAGTTCCGTGTTCCGCAGGATCTCGACGTCGCCGTCGGCCTCCAGTTCCGCGAGCCGATCGGTCCAGTAGTCCTCGGCGCGGAAGTTCTCCCGGCGGTGAGCCACGTAGACGGTATCGGCGAACTTGGTGAGAAACGCCGCCTCCTCGCAGGCGGCGTCGCCGCCGCCGACGACGAGCATGTCCTCGCCGCGGAAGAACGCGCCGTCGCAGGTCGCACACGTCGAGACCCCATAGCCCATGAGTTCGTCCTCGCCGGGGACGCCGAGCGTCCGGGCCGACGCGCCCGAGGCCGCGATGAGCGCATCGGCCGTATAGACGGTCCCGTCCCGGAGTTCGATCCGGTGGGGCTCGCCGGGATCGACGTCGACGACGACGCCGTGTTCGATCTCCGCGCCGAACTGCTCGGCCTGCTCTTTCATGTTGTTGACGAGTTCCGGGCCGCCGATGCCGTCGGGAAAGCCCGGGTAGTTCGCCACGTCGGTCGTCAGCGTCAGCTGGCCGCCGGGTTCGGGACCCTCGAGCACGAGCGGATCGTTGTTCGATCGCGCGGCGTAGATCGCCGCTGTCAGGCCCGCGATCCCCGAGCCGGCGACGACGAGCCGTCGGTGTTCGGCCTCTTCGGTCATACCTGAACGTAGCCGTGCGTCGGGTATGTAGCTTGTGCTCGATCCGTCGCCGGGGCGGTCAGGAGCCGCCGAAAAGCATGAAGACGCCGACGGTGATCGCGAGCACGAACGCGGCGCCGAGAAGCAACCCGACCGCTGCGGCCTGGCCCATTCCACGGGTGTCCGTCCGGAGGGGCGGTGACATCGCTATCCCAAGCGAGGGGCCGGTCGCATAAGTGTCCCGGGCCGGTTTCGATCGTCGACTACCCGGCGAGGGCCGTCTCGAGTTCCCGGAGCGTCCGCGTCCCGACAGTCCTGGTCGTCGGACACTCGATCGGATCGGCCCCGCCCCGCTCTATGACCAAAGCGACCTCCCGCGAGAGGAGCCAGTAGGCCAGGACAGCGACGGCGACGAGACCGGCGAGGACCCCGGTGAACAGAAGCACCGTCCCGAGAAGGCCCATCGCCCACCCGAGCGTCCGGACGATGGTTTCGAGCTGGCCGGCCCCCGGCGCGTCGGGCACCGCGATCAATCTCTGCGGCGAGACAGACAAAAGCAGTGCGCCGAGCGCCGAGCCGGCGACAGCGTACAGGATCGCCCCCGGAGCGTGGCCCAGAAACCGCTGTCCGCCGGCCCGACGGACGGCGAGGCCCGTGACGTTCGCCCGGTCGATCCGGACGAGCGGCGGGGCGCCCTCCGGGCGGAAGGCGAGCAGTTCCCGGTCGGTGACCGCGATCCATCCCGGCGATAGCGACGCGGTCGCGATCGGCTCCTCCCCGGGGGCGAGACAGTCGGCCGGCTCCGGGGTCGGCCGCTCGATGTCGGCTTCGGCAACAACGCCCGGCCTGGGAACGATATCCGATGCCATCGGCTCGTCCGACGGTTCCGTCCCTTCCTGCAAGTAGCTTCGGACGGTTTCGAACGGGGAGTTCGGCCGTTTCGGACGGGAGACAGGCTACAGACTGCCGGCGAGGTGATCCGCGATCACGTGGGCCCCCTCCGCGGCGGCCAGATCGGGGCGGTCGGCGCGGACGACCTCGATGTCGCGCTGAAGTTCCGCGCTCAACCGCTCTTCGACCTCCTCGACGATGCCCGGCAGACACGCCATCCCGCCGGTCAGGACGATCGGCTTCCCTAGGGCGAGCTGGTAGACCTTCATGTAGTTGTTCGCCAGTTCCGGCAGGAAGCCGTTGGCTATTTCGTCGACCGTCTCGTCGACGTACTCGTTGCAGGCGTCCATGACGCTGTCCTCGATCGTGAACTCGTGGGAGCCGCCGCCGGGCTGTTGGATCACGTCGGTGAACGGCTCGAAGCTCTCGAAGTCGGCGTGTTCCTCCTTGTACTCGCGGGCGGTCGTGAGATCGATGTTGACCCGTCCCTGGGTCTCCTCCTCGACGTAGTTGGCGATGCGTCGATCGACCTCGTTGCCGGTGATCGAGCCGGTCGACAGCGGCGTGAGCTGTTCGCCCCGCCGGTAGGCACACACCTCGAGGTTGGTCGAGCCCATGTTGACGGTGACGAAGATGTCGTCGATCGCGTCCAGCCCGTCCTCGAAGGCCGGCAGCGCTCCACAGAGCGACTCCGGATAGCTCCGGACGAGTTCCCCGCCGATCCGGCTCCCCTCGATGACCGCCTCGAGGTTCTCGAGGCCGGCGTCGTTGTCGATCGTCGGGATCGCGTAGACGACGGCGCTGTTTTCGGGCACGTCGTTGGACTCGATCAGTTCGGTGAAAAACCGCGAGGCGGACTCGACGCTTTCGTCGTCCTCGGGCAGCCCCGACCGGAGCATGAACTCGACGCGGTCGGGGTACTCGCTTGCGGCCTCCTCGCCGTAGAGGACACGCTCTTGGCCGGAGAGGACGTCCTCGTAGGTCGCAAGGCAGGTCAGCGTCCGGATGGTCTCGACGCCGTCACCTTCGGTCGAGGGATAGATCACGACGGTTCGGGTGCTGCCGAGTTTGACGCCGACTGGGACGACGCCGTCGTCGTCGCTCCCCTCGGGACTGCCGTCGGTCGCGGTCGTCTCGGCGGGCTCGTCGGCCTCTGTCGGTTTCTCCGCGTCGGCGGACTCGTCGGGTTCGGGTTCCGTTTCTGTCATCTCGTTGGGAAGGTCTCACGACGGTCTGAAATAAGCTTTCCCGAGTACGGTCGCCGAACCCCGATCAGCGACGACGACGCCCGGCGAGGCGGGCGATATACGAGAGGCTCTCGCGGTGATCGGACATCCCGAGCGATCCGGCGGCGGCGTCCTCGGTTCCGATCCCGGCGACGAACTCCTCGAGGTCGGCCCGGCTCTCGGCCGAGAGCCACTCGATCGACTCGTAGTACTCGAGCGCCGAGATCGCCCCCTCGCAGCCGCCGCGAGCGATGAGTCGGTCGAGCCACTCGAAGATCTCGAGCTGTGCGCCGTAGCCCCCGGGGAGTTCCTCGAGGTACGGCCTGGAGACATCGCCGTCGGCCCCCCGCGGGAGGAACTCGAAGTCGGTTCCACGGTCGTCGACCCGCGCCCCGACGGCGGTCGACCCGTTCCGGCCCGGGCCGCCGTTATCGCCGGAACGGGGCGTTTCCCGTCCGCCGGAATCGGGCCGTCGTGACTCGTCGACCGAGTGGCGATCACGCCGCTGTCTCGATCGCAGGTACGCTTCGGGGTCTTCGGCGGCCGATACCGCCCTGTCCCCGTCAGCGGGGGTAGCCTCCGAGGGCCCGGCGACGGATTCGGAACCGAACCCGGAATCCGGGTCGGGGTCCGATGCCGTCTGTGGTTCCGTCTCGGACTCGTGGGGATCGGCCGCTCGGGCCGGCTCGATACCGCGTCGGGACGCCTCGCGGGCCGCGTCGCGCAACTCGCCGAGGTCGTATTCGCGGGGGTTGATCCGGCCCGACATGGTGTTGCCGTCTCTTCGAGGACTGCGCAATTAAACCCCGGTTCCGTTTCGGCTGCCGTATCGGCGCGGTTTCGGCGTTCGGAATCCGCTGCCGATATCGTCCGTACTGTTTTTAAATCGGGATTTGAACGGGCCGACATGGCAACGCAGGACGCCCGGTCGACGACGCTTCGGGATCTCAACGTCGAACCGAACGTCGCTGCCCGCGAACACACGCCCTCGTTGCACCCCCGCGAGCGGTTCGTCCGGTGTACGACCTGTGGGGTGACGGTTCCGTACTCGGTCACCGCCGAGGGACCGATCCGACGGGCTCTGGAGGAACTCGCCTCGGTCGGCTGTGGGCGGTACGAACTCCCCGACGTGCCGGTCGGCGATCACGTCCCCACGGTCACCCCCGAACACCCGACGAAGGGCCGGAGCGTCGTCTGTGAGTCCTGCGGCCGGACGGCCAGTCTCGATGGAGACCGCGAGCGCGTCCTCGAGGAACTCGCGGAAATACCCTGTATCGCACGGTTGAGCCACACGGAGCTGAACTCTGTGGTGTTCTCGCCGAACGCCTTCTCGCCGCCGCTTGTCGACCTCGGGATTTCGAACTGGTACGGCCGGCTCGGCGGCAGCTACGACGAGGAGATCGTCCGCCAGTTCCACCACGACCGGTTCCAGTACACCGTGTACATCCGGTCGGAACCGGACGACGCTTACACCGCGGCGCTCGTACCGTCGCCGAACACCCAAAGCGAGCCGATAGACGAACTCCGGTTCCCGAGCGCCGACCCGGATGATCCGGTGAGTCGCCGATCCGTCGTCGAGTTCGTCACGTTCCTCTCGGCGACGGACCCGCTGACGCCGGGGGAGTTCGCCGAACTCCACGGCGCCTACGAGGAGGCCTACCAGAGCCACCGCGAGGCGTGGCTCGCCGACGCCTACGGGAACGCCCGCGAGACGTTCGAGGAACGCTTCGGCGACACGCCGGAGGCGTTCACCGAGGCCTTCTCCGACAGTTCCGCCGGTACCGAGGAAGTACTGCGGCGGACCGTCGGCTCCGGCGGGTTCACCGATCCATCCGAGCCGGAGTTCGCCCGGGAGATCCTCGGCCACGACCACGAGTTCCCCAGCTTTATCGACTTCGTCGCCGACAACCACGCCTGGTCGCCGCCGGTCCCCGAGTAACGACCACCGGGCGCTCGCAGTCCTATCGGTGAACTCGCGATGCCGTCGGACTGGTTGACACGGGCCGCCAGCCGCTTTTCGATCAAGATCGTCGGATCCCGGATGTGCTACAGGATAGTGACGTAGACAGTCGGCCGCAGGGGATGACGTAGACGGCCGAAATCAGGCGTCCGCGTCCGATTCCTCGGCTATCGGGTTGTACTGGCCGTTTATATCCCACTCGTGGATACAGTGTTTGTTTCCGGTTTGCGGTTCGCCGTCCTCCTCTGTGATGACCCAGTTTTCGTCCGTCTCGTCCCAGACGTCGGTTCGCCCACAGCGCTCGCAGATCCGCCGGGTCGGCGGCACGATCTCGACAGCCATACCGGCGGTTCGGCCCCCACGGTAATCAAGTATCCGCCGGATTCTTCGAGCGGACAGTGTCGGGGCGGCCGGACGCCACGGGACGGGGGTTCGTTCGATCGGGTGAGACGATACGGTTATTCCCGCCCCGAACGAACACGGAACATGTCCCTTGACGTCGAACCGTCCGAGCCGCCGGAACTCGAGGAGATCGATCCGAACGAGTACGAGGACGCCGAGGTCGTCGGCGAGACCGATTACAAACGCGAGGAGATCGAGGAGCTGCTCCGAGAGGGTGCCTGGGAGCAGGCCTTCGAGGCGTGGGCCGACCGGACCGACGTCGACGAACGCGAGTTCGAAATCGTGTCCGATCTCGGCATGCTCGAACACTTCGATTTCTTCTGGGACTCCTTCGCTGACCGGGTCGGCTATCACGCGCCCGGCATCCCCGAAGACTGGAAGGAACGGGGGCTTCACCCGGACCTGGAGTCGTGGGAGACGGTTTCGGAGATCAACGCGGCGCTGGCCGAGTTGGGCGATACGGTCAGCCGAACCCTCAAGGCCGACTACATCGACTGGGAGGCCGACTACGAGGCCCCCGACGATCTCCCGGATTTCGAGTGACTACCCACTCCGGAACGCCGAAATCGGGGGATTGTCGGCGAAACGTATTTGTTTCGACCCGTAAGATACGGCGACGATGCGAGTGTTGATCCCCTACGACGGCTCCGAGGGGGCCGAGGCGGCCGTCTCGTACGCCGACGACGAGCACGACGACGACGAGATCGTCCTGCTGTACGTGCTCGATCTCGCCGAGGCGGGCTACAGCGCGCCCCCGGACGCGGTGGTTCCGGGATACTGGGAGGAATGGTACGAAAAAGCCGGAGAGAGCGGCCGGGAGCTGTTGGCCGAGGCCGCCGAGGCGTTCGACACCGACGTCGAGACCGACGTCGTCGTCGGACGGCCGCCCCGGACGATCCTCGAGCACGCCGAGGAACACGACGTCGACACGATCGTTATGGGAAGTCACGGACGCGACGGGCTCTCGCGGATCCTGCTCGGGAGCGTCGCGGAGACGGTCGTCAGGCGCGCGTCGGTTCCAGTCACCGTGGTCCGCTGACCGGACCGCGTCAGGGGGCGTCCGAAAGCGCCTCCTCCCGGAGCCGTTCGCCCCGCTCGGAGCCGACGGTCAGCTCCGGGACCGACGTCGTGTTCCGGTCCTCGTCGATGGCGACGAAGATCATATACGACTCCGTGGTGAGTTCCGTCTCAGTCTTCCCCGGGTTCTCGCGGAACACCCGTGTCCGGACGCGCACGCTGTGTTCGCCCGCCCGGTAGACGTAGGACTTTACCAGTGCGATATCGCCCACCGGGATCGGCTGTTTGAAATTCACTTCGTCCATGTGCGCCGTCACACACGTTTCACCGGTAAAGTGCATCGCGCTCATCGCGCCCGCCTCATCCATCCACTTCATCACGTTCCCCCCGTGGGCGGTATCGAGGTTGTTCGCGTGGTTCGGCTGTACCATCCATCGGTTCTCGATGACGGTCTCGAGGAGATCGGGCATCGTCCGTCCCCTCGGTCGCGCCGGGAGAAAGTCTACACGATACGCCGTGGCGTGGCGCCCCGCGGCCCCGCCCGGCAGTCGATACCGCCGTCCGGCCCGACTCAGGACGATCAGGGCGGTACGAGCCCGTCCGTGTCCCGACACACGTAAACCCCTCGCCCGACAGATCCCGACAATGAGTAGCGAGGCCGGGGAGGGTTCTGTCAGGGTCGTCGGAACCGCACACGTCTCCGAGGCCAGCGTCGAGGAGGTCGAGTCCGTTATCGAGACGGAACAGCCGGACGTCGTCGCTGTCGAACTCGACGAGGGACGCTACCGACAGCTCCGCGGTGAAACACCCGAGGACCTCGAGGCCGGCGATCTCCTGAAAGGAAACACGGTCTATCAGTTCCTCGCGTACTGGATGCTTTCGTACGTGCAGGCGCGGCTCGGCGACCGGTTCGACATCGAGCCGGGCGCCGATATGAAAGCCGCGATCGACACCGCCGAGGGGCTGGGGATCGGCGTCGCGCTCGTCGACCGGGACATCCAGGTCACGATCCAACGCTTTTGGGCCAGACTCTCCGTTCTCGAGAAACTCAAACTGGGTGGAAGCCTCGCGGTCGGACTCGCCGAGCCCGTCGAGGTCGGTCTGGGAATCGGGATCGGGATCTCCCTCGTCGTCTCTGTCCTTGCCGGCGCATTCGGCGGCCCCTTCGTCGTCCCCGACGCGCTCGGATCGGGTTTTTTCGTCGACGTCCTCGATACGGTCCTCGTCGCGCTCGGACTCGGGCTCGTTATCGGAGTGGGTCTGACCCTCGTATTGACGCGTCTCGTCCCCGAGGAGGACGATCTGGGTGAGATCGACATCGAACGGATGACGGACACTGACGTCGTCGGCGCGATGATGGAGGAGTTCCGCCGGTTCTCGCCGGGGGGCGCCGAGGCGCTCATCGACGAGCGCGACGCCTACATCGCCCACCAGCTCGTCTCGTTGCGCGATCAGGGACACGACGTCGTCGCCGTCGTCGGCGCGGGCCACCGCGAGGGGATCGAACGATACCTCGAGACGCCGTCGCTTTTGCCGCCGATAGAGACGCTGACCGGCCGAACGTCCGGGAGCCGGTTCTCGATTTATAAGGTGTTCGGCTACCTGTTCACGCTCGGCTTTCTCGTCTTCTTCGCTCTGCTGGCGATCGCGACCTACACCGGCGTCGAGGGAGCGTCCGGCGAGTTGCTCGTTCGGCTGTTCGCGGCGTGGTTCCTCGTCAACGGGATCCTCGCTTTCGGGCTCGCCAAACTCGCCGGAGCCCACTGGCGCTCCGCGAGCGTCGGCGGTGCCGTCGCGTGGCTGACGAGTGTGAACCCGCTGCTCGCGCCGGGATGGTTCGCCGGCTACGTCGAGTTGCGGTACCTCGATGTCAACGTCGGAGACATCTCGACGCTCAACGAGATCATGTCCGACCAGGAGACCCCGATGGGACAGCTGTGGCGGGAACTCAAAGCGGTGCCGCTCTTCCGGCTCATCATGATCGTCGCTTTGACGAACGTCGGCAGCTTCATCGGCAGCGTGGTTTTCGCGACGGTGCTGCTGCCGTATCTGTTCGCCGGATCGGGGATCGAAGGCGCAAGCGGCGTCGCCCGACTGATGATCGAAGCCGCCCGGAACAGCCTCGAGATCCTGTTCGGGGGGCTCACATGAACACACTGCGGGTCGGCGGGATCGAGTTTTCCGCCAGCGAACTCCGCGATCTCGCCGTCGCGTGGGTCGCACTCGGCATCGCTTTCGGGGTGTTCATCATCGTCGCGACCGGTCACAGCGTCTTCCTGGAGGTGCTACCGGCGCTTTTATCGCCGCTTTTCGCTCGCGTGTTCGCAGCCAGTATGTTGACCGTCGGGATCGGCTTTCTCCTCCACGAACTCGCCCACAAGGTCGTCGCGATCCGGTTCGGCCAGATCGCGTCCTTCAGGGCCGACTACCGGATGCTGGCGCTGTGTGTCGGGGCCGCATTCGCCGGGTTTCTCTTCGCCGCCCCGGGAGCCGTCTATCACCGCGGCCGGATCACGCCCAGACAGCGCGGACTGGTCTCCGTCGCCGGACCGCTGACGAACGTCGTGCTGGTCGGTGCGTTCCTGCCGTTTGCCTTCCTTCCGGGGTTCCCCGGGAAGGTCGGCGGGCTCGGCGTGCTCGTCAACGCCTTCCTGGCGGCGTTCAATATGGTTCCCTTCGGTCCGCTCGACGGACGGACCGTACTCTCCTGGAGCCGCCCCGTCTTCGCCGCCGTCTTCGCCGGATCCGCGTTGCTCACCGTCGGCTCGGTCCTTTTCGTCGGGTTCCCGTCGTTTTGAGCCGGGGCTCAACCGACGCGTTTTTGCTCCGTTCGACCGCCGGTTTGGGTATGAGCGACGATACGGAGCCCCCGGAGGGGCTCACCTACTCGGAGGCGGGCGTCGATATCGACGACAGCGAGGCCGCCACCGCGGCGCTCGTCGGCGCGATCGGCGAGTTCGAGGGAGATTACGCCGGGTTGATCGACATCGGCGACCGGTACCTGGCGCTGGCGACCGACGGCGTCGGAACGAAGCTCCTGATCGCCGAGGCGCTCGGCGATTACTCGACGGTCGGGATCGATTGCATCGCTATGAACGCGAACGACCTCATCGCGACGGGCGTGACGCCGGTCGCCTTCGTCGATTATCTCGCCGTCGAAGCGCCCGACGACGAGACCGCCGAACGGATCGGCGACGGGCTCGCCGAGGGCGCCGAACGTGCGGGGCTGGCGCTGGTCGGCGGCGAAACCGCGGTGATGCCGGAGGTGATACGGGGGCTCGATCTCGCCGGCGCCTGCGTCGGGCTGGCGACCGAGACAGAGCTATTCGACGACAAAGCGCAGCCGGGCGACCGCCTCGTCGGGGTTCCCGCCTCGGGGATCCACTCCAACGGGCTCACGCTCGCACGCGAGGCGGTCACCCGCGACCACGCCTACACCGACCCCTTCCCGTACGACGAATCACGGACGATCGGGGAGGTACTTCTGGAACCTACCCGGATCTACCGTGAGCTGCTCGACCCGTTACACGCGGCCGAGACCCACGCCGCGGCTCACATCACCGGCGGCGGCTGGACGAACCTCCGGCGGATGGGCGAGTACGGCTACGTCATCGAGGATCCCTTCGGGATCGATCCGGTCTTCGAGTTCGTCCAAGAGGAGGGGAACGTCTCCGACGAGGAGATGCACCGGACGTTCAATATGGGGACGGGCTTCGTCGCCGCGCTACCGGCGTCCGACGCCGAACACGTCGCCGGGGAACTCGAGGACGCACGGGTCATCGGCCGCGTCGAATCGGGGGACAGCGTCTCGATACGCGGGTTGACTCTGTAGCGAACAGGCGGAGCTCCCCCCGGTCGACCCTCGCCCCGCGCTTTCGCCTCGGGGGCCGACCGCCGGTTGTCAGCGCATACGGCGATTGGTCCCGTTTCCGTATTTGAACCCTCGCCCAGCATCGGCCCGAAAAGACTTTTCGTCGCTCCAAGGAATGTGTTACCATGGTGCGTGCCTTTATCATGGTGAAAGCGGCGACGGGCGAGACCAAGACGCTGTCGGAAACGCTCGGAGGCGTCGATCACGTTACCGAGGCGAACGTCGTCGCCGGGGACTTCGACGTCATCGTCGAGGCCGAGGCCGGGGAGGTCTACGAGATCATCGACTCGGTTTCCGCACGGATCCGGGAGCTCGAGTCGATCGTCGACACGAAGACCTACATCTGTCTGGAGTGACCGTCTCGCCACCGGACTCGTCGCTGGGCCGCTCGTTTATATATCGGCCAGCTCGGAGACGATCGCTACCGCCGACTCGACGACCCGCTCCCGTGGCTGTGTCGCGTCGATGCGGTGAAAGCGGTCCGGTTCGGCCTCGAGGAGCCGTTCGTAGTTCACCCGTACGTCCTCCAGATACGCCGCCGTCTCGAACTTGTTGGTCGCGCCGGCCCGCTCGGCGCCGGTCTCGGCCGGGAGATCGAAATACAGCGTCGCGTCGGGCGGCCTGGTGAACGGCTCGTGGACCGATCGTATATACGCGACCGGGTCCGTGAACCGTTCCGAAAGCGTCGCCCCCTGGTAGGCGTACCGCGAGTCCGAGTACCGGTCCGAGACGACGAGTTTCCCCTCGGCGAGCGCCGGGCGGACGACCCGGGCGAGGTGGTCGGCGTGGTCGGCGGTGTACAGAAAGAGCTCGGCGAGCGGGTCGGCGTCGGCGTCGTCGATCGACCGGGAGACGGCGTCGCCGTACCACGAGTCGGTCGGTTCGCGGGTGAAGACGGTCCCCTCGGACGGAAGGCGCTCCCGGAGCGCCTCGAGCACCGTCGTCTTGCCGCCCCCGTCGATCCCCTCGAGCGTGACGAGCATACGCCGACCGTCGCGGCGGGCGCATATCAGTTGCCGGGTCTCGGGAACGCCGCCGCTGGGAGCGACGTGTCGAAAGGAACGGTCCGCGCGAAAACCGGGTTACGCTTCTTCGTCGACGTCGACGGTGGCTTCCTGCTCTGCGGCGACCTCCTCGGGACGGGCCTCGAGGCGGGTCTTCTGGACCTCGACGCGGCGAAGCGGGTAGATCGTCTTCGCCTCGTTGTAGATCGCCGAGGAGAGCCGCCCCTCGACGATACTGTCGATGAGACCCTCGAAGGTCCGCTCGGCGGCGGCCTCTTCGACCATCTCGACCATCGTCTTCCGGACTGCCCGTTCCTGGCTGTGGTCCGCCGACTTCGTCGTGTAGGCGACGGGCTGGACCTGCACGCGGTAATCGTCCGTCGTCAGGACGGTCACGAAGGCGTCGACCTTCGAGGTGCCGCGCCGGGTGAGGCTGCGCAGGTAGTCACGGGTGAGTTCGTGTTTGATGAAGTCGGTGTAGGCGGTGTCGCTGCCGACGTCCGTGATCTGGAAGGTCAGCTTCGTGTTGTTCTCGCTGGGGTCGTTCTGCAGTTCGCCGAGCGTCGTCTCGATCGTACGATCGTAGACCTGTTCGGGTTCGTCGGCGGGTGTTTCACCGAGTTCGGCCCGGTCGAACATCTCGGGGGCCATCACGGTGTACCATCGCTTCTCCTGTTTCTGTCTGGATACTGAACGTTCGCTCATAGTTGTGTTGTCGTGTCGGTTATTCGCTGTGCGACTGTGAGGTTCGCGACGTAGTCGTCGGCCGTCGTCCGGAGGCCGCCGGCGGTGTCGCGTTCGATCGTCGTTACGACCGCGTCACCGTCCTCGACGCGCGTCGACATTTCGTCGGTGTTGTCGGGCGACAGCGCGGCCGCGATCACGTCGGGGCGGTCGTGGCGCGTCCGGATCGTGGCGCGGTCGGTCACAGTGCCCTCCTGAACGCCGCGGTGAAATCGTCGGCCGTACCGTCGAAGGTCGCCGTGCCTGTCCCCTCGCGGACGCTCGCCCGTCCGTCGAGAGCGGCGGCCGCCTCCGACAGCGGGGCCTCGATCGCCCTCGCGCCGGCGGCGGCCGCCGCGCCATCGATCACCGCGAGCGCGATCGGCTCCGGCGATCGATACTGGAAGGTGAGCCGGGCGACGGTCCCGAGCAGCGCCGGCGTCGCGTCCTCGATCCGGACCACGTAGAGCCCCTCGTATCGGCCGGTATCGGCCGACCGAAGCGTCGTGTGAGCCTGCCGACCGTGGGTGCGCCAGACGTCCCTGGCCGCCCGTTCGGCGTCGCCGCCGAGCGCCAGCGCCAGGCCGGTACCCGGCTGCGTTCGGGCGAGCGAATCGAGGACGTCCGCGAAGCCACCGAGCGTTTCGAACCGCTCTGTCGCGTAGGGCCGAAGCGCCCGCTCGATCGCCTCGGCGGCCCGCGGCGGCGCGTCCTCGACGGCCGAAAGCGCCACGAACGAGGCGAGTGGACGCCCCGCCGGATCGTCGAGGTCGGCAAGCGCCGCCTCGGTCGCCTCGATATCGCCCGAAAAGTCCGCATGAACGAGCGTCGAACTCGAGAGACCGGCGACGGGGTCGGCGGTCGGGATCGCCACGCCGGGGCGTCGATCGAGGTCGGCCCGCTCGAGGAGCCGTCCGGACGGTTCCGTCCCGGCACAGACGGCGCCGGCGAGCGCGAGTTCGGGATCGACCGTCTCGGGTGCCAGCGTCTCGAGGATCGAGACCGCCTCGAGAGCGAGGGGGGCTTCCCGGAGTGTCACGTCGCCGGCCGCGTGGCCGACGGCGACGGTGCAATCGGCGTCGGTCGCCGGCGGTTCGGGAACGGCCGCGAGGCTGGCCTGGTAGGGGACGCCGACCGCGTCGAGCCCACGGGCGAGCAGCCCCGCCGCTGCCAGACCGTCGCCGTCGGCGGTCGCGACCAGCCGAACGAACTCGGCGTCGGCGAGCGTCGCGGCGGCGCGGTCGGGCGCGTCCTCCGGGTGGCCGGCGGCTGCCATCTTATTCCAGTAGCTCTTTGGCTTCGTCGTACTCGTAGGTGAACTCCGCGTCGAGCCTGTCGCCGCGGTAGTAGTCGACGAGCCGGCGGATCTTCGATTCGGTGTTCTGCAGGGCTCGCTTGTTCTGGGCGTCGCCGGGGTTCCGTTCCATGTGATCGCGGAGCCTGATGGCCCGCTCCATCAGGTTCCGGAGGTCCTCGGGGAAGTCGTCGGTCGCGTCGTTTTCCTCCAGGATCTCGGTGACTTTCTTTCCGGTCGCCAGCTTGACGTTCGGGACCGGGATACCCTGGACGCCCTCGTCGCGGAGTTTGCGGCCGATCTGGCTGGGGTCGTACCCCTCCTCGGCCAGTTCGACGACCCTCGATTCGATCGCTTCTTCGTCTACCTCGCTCCACTCCGGTGGTTCCTCGGCCGTGGGGCGGTCCGAACCGGACGACCCGCGACGGCGTGAGTGCATTCGTGCCATTATTGAATTGGAACTGCATCGACCGCGTTCCGGCGGCGCACTCACGCCGGACGGGTCGGCCGCCCGAGCGCGTGCGCCAACACTACCGCAATCCCAAGCCGGCCAATCGGCCGGCGAGTCGGATTTGCGGTCGTGCGGTTCCCGGACGTATCTCGTCGGTTCGGACGGAAAACGGTTTCTACTCGTCGATCGTCCGGCCTACTCGTCCACACGGCTCAGAAACGCCCCGGTCCGCTCGGCGACGGCCGACCGGAACGCCGGGAGATCGACCGACGACCCGTCGTGAAACAGCCGGCCGTACTCCTCGCGGGCGATATCCTCGAGGGCACGTTCGTGCAACACCTCGAACGTGACCGCGTCCCCCCGGTCCCGGAGTTCTGTCGCGATCGTCTCGAAGCGGCGGTCGGTGGCGTACCGTTCGGCCAGTTTCTCGGCCGACGCCTCGACGGGGGACGGACCCTCGATCTCGTGGAACTCGGGATCGAGTAGCTTCGCCCGCCCACCTTTCTTGTTCCGGACGACGACGCCCTTGGCGGGCCCGTCGTACCAGGCGGAGTCCGGAACGACGTACGAGTCCGGATCGAAATCGCGGGTGTTGAGCTCCCGTTCGACGGCGTTTATCGGATCGAGCCCGAGCCGGTCGAAGGTCCGCTCCGTGGCGTCCGGCGGCAGGAACCGCCCGGTGTCGCCGGCCCAGACGCCGACTCCGAGAAACGGGGGGAGTCGATCCCAGTCGTATTCGATCGTCCCATAGCGCGTCGCCGCCCCGAAGAGGACGACCGACTCGACGTCATCGACGGCACGCCGAAGCCGATCCCGGTCTAGCCGCTCGCGGACGTGCCGGACGGCGCGACGGTACGAAAGCGGGATCGCGTCGGGATCGTCGTAGACCCGTTCGGAGTCGCCGAACCGGAGCAGCCCCGATTCGCGGAGCTGGATCCGGAGGGTCGCGCCGTCGATCAGCTCCGTGAGCCACAGGTGACCCGATTCCAGAAGCTCCTGAGGTGCGTCTTCGATCCGGGGGAGCGGGGGACGTTCTTTCATTTCAGGGCAGATAGCGGACGCTGACGACGCCCGGATCGCTACGGACCTCGACGCGGTCGACCCCGAGACGGGCGGCCCGCACGAGCGTCGCCTCGTCGTTCATCACGTCCTCGACGGCGGCCTCGGTTCGCTCCGCGGGGACTGACAGGACGTGGATCTCCCCCTTGCCGGCCCGCTCTCTGGTCGTCAGTTCGCCTTCGGGCTGTTCGGCGGCGAGTTCCTGCTCCTGTCGGGTCGGCGGTTCCGGGCTCTCCTCGACGGAGAGACTCCGGCGGATTTCCACATCGACGAGCCGGTAGGTCACTTCCATCGGCGGCTCCGGGGCGACCGTCCCCTCGAGGAAATCGCCGGCCTCGACGCCGGGGTTCCCCGAGAGAGTGTGTACCTGTCCGCGGTCGACGTCCTTCAACACCGCCGAATCCGTCTCGGCGTGCGTCACGAGGAACCGGCCGTCCTGTCTTCGGTCTTCCCCTTGGCTCATATCCCTCCGAAGGCGTCCCTCGCTTTTCGGCGTTTCGGGCCCGCGACGGTCCCGGGCGAGCGCATCGGCAGGCCCTTTAGGAGCCGGGACGGCAGGGCGAACATGGACGTCGATTTCGGAAACGCGCTCGCGTCCGTGGCGGTCACGGGCGTCTCGGAGGCGTCGCTGGAGCGGCTCGATCGCCGGGTCGGACGGGCACACGAACGGATCGCGGCCGGGATCGAGGACCGGACGTTCGGCTACGCGAGCCTCGCACTCCCGGAAGAGACCGATCCGACGGAGATCCGGACGGCCCTCGAGGGGTTCGACCCCGAGGCGGTGGTGACCGTCGGCATCGGGGGGTCGGCGCTCGGCGCGAAGACGGTCACCGAAGCGCTCGGCTGTGCCGGCCACCACACGCTGGACAACGTCGATCCGGTCGAGACGGCCCGGCTGCTCGAAGAACTGCCCCTGGAGTCGACGCTCGTCAACGTCGTCTCCCGGTCGGGAACGACGGCCGAGACGCTCTCGAATTTCCTCGTCGTCCGGGAAGCGATGACCGAGGCCGGCGTCGAGTGGACCGAACGGACGGTGGTTACGACCGGCGACTCGGGGCCGCTCAGGGACCTCGCCGATCGGCACGACCTGCCGACCTGTTCGGTTCCCGAGGGCGTCCCCGGACGGTTCTCGGCGCTGTCCGCCGTCGGGCTGGTTCCCGCCGCCGCCCTGGGCTGTGACATCGAGGCGGTACTCGAAGGCGGTGCCGAGGGACGACAGTCGCTGTCGCCGTCGCTTTTCGAGACGCCCGCCTACGCCTACGGCGCGGTCGCCTACGCCCTCGAGAACCGGGGAGCGACGACGAACGCCTTCGTCCCCTACGCCGAGGCGCTGGAGCCGCTCTCGGAGTGGTTCGCCCAACTGTGGGCCGAGAGCCTCGGCAAGGACGGACTGGGCCAGACGCCGGTCCGGGCGCTCGGGGCGACCGACCAGCACTCCCAGCTACAGCTGTATCGGGCCGGCCGCAAGGACAAACTCGTGACGCTGCTTCGTCCCCGGGAGCGCGAGGACGTTCCGATCCCCGACACCGACGTCGACGAGCTGTCGTATCTGGGCGGGGAGACGCTCGGCGGGTTGCTCGATGCGGAATTCGAGGCGACCGAGGCCTCGCTGGCTGCCGCCGACCAGCCGAACGTCCGGCTCGAGATCGACCGGATCGACGCCGAAAGCGTCGGCCAGCTCCTCTATGAGCTGGAGGCGGCGTGTATCCTCGTCGGGGAGCTTTCGGGGATCGAGACGTTCACCCAGCCGGCCGTCGAGTGGGGCAAACGGGCCGCACGCGGGCTCCTCGGCGGCGGGGAGTTCGAGGAAGCCGAGGCGGTCGAAGGGAAGACGAGCCGGCGTGTCGAATAGTGTGTGCCGGCACGACGCTCAGAACAGCCCGACGACTTCGGCGTAGGTCAGCCCGAACGTGATCGCATTGTAGAAGCCGTGGGCGAGTGCCGGGACGATCAGGTTCTCCGTGCGTTCGTAGACCGCCCCGAGAACCGCACCCAGCGGGAGCAAAACGAAGGCGATCGTCACCACCGTCCCGGGGACGTTCGTGGGATCGAGGTACGCCAGGAAGTGTACCGACGCGAAGATGACCGCGGCGATCCCGACTGCCGATCCGGCCTCGAAGCGCTCCCGGAGACGCGTCTGGACGATCCCCCGATAGATGAACTCCTCGGCGGGACCGACAACCAGGATCGAAACCGGAAGGAAAGCCAGCGCGATCGAGGGGTCGCCCTCGATGGTCCCGGCGATGCTGTGTTCGACGATCGGGAGCCCGAGCCGATCGACGACCCACGGGATCGCGACTGCGAGCGCCAACAGGACGAGGATCGTCACCACGACCGCCGCGAGGTCCCGAACGTCCGGCCGCCGGTATCGGACGTACGAGAGCGGCAGGTCGTATCGGAAGAGATACACGACCCCCATAGCGCCGACCGCGGCGTAGGTCCCGACGTTGGTGAGTACCTGTCCCGCTGCTCCGTCGGGGGCGATCGAAAGCGGCCCGCCGACGAGCGTGTAGGTGATCGCCCCGAAGACGACCCCGACGAGGAGCGCAACCGCGCCGAAGGCCGTCATCGCGGCGACGGCGTACCACGGGGAAATCGCGGTGGCGGATCGGCTCATTACCGGTTGTATGCCCGGGATCCGATTAAGGTTGTCCGTCCGGCGCGATCGTCCGCCGTCCGTCTGACATAAATTTATGCTAACATGTATCATACTGCACGGTATGGCCCGTTACTGCCTCGAGTGCGATGAAGAGATGACGCGTCGGATCGAGGAGCTGGCGACACAGTACGGGCTGACCGAGGCGGAAGTCCTCGAACAGCTGGTCGAGGTCGGGCTCGAGGAGATCGATCCAAAGGCGGTCGGCTGAGACCGGGCCGGACAGCTTTTCGGTTTCGTTCAGGGGCGCTTCCGCTCGAGGTCGCTCCCGCAGATCTCACAGCGCTCGTGGTTCTCCTCGAAGGTGCGGCCACAGCCCTGACACTGAAAGCGCCACTCGCGGCGCTCGTCGATACCTTCCTGGGCGATGACGTCGACGGTGATATCGAGCTTCTCGGCGACGTTCTGCATCGCGTAGTCGTCGGTCACGAGCGTGGCATCGAGTTCAAACGCCGTCGCCAGAAGGCGGACGTCGGTTCGCGAGAGCGTCGCCTCGTCGCCGGTCTCGCGGGCGGCACGCTCGATGCGGTCGACGGTCTCGGGGTCGGGGATGTGGATCCGCATTCCCGACCCTTCGAGGGCGTCGAACCGGTAGCCGGCCTCGTCCTCCAGTTCCTCCCGCACCAGCGGGATCGTGGCGATCGACTCGCTGGTGGTGTACTCGTTGATAAACGCCGATGAATCGAGGACGTGCATCGAACTCAGCGATCGACGACGATCGTATCCTTGACCGCCTGGACACGGCTGACCGGAACGCGGTAGTTGCCCTGCTCGTCGCGGTCGAACTCGAGTTCGCCCGCGCGCTGGCCGGGATCCAAAAGGAGATGTTGCAGTGTGCCGGTTTTGAGGTCCATCGTGATGTTGTAGAGAGTTCCGAGGTTGGCTCCGTCCGACCCCATCACTTCCTTCTCCGAGAGGTTCTCGGCGAGTATATCTGGCATACCTCCCGGTTGACGTTTATCCGGTAAGAACGTTCGGGTCGGCGACGAACATAGTAGGGGTCCCCGGGATCGCACCCGAACGCCGAGAAGCCGACGGCTCGCAACGGCAACGGGATATTGAAACGGTTATATGACCGCAGCGGCCACAAAGACCCAAGGGGCTCTTCTATGTCTGAATCCGACACCACCGACGCCGGGGACGACGCGGAGTTACGGACACCGATCGTCGCCGTGCTCGGCCACGTCGACCACGGGAAGACGAGCCTGCTGGACGAGATACGCGGCTCGGCGGTGACGGCCGGCGAGGCCGGCGCGATCACCCAGCATATCGGGGCGACGGCCGTCCCGCTCTCGACCATCTCGGAGATCGCCGGCTCGCTCGTCGATCCGACGGACTTCGATCTCCCCGGCCTGCTTTTCATCGACACGCCCGGCCACCACTCGTTTTCGACGCTGCGGTCCAGGGGTGGGGCGCTGGCCGATATCGCGATCCTCGTCGTCGACGTCAACGACGGCTTCCAGCCGCAGACCCACGAGGCGATCGACATCCTCAAGCGCACCCAGACGCCCTTCATCGTCGCCGCGAACAAGATCGATACCGTCCCCGGCTGGAACCCCAACCCCGACACCCCGGTTCAGGAGACACTCGAAAAACAGAGCGACAGGGCCGAATCCCGGCTCAACGAACAGCTCTATGAGATCATCGGCCAGCTCTCCGACGAGGGGTTTTCGGCCGACATGTACTGGCGGGTCCAGAACTTCAGGGAGAACATCGGTGTCGTCCCCGTCTCCGCCGAGACCGGCGAGGGGATCCCCGACCTGTTGACGGTGCTCATGGGGCTCTCCCAGCGATACCTCAAAGCCGAGATGTCGATCGACGTCGACGGCCCCGGCGTCGGGACGGTACTGGAGGTCAAAGACGAACGCGGCTTCGGCACGACGCTGGATACCGTCCTCTACGACGGGACGATCCGGGCCGACGACACGATCGTCGTCGGCGGCAAGAACGAACCGATCGTCACCGACGTCCGGGCGCTGTTGCAGCCCCGGCCGCTCTCGGAGATCCGCACCGAAAAGCAGTTCGAGCAGGTCGATGCGGTCCGAGCCGCCGCGGGCGTGAAGATCGCCGCGCCGGATCTCGACGACGCGATGGCGGGCGCGCCCGTCCGCGTCGTCCGTGACCGCAACCTCGAGGAGGTCGTCGCCGAGGTCAGGGCGGAACTGGCCGACATCGAGGTCGTCACCGAAGAACAGGGGGTCGTCGTCAAGGCCGACACCCTCGGTTCGCTCGAAGCCATCGCGGGAACCCTCGAGGAGGCGGAAATCCCGATCGTCCGCGCGGAGGTCGGCGACATCGCCCCCCGCGATATCGCCGTCGCCTCGACGGCCGAGGACCCGAAACACGCCGCCGTGTTGGCGTTCAACGTCGACGTCCTCGAGGACGCCGAGCGCGAAATCGAGGAGACGGACGTCGATCTCTTCGCCGACGACGTCATCTACCAGCTCGTCGAGGAGTACGAAGCGCACGTCGAGGCCATCGAGGAGGCCCAACAGGAGCAGATCCTCGACAAGATCCAGCGACCCTGCCGGTTCCGGATCCTGGAGGACCACGTCTTCCGGCAGTCCAACCCGGCGGTCGTCGGCGTCGAGGTACTCTCAGGGACCCTCAAGCGGAACTCCCGGGTCGTCAAGTGGGAGGGCAACGAGCCCGAGCGGGTCGGCGAGCTGAAATCGCTACAGGACGCCGGCGAGGACATCGACTCGGCGCGGGCGGGCGAAGAGGTGGCCGCCTCGATCGACGGCCCGACCGTCGGCCGCCAGGTCGAGGAGGGCGACGAACTGTGGACGGAGATCCCCGAGAAACACGCGAAAGTCTTAGAGCAGGAACTGGCCGACGAGATCCCGGCCGACGAACTCGAGGCGCTGCGGATGTACCTGGACAACCACCGGAAACGGGACCCCTTCTGGGGGAAGTAACCCACGTCGCGCCGATCGAGGGACTCCGGCCCCGAATGCGCTCGCCGATCGACCCGTAGCGAGGCCCGACGGTACTGGATAATTAGATTTAATTAACCCCGGGGCGAACACCGATCCGTGCCGGAATCCGTTCCGACACCGACCCGATACGACGGGCTGTTAGCCGCGCTGCCGGCATCGGTCGCGGGCGGCGTCGCTGCGGGCTGGCTGTCGACGCTGTCGACGGTCGCGGGCCTCGGTGTCGGCGGCCTCGCCGCGGCCGTCCTCGTCGCCGTCTCGCTTTTCGCCGTGCCGCCGGAGTGAGCGCCACTCACGGGGGACGGGCGCCGGTACCCCGGTCGACGCGCCGGAGATCGAACCGCCCCGACGAGACCGGGACGCCGGTGTAGGGGTCGGATTCCAGCAGCAACGACCCATCGAGATCCGCATAATCGAGCAACGGAAGCAGGTTCGCCGCGGCAGCGATCGAGACGTTCGTCTCGATCATACAGCCACACATCACCGCCAGTCCGTGAGCGCGGGCGGCGTCGATCAACTCGACGGCTGGCGTCAGGCCGCCGGTCTTCATCAGCTTCAGGTTCGCGATGTCACAGCGGTCGGCGATCGCCGGAACGTCGGCGGCCGTCCGACAGGACTCGTCGGCGGCGATCGGCAGCGGCGACCGCTCGTAGACGTACCCGAGTCCGTCCGGGTCGTCGGCCGCGACCGGCTGTTCGACGAACTCGACGTCGTACTCGTCGAGTTCGTGGCACTTTCCGACGGCCTCCTTCGGCGCCCAGGCCTCGTTGGCGTCGACCCGGATCGTCGCATCGGGGGCGGTTTCCCTGACCGCCGAGACGGTTTCGACGTCACGGTCGGTACCGAGTTTGAGCTTCAAAACCGGATAGCCGGATTCGACGGCCTCGCGGGCGCGTTCGACCATCGTTTCCGTCTCGTCGAGCCCGATCGTAAAGGAGGTCGGCGGCTCGTTGCCGCCGGCCGAACAGCCGAGCAAGCGATAGACCGGCTCCGAGAGGAGCTTGCCGGCCAGGTCCCAGAGTGCGATATCGACGGCGGCTTTCGCGGCCGGGTTGGCCCGCGCGACGGTCGCCATCCGCGCTCCGATCGTCCGTCTGGCGTGGGGGTCGCCGACGGCCTCGACCTCGGCGAGCAGTTCCGGGAGGACCGCCTCGACGGTCGCCGCCGTCTCGCCGTAGCGGCGCGCTGGTGCGGCCGCGCCGTAGCCCGTCTCACCGCCGTGTTCGATTTCGACGACGACGTTTTCGGCGGTCTCCGTCGTTCCGCGGGCGATCTCGAACGGAACGTCGAGTGGAAGCGAGACGGTCTCGAAGCGCGTCCTCATAGCTGCTCGATGAGGCGATCGGTCCCGTTTCGGATCGGATCGACGGCGGGGGCACCCAGCCTCGAGCCGTACGCCTCGATCGCGTCCTCGGCTTCCCCGGGCGCCAGCCCCGACGTGTTCAGCGCGCCACCGAGCAGGGCGGTCGGTGCGACGTGGTCGGCGAGATCGAGACACAGTTCGGCGATCGCCGACGGCTCCGGGATCGGGAACGACTCGTAGCCGTGGATCCGATCCCGCCCGGCCTCGTGACAGAGCACGAGGTGGTCGGGCTGGGCACCGTGGACGATGCCGCACGTGACGGCCGAATACGCCGGGTGAACGATCGAACCCTGACCCTCGACGAAGAGATACTCGCGTTCGTCAGCGCGCTCTTCGAGCATCCGCTCGGTCGCGCCGGCGGCGAAGTCGCTGATCGTCCGGTCGATCGCGATCCCGCCGCCGTCGATCATGATCCCCGTCTGGCCGGTCGGGACGAAGCCGGCGTCGAGGCCGGCCTCGCGGGCCGCCCCGAGGAGTTCGAGCGTCGTCGTCATCTTGCCCGTCGAGCAGTCGGTGCCGACCGTCAGGACGATCTCACAGTCGAGTTCGCGGGCGGTTCCGGAAGCGACGGTGAGATCGGCGGGCGGATCCCGGACGTCGCGCAACGCGACGCCGTGTTCGTCGGCGAGTTCGGCGAACTCCGCGTCGTCGTTGAGAAAGTAGTGCAGCCCCGAGACCACGTCCGCGCCGCGCTCGATCGCGCCCCGGACGTCCGGTCGCCAGGACTCCTCGAAGCCGCCGCCGATCGGCGCGATTCCGATCAGGAGGGCGTCGAACGCCGGAGCGTCGGCGACACCCTCGACGATCGGGACGTCCGCCGCCTCGAGGTCGGGCAGGTGATCGCCGACCGTCGTCCCTGCGGTCTCGCGGTCGAGAACGGCGACGACGTCCTGATCGCCGTACCGGAGGACACCGACAGCGGTCTTGGCTCGGTCGGGGAACTGCTCGTGTGCGAGGATCGCGACCTCCATACCGTCCGGAAACGGGGGCGAGTAATAAACGCCGCGGCGCCGCTCACAGCCCGTAGAGGCGAACCGACCAGAAATCGGCGAAAGCATCCTTGAGCGCGGCCTCCGGTTTCCCGGTCGCGTCGACCGCGGAGGAGGCGTCGGCGTCGAACTCCCCGATCAGCCGCCGGTCGCCGACGACGTACAGCCGATCGGTTCCGAGCCCGGCGAGGGCGTCCTCGCACTTCTCGAGGTGGTGGGCGATCTGTTCGTCGCGGATCCGCTCGAACCGCGACTGGGAGAAACCGCCCTTCGAGTGGTCGCTTTTGACGTCGCTTTCAAACCCCTCGAAGGCGACGCGCTCGTCGCCCTCGTAGACGCCGACGGCGAACGTATCGGAGCGAACCAACGCGAGTGCGAAGCGACCAGTCGGCCGGAACCACGAGCGATCGACGGTCGGTGTCGACGCCCACTCACGGAACGGTTCGGGGGCGACCGGCGGCCGGAGCGCGACCGCAAGCGCCCCGGCGTCGTCGGAGCAGACGAGACACGGGGCCGCACGCGAGACGAGGGGCGTTCGATCCCCCAGAAGCGTCCGGAGGTCCTCGGGGACCGATCCGTCGACGAAGGCTGTCAGCACGCTTTCCGGGGCGCCCTCGAACGACCGGAGCCGTTCGAGGACCGCCCCGACGCGCTCGCCCCGGAGCGTCTCCTCGCGTCGGAACCCGACCCCGGAGACGTCGTCTGTGGCCCCCTCCAACCGCCCCTCGAGATCGGCGATCCGGTCCTCGAGACGGTTGATCCGCTCTTCGGCGGTCTGTTTCGCGCTGACGGCGTCGGCGCGGCGCTCGCTTTCGGCCTCGAGCCGCGCCTCGAGGCTGTCCCGTTCGGATTCGAGTTCCTCGATCCGCTCTTTCAGTTCGGTGCGACCGAGGAGGTCGTCGAGCATCACCGGATCGACGGGACCCGGCGTCTAAAAGCCCGCGGAACCGTCGGCGGAGCCGTCGCTGAACTCGAGCAACTGGCGGGCGCGGTCGGCCTTCGCGAGAAACACTTCCTGCAGTGTGGGCGGGTTGTCGACCCCGACCGCCGACAGCGCGCGCTCCGGGAGCGCGAGCGTCCGGCCGGGGACGTCCTCCGCCCCGCCGACCGCGAGGTGGGTCGATCCGACCTTCATAACGAGCGGACTGTCCTCGGAGTCGTACAGCGTTTCGTTGACCTGCTCGTGGTGGGCCCGGTGTATCGCCGCGTGGTCGCCGTCGTACGGCTCGACGTAGAGCCGTCCGAGGTAGTACCCGGTTGAGAACTGTTCGAACATACCGATAGATGTGTGTTAACATACTACGTATATAAGCGTTGTCGAAGGCTCGGCGACGGTATCGCGTTCCGACGAGGATGTCGGACCCTCGAAACCGACCGGCAAGCGGTTATAAACGTTCTACAGACGGTTCAGGCGGCAGACCGGACGGGTAAACGATCCAGAACGGAGTAAGGTATTTATGAATCGCCGCGCCCGATCGGACTCTAATGAGAAGGACCGTGGTCGGTGCCGTCTGGATCGTTCTCGCCGCACTCCTCCTCGGAGGGCTCGCCGCCGGTGTCGGGACGGCCCAGACGGGAACGACCGAGGACGGAACGAACGCCTCCTTCGGGGCCGAAGTGTCCTCGTTCATGCAGGCCAGCGAAGCGGAGGCCGAAGGCGAACTCGAAGGCGGGATGTTCGACGCCGCGCTGAACCGGACGCAGGATCCGGACGAGCGGCGGGCGCTCGTCGAACAGCGGACCCAGCGACTCGGGGAGCGCCAACAGGAACTGCAGTCACGGCACGAGGCTATCGAGGCGGAACCGCCCGACGAGGAGGCGAACGTCCGGGCACACGCCGTCGCGACGCGTGTCTCCGTCGGCTCCGTGGAGCTGGAGCGTGCGGCCAACGAGACGGCCGCCATCGCCGCGGAGACGGGCGCCGATACCGCAGCCCTCGGTTCGATCCGATCGAACGCCCGGGGACTCCGTGACTCGGACATCGAGGCGCTCACTCCTGACGTCGCCGGGCCGCCCGACGGCACCGCCCGTGGCCCCCCCGACGGAACCCCCGGGGGAGACCGCCGCGGGGCGAACCGGACGGCGGATACCGGTTCGGCCCCCTCGGCGGCCGGCAACGGATCAGCCCCGAACGGCTCGGGACCGCCGGCAGAGGGCGGCGGTGATGGCACCGGATCGGACACCGGGAACTCCCAGGGATCGCCGCCCGGAGCGGCCGGGGGCGGCAACGGTAACGACAACGGGGACGGGAACGACGGCAGTGGTTCCGGAAACGGCAGCGGCGAAGGCGACGGCGATCCGGAGGCACCCGGCGGCAATCGGGGGAACGGCGACGGCTCCGGACCGCCGGAAAACGAACCGCCCGACAGGGGTCAGGAGGGGCCTACCAACGAGGACGGCAGATAGTGAGAAACAACCGCTACAACCCCGAATAGAGCGGTTCCGGTAGTCAAAACCGGTGGCGACACGTCGCGTTACGCTTTTTCGTTCCCGGACCGTACTTCCAGTCGATGGATTCCGCGGCACTCCTAGATCTCCTCGGGAACGAAAACCGCAGACGGATCCTGCGGCTGTTGTCGCGGAAACCCTGTTACGTGACCGAGATCAGCGAGTACCTCGGCGTAAGTCCGAAAGCGGTCATCGACCACCTCCGGAAACTCGAGGACGCCGGGTTGGTCGAGTCACACGTCGACGACGGCCGCCGGAAGTACTTCTCGATCGCCCGGAACCTCCGGCTGGAGGTGAACGTCTCGCCGTACGAGTTCGGAACCAAAAGCGCCTACTCGGCCTCGCCGAACCTCGATATCACCTCCTGGCGGCACGTCTCGCTGCACGTCGACCGCGACCGGGAGAGTGATCCGGATTCGATCCCGGAGGGAAACGGCGATCCGGACGACGCCGGGCGCGGCGACGAAGAGACCCTCTTCGGCGAAGACCAGGAGGGTGAAGAGCCGCCGGATCTCACCGCGCTCGCGGCCGACCTCGAACGCCTCGAACGCCTCGAGAACGAACTCTCGATGGCCCAGCGGTGGGTACAGGGCCGGCTCACCGAAACGCTCGATCGGATCGGCGCCCACTTCGAGGGCGTCGACGGCCGTTTTTATAGCGACCTCCTCCGGGGGCTGACCGATGGGCCGGCGACGGCGGAGGAACTCGCACGGCGGCTCGACGCGCCGCCCGACGTCGTCGAGGACGCCCTCGAGGGGCTTTCGGCACACGGCGTCGTCGAACTCGACGGCGACCGCTGGGTGCTCGTCGCCGGGTCCGCCTCGCCCTAGAGGTCTCTGGTCAGCCCGTCGCGGAGATCGCGGCCGAAGTAGGTCCCGAGACCGCCGACGACGGCCCCGAGAACGCCGGAGAGGGCAACGATCGGGAGCCCGAAGCCGCCCAGAAAGGCGACGACGGCGAAGTCCAAAAGCGTACTCGCGGCGGTGACGACGCCGCCCGCGAGGGCGGCCTCCGCGTAGCGTCGCTCCTCGACGACGAGCCCGAACGCGAACGCAGCCCCGAACACACCCAAGAGCCCGGTCCCCGGGATCGGGACGAACGTGCTCGCGGCAAACAGCGCGCCGACGGTGACGAGCAGCGCCGCGAGAAAGTGTTTCGGTGAAAAGAGTTGACCGGCCCGCTCGGCGGCGCGGCCCCGGAGCCCGTCGGTCGATCCCCCTGTCGGCTCCCGGGTCGACTCGCGCTCGTCGAGTTCGAACTCCGCGTCGATCTCGTCGGCGGAGGCCTCCGTGAGAGTCCGATCGCGGCTCATACGATACCCATGGGGCGCGAGCGGTATCGGTCTTTCCCAGCCGGCCCGTTCGGTTCCGGCACGTCCGTCGGGTTCGACAAACGTTGTATCGCCGCCGCCCCTCGTCTAACCATGAGCACACAGGATGGCGGCCACCGCGACGACGCAGTCGCCGCGATCGCCGACCGCGACTACCGGAGTGCCGGCGACCGATACACCCGTGCCGCCTGGCGCGTCCTCTCCGATCCACGCCCCGGTATCGAGCCGTTCGCCCCCGATCCGAAGGGGTGGATCGGCGCCGGATTGCAGTATCTCGCGATCGCCGGGATCTGTTATCGAGTCACCGGAGCGGACGCACGGGCGACGAGACGTGGCGTCGAGGGCGTCGCCGTCTCGCGAGATCTCGCCGAGGGCTTCGATACGGCGGTCCAACACGCCTGCCTCGACGAGTTCGTCGCCGATTTCCGTGCGATCGGGCGCATGAACGACCACGAAGCCGCCTACCGCGAGGCGGCCGACGCCTACGAGACGGCCGGTGCGGACGACCGCAGTCCGCAGTACTGGGGAACGACACCGCTCTTCGAGGCCGCGGCGGCCCCGATAAAACAGGTCGCTCGCAGCCTCGCAAACGGCGAGATAGCGGTCGAGTGGGAGGACCTCCACGGCTCGGACCCCTCCGATCCCGGCCGGTTTCTCGCCGCCAGGGCGAACTACAAACGACAGCGGTTCGCGGGACTCCTCCAACAGGCTGCCGAAAGCGGGTTTCTCGCCGCCCCCCGCGGTACCACGGAGTACTCGACCGACCACCACCGCTGTCCCGACTGTGGCTCGACGGACGTCAACTGGGTCGCCGAAAGCACGCTCTGTCTGCGCTGCTCGCGGCCGACGGACCCACAGTGACGACCGGGGGTCCCGAACGCCCCGGCCGCCTCCCTCAGATCCCGTAGGGATCGAACGCGGGACGGGTGTCGACCCCCCGCGGGCAGTCGTAGGTCTCGCGGAACCGATCGGCCAGATCACGCCCGGCCGGAGTAAAGAGGAGTACGACGCCGTACGGCTCCGTGTGTGCCGACGCGTCCGGGGGGTCGGGGTCGATGAAAAGCGCCTCGGCGGCCGGTTTTCCGACTTTCGGGATCGACTCGAAGTGATCCTCGAGCGGCACCAGGCCGGTCACGACGTTCGGGACGAACGCGCCGTTCGGTAGCGGTTCGCGGGGCTGGAGGCAGCAGACCCCGACCCGTTCGTCCCCGTCGGTCAGGGGGACGTAGATCGGCTCCGCCGTTCCGGGTCTCCAGCCGTCACGGGCAACATCCGGCGGCGTCGCGTCGACCGCAAAGCTCATTTCGACGCCGTCGAGACGCCCGAGCGCCGTTAGTCGCCACGGCTCCGCCTCCGCCTCCAGGTCACCGGCGATCGTCGCCTCGATCCGATCCCCGGTCCGGAGCGTCCCGACCGACCGCTGGATCGGATCCTCGTATCCCGACTGGTAGACAGTGTAGAGTCTCGGCGAACCGACGGACTGGAGGTTGAGATGGGGGACCGACTCGACGACGCGGTAGACGCGGAACGTCCCGGAGCGCTCGTCCATACCCACACTACGGGTCCGAGGGTCGTCGGTCTTCCGTTGTCGCTCCCGCCCGACGGATCGGCCACGTGGGTCACGTTTCGGCGAGCCGCCCGCCTCGAACACAGTTCCGTGCGGCAGAAGGTCGTCCCGACGACGTTTCGCCACGCCTCACATTCGATCTCGGTCCAGTGGCGGGCGTCGGAGTCGCCGACGTTGTCGGTCAACACGCCCACCGTCCCGAGCGCCGTTCGACCGTCGAGATCCGGCGATAGGCTCGTACGTGCCGGGGGAACCGCCTCGGTCTTGAAAACCGCACTCCCCCGGTATCCGGCCGGGACCCACGCCCGAAGCGACGCGGACGGCCGCCACGGCGGCTACAGCGAGTACGCGAGCCGCTCGCCGACGTCGAGCCCGTTGGCAAGCGCCGCGTGGAGCCGCCCTTCGCCGGGGATCCAGTCGCCGAGGCAGTACAGCCCCGCCGACTCGGCCGAATCGAGCGGTCCCTTCCGGACGCTCCCCTCCGGCAGGGCGTACCGCCACCCCTGATGATCGGTCCAGGTCGGCTCCGCGAGACGGTCGTCGCCGACTATCGCGGCGGCGTGTTCGGCCAGCGTCGCAACGTTGTCGGCCGGATCGTCGTCGTAGTGTTCCTCCGACCACTCCCCACCGGCCTGTACGACCAGAAGCGTCTCGCCGTCGGGGACGTGTCCCGCCTTGCACTCCTCGCGGGAGATCCACCCCACGGCGTGTTCCTTGTCGGTGTTGACGAGCCCGTAGTAGGGGCGATCGATTCCGAAGGGGTAGTGCAACACCGCCGTCCAGACGCTCCGGTAGGGGACCTCGGCGACGGCCGCCCGGAGTTTTTCCCGGCGCGGGGAGTCCCACTCGGCGGCCCCGAGCAGCGCGGCCGTCTGTGGTGCCGGCGGGTTCAAAACGAGGACGTCGAAGGGGCCCCACGACCCGCCGTCGGTATCGAGGAGCGTCCATGTCCCGTCGTCCCGGCGGACCGTTTCGACTTTCGTCCGCCGGTGGATCGCCGCGTCGGTCCGGCCGAACAGCCGTTTCGCGATCTGTGTGAGCCCGCTCCGGTAGCTCCATTTGTGTTCGTCCGCGTCCCGTCCCGGCGAGACCGTCCCCGACTCGTCGAAGGTATATATCGGCCCGTCGGCGTCGACGAGCCCCTCGTCGTCGAGCGTCTCGGTGAGGAGTTCGACGACGCGCTCGTCGTCGGATTTGACGTAGTTGGCTCCGTAATCGTAGGTGAGCTCCCCGTGGCGGCGGGTCGCCGCCCGCCCACAGAGCCCGCCTGACTTCTCGAGGACGGTGATTTCGGCGTTCGGGCGCGTCGTATCGAGAACGAACGTCGCCGCCGCGGCCGCCGCGCCGGCGCCGACGATTCCAATTCTGGACATCACGCTGGGGTACGCCCGGCGGCGTCAAACCGTTTCGGGATCGCCCGCGGGGCGCTTCGCTCGGGTGCCCCCGCGCCGCTCGAGAAAAAACGACGCCCGACGCACCGCCCGCCGGCCGGACGTCGACGGCCGGACGGCCGAATCCCGCTCTCCCGATCAGTCGGCATCGGCCGTCGGGCGGGCGCCCCGCCGTTCGTCGGCGTCGAGGTAACACTGCGGATCGGGACCGAACAGGCCGTTGTCGGCCGCCAGCGCCCGGAGCCGGGAGCCGCCGTGACAGATCTCCCGGTACCGGCAGTCGGCGCACTTGCCGGTCAGGTTTTCGGGTCGGTTCCGGACCGCCCGAAGCAGGGGGTTCGACTCGTCCTCCCAGATGTCGCCGAACGGCCGGTCCCGGACGTTCCCGAGGCTGTAGGTCCGCCAGAACTGCGTCGGGTGGACGTTCCCGAGACAGTCGACGGCGGCAACGCGCTCGCCGGTCGGATCGCCGCCGTTGCGCGCGAGGCGAGCATACACCCGGCGGGCGGCCGCCTCGTCGAACTCCCGGCGGGCGTACTCGACGATGTAGGCCGCGTCGGCGTAGTTGCCGACGAGTAGCGTCTCGATTTCCTCGCCTTCGCGGTGGGATCGGACCGTCCGATCGCAGATCCGTTTCACGACGTCCCGACGCTCGTCGGCGTCGAGATCGACCGAATCGAGCGTCTCGCCCCGGCCGCTATACGAGAGGTGATAGAAGCAGAACCGATCGAGGCCGACGTCGGTCAACAGATCGACGACGCCGTCCAGGTCCTCGACGTTCTGTCGGGTGACCGTATAGCGCAGCCCCGTCTTCAGCCCGACGTCGAGGCAGGTCTCGATCCCCTCGACGGCGGCCCGAAAGGCACCGTCGACGCCGCGGAACTCGTCGTTGCGCTCGGCGAGGCCGTCGACGGAGACGCCGGCGTAGGCCAGGCCGGCTTCCTTGAGTTCGCGGGCCCGCTCGGTCGTCAGAAGCGTCCCGTTCGTCGACAGCACCGGCCGGATCCCGGCCTCGGCGGCGTAGGCGACGAGCTCGGCCAGATCCTCCCGAACCATCGGCTCGCCCCCCGAAAACAGCACGACGGGCGCGCCGTAGTCGGCCAGATCGTCGAGCAGGCGTTTGCCCTCCGCCGTCGTCAACTCGGCAGCCTTCGGCTCCGACTGTGCGCCGGCATAACAGTGGACACACTTCAGGTTACACCGGTTCGTCGTGTTCCAGACCACAACCGGGCGCCGCTGTTTCCGGTCGGAGACGGGGTTGTCGGCGCCGATGTCGACGTCGTACCGGAGCCGGTTGCCGTCGGCGGCGTGATCACACAGAAGCGTACTCACCGAGATCACGTCAGGACCACTCCCGGTTCCGGGGCTCCTCGGAGTCGGTCGACGGTTCGACCGTCGGTGCGTCCTCGGCGAGGTCGTGAGTCGTATACCGGGTCACGGCCGCGCTCGGACAGACCCAGACGTCCTCGGCGTGCCACGCGAACAGCCGCGTCGCGAGCTCGTAGGCGCCCTCGGCGTCGGCGGCCCGGACGCTGCCGACGTGTCGCATCGGGTCCGACCCGTCGCTGCGAACGAACAGCTCCCACTCGCGGCCGTTGGGGGCCCGATCACCGTCCTCGATCCGCCGTCGTTCCGTCCGTTCGACCATACCGGAAACCACGGCGAATCCACCCAAAGTACCTTCGCCGAATCCCTTCGGCTGGGACCGGCGATCGACCCCTGGCACGACCGGCCTCGTTCGTCGTCGAGTTCTCCGTCGGCCGGTTCCTGGCCGGGACTGCTTGGCCCCACGCCCTGTACAGTCGATCCGACAAACCAAGCAATATAGGTGCGTGGGGTCGTTTTTCCGTCTATGGCAACCGACCGCCGCGCGGAGATGTCGGCCGAAAAAAAAGACGCGTTCCTCGGCGCCCACGAGACCGGCGTGTTATCGCTCGCCCGGGGGGACGAACCGTACGCGATCCCGGTCTCGTACGGATACGACGGTACGGGACGGCACTTCTATCTGCGTCTCGTCTCGACTCCCGAGAGCGAAAAGCGGCAGTTCCTCGCCTCGGAGCCGAACGTCCGGTTCGTCGTCGTCGACGACGAGACCGACACCTACCGGAGCGTCGTCGCGACCGGGACGCTCACCCGGATGGATCCCGACGAACTGGCCGTCGAAGAGATCCAACAGTACGGCGAGGCCAGACGGCCGCTCTTCGAGGTCTGGCCGGAGGACAGGGAGGATCTGGACATCGGGCTCTACAGGCTTTCGCCCACGTCGATTACCGGACGAGAAGTCACGATCGCCCGAGATGACGGAACTTAGGCGGGTTCGAAGTGTGCGGCGTCGACGCCTGCCGTACAGACCGGACAGCCGCTTTCGAGTATCGCCTCCCGCATCGAGGTGTTGACCTCGATTTCCTGTTCACACACCGGACAGACGAAGCGATATGTGCTCATTGGTTGAGGTTGGCGGAAGGTCGGGCGGGCGGTTCGACGGACGGGGATTTATGTACGCCGGTATCGGACGGCACGGTCAATCGGCCGCTTCGGGGTCGGCAGCCCCGGAGAGCCCGACGGTTATCCCGTCGGCCTCCGACAGCGAGACGGTGACGTCCTCGAAGGTCCGGCGGTACTCGCTTGCGTGTTTGCCGTCCGCGCTGATCCGGACCCGCTCTTCGAGCAACCCGGCCTCGGCGAGCCGTTCGACCTTCCGGTAGGTCGTCGATCGGGGGATCTCACAGCGGTCGGTGAGTTCACCGGCGGTCAACGGTTCCTCCGCGGTCGCCTCGAGCAGCGCCCGACAGTCGGGATCCTCGAGGGCGGTGAGGACGGCTTCGGTATCGACCGACCCCCTCTCCCGATCGACGCCGGCCGGTTCGTCGCCCTTCGGACGGAGTTGTGCTGACATTCTATATGCTACTACGGCATGAACAGTTGGGTAGTCCGGCCCTCACAATAGTGGTAGTTTATATATCCACCGGGGTGCGAGGAAACAGACTTAGGTTGCCGGAGCCGTAACCAGATCCGATGGGCTCCGGGATCCGCGCCGAGATCCGCGTCGACGCCGACGGTACCTGCCCGGTCGTCGAGGGGGCCGTCTCCGCGGGGTCGCCGTCGTACTCGATCGTCAGGAGCACGACCGCGGACGGGGCGGACCGCATCGTCGAGGAGTTCATGATCGACAGCGACGGGGCGCCGACCGCGAGCCGCGAACTGACGAAGGTGTTCGATTACGGCTCGAAGTCGATGTACCGGTTCGACCGCAAGCGGGGCCGCGGGTGTCCCTGTGAATCGATCGAGGCGTTCGACTGTCCGATCGTCGATCTGCACACCCGCGACGGCAGCCTGTATCTCGTCTTTCACGCCGACGACATGGAAACCCTCCGGGGGGTGATCGCGACGCTCAAGGACCGATACCCCGAAGTCGACGTCCGGCGGCTCCTCCGGAGCGAACACGACCGACAGGAGTCGAACCTGATCTTCGTCGATCGGGGGCGGCTGACCGACCGCCAGCGGGAGGTACTCGAGACCGCCCACCGGATGGGCTACTTCGAGCATCCGAAGGCGGCCAACGCTGGGGAGGTGGCCGAGGCGCTCGGTATCACGACGGCGACGTTCTCGGAGCATCTCGCGGCCGCCCAATCGAAGCTTCTGGACGCTATCCTCGACGTGTAGGCGTCCCTACACCGTGAATGCGTCCGTCGTGACCGTCGTGCCACACAGGACACAGCCGTGGCGGACGAGCGCCCGCCGGATCGGCGGATCGGCGGGAACGCTCCCGTGACACGCCGGACGGACGAACCGTCGGTCGACACCGTCGCGGCTCACAGACGGAGAGACGGCCCGCGTTTATATATCGGCCCCCGTCGTTCCCATCGGCCGGGGGATAACGGCCGAGATCGGCCGGAAATCGGTTTGCTGTCAACACAGGGCTTACAACAGAGAGCCGCAAACCCCCACCCATGCCCGAAATAGAAGTCTCGCTCCCGGACCGCATCGACAGCGAGATCGCCCGGCTGGTAGAACAGGGGGAGTTCCTCAACCGCGAGCAGGCCGTCGAGGAACTCCTCTCGATGGGTGTCTCGGCGTACGCGCCCGCCGAAACGACCGACGAGCCCGATCAGAACCTCTTTACACAGATGACCGAGGATCAAAAGGACCCGGCGGCACGCGGCGACGACGGCGACGAGTACACCCTCTAGGGACCGGAGGCGGCGCCCGATCCCGGACCGGACCGAACACCGTCGTCCCGGCGGACCAGAATCTTCTTTGTCCGTCTCGTCGGACGTACGCCCATGATACCGATCGACGACACGCCGCTGTGTCGGGACGGGAAACTGCTCATCCTCGCGTACGATCACGGGCTCGAACACGGCCCCGTCGACTTCGAGGACGTCCCCGAAAGCGCCGATCCGGAACGGACCTTCGAGGCGGCGACCCACCCCGCCGTGACGTCGGTCGCCGTCCAGAAGGGGATCGCCGAGGCCTACTACCCGAGCTACGAGGGCGACGTCGACCTGCTCGCGAAGCTCAACGGCACCTCGAACCTCTGGATGGGCGAGCCGGACTCGGCGGTCAACTGCTCGGTCGAGTACGCCGCCGAACTCGGCGCCTCCTCGGTCGGCTTTACGCTGTACGGCGGCTCGAACCACGAGATCGAGATGGCCGAGGAGTTCCGAACGGCCCAGGAGGCCGCCCGCGAACACGGGCTGCCGGTCGTGATGTGGTCGTACCCGCGCGGCCAGGGGCTGAAAAACGACACCAAGCCCTCGACGATCGCCTACGCCGCCCGGCAGGCGCTGGAACTCGGTGCCGACGTCGCGAAGGTCAAACACCCGGGCAGTCGGTCGGCGATGGAAGACGCCGTCCGGATGGCCGGCAAGACCAAGGTCGTCATGTCCGGCGGCTCCAAGCGGAGCGACCGGGCGTTCCTCGAGAGCGTCAAACAGACCATCGACGCCGGCGGGAAGGGGCTGGCTGTCGGCCGGAACGTCTGGCAACGGGAGAACCCCGAACGGATCCTCGACGCCCTCGAGCAGGTCATCTTCGAGGAAGCGAGCGTCGAGGAAGCGCTCGCGGCCGCCGAATAGATGACCGCCTCCGACACCGTCGAGGCCGTCTTCAAGGCCGTCGCCGCGAGCGCTCCCGACGTCCGGGACGGTCTCGCCGGCCGACGCGTCTACGAATCGACCGACAACCCCACCGGGGATCGACAGCTCGCGGCCGACGTCTACGCCGACGAACTGCTCGAGGAACGCCTGCTCGAGATTAAACGAGTCGGCGGCTACGCCAGCGAGGAACGCGAATCCGTCATCGAGGCCGAGGCCGAGGGCGAGTATCACGTCGCCTGCGACCCGCTCGACGGCTCCTCGAACCTCAGATCGAACAACACGATGGGGACGCTCGTCGGCGTCTACGAGGAGCCGCTGCCGGCGGCCGGCCGCGATCTGGTCGCCTCGGGGTTCGTCCTCTATGGCCCGATCACGACGATGGTCACCGCCCGCGAGGGCACTGTCACCGAGTCGGTCATCGGGGACGACGGAACGAGACGGACCGTCGAGACGGATCTAACGCTTCCCGGGGCGCCGACCGTCTACGGGTTCGGCGGCCGCGTCCCCCAGTGGTCCGGGGAGTTCGCCGGCTACGTCGAAACCGTCGCCGAGGAGCTCAAGCTCCGGTACGGCGGCGCGATGATCGGGGACGTAAATCAGGTGCTCACCTACGGCGGGATCTTCGGGTATCCGGGCCTCGAGGACCGCCCCGAGGGCAAACTCCGGCTGCTGTTCGAGGGCCATCCGATCGCCCACATCGTCGAGACGGCGGGCGGTGGCTCCTCGGACGGCGAGCGATCGTTGCTCGAGTCTGTCCCGGAATCGCTCCACGAGCGGACGCCGCTTTTCGTCGGCAACGAAGAGTACGTCGATCGTCTCGAGGCGGCGCTTTCGGGCTGATCGGGGTCAGGAGAGCCCGACGGCCGCATCGATCCCGACCGCGATCCCGACGAGTCCGACGGAGTACACCGACGTCCCGACGACCGAGGAGGCCGAAAACCGGAGCGTGTCGGTGCCGGTTATTGCGGCCGGCACGGTGAGCGATCCGCGGGTGACCGGCAACGCGTTCGAGAAGGCGACCGCGGGGACCCCCCAGCGGTCGAACCACAGATCGGCGCGGCCCGGGGCGTCCGCCCGGCTGCTCCCGGGGAGCGACTCGAGCGTGAGTTCGGTCCGACGGACGGACACGAAAAGCGCGATCTGCCCGAGCGTCGCCCCGGCGACGGCGACGAGGACGACCGAGACGATCCCGACGGTGTCGCTGCCGAGCGCGAGCACGGTCGCCACGAAGAGCGTCCGGGTGGGGATCAGTTTTCCGACGAGCGCACCCTCGAGGGCGAAGACGATCAGCAACGCCAAGAGCCCGTACTGTGTGGTGAGACCGACTCCGACGTCGATTGCCGCGCCGTACATAGGGTACCTACTGCCGATCGCGTACATAACCTTTCGCCGACCCACGGTAGCGAGCCGCACGTCCGCCAGAGCCTTCCCGACGGCGGCCCGAAACGGCGTATGATACAGGAGGGACAGACCGCCCCCGATTTCGCGCTCCCGGGCGTCGAGGACGGGACACCGGCGGTATACGAACTCTTCCGTCCGATCGGGGAGGGCGAGGCCGTGTTGCTCTGGTTCGTCCCGACGACCTTCCTCCCGACGGCCACCGCCGAACTCCGGGCGGTCGGGGCGGCCGGCTGGCACGACGTTCCCGGTCTCCGGGTGTGGGTGCTCACGATGGACAGCATCTACGCGGCGTCGGCCTACGCCGACCGGTACGACCTCCCGATGGCGTTTCTCGGCGACGCCGGGAGCGCGGCGGGTTACTATGGGGTCGAATACGACGAGTGGGAGGGCCACTACGGGGCGCCGAAACGGGCCGTCTTCCTCGTCGGGGCCGACTGGACGGTCGGGTTCGCCTGGAGCATCGAGGACGCCTTCGGACGGCCGGATCCCTCGCCACTCGAGCGCGTTTCGGGGACGATCGAAGCGCGGTTCCCGGCGGCCGAACCGCCCCCGACCGTCACTTACGGGCAGGAGAGTTGACAAGGGGCGGCGACGTACACGCCGGCATGGCCCGACGAAGCGTGCTCTTTTCGCCCGGCGACGAGCCGGAGTTGATGCGTAAAGCCCCGGCCACGGGGGCCGATACGGTCGTGTTCGACCTCGAGGACGCCGTCGCCCCGGAGCGGAAGGCGGCGGCCCGCGAGGCCGTCAACGGCGTGTTGACCGACCCGTCGTTCGACCCCGACTGTGAGGTCTGTGTCAGGGTCAACCCGGACCGCGAGGCGGCGATCGACGATATCGAGGGGATCGCGGCCGGATCGCCCCGGATCGATTCGGTGATGCTTCCGAAAGCCGAGTCCGCGGGGGACGTCTATGAGCTCTCGGAGGCCATCGAGGGACACGGGCACGGGTACGATCTGCCCGTCCTCGCGATCTGTGAGTCCGCACAGGGGATCCTGAACGCCGAGGCGATCGCGGGAGCCGATCCCGTCGGGGCGGTCCTCTTCGGCGCCGAGGACCTCGCTGCGGACGTCGGCGCGACGCGGACCGAGGAGGGGATCGAAGTCTCCCACGCCCGCCAGCACGTCGTCCTGGCGGCGGGGGCCGCCGGCGTCGACGCGATCGACACGCTCGTGACCGATATCGAGGCGACCGACCGGCTCAGGGAGGAAACCGCGTTCGCGAGACGGCTCGGGTACGACGGCAAGATCGCGATCCATCCCGCACAGGTCGGCGTCATCAACGGGGCGTTCACACCCGAACCCGAGGAGATCGAGTGGGCGCGGACGGTCCTTTCGGCCGCCGAGGAGGCCGACGCGAGCGGGCGGGGTGTCTTCCGGGTCGACGGCGAGATGATCGACGCGCCGCTGATCGCGCGTGCGGAAGACATCGTAGAGCGTCACCGCGCTGCGGCCGACGACGTGTGAACGGGTTTCGGACATTTAAACGTACGAATCAAGTTGTAAGAGTTAAACAACGGCTGTTCGATAGTGGAAGTATGTCAGAGGACGCGAACCCATTCGAGAGCCTCCAGGAGCAGATAGACGACGCCGCCGAACACATCGACGTCGGCGCGGACGTACTCGAACGGCTCAAGAACCCCGAACGCGTTCTGGAAACGAACCTTTCGGTCGAACTCGATGACGACTCGGTCGGCGTCTTCCGGGCCTACCGCTCGCAGTTCAACGGCGACCGCGGCCCGTATAAAGGCGGGATCCGGTATCATCCCGGCGTCACCCGCGACGAGGTGAAAGCGCTGTCGGGGTGGATGGTTTATAAATGCGCCGTCGTCGATATCCCCTACGGCGGCGGAAAGGGCGGCATCGTCATCGATCCCGCCGGGTACTCGGATTCGGAACTCGAACGGATCACGCGGGCCTTTGGGACCGAACTGCGACCCCTCATCGGCGAGGACCGGGACATCCCCGCACCGGACGTCAACACCGGCCAACAGGAGATGAACTGGATCAAAGACACCTACGAGACGCTCGAAAACACCACCGAACCGGGCGTCGTCACCGGGAAGGCGATCGAATCCGGGGGGTCGCTGGGGCGCGTCGAGGCGACGGGACGGTCGACGATGATCACCGCTCGAGAGGCGTTCGATTACTTCGGCAAGGACCTCCCGGGCGCCTCCGTCGCCGTCCAGGGGTACGGCAACGCCGGCAGCATCGCCGCCCGCCTGCTGGATGCGGAACTCGGCGCGAACGTCGTCGCGGTCTCGGACTCCTCGGGGGCGATCTACGACCCCTCGGGCCTCGATCCCGGCGCCGTCAAGGCGTTCAAAAACGAGACCGGCTCCGTGGCGGGATACGACGACGCGGCCGAGGAACTGACCAACGATGAGCTTCTGACCCTGGACGTCGATCTCCTCGTTCCGGCCGCCCTCGAGAACGCGATCGACGAGGATCTCGCCCACGAGGTCGGGGCCGACATCGTCGTCGAGGCGGCCAACGGCCCGCTGACGCCGAAGGCCGACGACGTCCTGACCGACCGGGACGTGCACGTCTTCCCCGATATCCTCGCCAACGCCGGGGGCGTCACGGTCTCGTACTTCGAGTGGGTACAGAACCGCCAGCGCTTCTACTGGACCGAAGAGCGCGTCAACGAGGAACTCGAACGGCACATCGTGGAGGCGTTCGACGGCCTCGTCGAGTGTTACGAGGAACACGATCTGCCGAACTTCCGGACCGCCGCCTACGTCGTCGCGATCCAGCGCGTCCTCGACGCCTACGAGGAAGGCGGTACGTGGCCGTAGGCGACACCGTTAATCCTTCCAAGTGCCATGTTTACACATGGCGCTCGCCCGGCACGGAAGCGGATTACGGAGGGATCTCCGAGCCCTGCTCTCACAGGTCCATCCGGTGTTCATGCTACCGCCGCTCGCCGCGACGTGGTTCGGCGCGGCCGTCGCCGGGGAGTTCTCGATCGAAATCGGAGCGATCCACACGGCCGCGATTTTCTTCGCGGTGTACACGGCGCACGTCAAGGACGGCTACGTCGATTTCTACCGACGCGGCGAGGACGACGACCACCCGATGACGGCCCGGGGCTGTCGTCTCGCGCTCGTCGTCGCCGGTGTCGGGTTCGCTTCGTGTACCGCTGCGCTCGGTTTCGCCGTCGGCCCCGGCGCGGCGCTCGTCACGCTCCCGACGTGGTTCATCGGCTACCTGCACGCACCACAGCTCGATACGAACCCGCTCACCACGACGCTCGGATACCCGACCGGGATCGCTCTCGCGATCCTCGGCGGGTTCTACGTCCAGACGACTGTCGTGACAGCGACGATACTCGGGTTCGCGCTCGTCTTTCTCGTGACGCTCGCCGGAGTGAAGATCGTCGACGACGAACAGGACTACGAGTACGATCGCTCGATCGACAAACGGACCGTATCGGTGCTTTTGGGCCCCGATCTCGGGCGAGCCCTGGCGCGCTATCTCCTGTTTGTAGGTCTCATCGGCGTTCTCTGGGGAACAGTCAGCGGGCTGTTCCCGCCGTTCACATCGGTGGGGGCCCTCGCTTTCGGCGCGGTCGCCCTCGTGGCCGTACGGGCGCCGTCGACGCTCTCGACTATGCTTTTGATCCGGGGGGCCTACGTCTTTCTCGCCGTTCTGTTCGTCGCGGTCTGGTTTCGACCGCTGGCCGGATCGTCGCTCCCGGATATCACCGTCTTCGGGCCGTACACGTACCTCCTCACGGAGTTTCTCTTCGGGACGATCGCACTCGTATTGCTCCGCTACGCCGGGGCGTTTCGGAGCGCGGCCCGGACGATCGCCGCGCTGTATCCGATCGCGTACCTGTGGGACTGGTACACGCTGGAGGTGGGCGTCTTCGAGATCCCGATGCGAACCGGCTACGACCTGGTCGGGATCCCGATCGAAGAGCACGTATTCATGATCGTGGTTCCGGCACTCGTCATCGGGATTCACGAGACGATCGGGAAGCTTTCTCCGGGTCCGGTCGACGACGCATCATGAAAGCGCACCCACACGGCGGGAGACTAACGAAAGGTCAAAGACGCGTCCCTCGCAGGGATCTGTATGAAAGCGACCGCCAAGGCCCACCCGATCCAGGGGCTCGTCAAGTACCACGGGATGCGAAACGAGGAACTGCGGCTCCCATATCACGACTCGATCTCGGTCTGTACCGCGCCGAGCCACACGAGGACCACCGCCGAGTTCGACCCCGATCGGTCGGCCGACGAGTACGTCGTCGACGGCGAACGGGTTGACGACCGCGGTGCCGAACGGCTCGAAGGCGTCGTCGATCACGTCCGGGAACGCGCCGGTATCGACCACCGGGTCCGTTTCGAGTCGGTCAACGACTTCCCGACGAACATCGGATTCGGCTCCTCGGCGTCGGGCTTTGCCGCCGCCGCCGTCGCGCTCGCGACGGCCGCCGGCCTCGAGTTGGACCGGCCGGAGCTATCGACCATCGCCCGCCGGGGCTCCGCGTCGGCGGCCCGCGCGGTCACCGGCGCTTTCTCGCATCTCCGAACGGGGCTCGACGACGCCGACTGTCGCTCCGAGCGGATCGAGACCGGCCTCGAGGACGATCTCCGGATCGTCGCCGCCGAGATCCCGGCGTTCAAACACACCGCCCAAGCCCACGAGGAGGCCGCCGACAGCCACATGTTCGGGGCCCGGATGGCACACATCCACGAACAGATCGCGACGATGCGGAACGCGCTCCGGGAGGAAGACTTCGATCGTGCCTTCGAACTCGCCGAACACGACTCGCTGTCGCTGGCCGCGACGACGATGACCGGTCCCTCGGGGTGGGTCTACTGGCAACCCGAGACGCTCGAAGTGTTCGAGACCGTCCGGACGCTACGGGAGGACGACGTTCCGGTCTACTTCTCGACGGACACCGGCGCGTCGGTGTACATAAACACCACAGTCGATCACGTCGACCGGGTCGAAAGCGAGATCGCGGATCTGGGGATCGACACTCGCGTCTGGGGGGTCGGTGGCCCGGCGACGGTTCTCGAGGAAAGCGACGCGCTGTTTTGAACAGACCGGGTGCGCGTCGGTCAACTCGGGTCGGATACACAAGCACATAACTACCTTCGAACCTGTAATCGGATCATACGTGTCCGCCAGCCTATTACCAGTCATCGCGGCCGTCCTGGTTTCGGGACTCGCCATACAGCTGCTCGCCCACCGGCTGAAGATCCCGAGCGTCGTGTTCTATCTCCTCGTCGGCGTCGCGCTGGGGCCGGAAGGGATCGGGCTCATCACGCTGGAGACGTTCGGGAGCGGCCTCGAGACCATCGTCGGGCTCAGCGTGGCGATCATCGTCTTCGAGGGCGCCTTCGCGCTCCGGATCGAACGGATCCGGGGGGCCTCAACGGTGTCGTTCCGGCTGGTGACGATCAGCGCCGCCGTCATGTTCCTGGGGACGACCGCGGCGGTCCGGCTCTTCGAGGGGGCCGACTGGGAGGTCGCGCTCCTCATCGGGGCGTTGCTCGTCGCGACCGGACCGACCGTCATCACGCCGATCCTCGAAGTCGTCCGGGTCAGGGACCACGTCGCCACCGCCCTGGAGACCGAGGGCATCGTCAACGACGTGACCGCCGCGATCGTTGCCGTGGTCATCTTCGAGACGCTTTTGCTCGACGATCTGGGCGTCCCCACGACCGTCCTCTCGTTTTTACGGCGGCTCGGCGTCGGGGTGGCGGCCGGCGTGCTCGCGACCGTCGTGATATACTACCTCCTGAACAGCGATCTCGTCCCCCAACGTGACGTACAGGCCTCTCAGTTCCTCGTCTTGGCGGCGGCGGTCGGAGCCTTCGCGGCCGCCGAGGTCGTCGCGGCCGAGGCCGGTATCGCGGCCGCCGCGACCAGCGGGATCGCACTCGGGAACCTCGATCTCGACAACAGAGAGGAGATCGAGCAGTTCACACAGAACACGACGCTCATCGTTCTCTCGTTCGTGTTCATCTCGCTTGCGGCCCTGATCGACATCGAAGCGATCGTCGGGCTCGGGGCCGGCGTAGTGGCGATCGTGCTCGCAGTCATGCTCGTGTTCCGGCCGCTGGGAGCGGTTATCGCGACCGTGGGCGTCGAGCGCTTTACGTGGCCCGAACGGCTGTTCATCGCCGGCGTCGGCCCCAGGGGGATCATCCCCGCCAGCGTGGCGACGCTTTTCGCGATCGAACTCGAGTTGGCGGGCAACATCGAAGCCGGACAGCTTCTGGTCGGGACGGTGTTCGCCGTCATCTTCGCGACGGTCGCGATCGAGGCCGGGCTCGCCCGACAGATCGGGGACTTTCTCGGAGTATCACCAATGCGTACAATAATCATCGGCGGCGGTCGGGTCGGCCGGACGCTCGCCAAACGACTGGAGAACAGAGGCGAGTACGTCGTCGTCGTCGAGAACGACGACGTTCAGATCGAACGCGCGCGCACGGAGGGACTCACTGTCTACGAGGGCAACGGCGGCGATACGGAGACGCTGCGTCGGGCTGGGATCGAGGACGCGAAGTGGTTCGTCGCGGCGACCAGAGACGACGACATCAACCTGCTGGCGTGCCAGCTCGCCAACACCACGTTCGACATCGGGCCGGTGTACTCGCGGGTGAACGAACCGGACAACATCGAGGCGTTCGAAAGCATCGGCGTGACCGCCGTCGACTCACCGACGGCGACCGCGGCCGCCCTCGACGACGAGATCGAACGGCCGGCCCTCGCTCACTGGATGAACGAACTCGGTGACGGCCACGACGTCCAAGAGACCGGGGTGACCGCGGAGCACCTCGTCGGCCGGAGCATCCGCGAACTCAACGAGGACATCCCGGACGGCGCTATCGTCGCCGTCATCGGACGCAACGGCGAAACCCGGGTCCCGGACGCCGACGACGTCCTCGAGTACGGCGACCGCGTCACCTTTATCGGTGACAGTACGGCCGTCGGACGGGCGGTCGAACGGTTCCATCCTCACGAGTAGTGGCCGTCAGCCACACGTTAGCCGCCCGTCGGACGCCGGCGACACACATACGTAGCCGGCGCGGTAGATCGTAGCCGTGAGCGATTACTACGTCGGCGCCGTCGCTCGGGATGGCGTCTGGCTCGCGGTCGCCTACACGGCCGAGGGCTACGAGCACACGGCGGTCCTCGACGGCGTCGGCGAGCTGTGGACGCGCTACGAGGAGACGGCCGCCCGGATCGCCGTCGACGTGCCGGTCGGGCTCGGATCGACGACGGCCCCCCGGCCGAACGAGCGGGCCGCCCGAAAACTGCTGGGCGAGCGAAGCGACGCGATCGTTCCGGCGCCGGTCCGTGAGGCCGCCAGAAAGCAACGCTACCGGACGGCTGCCCGGGTCCACGAACGGAAAACCGGCCGCGAGCTTTCCCGGAGGTCCTTCGAGTCTGCGACCCGGACGGCCGCAGTCGACGAGTTCCTCGACGCGATCGACGAGGCCCGACCGGTGTTCGTCGAGGCCCATCCCGAAGTCTGCTATCTGGCCTTCGCCGGCGAGCCGATGGGGGATCCCCCCGACGTCGCCGGTGGCTACGCCGAGCGGATGCGTACGCTGGCGGAGTTCGACCGGGACGCGCCGCCGACGGTCCAGTCGGTCGCCGAGGCGACGGCCGGCCATCCGATCCCGATCGAGGCCGTCGTCGACGCCGCCGCGATCGGGCTGACGGCCCGGCCCGGCCCCGGTGAACTCCGATCGCTTCCGGCCGACCCGCCCGAGGACGACCGCGGCCTCGAGATGCGGTACGTCTATCGGGGCGAAACGTCGCTTTCGGTGGAGTGATCTCCGATCAGTTCCAGTAGCGGTGTCAGTATCACTCCCCGTATCAGTATCACTCCCCGTATCAGTATCACTCTCCGTACCCGTACACCGTCGTGTCGGGGCGGAAGTTCGACCACCCGCGCCAGAACATCGGCGGGTACTCGTTGGCCCGTTCGAGGCGGGTCCCCGCGTGAGGGCCGTCGACCGCCACGCCCGTCGAGCGTTCGAACCGCGAGCCGGCCAGTTCGAAATACCGTTCGCCGGCGGGGGTTGCCGCGCGCTCGCGGCCCTCGAGGCGCCGATCGTAGGCAACGAGCGTCCCGTCGGGTGTGACCGCGACCACGACGGGACGCTCGCCGACCGTGTCCATGAGGACGTCACGCTCACTGACGATATCGAACGGATAGGCCCGCGTCACCGTCCCGTCGGAGACGCCGACGACCATCGTTCGCACGCTCGGTTCCCCGTCCGGATCGAACCCGACGAGCTGCAGTTCATCCCGGTAGCTGTACTTCGATCTGAAGTAGGGGAACCGTCCCCGGCCGCCGCCGATGACCTCCGAACGGGGTGGCGGGAGCAACACCGCCGTATCCGGGTGTGTCCGCCGCCACTCTCCCCACGACGACAGCGTCGAGCGGACGGTATCGAGCCGCGAGCCGGTCTGTGGCCCCCGGATCGCGGTCGCGTATATCTGACTCCAGAGGCTCTCGGTCGCCGCGTCGTACAACACGAGGTTCTTCCGCCAGAGCCGCCCCGAGACGCCGAAGATCGTCGGGTCGCCGGCGACGACACGCTCGATGACGACGCTGCTTCCGCACAGCACACAGTAGGTCACCGCGATCGGCCCCCCGAAGTGGTCGTTGACGACCTCGTGCCAATCGAGGACCCGGAGGGGATACGCCCGGGCTGCGCCGTCGCGTTCGACGCCGACGACGGCCGTTTCGTCCGGCAGCGTCGGGTCCTCGATTCCCTCGGGATCGAGCCCGCTCCAGTCGGGAGCGAACGCCGGCTCGACGATCGCGGGGATCCCGTCCTGCGGGAGCGGGGTCTCCATCTCGCCGGACGGGACCGGCAGATCCACGTCCGAAAGGGGATCGGCGGCCGCCTCGTTTTCCCCGCCGTCGTTTCGGTACCCGACGACACAGCCGGCGCTCGACACGGCGGCCGCCGTCAGCCCGAGGAACCGCCGGCGTTTCATACGGGGACGTGACGGGAGGGCGAACAAAAGCGCCACGGGGTGGTGTACGGCGGTTACAGAGCAGCGAGGCGGCCCCGACCGGCATCGTCTTTTCGTTTCTCGTGACGCTCAGCGGCGTCATGCTCGTCCGGGATGTCTACGGCGGGCGCGATCACGACGCGCGTCTCCTCGAGTGCGCCCGGATCGCGGCGATCGTCCCGGCATACCGCGATGCCGACGTGATCGACGAGGGCGTCGAGACGCTTTTCGCGTCGAACTATCGAAACCTCGAAATCGTCGTCGTGGGCGAACCGGGCGACGAGCCGACGCTTTCGGCTTCGAGTACGTCCTCAGTTGGGACGGCGAGTGATATTAGATACAGAAGGCCGGGGGATGCGGCCCGTTCCGATCACTCCCGGTCGGACTTCCGGTCGTGGTTCCGCTCCCGATAGGCTGTCTCGGCCCGCCGCAGGACGTCCCTGACCGGCAGCCCCGTCCGCTCGGCGACCGCCAGAGCGTCGTCGTACTCGGCGCTGACGTCGTAGACCTCGCCCGCGTCGTCGGCCGCGGTCTTGACCGCCACCTCGTAGGTGTCGCCGTCGACGGCGAGTTCGACCGTCCCGAAGGAGCGATCCGCGATCCAGCGATGCCGGGTCGCCGTCTCCCGGACCCCGAGCGTCCCCGTCTCGGCCGCGAGCAACCTCGCGACAGCGTCGACGTCTTCGGGTTTGACGACGACCTTTATCAGGTGGCCGGGGCGGGATTTCTTCATCGTCGCCGGGAGGACCGTCACGTCGCGTGCGCCGGCGTCGGCGAGCCGTTCCTGAAGCGCCCCGAGCGTCTCCGGGGTCGCGTCGTCGACGTTGGTCTCGAGCATCCGGATGTCGTCCCCGAGGAGACGTCCGGCGGCCTCGCCGACGGTCGCTTTGAGCACGTTCGGGCGGTCCTCGAAGAACTTGTCTCCGGCCCCGTAGCCGACCGACGCCACCGACAGCGGCGGCAACGAGTCGACGCCGTCGGCGACGTGGGCGAGTATCGCCGCGCCGGTAGGCGTCAGAAGCTCTGTCTCGATCGGCCCGCCGGTAAGGGACCACGACGCCGCCGCCACGATGTACGAGACCGCCGGCGCCGGAACCGGATAGATCCCGTGGCTCATCGAGACCTCGCCGCCGCCGGCGGCGACCGGCGTCGTCATGACCCGATCGACGTCGAGATCCTCGAGTAGCAGCGCCGCGCCGACGATATCGGCGATCGCATCGTCGGCCCCGACCTCGTGGAAGTGGGTCTCCTCGAGGTCGGTTCCGTGGACGCGGGCCTCGGCCTCCCCGAGCAACCGGAAGATGGCGGTCGCGTCGGATTCGACCGAAGCCGGGAGATCCATCCCGGCGACGATCTCGCGGCACTCGGCGTAGGTCCGGTTCGGGCCGCCTCCCTCGGCGTGCTCCCGGTCGCCGTCGTGGGTGTGGCTGTGGTTGTGGGTGTGGCTGTGATCGTGGGCGGGTTCGTCCCCATGTTCGTGCGTATGGTCCTCCTCGTCGTGCTCGTGGCTGTGATCGTGGCTGTGGCCGTCGCTGCCGGTCCCGTCGTCTCCGGCCAACAACACGTCGACCGTCGTCGCTTCGATCCCCTTTCTCGTCGTCTCACCGATCCGGTACTCGACGTCGAGGGCGTCCTCGACGGGGGCGAGAACGTCGGAATCGGCGCCGGCGGCGACGAGCGCGGCGAGGATCATATCGCCGCTGGCGCCGGTCCGGCCGTCGAAGGCGAGCGTTCGCATGCCGACCGTTCGGGTCGCCGCCGCGAAAAAGGGCGCGGTCGGAGGCGGACAGGGACGGTCGGACGGGCAGGGCGGGCGAACAGGGGACGACCGGCGACGCCGGGACGTCCCGTCCGCAACCACTAAACTCGGCTCGCCCCTTCCCCCGGTAATGGCAGACTGGACCGAAAAGTATCGGCCGTCGACGCTCTCGGAGGTCCGCGGCAACGACAAGGCCCGCGACGCCCTGAAGGAGTGGGCCGAGACCTGGGACGACCACGGGGAGGCGGTCGTCGTCCACGGCTCGCCGGGCGTCGGCAAGACCTCCGCGGCCCACGCGCTCGCCGCCGACATGGGCTGGCCGGTGTTCGAGATGAACGCCTCCGATGCGCGCACCAGAGACGAGATCGAGCGGTTCGCGGGGCGGGCCGCGGCGAACTCGACGCTCGAGGGGGGTCGACAGTTGATCGTCCTCGACGAGGCCGACAGCCTCCATCAGCACAAAGACCGGGGCGGGGCGGCGGCGATGACCCGGCTGGTGAAGGACGCGACCCAGCCGATCGTCCTCATCGCCAACGACTACTACGGGATGTCTCGCGGGCTCCGGAGCGCCTGTCAGGAGATCGAGTTCCGCGACGTCTCGGCGCGGTCGGTCGTGCCGGTGCTCAGGGACATCTGTCGACAGGAGGGCGTCGCCTTCGAGGAGGACGTCTTAAAACGGATCGCCGAGGCCAACCGCGGCGACCTCCGGGGCGCCATCAAGGATCTCCAGTCGCGGGTACAGGACGGCCGCGTCGCCGCCGAGGGCAGCGAGGGCGAACGCGATCGGACGGCCGACATCTTCGAGTTTCTCGATGCGGTCCTCAAGGAGGAATCGGCCGAAGAGGCGCTTTCGACCGCATACAGCACCGACGAGACGCCCGACGATCTCCTGCAGTGGATCGAGGACAAGGTCCCGAAGGTCTACGCTGACGACGAGTTGGCCGACGCCTACGAACACCTGGCGAACGCCGACGTGTGGCTCGGGCGGGTGCGCGCGACACAGAACTACACCTACTGGCGGTACGCGACCGACAACGTCGCCGCCGGGGTCGCCGCCGTCCGCCGAACCGATCGGGGCGGGTGGACGCGGTACGGTGGCGCGCCGTACCGTTCCGCGCGGGACTCGACGCGGGATTACATCGCCGAACGGATCGCCGAACGGGCGGGCGTCTCGACGGCGACGGCCCGCCGGGAGATCATGCCGTATCTCGCCGCGATGACACACCACTGTCGCAACCGCGAGTTGACGGTGCGGATGGTCACCCGCTACGATCTGGAGGCCGAACACGTCTCGTTTATTACAGGGTCCGGAAAGACGACCAACAAGGTCGAAGGGATCGTCGCCGAGGCGGCCGAACGGCGGGAGGAGGCGGCCATCGAACACTCCGGCGGGGCGTTCGCACCGGCCGAACCGTCCGATCCCGAATCGGCCGGAGACGGCGATTCCGACGACGCCGGGGAAAACGGCGGGGCGGGCACGCTCGCCGAGTTCGGCACCGGGGCCGGAACGACAGACGAAGGGACCGACGAACGCGGGGAGGGGGCCGACCGTGGAGACGAAGCGACGGCCGACGAAAGCGACGAGAAGGGGGACAACGGGGACGAGGGAGACGATGGAGATGACGGACAGGCGGGGCTGTCCGATTTCATGTGAGCGCCGTCGGGCGCCTCAGAATCGAACGCGGACGATCAGCCGTACGCGATACGACCGATCAATCGTCCGCCTGCGTCTGTGCGTCGACGACGGCGACGCCGGCGAGGTTGACGATGTCTTTGACCTCGTCGCCGCGCTGTAGCACGTGGACGGGTTTGTCCATGCCGACGAGCATCGGCCCGATCGCCTCGGCGCCGCCGAGCCGCTGGAGCAGTTTGTACGCGATGTTGCCCGCCTCCAGGTTGGGGAACACCAACACGTTCGCCGGACCGTCGAGCTCGGAGAACCCGTAGGTCCCACCGAGGATGTCCTCGACGACGGCGGTGTCGGCCTGCATCTCGCCGTCGACCGGGAAGTCGATGGCCGAATCCTCCCGGAGCCGGCGGGCCGCCTCGCGCGGCATCCGGGTTTTCTCGTTGTCGACGCTGCCGAAATCCGAATACGAGAGCAAAGCCGCCCGGGGCTCGACGTTGAACCGGCGGGCGAGGTCGGCCGTCTGCTTTGTCACCTCGGTGAGGACGTCCTCGTCGGGGTTTTGGTTGACCGTCGCGTCGGCGATGAAGATCACCCGGTTTTTGAACGTCAGCATGTACACCCCCGCGGCGTACTCGGATTCGGGATCGGTGCCGACGACCTGCAGCGGCGGCCGCAGCGCCGAGGGGTAGTGGTGCATCAGACCGGTGAGCATGGCGTCGGCGTCGCCCATCTCGACCATCACGCTCCCCAGGTAGTTGCCGTCCTCGATGAGTTCCTCGGCTTCCCGCCGGGTGACGCCCTTGCGCCGTCGAAGCTCGTAGAGCCGCTCGGCGTAGGGCTCGAGGTTGCCCTCCTCGGGGTCGACGATCTCGGGGTCGAAATCCAGCCCGAGGCTCTCGATGTGCGCCCAGACCTCCTCGCGATCCCCGACGAGGACGGGTTCCGCGATGCCCTGATCGACGAGCTGGTAGGCGGCACGGATCATCTTCTCGTCGTCGCCCTCCGCGAGTACCAGCCGCTTGGGGTCGCTTTTCGCCTTGTTCAACACCACTCGCATCATCTCCCGCGATTTCCCGAGCCGGGCTTCGAGCTTTTCGGCGTACGCCTCCAGATCGATCTCCGTCCGGGCACAGCCGCTTTCGATAGCCGCCTCGGCGACCGCCGGCGCGAGTTCGAAGAGGACCCGCGGATCGAGCGGTTTCGGGATGATGTACTCGGGGCCGAACTGCAACGGCTGGTCGCCGTAGGCCTTCACGACCGCGTCGGGGACGTCCTGTTTTGCGAGTTCCGCAAGCGCCTCGGCGGCGGCGATCTTCATCGCCTCGTTGATCTCCGTGGCCCGGACGTCCAGCGCACCCCGGAAAATGAAGGGGAACCCGAGGACGTTGTTGACCTGGTTCGGGTAGTCCGACCGGCCCGTCGCCATGATCACCGTGTCGTCGCGGGCCGCCTTCGCCTGCTCGTAGCCGATCTCGGGATCCGGGTTCGCCATCGCGAAGACGATCGGATCGGCCGCCATCCCCCGGACCATCTCCTCGTCGACGATCCCGCCCGCCGACAGTCCCACCAGCACGTCCGCCCCCTCCATGGCGTCCGCGAGCGTCCCGCCCGGGCCCTCGGTGGCGAACTCCTCTTTGAACTCGTTGATATCGCCCGATTCGGCGCGGGATTCGGTGATGATCCCGGTGGAATCACACATCGTGATGTTGTCGGGATCGACACCAAGCGAGACGTAGAACCGCCCCGTCGAGATGGCCGAGGCACCGGCACCGGAAAAGACGACCTCGATGTCCGAGAGGGACTTGCCGGCGATCTCGACGGCGTTCAAAAGCGCCGCCCCCGAGATGATCGCCGTCCCGTGTTGGTCGTCGTGAAACACCGGCACGTCCATCTCCTCGCGGAGCCGCGACTCGATCTCGAAACACTCGGGCGCCTTGATGTCCTCTAAGTTGATCCCGCCGAACGTTGGCTCCATCGCGCTGACCGAGTCGACGATCGCCTCGGGGTCCTCCTGGTCGAGTTCGATGTCGAAGACGTCGATGTCGGCGAAACGTTTGAACAGCACCCCTTTCCCCTCCATGACGGGTTTCGAGGCCTGGGCACCGATGTCGCCGAGCCCCAACACGGCCGACCCGTTCGAGACCACTCCCACCATGTTCCCCTTCGCCGTGTACGTGTAGGCATCCTCGGGGTTCTCGTCGATGGCGCTGCAGGGCGCCGCCACGCCCGGCGAGTACGCCAACGAGAGGTCACGCTGGGTGTTCGTGGGCTTCGTCGTCGATATCTCGATCTTCCCCGGCGGATCGATCCGGTGATACTCCAGTGAATCCTCGTCGATTCCCATAGTGACCTCCCGTCCAGTAGATTCAAAAAGGTATCCACGTGCCGCTCCGGTTCCCGTTCCGAGTCATATATATCGATCCCGGTCCGAGTTCGATTCATGGATGTCCGTCGGCTGCTGCTTGCGACCACGGTCGCGACGGCACTTACCGCTCTCATGGGCGTACTAACCGCGACTGCCGGCGCGGGGCTGACCTGCGAAGCACGGTGGCCGCTGTGTGACGGCGCCGTCTTCGGCCTGTTCCCGGCGAACTTCATGTCGTTCGTCGAGTGGTTCCACCGGCTGATCGCGATGGTGACCGGATTTCTGATCGTCGGTTCGACGGTCACGGTCTGGCGGGCTGGCGCCCGCCGCCGTGTGCGCGTCGCGACGCTCGCCGCCATGCTTTTGACGCCGCTGCAGATCGTCTTCGGAGCGTTTACCGTCCTCGTCAACGAGTTCGTCTTCGGGTATTCGGTGCTCGTATTGACGCTTCACTTCGGGCTTGCGTCGCTCATCCTCGGGCTGCTCGTTGCCGCGACCGTCTGGAGCTACGGCGAAACGTCGTCGGTCTCGCCGGGCCACGTCAGACGGGCCGGCACGCTCGCGCTTTTGTTCTTCCCGGTCGTGGTCGTTCTTACGCCCCGGTTGCTCTTTACGTTCGGCGAGGTCGTCCAGTTCATCTATTACGGACTCGGCTTCGCGATGTTCGCTGCCCTGACGATCGTCGCGCTGTGGGGACGCGAACTCGGGCTCCGTGCCGTCGCCGCCACCGGCGGACTGGCGGCGGTCCTGATGGTCGGACAGCTCGTCGTCGCCAGACGGGCCTTCGGCGACAGGGGACAGCTTCTCGTTCTGGGGATCCTGTTCGTGGCGTTCGGGCTAACTTTCGCGGCGGTCTGGCAGGTTCGGGGCCTCGAGGCGGCTCCGCCGGCGGCACCGTCGACGGCGGACGATTGACGACGCGGCTCGGCTCGGTCCGGCGACGACCGACGACGTTGCGACGCTCTGAATCAGACATCGCTGATCATCAAACGGGCCTCGTAGTACCGCCCGCGATACCGATAAAAACGGAGCCAGCTCGCGACCTCCCGTCCGTCCGGAAGCGACGCGTCCGCCAGCTCGAGGTCCTCAAGGAGGCGCTCGAAGGCGTCCGACAGCGGCTCCCCCTCGCGGTACGTCGCGGGGCCATCCGCGGCGTCGGCCGACTCTGAGAGGATCTCCGCGACCGCCTCGGGGACGGTGTCGCCGTACTCGACGGCGACGTGTTCCGAACGGACGTGAGAGACGAACTCCGACTCCGATTCCGCGGTCGGTCGCAGTTCGTGGACGTACCGGGTCGTCGTGACAGACTCCGTGGTCGCGTGGAGCCGGAGGACGAGTTCCTCGGGGGCCCCGTGGCCTTCCGGTTCGATGCGGACGTACTCGAAGGGCGGCTCCGAGAGCAGGTCGCTTTCGGCCGGGTCCAACGGTTCGAAGAGGACGACGCCGCGTTCCGTCGCGCCCAGCGCCGCGTGATCGCGGTCGGCGACCACCGATCCGACTGCCTCGCTGGTCGCCTCCTCCAGAAGCGCCGCGTCGAACGCTGAGAGCCCGTCGGTCGGGACCTGACGTGGGTCTTCGGGATCGGTCGCGGGGTCGACGCCGTCGGGGAGCGATTCCAGCGGCTCCATCCACACGACCGGCCGATCGAGGGTGACCGGCTCCGGGCTGACCGCGATCCGATCGAAGCCGCCGTCGCGGCGGACGTACACCGGCGCGTAGCCGTCCTCGCCCGTCGGTCGCTCCTCGACAAGCGGGAACTCGACAGACTCGACGCGGCCGTTCGTGTACAGTTCTTCGGCCAGCGTATCGAGGTACCCCTCCGGCCACCGGTAATGGAACCCTCGTGGGTTCGGATCCCAGCCGAACAGTTCCGTCGGGTCGGCGCCCTCCTCCGGTCGGCTCCGGAGGGTGTAGTCGGAGCCGCCAAGGGCGCCACAACCGGCGGCAGCGGCGGCGATCGTCGTCGCAGTCGCTGTCAGGACGAGCCGTCGGGTCGGGTCGGAGAGGGTCGAACGGCGGGGGGACATGTCGGTCGGATCGACCGCGTGGAATATAACGCCACGGGAGACGAAGAGAGCGGTTCGAGCGACACGGCGCCAGGTCGCGGTCAAAGGTTAACTGTCCGCGGACCTATCCCGAAAATATGAGCGACGTACTCTCCGAGGAGGCGATCGAGGCCGGACTGCCCGACGAGTGGGAACGGGAGGGCGAGGAGATCGTCCGCACCTACGAGTTCGACTCGTATCTGGAGGGCGTCGGCTTCGCTGCTGGCGCGGGCGGACTCGCCGAGGAGGCGTTCCACCACCCCGAGATGACGGTCGGCTGGCGGGAGGTCGAGGTCAGGCTGACCACCCACGACGCCGGCGGGATCACCGAAAACGACCTCGATCTCGCCGCCCGGTTCGACGAACTGGCCGACTGACGGGAGGTTCGGACCGCCGACCCGCGCGGGTCGTCGAAAACGGTTTTATCCCGGCCGGTCGTTTCGGGACGTATGTCCGGACGATTGGCAGACGAGACCGCAGTCGTAACCGGCTCCAGCAGCGGTATCGGGGCCGCGATCGCGAAAGGGTTCGCCGAGGAAGGGGCGAACGTCATCACCAACTCGCGCGCGCTCGAACGCGCCGAAACGACCGCGACGGAGATCACCGAGGCGGGCGGGACCGCGACGGCTGTCGAGGCGGACATCTCCGATCCCGACGACGCGAGCCACCTCGTCGACCGGGCCGTCGAAACGTACGGCTCGATCGACATCATGGTCAACAACGCCGGTGTCTCGGTCGTCGACCCGATCGTCGAGTTGGACCCCGAGGACTGGCAACACGTCATCGACGTCAACCTCTCGGGCGTCTTCTACGGCGCACAGGCGGCCGCCCGGCGGATGATCGAGCAGGGAACCGGCGGCCAGATACTCAACATCTCCAGCATGTTCGGCTCCGTCGGCGTGCAGGGGCGGTCCCCGTACAACGCCTCGAAGGCCGGCGTCAACACGCTCACGCAGTGTCTGGCCGTCGAACTCGCCGATCACGATATCTGTGTCAACGCGATGGCCCCCGGCTACGTCGAGACGGAGCTTACCGACCAGACGAAGGAAAGCGACGACCGCGGGACGGAACTCGACCGGGACGATTGGCCCTACTACGGCTACGACGAGACACACGTCGCGAACCGGACCCCGATGGGTCGTTTCGCCACGCTCGAGGAGATGCAGACCGTCGCGCTGTTTCTCGTCGAGGGCGGCCACTACACGACCGGCGAGATCCTCACCGCCGACGGCGGCTGGTCCGCCTTCGGGTGGGGAAGCAAGGCCCGCTGACCGCGCCGTTCCGTTCCGTTCTGTTCCGTTTCGATCCGTTTCGATCCGAACCGAAGGCCGACACCGAACGCGTCTATCGGGCGTCGGGATCCAAGAGCGTGATCGGATGCGGCGTCTCGTCGTCGGTCAGCGCCGCGATCTGCTCGCCACAGGAGGTCCCGCTGGCGACGACGGGGCCCGTCTCGGGGAGCTGGTCGTCGAGCCGCGAGGCGACCTCCATGCTGAGTTCGTAGTACTCGGATTTGTACCCGAAGCTCCCGGCCATCCCGCAGCACTCGACGTCGGTCTCGGTGACCTCGTAGCCGGCCCGCGAGAGCACTTCCGTGGTGTAGGGATCCAGTTCGAGGGTCCGTTGCTGGCAGTGGCTGTGGTAGGTGAGTGCCTCGCCGTCGACGGTCGGAAGCGCGTCCACCTCGGCGCCGTTCTCCAGCAGGCCATAGAGGTACTCGAAGAGTTCGTAGCTGACGTCGGCGATGCGGTCGGCCGACTCGGCGGGCAACAGCCGCTCGTACTCGTTTTGGAACATCGCCAGGTCAGAAGGCTCGATAACGACGATGTCTCGGCCCGCGTCGATGTGTTCCGACAGCGCCGCATACACCGCGCTGGCTTTCCCGTCGGCGGTGTCGATCATCCCCTGTGAGAGGGGCGCCCGCCCGCTCTCGGGGACCGACGGGATCCGGACGGAGACGCCGAGTTCCTCCAGTACCCGGACCGCGGCCCGGCCGCGCTCCGGGCTGAAGTAGTTCGTATACAGGTCCGGATACAGCACGATCTCCCGGTCGGCGTCGGGGTTGGGGTTCGGCCGCCCGGCGGCCCACTCGACGAGCGTTTCGTCGGCGAGCGTCGGCAGTTCCCGTCGGCTGTCGATGCCGGCGAACCGATCGAGGAGCTTCTGGACGGTCCCGGACTCGATCGCGGCGTTCGAGAGCGTCGGCGCGATCGAGCCGAGTTTCGCGAACGTCTCGATGTTGCCGAAGACCCGCTTTTGGATGTCCAGCCCAGAGGGTTCCTCGTCGGGTGTCAGCCCGTCGACGAGGAAATCCATCGATTCGGGCTCCCGGGAGTGGTTCAGTCGGTCACGGACGACCGTGTTGATCCAGGGGATGTCGATCTTGACCGGACATTTGGGGACACACTGCGAGCAGCCGGTACAGAGGTCGTTCATGTCGGCCGCCGAATCGAGGCCGTAGACGCCGGCCTCCCAGCCGGTCCCGATCCCGCCGGAGTATGTCTCGCCGCCGAAGGCGTGGCCGCCGGTCGACTGGAAGTTCGCACACGCGTTCGAGCAGGCCCCACACCGGATGCAGTACAGCGTCTCCCTGAGGTCGTCGTCCTCGCGCATCGCCATCCGGCCGTTGTCGATCAACACGAGATGGAAGGATCGGTCCTCGGCGGGTCCGTAGGTGTCGGTCTCGAAGTCGACCGAATCGGTCTCGACGGGCGGCGTCAGAAGCGACATATAGGAGGTGATGTCCTGTCCAGTCCCCGTTTTGGCGATCAACTCGACGAACGGCTGGAGATCCGAGACCGTCGGAACGAGCTTCTCGATACCGGCGACGGCGATGTGGGCCGGCGGCGTGACGGCCGTCTTCCGGGCGTTGCCCTCGTTGGTGACCAGACAGATGGTCCCCGTCTCGGTGACGACGAAGTTCGCGCCAGTAAGGCCGACGTCGGCGTCGCGGATCCGGTCGCCGACGCGCTCGCGGGCGAACTGCGTCAGCTCCTGTGGGTCCGCCGAGAGCGGCTCCTCTAAGTCGAACATCTCGTTGAACAGTTCGGCGATGTCGGGCGGCGAGCGATGCATGGCCGGACCGACGAGATGGGAGGGTGTCTCGTCGGCCTGCTGGATGATGAACTCCCCGAGGTCGGTCTCGGTGATCTTATAGCCCGCCGCCTCGAGGTGGTCGTTGAGCTCCAGTTCCTCGGTCGTCATCGACTTGCTCTTCGCGATGTGGTCGGCGCCGCGGTCGGCCATGACGCCCTCGATGTACTGGTTCGCGTCCTCGGCGTCCTGGGCCAGATAGACCTGGCCGCCGTTTTCCTCGACGGCCTCGGTGACCTCGTCGATGCGCTCGGGGAGAGACTCGATCGCCTCCTCTTTGATCCGTCTGGCCTCCTCCCGGTACTGTTCGTAGGGTTCGAAGCTATCGATCACCGCCCCGGTTTTGTCGCTTTTGCCGCGGACGCTCTCGGCGACGTTCTCGCCGTCCGTCTCCATCACGCGGCGGATCTTGTCGGCCTTCTCGCTCCGGCTCATGCCTCGATCACCACGATGTGGACCTCGGTCGGCCCGTGGACACCGGAAACGAGACCGCCCATATCGCCGGTCGCGCTGGCGCCCGTCTCGAGTACGCGGGTGGCGCCCGCGGTTCCGTTTTCGCGGGCCTCCCGGACCTGCGTCTCGAAGCGATCGAAGGCCGCCGTCGCGTCGGGGACGATATCGTCGGCCTCGAGGATCACGATGTGGCGCGGGGGATAGAGACTGACGAGTTCGTCGCCGCCGGGTCGTGACTCGACGGTGACCGTCCCGTAGTCCGCGATGGCCGTCCCGGCCTGTGTGACGCCCGTCTCGGCGGCGGAGAGTTCCTCGACGGAGGGGTCGGTGTCGACGACGGTATCCTCGAGGGACACCGATTCGGACGGTAACGGCGCGCCGACGGCGGGTTCGGCAACGAGTTCGGCGAGCGTCTCCTCGAACCCGTCGGGATCGGTTCGGGTGCAGCTATCGACCGTCTCCATCGCGGAGTCGGTGAACTGCGCGACGATGTCTGTGCCCATGAGCGGCACAAAGGACTGAACCGTCTTGGTGTTTGCGTCCTGGGTCGGGCCGGCGGGCTGACGGCGATAGCTTCCCGGGGACCGATCGGTGATCGACGGCTATTTCCTCCCGGGAGTGCAGACCGCTGGTATGAGTCTCCGGACGGCGATCGCGGCCCCGTTCCGGGAGGCGGGGGGGCGCGAGATGGGCGAAAGCGCCTTCGTGGTCGCGCTCTCTTTGGACCGCGATTGGTTCTCGCCGGATCAGGCCAAACGGCTCGTCGACGTGGCCGCAAGCGAGGGGCTGATCCGGCGCTCCGACGGGCAGGTGACCGCCCAGTTCGACCCACAGGAGACGACGGTTCCGGAAGGGTTCCGCCCCGACGAATCGATCCTCCGGGAGCGGTCGACCTTCGAGCGGGTCCTCGATGCGCTGACCGAGGCGGGCCATGAGAAGCAATCGGCCGTCGCCGCGATCAACGGCCTCCAGTCAGAACTCGGCGTGACGATCGAGGCGGCGGCGGTCCTCTATGCCCACCGACAGGGGATCGACGTCCGAGAGCAGGCCCGCACCGCGCGATCGAAACTGGGGGACGACGATGGTTCGTGACGAACTCACCGACGGCAAGCAGATCGGCCAGCTTCTGTCATCGGAGATCCACGGCCACGAGCGGGGTACGCTCGGGAAACTCTCCGTCACCGAGGCCGACGCCGACGTCGAACCGACCGTCGAGGGCGCATTCGCCTACGGGATCGACGTCGGGGGGAGAGGCGGCGACCGGATCGCCTCGGCGTACGTCCACCCCGACCGGCTCCGGGTGAAGTTCGAGGTCGGCGTCGAAACGGCGCGGAAGGCCGCCGAGGCCGACGGACTCCGCGTCCGACCGAAGGCGAGCGAGCCGCCGCTGACGATCGTCTTCGTCGAGAACGGGGCCGAAGTGAAGGCCGCCTCAGGTGTCCTCGGGGCCGTCGTCGAAGAGTTCCTCGATCAGACCGACTAGGGAGGCGAGATCGTCCCGATCGACCCTCGCCACGGCCTCGGGGTGGGCGTCGGGGCCGCCGTCATAACAGACCTGTACCGGACGGAACCCGGCCGCCGCCGCGCCCGCGATGTCCCGTTCGGGATCGTTGCCCACGTAGACCGCCCGTTCGGGTGAGACGCCGAGCGCGTCGGCGATCGCCTCGAACGCCCGGCGATCGGGTTTCGGCGCCCCGATCGGGCCGGTGACGACGGTCGCATCGAAGGCATCGAGCCAGCCGAGCCGCCGGAGTTTGTCCCGCTGGGTCTCGCCGGGGCCGTCCGTCAGCAACCCGATCCGGTACCGCCTCCGGAGCGTCCAAAGCAGTGACTCGGCGCCCGCGACCGGCCGTAGCGCCTCGCCGACGGCCTCCCGGTAGGCCCGCGTCATCTCGGGGGCGTCCTCGCCGACGAGCGCCTCGAAGACGGGCTCTCTGGTTCGGGTCCCGCTGTGTTCGCGGTGTGCTTTCCGGTACGCCGCCCGATCGAACGAAAGCGTGACGCTGGCCCGGTCGGCGGCGGCCGAAAGCAGCGTCTTCCGGTCCCGATCGGTGACCGCGAGCGTGTCGTCGAGATCGAACACGACGGCGCGTGACACGGTTCGGGGGTTGGTTCGCCCCCAATATATATGGTCCGGCGGGCGGCGGCGAACGCCCGGTATTTTTGTCAGCGCCCGCCCGAGGATCCCCATGAGCTTCTTCGAGGACCTCGCCGCCCGCATCGAGGCGGCCGACAGCGTCGTCTCGGTCGGCCTCGACCCCGACCTCGACCGCCTGCCGTCGTTTCCGGCTCTCGACACGGACCTCCCGCGGTGGGCGTTCAACCGCCGGATCATCGACGCCACCCACGAACACGCCGCCTGCTACAAGCCCAACGTCGCCTTCTATGAGGATCCCGACGGCTGGCGGGCGCTCGCTGAGACGATCGTATACGCACACGGGAAGGGCGTACCCGTGTTGCTCGATGCGAAACGCGGCGACATCGGCAACACGGCGCGACAGTACGCGACGGCGCTCGACGACGACGGCCTCGGGGCCGACGCGATCACCGTCAACCCCTACATGGGCCGGGACAGCTTGGAGCCGTTCCTCTCGCGGAGCGAGAAGGGCGTCTTCGTCCTCTGTCGGACCTCAAACAGCGGCGGGAGGGATTTTCAGGACCTCGACGTCGGCAACGGCAAACCGCTGTATCAGTACGTCGCCCAGCGCTGTGCGGCGTGGAACGAGAGGGACAACGTCGGGCTGGTCGTCGGCGCGACCGCCCCAGAGGAACTCGAAGCGGTCAGGGATCTCGTCGACGTGCCGTTTCTCGTCCCCGGCGTCGGCGCCCAGGGCGGCGACGCGGCGGCGGCCGTCGAGTACGGCCTCGCCGACGGCGTCGGACTCGTCAACTCCTCGCGCGGGATCATCTTCGCCGGCGAGGGTGCCGACGACGGGGCGGCGTACTTCCGGGCGGCCGGCGACGCCGCCAAACGGCTCAAGCGGCGGCTGAACGAGCATCGGTGAGTCCCGGGCTCAAAACCGGTACTCGTCGACCCCATCGGGATAGCCCTTCTCGCGGCCGTCGTTCCGATCGGAACCACCACTGTCACCGTCACCCAGCTCCGAGAGACACAGCGTACAGAGGCCCGTCGGCTCGTCGTAGTGGTGGGCACAGACGAGCCGGCTACAGCGGTCACAGCCGTCCTCGACGGACTCGGATTCACAGAGCTCACAGAGCCCGGCGACGCTCATACCGGCTGTTCGGTCCCGATCGGCCTAAAGCTATCCCCGGCAACCGGGGCAGGACGGGGCTTTGATACGTCGAGGGGGCCAACCAGGAGCATGGTTCCGCCGCTCGTGGCCGACATCGACGGCACGCTCACCCGCCCCGACAAGTCGATCGATCTCCGGGTCCTCGATCCGATCCGAACCTGGGAGGCGCCGGTCGTCATCGCGACGGGGAAGGCCTTCCCGTATCCGGTCGCCCTCTGTGAGTTTCTCGGGATCGAGATCGCCGTCATCGCGGAGAACGGCGGCGTCGTCTTCCTCGAGGCGGCCGACGAGGTGGCGTACAACGGCGATCCGGAGGGGGCGGCGGCCGTGGCGGCCGAGTACCGCGAGGCGGGCCACGAACTCGGCTGGGGGGCGGTCGATCCGGTCAACCGCTGGCGGGAGACGGAGGTAGCCGTCTCTCGCGACCAGCCCCTCGAACCGCTCGTCGAGATCGCCGAGCGCCACGGGCTGGCCGTGGTCGATACCGGGTACGCCTATCACGTCAAATCCCCCGCCGTCGACAAGAGCCGGGGGCTCGAGGCCGTCGCCGGGCTGCTGGGACACGAGCCCTCCGAGTTCGCCGCCGTCGGCGACTCCGAAAACGACGCCGAACTGTTCGAACGCGCCGGCCGCTCCTTTGCGGTCGCGAACGCCGACGGGGCCGCGAGGGCGGCGGCGGATACCGTGACCGACGGGAGCTTCGCCGACGGCTTTCTGGAAGCGCTCGAACGGCTCCACCCGAGCGCGTGAGGTTTTAACCGCCCGGCGCCCGACCGTCCGGTATGTCGCTGAACGAACTTCCCGACCTTTCTCCGGCGGCCGGTTCGGTCGAGACCGCCGAACTCGTCGTCGAGGATGACGTGCTCGTAAAGCTGTTCGCGCTCGGCCCCGGCGGGGCCTTCGATCCCCACGTCCACGACGACTGTGAGAACGTCTTTCACCTGCTGGAGGGTGAAGTGATCGTCACACAGGACGGGACCGAGGAGACCGTCGCCGCGCCGGCCGTCGTTCACAATCCCCGGGGTATCGAACACGGCGCGAGAAACGAAACCGACGGGCGGGCGCTTTTGACCGCGAGCCTCTGTCCGTTACCCTGAGGCCGCTTTCGAACGCGGCGGTTCACGCGCCGTTTCCGTCGCCCTCCGATTCCGTCCCGTTTTCCGCCTCGACCCCGTTTTCGGTTTCCGCGTCGTCGCGCCGCGCAAGCCCGGCCAGATGCGGCGCCTCCTCGAGGACGATCGATTCCGTGCCGAGTTCGACGGCGTTCTCGCTGCCCGGGAGACAGAAGACGGGCGTCCCGTCGGCGATCCCGGCCGTCGCGCGCGTGCCGACGACCCTGGTTCCGATCTCCTCCCGCGAGAGGCTCCGGAACAGCTCCCCGAAGCCCGGGAGGCGCTTGTCGAACAGTTGCTCGGCCGCCTCGACGGTCACGTCGTCGGGCGTGACGCCGGTTCCGCCGGTCGTGACGACACAGTCGACGTCCCCGCGGTTCGCGAACCGGTCGATCGTGTCCTGAACGCTGTCGTAGTCGTCGTTGACGAGTTCCCTGACCGCGACGGCGTGGCCGGCGGCCTCGAGGCGTTCGATGATCGCGTCGCCGGCCGCGTCCTCGTCGATCCCGCGACTCGAGGAGACGGTCAACACCGCGAAGTCGAGTTCGGAGATGTCGTGTCGGTGATGGTCGTGGCCGTGATCGTGATCGTGTCCGTTCCCGTGGTGACCGTGACCGTGATTGTGATCGGGATCGCCGTCTTCCCCGTCACCGCGGTTGGAGTCGTCGCTTGCGTCGTTCATACAGCCCCCTGGACCGCCGGATCGAAAAAAGCCGTGGGAGGAAATCCGGGATTCCGCTACTGTTTTGCACCCGCCGGACACAGGAACGGGTATGAAGGCCATCTTTTACGAGGAACATGGCTCGACCGACGTACTGCAGTACGACGAGTTCGACGATCCCGAGGTCGGCCCCGAGGAGGTCCTCGTCGACATCAAGGCCGGCGGGCTGAACCACCTCGACGTCTGGACCCGCAAGGGCATGCCGAGCCCCGAGGAACTGCCCCACATCCCCGGCAGCGACGGGGCCGGCGTCGTCAGCGAAGTCGGCGAGCGCGTCACCCGTTTCGGGGAAGGCGACCGCGTCGTCGTCGATCCGGGGCTCTACTGTGGGCAGTGTGAGTTCTGCCGGAAGGGCGAACAGTCGCTGTGTGTCGACTACAGGATGATGGGCGAGCACGTCCGCGGCGTCCACAGCGAACTCGCGGCGATCCCGGAGGACAACCTCATCGAACTCCCCGAGGACGTTGACTTCGTCACCGCCGCCTCCGCACCGCTGGTCTTCCAGACCGCCTGGCGGATGCTCACCACCCGCGTCGGGATCGACCAGTCCGACAGCGTCCTCGTGTTGGGCGCCTCCGGCGGCGTCGGCCACGCCTGCGTCCAGATCGCCGCCAACGAGGGGTGTGAGGTCTTCGCGACGGCCTCAAGCGAGGAGAAACTCGAACTCGCCCGCGAGTGTGGGGCGGACCACCTCATCAACTACGAGGAGGAGGACTTCGCCGACGCGGTCAAAGAACTCACCGACGGCCGCGGCGTCGACGCCGTCGTCGATCACGTCGGCGAGGCGACGTGGGACAACTCCCTGAGCGCGGCCGCCCGCGGCGGCTCGGTCGTCACCTGCGGGGCGACCTCGGGGATCTCCCCGGAGACGAACATCCCGAAGGTGTTCTGGAAACAACTCGACATCCTCGGCTCGACGATGGGGACGCCCGGCGAGATGGACGAGGTGATGGCGAAGGTCTTCGACGGGACCTTCGAGCCGCACGTCCGGGACGTGCTGCCGATGAGCGAGATCGTCCGCGGCCACGAGATGCTCGAATCCCGCGAGGGGTTCGGGTCGGTCGTCGTGGTCCCCGACGAGGAGTACGAGGCCGGCACCTACGAGTGATGCGCGTCGATCGAGCGTCGGCGGTCAGCGGGCGGCGATGAACGACGGCGACCGGGACACGCCGGGGGATCGGGAAAACGACGGAGAGCCCCGGCCGGAACGCGACACCGGAGGCTCGGGGGCGAGCCACCCCGAGACCGCCGACCGGGACTTCGACTGGCGTGGGTGGACGCTGGTCGCCGCGATCTTCGTCGCCTTCCTCCTGGTGCCCGGGATCATCTACGTGTATCCACACGCACCCTCGGCGGTGGGGCTGTCCTTCTGGGACACGTACCTCGTGTTGCCGATGATACCGGCGATCCTGCTCGGGGCGCTCGCGGTGTGGGCGACGACCCGACCCTGAACGCACCCGGTGCGGCCACGGAACGCTTTTTTATGCGCCAGCCCTCTCGACGGTATGACTTCGACGGAGACGATCGCCGAGTTCGTGGCCGAGGTGACCTACGATCGGCTCCCCGAGGAGGTCCGCGAGGCTGCGAAGCGACGGCTCCTCGATGGCCTCGCCGTCGGACTCGGCTCCCACGGGGACGGGCCGGTGGCGGCGATCCGTGACGGACTGGCGACCGACGGAAACGGCGGCGCGTGTCGGGTGTGGGGCTCGCCGTCGATTGCCGACCCCTCCCGGGCCGCGATGGCCAACGCCGCCGCGGTCGCCGCCGGCAACGGGCCGGTCTTTCCGTCCTCGACGCCCGCGCCGATGGGGGGCTCGATCGCGGCGGCGCTGGCGGCGGCCGAGGCCCGCGGGACGGCCGGCGAGGAGACGATCGCCGGACTCGCGGCCGCGCTCGAACTCCGCGGGGAACTGGCGTGGCACGCGCCGCTCGACGGGTTGCACCCGGCCACCCACACGGCGGTCGCGGCCGCGGCCGGCGCGGGCCGTGCTGCTGGACTCGAAGAAAAGGAACTGGCCGACGCCGTGGGGATCGCGGCGAGTCGGGTGACGCTCGGGGTCGGAACCGAAAACGAAGACGGCGACGGGGGCCTCACACCGGTCGCGACGGCCAACGCGGCGGCCGCAGGGGTAAAGGCGTGCTCGCTCGCCGGGAGCGGTGTCCACGGACCGGACGGGTTCGCCGCCCCGAACGGGTGGCACGACCGCCTCGGACCGTTCGAGCTCGACTTCGACCCCGGCTGTGAGCGCGTCCGCGACGCCGCGACGTTGCCGTACGACGGGGGCCTCTACGCACAGCCGGCCATCGAGGCCGCGATCGACCTCGCGAGCGAGATCGCGCTCGACCCCGCCGACGTCGAGTCGGTTGCGGTCGAGACGGTCGGCGGGGAGGTACCCGGGGTCGACGCCGAACGGATCGCGGCCGCCCTGGTCGATCGGTCGCTCCCGATCTACCGGGGCGATCGGGCGGATCTGTCCCCGATCGCCGAGGCGACGTCGGTGTCGGTCGCCGACGGGGCGTCCGATCGGACCGACGCCGGGAGGATTCCGGCCCGCGTGGCCGTCGAAACGTACGACGGCGGCGTCTACGAGGCGACAACGGAGCGGTTCGAGGGACACCCGGCCGCGCCGGCGTCGTGGGGACTCATAACGGAGAAGTTCCACGCCCTCGCCGGCGACCGCTATGACCGCGACCGACGGGAGGCGATCGTCGGGACAGTCCGGGGCTTCGAGGCCGAGAGCCCGGCGGAACTCGCCCGGTTGCTCGATTGACCGGGCGGTCAGTTCCCGGACGACGGGGGGTCGGAATCCTCGTCTCGGGAGCCGGATTCGGATCCGGATCCGGGCCCGGGGGGCGCGACGACGCCGCAGGTACGGGCGTAATACCGGAGCTGGGACCGCGGGATCCCCGCGAGTTCCGCGGCTTCGGCCTCCGAGGCCGCGCCACGGACGTACAGCGAGACAGCCTCCCGAACGTCCGGATCGTCTATCATGGCTGTGTTCGTATACTACCGAATCGTACGTAAGTCTTTATCCGGTACAATAAAACAAACAGTCATATACAAGCCGAATTTGATATATTATTCGTATTATATTGTGGGTCGAAACGACTGTCGGAAGCCTCGACGCTCGCGTCGTTGTCCGGCGGCCCCCTCGAATACGACCGACCCGCCATACGGACACTTAAAAACGGACCCCTATTCAATCGTCGGCGAAGTCGCGGCGCATCGCGATCTCGAACCACGGACAGAGCCGGAGTTGCCGGTACCACTTGGGGTGTTCGTAGAGTCGCCGGTAGGGGACCCACATCAGGCCCGCGACCTCCGTCTCGTCGGGGACGAGCGTGCGGTCTTCGAGGGTACACTGCAGCACCGAACAGACTTCCCACTCGAGGCCCTGATCGAGGTAGTAGCGTTTGTACTCGAACTTGTCGGTCACCCGGAGGTCGTCGTACTGCCCGGGCGTGATCCCGAGTTCCTCCTCGAAGCGTTCTTCGGTCGCCGCCAGCTGGGTCTGGCCCTCCGTGGGGTGGGACGCGACGGTCCCGTCCCAGTAGGTATCCCACAGCCGCTTGTCCGGGGCCCGCTGCGCCAGGAGAACGTTCCCGTCGCCGTCGAAGACGAGCGCGGTGAACGCGCGGTGTCTGATCCCGTCGCCGGTGTGGGCCTCGAGTCTATTTACCGTTCCTGTCGGCGTGTCGTCGGCGTCGACGGCGACGACGTCCTGTTCGGCGTTCTCGTGGTCCTCAGGGGCCTCCGATCCCGACCCACCGGGATCGATGTCGTCCGTGCTCATAGCCGAGCGAACGGGTGACTCGGTTAAGGTCCCTTCGACTCGAGAGGGGCGATAGCCGACCGGTCGGCGGGAAGGGACGCTGTGCCGGTACACGGTCGAGGAGGCGGGGACGGCGGGCGGACGATCCCGGAACACAAGGGTTAATTGCGGCTGTAGCGTACGAATCCGGTAATGACGGACGCCTACGTGGCGCTGGAGGACGGGCGGGTCGTCGAGGCCCGCGCCCGCGCCCCCGGTCGCACTCGCGGCGAGCTGGTGTTCACCACGGCCTACACCGGCTACGAGGAATCGCTCACCGACCCCAGCTACGAGGAGCAGATTCTCACCTTCTCGTACCCGCTGATCGGCAACTACGGCGTGCGGGAGGAGCGCTTCGAGTCCGACCGCGTCCACCCACGGGGCGTCGTCGCCCGGGATCTGACCGAGGACGTCGCCGAGTGGCTCGAAAACGAGGGCGTCCCCGCCGTCGACGAACTCGACACCCGCGATCTCGTGACTTCGATTCGAGAGCAGGGCGCGATGAAGTGCGGCATCGCCGCCGGCCCCGACGCGACCGCCGCCGACGCCGAGGTCGAACTCGACGCCTGCAAGGCGATGAGCGACCACACCGACATCGGCTCGCGGGTCTCGATCGAGGAGTCGGTCACCTACAACCCCGACGGCGACGGGCCGACGGTCGCGCTGATCGACTGCGGCGCGAAGGGCTCGATCGCCAGTTCGCTCGTCGAGCGGGACGCGACCGTCGAGGTGGTCCCCTACGACGCGACCGTCGCGGACGTCGAGGCGGTCGATCCGGACGTGCTTTTCATCTCGAACGGCCCCGGCGATCCCGAGAACTTCGAGGCCGCGGCGGCGCTCGTCGAGGAGTACGTCGGCGACACGCCGTTGGCGGGGATCTGTCTCGGCCAGCAGGTCATCGCCAACGCCCTCGGCGGCGAGACCGAGAAGATGGAGTTCGGCCACCGCGGCGTCAACCAGCCGGTCCGGGATCTGCGCTCGAACAAGGTCGTCATGACGACCCAGAACCACGGGTACACGGTCGCCGAGCCGGGCGACCTCGAGGTCACCCAGATCAACGTCAACGACGACACCCCCGAGGGCCTCGAGAGCGACGAACTGGAGATCATCACCCGACAGTATCACCCGGAGGCCAACCCCGGCCCCCACGACACGCTCGGGTTCTTCGACGACGTGCTCGCGCTGGCCGATCCGCCGTCGGCCGAGCACTGAGAGTTGCGGATTTTTCCGCCATCGAGCCGGATTTCCGGCCGTTTCGGTGTTCGCTTTCGTGGGCGCGATAACGGCGGTCTTCGGGGCCGTCGTCTGCGGGATCGTGTCGTTTGGAATCTGAGGGTACACCGTCGGGGAGCGGACGGTGTTCATTCCCCGGTACATCGACCGGATCCCCACGACGCCGCTCATCGTGCTGTTTCTGTGGCTGTTGGCCGGGATCGAGCGCTTCGCGCTGTTCGGGATCGGTCCGGTCGCGTTCGTCGGACTCCTGTGTTACCTCTACGGACCGATGGCGCGCCGTGTCAGGGGAAAGACGGACCGCATCGAGAGACGGACTGCATCGAGAAACTGTACGTGCGACTCCGGAACCTGACGGCGGTGCTTTGGTCGATCTATCCGTTGATCTGGATACTCGGGCCGCCGGGACTGAACCTGCTGATACCGACGATCGACATCGCGCTCATCACGTACCTCGATCTGGTGACGGAGGTCGGGTTCGGCTTGATCGCCCTCGATGCGAGCGCCACACTCCGCTCGGAGTTCGGCGTCTCGCTGGCGGGCACGGAGACGGGCGCGATGATGAACACCACGGACCGGACGCCGGCAGTCGACGACTGACGGGGAACCGCGGAGGGAACGTTCTGCGGTTTCTCGCGGTTCATTCCTTCGCCGTTCGTCGGTTCCGAGGCTTCGCGTTCGCTCAGCCTCGCTCTCTCGCGGGTCGCCCCCGCTCCCCGCTCGAGGTTTTCGAGGACTCCCTGCGGTCGTCCTCGCTACCTCACGGCTCACGCTGTTCGCCGCTCGTTATCCTCGAGGCTTCGCGTTCGCTCAGCCTCGCTACTCCACGAACCGGTACTTCCGCTCGCCCATCCGACCCCAGCCGTCGAAGGCGAACTCGGCGTCGGGTGTCGTGAACTCCTCGACGGCGGACTCCTCGTCGTAGTTGTGGGCGTCGTGGACGTCCTCGTACTCCTCGAAGGATAGTTCGTAGCGGGACGCGAGCTGTTCGTCGATGTTCAGCGCGTCGATCTCCTCGAGCCAGTTCTCCTGGACCGTCTCGACGTGGATCTCGGCCTGGGCCCCCGAGCCGTAGGAGCCGACGAGCAGCCGCTTGCCGACGGCGTCCTCGCCGGCCTCCGCGAGCGATTTCAGCCCGGAGACGCGGGCGACGTGGACCGATCCGGTGTACCAGTTGCCGACGCGTCTGGAGAGATCCAGCGTCGGATCGATCGTCCGCTCGTACCACTCCCGGTACCGTTCGGTGTCCTTCAGCGCGTCGGTGTACTCAGAGAGCGCCTCCATGTAGGCCTCGTCGTCCTCGAACGCCTCGGAACGGGGCTGGCGGCCGATCTCCTCGGCGAGTTCGTCCTCGATGTCCGTATCGCGGGTGATGTGTCTGTACGCGAGGACGCCCGCCTTCCGAACCATCCCCGGGAACGGCGTGTGGAAGGGTCCGAGCCGGAAGTCCTCGGCGTGGATCTTCCCGCCGACCTGCTCGTAGTCGACGAGCGCCTCGCGCATCCGGGCGAGATAGACGTTCACCGAGCGCTTGCCGTCGACGCTGGGGAACTGCTGTTGAGGCTTCAGGAAGTCGGTCTCGTCGGCCGAACCGTATCCCTGTTCGGTCGAGAGTTCGACGAGATCCGGGTCCTCGTCGATCAGCATCGCCACCGCACCGGCGCCCTGGGTCGCCTCGCCGGGGTCGTCGCGGGCGTACAGCGCCGTGTCGGTCGCGACGACGAGCGCCGCCCGGCCACGGTTGCGTCCGGCCTTGATCCAGTTGTACGCGTCGTCGATGCTCTGGGTACCCGCCACGCAGGCGAACTTCCGTTCGCCCTTGTTGGCGTGGTGCAGATCGCCGTCGAAGACCTGCTCGAGACAGCCGCCGATGTACGTCGAGACCGGCTTGGAGTGATCGAACGCCGACTCGGTCGCGACATCGATCCGGCCGATATCGTCGGGTTCGAGCCCCTTTCGCTTCATCAGCCGGTGGGCCGCGTTGGCGCCCATCGTGACGATGTCCTCGTAGGTGTCCGGGAAGGAACTGGCGTGCAGTCCGAGCCCCTTGGTGTACTTTTCGGGGGCGTCACCCATCTCGGGGGCGAACGTCTCAGCGAGATCGAGTCTGAGTTTGCCCGTATGAATCTCGATGCCGTCGATGCCGACGCCTGTCATGGTCGGAAAGGTCGCGAAGGGAGTATATGTTTTTGTCGATGGTAGATTCGACAGATGACGTATATAGCAGTGACAGAGTCGGTTCGTTTCTCACGTGGTCCGAGGAACCCCAGACCAAATCGGTTCGACATTCGATCTCGATCCGCGACATCCGCCCGAATCCGGGCGACGATCCCGGTAACGATACCGAAGTATTTGTATACAAAGAATACTTTGTAAACATTATGGGGACGATCTCTGCTCGGGTGCCCGACAAACTCGAAACCGAACTCGAAACGTATCTCGAAGCCGAAAAGCTCGACCGGAGTACCGCCGTCCGGAAACTCCTCTCGGAGGGCCTCGAGGAGTGGCGACGCGAGCGTGCGCTCGAATCGCTGGCTGCCGGCGACGTGACTGTCAGCAAGGCGGCCGAACGCGCCGGGATGTCGGTGTGGGATTTCGCACAACTGGCGAAAGAGCGTGATATTACGTGGGTCGACGGCGACCACCTCGAGGACGACTTAGAGGCGCTGTGAATGTGGGTCTTCGACGCGACGCCGCTGATCTACCTCGCGAAAGCCGAGCGGCTGGTGTTTTTAAAAGATCTGGACGGGCCGCGCCTGATCCCTGAACCGGTTTATATCGAAGTCGTCAGGACGGGCATCGAGGAAGGGTATCCAGACGCCCGTCGGATCGAACGACTCGTCGATGACGAAGTGTTTCAAGTCGTTACCGTTGAGGAGACAAACACATATAAGCGCCTGCTGGAAAACAACCGTCTCAGCGAGGCGGACGTGTCGGTTCTTTCATGTGCAAAAAGGCGGGATACCGTCGCCGTCATGGACGAAACCTACGGGCGCGACGTAGCCGCGACGGAGGGAATCGAAACGCGAGGGACGGCGTTTCTCGTGTTATTACTGGCGAAACAGGGCGTGATCGACTCCGAGACGGCGCGGGGGACTATCGATGCGATGTTGGATGCTGGGTGGTACTGTGCGCCGGATGTGTATGCGAAGATCCTCACAAATCTCGACAGGATCGTGGAATCGTGATACTACCCGGAAGGCGTTGAAAAGTGGGATCTGAGATACCTGGTATCGTCAGTTAACAACACACGTCATCTGGGTTTCTGTCAACGTTCCTCCCTGTGTCGTGATCGTCCCGCTGCAGGTCCGAGACTCCCCGTCAGCGTTCTCGACAGTCATTTCGATGTTGATATCCCGGGCGTTCATATTGACAGCGTCGAACGTGTACGTCGTCCCAGTCGTATCCGTCAGCGCGTTCGGATCGTTGACTAGTTCTGTCCCCCTGCTCGTTTCGGCGAACAGTGTCACACCAGTCGCATCGTTTGTCGTGGTATACTCGAAGGTGAGTTGGTCGTTGTCATTACCCGAACCAGCCGACGTGACGTCTATCGAGGTGAACTCCGGTGGGTCCGGATCCGCCGTCGTGAACGTCAGCGTGCTACCGGTATCACTCCCAGCGTTGTTCGTCTCGGCGACGGCGCGGAACTCGTAATTGGTGCCGCTACTGAGACCAGAGATGGTCGCGCTGAAGGTCCCGGGTGCACTCAAGCTCTCCGGCGTAGTCGATGTCCACGCTCCCCCGACTCCGACTTCGCGGTACTCGAAGTACACGTCGACGTTGTTCGCAGTTCCCGTGTCGGTCAGTTCCCCGTTCAGCGTCGCCGAAGAGCCGCCGATCTCGGTTGCATCTTGGGTCGTGACCGTCGGCGGCGTGGATCCGCCACCGGACTCGACCGTGATCTGTGTGGCGTCCGAATCGTCGTCGCTGCTCACCGTCGCGGTGTACGGCGAGTCGTTGTGGGCGTTGTTCGGAGTGGTCCACTCGAGCGTTATCGTCTGGTTCGCGCTGCCGGCGAGCGTCACGCTCTGTGAGTCCTCGGTCGCTCCGTCGATATCCAGTCGGACCGTCTGAGTGCCCTCGATACCCTCGGTGTTTTCGATCGTCGCGTCGACGCTGACCGTACTGCCGGAGTTGACCGGCGAGTTTGTACCGTCGATCGTGACGTTGAAGAAGGGAGGCTCTCCGACCACGAACTCTCCGCTCTCGCCGTCAGTGACGGCGTTGTCCGCCGCGGCGGTCGTGAAGTAGTTGTAGCTGTTCGCGTCCAGCTGTCCGACGTCGAAATCGACCGTGAGACTCTCGCCGCTGATCTCACCGGGCGTCTTCGTCTCCTGGAAGACGGTCGCCTTGCTGTCCCGTTCTTCGACTATCAGCTCCACCCCGAGCCCGTCCGTCTCGATGTTCGCGGATTCGGTGACGGTGACGCTCGACTGGTAGGTGTCGTTGGTGGTCCCGTCGGATAGCCCCTCGACGGCGGTGACCGTGATGTTCGCCTGTTTTTCGGTGACGATGACCGTCTCCTCGGCGGTCCGGTTGTCGGTCGAGGCGCCGATCGTGTACGTGTCGGGGGGGTCACCTGAAGTGTCGTAGGTGAACGTCCTGCTGGCGGTATTGCCCGGAGAGAGAGTGACCGACTCCGTCCCTTCGACGGCGCCGTCGAACGTGAACTCGACGTCCTGTGTTCCGGTATCGATACCGGTGTTCTCGACGGCGACGTCGACCTCGAGGGACTCCCCCTGTTCGACCGGGCTGTTCGTGTCGGTGATCTCGACTTCGAAGAACGGTCCCGTCGCCGTCAGTTCCAGAGTCGTCCGTCCGGCGATCGTATTCGAGGCCGTATCTACCAGTAACACCTCGACGGTATCCCCCGAAAGGCCGTGGTCGCGCTGCCAGCTGTCGCCCGCTTCGAACCAGGTGGTGTTTGTGCCGCTGCGCTGTGTGAACGACGCGAGGTCGTAGCGCTCTGTCGAGTCGCCCCGCAAGACGACCTCCAGGTCGGCGACCTCGAGTCTCGATCCGCCGGCGTGTTCGAGCGTTACGGTGTCTTTGGTCGCGCTCCCCTCGAGGTCGATCTGTGGGGCCGTCTCCGTCTGGCTCGTGACGTTCAGGGTCATCGCGACGCCGACCGTCAACGCCAGTACGATGACGATACCGGTCAGCATGAGCACGCCGACGGTTTCGGACTGTCCGCGCTCCGACGCTGTCGTCGGGAAGGGGGTCGGACACCGATCGAAACCGAGCCGGTGGAGTATCGACATGGATAGATGTTACAGCCCGACGAAGTACACCGCTGACTCGCCCGTCTCGAGTTGGAAGGTCACGACGAACCAGCCGTTATTACTCGGGTTTCGGTCGAACTCCATCTCCACGTCGGTCGTCGTTTCCCCCTCGATCGAAAGGTCCGGGTCGAACTCCTCGTACTGCCCGCCGATGAGAAGCGTCGCCGAGTCCGGCTCGCCCGCGACCCGGACGGTCGCCTCGGTCGGCTGGTTCTGTCCCGGACTGTCGTAGAAGTTGATCCGCCCCCGGGTAAAGTTGTTCGTCCCGGCGGTGTTGTTGAACGTCAGCGTCGCGGTCGAGCCGCTTACGGTTTCGCTCTCGAGCCGTATGTTGCCCGGGGCGGCAGGGTTGATCTCGTTGACACCTCCGCTGCGCGGCGACCCGGGCGTCGAGCCGAGTCCGACCGGGCCGGCGTCGATCGCCCATTCGTCGTCGAGCGTAAGCGTCAAATTCCGGCCCTGTGCGCCCTCGGTGACCGAAATATCCGCGGGATCGAGTTCGCCGCTGAGGATCTCTTCCCACTCCGATTCGGAGAGTTCGGTCGGCAGCGTGACGACGATATCCTCGCGTGTGGTTCTGTCGGTCAGCCCCGCCTGGGGCTCGATGGCGACGGCCCGGCTGCCGCTCTCGTCGAACTCGGTCGGGACGGGGACGATCTGTATCGTGTTGCCCTGGATCAGCCGCTGGCCCGTCAGCTGGACGGAGCTGTCGCCGAAGTCGTGATACGCCACCGAGTTCTCGTACCGGAGGACACCGGCGCTGTTGTACTCCGAGTAGGTGGGGTCGTAACTGACGATGCGGGACTCGGTTATCCCGCCGGGGAGGACGTCGTCGGTGATGTCGGTTCCGCTCTGTGTCTCGACGACGATCGGGCGGGGCTGGTCGGTCTGAAACGTGCCGCTGGGTGGAGGGGGGTTTATTGCGAGGAGCCGCGGCGGGAACTGCGTGCCGAGTTCTATTTCTGCGTAGCCGTCCTGTCCGGTGGTGTACGTCGAGAGCAGTTCGTTCCGAACCCCGACCATGTCGTTTTGGACGCGCTGGTTGTGGTTGAACTCCACTTCGGCGTTCTGGTTGGGGACGACGAACGCCTGATACGTCGAGAACGCGGTGATCAGGATGGCGAAAAGCAAAATCGCGCCGACGAGGACGGACTGTGCTCGCTCGTCGACACCGAAATCCATACTCGGATAACGGAACTCGCGAATAAAAACGTACGCCCTATTCGTCCGCCTCGACGACCTCGGGGTCGGCGAGGGCACGCCCCAGCGAATCGAGCCCGTTGACCCAGTCGGCCACGAGCCCGTATTCGATCTCCTCGGCGATCTCCATCGGCAGCTCCTCGCCGTCGACGACGAGCGTCCCGGCTTGCACGCAGTGGGCGAGGGCGGTGTCGAGATCGTCCTCCTCGGCTTCGGCCGCGGCGGCGGCCCGGAGGTGTTCCTCGACGGAGCCCTCGGCGGGACCGCCGACGATGTACTCCTCGGCGGTGTACAGCGCACAGACGAGCGAGGTCTGGATCCCGTCGACGAGCGTGAGCTTCTCCTCGTCGTCGATGTCGGCCTCCGAGAGGACGATCTCCCGGACCCGATCTAGTTCCGCGGCGGCGGCGTCGGCGTCCTCGAACTCGCCGTCGCCGTAGTCGGCGATGATCTTCGCGATCGCGATCGTCGCGTCGTCGAGCAGATTGAAAAACAGCCGCGCGGAGTCGTCGCTTTCGGGGTCAAGCTCCTCTTCGCGGAGCCTGTCCAACCAGTTGTTCCATCGTTCGTCCGTGTAATATTCGCCGGGAGGCGTGCTCATGCCCGAAGATACGGGTGCCCGGGGATATGCCTTTTCCTTGCCTCGCTGGGGGCTATTTCCCGCTTCGTGCCTCCCGTCCCAGCTCCCGTTCGACCGCCTCTACTTTCTCGCGGGCGCGGGTGTCGCTGGCCCGCTTGTCGTCGATTTTCAGGAACGTGCTGACCCGATCGCCGTCGACGGCCTTGTGGGCCGCGCCGACCGCCGAAAGCAGCGTGTCGATGTCGTCGGCCTCGATGACCGTCCCCATCGGGTTCGTCTCGTAGTCGACGTCGAACGCCTCGAGGGCCTCGACGGCGGCGGCGACCTCGCTCGCCATGCTGTCTTCGATCACCGGTGCGACGGACAGGAGTGCGATCACGCTCATATGTGTCCGTGGGAGGTCGACCGGCATATGGGTTGTCGTCGGAACCCCGGTCGATCCGGGCGAAAAGCCCTAATAGCGGCCGGGATCGACCAACCGATATGGGAAGCGAAACCGCCGGCCCCCGGCTCCGACGGCGGCGAGTCGAGGCGAACGGGCTGACCTTCGAGTGTCTTTGCTCCGGCGACGGCGACCGGCTGGCGCTGTGTCTCCACGGCTTCCCCGACAACGCCGGCTCGATGGACCCGATCCGCTGGCGGCTCGCCGAGGCGGGCTTCACTGCCGTCGCCCCCTTCATGCGTGGGTACGCACCGACAGATCCCGCGCCGGACGGGGATTACTCCGGGCGAGCGCTAGGGAAGGACGCGGTCGAACTCGCCGCCGCGCTCGGTGAGGAGTTCGGCACCGACGACGCCGTCCTCGTCGGCCACGACTGGGGGGCAGCCGCCGCCTATGCGGCCGAGTGGATCGATCCCGACGCCTTCTCGAAGCTCGTCACGCTTGCGGTCCCGCCGGGGTTCGACGCGCTGTTGTACGAGTATCCCCGACAGGCGCTCCGGAGCTGGTACATGTGGTTCTTCCAGTTGCCCGACGTCCCCGAGCGGGCGCTCCGGTGGCGGAACTTCGCGTTCATCGACTTTTTGTGGGGGCTGTGGAGTCCCGGGTGGGACTACCCCGAGGCCCGGATCAACGACGTCAAGGAGACGTTCCGCGCCGAAGGGACCGTCGAGAACGCCCTCCAGTACTACCGGGATACGATGCGCCCGCCGCTTCCGCGAGTCGGGGAAGATCGACCCACGCTGGCGGACGTACCGCCGATCGAAACGCCAACGCTCGTGATCTCCGGGGAACGGGACGGCTGTATCTCCCCGGAACTGTTCGAACACGCCGACGAGATCGTCGGGGAGTGTCGGGTCGTTCGCGTACCCGGCGCAGGCCACTTCATGCACCAGGAGCGACCCGACGCCGTCGGCGAGGAGATCGTCGCCTTCGTCTCGGATCGCTGAGCAGGAAGCCGAGCCGTCGATACGTTCGTTCGGTGAAACAGTCGGTATCGATGTGCGAGACATCAACAACTTTTTTATAGAGGGTTCGTAATCGCGCCCATGAGCGCCGAACCGCGAGCGAAGCCGGGGCGAGAGAGCATCTCGCGGGCTGTTTCGAAGCCTTCGAACACGCTGGTGTTGCTTCCACACCTCCACGACCACGACGTCGGCGTCTGTCTCGACCTGCTGACGGTCGCCGAGCCGGCCGAGGAGAACGTGTTGGCCGTCTCCTTCGAGGAGACCGCGGCGGACAAATCGCGCCGCTGGAGCGAGGGCGTCGGCACCCAGCCGCGCGAACTCGCCGTCGTCGAGGTGTCCCCATCCGACGACGTCGCGTCGCTCGCCGAGACGATCAGCGGACAACTCGCCGAGTGGGAGTCGAGCGACGCCCGGACCGTCGTCTGCTTTCATACGGTCGTGCGTTAGTTTTTACCGGGAATTACGGGCAGAGATAGTTCCAGATATTCGGTTCAGCAACGGTGGAAA
>NZ_JAHLKM010000033.1 GCF_024449025.1 Natronomonas aquatica | reverse complement strand
CGAGTCGCATGTCCGCGAAGGTCTCGAAGTCCGAGGTCTTCCGGACCTCGTCGTAGATGGTGTAATCGGGCCGGACCATGAGCAGCGAGTCGGCGGTGTTTTCCATCGAACCCGAGAGTTCGGTGTACTGGGTGATCTCGGGGCCGACCTGCAGGTCCCGGGGTTTCTCCATCGTCTTGACGGCATAGCCCGAGTCGTTGAGGAACTCCGCGACCGCCTGGGCGAACGTCGATTTGCCGGCGCCGGGCGCCCCGGAGATGAGCACCCCGCGCTGTCGCTCGGTGAACCGATCCCGGAGGGCGTCGGCCTTCTCGTAGTCGTCCAGATCGGTCTTGACGATCGGCCGGACCGCGGTCACCTCGATGCCGTCGGCGAAGGGCGGTTCGGCGACGGCGATCCGCATATCCCGGATCTGGACGATCGTCATCCCGGGATGGGAGAGTTCGACGAACCCGTCGGTCGCCGTCCGGGCGACGTTGAGAACGTTGTCGGCGATCGATCGCATCTCCGCCTCCGAGAGGGGGTCGGCGTCGATGCGCTCGTAGCGCATCTCGCCGATCGTGCCGCGTTTGGCCATCGGCCGAACGTCCGTCTTGAGGTGGACCGACATCGTCTCGTCGTCGAGGTACCGCTCTAACGTGAGTTCTGTCGTGTCGTCGGTCCGCGGTTCGATATACTCGACGGCGATGCCCTTCGCTTGTGCGACCTCGCTTTGGACGACGTCACTCGTCAGAAGCGTCGCGTCGTGTCGGTCCGCGAGATCACGGATGAGGGCGTCGATCTCGCCCTCGCCGGCGTCCCGTTTCTCGATCGCGTCGGGACGGCGACCGACGTACTCGAGTTCGATCCCGCCCTCGTCGGCGAGGTCGGCGAGCCGCTGGAGCTCCTCGAGGCCCTCCCAGCCGCTGTCGCGGCCGTCGTTGGCCTGCGCCTCGAGTTCCCCGACGACAGCCTCGGGGACGTAGACCGCGTCGACGTCGTCGGCCGCGACGCGTTCCGACACGCGGCCGTCGATGACCGCGCTCGTGTCCGGCAGAATATCCATACCGGACGGTCGGGTCCGAGGCGGTATAAATACCGTGATGGGGCCCGCTTCGAGCGGTAAGACACCGCGACAGACCCGGACGATAGCCTGAAACCGGCCGCCCGCCTCACCGGTAGCAAGGGCATGAACGCCGTCGAACTCGCCGAACGACTCGTCGGGATCCCGAGCCACGAGGACGAACGCGCCGCCGGCGACTACGTCGAGCAGTGGCTCGAGGAACGAACCGATGCGGCAATCGAGCGGGACGACGCCGGGAACGTGATCGCCCGGCGGAACGCCGGGGCCGACCGATCCGTGGCGCTCGTCGGACACCACGACGTCGTGCCGCCGGACGACCGGCAGACGGCGGACGGCGAGTACGTCCTCGAACGGCGCGGGGGGCGGCTGTACGGTCGCGGCACGGCCGACATGAAGGGCAGTCTCGCGGCCGCGATGGTCGCGTTCCGGAGAGCCGACGTACCCGGGGAAACCGAGGCCGTCTTCGCCTCCTTCGCCGGCGAGGAGGCCGGCGGCGTCGGCTGTCGGGCGGCCATCGATGCCGGCTTCGCGCCGGAGTACGCCGTCGTCGGCGAGGGCTCGACCGGCTACTCCGCCGCCGGCGTCACGGACGTGGCGATCGCCCACAAGGGTCGGCGTGGATCGACCGTGCTCGCTGAGGGAACCGCCGCCCACGCCAGCGAACCCGACGAGGGCGAGAACGCGATCTACCGGGCGACGGACGCGGTCGACATCGTCAGGGGACTGGACGCACCCGAAACGACGGTGCTGGGCCACGAAATCGAGGGGTCGATCGCCGTCACGGGGATCGACGGCGGGGACGCCTGGAACGCGATCCCCGAGCGGTGTACCGTCACCGTCGACGAACGCACCGTCCCCGGCGAACGGGCGCCGATAGAGCGCGTCGAGACCGTCGAAGGCGTTTCGGCGACCGTCGATCAGGACCTCCCGCCGATGGCCTGCGGGGACGCCGACTTCGCGGCGACGGTCCGGGCGGCCGCCGACGCCGCACAGGACGGCACCCCCGAGGCGATCGTCAAACCCCACGCCACGGACGCGGGTTGGCTCACGGCGCGGGCGGGGACGACCTGCGTCGTCTGTGGCGCCGCCGAACCCGGGGAGGCACACACCGCGACCGAGAGCGTCTCGGTCGGCGTCATCGAGCGCTGTCGTGGGATCTACCGGCGGGTTCTGGAAACGGTTTGAACCGACGGGGACCGCCCATCGACCGCACGCCGTCGGCCGTAGGTTCTTGATCAACCAACACCCACGGGGAGTATGGCGACCGATCAGGCCCCTCCGGAGGCCTACGACGAACTGCTCGATCAGTACCGGCGGGCGACGTATCTCGGGGACGCAAACGGCGTGTTGAACTGGGATCAGGAAGTGATGATGCCGGAAGGCGGGACGCCGGCGCGCTCGAAACAGCGCGGCGCGGTCTCGGCTCTCGCCCACGACCTGCTCGTCGACGACGACGTCGGGAGGTGGCTCGAGGAACTGTCCGGGGCGGAACTGTCGGACGAGGAATCCGCCGTCGTCCGGGAAATCCGCCGGCAGTACGAGCGGCAGGCGAAGGTCCCGACCGATCTCGTCGAAAAGATCAGCGAGGCCACCGCCGAGGCCCACCCCGTCTGGCGGGAGGCAAAGGAGAACGACGATTTCGGGGCCTTCGCGCCGACGCTGGAACGGCTCCTCGAGTTGAAACGCGAGTACGCCGCCCACATCGATCCCGACGCCGACCCCTACGCGGTGCTGTTCGCGGATTACGAACCCTACATCGACCTCGAGACGGCCGAGCGCGTCCTCGAACGGCTCCGTGAGGGGTTGGTCCCGCTCATCGACGCCGTCCGGGATTCGAACGCCGATCTCCACGCGGTCGAGGGGACCTTCCCCGAACCCGACCAGCACGAACTCGCACGCGAGGCGCTGGAAACTCTCGGATACGACTTCGATCGGGGGAGACTTGATATTGCCCCGCATCCCTTCTCTTCGGGAACGCAGTTCGACGCCCGGGTGACGACCCGCTTCGAGGAGTCCGAACCGCTCGATTCGCTGGGTTCGACGATCCACGAGTTCGGCCACGCCGCCTACACCCAGGGACTTCCCCGTGACGCCTACGGCTCGCCGCTCGGCGAGCACCGCGGGCTGACCGTCCACGAGTCCCAGTCGCGGCTCTTCGAGAATCACGTCGGCCGCAGCGAACCCTTCTGGGCGTTCTTCGTCCCGCGGTTCAACGACCGACACGGGACGGAGCTCACCCCCCGGGAGGCCTACGAGGCCGCAAACAGAGTCTACGAGGACAACCTCATCCGCGTCGAGGCCGACGAACTCACCTACCATCTCCACATCGTCTTGCGCTTCGAGATCGAGCGCGATTTGGTGGCCGGCGACCTCGAGGTCGCGGAGGTGCCGGCGGTCTGGAACGATCGGATGGCGGAGTACCTAGGCGTCCGCCCCGACACCGACCGCGAGGGGTGTCTACAGGACATCCACTGGAGCCACGGCTCGTTCGGGTACTTCCCGACGTACTCGCTGGGTAGCGTCCTCGCCGCCCAGCTGTACGCCGCCGCCGAATCGGAGATCGACGGCCTCGGTTCACAGATCCGATCGGGCGAGTTCGACGCCCTCCACGGGTGGCTCGACGAGTCGGTCCACCGTCACGGCTGCCGATACACCACTGACGATCTGATACGACGGGCGAGCGACGAGTCCCTGACCGCCGAGTACTTCCTCGAGTACGCCGAATCGAAGTTCGGCGATCTCTACGGGCTCGATCGATAGTTCTGCTAGTCGCCGGGCGTCGTCGGGCTTTTCTACGTCGGGCCCAACAGGCAGGTATGACTGCTGTCGAGGCGAAACGCGAGGCGGCGATCGAGGACCTTCGGAACTTCGACGGCGTCGTCGTCGCCTTCTCGGGCGGCGTCGACTCGTCGGTCGTCGCCGCGCTCGCGGCCGACGCGCTGGGCGATCGGGCCGTCGCCTGTACCGCCAGAAGCGAGACGCTCCCGGCCGCCGAACTCGAGGACGCAAAGCGGGTCGCAAGCGAGATCGGGATCGGACACGAGATCGTTTCGTTTTCCGAACTCGAGAGCGAGGCCTTCGTCGAAAACGACGAGGAGCGCTGTTATCACTGCCGGTCGATGCGGCTCGGGGAGATGTTCGAGGTGGCCCGACGGCTGGATATCGAGACGGTCTGTGACGGCACTAACGCCTCCGATCCGGGCGAGGGGCACCGTCCCGGCCTCCGTGCCGTCGAAGAGCTGAACGCCTACTCGCCGCTTTTGGAACACGGGATCACCAAACCCGAAGTCCGAGAAATCGCCCGCGAGTACGATCTCTCTGTCGCGGAGAAACCCTCGATGGCGTGTCTGTCCTCGCGGATCCCGACGGGGCTCGAAGTGACCGAGTCCCGACTGAGCCGGGTCGAACGCGCCGAGACGCTGCTCCGGACGTGGGGGTTCGAGCAGTTCCGCGTTCGCGACCACGACGGGCTGGCCCGCATCGAGGTCACCACCGACGAACTCGAACGGGCGCTCGATCCGGCGTTCGCCGCGGCCGCCCGGAAGCACCTGACCGACATCGGGTTCGACCACGTGACCCTCGATCTGGAGGGATACCGGACCGGCAGCGTCTCGCCGGCATCGGAGGCCGACGGATCGACGGGCGAAGTAGGGTCCGATACCGGGACCGAGGCCGAGACCGAGGCCGAAACCGGGACCGAAGGCATCCCCGAAACCGGTGAGGAACCGGCCGGGGACGATTGAGACCGTCGGCGACGTTCGGTCACTCCGCGATCGGCAGGCTGACGACGAAGACTGACCCCTCGGGATCGTTGTCCTCGACCCACACGTCGCCGCCGTAGCCGTCGACGAGCGACTGGACCAGGTACAGCCCGATGCCGGCGCCGGAACTCTCCAGTCCTTTCTCGCCTCTGCCGAAGATCTCCTCCTTTTGGGCGTCCGGGATCCCGGGGCCGTTGTCCGCGATGTAGATTTCGATCCGGTCGTCGGCCTCGGCCGTCGAGACGGTGACTTCCGGCGGCGTCTTGTCGTTGTGCTGGATCGCGTTCTGGAGCAGGTTCCGGAATATCGAACCGAGCATCTCGTTGCCGACGACGTCGACGTCGGGGATCGCCCCCTCGACGGTCACCACCGCTTCCGGATACCCGGATCGGAGCTCCTCGATCTGCTGGTCGAGGATGTTCGCCAGCGGGACCGAACCCTCCTCGGGATCGGCACCGAGGATGACTTCGAGAGGTCGCGGGCGGTCGTCGTCAGGTTCGTCGCGCTCTCGGTGTTCTCGTTGATAACCTCGAGGTACTGCCGGCCCCCTTCGTCGACGTGGTCCTCGAGCAGTTCCGCGTAGGCGCCGATCAACTGGAGATCGTTGCGGATGTCGTGCCGCATGACCTGATTGAGAAGCCGGAGATTGTCGCGCTGTTCCTCGGGGTGCTCTTCGGACGGTCGTTCGGACATGGTCGAGTGTTGACGTCGAGTAGTATATCAACCCCGTCCTGTTCGCCCGTCAAACCGTCGCCGAGCGGTCCGCTACCGGGACGCCTCGAGATCCCACCCGGTAGCGGTCTCCCGGTGAATCGTCACGTCCCCCTCGAGGCGGAACTCCGTCGCCGAGCAGTTCTCGGGATGGTGCGAACAGAGCGCGTCCGTCAACCCAAGCCCCTTGGCGTGGCCCAGAAGGATACACAGCGGCCCGCCGTGGGTGACGAGCAACACCGTCTCCCCGTCCGCCGCCGCGAGTTCCTCGAACCGCCCCGTGACGCGGGTATGGACGTCACGGAGGGATTCGCCGCCCTCGGGGACGGCGTCGGTCGCCCGGTAGCCCGACTCCCCCAGCCCGAACGCCGGGAAGCGATCCTCGACATCCGAATAGGAGAGGCCCTGATAGACGCCGAGGTTCCGTTCCCGCAGCGCCGGCTCGAAGGAGACGGGACGGTCGCCGATCGACTCGAGCAGCAGTTCGGTCGTCTGTTCGGTCCGCAACAGATCCGAGGAGACGACGCGATCGACGTCGTACTCCTCGGCCAGCCACGCGCCGGCGGCACGGGCCTGCTCGCGTCCCGTCTCGTTCAACGGGACGGGGGCCCACCCCTGCATCCGCTTGTGTCGGTTCCAGTCTGTCTCGCCGTGACGAACGGCGACGACACGCGTCATATCCGACGGTAGTTCCGGAACCGATATCAGGCTACCGGAAAACTGTTGAGGTCGCTGGCCGTCTTCGGTAGTAACCGGCGGGGCCAACCCGTCGGATACCCATGGAAGGCGAACGTGTACTCATCACCGGGGGCGCGGGATTCGTCGGCTCGAACGTCGCGAACCGCCTCGCCGGTGACAACGATGTCCTCGTCGTCGACGATCGATCGCTGGGAACACCCGAGAACCTCCGTCCGGCCGTCGAGTTCCACGAGCGGTCGGTCCTCGAGGCGGGGCTTCCGACCGACGTCGACGCGGTGTTTCACTTCGCGGCGCTGTCGTCGTACGCGATGCACGAGGCGGAACCGGGACGCGGCGCCAGAGTCAATATCGAGGGGTTCGTCAACGTCGTCGAGCAGGCCCGCCAGGACGGCTGTGAGACCGTCGTCTACGCCTCGACCTCGTCGGTCTACGGCGACCGGACGACCCCCTCGGCGGAGACGACGGCGGTAGAGGCGAAAAGCGGCTACGAGGCCTCGAAGCTGGCCCGCGAACGGTACGCCGAGTACTTCCGGAACCACCACGGGCTGTCGCTGGCCGGACTCCGGCTCTTTTCGGTGTACGGGGGATACGGCGGCGGCGAGAGCCACAAGGGCGAGTACGCGAACGTGATCGCCCAGTTCGCCGAGGCCATCGCGAACGACGAACCGCCGGTCCTGTACGGCGACGGCACCCAGACGCGGGACTTCGTCCACGTCTCGGACGTCGTCGACGCCGCGGTGCTGGCGGCGGAAGGCGGGCTCGATGGGCGCTACAACGTGGGAACCGGGGAGCGACGCTCGTTTGAGACGGTCGTCGAGGCGATCAACGGGGCGCTGGAAACGAGCGTCGACCCCGAGTACGTCGAGAACCCGATCCCCGAGTCGGTGTACGTCCATCACACCTGTGCCGACGCCTCGAAGCTCCGGGAGGCGACCGGCTGGGAGCCCGAAGTCGGGTTCGAGGAGGGGATCGAACGGGTCTGTGCGGCGTATCGGTAGCGACACCGGGGGAGTCTACCACGAGAGGACCCGGAACGGCACATCGGGAGTCTATCGCGACAGTACCCGGAACAGCGCCTCGCGGTCGACACGGTCGAGGAGCCGCTCTGCGAGCAGAACCGAGCCGACGCCGAGGGCGACCCCCGCCACGGTATCGGACAGGTAGTGGGTGCCGAGATAGATCCGCGAGACGGCGACGACGGCGGCGAGCGCGGCGGTCGTTTTGAACGGCAGCGTCCCGGACGATCTGGCCACCGTCGCGTAGGCCGTGACGGCGGCCGCATGGCCGGACGGGAACGACGTCGTCGGCGTTCCGGCGCCCTCGGTCAGACAGACCGGCTGAGCCGGGAACGGCCGCTGAACGGTCGCCATCAGGACCGCCACGACCGCCCCGGTGAGCGAGAGCGCGATCAGGGTGACCAGGAACTCCTCGCGCCACCCCGCCAGATAGAACAGCCCGACGAAGACGAGGCCGGCCGCCACTGAGCCGAGCCCGGTGACGGACGTCATCGCGTTCGTCAGGACCGGATGCCGTACCGCCAGGACCGCCTCGACCGTGAGCGCATCGAGCAGGAGGACGTACTCGATGAACGACTCGAGCAATTGTACCATGGTTCCCGGACAGTTTCCGTCGAGCGAACATATAGCCACCTCTCGCCGTCCTGCTCACCCCGACCGTGAGGAAGGCCGTCCGGGGAGCCGCCCGGCGACGAACGCGGCGACCAGCACGAGCCACAGGAGGATCTCGACATAAAACGACGGCGTACCCACATAGTACTGGAAGAACGCACCCGGCGGGATCCCGAGCGGGTCGGCGGATTCTGCGAGCGGCCACAGGAAGGCCAGCGTGTGGCCGGGGCGGCCGTTGATCACGACGTGGAACGCGTCGAGACAGAGATGCGACCCCCAGCCGACCGCGACGGCGACGCCGGGGCGGCCGTACAGCGCTATCAGGACGAAAAGCGGGGCGAGAAGTGCGCTGTGGCCGACCGAGTGGTACAGTTCGACGAAGCCGGACGCGCCGAGCGGCTTGTCGATGAGGTCCGGCAGCGCCGCGCCGACGACTAACCACGGCGTCGGCAGCCGCGAGGCGAGCCCGAGGGCGGCGGCCGCGGCCAGATGCGTCGGAAAGAGCATGTGTTGTGTCTCACAGTAGTCGTGAACGCACCTCAATAGTTGGTACGGCCGGGGAGCCGTCCACTGACGGCGAGGTAATCGCGGGCGAAGACGGCCAGCGAGGGCGCGAGGACGAACGGGGCGACGGTCAAAACGAGATCCGTCGGGGCTGCGGGGACGAGCGCCGCCGTGATGAACGCCATCTGGACGCCAGCGAGGTACTTGCCGAGGTCGCTGTCGGGGCGATCGAAGACGGGGCGGTCGCGGAACCGTCGCCAGCGGACGCCGGCGAGAAAGACGTAGCGGGCGGCCGAGAGCGAGAGATACCAGACCGGCAACAGCCCCCAAAGCACCGCCACCAGCGGGGCGGCGACGAACCCGAAGGTATCGAAGGCCGTATCCAGACGGGCTCCGAGGTCGGTCTCCCGGCCGAGGCTGCGGGCCACGGTCCCGTCGATTTTGTCGAGGGCGGCGCCGAAGCCGTAACACAGCGCCGGTACCCACGCGAGGGGTGTTCCGGCCGGGACGACGACGAAGCCGGCCACCACGGCGTAGAGCGCCCCCCGGAGCAGCGTCAGCGCGTTCGCCAGCCCGAACAGGCGGCGCCAGAACGCGCCGGGCACCCCGACGGCATCGAGGCTGTAACCGACGTACCAGAGCTGGCCCGCCCAGCAGAGCCCCGCGAGGACTGCCGGAGAGAGAGCCAACCACGCCGTCGGGGAAGCCGGGAGCAGTCCCCGGAGGAGGCCGATCAGGCCGAGCGCGGCCAGCGCCAGCAGGCCGACCCCGAGCCCGACGGCGACCGGCCGGTTACGCCGCGGTTCGGTCATCGTTGCTCCCGGCCCCGGGGGTGTCCCGGCGCGTCGGCGGTGTGGGCGGGGGCGGGACGTCGGTTCGGGCCGAGTCGGTCATTCGGAACACTTGCTTCGGGTACGGCGGCCAGTATTTAAACATCGGGCGAGGCGGCAAGACCCGTTTTCCGGCTACCGGAGCAACGCGAGGAGGACGACGACGAGGACGACCTGTGCGACCTTGTCGACGGCGCCGAGGGTCCCGACCTCGGCCGGGAACGACTTCGGCCCGGCCGCGAAGTTGACGTAGTACCAGACGACGATCTGGACGAGTGTAAAGGGGATCCCGGCGGCGTAGACCGCCCGGCGCCGGAAATCGAGGAGGACGAGCGCGATCGCACCCAGAAACCCCAGCCCGGCGAAGACGAAGCTGATGCTCATCGCCGAGGGGGAGAAGCTGATGCTCATGCGGATCCCCAACAGGAGGTGAATGCCGGCCGAGACCAGGGCCGCGAGGACGCCGACCCAGTGGAGGCTACCCAGCGATGCCGTATCGAATTCGAACCGCGGGGGTTCGCTCGTGGCCATACCGGACATATGCGACACTGTCCCATAGTTGTACTGCAAACGCGGGCGAACTACCGCTCGAAGTCCGGATCGCGGAGGGCGTCGATCCGGGAACACGCTGCCGGATCGAGCCGTTCGGCGGCCGCAGCCGGGTTCGAGACGATGTGGGTGGGCGTGGTACTGGAGGGGATCGGCACGACACCCCGGGTGACGTTCCACGCGACGACGACGCCGGCCGGGGAGAGACCGTACTCGTTTCCGATGGCCGCCAGGACGGGCTCTTCGAGCAAGCCGGGCGCAGAGAGCGGCGAGTGGGCGATGACCCGGATGCCGCGCTCGCGACAGAACGAGACGAGTTCGTGCCGTGGCCGATAGGGGTGGCGTTCGATCTGGACGATATCGGGTCGGACCGTCCCGGCCTCGAGGACCGTCTCCAGTTGTGCCCGCGAGACGTTACAGACACCGAGCGTGCGCGCCCAGCCGCGGTCGTGGACGGCTTCGAGGTTCCGCCAGGCCGTCGATAGCGGGACGTCCGCCGTCTCGAGGTCGCCGTCCTCGCCTTCCGGGAACGTCAACGCCTCCTGGCGCTCGATCGGCTTCTCGGCCAGCCGAGAGAGTTCGCCGCGGTGGGAAAGCGCCGTCGGCCAGTGCAGCGTATAGCAGTCGAAGGCGTCGACCCCCAGCTCGGAAAGACTGCCCGCACACGCCTCCAGGAGGTGCTCGCGGCGGTGGTTGGTTCGCCAGACCTTTCCCAGCAGAAAGACGGCCTCGCGGTCGGGCGCTCCGGGGGCCGAAAGCAGTTCGCCGATCCGGTGTTCGTTGCCGTACAGTTCGGCGCTATCGAGCAGCCGGTAGCCGGCGTCGAGGGCCGTCGCGATCGAGTCGGCCCGGTCGACGTACTCGCCGTCGCGGTAGCGCGAACAGCCGAACCCGACGGGCGGGAGCCGGAGCGACCGGCGGTCGGCCCCGGGCTCGTCGTGCTCCGCCGGCGTAACCACGGGGGCGGGGACGGGGTCGCTCGCCGCCCCGCGATCGGGAACGTCGATCGGGCCGCCCCCTTCGGCGGCCGTCTCGATCGCGTTACAGACGGCGACGACGTGGGCCCCCCGGCGGGCCGTCGTCCGCGAGGGTGTCCCGTCGGCGATCCCGTCGGCGAGCCGTTCGACGGCGTCGACGTACGCGAGGGGAGGAGACGGCGACTGCGGCGGGGCGTTCGTGTACCCGCGGCCGAGGCGGCCGAACCGGACGTCGTCGACGTCGGTCGCCATCGCGCCGGTCCCCTCCAGGTACAGCGACCCGTCGTCGCCGTGGAGCTCGAGCCCGTAGAACTCCCGGCTCCGGTGGGGCGCATAGAGGCTGGCCGTCAGCCGGACGGTCGGACCGGCGGCGAACGAAAGCGTCGCATCGACGTGGCTCGGCGCCGTCGGGCGTCTCGCCTCCCGGTCGGGCCAGACGTCGAGCGCGTCGGCGACCCGGACGCGTTCGACGGGGCCGAACCACGAAACGAGAAGCGTCAACGGGTAGACGGCGCCGTCGTACAGCGGGCCGATCTCGAGAAAGGAGTCGGGCCGTTCGTGCCAGTCGGTGACCCGACCGACGTGGGCGTGGGCGTACCCCAGCCGGACGGGGCCGAGCCGTCCGTCGGCGAGGAGCCGCCCCGCCCGGCGCTGGGAGGGGGCCGCCGGCGTCGTCGGGGCACACCCAAGCGCCAGCCCCCGTCGGCGGGCCATCGACAGGAGATCGGCGGCGACCGCCGAATCGAGCGCCAGCGGCTTCTGGGAGAAGACGTGCCGGTCGGCCGACAGCGCCGCCTCCGTCACCGGCGCGTGGGCGGCGTGGCTCGTCAGGTTCACCACGAGCGGGGCCGCGGTTTCCTCGAGAGCCGTCTCCAGGTCGGTGAAGCCGGGACAGCCGTGGTCCTCGGCCAGCGTCGCCGCCCGCGTTTCGTCCAGATCGCAGACGCCAGCCAGAGACAGGGAACTGTCGGACAGTTCGGCCGCGTACTCGGCCGCGATCGCCCCGGCGCCGACGAACAGACAGTTCACAGCGACAACAGGGCGGCCGGATATTTATTCCCTCGGCGGTGGCGTTTAGTCGACACGGCACGGACCGACTAACGTGACGGAACCGGGCATGGGTCGGCTCGGCACCGCCTACCTGCGGTGTCTCCAGGCGGTCGGCCGACGGATCGACTACGGGACGAACGCCTACGACCGCGGGTGGGACGTCCTCGTCGTGTTAGACGCCTGTCGGGCGGATCTGCTCCGGTCAGTCGCCGCCGACGCCGACGTCGGTTTTCTGGGGACCGTCGAAACTGTCCGGTCGGTCGGGAGTTCCTCCTCGGAGTGGCTCGAGAACACGTTCCTCGATCGCCCCGAGACCGCCCGGACGGTCATGGTCACCGGCAACACCTGGACCGACCGGTACCTCGAGGCCGACGCCTTCCATGCTCTCGATGAGGTCTGGAAGTACGCCTGGGACGAGGACCTCGGGACGGTGCCGCCGGGCGCGATCACCGACCGGGCGGTCGCGCTCGCGCGCGATCGGGACCCCGATCGGCTCGTCGTCCACTACATGCAGCCACACCACCCCTTCGTCTCGGACCCGATCGCGGGCGACGACGGGATGGCCCGAACCGGCAACCACAGCAACGCCGCGAACCCCTGGGTGTTGCTCCGGCGCGGCGAGATCACGCCAGATCGGGTCCGGGAAGCCTACCGGGCGAACCTCGAGTACGTCCTTCCGGACGTGGCGACGCTCGTCCGGAACGTCTCCGGACGCGTCGCGGTCACCGCCGACCACGGCAATCTCTTCGGGGAGTGGGGCCTCTACGGCCATCCGATGTGTACGCCGGTGCCGGCGCTGCTTTCGGTTCCGTGGGCGGAGACGACCGGCGGGGATCGTCGGGACTACACCCCGACGCTCGAGCCGCCGGAGCCGCTCCCGGTGGGGCGTGTCTACGGGACCGAAACCGACCGCGATCGGCTCGAGGCGCTGGGCTACCGATAGGGCAAGGTCGCCGTCGACCGCCGACGAACGAGGATCACAGGGCCGGTAGGCGTAGCTTTTAGTCTAGCAACGCGTACTTGTAAGGCGTGACCCACCAGGGGAAGAGTCGATACGCTCACACGCCCCGATCCGCCCAGCCGAGCGAACCCGCTCCGACGCCGGGACGGCGTGAGGGGCCATGACGGGCCGGGCGCTGTACTTCACCGGACCGGGATCCGTCGAAGTGCGTCCGAAACCGATCCCCGAGCCGGAACCCGGTGAGGTCCGGGTCCGGACGGAGCGATCGAGCGTCAGCCCGGGCACCGAACTGCTGGTCTACCGCGACGAGGTGCCCGCCGACCTGCCGATCGACGAGACGATCGACGCCCTCGACGAGACGTTCTCGTACCCGCTGCAGTACGGCTACGCCACCGTCGGGCGCGTGACGGCTCTCGGCGAGGGCGTCGACGATGAGTGGCTCGATCGCCGGGTGTTCGCGTTCAACCCCCACGAGAGCCACTTCCTCGCGGACCCCGGGACGCTCGTCCCGACGACGCTGTCGGACGAACGGGCCCTCCTGATCCCGAACGCCGAAACGGCGGTGAACCTCGTCATGGACGCCCGGCCACGGGTCGGCGCGCGCGTCGTGGTGTTCGGCCAGGGGCCGATCGGGCTGTTGACGACGGCGCTGCTCGCCGAGTTCCCGCTGGCGGATCTCGTCACGGTCGATCGCTACGAGTCCCGGCGGCGGCTCTCGGAGTCGTTCGGCGCCGACCGCGCCGTCGCGCCCGGAGACCTCGAGGAGGCGCTCGGAGCGGCCCCGGACATCGCGTTCGAACTCTCCGGGAACCCGGCGGCACTCGACGACGCGATCAGCGTCACGGGTTACGCCGGAACGGTCGTCGTCGGCTCGTGGTACGGCACCAAGGGCGTTTCGCTCGATCTCGGCGGGAGCTACCACCGGAGCCACATCCGGATCCGGAGCAGCCAGGTGAGCCGGATCGACTCCGACCACGCCGACCGGTGGGACAAGGCGCGCCGGCTCTCGTTCGTTCGGTCGTGGCTGGCCGAAAACGACCTCACGGCGCTTCTCACCCACGAGTTCGAGGTCGGACAGGCCGCCGAGGCCTACCGGCTGCTCGAGGAGCGACCGGACGGGGCGATCCAGATCGTCTTCACCTACGAGTGAGGCCGGATCACCCTCCAGATTTACGTGGCTGCCGCCCGTCGTCGGGAACGTGTACTCGACGACTGTGCTGACCGACTTCGTCGCACAGCACTACCTCACGGTGCCGGATCCGGGGCCCGAAGGGAAGCCCCACTCCCACCACTACGAGGTGGAACTGACGTTCCGCGGGCCAGAACTGAACGAGTACGACTACCTCGTCGACATCGACGACGCCGAGGCCGCACTCGCGTCGCTGGCGGATCGCTACCGCGACACGCTGCTCAACGACCACCCCGAGTTCGAGGGATACAACCCGAGCGTCGAACGCTTCGCCCGCGTCGTCTTCGAGCGTGTGACCGAAACGGTTACCGACGAGACCATCACGGAGCTGGCGGTGACCGTCCGGGAGGACGAAACGGCCGCCGCCGCCTACGACGCCCCGGTATGCGGGTCGGTCTGACCCTGTACGGGGACCTCGAGGGACGCTCCGGCGGGTTCCGCTACGATCGGAAACTCCTCGATGGGCTCCGGACGGCCGGCGATACAATCGAGGTGATCGAGTTGCCGTGGCGGCGGTACCCCCGTGGGTTGCTCGACAACGTCTCGCCGCGGTTTCGGGACCGGCTCGAGGTCGACGTCGACGTCATGCTACAGGACGAACTCGCCCACCCCTCCCTGCTCGGGACGAACCGACGCCTGCCGTACCCGATCGTGAGTATCGTCCACCACCTGCGTGCCAGCGAGTCGCGGCGGCTCTCGCCGCTGTACCGCACGCTGGAACGTCGGTACCTCGAAACGGTCGAGGGGGTGGTCTGCAACAGCACGGCGACCGAGTCGGTCGTCACCGGCCTCGGTGTGGACGCGACGGCGACCGTCGTCGCGCCGCCGGCCGGCGACCGGTTCGATCCTCCCATCGACGAGGAGGCGATCGAACGCCGGGCCCGGGAGGACCCGTTGCGGGTCGTCTTCGTCGGCAACCTCACGCCCCGGAAGGGACTGAAAACGCTGCTCGAGGGGCTTTCGACCGCCGAGACCGACGCCGAGTTGACGGTCGTCGGCCGGCCGGTCGACGGGGAGTACGCCGCCACGGTGCGACGGACGATCCGTCGGGACGGCCTCGCCGACCGCGTCCGGATGGCCGGCGAACTCTCCGACGACGAGTTGGCCGGGGCGCTCCGGGCGAGTCACCTCCTGGCGGTCCCGTCCCGCTATGAGGGGTTCGGTATCGTCTATCTCGAGGGGATGAGCTTCGGTCTCCCGGCGATCGCCTCGCGGGCCGGCGGCGCGACGGACGTCGTCACCGACGGCGAGACGGGCGTCCTCGTCGACCCCGGAGATCCGGCGGCGATCGCCCGGGCGCTGACGCGGCTCGACGGCGACCGCGATCGACTGGCGGAGATGGGGAAGGCGGCACGACGGCGGTACGAGTCCCACCCGGACTGGCGGGAGACGACCGCCCGCGTGCGTCGGTTACTCGAGGCCGTCGCCGCCCCGGAGGTTCGGACGTGACCGACGCCGACGGGTTCCGGCGCTACCTCCGGGCGAAACGGACCGTCGACGACCGCGCGATCGATCGGCGGCTCGTGGGAACGCTGCGGGATCGGTTACGGGACCGGGCGGCGGCCGGTGCCGGCCCGCTCGAAGTCCTCGAGGTCGGGGCGGGGATCGGGACGATGCTCGCCCGTCTCCTCGAGTGGGACGTGCTCCCGGACGGGGAGATCCGGTACGCCGCCGTCGACGTCGACCCCGACACCGTCGCCAGCGTGGCGCCGTACGTTCGGGAGTGGGCCGAAGAACGGGCGGTCTCGGTGTCGGGGCGGGATCCGATCGTCATCGAGACGGTCGACCGACGCATCGAACTCGAGACGGTCGCCGCGGAGGCGGTTTCCTACGCCGACCGGACGGCCGGCGAGTGGGACCTGCTCGTGGGGGCGGCGCTGCTCGATATCCTCGATCTCGGCGGGCTGGACCGGCTGCTCGGGGCGCTCTCGCCCGGCGGCTACTGTTACTTCCCGATCACGTTCGACGGGGCGACCCGGTTCCGGCCGACCCATCCGGCCGACCGGGAGATCGAGCGCCTGTATCACGCCCACATGGACGCGAAACCGGGGGGAAGCAGTCGGGCGGGTGGGGACGTTCTCGGTCGTCTCCGGGCGGCGGCGGACGTGCGGATCCTCGGGGTCGCCGGCTCCGATTGGGTCGTCCGACCGATCGAGGGGGCCTACCCCGCCGACGAGGCGTACTTCCTGCGGTATATCGTCGATACGATCGAAGTGGCCGTCGGCGAGATGACTGACGATACCGAAACGCTCGAAGCGTGGCTGACCGAACGCCGGGAGCAGGCCGACGCCGCCGAGTTGTGCTATCTCACTCACCAACTCGACGTGCTGGGGCGCGTCGATGAATGATACGGGGGAGCGAGTGCCGACGGACGGATCGGTGAGACGGGGGCGGGGGAACCGAATTACCGGCGGGTCCACCGCAACAGCAGCAGCGTCGCCTCGAAGAGCCCGATCATCGTCGCCGCGACGAGGATCGGAGCCATCCCGGTCGGGTCCGGGCTGAAGAGGAAGGCGATCCCGAGGAAGGCCCCCCAGAAGTACAGCCGTTTCGCGGCCAGCCACGCCCGGGTGGTCAGCCCCATCATGATCGCCAGCATGACGAAAAGCGGGATCTGAAAGACCGCGGCGAAAAGCCCCATCATCAACACGATGAGATCGAACGTCTCGGTCAGCCCGAAGGCGATGACGGCGGCGTCCTGGGAGTAGGTCAGAAAGTACGTGAAGATGGCGGGCAACACCAGAAAGTACGCAAAGAGCACGCCGAAGACGCCCAACACGAGGCTGGTCGGCACCGAGGCCAAGTAGTACCGCCGTTCGGTCGGATACAGCCCCGGACGCATGAACAGGTAGGTCTGATAAACGAAGACGGGAAGCCCGAGGACGAACCCCGCGAGCGTGGCGACCTTCAGGCGTGCGAGGATGAGCCCCAGCGGATGATACACCCGCGGGCGGGCGATGTCGCCGCCGGGGAGCACCGAGTACCACAGGAAGTTGATGATCCGCTCGCCGAACGGGAAGACGATCCCCGAGACGACCGCCACGACGACGAGGACGATCCCGAGCCGGTAGACCATCTCCTCGATGTGGTCCGCCAGCGGCATCTCCTCGTCGCTTTCGGGGCCGTCGCCGACGATCCCCTCGTCGGCGTCGTAGCCCCCGTCGGCGGTCTCTGCCATAGGGTCGGGTCCGACCTCGCCGATTGTAAGCCTTCTCTCTCCGGCGTGTCGGACGAGGGAGACCGGCGGGCCGTCAGCGGGACGGGGTCGGTTCGAACCCGGCGAGTGCGACCAGCCCTGATCCGACGAAGCCGATCACGCCCGCAAGCAGGAACGCCAGCGTGTACGTCCCCTGCAGGTCGTAAATAAGGCCGGCACCCCAGGGGGCGATCACGCCCGAAACCGCAAACGAAAGCGACACCAGCCCGAAGACCGCGTTGGGGTTCGCGCGGCCGAAAAGATCGGCAGTCAGCGGCGACAAAAGCGCTCCGTTGCCGCCGTAGGCGCTCCCGAAGACGACGGCGAAGACGAGGAGACCGACCATCGAATCGACGACGGGCAGCGCGAACGTCGCCACGGCCATGGTGGCCGAACACGCCACGAAGGTCCGGAACCGGCCGACGCGGTCCGAGAGCCACCCGACGACGATCCGTGCGAGCCCGGTGGTGACGCCCATGACTGCGAAGGCGATCACGCCGGCCCGTTCGCCGACGCCGAGGTCGGCCGCGTGGGCGACGAGGTGGACGAACACGACGAAGATCGTCGCGTAGACTCCGATCCACCCGACGAAGACGAGGGCGAACCGCCTCGAGGCGACGACGGCCCACAGCTCCTCGCGGTAGGTAGTCCGGTCGAACGGCGCCGCCTCGGTGTAGCCGTCCGGGAACTCCCCGGAGAGATCGACATCGGAACCGAGTCCGGCGGGGCTCTCCCGGATCAAGCGTGTGGCGACGACGAGGACGGCGGTCGCACAGACCGCGATGGAAAGCAGCGCCGGGCGCCACCCGAACCGCCCGATCAGCACCTCCGCCGCCGAGGGGACCGCGACCATCCCGACGCCGAGCCCGGAGGTCGCAAGCCCCGTGGCCAGCCCTCTCCGGCGCTCGAACCACCGGGGGACGGTCGCGTACGAGACGACGTAAACCGCGCTAAGGCCGATCGCCGTGACGATGCCGTAAGCGACCAGGAGTCCCGAAAACGACCGGACGAGGACGGTCAAAGCGACGCCCGACAGGAAGGCGGCCGCCCCGAACGCCAGCATGCGCCGGACGCCGTACCGATCGGCCGCGATCCCGAGAGCCGCCGCGGCGACGTAGATGACACCCGTCTGGAGCGAGAAGATCAGCGACACGCCGGACCGGGCGAGCTCGAGGTCCCGCTGGATCGGGGTCAGAAAGACGCCGAAGGAGTAGGAGACGCCGAACATCACGAGGATGCCGAGGAAGCACCCGGAGGCGACGGACCAGCCGGTATAAAGAGAGCCGGTACGCATCGTTCGATGCCGCTCCGGGGAGTTACAAAAGGATATCGGAGCGGAGCGTCCGTCGAACCCCCGGGCGGTCCGAAGCGAGAGCGGGGACGAACGGAAAAGGTTGATAACTGCGAGCAGATTAGCTCCCGTCGTGTCCAGCGCCGTAGACGACGATGTCGCCCGGACGGTCGCGAACGGACGCGCCCAGCTCGGTGTGTTACTTCGGGCCGCACAGAAACATCTCCAGAAGGTATTCATCGTCTTTTTGATCGGGTTTCTCGGCGTCTTCACCGCCCTCAGACTCTACGTCTGGGACATTCTCAAGCGGGACTTGAACGCCCACCCGGACATCGTCGTCGTCGCGATCACCCCCTTCGAGGTCATCCTCCTGCAGGCGAAGATCGGCCTCGTGGCCGGGCTCATCATCATGACGCCGGCGCTTCTGTACTTCGGCCGGGATTCGCTGAAAAAGCGCGGCCGCTGGCCCGAGAACATCCCCCGATGGAAGGGGGCCACGTTCGGGCTCATCAGCGCCGGCCTGTTCGTCGGCGGGATCGCCTACGCGTATCATCTGTTTTTCCCCATCATGTTCGCGTTCCTCGCGGACAACGCGGTCGGGGCGGGCTTTCAGCCCACCTACTCGATCTCGATGTGGGCGCAGTTCATCTTCCTGCTGTCGCTTTCCTTCGGGCTGGCGGCCCAGCTGCCGCTTTTGATGAGTACGCTGTCGTATACCGGGATCGTCCCCTACGAGACCTTCCGCGACAAGTGGCGGTACGCCGTCGTCGGCATCTTCGTCTTCGGCGCGCTGTTCTCGCCGCCGGACCCGTTCACCCAGATCATGTGGGCGGTCCCGCTTGTCACGCTGTATGGGGCCTCGCTGTACATCGCGAAGATCGTCGTCACGACGAAGCGCTCGCGGGACTCCATCGACCTGTGGGGGACCGCCCGGGAGCGCTGGAACGTCCTCGGAGGGTTGTACTTGCTCGGCCTCGGCATCGTCTACACCTTCTATACGTACGGCGGCTACACCGCCGTCAACGACGTCCTCGCCGCCGCGGGTTCGCGGTACCGGTTCATCGATGCCGGCGTCGGCTACGGGATCTCCGAACCGGCCTACATCGCCGCCGTCGGCTCGATCTACGGCGGCGCGTTCGCGCTCGTCGGCTTCGCCTACTACGTCTACGACGGCCTGGAGGCGCTCGATTCCGATCCCCGGGCCGGTCCCGATCCCGAGGAGATCGACGTCTCGGCCCTCAACACCGAGGAGATCAGGACTGCGCCGGAGGCGGTCTTCGCCGGGATGGACGAAGAGGAGGCGCTCGCCATCGCCGGCGGCGCGATGGAGTCCGACCCGAACCGCGCACAGGCGATCCTCGATCGGTTCGACGAGGCACAGGCCGGCGCCGACGCCGACGGGGCGACGGAAGGAGCGGCGGGTAGCGAAGCGGGACCGGCGGGCGGCCCCGCACCCGGATCGAACACCGCCGCCGCGCCGGCACCCACGGCCGGGGACGGTCCCGACGGAGGCGGCACTCTCGCCGCACGCGGGGCAGGGTTCCTCGACGCGTTCAGCGACGACGACGTCTCGGAGGACGATATCGGCGGGTACGCCTACGACATCACGTTCGTCCTCGACAGTGTCACCTCGAAGTCGTTCAGGCTGGTCGGGCTGTTCGCGGCCGTCATGGCCGTGACGTTCGTCGTCCTCTATCAGGGGGGGATCGGCCGGCTCCACGAGCAGTTCGTCGCCGGGATGCCCGCCCAGTTCACCGCCGAGCAGGTGTCGATCGTCACGCTGCACCCCGTCGAGGCGCTCATCTTCATGATCAAGGTCTCGGTGATCTTCGGGCTCGCGGCCGTGGTGCCGTTGCTGCTTTACTACGCGTGGCCGGCGCTGAGAGAGCGCGGGATCGCCCGCGGGGACCGTCGCATCCTCCTGGTGTGGGGTGGAAGCCTGCTTTCGTCGATGGCGCTCGGGAGCTTCTTCGGCTTTCTGTACGTCGCGCCGGCCGCCATCTCGTGGCTCGCGACGGACGTGCTACAGGCCGAGATGGTCATCGCCTACCGGATCAGCAACTACGGATGGATGGTCTTCTTTCTCACCGTCGGGATCGGCCTGCTCGTGATGGTCCCGGTCTCGATGTTCCTGTTTCACCGCGGCGGGATCGTCCCCTACGGCACGATGCGGGGGCGGTGGCGGGAGTTCGCCATCGCCGTGCTCGCGATCGGGGCGTTCGCCTCACCACGGGGCGTGTTCACGATGTTCCTGCTTGGACTTCCGGTGATCGCCGCCTACGCCGTCGGGCTCGGGCTGCTCTGGCTGTACACCCTCGGTGGCCGACGCGGGGTCGGGCGGGCCGATCCAGCCGATTGAGTCGGGTCCTCTAAAGTGTGGGCTGTCGACAGCTCAGAGGGTGTGTTCGGGGCAAAGGGGATTTCAGGGGTGGTCGCGACGAAGCCGACATGGAACGAAGACGGATCTCTTCGGGAACGGAGTGGGAGTCACAGGTCGGGTACTCGCGGGCGGTCCGTTCGGGCTCGCACGTTCACGTCTCCGGGACGACGGCGACCGACGAGGCGGGACGCGTCGTCGGGGAGGGTGACCCGTACGAACAGACCCGACAGGCACTGGCCAACATCGAAAGCGCCCTACTGGAGGCGGACGCATCGCTCGAGGACGTGGTCAGAACGAGGATCTACGTGACGGATATCGAGGCGTGGGACACGATCGGTGCGGCCCACGCCGACGTGTTCGACGGTATCCGACCGGCAACAAGCATGGTCGAGGTGAACCGCCTCGTCGCCCCCGAACTGCTGGTCGAGATCGAGGCGGTCGCGCTCGTCGAGGAAGGAGGCTGACGGACGACAGTCCCAAAGCCGTTTTATCGATCACCGACGAACCCCAAGCTATGACGCGAGAGGAACTCAGAAACGCCGCCGACTCGCTCAGAACGGCAGCCGACGCCGCAGGAGCCGAGGCACGCGAACGGCTCGAAGCCCAGGCCGGAAAGCTCGATGACCACGCCGAGGCCGACCGCGGGCCGGACCACGGACGGCTCGCACATTACGAACACGTGCTGTCGGAGATAGCCGACGAGGAACCGGACGCCGCAGACCGAATCGAGACGGCGCTCGATTCGATCCGAGCCTACCGGGAGACCGTCGAGGGTGTTTGAGCCTCCCTCCGATACCCCAAACCGGGCGTGTCGACGGTACGCCGCGGCCGGGGTGACACCGTTTCGGCAGGTGTACTCGTTCGCCCCACCGGGATCTAAAAGCCCGAGGGGTGGAGCCGTTTCCGTGTCGAGTTTCGGCGGAACTAGACATACTTTTCAGCGACAGCGGCTAATGGCTACCAACGGGAATTGAATGGATTACCAAAGGCTGATAGACCGCATCGACGACGCCATCGTCAATCGATCCAAGACAGTTATTGTCGCGTTTCTGCTCGTGACGGTCCTCTTCGTCGGCGGTCTCGGGTCTATCACGACCGAGAGCGGCCAAGAGCAGTTCATCGAGGACCTGCCCTCCTTCCAAGCCGTTGAGGAGATCGAAGAGGATTTCAGTCCCACGTTCACCGAGGAAACGACGAGCACGACGCTCGTACAGGAATCGAACAACGTACTGGCGAAACCCGCGTTGATCGACATGCTGAAAACGCGCCAGCGGATCCTCACTACGGGGGAACTCCGGGCAGATTCGGTGTCGACGCCGGCGGAAACCGTCGCTACCAAACTCGATCCGTCAGCGACGACTCCCGAGGAGCATCTCCGGGCTGTCGAACGGGCAACGCCGACGGAGATCGATGCGGCCGTCCGTGAGGCCGCCGACGAGGAAGCTAGCTTTACCAACCGAGTGAGCGACGATTTCAACCGACGAACCGCATCCGCCTCGGCGATCCGCGGTACGGTCACCCACATCGCCGGGCCCGGCGAGGAACCGTCCGGCGGGCCGGGCGGCGGCGTGGATTTCCCGCCCGATCGTGTCGATCGAATCAACAGCATCGCCCACGACGAGGGCTCCAACATCTGGGTGCAGGGCACGCCGCCGGACACCACCGGGACGACCACCGGTCTCGTGTTGCCGGCCGCACTTCTTCTCATCGTTATCTTCCTGGCAGTTGCCTATCGCGATCCGGTTGATATCGGTATCGGGCTGTTGGCAATCGTAATGACGCTGGTCTGGACGTTCGGCTTCATCGGACTGGTCGGCATCCCCTTCGCCGTCCTGTTGATCGCCGTCCCGCCGATTCTCATCGCCATCGGTATCGACTTCGGGATCCACTCGATCAATCGCTACCGCGAAGAGCGGGTTCGTGGGCTGGGGATCACCGACGCGATGGTCCGGACCACCGATCAGATGACTGTCGCCTTCGCCATCGTCGCCGGCACGTCCGCGATCGGCTTTCTTTCGAACACCGCGAGCGCGTTTCCGCCGACACGCGATTTCGGCATCGTCGCCGCCTCAGGCATCGTGTTTACGTTCCTCATTTTCGGCGTCTTCGTCCCGGCGACGAAGATCACCGTCGACCGCGCCCGCGAACGCTATCCGATCCCGACGGTAAGCAACACGCCGCTGGGGTCGGAATCATCACCACTGGGGCAGCTACTATCGGTGGGTGTCACCGTCTCAAAACGCGGGCCGCTGGTCTTTCTCGTTCTCGTTGCCGTCGCCACCGGCGGTGCTGGTATGTACGCGACCGGCGTGGACACCGGTTTCAGTCCGGACGACTTCCAGCCCTCCGAGGAAACGCCGGCGTACCTCCAGTCGTTACCCGAGCCGATCAGACCGCCCGAGGGGTTCGAGTACGTCCGCATCAACAACTATCTCGACGAGAACTTCCAGCAGGACGATCAGGTGTTGATGTACATCGAGGGGCCGATGACCGAAGACAGCGCGCTCGAAGAGATACACCGGGCCGGCCGTTCGCCGCCCCCGACGTTCCGGACCGACCGTCGGCAGGCCGAATCCCAGAGTATCATCACGCAGCTCCAGTCCCGCGCAGAACGGGACCCCGAGTTCCGCGCACTCGTCGACCGGCACGACGTCGACGGCGACGGGATTCCCGATCGCAATCTCCCGCAAGTATACGATGCGCTTGCCGAACCAGCCGACAGCGACCTCAGCAACGTCCTCGGCGAGGAACGTGGGAGTGCACAGGTGATCTACACGGTTGACGGCGAGGCCGACGATGAGGTCGTCACAGAGGACGCCTACGAGGTCGCCGATCGGTTCCGAGCGGAGGCCCAGCCGACCGGGAGCGTCATCATTTTCGAGGAAGCGTTATCACTGGTGCTCGACTCCGTGATCGATACGCTCGTTCTGACACTCATCGGTGCCTCCGGGTTCCTCGTGTTCGCCTACTGGGTCCTCGAAGGACGTCCCTCTCTCGCGCTCGTCAACATCGTCCCGATCGTCGTCACGGTCGTCGCACTGGTCGCGTCGATGCGGGCCCTCGGGATCGCGTTCAACGCGATCAACGGGACAATTCTCGCCATCGCTATCGGGATCGGCATCGACTACGCGGTGCACGTCGTCCATCGGTTTATCGACGAGTACCACGAGCGCGATCTCTACCCCGCGCTTCAGCGGACCGTCGTCGGGACCGGTGGCGCGCTGACCGGGAGCATGCTGACGACCGTCTTCGGGATCGGCGTGTTGGTTCTCGCGCTCAATCCCGCACTCGGCGTCTTCGGGTCGCTCATCTCTTTGAGCGTGTTGTACGCCTACCTCTCGTCGGTGTTCCTGCTCCCGTCGGTGATCGTCCTCTGGGAACGGCTCGCTACCGACGAGGGGACGCCGTTACCGCTCGTCGACGCCCTGATCGGAGCGGTTACACGACGGCGGCCGTCGGCCGCCGGCGAGTGAGACGCCCGGCCCTCGGTCGGAGCGTGGTCGGGACCTACCGGCGGCCGCCCTCGAAGGCGTCGATGTGTTCGTTGTCGTGGGTGACGAACACGTCGGCATCGAGGCGGCGAGCGCGGGCCTTGATGTCCCGCAACGACGCGAGCGACTGGCTGAGATCCCAGTTGAACGAGGCGAGGTGCTCCCGGTCGTAGCCGTCCTGCCGGTGGGCGACGTCGGCCCCGAGGATGACCGTTCCGGATTCGGGGAGATTGACGATGACCGACTGGTGGCCGGGGGTGTGGCCCGGTGTCGGGACAGTCCGGACGCTTCCGTCGCCGAAGACGTCGTACTCGCCGTCCAGGGGCGTCACGTCGTACGCGGCCGACCGGAGCATGTCGAAATCGCCTTCCAGGTAGAACACCTCCTGGACCGGCACCGGCCAGTGGGCGTAGCGCAGTTCCCGCTGTTGGACGAGGAACTCCGCGTCGGGGAAGGTGTCGATGTGTCCGGCGTGATCCGAGTGAAGGTGCGTCATAACGACGTAGTCCACCTCCTCGGGCGCGTAGCCGGCGTCCTCGAGGTGCGCCCGCGGGTGGGTTTCCGGGCCGTACTCGATCGCCGGCAGGAAGGCTTCCGTCAACCGCCTCGGGGTCAAGCTCCGAGGCTTGTCAGTGGACTCCCGCTCTATCCGAGCAACTCGGAAGGCGTATAATCGCCATTCGCATTCAACGTCCCTGACTTGAGGGCCAGTTGACTGGTGGCCCGTCCAGTACCAGACTTGAGCCAGTGCTGGAC
>NZ_JAHLKM010000032.1 GCF_024449025.1 Natronomonas aquatica | reverse complement strand
CGATCCTTACCGACGTGGGATCTCGTCGCCGTACTTCGTGTCGTACTCGGCGAGGATCTTGTTCGGCGCCAGATCCTCGCTGGTCATCAGCACGCGCTCGGAGCCGTTGACGATGAAGTAGCCGCCGGGATCGGCGGGGTCCTCGCCGATCTCGATGAGCTCTTCGCGGGAGAAATCGGCGATGTTGCACTTGTTCGAGCCGACCATCACCGGCATCCGGCCGACCTTCGTTTCGGCCTGATCGACGACGTGTTCTTCCTCCTCCTCGCCGCCGCGGACGATCGACATCTCCATGAACACCGGCGCGGAGTAGGTGATGTTTCGGAGGCGGGCCTCCTGTGGATACAGCAGTTCCTCGGAGCCGTCGGCCTCCCGGACGCGGGGGGTGACGATCCGGACGTTTCCGAGATCGACCCGGACCGGTTCCTGGCCCTCCTTGTCGCCGATGTCGGTCTCGATCGACTCCTTTTCGTCGACGACCCGCTGCATGCCGCGGTCGAGGAAGTTGTTGAACGACCGGAAGTGATGCTCCGCGAGCCGTTCCCGCGAGAAGTACTCCCGGGAGATCGCGCGTCGGTCCTCCCTGTTCATTCTACCACCAGTCGGTACACGATCGCCTCGTCCGTCGTCCGGGAGTCGCGGACGATCTTCACGACGTCGCCGACCTCGGCGTCGTCGGGTAACGCGGCGTCGCGGCGCTGTATCTTCGGCAGGTCTGTGCGTCTGATGTCGTACTCCGAGAGCACGTTCTCGACTTCCTCGCGGTCGAGAACCGTGTGCTCCGGAACCAGATTGTGTTGGCTTACGTCTACCATGTGTTTGGCTGGCCGGGGAAAGAAGCTGTCACGGGATACTACAGCGGCATATATCCGCGAGGGATTTAAGGATTGTCAAATTGGACGGCCGTAGCTACCCGCCCCACCTTTCGTGCGGGACGGAACTGCTCGTGGATGGCTTTTCGCCGGCAGTCTTAAAAACTCTTGTGTAGGTCCACGTGATCCCACCCTCAGAGCACGTGTTCGGTGTCGTAGGAGCCCAGCACGCGGACCCACCCGTGGGTCGCGATGTCCCGCAGTTCGTCGACGGCCGCCTGGGCGCGGTCCTCGTAGAGCCCGGCCGCGAAGTCCAGATGGAAGATGTAATCGCCGAGCCGTTCGCCGCTGGGGCGGGATTCGACCCGCGAGAGGTTGATGTCCCGGTCGGCGAACGGTTCGAGCATCTCCAGGAGTAGCCCGGGGTAGTTCGTGTTCGGGTAGATGATCACGGTGCTCTTGCCGCCGGCGTCCGACCGTTCGGTCTCGGGGGCGAGCACGACGAAGCGGGTCGCGTTGGAGGTGCTGTCCTGGATGTCGCGGGCCAGCACCTGCAAACCGTCGCCCGCCGTCGCCGGGTGGCCGATCGCCGCCACCGTCGGGTCCTCCCGGGCCCGCTCGACGCCGCGGGCCGTCGAGGCGACCGCCTCGGTCTCGGCGCTGGGGTACTCCTCGCTCAGGAAGTTCCGGCACTGTGCGAGCGCCTGCGGATGGCTCGCGACGGTCTCGAACTCGCCGGTCTGGGCCATCAGGGCGTGTTTGATCGGCGTGACGATCTCTCTGACGACGGCGACGTTCCGGTCCGCCAGAGCGTCGAGCGATTCGGTCACCGACCCCTCGATGCTGTTCTCGATCGGCACGATCCCGCGTTCGTACTCGCCGCCGGCGACCCCCTCAACGATCCCCGTCACCGACTCGACGAACTCGATGTCGTCGGTGACGGACTTCGCCGCACGGTGGGAGTACGTTCCTTTCGGACCGAGCGTGAGGGCTCTCATCGCCCCCCGGTAGGCCGCGGGCGTTTAAAAGAGTGGGGTACGGCGTCCCGATCCTGTTCGCATTCCCGATCCTGTTCGCACAGCACAACCAGGCGGGCACCGTATCCGGCCGCCGAACCTGTTTTCCCGCCGGAACGTTCTTACGGCGATCGGTGAAACTGTCGTCCATGATCGTCCTCCAGTTCGGCGTTCCCGGCGGTCCCGAACTCGTGGTACTCGGGTTGATCCTTCTGGTCATCCCGTTTTTCATGGCGTACTGGGTGTACACCGACGCCGAAGGGCGCGGCGACGGCAACGCGGCGCTTTGGGCGCTGGCCGTCGGCGGCTTGACGTATCTGACGCTCTTCGGCGGCTTTCTCGCGCTGGCCGTCTACATCTGGCAGCGCGAGTGAGCCGATCGTTCCGGCCCGCCCTCGCTCGATCGACAGCCGAACCGTTATCCGGTGGAACCCCCGAACCCGGGTATGGATCTCTCCGCCGTCGATCTCTCGCCGGTCCCCGATACCGGGACCGCTGCCGACGCCTACGCCAACACCGTCGAAGCCGCACAGCAGGCCGAACGGCTCGGTTACACCCGCTTTTGGGTGGCCGAACACCACGGCAGGGCCTCGAGGCTCGCGGGGACGACACCCGAGGTGCTGCTCGGTCGGCTGGCGGGCGCGACCGACTCGATTCGCCTCGGCTCCGGGGCCGTCCTGCTCAACAACTACAGTCCCTTCAAGATCGCCGAGCTCTTCGGCGCCCTCGACGGGCTCGCCCCCGGTCGGATCGACGCCGGACTCGGGCGGGCCAACGCCTCGCCGGCCGTCGACCGCGCCCTTGGGACGGACCGCCACATAAAAGACCCCGACGGGGACCAAAGAGAGCGGGTCGAGGCCGTCGTCAACCACCTCTACGACGAGTTCCCCGACGGGCACGCTTACGACGACCTGAATATCCCCCGTTCGGGCGAGGGGCCGGCCGTCCCCTGGGTGCTCGGCTCCAGTCCCTCGAGTGCGGCGATCGCGGGGGAACTCGGGTTGCGCTACTGCTTTGCGGCCTTCATCCGCCCGGGCTTTGCGGCCCGGGCCTTCGAGGAGTACCGCGAGCGCTTCCGGCCCTCGCCGCTTTCCGGCGGCGTCGAGGAACCCGAGGCGATGCTCGCGGTCAACGCGGTCTGTGCCGAGACCGACGAGGCCGCCGCCCGCCTCCGGTCGGTCGCCGAAGCCATCTACAGGCGGATGCAGCGTGGGACCCTCGATGCGACCCCCTCCGTCGAGGAGGCGATCGAGGAACTCGGCGGCGTCCCGGAGCCGACGCCGACGAGGCTGTCCGACGGCGAGTGGCCGCGGTCGATCTCCGGAAGCCCGGAGACGCTCTCGGGGCTGTTGGGACAGCTGGCCGACCGCGTCGGCGTCGAGGAAGTGATGATCCAACATTCCGTCCCGGACCACGAGGACGCGCTCCGGTCTCACGAGCTTCTGGCCGACGCTGTCGGCCTCGCGGGCCGGTCGGAGTAGGTTAGCGTCCCTCGATACGCGCGAGCACGGTCGGGATCGCCTCGGATTCGGCTTCCGCCGCCCGGTACTCGAGTACCGACCGGTCGTACCGTGTCGTCCACCACCGTTCGTTCCCGGCGTTCGGGTCGTCTGCCAGCCGACTGAGCCGCCGATCCGCGCTCGCGACCGTCCCGAGGATATCCGAGAGGAGCCACCGGGCGAGCGGGTCCGAGCCGACCGCGTCCGCCGTCGCCTCGATCGCCCCGACCGCGGCGGCTCTGGCCTCCGAAACCGTCCCCGCTGCCGTCCCCAGTTCGTATCCGAGTTCTTCCCAGTGGCTCCGGGCCGGAACGTCGCCGAACCGGCCGAGCGTCACGGCGACTGTCGCCTGGCGGGCCCGGGACCGAACTGCCGATGCGAGCCGCCCCGGACCGGGGTCCCGCTGTGGATCGGCCCGTTCGGCCAGCCCGGCGTCCCGAAACCGGGTGGCCGGATACGAGGCGTGGGCGTCGTCGTATCGCCACTCCATCCCGTCGATCGCCTCCGCTATCGTTCCCGTGAGCCGATCAAACGCCGACCCGAGCGCGTCCGTCCGGTCGGGGCCCTCCCGGTCCCGGAGGAACTGCCGGGCGTCGTACAGCCGTGTCGAGCCGACCGCGGCCTGTTCCCACGCCACGTCGTTTGCGTACTCCTCGCCGTCGGCCATCCGGACCGCGGCTTCGAGATCCGACCGGGCGTTCCGGTAGCGTTCGTCCGCCTCGGCGCACTGGACGATCGTCTCGGGGATCTCGCCGCCGCTATACGCGGGTTCGAACGCCCCCAGATCGGCCTCGAGCGAGTCGATCCGTCGCCGGAGCTCCGGGCTCGGGTTTCCCCGACCGTCCCCGTACAGCCGGCCGCGGACCGTCGCGCTCCGGGCGATCGCGAGCCGGTAGGCGTCGAGAGCTTCGAGTCGGGCCCCATCCCCCTCGAGCGTTTCCGGGGCGTACTCGTCGAGCTCTTGGCGTGCCTCCTCGAGGGCGTCGTCGTCCCGGTCCCCGTCCCCGGACTCGCTCGACCGCAGCCGTTCGGTCCCGGTGACGTGTCCGCTGGCCCGTTCGTGGGCGGCCGTCGCGTGTTCTGGTCGAACCGAGACCGCCGCCTCGGGCGTCGGTCGGTCGATCTCGAGGGCAGCCCCGATCGCTGCGACGTCGTCACGACGTTGGATCCGCCGGCGCTGTGAATAACCGCCCCCGACGACGGCGATCCCGGCGAGGGCTGTGAGGAAGGTCCGTCTACGGGTGGCCATCGCCAGTTTACCGGTTCACCGTATGGACCGCCGATCCCCGCGCGTTCGCCGCGGCTTCGGCGACCGCCTCCGACAGCGTCGGGTGCGTGTGGATGGTCGCGGCGATGTCCTCGAGCCGTGCGCCCATCTCGATCGCGAGCCCGACCTCGGCGATCAGCTCCGAGGCGTCGGGGGCGACGATCCGCGCGCCGAGGACGAACTCGGTCTCGCTGTCTGCGACGATCCGGACGAACCCCTCTCCCTCGTCGAGCGTGAGCGCCCGTCCGGAGCCGGACAGCGGCATCTCGCCGACGACGGGGTCGAACCCCTCGCTTTCAGCCTCTTCGGCGCTCAGCCCGACGGTGCCGATCTCGGGGTCGGTAAAGACCGCCGCCGGGACCGCCAGCTGGTCGAGCCGTGCGGGCTCGCCGGCGACAACCTCGGCGGCGACGTGGCCCTCCCGGTAGGCCTTGTGTGCGAGCATCGGCTCGCCGGCGACGTCGCCGACGGCGTGGATGTGTTCGACGTCGGTCCGGGTCGCATCGTCCGTCTCGAGGAACCCCCGATCGTTGGGTTCGAGCCCGGCGGCCTCGACGTTGCAGGTGTCGGAGGCCGGCTGCCGGCCGATGGCGATGAGGACGCGCTCGGCGGTGTATTCGCTCGTCTCGCCGTCTTCGGTTTCGGTCCTGACGCAGGCCCCGGCGGCCTGCTCTTCCCACCCCTGGGCCGCCTCGCCGAAATGGAAGTCGATCCCGAGCTCCTCGGCGCGCTTCCGAACCGTCCGGGTGACGTCGTCGCCGTACGCCGGGAGGATATCGTCGAGCATCTCGACGACGGTCACGTTCGTGCCCAGTTTCGCGAGCATCGTCGACAGCTCCATCCCGATGTAGCCGCCGCCGACGACGAGCACCGACTCGGGCAGCGATTCCAGCGAGAGGACGTCGCTCGAATCGAGGATCCGCTCGCCGTCGAACTCCAGGCCCGGAAGCTCGATCGGTCGGCTCCCCGTCGCGACGACCGCGTGTTCGAACTCGATCGACTCGCTGCCCTGGCCGTCGCCGCCGTGGACGATCCGGGCGGTGTTCTCGTCGGCGAACTCCGCCCGGCCGGGGACGAGGTTGACGCCGTTCGCCTTACAGAGCTTCTCGACGCCGCCGGTCAGTTGATCGACGACGCCGTCCTTCCACTCGACCATCCCCTGGACGTCGATGTCGGCCCGGGCGTGTAGCCCCATCGACTCCGCGTTTTCGACCTCGTGGGCCAGTCCGGTCACGTGAATGAGCGCCTTCGATGGGATACACCCATCGTTCAGACACGTCCCGCCGTAGGCGTCGGCCTCGACGAGCGTGACGTCGAGATCGAGCTGTCCGGCCCGTATCGCGGCCACGTATCCGCCGGGGCCGCCGCCGATCACCAGTACGTCCGTCCCGGTCGCGATGTCTCCGACAACCATTATTGCTCGTTGTCGATCACACGCTCCCCGGGGTTAAAAACTATAGCGACCGACCGCCGCCGACCACCTACCCCCCGCTCCGCCGTGTTGCGTTTACCGTCGTCGTCGACGCGTACTCCTCGTCGGTGATCGGCTCGATCGCCTCGGCCGCCACGAACTCGTCGACCCCGACCTGCATGTCGACCATCGCGGCCCGGACCGTCGTGTACAGTTCGTCCCCGATATTCTCCGAGTTCGTCCCTTCACGGAACGCCTCGACGGCCCGATCGATCGCCCGCTCGAATACCGGGAGAAACGAGGCGACGTACCCCGAGGGCGGCGCGCCGATCGCGGGCGACCGACACGATGTATCCCTGCTCGACATGGGTTACCGGACGCTGCACCCCAGGCGAACAAAACGACTGGCCCAGTGCGGGCAGACACAACTGTCGCGTAGGAAGAAATATCCGGATGCCAGCCGAATCGTCAGACCGTTTCGCCGTCGGCCGGTTCGCGATCGACCCGGAACCCGTCCAGATCGATCCTGATCCGCTCTGCGACCGTAGTGAAGGCCTCGTAGTGGTCGCCGTCGGGATCGATCTGGGTCCGGCTCTCGATGAGTTCGGCCTGCCGGAGATCGTTGAGCCGCCGATAGACCGTCGGCAACGAGTAGCCGGTCAGTTCAGCCACCTCTCTCGCGCTCAGTTGGGCTCCGTTCAGCACGCGACAGCAGTGTCGGGTCTTCTTGTCGCCGAGCGCATCGAGGACGTCGCTTGCGGTCTCGTCGGCCGCCCGCGCGAGGGCCCGATCGATCGTCCCGAGCAGCTCGGACCTGTCGGCCGGTTTGACCACGTACTCGTCGAACGGGAGTTCGACGATCCCCTCGTCCGGTTCGACCGCGGTAACCATCACGACCGGGATGTCGTGGCCGTCCTCCCGGAGCTTTTCGAGCGCCTCGTCGCCGGACATTCCGGGCATCCGCCGGTCGAGCAACACGGCGTCGACGTCCCCGTCGAACGCCTCCAGTGCCTCCTTGCCGCCGCCGGCAGTTCGGATCGTGTACTCCTCGTCGAGCCACATCTCGTAGATATCGAGCAGTTCCCGTTCGTCGTCGACAAGCAGCACCGTCGCGTTCTCGCCCGGCATTAAGCACCGAGTCTTTCATCGGTGCCGTAATAACTGTTGTGGAGCGGCCGAGTTCGTCGCCAACGGGCGTCAGACCACTCGGACCGGGGGTGCGATGCCGTCCGAACCGTCCCTCCCCGCCGGCCTCAATCACCGAACGGTCCCATCCCGCCGAGGCCCCCGCCACCGCCGCCGCCCTGCATCTGTTTCATCATCCGCTGCATGTCGCCGTCGCCCATGCCCTGGAACTGCTTCATCATCCGGTTCATCATCTTGTGCTGTTCGAGCAGCTCCCGGACGGTTTCTTCTTCCTTTCCGGATCCGCGGGCGATGCGTTCGATCTGGCTCTGGCCGATCGCGCGGGGGTTCTCGAGTTCGGCTTCGGTCATCGAGTCCATGATCACCTCGAAGTCCCGGAGCCGCTCTTGGGTCATGTCCATCGCGTCGTCCGGCAGCTGGTCTTTGATCCCGCCGCCGAGTCCCGGAATCATATCCAGCACCTGATCGAGCGGCCCCATCCGGTTCATCGCGTTCATCTGTTTGCGCATGTCCCTCAGGGTGAACTCCCCCTTCATGAGGTCCTCGGGGTCCCAGTCCTCTTCCTCCTGGGTTTCGGCCATCGCGCGCTCGACGCGCTCGGAGAGCTGTTTGAGATCCCCCATCCCGAGCAGCCGGGAGATGAAGCCGGAGGCCTCGAAGCGCTCGATGTCGCCGACCTCCTCGCCGGTCCCGAGGAAGGCGATCGAGGAGTCGGTCTGATCGACCGCGGCCAAGGCGCCGCCGCCCTTCGCCGTCCCGTCGAGTTTCGTGATCACGACGCCGTCGATGCCGACCGCGTCGTCGAACCGTTCGGCCTGCTCTTTGGCCCCCTGGCCGATCGCGGCGTCGAGGACGAGCAGGTTCCGGTCGGGGTCGACGGCGTCTTCGATCTCTTCGAGTTCCTCGATGAGTTCCTCCTCGAGGGCGTGTCGTCCGGCGGTGTCGACGATGTGGACGTCGGCGTCCTCGGTTTCCGCCAGACCCTTCCGGGCGATGTCGACGGGGTCGTCGTTGTCCGGGTCCCCGTAGAAGTCGACTTCGGCGCGTTCGGCCATCTCTCTGGCCTGCTCGTAGGCGCCGGGGCGGAACGTGTCGGTCTGGACCACTGCGGGCCGGAGGCCTTTCTTCGAGAACCACCACGCCATCTTCGCGGCGCTGGTCGTCTTCCCCGAGCCCTGGAGGCCGGCGAGTACGATAGTCTGTTCTTTCAGCGGCAGGTCGGTCGACTCGCCCACCAGACCGACCATCTCCTCGTAGACGATCTTGAGAACGTGATCGCGGGCGGTCGTCCCGGCCGGCGGCTCCTCGCGCAGGGCGCGCTCGCGGATCGAATCCGAAAGCTCCATGACGAGGTCGACGTCGACGTCGGCCGACAGCAACGATCGCTGGATCTCCTTGACGATCTCCTCGACGTCGTCCTCCGAGAGGGTCGTCTTGCCCTGTAGTTTGTCGAGCGTTCCCCGGAGGGAACTGCCCAGGTCGTCGAGTACCATTTGCCGACCGTAGACGGTCCAGACTAAAGGCTTTGTTCGTCGCCCGCGGGCTCTATCCCCGCCGGCCGTCCGTTCGAACGGTTAGGTTTATCCGCTCTGACCGTCTCGCGTCGTGTATGGCCAAGTTCGAGAAAGCGGAGGCTCGCATCCTCGACAAGATGATCTGTATGCGCTGTAACGCCCGGAACCCGAAACGCGCCGACAGCTGCCGGAAGTGCGGCTACAAGAAGCTCCGCCCGAAGGCCAAAGAGCGACGGGCGGCCTGACCTGCGGCGAGATTTCCTCGAGGCGTAGCTAGCTACAGGGAGCCGATAACAGGGTCTCGGCGACCGCCGATACCTTACTAGTTGGGTGCCACTCTCCCGATACCTACCAACGACAAGCGTAGGTTCTTTGTCACGGGGGAACTGCAACCCACCGGTGGCCGTGACGAGAGTTACCCCCTCCGAGCCCCTTGTGACGAGGGACCACCCCGAGCCACCTTCGATGTGATATCTTAAACAGCCCCCAGCCGTACGGCCGCCATGACCGACTGGGACGAGCGGTTTCGATCGGGACAGTACCCCCAGGATACGGAACCGTCGGAAATGTTGCGACGGCACGTCGACGCCCTGCCGGAGGGCCGGGCCCTCGACGTCGCGGCCGGGACGGGACGGAACGCGGTCTTTCTCGCGGATCGGGGCTACCGGGTCGACGCCCTCGACGGCTCGCGGGCGGGCCTGGAGATCACCCGCGATCGGGCGGCCGAGCGCGACGCCGGCGGTCGACTGGAACTCGTCCAGACCGACCTCCCGAGCCACGCGTTCCCGACCGAAACGTACGATCTGGTGACGATCAGTTTCTACCGCGCGGTCGATCGGCTCTCCGATATCAAAGAGTCGCTACGGGACGGCGGCGTTCTCTACGTCGAACACCACCTGCGATCGAGCGATCCGGTCGAAAGCGGCCCGAGCGGCGACCGCTACCGGTTCGCGGCGAACGAGCTGCTCCGGTCGGTGCTGGATCTGACGGTGCTCGAGTACGCGGAACGGATCGAAACCAGATCCGACGGGCGGCACGCGGCGACCGCCCGCGTCGTCGCCCGGAAGACGTCCGGACCGCGGCAGTCCTATCCGGCGGTCGGGAAACCGGGAACGGGACCGGACGACGGGTAACGCGTCGGAACGAAAAGAGCCGATCAGTCGTCCGAGACGGCCTGATCCGGGGTCCCGTCGGTCGCCGCTTCCCCCGTCTCGGTGAGGTTATACAGGTTCTGTCGTGCGTCGGCGAAGTAGACGTCTTCGGAGACGATGTCGATCTCCTCGAGCCGCTCGAGAGCGTACCGGACCGTCCGCGCCGAGAGCATCGACTCCTCGACGATGTCCTTTTGGGTCATCGCGCCGTTGTACTCGAGTACCTTGTATACGAGCTTCGCGCTGGGTGGAAGGTCGGGTAACGCTTCCCCGTCGTTATCGGCCATTGCTACCTATTAGAACGGTTGCCACGCGTATAAATATTGAGGCAAACCTGAAAGGTATCGCCAGCCCAGCCGTCGGGATCGGCGGGACGGGCGTCCCGGGAACGAACCGCTTTTGACGACGGACGGTTCAGTGTAGGTATGGCAACCGATACGGCCGAGCGTCGGGTCGCGCACGTCCGCGGCGTGACGGTCACGACGATCGCGTGTCTGGCCGGGGTCGCCGCCGCCGTCGTCTCCTCTGTCGTCGCCGACGGCGCGACCGACACGCTGGCTGTCTACGTCCTCGCGGGCGCGGTCATCGTGCAGTTCCCGATCCTGGGTCTCCTCGAGATCGTCGGGATCGATCTGGACATCGAGGACTTCGGCGCGAAGGATTACCTCTACGTCGCCTTCATGACCTTCGCGCTGTGGTTCGTCTGCTGGGCGATCCTGCTCTCGACCGGGGCGAGCCTCTGATGGCGGACGACAGCATCGCCGTCGTAGACTTAGACCGGTGTCAGCCCGACCGGTGTAACTACGAGTGTGCGAACTTCTGTCCGCCCAACCGGACGGGAGAGGAGTGTATCGTCACCCGCGAGGACCGCTTCGAGGACGACGAGTACTACGCCGGCGGCGCCGACCAGATCTCGATCTCCGAGGAGCTGTGTCTCGGCGAGACCTGCGGGATCTGCGTCGAGAAATGCCCCTTCGACGCGATCGAGATCATCAACCTCCCGCAGGAACTCGACGAGGAGCCGACCCACCGCTACGGCGAGAACAGTTTCGCGCTGTACGGACTCCCCGCGCCTCAGGAGGGCCGCGTGACGGGAATCCTCGGCCCCAACGGCATCGGGAAGACGACCGCCGTCCACGCTCTCGCCGCCGAGATCACGCCGAACCTCGGCCGATTTCAGGACGAACCGGACTGGGAGACGGTTCTCGAGGCGTACCGCGGCACCGAACTCCAGGAATACCTCGAAGACCTCAAAGAAGGCGAGGTGACCGTCGCGCGCAAACCGCAGTACGTCGACAGGATACCCGACACCTTCGACGGGAAGACGAGCGAGCTGCTTTCGGGTGTCGACGAGCGCGGGGTCGCCGACGACCTCGTCGAACGGCTCGGGATCGCCTCGGTCGTCGATCAGCCGATCGACACCCTCTCGGGCGGGGAGCTCCAGCGGGTCGCCCTGGCGGCGACGCTCGTGCGCGATGCCGATTTCTATTTTCTCGACGAGATCACGCCGTATCTCGACATCGGCCAGCGCGTCACCGCCGCCCGCCTCGTTCAGGAACTCTCCGCGGACGGTCGGTCGATGCTCGTCGTCGAACACGACCTCGCCGTGTTGGATCTGCTCGCCGACGCCCTCCACGTCGCCTACGGCGAACCGGGCGTCTTCGGCGTCGTCACGCCGCCGAAATCGACGAAGGCGGGGATCAACGAGTACCTGAAGGGGTATCTCGAAAACGAGAACATGCGGATCCGCCCCGAGGCGATCGAGTTCGAGGAACACGCCCCCCGCAGCGAGGGATACGGCGACACGCTCGTCGAGTACCCCGAACTGACCAAATCCTACGGCGACGGCGAGTTCACCCTGGCGGTCGACGCCGGCGAGATCCGACACAACGAGGTACTAGGAATCGTCGGCCCCAACGGGATCGGCAAATCGACGTTCGCGAAACTGCTCGCGGGCCGGCTGGAACCGGACGGCGGGGACTTCGACGTCGACCTCGATATCTCGTATAAACCACAGTACGTCGAGATCGACCGACAGATGCGCGTCGACTCGTTCCTCCGGTCGATCACCGACGAGTTCGGTACCTCCTACTGGAACACCGAGATCGCGGGGCCGCTCCAGCTCGATCGGATCATGGAACAGAACCTCACCGACCTCTCGGGCGGGGAACGCCAGCGCGTCGCCATCGCGGCGTGTCTCTCGCGGGACGCCGATCTGTACCTCCTGGACGAACCGTCAGCGCATCTCGACGTCGAACAGCGCGTCCTCGCGACGCGGGCGATCCGCCGGTACACCGAGACCCACGACAAGACCGCGATGGTGATCGATCACGACATCTACATGATCGATCTGCTCTCGGATCGGCTGCAGGTCTTCGAGGGAACCCCGGCCGAACGCGGCCACGCCGGCCGCCCGATGGGGATGCGCGAGGGGATGAACACGTTCCTCGCGAACCTCGATGTCACCTTCCGGCGTGACGAACGCACCGGCCGCCCCCGGATCAACAAACCCGGCTCACAGAAGGACCGCGAACAGAAACGCGAAGGCGAGTACTACTACGCGCCGACCGACGGCGAGTAACCCGGCTCCCGTCAACAACTGCTATTACGCCGACGGCCCTGACCCCTGACATGACTGGAGCGCAGATCGGCGTCGACGTCGGCGGCACGTTCACCGACGTCGCCCTGTTTCTCGACGGCGATCTCGTGACGGCGAAGGTACCGACGACGGCCGACCAGAGCGTCGGCGTGATCGAGGGGATACGGAAGGCCTGCGACGAGGCGGGGATCGCTCCGGGCGAGATCGACACCTTCGCCCACGCGATGACCGTCTCCGTGAACGCGTTGCTCGAACGGGACGGCGCGAAGACCGCGCTCGTGACCACCGAGGGCTTCCGGGACGTCCTCGAGATCGGCCGACAGGACCGGCCGGCGCTGTACGACCTCGACGCCGAGAAACCCGACCCGCTCGTCCCCCGGCGGCGCCGCTTCGAACTCGACGAGCGGGCGACCCCTGAAGGGATCGAACGCGGTATCGACGAGCCGGCGGTCCGCGAGATCGCCGACGAGATCGCCCGAACCGGCGCCGAAAGCGTCGCCGTCTGTCTGCTCTTCGCGTACGCCCACCCCGGGAACGAATCCCGGGTCGCGGACATCCTCCGGGAGGAACTTTCGGTTCCGGTCTCGGTCTCCCACGAGGTGCTCTCGGAGTTCCGCGAGTTCGAGCGGACCGCGACGACCGTCGCCGACGCCTACGTTCGGCCGGCGATCGAGGGGTACCTGGGCCGGCTGATCGACCGCGCGAGGGAGACGGGACTGCCGGCGCCACGCGTGATGAAATCCAACGGCGGGGTCGCCGAGGCCGAAACGGTCCGATCGCAGGCCGTCACGACGGTCCTTTCGGGCCCGGCCGCGGGCGTCGTCGGCGCGTCGTCGGTCGGCGCCGACACCGGGGCGGTCACCTTCGATATGGGCGGGACCTCGAGCGACGTGAGCCTCGTCCGCGAGGGGGAGATCGAACGGAGCCCCGACACCGAGATCGCGGGCGTGCCGATCCGGACGCCGATGGTCGACATCGAGACCGTCGGGGCCGGGGGCGGCTCGATCGCCTGGACGGATCCGGGCGGGGCGCTCCGCGTCGGCCCCGAATCGGCGGGGGCCGATCCCGGCCCCGCCTGCTATGGGGGCGGCGGCGAGCGGCCGACGGTCACCGACGCCAACGTCGTTTTGGGATACATCGGCGAGGGGACGGCGCTGGGCGGCGAACTCGAACTCGACGTCGAGGCCGCCCACGAGGCCCTCGATGGGCTCGCCGCCGCGGCCGGACTCGAGGACGCGACCGCCGCCGCACGCGGCGTCTACCGCGTGGCCAACGCGACGATGACGCGGGCGATCCGCTCTGTCACCGTCGAGCGTGGCTACGATCCCCGGGACTTCGACCTCGTCGCCTTCGGCGGGGCCGGCCCGATGCACGCCGTCGCCTTGGCCGACCGGCTCGGTATCGACCGCGTCCTCGTTCCGGGGCCGGCCGGCGTCCTCTCTGCGTACGGGCTGCTCACGGCGGATGAAACCCACGACCGGGCCCGGACCGCCCGGATCCGGCTCTCGGAAGCGACCGCCGAGGACGGGCGGGCCGTCTACGAGACGCTCGTCGAGTCGGCGCTCGGGGACGTCTCCGATACCGGGGCCGCCCGGATCGAACGGGCCGCCGACTGCCGGTACTCCGGTCAGGGGTTCGAGCTGACCGTCCCCGTCGATCGGTTCGATCCCGACCGCCTCGCCGGGCGGTTCGGCGACGCCCACGAGCGAGCCTACGGGTATCGCCTCGAGGAGCCGGTCGAGGCGGTGACGCTGCGCGTGACCGCGACCGTCGGGACCGACCGGCCGACGCCGAGACACGCCGGATCCGGAGAGGCCCTCCGGGGGCGACGCGAGGCCGTCTTCCCCGATACCGGACGGGTCGAGGCGACCGTCTACGACCGGGGCGCGCTCGGGGTCGGCGAGACCGTCGCCGGCCCGGCGATCCTCGAACAGCCAGAGAGTACGACTGTCGTTCCGCCGGCGTGGCGCGGCCGGGTTCGGGACGACGGGACGCTCGCCGTCGAACGCGCCGACGGCTCCGGGGAGGGCGACCGATGACCGACGCGATCGATCCCGTGACGCTTGAGGTACTCCGGAACCAACTCGAGGGGATCGCCGAGGAGATGGGACAGACCCTGATCCGGGGAGCGTACTCGCCGAACATCAAGGAGCGACAGGACTGCTCGACGGCGCTTTTCCACGCCGACGGCCGGATGATCGCCCAGGCGGAACACATCCCGGTCCATCTGGGTGCGATGCCGGCGGCCGTCGCGGCGGTGATCGACCGCGAGCCCCGGCCGGGCGACGTGTTCGTGCTCAACGATCCCTTCACCGGCGGCACCCACCTGCCCGACGTGACGCTCGTCTCCCCGATCGCGCTGGACGGGGGGATCGTCGGCTACGCCGTCTCCCGGGCGCATCACGCCGACGTCGGCGGGATGACCCCCGGCAGCATGCCGGCCGGCGCCCGCGAGATCCAACAGGAGGGGCTCCGGCTCCCCCCGATCCGACTCGTCGAGAGCGGCGAGCGGAACGAGGCGCTGTTCTCGCTTCTGCTCGCGAACGTCCGGAACCCCGAGGAGCGCCGCGCCGACCTGCGGGCCCAACTCGCCGCCAACGACCGGGCCGGGACCCGCCTCCGCGAACTCGCCGCCGAACACGGCCGGGAACGCCTCGAGGCGGCCTTCGGGGCGGTGATTGAGTACTCCCGCGAACGGATCGAGGCCGAACTCGAGACGCTCCCCGACGGCGTCTATCGGGCCTCGGATATCCTCGAGGGCGACGGGATCACCGACACGGACGTTCCGATCGAGGTGACGGTGACCGTCGAGGGGGACGAACTCGAGGTCGATTTCTCGGGGACGGCCCCGCAGGTCGACGGCAACCTCAACGCGCCGCTTTCGGTCGCGAAAAGCGCCGTCTACTTCGTCGTCCGCTGTGTGACCGACCCGGAGATCCCGCCGAACCACGGCTGTTATGCACCGATCACCGTGACGGCGCCCGATGGGTCGCTTCTGAACCCCGAACCGCCGGCGGCGGTCGTCGGCGGGAACGTCGAGACGAGCCAGCGCGTGACCGACGTGACCTTCGCCGCTCTGGCCGAGGCCGCCCCCGAGCGCGTCCCCGCACAGGGACAGGGCACGATGAACAACCTCACCGTCGGCGGCCGAAACGGCTCGTTCGCCTATTATGAGACCATCGGCGGCGGGTTCGGCGCCCGCGCCGACGCCGACGGGATGGACGGCGTACAGGTCGGGATGACCAACACGCTCAACACGCCGATCGAGGCGCTGGAGGCCGAATACCCCCTCGCCGTCGAGCGGTACGCCTTCCGCCCCGATACCGACGGCGAGGGGCGGTTCCGGGGCGGTCTCGGCCTGGAACGGCGGCTCCGGATCGAGGCTGAGGCGACCGTCTCGCTTCTGACCGAGCGGCGACGGCGGGGCCCCCGCGGCGTCGCCGGTGGGGGTCCGGGGGCGACCGGCGAGAACCTCATCGACGGCGACCCGGTCGGGGCGAAGACGACCGTCGACGTTCCGGCCGGGACGATCGTCACGGTCCGGACGCCCGGCGGCGGCGGCCACGGCGATCCCGAAGAGCGGGATTCCGAGGCGATCCGGCGGGACCGCGCCGACGGGAAGGCCGACCCCGAGTAGGAGCGCGTTCCCGACGACGCGGCCGCTCCACGACGGGGCGGAAAACAGGAACGGGATCCTTTTGACGACCGCTCTCCGACGGGTCGGTATGACCGGTCCGGACATCCCGGAGTCACACCCGCGGCACGAGTCGCTTCTGACGCGACACCGCATCGAGGACGGCGTCGACCGCGGTCTCACCTCCAGACAGGGGCTCATCGCGCAGGGCCGCGGCGAGGCGTTCGATTATCTCCTCGGTGAGGAGACGATCCCGAGCGCCGACGCCGCCGAACGCGCCGCTGCCGCACACCTGCTTTCGGCCGATCACCCGGTGATCTCGGTCAACGGCAACGTCGCGGCGCTGGCGCCGGGCGAGACGGTCGCGCTGGCCGAGGCCACCGGCGCGGACATCGAGATCAACCTGTTCAACCGGACCGACGAACGGATCGAGCGGATCGCCGAACACTTCCGGAACTACGGCGCCGAGGGGATCAAGGGGCTGGCCGCCGACGCCCGGATCCCGGGGCTGGCCCACGAGCGCGCGAAGGTCGACGCCGACGGGATCGCGGCCGCGGACGTCGTGCTCGTCCCGCTGGAGGACGGCGACCGGGCGGCCGCGCTCGCCGAGATGGGCAAGACCGAAGTCGTCGTCGATCTCAACCCGCTCTCGCGATCGGCGCGGACCGCGGCGGTACCCGTCGTCGACAACCTCCTCCGGGCGGTGCCGAACATGACCGCCCACGCCGAGGATCTCGCCGGCGCCGATCCCGACACGCTCGGTTCGATCGTCGAGTCCTTCGACGCCGACGCGGCGCTTTCCGCCGCCGAAGACCGGATCCGGAATCTCTGAGTGTCTTGCGACCGTCTGACGTACTGTTTTGTAGGTCGGGGTTCTATCCTTTCGTATGGCTAGCCTTACGGAGGTCTACAGGGGAAAAAGCGGGGCCGGCCTCCGGCGGCTGTACGCCGGCATCACGCTGTTCGGGGTCGGTGCGGTCCTCGTAACGGCCGGGCTCGTCGTCGCATCGACCGGGATTGGCTCGCGTTTCGGCCTCGGGCTGTACCGCGCCCGCGAACTCGCCGGCGTCCTCGGCGGTCTCGGGTTCCCCGCGGTCCTCCTGGGGACGATGGTCGCGTTACCGCGGGCCTCCCGTGGACTGCGGACCGCCGCCGCCGTCGGCGCCGTCGTCTGTCTGCTCGGCGTCGGGATGTTCGCCCGCTGGTACCCGGTCGACTGGATCGGCGGCTCCGGGAACACGACGATGACGCTCGTCGTCGCGACCACCTACTTCGCCGGGACGATCCTCACGACCTGGTCGCTTTTCTCCGCCGTCGCGAACTTCAAGGCCAGAAACGACCCCGGCGGGACGATCTCTCTGGAGATCACGAAGGCCGGCGAGACGCGGGTCGTCGAGGTCTCGAACGAAGAACTGCGCGGCAAACTCGGCGGGATCGGGATGCTCGGGGGGACCCCCGACGGGGAGGCCGAGACCCAGACGAACCGTGACACCCACAACGCCGGTGGTGGGAACGGCTCTCCGTCCTCGCCCGGCGGTTCGCTCGGCGGCGCGAGCGCGACCGACGGCGGCGCGAGCGCCTCCCGATCGATCCGCGAGCCGACCGGAACCCGAAGCGGGACGGACGACGCCGAGTTCGTCGACGAGCCCCCGGCGCCGTCGAACGACCGCTACTGTGGGAACTGCTCGCACTTCCGGTACGCCCGGACCGACGAGGGGCTGGTACCGTACTGTGGGCTCCACAGCGAGGCGATGGACGATATGGACGCCTGCGAGGCGTGGTCGCCGAACACGAACTGAGCCGGGAATCCCCGATACCGACGGCCGCCGTTATCGGGCGGACTCGATCGTCTCTGTCATCCGTTCGTAGTGGCTTCCCTTCCAGAACACCTGTCCACAGGACTGACAGCGGAAGCACTCGACCTCGCCCGGATCCGGCGCGTACCCGGGCGTCCCTTCGTCGGGGGTGACCGCGAGAAGCTCCCCGTTGCAGCGCCCGCAGTACTTCGGCGGATCCGTGACGGTTAGCTTGACGCCCGCGGCTTTCAGCTCCGCGAGTTGGGCCTCGAGGTCGCGTTCGGCCAGCAGGATCGATCCGTGAACCCGATCGGCCAACTCGGCGTCGCGGGTACAGAGCCGCCGGCCCTCCCGTCTCGCCGTTTCCGCGATCCGGTCGTCGGCCTCGATCCCCCGGTCGCCGGCGTAGGCGGTGTCGAAGCCACAAACCCGGAGGTAGACGGCGAGTTTGCCGAGCATGACGTCACACAGAAGCCGGTCGGTTTCGGGTCGAACCGGCGGCCGATCGTCCCCGCCCATCTCACTCGAGGAACGCCCGGACGCCCGCCGCGTCCCGGCAGTTGAGCACGTCGTCGGGTTCGGCCCACCCCCGACGGGCGGTGTGGATACCGAACCGCACCTTTCCGTAGGCGTCCGTCGAGTGGGCGTCGGTATCGATAACGACCGTCGCGCCGGCCTCGATCGCGGCCTTGACGTAGCTCGCCCGCAGGTCGAGCCGCCGGGGGTCGGCGTTGATCTCGAGGGCAGTCCCGTGTTCCGCGGCGGCCTCGGCGAGGCGTTCGACGTCGAGGTCGTGGCCGGGGCGCCGATTCAGGAGCCGGCCGGTCGGGTGCCCCAGGATATCGACCCCGGGGTGTTCGACGGCGGCCACGAGCCGGTCGGTGCCGTCCCCGTCGAGGGCGCTGTGGGGCGAGGCGACGACACAGTCCAGCTCCGAAAGGACCGCGTCGTCCACGCTTATCCCGCCGTCGGGGCCGATGTTCGCCTCGACGCCGGCGAAGACGTCGATCGACGCGTCGGCCGCGATCGACCGGACGGTCTCGGCTTGCGCCCGCAGTTCCGCGTCGTCGAGGCCGACGCCGCCGACCATGCCCGGTCCGGTGGCGTGGTCGGTGATCGCGACGTACTCGTGGTCGTAGGCCTCGGCGGCGGCGATCATGCCCTCGATCGTCGCCTCGCCGTCGGAGGCGTCGGTGTGGACGTGGAGGTCGCCGCGGACGTCGGCCGCCGAAAGGAGGTCCGGCAGGTCGTCCCCGGCTGCGCGCTCGATCTCCCCGCGGTCCTCGCGGAGTTCCGGCGGTATCCACGCCATCCCTACGGCATCGTAGACGTCCGCCTCGGTTTCGCCGGCTACCCGCTCGCCGACGCGCTGGCCGGCGTCGGGATCCTCGACGTCCGAGACGTCGAAGACACCGTACTCGTTGAGCTTCAGGCCCATCTCGATCGCCCGGTTCCGGACGGCGACGTTGTGATCCTTGCTACCGGTGAAATACTGCAGTGCGGCGCCGAACTCCTCGGGGACGACGACCCGGAGGTCGACCCGGAGACCGTTCGATCGGATCGACGCCTTGTTCGTCCCCGCCTCGATGACCGCGTCGGCCGCCTGCCAGCTCTCGAAGGCCTCGATGACGGCTTTTCCGTCGTCACTGCCGGCGAGGACGTCGACGTCCCCGATCGTCGGCCGCCACCGCCGGATCGACCCGGCCGTCTCGACGGACTCGACGGCCGCACAGTCTTCGAGGAAGGCGACGACCCGATCCGCCACCGGGCGGGCCTCGCCGAGCAGGCTCCGCTTTCGGGCCTCCCGCGCGAAGGGGATCCCTCCGAGGATGTTCGTCTCCGTCTTCGCGCCGAACCCCGAGACGTCGCGGATCTCGCCGGCCTCGGCGGCCGTCTCCAGATCGTCGAGCGTTTCGGTTCCAAGCGCCTCGTACAGCGCGGCGACGGTCTTGGGGCCGACGCCCTCGATGGCCGTCAGGGCGTCCATCTCGACGGGTAGCTCCTCGCGGAGCTCTTCCAGTTCGTCGATCGTCCCCGTCTCGAGGTACTCGGCGGTCTTGCCGGCGATGGCGTCGCCGACGTCGTCGATCTCCGTGATCGCGTCCTCGCCGCCTTCCTCGTAGAGTCGCTCAATCGCGACGGTGTGGCCACGGATACTGTCGGCGGCCCGGCGGTAGGCGTTGGGCTTGTACTCGACATCCCGGGCCTCGAGGCGGTCGGCCATCTCCTCGAGCAGCGTCGCGACCGCGTCGTTTTCGCTCACGGGCCTCTCACCTGCGGTCCGTCGTCGTCGTGCCCCAGCGCCTTCTTCAGAAAGTCCATCCACCGCTTCGTGTCGGCGGTCTCCTGTCGTTTCGCCTCCGCCTCGACGCTTTCGGGTTTGAGACTCTCCAGCGCCTCCAGGGCGCGATCGATCCCGACGATCGCCTCCGCGAGTTCCTCGCCCGCCTCGAAGGACACTTCGTTCTCTTCGATCCGCTCTTTGCGTTCCAGGCGTTCGCGGCGGAGGTTCCGCTTTGCCCGCTCGACGCGGTCGCGCTCGCCGGCCGGCACCGTCTCGCGGCGCTTGATCTCGAAGACGAACTCCCGAAGTCGCACTTCCTCGCCCTGGATCTCGATGCGTTCGGGGATCTCGACGCCGAGCGTCGAGCTCTCCCGGTCGATCCGCTCGAGGAGCTGTTTGCGTTCGTACTCCTGCACACAACCCACTGCGTGACCGAGCGGCAAATAAGGCTCGGCGCGAGCCTCGCCGCCGCCGGCCCCTCGAAACGCGAGTCGCGACCGTCTAGAGGTCTTCGAGCGCGTAATGAACGCCGCCGAGGACGGCCCCGTAGACGGCGTGGCCGACGGCGCTCACCGGGTTGACGTCGGGGACCGGCGGACTCATCGGTCCGGCGGCGCCGACCCACGCCGGCATCACGAACGTCGCGAGGACGACCCACAGGACGAGCCCGTAGGCGATCCCGGCGCCGACCTGGGTCTGTCCGGACCGGCCGGCGAGTCCGGCGAACCCGACGACCGCGGCGAAGACGACGCCGAGCACTGCGGAGTGGCTCATATGGACCGCCCAGCCGGCGACGCCGTTCGGCGTGCCGAGCCCGTACATCACCGGGATCGCCGCCTCCATGATGTTCCTCATCATCGCCGTCATCATCGCGCCGAAGGCGACGCCGCCGGCCAGCCCGCCGACGACGCCGGCCTTCCAGTTACCCGGGAGCGTTTCCGATTCCGTCGCAGTCGCAGTGTTGGTCTCCGTTGCCATCGTGCACACGTCGTTCAGCTACCCGAAACCGGTATTCCGAGAATGCATGAGAAACACACGCATCCAGTGGTGATTTATACATGTATCGGAACCTTTTGCCGATTACTGGGGGTACGGAGAGCCTTCGGCCGACCGACGGCCGCGCCGGATCGGGGCCATCGGTCGGTTACTTCGGCTTCAGGCCGCCGGCTCCGTCCGCCTGATCGCGCCCGTAACGAGATAGACGAACGGCGTATCGAGGACGGCGATGAGAAGCTTCAGGAGGTACTGGCCGACCACGAGCGAGACGACGACCGCGCCGGGGAGCTGTGGCCCGATTCCGACGGTCTGTGGGAGGATCCAGAAGGCGATCGAAACGAAGATCACGGTGTCGACGAGCTGGCTCGTCGCCGTCGAGGCGACGTTGCGGAGCCAGAGCATCTCCCCGTCGGTCGCCTCCCGGATCGCATGGAAGACGACGACGTCGAGGTTCTGGCTGACGAGGTAGGCGACGAGGCTGCCGGCGACGATGTTCGTCGACGCCCCGAGCACGAGTGCGAAGGTCCCGGGGTCGATACTCGAGGGCGCGGCGGGCGCGAGGATCGTACTCCAGACCAACGCGAGAACGAGGAAGTTCATCGCGAAAGCGACGTTGACGAGCACTTGGGTGGCCCGCTTGCCGTACAGCTCCGCATAGCAGTCCGAGGCGAAGAACATCACCGCGATCGCCAGTGCCGCCCCCGGCAACGTTAGCTCCGGGCCGGCCAGCGGCACCGAAACGGGGAGTTCGAAGGCCAGTACCTTCGCCGCCGTCAGCTGGGCGGTCGCGAGCGACGCGACGAAGATCCCCGCGAGGGCGACGGCACCGGGCGGGGCGGTCGACTTCGGTCGCCTTTCGACGGTCTCAGCCATCGTCCTCCTCGAGGCGGCCGTGGCGGGCGTCGATCTCGTCGAGCAGATCGAGCGTCTTGCGGACCGACGCCCGGATCGCGTCGCTTCGGTTGACGAACTTGCCGTCGTCGCCGACGTGTTCGTCGAGGTCCTCCAGGAGTTCCGAGGGGATCTCGACGCTTATCTTGGGCATATTCAAGGCATACTAAGAGAATACTATTTATTAAACGACCGGACTCCGTTCGAACGCTACACCGACTCCGAGACGGCCCACGCGAGGACGCTTCCGATGACGGCGAGCAGCCCCGCGTACCCGAAGGCGGCGAAGAACCCCGCCCCTTCGATCAGCCTGCCGGAGATGACCGGAGCCGAGAACGCTCCAAGGAAGCCGACCGTGTTCAGAACCGCGAAGGCCGTCGCCGCCACGTTGTTCGCGACGAGCTCCCGGACGTACGGGAGGAGGAGCACGAGGCCGACCTGCGTGACGAACCCGGTGACGATCAACGCGACGAGGAGAACGCCCACCAGATCGATGAACGGGACGGCGACCGAGGCGGGCGCGAGTACGACGAACGAACCGAGGACGATCGGGCGGCGGCGCGTCCCGAAGAGGCGATCGGAAACGACCCCCCCCGAGAGGCGCCCGACGACGCCGATCGCGGGAAAGAAGGCGGCGATGGCGCCGCCGATCCCGAGCGGGAGCGAGAAGTTCTCGGCGACGTACGTCGGGAGCCAGCTGTTGAAGATGAAGTTGAGCGAGAAGGCCGCGAAGGCCATCCCGGAGACGGCCCAGACCTGGGGGTTCCGGAGGACGGCCGCGAACTCCCGCCGGGAGGGCGTCTCGATGTCGACTGCGATCGAGACACCCCGACTGGCGACAGCGAAGCCGCCGATCGCGAGCACGCCGAGCAGTCCGTACACGGGAAACGTCCCGGCCCATCCCACCCGCGTGGCCAAAAGCGGCGCGGTGAGGTGGCTGATCACGAACCCGCCGGGGATGCTCGTGGCGAACACGGCGATCGCCGTCCCCTGGTTCTCCCGATCGAACGCCCCGTCGACGACGTTTACCCCGGCTGTCCAGAGTGTCACGATCGCTGCCCCGCCGAGAAAGCGGGCGACCACGAGGCGGTCGTAGGCGCCCGCCGTGGCCGCACGCCACGCCCAGACGGTAGACAGCAGGACGGCCCCGGTCGAGAGAAAGATCGCCCGCCGGTTGTCGATCCGATCGAGGAGGATCCCGGCCGGGATCGAGAAGGCGGCCATCCCGAGGAGGAGCACGCTGACGAGCCAGCTCGCGTCGGTTGCCCCGACGCCGAGCCCCTCCCGGACGAGCGGGAGGAGACTCGCCGGCGCGATCTCGTATGCGACCACGAAATTGAACGCCAACCAGAGTGTGAGAGTGAGCGCCCAGCCACGTCGATGTTCGACCATCACCCGGCGTTACCCCCCACGGATACATCAACCTGAAGGAACCGAACGGGCCGGCGGGCCGCCGGGCGCTCGAACCGATCCGGGCCGCACCGAGCCCGTTCGTTCGTCCGAAAACGGGTCCCCGGGGTCGACCGCCGGCTAACCCGGACGTATATAATACCTGCCCTCCCTACTGACTGCCAGTACTGATGGTCTCACAGCGCGCACAGGACGTGACGCCGTTTATCGCGATGGACGTCCTCGAACGGGCCAACGAACTCGAGGACGTGATCCACCTCGAGGTGGGCGAACCGGACTTCGAACCGCCCGATCGGGTCTTCGAGACCGCGATCGAGTCGCTGCGGGCCGGCAACACCGACTACACCGCCGCCAGGGGAAAGCCGAAGCTCCGGCGGGCTATCGCCGCCCACTACGACCGGGAGTACGGGGTCGAACTCGATCCCGACCGCGTCGTCGTTACCCCCGGCACCTCGCCCGGGCTCTTTCTCGCTCTCGCGGCGCTCGTCGATCCCGGCGAGGAGGTCGTCCTCACCGACCCCCACTACGCGTGCTATCCGAACTTCGTGCGGACGGTCGGCGGCGAGATCGAGACGGTGCCGCTGCGGGCCGCCGAGGGGTTCGAACCGCGGACCGCGGACTTCGAGGCGGCGATCGACGAAACGACCCGGGCGCTGTTGCTCAATTCGCCGGCCAACCCGACGGGGGCGGTGCTGGACGGCGAGACGCTCGCCGGGCTGGCGGCGACGGCGGAGACGACCGACACGGTTCCGGTGGTCGACGAGGTATACCACGGGCTCTCCTACGACGCCGAGGAGCACACGATCTTGGAGTACACCGACGAGGCGTTCGTGTTGAACGGCTTCTCGAAGCGCTTTGCGATGACGGGCTGGCGGCTCGGGTGGATCGTCGTCCCGCCGGGGTACGTCGAGGCGGTCAACCGGCTGGCCCAGAACGTCCTCATCTGTGCGCCGAACTTCGTCCAGGACGCCGGCGTCGCCGCACTGGAGACGCCCCCGGATCGGCTGGCGGAGATCCGCGAAACCTACCGGAAGCGGCGGGACCGCCTGCTCGAGGCCGTCACCGACTGGGGGCTCGATCTCGGGTATACACCGCAGGGCGCCTACTATCTGCTTGTCGACGTGAGCGACCTCCCGGGTGATTCCCTCGAGATCGCGGATCTCCTCCTCGAGGAGGCCGGCGTCGCGGTCACTCCCGGCGTCGACTTCGGGGAGGGAGCCGCCGATTACCTCCGTCTCTCGTATGCGACCGACATCGAGGCGATCGAGGAGGCGATCGATCGGATCGGGGCGGTCCTCCAAACGGTCGAGACGGTCTGATCGGCTGTTTCTCCCGGCCCGCCGTTCGCCCCGTTCCGGAGGTACTTTTAAGTCAGATTCCCGTCTCGTATCCGATGCCGTACTATGACAACCGCTAACGTTATCCACGAGTTCAACACCGCCGACTGGGCCCTGGACAACAGCTTTCTCGTCCAGTTGACCGATCCCGGGGAGGCGTATACGGCCGTCTGTCCCTTCTATCTCGTCGACCACCCGGAGGGGCTCGTCGTGGTCGATACGGGCGTGAGCCACGACATGCTCGATGCGCCCGCCGACTACGGCCCCTACGGGGCGGAGTTCATAGAGATTGGAGGCGGATACCCCGACCCTTGAGGTCGGGGAGGAAGCCGACACTCGATGACACAAACCACC
>NZ_JAHLKM010000031.1:14329-25456 GCF_024449025.1 Natronomonas aquatica | reverse complement strand
CGGGTGGACACCAGAGGCGTCCCCTTGCTCAGGGGAGTCAGTTACTACTGAATTCTAGAGGACTTTGCGACACGACCAAGCGTTTGTGTATCGGGAACTCCTATCCGTTAGTCGGCAACGTACTGCCGAAGAGACGGACATGTCGCCAGACGATGTCGAGCTCAACCTCATCTCTGCTCAGACAAAAGTAGAGAGAGCCAGACACACCATCAAGATCATCGAGGAGTATGCACCATAGGTGATTGAAACAATGAGTGTTACAGTTCGGGAAGCTGAGATACCGCAAGGGCATGGACAACAGATTGAGATAGTGGCCCTCGGATACGAGAGCGAGTGGGTCCCGTCCTTCCCACGAATCCCAGACTACTATGAAGGAATCGAACCGGTATTAGAGCCATGGCTAATTGATCGACTTGACCTACCCGAAGACCCAGAGAGCGCGATCGAGACAGATGATCGTGTGATCTCTGTAGGTGAAAATGGATTTGAGTCGCCAATACTTGACGCTGAACTCGCTGCCATCGTTATGTTCGACGCCGACGAGAAGGAGTGGATTGTCGAGATAAACGAGGCTCTCAATTCTAACTGCTGATTTCGGTCTCCTCTGGTTACTGTGAATTTAGTTGAGTGGCCAGTATACCATCTGCATCGGTAGGTTCTCAGTGACACATTTCGGCTCTCGTGGACTCCTGTTCCTATAGGGTCTATTAGTCGTATCTGGTAACTGGGATTCACCGGCTGAGCGCACGACTGTTTTGTAGGAGAACTCATACCTCTAGGAGAGGTAGTTCGCTTGTACTGCGAATAACTCAGAAGATTGCAAACTCTATATTCAGCAGTCAGTATCAGTCCACATCACATACCGAATAGTTGTTTTGGTAGATTGGGCAAGAGCCAAAATAAAATCAGATAAGATCCGGAATCAGATATTATCGAGGTATCTCCGTCGCTGTTCGAGCTTGACTTCAGCCGGCCGTCTGTCGTAATGTTTTTCCAACACTTTTCGAGATACGTCCATTCTATCCCCCACCACTTCAACAGGAACATCTTGAGTTAGGAAATGAGTGATACTACCACGTCTAATCGCGTGGGGGTTCACAGCTTCCGGACATTTCGCATCCCGGCTGTCCTTGCACCCTGGGCATTCCTTATCAAGATAGCAAGGAGCCGTAATCTCATAGACGATGCGACGAATCGTACTCCGACTCAGCCGGCCAGTCTTCCCAGGCAGTAATGGATCTCGGCTGTGATCGTCGGTTATTTCCGACCGAGTATTTTCGATATAGTCTTCCAGAAGATCCGCGAGCTCAGAAGAAATAGCCACGAGGCGCTCCCCGCTTTGGCCATTTTTCAGCGTCGTCCCTTCGTCGGGACGGTGGGCTAGTTTGAGGCAACGATCCTCACGATCCACATCACGCAAATCCAAGGACCGTACCGCTCCGATCCGCATTCCAGTCTCCCACAATAGCGCGAACAGCGTGTGTTCCCGTGATGCGTAGTGGTACTTCGTTAGATATTGCAGTATCTCCTCGGCATGCTCGGCGTCCAACAACACATCGCGTTGCTCTTCTTCACCCCTCACCTCTGGAACGAGCACCTTACTGTAGAGGTCAGGATCGACTGCCTCAATAGTGCCGCACCAGTTCAGAAAGACACGAAGGGTTGACATCTGCGTCTGCATAGAGATCTTATTCAGGTCGCCGTCTGATTTGCGCCACAGGCGAAACTCGTGGATGTTCCGACCGCTAAGGTCGTTCATGTTGTCGATGTCGTTCTCATCGCACCATTCGACGAAGTAGTTCAGACGGTACTTGTGGCTCCGTACGGTCGTGTCGCTGCACTGGTTTCCCTTGTGCTCAAGGTAGAGTTCCTGTGCAGCGCGCGGTTGAATCGGTTCAAGATCCGATGGGTTATTAGCTGTCATAGGGTGTTTTTCCCAGAATCGCAGACGAGGAAAACTACCCGACAGCAACGGGGCGTCAGTACCGTTCAGCGAAAGAACCGTTTCCGAGTTGGCCCACTCGGTTTCCGAACGGTGTTCAGCCGTTCGGGATCGGTGGCCAAACTCCCGTTGGCGTACAATTTCCGTCAAGTCAGGTCCTGAGAGGCATTCCTGTCCCCGTCGCTCATAAGCGCAGTCCATGCTCCGAGCGCGCGAAAATAAACGGAAGAGGCGTATTCTGCTAGATACTGTTTGTGTTTGCCCTGCGTGTTCTGTGCGCCGATTCCAGCCCCGCCAGTGGGGCCGCCACCCCACCGTTGTTGTATTCTTTTTCGCCTACTCGCTCTCGCTGTCCCCCCCTTCGGATTCTTCATCTTCTTCGGCTTCTTCCCCTTCGGACTCTGTCCCTTCAGAATCTTCTGTTCCCGAGTCGGAACCATCGCTTCCCTCTGTCTCAGGGGTTTCTCCCTCGACTTCTTCGGCCTCGACATCCTGGCCGGCAACACCGCTCTCGGAGATCACGGGCAGTAGATTGTACTCCTGTTGCTGTCCCCTCTTGACGACGTTGATGTCGAAGACAAAACTGAGCGTCTCGCCGGCGACGACCTCGAACGGCTTGACTATCTGGAGCTTTCCACTTGGTATCTTGACTTCGACTGTCTCGCCCTCCACGATGCCCTCGACGTCGGCGGCGTAGAGTTCGAGTTTGGCATATCGACCCTCCTCAAGCCCCCCTTCGAAAACACTGATAGCTTTGTCGCCGACGACCTGTGTGAGATCGACCGTTGCACCATCGAGGTCGATGACTTCGAACCCGGGCTGGTCGTCGTCTTCGGTTTCTTTTTCTCCGCCCTCCGGTTCGTCGCCCTCGGCGTCCTCGTCGGTATCGTTTTCTTCCCCGTCTTCCTCTGCGTCGTTCTCTTCATCCTCTGGCTCGTCTTCCTCCCCGTCCTCTTGGGGTTCGCTTTCACCGTCTTCTGTCTCGTCTTCTTCTACGCTTTCGGGGAAGATGCGGGCTCGATCGAACGAAACGTTGAGTTCGTCGAAGTCGTCGATCGCCACCGGCTGATCGCTGATTAGCAGCCGGAACGTGCCGGCGGCCCTGGTCCCGCCGTCGGTGTCACCTGACGACGACCCGTCATCGTCGGGGTCGGTTCCCGTCGTATCCGCCGAGCACCCGGCCAGCATCAGCGCGCCTGTACCTGCGCCGACTGCCAAGATACGTCTTCGGAAATACTTGGTCGTCTCCGTGTCACTCGCTCCGTCCTGTTCTCGAGGTTGTTCTGGGCACATCGTATCCAATACTATGCCCGGTATATGGATATAGTCGGGAGTTACTGGCCTCGGATTGAGTTGAATTAAGCCGAATTATATTCCACCGCAGTCGGGGGGTTTCGCCGTGCTTACAGTCTGAGCGTAAATTGTGCCGAATCCAACGTGAGTTTTCGTATCCCCCGGAACGGCCGAACCTTCGCTTTCGAACTATTGTGTCTCGCACGCGGTTTTATACTACTCCTCCGTGGCTGTGATTCCTCGCTGGCCACGATACTCCTCGGTCGATACTCGGGTTGGCGGTGGGCTGCCGAATAGTTCATGTCCGGTTCGGCTCAACGGGGCATATGCGAGTACTTGTCACTGGCGCACACGGGCGAGTCGGCGAGGGCCTGAAGACGTATCTGGGTGACGACGAGGACTACGAGTTGACGTATCTCGATCGCGAGGACCACCCCACCTACGACACCCACGTCGCCGACGTAGCCGACTACGAGGCGATCCGACCCGCCTTCGATGGACAGGATGCTGTCATCCACCTGGCGGCGTACCCGTTGACCGATGGAACGTGGGACCAGGTCCGAGAGAGCAACCTGATCGGAACGCACAACGTCTTGGAGGCGGCGGCGGATGCCGGTATCGAGCAGTTCGTGTTCGCCTCCTCGATTCACGCTGCGGGGATGTACGAGGCCGAAAACGCCCCAGAACTCTACGAGCTGGATTTCGACCTGACGGTTACCCACGAGGATCCCGAACGCCCCGACTCCTACTACGGCGCCTCGAAGGCCTTCGGCGAGGACTGGGGTCGCTACTACATCGAGAAACGCGACTACCCCGAGCAGTTTTACGCAATCCGTATCGCCAGCATCCGGGAGCCGCCGTACGACAATCCCTACGGAGACGCCGAGAAAGGCGTCGAACGCGGTGACTGGGAACGGGGAAGCGACGAATACGAGACACAGGTCAAGCGCCTGAAAGGGACGTGGCTCTCGGAGCGCGACTGGGTTCAGCTGGTGGAATTGTGTTTCGATGACGACGAGCTAGAGTTCGGCGTTTTCTTCGGGACCAGCGAGAACGAACGCGGGTGGTTCGATATCGAGCACGCAAAGGAGGTACTGGGCTACGAGCCACGGGACCGGGCCGAGGAGTGGACCGATCCTCCACAGGAACTCCTCGAACACGTCGATGCCAACCGGGAAGACTGAAGCGAGCCATCGCCGCAGTCTACCCGAACGGAATCGCCGACACCCATACCACAGGTCGGGTGTGTCCGATCGAGGGCGAGGGGACGAGCCGCATCGGCTTCAAAATCACTATATTAGCGTATGAGGCTCTAAAACCCGGTTCAGCGTCCGAATCGAATCGTGAGTTCCTGCTCCCCATTATACCGGGAGACCCCTAACGGACAGATAACGCAGTCGCGTATCCCGGACAGTCGGGTTCAGACTGCGGGTGAAACTATGGAACTCAAAAACCTATTCCACGCTGACGACGACCGCGCCGTTTCGCCCGTCATCGGAGTCATCCTGATGGTAGCGATCACCGTCATCCTGGCGGCCGTCATCGGGACGTTCGTTCTGGGCCTCGGCGAAGAGGTCGAATCGAATCCGAGTGCTGGGGTTACGATCGATGGGACTACCGCGACCCTGAACAGCTTGGGGCCGAATACTGACGGTATTAAGTGTAGTAATTATAGTAATGACGCAAACGAAACCACTAGCGTAGGTCAATCAATCGATTGCCCGAACAGTAACAGCGTCGTCGCATATAGAGGAAGCGCTGGTTCCGCCGAGTCCGAAGCCGTCGTACAGGAATTCTAACGACCGGCCCCAACCGGCATTCTACGTTCTCCGTTTGTAGAATTAGCCTCACTTTTAGAATCGAGATTTATTTCCGGCAGAAACGCCTGTGCTGATAGAAACACTCATTATATATGAGCGTCGGCATCCACGGCAACTACTACCATACATTATTAAACATGTGGAACACGAACATCCGTCGGGATGAGCACCGACGAACCGAGCCCCAGCGCGGAACAGCACGGTCACGAACACCACGAGGCCGAAGGACCAGGGTATCCGACGCCGGCCGCGATGCGGACCGAGGGCGGGCGGGAGAAAACGGCGTACGTGATGGCGCCGCGGGTCGGCATGGAGAACGACGGCCCGGACTTCGTCGGCGTCGTCGATCTCGATCCCGATTCAAACACCTACAGTGAGATGATCGACGCGGTAGAGATGCCCAACAGGGGCGACGAACTCCACCACTTCGGCTGGAACGCCTGTTCGTCTTCCTGTCACGCCGAGGGGCTCTCCAGACAGTATCTGGTCGTCCCCGGCCAGCGTTCCTCGCGAATCCACGTCATCGACGCCGAGGATCCGCGCGACCCCGAGATGGTGAAGATCATCGAACCCGAGGACGTGTTCGAGTACGACCTGTCGGCGCCACACACGGTCCACTGCGTCCCCGGGGGAAAGATCGTCATCAGCATGCTCGGTGACGCGAACGGCGAACTCCCCGGGGGCTTTCTGCAGTTGGATCAGGAAGACTTCAGTATCGACGGGCGCTGGGAGGGCGACCCCGGCCCCATGGAGATGAACTACGACTACTGGTATCAGCCCCGCCACGATGTCCTCGTCTCCAGCGAGTGGGCCGCCCCGAACACGTACTATCCGGGATTCGACCTCGAGGACGTCGAGGACGGCAAGTACGGCGATAGCATCCACATCTGGTCGTGGGAGGACCGCGAGCACCTCCAGACGCTCGAGTTCGGCGAACAGGGCCGGATCCCGCTCGAGGTCCGGATGAGCCACAACCCCGAGGAGACACAGGGATACATCGGCGCCGCGCTGTCGTCCAACGTCATCCGGTTCTACGAGGACAGCGACGGAACGTGGGACTGGGACGTCGTCATCGACGAGGATCCCCGCGAACACGAAGACTGGGACATGCCGGTCCCGCCGCTCATCACGGACCTCCTGTTGTCGCTGGACGATCAGTACCTGTTCTTCTCGAACTGGCTTCACGGCGACGTGCGAATGTACGACGTCAGCGACGCGGCCAATCCCCGATTGGTCGATCAGGTGTGGGCCGGCGGCCTGTTCGGCGATCGACAGGACGTCCGGGGCGAGTCGATCCGTGGCGCACCGCAGATGCTCCAGCTCTCGCGGGACGGTCGGCGCCTCTACTGGACGACGTCGCTTTTCTCATCGTGGGACAACCAGTTCTTCCCGGACATCGCCGAGGAGGGGTCGCTGATGCTCAAAGCCGACGTCTATCCCGACGAGGGACGGATGGAACTGGACGAAGATTTCCTCGTCGACTTCGGCGACGCGCCGGGCGGGCCCGCGCGTGCTCACGAGATCCGCTGGCCGGGCGGCGACTGTACCAGCGACGTCTGGCAGTGACCGGTCGTGACGAGGGCGACCGTTTATACTGTCGAACTCGTCTGGCCGGACGGAGGAACTGAGACCGTCCGGATCGACGGCGAGGAAACCATCGTCAACGCGGCGGACCGGGCCGATATAGCCCTTCCGTACGGCTGTCTGTACGGGGCCTGTGGCACATGTACCGCCCAACTGCTCGACGGGACAGTGCGTCACCGCAAACCGCCACGGGCGCTGAAACAGCGCTCGCTCGACGCCGGATACGTCCTGCCCTGTATCGCCGTCCCCACATCCGACTGTCGACTCCGCGTCGGGCACGGGATTCAGGCCGAAGCCGTCGGCACCCCCTGGAAGTGAGTGCGTCCGGTCCCCGGTGGGACGATACTCGTCAAAGCCAACTCGGCACAGCCTACTCGTCGCTATCGGTGACGGATCCTCCGTGAAGTGTGTCTTCGAATGTCTGCCTGCGCTCTCTCCGAACATCTCGACGGCAGCGACGACAGCGGATTGTTTCAGCCGGATCGAAAAGCCCCATTCTGCCGACGCTTCCGACCCGTCGTCGATCGGGTCGGTCCGGATGGTCGTCCCGAAACGGAACTCCCCGACCCGGAGACAGCCGTCGACGTCGGGCGTGGCGGCCTCGTGGGCGACCTCGACGGTAGGCTGTATCGGGAGATCCGCATCCCCGTCAGTCGAGACAACGCCAACCCCCGGTCCGTCCGTCCCGGCCGGGCGAGTTCCCCCCGGACCGTCGTCGGTACAGCCGGTCAACCCGCCCGCGAGTAGCAGGCCGGTCCCGCCGAGATAGCGTCGCCATGTCGGTGACATACGTACAGTACGGTTCGGATATGTGTAGCGTTATTCACGGCTGATCGCCCGGTCGTCGTCGAGATGGCAACACGTGCCATCGATCGCGTCGGTGTCAGTGTCGGTGTCTGAGTCGGTGTGCGTCACGGACGGAATCGAAGCGGCGGTCGTAGGGATTCGCGTCCGCTACCGTCCCTGTGACCGGCGGAATCATTATGTACGTGCTGGGAGGGAACCGCATACGAATGAATGCGGACTGTGTTCACATGTCAGACCCCGGCGAACTGGAACTGATCGAACGGGAGCTGTCCCTCGACGACCACGAGGTCCTCGTGGAGACCGAACGGGCGAGTATCTGTGATGCCGATCTCCGCGCATACAAGGGAATGACGATCCCTACCGACCTCCCCGACGGGATCTTCGAGTATCCCGGCCACGAAGGGAGCGGAACCGTCCTCGAGGTCGGAACGAAGGTTCGCGAGTACGAACCGGGCGACGAGGTGATGTTGTTCGGGCCGAACAACGCCTTCGCGACCCATTTCAAGGCACCCGTCGAAAGCCTCCAGGAGGCGCCCTCGGGGATCGATCTGTCCGTCGCCGCGTTGGGCGAGCCCGCATGTGTCGGCATCTACGGCGTGTTCGAAAGCGGGGTCCAGCCCGGCGATTCAGTTCTGGTTGTGGGGCTGAATTTTCAGGGCCAGATCGCCGTCGAGGGGTTGAAAAAGAAAGGGGCGGCGACCGTCATCGCTGTCGACTACCGCGAGCCGCGGCTGGACGTTGCCGACCGGCGCGGTGCCGATGTCGTTTTGAATTCGGAGACGGACGACGTAGCCAGCGTTATTGAGGACCACACCCAGTACAACGCCGATGAAGACGCCAGTGGTCACGCGAGCGGCGATGCGGGTGTCGATGTCGCCTTCCATTCGTGTGGGTACTGGAACTCCCACGCCGAGGAGTATTTCAACCTCGCCGTTCAGCACACACGCGACGAAGGGATCGTCGTCTCGATCCCGGACCTGATGGACCCGATCGAGGCAGATCTCCACCGGATTCACCACCACGGGATGGATATCCGGATGCCGAACCTGATGCATCACGGCCCTGAATTCCTCGACAGGTGGGTGCCACGGCTGATGAAACCGATCGTCAAGGGTACGCTCGACGTCGAGTCGCTGGTCACGGACACGTACGGCCTTTCGGACGCCAGCGAGGCGATGGAGCAGTACAGTCGGGACGAATCACAGATCAAGATCGCACTAGAGCCGTGAGAACGATGCGAGACACCATCCGATTGGCTGTCGTGGGGCTCGGCAGGGTTGCCCACAGCCACATCGACGCGATCCGACACTGGGACGAACGGTGTGAACTCGCCGCGGTGGTCGATGTCGACGAGACGCGTGCCCGCTCCGCCTCCGAACGGTACGACGTCTCCTATTATACCGACACCGAAGAAGCGTACGCCGACTCGGAGATCGACGCCGTCGTGATATGTGTCCCACACTATCTCCACGAACCGCTCGCCATCGAGGCGATAGAGGCGGGAAACCACGTTCTGGTGGAGAAAGTGATGGCGACGTCCGTCGAGGAGGGCCAGCGCATGGTAGAGGCGGCACGGACCAACGACGTGAATCTGATGATCGGTCAATCGAGGCGGTTCTTCCCGTCGCTTCGGGAAGCGAAAGACCGGATCGACGAGATCGGGACCCCGATCAACCTCCAGTACACGTTCGCGTGTCACTTCGATATCGAGACGGCGCCGGACTGGTGGCAACACGAGGACAGAACGGGCGGCCTCGTCTACCCCATGCTCGGCGCACACAGTATCGATTACACCCTCTGGATGTTATCCGACCGTGAACCGGTCGCCGTCTATGCGGAGGGTGCCACGAACAACGAGACGTTCGAAGGGGACGACGACGCGACGATCGTTATCGAATTCGACGACGGAACCCACGCGACGAACTTCCTGTCGATCAACAACGCCCCGAGCGTACACCGCGGACTCGTAGTCGGGTCGGAGGGATCGATCTCGTGGGATCAACACGGCGACCACAGCGGCGACCTGGTCGGTGTCGCCTCGACCGACCTGATGATCAACGGCGAACCGCTGTCCCTGGAAGGTGAGAAGCCGCACAACTTCGCCCTCCAGATGCGGGAGTTCGTCGACTCGATCAAGGAAGGACGCAAACCGGAGGCTTCCGGAGAAGAGATCATTACACAGCTACGTATTATCGATGCGGCCAGACGGTCAGCCGGGGAACGTCGGATCATGGAACTCGAGGGGTAGGCGCACCCGGCCTGGCTAAACAACGCTGGGGCGTATTCGTGACGAGTTCACTCCACGATCGACGAGGTCGGTACCGATCCACGAGAACTGCGAATCACGATCGATCGCCACACAGGAGTACACTCGTCTCCGTTCGCATCCACCGGGAATACCCATCCTCACCCTCGACAGCAAAATTGATGCCCTCCTCGCCCTGAAGGCTGTTTCGTACGCACAATCCCTACCGCTTTGGTGTCTGGAAAAAGGGACCACGCTCTTCGGTAGACCGGCAGAACTAACCGAATACGTCGACGGCGATGTAATCCACGAGACCGTGGATCGGTGCTCCAGTGGGATTCGATGATCGGAGGAAGCCGTAGGTCCGAGCGACCTGTTTCAACCCATGTTGGGACAGATCGCGGAACTTCGCCAACTACGGCTGGAGCAGTGATCAAAGACATTCTGCTTGGTTCGTGGGGGAGCCCTCGAAGAGGTATCTATCGTCATGGACAACGTACTGGTGATTGTAATCGTATAGCCCGTAGGGTTGCCCAAACTCCGTTCCAGAGGGGATTTCGACAACAAGGAAACGGAAACGTGGAGTACGTTACTGTGAGCCGAGTTGTCTGGCTGTCTCTGCAATCTCGTGTACTTGGGCGGTTTGCTCTTCGTTCGCTGCAGCGATCGTTTCGACTTCTTCAGCCACCTCGTTGAGATCAGCAACCAGCGAATCAACCATGCTTGCGACTTCCTCCGTCGTCGCCGCCTGATCGTCCGTGGCGTCAGACACCTCTTGGATCCCTTGTGCGGACTCCTGGACGGCATCGAGAGTGTCCCCGAGGTTCTGCATCGTCTCGCTAACCTCATCCATCCCACGTTCGACCTGTTCGGCGACTACACCGAGGCTGTCAGCAGTCTCTTGAATGTCGGTTTCCATCTGCTCGATCGTTTCTTCTATCTCCCCGGCGTTCTGTTTGGTCTCGGTAGCCAGTGATTTGACTTCGTCTGCGACGACGGCGAACCCTTCGCCGCCTTCATCCGCTCGCGCCGCCTCGATCGAGGCGTTCAAAGCAAGAATGTTCGTCTGGTCGGCGATTTCGTTGATAACTGTCGTGAACTCGTTTACCTCGCTCATCTGTTCTTCTACCGTCTCCATATTGGCTGATGCCCCTCCGACCGCAGATTGAATATCTTCCATCGCCGCTCTGGCATCGCTTGCCGACTCGGTTCCCGACTCAGTGAGTGCTTCCGCCCGCTCGCTTGTCTCGGCCACTTCGGTCGCCGTCGAAGCGATCTCTTCGATCGTCGCACTCAGATTGCCGAGTTCGCTGGAGGCTTCCTGCATCTGGTCGGTCTGTTCGCTCACCGAGTCACTGACAACTGTTGCACTCTCAGTGATGTCTTCTGCCGCCTCGGACACCTCTTCGATTGGCGCTTCAAGCTCGCTTTCGACC
>NZ_JAHLKM010000031.1:0-14319 GCF_024449025.1 Natronomonas aquatica | reverse complement strand
TCGACCTGATTCATCAACGCATCCTGGTCAGCGACGGTCTCTTCGATTTCCTGGCTATATGAATCGATATAGGTGTCCATCGCCACCTGCTGGTCAAGATTGATGAGCTTCTGAACGGCGAGTATCTGATCAGTGAGTGTCTCGACGGCTGCAGTCGCCTCGGCATCCAGAGTCTCGGTGGCACGCTCGGCCAGTGTATCCACAATGCCGTGATAATAGATGCTGTAGGCGCCGAAGTAGATTTTCGGCCCTAGATCGAGCATGTCGTGAATCTTGCCGATCCGGGCACGCCTGTCGAAGTACCGTTGGTCGTACTCGCCCTGTCCGAGTTCGATCAGATACTGCTTTTGATCGCGTTTGAGCGCCTGGATCGGCTTTGATGACGAGTCCAAGATGGCGATCGTTTCGTCGTATGTCTGGAGATGCTGGTAGAACTCATCGACTAATCCCTCCGCAATGTCTTCGAACACGTCGGCAACGTCGACGAGGTGTTGGGCGTCTTCGTCAGTAAACTGTGTATACTCTTTACGCCATGCGATTTCATCGGCGTCGATGCCTATTCGGTCGGTCAGGTCTGCCCCAACGACACCTGCTCGTTCCGTTTCGGTTATTTTCATCGACCCCCCTTCTGTGCTCATGGTAAGTCGAATGATACAGTACTATATAAAGTACTATAGAAAAACATATCTAGTTACAACGACTGAGTTGCAGCATCGCATATCTGGTTGTGGATATGTACGTTAATAATGCATCTCGAAGACCTGATTCGGCCAGCAGTAATTCACTCGGGGAAAGAGATCGCATATGCTAATCAGGCATTCTGTACGCTCGTAGGGGCCGACACACCGGCAAACCTGACCGGACGGCCACTCGGCCCGTTCATAATCGAACCCGATCGGACTGTTCTATTTGAATCGTTCGAAGAACTGCGTAACGGCGACGCCGCAACGTTTCGCCATCAACTCACACTTGATTGTACCGACGGGACTGTGTGTGAGACAATCGCTGTGAGTGCGGCTACGGCATGGGACGGAGAGCCCAAGATCCGGACAGTCTTTCTCAATATCTCACAGCCAGACCGAGACACGTCGGCTACCCTTGGAGAAAACGCAATCGATCAGGCACCGGTCGGCATTACCGTTGCAGATGTGACGCTTGATGATGAGCCTCTCACATACGTCAACGACGGCTTCAGGCGTATCACCGGCTATTCTCGAGGCGAGATACTGGGCCAGAACTGCCGGTTCTTACAGGGCGACGCGACACGTGATGAACCGGTTGCGAAGATGCGGGCCGCTATTGATGCCGGACAGTCCGTTACCGTTGAACTCCGAAACTACCGCAAGGACGGCACGGAGTTTTGGAACCGGATAACGCTCTCCCCGGTCGAAAGCGGCGATGGCACCGTAACGCACTATCTCGGTTTTCAGCAGAATATCTCCGAGATGAAAGCCCACGAAAACGAGCTGCTTCTGTTTGAGACGTACGCGGAGCAAGCCGATTCGGTGCTGTTCATCACCGATGCAGATGGTGCCATCCAGTATGTCAATCCAGCGTTTGAGCGCATCACGGGGTATTCAGCCGCGGAAGCGATCGGACAGACTCCTCGAATTCTCAGCTCCGGCAATCAAGATGAGGCGTTCTACGAGGAGTTCTGGGAGACAATTACCGCCGGTGAGACATGGGAAGCCGAAATCGTTAACCAAACAAAGACAGGCGAACGATACGAGACACTCCAACGGGTCACGCCAATCGAGGACGACCGAGGCACGATCCAATACTACGTTGCTTTCGAAAAAGAGATCACACAAAAGCAACTCCGAAGCCAGGTGTTGGACGTACTCAATCGGGTTCTTCGGCATAATGTTCGGAATTCGGTGACGGTAATCGATGGGTATGCCGAGTTGCTCGCATCCGATAGTGATGATGTGGACGTACAGGCGGTTGCAGATAACATTCGCGAGTGGGCAGGTACCCTGGAGTCGATCAGTGAGCGAACGGCGACGATTCGACAACTGATCAGGTTGCTCGATTCGGACGAGGATCCTATCGGGATGCCTCTCAGCAAGACAGCCTCGACCGTCGAACGGTATCGGCGGGAGTACGCCGACGCGGAGATCGACCTGACGATCGGGGACGAAAATTCGTCGGCGATTATGTACGGAGCTATCTTCGAGGTGGCGTTGAAAGAGCTCATAGAGAACGCGATCGAGCATAACGATCAGCCGACGCCGCGGATCGAAATTGCGATCAGGGCTATCGAGGAGAGGAATGTGGCAGTTGTCACGGTCGCCGACAACGGCCCCCGAATTCCACGGGCCACCTGGGAGATAATCAAATCGGGACAGGAAACGCCGATGCGGCACGCAGAAGGCATTGGACTCTGGGTGATATACTGGTCGATCAGTACGCTTGGCGGGACAATCGAGCTCGCATCGAACGATCCTCGGGGGAATAAGATAACGGTGAAATCCCCGTTAGCCGAGTCCTCCGACTGAATGTAGCCGATTACTTTTCCGAGTGTACAACAGTACGCTCACTGTCATCCACCAGTTCAGCGGTGATCAACAGGCATAACCCGACGTGAGGGGTCCATGGATTCTTTGGGGAGATTCAACACAACGCGTGTTCCACGCGGCGAGTTGTCCTCAAGCGTGACTTCGCCCCCGAGCAGTGACACAGCCCAGTAGACGATCCACAACCCGAGGCCAGTTCCATGCTGTAGTGGGGTTTCCTCACCCGATTCGATCGTTTTCTGCTCGTTCTCCGGAATTCCCGGTCCGTTATCGGCAATCACGATTTCCGCCCACTCGCCAGCTCGGTCTTCAATCGATCGGCTAATAACAACCGTAACTTCCGGCGTGGGCTGATCGTTGTGGATGATCGCGTTCTTTAGAATTTCTAATAGTGCCGTTTTCAGCGGACTGCCCCCCCGGGCGTGGATGGAATCGTGTTCGTCGGTGACGAACTCGGCGTCGGGATACGTCTCTGAGACCTCCTCGACGACTTCGGTTACGACCCGTGTTATGTCACAGGTTTCCCCGGCAGGTGACTGATGCTCGAACAGTGACCGCACAGTCCCGGCTTGATCACTCAGATTCGCCAGTGACGAGGCCCGTTTTTCGATCGCTTTCGCCTGTTTTTTGAGGTCTTCATCGTCGATCGCATCCCGGAGCATCGCGGCATTGCCTTCGATGACGTTCGTTCCGTTCCGGAGATTGTGCCGCAAGACGCGATTGAGAACCTCGAGTTGCTGTTGACGCAACCGCCGGGTCGTCACGTCGAGTTCGATAGTGACGAAGTGGGTGATCTCACCACCCCCGTTCGTTATCGGAGAGATTACCTGATCGACGTGGTATAGCTCTCCACTCTTGCGGCGATTAATGAGATTGGCCTCCCACTGATCACCGGCGAGAATCGTCCGCCACATCCGCTCGTAGAACTCGTCGTCCTGTTTGTCCGATTTGAGGATCCCGGGCGTTCGACCGACTGCTTCCGCACTGGTATAGCCCGTCCGTTTTTCGAATGTCGGGTTCACGTACTCGATCGTGCCCTCTCTGTCAGTAATGAAGACGGTGTGGCCTGCGTTCTCGACAGCTTTCTTGAATAGCTGTAAGTCCTGCTCGCGTTCCTTGCGCTCGGAGACATCCTCCTGAAATCCGACGTAGTTGGTGACCGTTCCGGTGTCGTCTCTCACCGGCGCGATGGTGACGCGGTTCCAAAACTGGCTGCCGTCCTTGCGGTAGTTCCGGAGTTCTACGGACACTGGCTGGGCCGTGTCAATCGCTTCCCGCATTTCGGCGACGGGTTCCTCTCGCGTTGCCTCGCCTTGGAGAAACCGACAGTTCCGACCGATCGCTTCCGCCTTCGAGTACCCCGTTAGCGCTTCGAATCCCTCGTTCACATAGACCATCGGGTTGTCCTCTCGGTCGGGATCGGAGATGGAGATCCCGACGGGCGCTTCGCCCATCGCCTGGGACTTCAATTCGAGTTCCTGTTCGTACGCTTTCCGCTCGGTTACGTCCCGTGCGGAGAGGATTATCGGTGATTGTTCGGACTCCTCGAGCGTCGCAGCCGACACCTCCAACTGTCGTTTTTCTCCGTCCTTTGTTTGACACGTGATCCCGTCGGTCGATCCCTGACCGGCCACCTGCACCGTTTCGAGGAGGGACTGAAACCGCTGGCGGTCGTCGGCGTGGGTCACGTCGGTTATTGATTCCGCAAGCAATTCCTCCCGTGTGTATCCCAAGAGACCACACGCCGCCGGGTTACACTCAGTAATCTCACCGCCCGAGGGAGCGACCACGAAGAGCGCGTCGTTTGTCGAATTAAACAGCCGTTGAAACCGGGTTTGGATGTCTTCATACCGGTCTGACAACTCAACCGACTGTTCGTGCCGGGCCAGCAGGTTCCCTACCCGACGAAACAGGGTCAGCCGGTCGATGGGGGCTGACATCACCTCGTCGATAAGCGGTAGCCCCTCACCGTTTTGCTCGGACGGCAGCGGGACCGTCCCCCTCGATCCCTCCTGTTGAATCAGCAATACGGGTGTGAAGGTCGGATGCTCCGCTTTCTTGTGTTCTCGCAGCGCATCGCGATACGTTGGCACCATCTGTTCCCCGACGACGTAACAATCGGCGGTTTGGAGCGTCTCAGCGTCGATGACGTCGTACCGGTCGTCGAGAAACTCTTCGAGCGCGTCCTTATCGCTGTCTCCATGAACTAGGAGTTGTATCGTGTGTCGGTCACTATCCTGGTTGCTCGGCTGGCCGGTCATGGCTGATCTGTCGTCTGGTTGTACCCGCCCTGGATGCGAGACGTTGAAGTGCCCTGCATAATCCCCTGAACGTTATCGAACGGTCCCTCGATGACCAACCCCTCGCCGGACACGATCGAAAAGCGGTGGAACCGGTTGTCGAAATCCCCAAGTCGCTTTTTGATCACTCCGATCGCCCGGTCGAGTTTGCCGTCGACCTCCACATAGGAGAGAAACACGATGTTGTCCGCGATATAGCTGGTGTTCGTACTGGTGGCTTCCGGGATGCCGGTGAGGCGGTCGGACTCGTCCGTGACGATGACCGCAATACCCATGTTCTTGAGTACCCGGGTGAGGCCGTGAAGACGGCGAACGAGCCGCTGATCGTCGCCCTGAAGCGAAACCTTGTAGCCCGAGAGCCCGTCGATGAATATCGCGTCCGGTGCGTGTTCGTCGGCCTGCTTGAGCACGTGCTGACCGAATTCCTCGGCTGAACGCACGAGCGGTTCGGTCTCTGTCAACTGTAGCGATCCCTGCGCTTGCATCTCAGAGATAGGGAGTCCGAGGGTTTCCGAGCGATGGACGAACTGTTCGATGGATTCCTCGAAAAGATAGCCGAGTGCCGTCCCGCCGTGTTCGACGATACCCGAGAGTATCTGTGCGCCGGTGGTCGATTTTCCGATTCCGGTCGGCCCGCTAATGAACGAGACGGTCCCGCGTTCCAGCCCGCCACCGAGGAGGTCGTTGAGGGTGTCGTGGCCGGTCGGGATGAGTTCTGGATCGAACGTTCGGTTGTCGTGTTTCGGGATGACTTGCGGGTAGACTTCGATCCCCTGACTGCGGATTTCAAGCCCGTGGGTGCCGTCCACCTGTCCGAGGCCACGGTGTTTCGGGACGCCGATCCGACGTTCATGATCGTCGAGAAACAGATTTATGACGCCATCACTGAGCGATTCGAAATCGTCGTGCGTGGCCAGAGAAGAGCTTTCTTTGTTGAGTGTCCGGGTGGCGACTGTCGTCACCTGTCGGTCCCGGAGAAACCGGATGAGCGACTGTAACCGCTTCCGGTACTGGTATTGGTCCTGTTCGACGTACTGAAGCTGTGTGATCGGATCAATGAGAATTCGTGACGGGTCGACGTCCTCGATTACCTGCTTGATATCCTTCGTGAACCGCTCGGATTCGACCTCGGTAGCCTCGACAAGGTTGTAGGACTTGTCCTCAGCGAAAAAATCCGTCCCGGGTCCGATGTCGAGAAACTCCGCGTCCTGAATGTCGACACCCAGCTGCGCCGCGTTGATGAGAATATCGTGTCTGGACTCTTCACCGTGGATGTACACGACAGTCTCGTCAGCATCGAGTCCTGCTTGCAAGAAATGCTGACCGAGAAGTGACTTTCCCGTTCCAGAGACGCCCTGGATGAGGTACGTCCGGCCCCGGACGTATCCCCCGTTGAGGAGTTCGTCCAACTCGCGGATACCCGAGGCGACTAATTCGATCTCCTCGACCGGCGTGTCGCGGGAGCCCCCAAGCATAGTATTTCTGTTTTACTGTTCTGGACCGAAGCAAATAACTCCATCGTGGCACAGAACGGGTCTCATCATTTCGACGAGTCTAAAAGCTGTGAAACGCTGGTTCGGCCCAGCGCCACCCCCGTGGCCGCTTGCCACAATCTATTCAAAATACCTCTTTGGCTGTTTGCAGGCCACCATTTGGGAGGGGTTATCGGCTGTTCAATTTGTGAGAATCGCATCGGAGGTGCGTTGTTTTGCTGTAGCAAATGATTACGTGACCGGGGCACACCCCGGATTCGGCCCGTCCCGAATCGATCTATACAGATTCTGGTAGAAACCGTGTGCTGGACACAGAGGACGAAGTCAGCAAACTGAACCGGATATTCACACAGCTATCAGAAGAGATGGAAGATCAAGAGTGTGGTCAGAAGTAGCGGGATTCCGTATTTGAGTCCACTTATCAAATCATCATCAACTAGCTTCCCGATGAGTAACCCGTTACCGATGGACTGAATTATCGATGAATGATACAGCGCAGTCTGAAATGCTGCTATCGGTACTGCTTCGGTTTCACCGGATGTCCCGGCAGTATTCGTGAAGCCATCAAATCCACCTCCCGGGATCTCCGCAACTGCTGGAAAAAACAACTCGTTGAGGACGAGAATCATCGTCAAATAGACCAGTACTCCAATAAAGAAGATGAGCACATACGGTTGCATCGCCTGTTTTCGGTCAAGATCGAGTTGAAACCGTTCCTCGGTATCCCGCGCCGTGATCTCTAATATCGCGGATAGATCCTCGCTCGATTTATCGGCTTCAATAAGTATTTTCATAACCCGTGTCACCCTCGGAACACCTACATCGGTTGCAAATCGATATAAGGCATCATGCACATCCCGATTTGCACGAATATCCGCCTCCAATCGCTCTAAATAGTCGGCCAGTACGCCATCGGATCGCCTCGTAACCAGTGTGATGCAGTCGACGAGCTGTATGCCGTTTTTGTTGGCGCTTGCAAGCGACGATAGCACGTCCGGGAACCGGCGATGCACCGCGGCAATCCGTCGGCGCTCAAACTCGTAGACAATCATAAGCCCACTACTCAAAACTAGCAAAGGGAACACAACGAATACCGTCGTCGTCCAGATCGGTTGCTCCTGATAGACAGCCACAGATGGCGGTGCGACTCCCGAAAGCACGATCACCACCAAACCCAGGACAGCAACCGGAATAGTTACTGCGAACGATCGGAGTGGCCGACGCGTAACCGCTCGAAGCGGGTGTTTGAGAAACTGCGACAGCGATCGCTTCCACGTATTCCGGACATAAGCTTTGTATTCAGGCGTATCTGTGTCTACTCCTGATACCGACTGCTTTTCTTGTCCGGATAGACGAGCCGCAACCGTCGGTTCGTGCTGTGTATCTAGTACATCGACCAACAAAATAAATAAACCAACCCCGGCTGGGATGCCAATATACGTTAGAAAGTTAATGTAGACTACAGTGTTTTCCCCAGCTATTCCGATGATAACCAGGATAATAATGAGCAAGATCGGTCCGACGATGATCAGCGTCACGTACGCTTCCGCAATCGTTCCAAGGGTTTCAAGAAAATTCTCCTGTCGTCGTCTGGCCGAGTCGAGATAACTCTCGCTTTTGTTCTGCAGAAACGTATTGAGATCCCCGCCGGATTGCTGGACGCTCATCAGATCGTCCAGAAGACCCCGAAACGTTTCGCTTGGAGTTAGATTTTTAGCCTCACTAAGTGCGGATAGGAGACCGAAATTGAACCGTTCAACGTCTATCGTGACCCCATGGAATTCAGTAGCAACTTCCCCGAATACGTCTTCTGACTGTGATAATCGTTTCAGGATTGCGGGCAGTTCGACCCCACCTTCCGAAAGAGCGTACATAAAGACGATCGCATGAGGAATCGTCGAATCAATACGACGCCCGCGCTGACTCGCTTTGAACCGAGGATAGTAGTAATACATCGCAAAGACGAGGACACCGCCCCCGAAAGAAACAAAAAATATCATAATAGATATAATAACGGGAAAGGTGACGATCGGCTCTCGAAGAGATTCTACCCGGGTTATTCTGGTCACCGCCAGTGCGAGAACGATCTGTACCGCCAACAATACTAAGATACCGAGAATCGTCCGCCGGATCGCTTGTGATAAGTACTCGTCGTAAGATCGGGTGATACCGGCCTGTGCGAGTACGCGATCAAAATCGCTGAACTGCTCAGGTCGTTTTTTTAATTCCCCCCGGATGTGTCCGTATGCGCTCCGCAATCGCTCTGCTCGGTCTGCGGAGATTGGGGGTTCAGATCGGATCTCTGCCCCAGTATCCGTATTGAGTTCATCATCATGCTCAGAGCTCATGACGGACTGCTATCCGATCTCGATGGGTCAAATTTGCCTGTTCGAATCTGATCTAGTACCTGTTCTTTGTTCCGAGAGAAGCTATAGAAGGCGTCGATAACGTCGTCGTAGTCGGTGATGTCGGACTCGATCAGGTATTCGAGTACCCGTCTTCGGTTTTGCAGTTCCGATAGAAGCTGTTCCTGATCCCACCCTTTGTTATCGGCGATCTCTTGCATCACACGAGATTCATGCAACGAATCGATCGTTTGTTCCATAACGTCGGCTGTAGGGTTCCACTTAAACAGCTCAACGAGTTCAAGCATGTCGCCACTCTCGGTTTCTCGCCTGAGCTCTGAAATATTCAGGTTGCGGCGCTCGCGGCGGCCTTGCTCGCCTATCGAAACTTGCTGTTGCACCGCCATCAGATCAACCGCACTCACCATCTGCTCGGTGATATTAAGCGGATCGCTCGTGAGTCGATTGATCGCGTTTTGAGCCGAACTCGCGTGAAACGTGGTTCCACCGGGATGACCGGTAAAGATCGACTGGAAGAAGGTTCGAACAACGACCGGATCGGTTCTGATCTCACCAACCAGCATATACTCCGGCCGTGCGTGAAGCGCTGATTGTAACAGATCGTACATCGAGATCTCCTCGCGTTTTTCGCTCCCGCTCATATCCCGAGACACGTATGAGGCCCAATTGTCGTGGGGGATCGATATTTCACGTACTTTTTCGATCGAGATAATCTTCCCATCCGGTGGAAGAAACAACGAGACAGCGTTCATACTCGTGGTCTTTCCCGAAGCCGTGGGACCAACAAACATGATAGACATATTGTTCTCGATGGCGAGCCAGAGATAGGCCATCTGATCGAGCGAAAACGTATTGAACTGGATGAGATCAATCGGGGTGAACGGGACTTCTTGGAACTTTCGAATTGTAAAGTTCGAGCCCTGCGGACTAATATCGCTGTCGTACGTCAACTGAATTCGAGATCCATCCGGAAGCGTTCCAGAATCCTGCGGATGAGAGATCGAGAGATGTTTGTCAGCCCGCTGGGCCAAACTCAAAACGAGCGAATCGAGTTTATTTCCGGTGAACTCTAGATTCGTTTCGAGATCACGGTAGTCTTCGTGATACACAAAAACGGGGCGGTCTTCGCCATTACACGAGATGTCCTCGATATGTGGATCCTGCATTAACGGGTCGAGACGGCCGTACCCGATGAAATCGCGCGTGAGGTAGTAGAAAATCTTGTGTAACGACCCGTCTTCAATAGCAGCACCGTGTTCGACAACCAACCGTTCTAGCGTGTCTCTAAAGCGATCAGAGTCGGAAACCGTTGTCAAATCCTCGTTCCGTAGCGCGTACCTGATCGTTTGCTCAAGATCCTGCCGTACATACTGCTCAAAGTCGGACAGAACCGGTTCGAAGAACAGATACCGGCGTTTTTCTTCAGTTTCATCGAACACGATCGTAGTATACGCAAAGGGTTTGCTGGTCCAGTACCCTTCAACCACGTCGAATTCATCTGATAAATCTATATCAAAAAACTTCGATTCGATGAATGAATCAGGGGGTATCCCCGCAAATTCCCGAGTAGTAGCCTCTTCAGTAAAGTAGCGTTTGAGGTCTTCGATAGGTGCTATTTCACCCCGTTCGAATTCCCCCTCGCCAGTCTCAGTTTCGGTTGTGAGTATATTCTCGTCCATGGTTTTACCGATTGCCCCTGTGGTGGATCCCTTCGACAACTGCTGTACACTTACTCAAATAACTGTAGTTCGGATCGTGCCTGGTTGCGGATTTCCATCGAGATTTCGTAGAGATCGTCCTCCGTGAAATTGGTGTCGGGTTCGACAATCTTCCGTTCGATAACGAGACTTTCTCCGTATTTACCGAAAAGGATGTGGTTGAGAGCCTCAAGGATGGGCTCGGAGAGCCAGAACCCTTCCGCGACGAAATTGTCAGCGACCGCGTTCAGTAACTCCTTTTTGTTCCCGCTCTCACCGCTTTGTAACTCCCGTAGTCGATCTCTTTTGTTCTCTATCCGTCGCTCAATAGCATCGTATAACGGGTCCTCTTCGTCTAATTTCGCTAACCGCTCTTCGTTCGTTTCGATCTTTTCCTGTAGGACGCGTTTGAGTTCCGGATCAACCGGCGTGGATCGAGACTCTAGATACTCCTCAGCGAGTGTGATGATCTCATCCTCGTCGACGCTTTGTGAATCGAGATTATCGTTTTCGGTCATGTTTCCGGTCCCTTACTCGGTCTCCTTGACGTCTATTGTCGTTTCAAGGATCTGGATTGTTGTGGGAATATGCTCTGGGTCCGGCTGGAGCGTGACTATGACGGTACTCGAATTCTGCCAACCGATAACGATTATAGCCTCTTCGTAGTTCCGGACGGTAAAACGGAGAAACCCAAGCGGTGAGCGGGCAGTCCCTTCTCCGGTTTCAAAAAAGGCCTCCGCTGCAATGTTCTCAAAAACTTCTTTCTGTGTATCATCCGAAAAGAACTCCTTGACGGAATCCCACGTTTCGCCAGCGTTCTCTTTGACATAAGTTGGGTCAAACTCCATGGAGCGAACATCACCCAGAGCAACTGCCAGGAGAGCGCCTCCGATTTCCTCCTGGAGTGATTCGACCGTATTATCAATATTTTCTGAATTCTTCACGAGTAAACACACCTCATTCCTGTCGTAAGGATTGTGTGGACCGCTTATATCTTTACCCCCGTGTGAGTATGGTCGTTTTTGAACGACCCAATATAGACCCCAGTTTATCCGATTTACTGGCCACGATACTCGATAGTAATGGGACGCAAGACTTGCGCGTTGTATTTTCAACGGCTCAAGAAGCCGTTCAATAGCTCATAAGTACAGGTGAAAAATATATAGATCCTATCAAATATAAATGGTTGCCAGCTAGTAAATCAACTGGTATAAAAAGTATGGTACACCATTCCATGGTATTATTGTCTAATATATAGTTATCCGAGTATGGAAACAGAGAGTAGACCACCTACACATGACGAATATAATCCGGATAAAATAGAGATTCAACTCCAGTGTGACTGCGGTAACTGGATTAAAACGGATACTCGAAGGCAACGAGTCGAGTGCGACTGTGGGAAATTCTTTGCAGTAACCGTTACAGACATATCACTATAGATGGCGCCACACACGGACCGAATCACCGGAATTAAGGCCCGAACGTGGCTGCTAGGCCGAGGGCTTTCCATCCGTAATTGGAAGATAATCCTACGGATCAGACGTGTTTTGTATCCTACAGTGGTTCATGGTAATATATAGGATTTGATAAGAATCGGGTGTGAAATATACGGTTCTATACAACCGGCACCCACGATCTGTTTCGCCCCGTCGACGCTAAATCAGCGTTAGGTCGAACCCGTCTATTGGATATCCGGCAGCCAGTATCCGCTACGGATAGTTATGCCCAGAGTGTCTCTCGGCTACCGTCAACGAGAACCAGCAGAATTTCGGTGCTTCGTCCCTCCCGTATCGGCTTCCTTCCCGGCCCCTTCGGTTCGTATCGTTGTGTCAGGATATCAGTGAGTTTTGAGTTCGACACGCCGGCCATCCGGGTCCCGAATGTACGCCGCCCATGCACGACCGTACGCCCCGTATCGCTTGTAGGGCTCACCTTCCTCTACCTCGATACCGTGCTCGCGGAGGGTCGCTAACAATTCCTCGAGTTCCTCTCGAGACTCCATGTCCTTCGAACGGACGAGCAGACAGATGTGTTCGCCACCGACCTCGATCTCGTCCTCGTCGGTCGGCACAAGGTGAATGTGTCGTCCCCCGGCAACGACCGCGACATACGGCACTTCATCAGCATCGAAGCGTTCTCGATCCCGGACAGGTAGGCCGAGCAGCCCGTGATAGAACTCGAGGGCCTGGTCGAGATCGGTCACCCGAATCGCCATGTGGTCGATATCGACGATATCCATGGCCAGTAATCAGACCGGACGGAGTTAGTCGTTCTGGACGGGTGCCCCTTGCCCTGAGCTATCTGTTCTGACCGATATACGCTTTATATTTTGCACAACAACACCTGAGACAGCAACTCCCGTCCAGCTGTGTGGAGGATATCACTCTGGCTTGTAGTCTTCGTGGATGCGATCCATCCGTGCCCCCATAACAAAGTCGCTCTTGTGGAGGCCATCGATCTTGTGCGTCCACATCTCGACTTTGACCTCACCCCACTGGAGATGGATGTCTGGATGGTGCCATTCTTCTTCGGCAAGCTCGCCGATTTCGTACGTGAACTCCAGTGCGTCACGAAAATCTTCGAACGGGTACGTACCCTCAAGATGATGATCGTCAATAACAGTCCACACGTCGCTATCGAGTTCGCCCAAATACTCCGCATACTCCGATTCAGTAAGTGGCTCATCCTCGGAAGTGCACGCTTTACACTCTTGATCTGCGAGCGACTGGGACATATTTGCTTGTAAGCGCTTTCTCATATTAAAACCATGTCTAAGCAAACAAGTAAAAGATAAAGTATCTTATATACAGATTCACCGCTCACTACCGGCGGCTGAGGCCCGGAGCAATATATAATCAAAGTACCGTTCCAATTATAATTAATGAAATCTTTTTCAGTTACGTAGTCTCGTTTTTCGGGCGCAACCTTTTGTTATTCCGCACAAAACAAAAATTGATGAGTTCTGAACAAAACCACTTACAGGAGACCGATACCGAGGCCCGTTTCGAGTTCAAGAAGGAGGAGTCGTCCGCTTTCGAGGCCGAAAAGGGCCTTACCGAGGAGACGATCCGCGTCATCTCGGAGGACAAAGACGAACCCGAGTGGATGCTCGAGCGGCGCCTCCGCGCGCTCAGACAGTTCCAGGAGATGCCGATGCCGACCGACTGGCCCGGTCAGCCGGACCTCTCGGAGGTCGAAATCGACGAGATCGTCCCGTATATCCGCCCCGACATCGAAACGCGTGGCGGCGCCGAAAACTGGGAAGATCTCCCCGAGGAAATCCAGGATACTTTCGACAAACTGGGGATCCCGGAAGCCGAGAAGAACGCGCTGTCGGGCGTCGGCGCCCAGTACGAATCGGAGATCGTCTATCAGAACATGCAGGAACGCTGGGAGGAAAAAGGCGTCATCTTCTGTGACATGGACAAAGCCGTCCAGGAGCACGAAGAACTCGTCCGGGAGTACTTCATGACCAAGTGTGTCCCGCCGAGCGACAACAAATTCGCCGCGCTGCACGGCGCGATCTGGTCGGGCGGCTCGTTCGTCTACGTTCCCGAGGACACGACGGTCGACATGCCGGTCCAGGCGTACTTCCGGATGAACAGCGAGGGGATGGGGCAGTTCGAACACACGCTCATCATCGCCGAAGAGAACTCCGAGGTCCACTACATCGAGGGCTGTTCGGCCCCGAAGTACTCGGCGTTCAACCTGCACTCCGGCGGCGTGGAAGTGTTCGTCAAAGAAAACGCCCACGTTCAGTATTCGACAGTGCAGAACTGGTCGAAAAACACCTACAATCTCAACACCAAACGCGCCATCGCCGAGAAGGACGCCACCATGGAGTGGGTTTCGGGATCGATGGGATCGAAAGCGACGATGCTGTACCCCTCGACGATTCTGAAGGGCCCGGGTGCGACGGACAACCACATCACCATCGCCTTCGCCGG
>NZ_JAHLKM010000066.1 GCF_024449025.1 Natronomonas aquatica | reverse complement strand
TTTTCTGATTGCAGATCGGGATCAAAAGCGTCTGAAGCGTCCGTTTGGAGCTCAGTGAACTTATGGGTAAGAGACAGTCCCGGAAGGTGCAGCTACTTGTCGTAGGGGATACGCATATTGGGAGAACAACGCATCCGAGGACAGGTGTAAGTATCAATCGTTTGAATGCATTCGCTACTGCTGTAGAGTATGGTATTAAACAGGATGTCGATGCAGTAGCTCACGTTGGTGACCTCTTTCATGAATCGGCAACACCGAGCCAAGCGGCGCTTGTCCAGAAAAAAATCTTCGCTGAATTAGCGGATGCCGATATCCCATTTTATTATGTCCGAGGTAATCACGCCACGCAATCGAGCGATGAACTGTTTTCTATGGTTAATACTGACTATCTAAATCAACTCAATACGACTGGCGTTGCAATAGGTTCTACTGTCCGTCTGTTCGGGATTAATCATTCTCCCGGTGGCAATCTTCCGTGGTCTGAGTTTGCGTTTCCTTATATGATTTCTGAACCCGTATCGATTCTCATTCTCCATCAGACACTCCAACAATTATCAGGAGCAGGACCTATGAGCGTAGATCTCGATCGGATTTTTCAACAGTTCGGTGGTCAGTTTGATGCTGTCTTCTCTGGTCATCATCACGATGCGACAAGGCAGGATTACAACGGCGTTCCACTACTCTATACAGGAGCAGCCGAGCATATGAGTAAGAACGAGAACCCTGTTGATCGCATCGCTTGGATGGTGCAGGTTGAGAACGAGTCAGTGTCTATCGATCGATACGACATTCCAGAATAGTGGTTGCCCGACGGAGAGAGATACGCTTAGCCATGGGATCAAAGGATATGAATTGGCGCGACAGGTTCCTTATTCATCAGCTGCTCTTAACGCATAAATCTCGATATTCGTCGTGGCTTTCGCGGTTGGAATATCGATTTCTGCCGGACAGAGTTCATCGAGTTGGCCGTTCCACACGGCTGTGGCTGGACTGTCTGCTGTGACACCAAGTGCGTCGTACAGTCGCTTCCAAATCAGAGTCTGATCGAATTCGTCGGCATCCGGTGGTGTGACTTCGAAAACTGATTGACTGGCAACGATCACGAGTTTCTTTTTCATTCGTGACATGGCAACGTTCAGCCGATTTGGATTTAACAGGAACTCAGCCTCGCTCCGCACGTAATCCGGATCACTTGCGGTTGCTGAAATCACCATCACGTCACGCTCGCCACCTTGGAACCGTTCGACGGTATCGATCGTTGCGCGGTCACTGAACCGTTGATTGAGCCGTCCTTTCTGGGCGTTGTGTGGCGTCACGATCCCGGTCTCACTAGGGCGGGGATCATCTAACGCAGTCAGTAGCGCTTCAACGAGTGCAACTTCTGTGCGGTTTGCGTCTTGGCTTTCGTTCTCATCGTGAATGATGAGTGTGACTGGTGCTGTGGGCTCCATCGCGGCTTCGACGCCGTCGGTGCTCGGTTCTATCGCTTCAAGCGTTCCTGTCTGGGTGGATCTGAGTGTAGCTTCAGCCATTGTCTCACTAGCTTTCGGCAACCGGGACTGGATAGAGTCCACGTAGCTTGATGCGCG
>NZ_JAHLKM010000030.1 GCF_024449025.1 Natronomonas aquatica | reverse complement strand
CCGGGCGACGTTCGCGAGACCGACAGCGGCTTTGCGCTGGCCCGCGATCCGGCCCGGGAGGTCGCCGCTGCACGCCTCGACGAGCAGGTCTCCGAGACGAACGTCACGCCGAGTGACATCACGCTACAGGACACCGACAGCGGCTTTGAAGCCGTCTTCGAGCAGCAGGTGAGCCGATAATGGTCAATTTACCGTCCTCGATGGCTGGCGAATCGCACTCAAGCAACGTCGATGGGATTGACACCGGCACCGCCACGGGTGAGGCATACGACGGCCCGACCGAGGAGACTGGCGACTTCGCCGACGATGGGGCGGACGGCGGCGGGCGGACGCGCAGCGTCAGGGAGACCGTCAGCATCCCGAGCAGCGTCGGCGACGATGTGACTACGGTCAACCCCGACCCGACCGACCCAGCGCAAGACCGATCCACCGGGCTCAACATCCCGAGCAGCGTCGGCGACGATGTGACTACGGTCAATCCCGACCCCACGGACCCGGCACAGACGCGCTCGACGACGGTTGACGATGTCGAACGCGCAACCAGCGGTGGCAGTGTCAGTGTTGATGTGAGTGCCGGCAGTGGCTCGCCGGGCGGGATTGATTCGCCGGAGGTATCGGGGACGACAGCGACGGAGACGGTTGCCCGCGAGGACCTTGGCGTCGGTGTCCGCGAAGATGTTGCCACACGCCTCGACCGGCAGGTCGATCAGGTCGATGTGGGTGCCGACGATGTTGTTCGTACATCCGATGGCTTCGGCCTTGACGATGAGACGACGGGCGAGCTGGCACGCCGGCAGGCAGCCGCACAAGATCCGCTTCGAGACCCCGAGGACTTTGTCGCCGATACATCCGGCGAGGATGTCAGCGTCCGGCGGCGCGCGCGACCGTTCTTCGAGGACCAACGCGAAGCGCTTGGGTTGAACCCGCCGGAAGAATCGTCGATCCGGCGGCGTCTTCGCTCGGGTAGCCGGTCGGTGCAAGGCTTTTTCGACGACGTGGCGACGCGACAAGAACAAGCCGTCCCGTCGGCTGGGAGCCTCGCCGAAGACAGTGACATCCCCGGCAGCGACCAGATCCCGACCGTCACGCCGGGCGATCAAACACGCGGCGCTGGGGCGGTGTTCGATCTGCCCGGTGCGGTCGACAGCGCTGCCCGAGTCGGCGAACGCGCCGCGAACGTCGGACAGGCAAGCGCCGAATCGACGGCCGCTGACCTCGGGCTCGACGGCACGTTCGATGTCCAAGAAGACGCACTCGGGCAGGAAATTGACGCCCAACAGACAGCCGTCGGCCAAACGGCCAGCGACATCGAGACCGTCGCACGCAACGACCCCGGCGTACTCGTCGGCGCGATCGGCACCGGCGTAGCTACCTCTGTCGGTGTCGGCGTCGGCGTCGGCCGCGGCGTGACGCGGGCGCGAGACGCCGCCCGGACAGCCGGCGCGACGGAGATCGACTTCGGCGACGTGACCAACCCCTCAACGCGGGCGTTCGTCGAAGGCGACGAAGGCGACCCGTTCCCGGCGGTGCAAGACCGTGATCTCGCGGCCGAACAGCCCGCCGAAGCGATCCGGCAACAGGCCGACGAGTTCACGCCGCGAGACCTCGAAACCGAGTTCGAGGACGCTGGGGCGCCGGTTGGTGCCGACGAGTCGGTGATGTTCCGCGCCGTGGACACCGAGCCTGAAGGCCCCGGCCGCAGCCGTGCAGATCAGGGTCTCGAAACGTTCGGCACCGAACGGCCCTTCGACCCGCCGGGTGGGTTCGTCTCGCCGGAACTCTCGCCGCGGTTCTTGGGCGTCGAGGACGCCGAGTTTTCGCCACGGCCGGGGTTGCCGGATTTCGGCGGCCGGCCGACCGGCGTCGCCGTTCGCACGCGCGTTCGCGAGCCGGACGCCAGCGACTTCGAGGGGTTCCGCACCGAGTTAGAGGAACGCGCTGGCGAGACGGATGCGTTCACAAACCCCGACTTTTCGTTCGGCGAGGCCGAGGCCGTGATCCCGCCGCAAGCGGAGTTCACACCCGTCTCCAGCGGTGGCCTCGGCCGGCGGGCGGCTCGGGCCGTCGGCATCGGCTCGGACTTTGAGGTCAACGTTGCTGGGCGCTCGGTGCCGCTGCGAACCGTTGCCGATGTTGAGGGGCGTCGTGGCTTCCTTGACGACACGAGTGGCAGTCTCGGCAGCGGTCGCGGCGTCGGGCAGTCGCGGCGGCTTGACGAGTTCTCAAGCCGCGGGGTTCGGCAACGGACCGACCGACCGACCGCCATCCCAGCCTCCAGCGGCGCGTTCGGTACGTCATCGCCGAGTGCCGTCGGCTCGTCGGGCTTCGGCCTCGGCTTGAGTAGTGGCGCGAGCAGCCCCGGCTCAAGCGGCAGTAGTAGCGGCGTCAGCAGCCCCGGCAGTAGTGGTAGCAGCGGCGGCAACAGCGGCGCCAGCAGTGGCGGGAGTAGCGGTACATCCGCGCCCGACGGTGGTGCGTTCGGCGCTGGTGGCAGCGCCAGCGGTACGGCAGGGCTGTCCGGTCTCGGGGGCACGTCCGGCACATCAGCCGACAGCCCCGCCAGTGGCGGCGGTTCCAGCGGTGCGTTCAATACCGCAAGCGGCGCCAGCGGCTCGGGTGGCGCGTTCGGCGACGGCTTCGGTGGCGGAGACGACGGACCGCCGGTTACTGACGAGGAGTTCCCGGGCGACGATCAAGACCTCGAAGATCGAAGCGATATTCTGCGCGCGCAGTCGGCCGATCTATTTGAGAGTGGGATCGCCAGCGCCGAAGAACTCCTTACCCGCGGATCGAACTAACGGCGTCGGCCGCATATCGCCGCAGCGGTTTTCGACCGGCGTAGAGCTGGACGATATACAGCTCGCCACTCGATTCCCAAACGCCGATGCCGTGGTACGAAAACGAGTTATTTAGTAAGTTTTCTCGATGTGGCTTCGAGCGGAGCCATTTTTTCACGACGTAGTTGGCGACATCCTCCGGCGACCCGCGCCGCTGCACACAGGCCAGATTCTCGCCCGGTTGTCGGTACGGCCGCACGCGGCTGGCCGGCGAGCCACGGTGGTCGTGCGTGATGTGGCCGAGGTCCGACAGCGAACGGGCGTATTGGATCGCCGCGTCGATCAACGGCTGTTCGGGTGTGAGTTCCGAGCGGCCATCGCGCTGGCGTGCGTCCGTCGTGGCGTGGTGGAGATCGCGCGCGACGGCCTCCGCGAAGTGCATACTCGCCGATACCGACTCCAGTGGCAAAAATCCCACACCGCGCGGACGGCCTCTTTTTAACCAGCAGCCGAAACCACCGCGCATGAGCGACGAAGAACCGCCAGACCCCGAAACGCTCCGCGAGCGCGTGCGCGAACTGGAACAGACCGCCGACGACCTCCGCGAGACCGTCGACGAACTCCAACAGCGCCGCGGCCCCAGTCGCCGCGATCTCCTGAAAGTCGGCAGCGGCGGGCTGCTCGGCGCCGGGCTGCTTGCCAGTAGCCAGCCCGTCAGCGCCGCGCCGGCGTCGGCCGATACCAGCGCCGGGCAGGTCGGTGTGGCCGGCAAATCGGAGGATATGGTGGTGGATCAACTCTACGATCCCGGCGGCGACGAGATTCTGAACGTCGATGACAGCGGCGGGATCAACGCGCAATTCGGGCGCGTGTGGCATTTCGACGGCATCAACCTCGGCAGCACGCTCGATTTGAGTGGGAACGATCTGACGGGCGTGCAATCATTTAGTGCCGACACGGCAGATGTCACAAATCAGTTGAGCGCCGGATCGCTCAATGTAGACGGTTTAAACAGCGCCGACCTCGCAAACGCGGCGGCTGATACCGTCCCCACAGCACAAGGCGACGGTTCGTTGAGTATGGACCCGATCCCGAGTTCTGACGGGCCAAATAAAAGCCATGCTGAAACGCTTGAAGCGGATACACCGCTGCCGGTCACGTTGTCGTTTTCGGAAACGGTCGAACTGGTTGATGTGTACTGGTCAACCGATGGCAGCGAAGATGTGAACATGCAGATCAATGGCAACACAACAAGTAATTATAATTGGGATGAACTTGTTAGTGGAACCAGTCATTCTGCTTCATCCGCGACAATATCCGGAGACACAACGACTTCCAGATCATTCGCAAACCGTCTTACAATTCAGTGCTGGAGTACCGCAGGCACAGATAGAATAACATGGACTGCTTGGGGAGGCGAATCGACCAGCACCCGGACCTATCGAATCGGCGTGTTGGGTGACAACGCCGGTTCTGGTATTGATACAATCGACTTGCAGCAGCCCAATAATACAGATTTAATCGAGTACACGGCAATCGGATACAATATCACAGGCGGGAATAAATAATGATACTCAAACAATACAATAACGGCATTATTGTTGAACAGGACGGCACCGAAATATATCGGACGACTGGGGAGTGGACATTCCCGAACGACGCGCGAGCGGCTGTCTTTGGGTACATTGATGGAGAATTGAAAGACGCAGGATTTAGCGACCAAGAGATTGCGGCGCTGGAATCTGCGTTTGAGGCGATGATGGGGTTGCGCGGAGACTACGAAACTGTCAGTGTTGACGACAATATATGAGACGCAGTAGCCGCTCAGATTCTACGAGTTTGAGGACTCAGCGTAAGCCTGTTTCATACTATACCGCCTAAAAAAATAAAGAGCGACGAAACTACCCGGTCTCGATCGTCAACGAGCCGCTACCACTAACCGAGCCGTAATCTTTAGCGTCGTAGCCGCTCCGTTCAACCGTCAAGGTCGCCGTATCGGACGCCTTGGCCGACGCCAGCGCCGTCCCTTCATCATTCAGGACCTCAAACTCAGCCTCGATTACCACGTCGGTCTCGCGCGTTCCGGCGCCGGGGGCTAACTCGCTGGCGGTGACGACGCCCTCGGCGAGCAGGTCGGCGCTCACGTCCGTCGAGCCACTATCCTCTCTGAATAGCGTCGTCCCGGTCTCCGTTGCCAGCTCGGTTAGTTCGCCGTCGGGCTTCCCCGCCGCCACCGTCACATCCGTCTCCGCCGGCTGGACCCCGCTCGGCAAATCAAACGACCACTCGACGGTCAAATCCAACGTGACGGCGGTCACCGAGCCGTCCGGCCCGACCGTCGCGGTCTCGTCGCCGACATCCAGGCCCGCCGTCGCCTGGGCGTCGGCCGGCTGGGAACTGACCCGCAGGCCGACCAGCGCCAGCGCGCCACCCGCGCCGGCGGTCGCGGCGCCGCGGAGGAGATCGCGGCGTCTCATCGGATAACCACCACTTTATGATCGGGCACGTTCGCCGGGCTGACTTCGGCCAGCCCCAACGAGGACTCGATGACGGCCCGGGCGACGGCGTTCGGAAGCGTCCCGCGGTCGGTCGCCCGAACCGTCGCTTCAACGGTCTCACGGTTCGACAGCGCCGTGTCGGCCGACAGCCGATCCGTCCCGACGACCGACGGTTGACTTTCGAGCCGGCGCGCCAGCTCGTCGGCGACGGCCGCGGGGGCGTCGGAAAAGCTCATCGGCGAGCTCGTCGCGCCCGGCGGCGTTCGGCCCGCCGGTGCCGTCTCTCTAAGGCGATCCGATCCTCGTCGTAGTGACCGCAGTTCGCACAGCCCTCGCGCCACTTGTAGCCGTCCGCGCCGCAGAGCGGGCAGAGGGTCATGCGTCGATCGCCTCCCGCAGTATCTCGCCGAACGACTCGGCGTAGTGTAGCGATTCCCACCCGCGCTTGTCGTCGACAAAGGCGACATAGGCCGACAGTTTTCGCTCGCTCAGGTCAAACGTCCGTTCGATCGCGCCGTCGGCGGCGACCACGACCACGCGATCGTCGTACGCCGAGTGGTGATGGACGGCACCCTCGGCGTCGGTGCCGAGTGTCTGTGGTCGGTCAAGCGATTCGAGTGCGTCGTGTGAGCCCCTGTTCTTATAGGCTCGCGTCTCTTGTGTACTCATGCGTACCTCTTAGACACGATCCCGTCGGCGGGCGTGCCACCGCCCCCGGCGATGCTGTAATCACCGGATAGCGACGGGTTCGTGTCACCTAATACCACGTGCTACAGGTACTTAGTTGTTGGCATAGAACCGCGCCAACTGGCGCGCTTGTAGAACAAATGGCAGTTATTCGGACAGCCGTTCGCGGCCGGCGTCGGTAATCATCCAATAGCCCTTTTCCGAGGTGTCGATCCGGCGTAACTCGCCGTCCTCCATCGCCTCGGGGTCAATTTTTTGCAGTTCACCGCGCTCCCCAAGCTCGCTACAGTACCGCATCACCGAGCGTCGCCCAAACGTGGCCCCCCGGACCCGAAGAATCCGGTAAATGAGCACGGGTGGCAGCGGCTCGCCAACCTCGGCGAGCAGCGACAAAACCACCCGTTCACGGTCTGTCTTGGGCATACTGCCAGTTGTCGTTCCAGACGTAATAGCAGTCACGTCTTTATCATATTGTCGTTGTGATATGTCATGCGACATTTAGCTGACCCTATTGGCACAAAGCGACGCCAAAAGTTAAGTGATGCGGTCACAAGGATATGGACATGCGCGGCTCACCGGAACTCAGCGCACGGCAGAAACGCGCCGAGCGGGGATCACGCCCCGTCGACGGTGGGTCGCGCGACCCCAGCAATGCAAGCTAACGATCTACGGCCGGATAAAAAATCCGGTCACGGCGCGGCGATCGACGTACAGGCACGACTCGAAATTATCGAGAGACAGCGCCGGATCATTCTGGAGGCCACCGACGACGACCGGCTGCGCCGCTGTATGCGCCTGCTCGGCTGTGATCTCGTCGCGACCCAGCGCGATTTTCAGCGCGCTTCGGAATTACCGGAAACCGCCCACGAAGGCCTATTGACGGGTGGCGCGGGTGATCGGGCATGAGCACCGACATCAACGTCGTTGTCGAACCGGGCACCGACAGCGCGGCCGGCGTCGGCGTTGTCCACGAACCGCACGCGAGTGGCCCGTTCGCCGAGTTCCGCGTCCTCCAGTTGTGGCCGGGCGGCGGCGCCGATGTGGTGCATGTCGGCGATCGCGAGGCCGCGCAGGCGCTCGTTGATGAACTCCAGGCGGCGATTGACGGTGATGCGGCATGAGCGACGGTGAGACGCCCGGAGACGGTGAAAGCAAAGACGGTGCCGGCGGCGTTCGGCCAGTTCCGCCGCACGTTCCGAACACGCCGGACGGTGATGGCGAATGACCGCCGAGAACCCCGAGCCGGCGGCCGACCGCGCGAACTCAACCCCGGACCCGGCGTGTTTTTGCGAACATGAGTGGATCGCCGCCGAGTTCCGTCGCCAGACCAACAGCGGGCCGTTTGCGGACGCCGACCGGCTCGTCGTTGAAACGATCCTCTGTGTCGACTGTGGGGCGACGGAAGCCGTCGATCTGGACGGTGATCGGGCATGAGCGCCGCGGAACCCGTCGAGCGAATCGGTGTAATCTGTGACGCGATCGAGGAGCCCGTTTCGCGAGACCTGCGCGCGAAAGCAGCACAACTCGCCCGTCGCGCGGAATATCAGCACCCGATGAATCGCTCGCCGAGCGTGACGGCCGCCAGCGCGGTGTATCTGGCCGGCCTCCTCGTCCACGAGAAGTTGACCCAACAGACCGTCGCCGACGCCGCCGAGGTAAACGTCCAGTCCATTCGAGACGGCTACCGCGAACTGTTCGAGCACGAGGACATCGCCGCGGGCGTCGAACTGCGGGACGGCCGCGGCGACGGCGAGGAGCCCGCCGGCGCAGCCGGTGGGTTTCACACCCCGCCGGCGCTGCGGATCGTTGGGTTCGCGTTGCTCACGGCCGCCGGTGTGGGCGTGGTGTCAGCCCACGTCATGCAGGACCTCGGCGTCCTGGCGCTGGCCGAGCCGACGCCGTTGAGCGAGTTGTGGCCGACAGTCGGCGCGATCGTCTTGCTGACCGTGCTCGTGGCGCTGGTGGTCCCGCTGTTGCCACAGTCCGGCCCCGGAGGTGGGCGGCTGTGAGCCAGTCCGACACCACCCCCGTCGACGACCGAACGCCGGAGCGGCCCGCCGATCCCCACGGGCTCATTCCCGAGTCCTTTTGGGAGCACTACGACAGCCTGCGCGAAGCCGAACGGGCCCCGAGCACGAGCGAGACCGCCGATGAGGACCGCTGCCCCGAGTGTCTGTCGGCGCGGACCCGCGAAAAGCGCGATCGGCTGCGCCGGCAGCCGAATCGGCGGCCGGAAGACTACAAATGCTTGAACTGCGCGAGCCATTTCGATCGGCCGCTGGCCCCCGGCGAGGATCACGGCCCCGGGCGGCAAATCGAATTGGGGGAGGTGGAGCGATGAGCGACGATGAACCCCCGGAACTCGGCGATGTCATGCAGTTCCCCGACGAACAGCGCGACGACGAGTACCGCTGGATCGTGCTGTTCGAGGATGATTATGAGAACGTCGCGATCGACGTCGACGGCAACGTGGGCGTCAAAGTTGACATCACCCAGACGGGTGAGCTCATGCGGCTGGCCGCCGAGTCGCTGGCCGCGCTGTCACATCGAGACGCCGTTGGCGATGATGTGCTTCGAGACATGGCCGAGCGGTTAGAACAGGAGGTCGATCCCGATGCCTGAAGTTGTCCACCAACACTTCTGGATCGGGCTCGCCTGGGGCGCGCTCGCGTCGCTCGCGATCGTGGCGCTGGGGTTGCTGCTCGCCGCCGGCGTGGGGGTGTGGCTGGGATGAGCGGAAACGACCTTTCACACCTTGCCCCGGAGCGACGCCAGCAGTGCGTGTTCCTCGCCAAGAAGTGGCAGATTCCGCGCGGCGAGGCGCTGATCCTACTTGAATCGGCGGCCGACACACGGCCACCAGCGGAGGGTGAATATGCCAACTGACGACACCCCACCGTGCCCCGATTGTGAGACGGACGTGCTCGTCGATCGCTACGCCGGCGGCCGCGAGTGGTTGTGTTACGGGTGCTCCAGAGCGTTCGACACGCCGGCGACGCACGACGCGCAGCGCGGGCGGCCCGGAGGTGAGCGGGCGTGAGTGACGAGAACCCGCTGGTTATTGACCAACCGCCGGCGATCGCGGTGATTGTGCTCGTAATCGGCGTGGTGTTGTATGCCGAGTACTACCGGCTGAAACAACGGCTGGCGGCGTGGTGGAACGGTGATCGCCCATGAGCACCCAGCCCACCCCGACCGCCCCGCGGCGCTGTCCGAAGTGTGGCGAGCCCTACGCCACCCGTGGCCCGGCCCGGCGGCTTGAGGCCGACGGCGTGGCCCTGGGGCGGTACTATCGGCACACCCACGCCGGCCGGGTGTTTCTGCACGAAATCGAGTGGTTTGACGAGTCGGAGAGCCGGCCGCCGATCGAGTCGTACCTGGGACTGGAGGGCGACGGATGAACCCCGCCGCGATGACCTACTGCAGCGAGTGTCACAGTTGGGTCGGCGCCGTTGGCGTGCATGACCCCGACTGTCCCGAAAAGGACGGTGATCGGGTATGAGCGGCGACGCCGACCCCCACCGCCGGGAGTCGCCCGTTGAAGGGCGCAAAGTTAAGACAGACGCGGCCGAAGCGAGACGCAACGCTACGCAAGTAAAAACCGCCGGGCGGGATCCCCGCCAAGAGATCGCCCGGCAAAACGACGCCCGTGATTCCAATATCGCAACCCGGAGCCATAAGTCTATCCGTCGGCTCACTGGCTCCCCGAGAGACGACAGCCGCGAACAGATGTATCGAGTGTGTCACGCCTGGCCGGGGCAGAGCCATGAGTGACGGTGCGTCGCTATGAAAGACCCCGAGGCGATCCCCGCGGCGCTGCGCGAGCGCGACCAGTGGCTCACCTGGGATAGCGCGACCGACCGCAAACAACCGTATTGGGGCGCGAAAAAGGTCTCGTGGTCCGATCCCGACAGTTGGCACAGTTTCGGCGAGGCGATGGCGAAAGCCGAGCAGCAGGATTCGTGGGGCGTCGGCTACGTCACGGCCGCGAACAACGACGCCGCGCCGATGGGCATTATCTCGGTGATTGACCTCGATGGCGCGGCCGACGAGCACGATACGCCGAAAGAGTGGGTCCCGTCGCTGGATGTCTTCGGCGAGCGGGACGCGTACGTGGAGTGGTCACAGTCCCACGACGACCCCGGCGATTCGGGGTTGCATATCCCCGTCGCGGGGGCGCCGCCGGCGTGGTTCCGCGACGTGGAGACCGACGGCGACCACGAGGGCATCGACCTGCTCGCGAACAAGTTTTGCATCTTTACCGGCGACCAACTGCGCGGGACGGGCGAGGAGATCCCCGGCTGGGACGACGAGCTCGAAGCGTGGCTCGCCGACGCCTACGAGAATCTGACCGGCGAGACAGCGCCGCCGCGCGAGGACGACCACGGCGGGACGTTCATGGACCCGGAAAAGGCGGGGTCGCACGACCACGACGGCGATTATGACGAGTTATCGCAAGCGCAGATCGAGGAAATGTTGTCACACATTCCCGGCAACCAGCATTTCAACGACTGGATTCGGACCGGCTACGCCGTCAAAAGTTGGGACGACGGATCGAAAGGCAAGCGCGTGTTTGAGTCGTGGGCGCAATCTAACTCGAAGTGGGAAGATCCAGAGAGCCAACGGCAGGTCGATTACATCTGGAACACGAACAAAAGCCGCAGCGGCGGGCAAGCGGCCACCGTCGGCACGCTGTGGCATTTCGCCGAACAGAACGGCTGGGAGCCGTCCTTCGGCGGTGATGAGTACGAGGGCACGCCGACGGCGCGGGAGCTTGTGGCCCGCCACAGCGACGCGTACGACGACGTGAGCGAGGTGCCGGAGGACATCTTCGAGGGTGGTGTTGACAGCGGTGAAATGGCGAAAGCACAGTTCGGCGACCCGGATGAATACGAGCCCGACACCGCCGAGACGGACGGCGGTGCGACCACGGCCAGCAGCGACGAGCACGGGCCAGATGGCGACGAGAGCGACGACAAGACCGACACGTCCGCCTCGGCCTGGGAGAACGTCTACGCCGCCTATGTCGGCGCTGAGGACGCCGATGAGCGCCTGCCAGCGCGGTACGAGGCGACCGAACAACTCGATACCGAGACCGCCTGGCGCGGCATCGTCGAGAACGATTCACTCTGGACCTACAAGCCCGAGAAAGGCATCTTCGAGGCCGACGGCGACGAGCGGGTGCGCGAAACACTCGTCGAGCACCTGCGCGAGCAGTTCAAGGCCCACGAGGTCCGCGAGATCGCCGAACAACTCCGCGGCCGCAACACGGTCTCGGAGACCTCGATGGGCGGCCCCGAGGGGTTGATCGCCGCCGAAAACTGCGTGATCGACCTACTCGACGAGGAGACCCACGAGCACAGCCCCGAGCATAACTTCATGAGTCGGCTCGGCTGCGAGTTCGATCCCGACGCCGGCTGCCCGCGCTGGCGGGCGTTCCTCCAAGAGGTTGTCGACTCCGATACCGACCGCCAGAAGCTCCAAGAGTTCGCCGGCTATTTCCTCCATCATTGGGAAATGCCGTATCACAAGGCGCTGTTCCTCGTCGGCCCGACGGCGAGCGGCAAATCAACGTTCCTCGATACCATCAACGCCATGCTCGGCGACGGGACCGCGGCGAGTCTGACACCGCAGCAGATGACCTCCGAACGCTTCGGCGGCGCGGAGTTGTTCAACAAGTGGGCGAACATCCGCAACGACATCCCCGCCGAGACCGTCGAGAACACCGGCGCGTTCAAGGAGATTATCGGCGGCGATCCGATCAAAGCCGAGGAAAAATACCAAGACCCGTTCATGTTCCGCCCGACGTCGAAACACGCCTTCAGCGCGAATCAACTGCCGGACGCGAACACCGATGATGAGGCGTTTTTCCGCCGGATTCTGTTGGTGCCGTTCCCCGAGACCGTGCCGAAAGCCGAGCGCGACCCGATGCTCGACGAGAAGCTACAGGACGAGTTATCGGGCGTGTTGAACTGGGCGCTCGAAGGGCTTCAGCGGCTCTTAGCGAACGGTGGGTTTACCGGCGACCGCAGCCCCGGTCGGACCCGCGAGACCTGGGAGAAGTGGGGCAACTCCGTCGATCGCTTCGCCAAGGTTGCGCTAGAGACGGGCAACGAGTCGGTGCCGAAAACGAAGGTTTACGCCGCCTACCTGGAATACTGCCGCCAAGAGTCGATGCCGAGTGAGACCCAGCACCTCATGACGCGAAAGCTCAAAACCGAAGGCTTCGAGGACGGGCGGACCTATGTTGACGGCAGCCAAGAACGAGTGTTCATGAACGTCGGCTGGACCTCCCGCGGCGAGGAGCTGCTTGAGCAGGCCCAGTCCCGCGGCGATCGCGGCGGTGACGGTGACGACTCAACACCGGCCGCCGGCGGCCTGAGTGGCTTCGGCAACTAAAACTCCAACTCGCCGCTTTTGCGGAGTCGCAGATTCTTGAAACAGCGCGTTCGCGTGGGGTTTGGTTCATCGGCCGAAAGGTAGACCCGGCCTGTCGCAACGCCGTCTACGTTCCCGATCTCCCGTGTGAACTTGTGTTGCGTTTCGACCTCATGCTCGGGATACACATCTTCGCAAAAACCGACATAGCGTTCATACAAGCGCCGCTTTGCGATCGGGTCCGCATCCGAATCAACGGCCAGCCGTGACTCAATGAAATCCTCCAGCGGCGCGTAGGTGTCCGGTTCTTCTTGCTCCGGTACTTCGAGACCGTCAAGCGCGCGCTGGCGGACGAACGCCGACATCGACTGGTCGGCGGCCGCTGCGGTTTGTCGAATCCGGCGTTTTTCGGCTTCCGAAACAGAGATCGCGACCTGTTTTGTTCTCTCTGCCATACAGGACAGTAGGACACAGGACACTTAACCTTTAGGTTACTCTGTCCTGGTGCTAAAAACAACGAGTATGGGCTGTCTGGCGGCCGTCTAAGTTTTCTTACAAGACAGTTGTTTTCTGCCTATCGTGCGTAAGCGTGTGCGTGTGCGTGTGTGCGCGCCCGCCCCCACGATAGGTGAGACAAAACCCTCTCGTATTTGAGTTGACATATCGAGGCTGCAAAAAACCGCTATTCTCGCCGCCCGAACACCCACCATGTCGCGCGCTCGACGAGCGAAGCGTCCTGGCGGTCTTTGCGCCGTTTCACGATCGCGGCCGTTTCCTGGTTCACCTCGTAGGCGTCGACGAGCACCTGTTTCTCATTCCGGAGTCGTTCGCGATCGCGCTGGCAGTCGGCGAGCTGCCGTTCGAGCGCGCGTACGCGGTCGGTTGCGTCGTGTTCACCTCGCGATTGCAGCGTGTTGCGGATGTACTCGGAGCGCGACACGCCCTGATTGCGGGCTTCGCGTTCTAACTCGGCGAGCAACCGGGTCGGCAATCGGACGGTGACGTTTTGCATGGCGGGCGTGTTCACCGTGCAATACAATGAAGCTACGGCAGTCAGGCGTCCGACGTGGCCTTTTACAGCAGATGGACGTCTAAACGAGATTATACGCATGACTGATTCAATCGACACCGACGCCATGACAGTACTGGATCGCCGGGGCTACGTTCGCCAGCCCGACACCGACATTCACGATCTCGCAAACCTGCTGTTCGACTTTGAACACGTCGTCCACGCCGAACCGTTTACCGACACCGGCGACCCGATGCTGGAGGTCACGTTTGACGACGAGGGTTGGCGCGACAGCGAGGCCGTGATTGATCTCCGTCGGTGTGCTGGCTTCGAGGTCAATCAAGTGCTGTTCCAGCGCGGCGAGATCCGCTTCGAGCCGGTGTAGCCCTGTCTGTGAACGCAAACCAGAACTAAGTACTATGACTGTACAACAGATCAGCTTCGAACGCACGCCATGGACGGAACAGCATATCACCGACGCCAAGAACGCCGACGACTGGCCGGCCGACGAGCTCCATGAAGTAGTACTCGACCCCGACGACATCACGCTGGAGGGCACGCCGGAGGGCTTTCGTTGGCTGTACGACTATCTGCATTACCTCAAACGGGCGTGGCGGATGGACGGCGAACAGACGGACGCTGACGTAGCCGAGTCGATGGCCGAAGTACTGTACGAGTTCGTCGACGAGATGCCGGACGAACGAGAGCGGCCGAAACAAGTACTGTGAGATGGCCGACGACCTCATGGATGCCCTCGGCGCGGCCGTCGAGCACAAGACCTGCGGCGTGTCGGGCTGTCAAACCAAGCCGATCGCCAACCGGAACGGCCGGCCGCTGTGTGCGAAGCATCGGGATCACTACGACCACAGCACGATGGGCGAGCCCTGCGAGCGTTGCGAGTCCCGGCAGTGGGTGCGAACGCCGGACGGGGCGAGCGAGGCGGTCTGTGCCGTCTGTGACTACGTGACCTACGACGCTGACAAGTTCAAGGACTCGTGGTAGCCCTGTCCGTGAACGCCGTTTCTGCACAGGGATCGGCGATTCCGCGATTGTATTAAAGAATTGACGTTACGGACAGCCTGTACAGCCGAAGACGGCGGCCGAATAGCGAAAACGCGAGGTTACCAGTTCTGCCGGCCGGTATCCACGACGCTATACCCAGGGTTCGAGGCCGAATCTCCCGGCTGCGCCGTCCGCTCGGCGAGCCACCCGACCTTCCCGCGCTCGCGGCGCAGCGCTTCGGGCGAGAACTCCGCGAGGTAGTGATTTCTGAATGTTTCCCAGTCGTCCCACCCGCCCCACTCCATCACGACCGACGGCAACACACCGGCTTCGAGCAGTCGCACGCCCCAGGAACGCCGGAGGTCGTGCGGGCCGACGTAGCGCCAGCCCTCGTCGCCGGACTCGGCGCGACAGCGGCCGCGGGCCCGTTGCACCCAGTCGTACAGCGTCGTCGAGTGCACGCCGACCAACGGCTCGTCGGGGTCGCGAGCCAACCCAAGCGCGAGCTGCGTCAACTCGGTCGGCGCGGGCACCTCGCGGTACTTGTCGCCCTTCCCGTCCCACACCCGCACGATCTGGCCGGTGTCGTTGCTCACGAGATCGGCGGCGGTCACATCGGCGACCTCTTGGCGCCGGAGGCCACAGCGGGCCATGAGTTGGAAGGCGATGTCCATCTCGGCGTGATTCGGGTCGGAGTGTTCGAGCAGCCTCGAGATTTCCGACTCGGAGAGCCAGACGCGCTTGCCGTCGCGGGTGTCGTAGTCTTTGAGTCTCATAGCGTCCGCATACCAAACGCTTCGGCGATTGGTTCGATGCGAAACTCATAGTTTATGTCTGCATTATCGAGTTGCGACGGGCCGGCGTCTTTGATACAGTCGCCACAGAATGGCTCCTCATACTCAACACCACCAACGCCCTCTGTCCATGTCTCAAAGCGCCAGAACTCGGCTTCGTCGCCACACTCGTAGCAATCAAACGGGTTACTCATCCCCGCCGAACACCTGCTTCAACTCCCGCAGTTGTTCGGCTTCGCGGGCGTGCACGATCTCTTGTTCGGGGAGTTCGTCGACAAGCGCCTCGGCCAGTTCGAGCATACTACTCTCGTCCGGCACGACGAGCGTGCTGCTGTCTTTGAACGCTGGCGGGTCGTAGCGTTCGATCTGCACACCACCAGTCGGCTCGTGTTCGGTTATCTCGATTCCGCTACCAATTTCGCGGGGTTGTTGCGTCCCCATAATCTCACATTTGACCTGACAAATCATAAAAGACCGCCCTGAAAGACACCGAAAGGACCGGCTAAGTAGCGTCAAATACTCTCGAAGGGGGGATTCGCGGGGCTCAGTCGGTGTAGCCCAGCGCTTGCAGTTCGGCCTGCACGTCCCGCACGCCGTCGGCCGAAACCTCCGGCTCGGGCATCGCGGCGCTTTCGACCCGCGCCTGCCGAATCCAGTCGGCCACCTCAAAGACGTGTTCGATCGCCTCGACCGGCGCGGGATCATCGCTCGCGACGGTCGCATAGTGCTCGTGCGTGCCTTCCTGAATCCCGTGGTCGGAGATCGCCAGCACGGTCGCGTCGGCGGGCACAACCGATCGCACCGTCTCGGTGATGCCCGCGGCGACCTCGTACCACTCGCGAACGAACTGATCGCCGAGCGCCGGCTGGAGATGGCCGACGGTATCGAGCAACCCGAACCAACACCACACCAGCGGCTCGCCGGCGGTGATCGCCGCTGTGGTCTCGCCGACGCGCTGGCCGAGTTCGCGGCCGAGTTCGTGGTACAGCGTTTCTCGATCGACGCCGGGCGCCATGCCGTTATCGAGGGACTTGTCGGGTTCGATCGTCGCCCACAACGCGTCCCGGTTGCCATCCAGCCCGCGGGCGCGGTCCCGTTCGGTCTCGTAGTTCGGGATACTGATTGCCCGGCCGCCGCCGTCGAACACCGTCGAGATGTCGTTGTCGTGGTAGTACGCCGGCGTCTTGGCATCGAGGCCGACGCCCTGTTCGCGCAACCGCTTGCCGAGCCACGCCTGGAGGTCGTCGGGAATGGTGTTCGTCGCCAGCCGACTGCCGGCCCGCAGGATCGAGGAGTTCCACGCGACGCCGTTCTCGGTGGCCGCATGAATCCCGTGTTCGGCCGGCGCGACGCCGGTAATCATCGAGGGCCACAGTTCGCGGGTGTGTGGGTCGTCGATCACGTCGTTGACGTGCGTGTCGATGCGCTGTCGGTGGTCGCCGAACGCCTCGGCGACGCCGAAGCGGCCCATCAGTTCGATGTCGAGCCCGTCCCACCCGAGGACGATGATCGGCCCGGTCATGCGATTCCCACCCGTTCGAGGCCGCGTTTGAGCCGCACCCACACTGGCGCGGGCGTGGTCTGTTTGACGAGGTTGAAGGCGTCGGACTTGAGGCCGTGGTCGTGCACCGTCGCCCAGTCGGCTCGCGCGCCCGGTTCGACGTGCTCGATCCCCCACTTCTCGGCGAGGATGTCCCGGTCGACGTGCCCGCTGCCGCGCTGGCTCTCTCGATACTCGGCGTTGATGTTGCGATCATGGCGGATCAACACGGTCGGCGTGCTGGCAAAGTCCCACGCGCCGAGCTGGCGATGGGCGTAAAAGAAATCGAAATGCTCGGTGCTGCGGACGTCGGGATCGTAACTGTAATCTTCGTAGATCGCCGTTCGGAACAAGCCCGCTTGCGGAATAAAATCGAACCGCGCGAACGGCACCGGGTCGTGTTCCAGATCGACGCCGCTGGCTTCTTTGATCGCCGAGTCGCCGACGGTTTCGAGATCCCGTGCGCCGGCCCGGACCGCCCGATCTTCGAGCAGCCACCCCGACACGCCGCCGAGGTCCGAGTGGGCTTCAAGGATCGCCCGCAGCGTCCGCAGGTCGCCGCCGTCGACGAACGCCATATCACAATCACCGACCCACAGATACGGCTCACTGCAAGTGTCGACGATCGCGGCGCGACACGCCCCGATGCCGTCGTCATGTTCGAGGGCTATCACGTCGAGGCTGAACGGCCACGACCGATCATACACGTCGCGGTCGCGGTCGTCGGGCGGGCCGTTCTCGGCGACATACGCCGTCTCAACGTAGGACGGGACGGATTCAAGGAACTGCCGCAGCGCCGTCTCGCGGGAGTAGATCGGCACCCCGACAGCGAGTTGCTTATCTGTCGCTGACATACGAGAACCAACGGCGGAGCGGGGGATAAGAGGCCACTCGCGGGTTACCGCCGCCCACCCCGAACGATCGAGCGCACCTGCAACCCGACGTACCCCACCGCGAACCCGGGCACGCCGAGTTCAAGCCCCTGCACCCACCACGCGACGGGCACGCCGGAGCGGTGGATCGTCTTCGCCGTCGCGGTCGCGGTCCAAAACGCCAACTGAAGCAACTGCCGGGTCATCGTGTCCATGACCCGCCACGGACTCCAGTCGACGACGTTGGCCGGGTGGTCGGCGATCGGCGACGCCCCGGCGCTGAGGTTCGTGATCGGTGTGCCCGTCTCGTCAACCACGGGCTCGTCGATGCGGTCGTCGCCGACGTACAGATAGCCGGTGTCGTAGTCCATCGAGAGGCTGGCCTGCGCTGCCGAGTCGGTCTGATCGGCGACCACGACGCCGAGCACGGCGCCAGCAAGCACGACGACGAGCAGCATCCCGCCGGAGAGCCGGATCATGACTCATCACCCCGCTCAAGCAGCCAGCCAACGACACCCGCCAGCAGCGACCCGAACCAGACCCCGGCCATGAAGACGGCGATCACCACCATCACCTGAAACGGCCGGACAAGCGCCCCGACCCGATCAACCCGCCCCATCAGCGCCAACTCGTTGAGCACGACGGCAAAGAGCGCGAGCACGACGAGCGAAAAGCCCCACAGCCACACGCGGGCAAAGCTGTCGTGGATCGTTTCGAGCGTGTCACGCAGCCACAGCGCCCGGTTCGGATAGTCGTCGGTCATGCGTTGTCACTCTTCGCGATCGCCGTTTCGTCGAGATAGCCGTTCTCAAGAAGCCACATATAAAAATCGTAGAACTTCGACCACCCGAACCTCTCATTATCAGAACGGCGCTTGGGTGGCATGTAGCCGAACTCATCCCACTCGTCTCGCCCGAACTCGTCGGGTGCGTTTAGATCTATTCGACTGCCGTACGTGTCCGCGGTGTACTCGGCGTAGAGTGACGCGAAGGTATGTTCGCTCACGCCCCGACCACCCCAGTGACTCGATCGCGCACACGCGCGCTCACGCGACGGAGGTCATGGCCACCGTCGGGGTGCCACTCTCTGCCGGGCCGTTCGTCGGGAAAGATGCAGCGGATCACAGCCAGTCGAACCCGTGGCGTCAGGATCACGGCCAGCCAGCCCACGGTGAACGCCGTCGCGATCGCCGTCGCCAGCTCGGGATCGAGGCCGTTCGTTTCGAGGCCGATGGCGATCGACTGCCACAGCCCCGCCGGGACGAGGAGGAGCACGTATGTCGTCGCCAACTGTCCCGGCTGGCCGGTCCAGATCACCGATAGAACACCTCTTTCGGGCGTTCGCGATGGCTTTGGGGCTTGATTGATCTCCCACCGTTAACGCGTATGTATATATCTATAGTCGCCTCTATGCAGTTACTAACGGTCATTATCGGTCACGGTTTGCTATTTGCCGAACTCTCGATGGATCAAGGTCGATCGTCGGCAAGCGAGCGATGTCACCGCCGCTCATCGGCGTTTCATTATACAATGCAGCGATCCAACCGTCGCGTTCCTTCTGCCGCTCGTCTTTCCGGGCCTTCTCGATCCGCTCTTCTACCTCAGACTCCCGAACCCAATCGCCACTGTGGCCGCCGTCGAGCAGGTCGTTCTTCGCGGCATCGAGGTTCTGAAACGCTGACCACTCGTCGACGTTCGGCCACTCGATCCACTGCATTGTTTTATAATACAGTTGCCGCTTCGTGTTGTGGATGTGTTTTTTGTAGACTTTCGCCTTCCCACGCCGCTCGACGTTAATCCAGTAGTCGGCCAACCGCTCGAAGCGGCTGTCAATCTCTTCGGGGCTGGGTAGGTTCACGATCCCGATGATCTCTCTGACACGCGCCATCTGCCACTTCTGCGTGGCGTCGACGTTCTTGTTCGTCTGCGCCCGCCGGGCATCGAACTGTTCGGCTTCGTCCATGATCGCGACCGATCCCTTTTCGAGCTTCTTGTAGAACTCAAGGAACTCCTCGGGCTCGTTCGTCACCTTCGCCGCACTGAAGCCAGCCTCTGAGGTATCAAGCAAATACCCAAGAAACACCGAGAGGTTTGTCTTCCCGACGCCGGTTTGTCCGTCCTTGGCTGTCAGCAGGATCTTCGCGTCCCGGCCCTCGCGCTTTCGTTTGGCGATGTCCTGAAAGAACTCGCCCTTGAGACCGCCGGGAAGCGACCGGGATGGTTCAACTGCCATTCTTGTATTCCTCCAACGTATCAATGACGCGGCCGGTGATGTCGTCCGGCGCGTCTTCGATCGCGTCTTCTTGGTTACGTGCGCTGGCGAGTGTCACGAGGTCGCTTTCGTCGAACTCGCTTGTTTCGGGGTTCTCTGGCACATCCGCGCCGAAATCAAGTTTGTCGGCAAGGTCGTCAAGCTCCTCGCTCAACTCAATTAGGTACCAGCCGCTGAGGTCGTCAACCGCCGGGACGCTTTTGACAGTTCTTTTTTCACCAAGCCGTTTTGAATCAGTGATAACGTCTTTCTCCCGACCGAGGCGTTCTCTGATGGGAGAGACATCGGGGAAGTCGTCTTCCGAGAGGATCGGTTTGTTTCGGTATTGGTACAACGAGTCCCAAACTTGCATTATGACAGTGGCGATATACCGCTTCGTCTGTGGGTCGAACTGCCCGCCCGTGCCTTCGCCCCACCATTGGTCGCGAATTTTTTGCAGCCTACCCAGCCGTTCTTGAACCCGTTGGTCTGCCTTATTCCCACCGGGCGGATCGTCATCACTCATCGAGATCACCCGTTTCGATACTGATCCATACGCCGTCGGCGTGGGTCTCGACGCGCACCGTGTCGCCGGCTTCGATGTCGTGGATGTCTGCGGCCAGTTTTGTCAGATTTACATACAAGGACCTACCATTTGGCTGCACCCTCCGATCGGCCGCACTCAGCGGTTCGCCACCGTCCGTTTCTGCGGTTTTAAGCTCTTGCAAGGCATCGCAGTTAGGTGGCCGTGCCATATTGGCGTTAAGGTAGATGTACACATAAGTGGCCATTCTGATACAAATTCTATTCACAGAGTTACCGATTCGTTTTAGTAGTCCATCGGCAACGGGCGGGTATGGCATCAGCAGCCATGTCGTCGTCGCCGGCGATGCAAACGGGGGCGGCGGCCGTTGACCGACTCGAACGGAAAACCGGTGTATCGGAAGCGGCGATCATGCGAGCTGTGCGCGTCATCGGTGGCGCGCTCATCGCGATCGCCATGATTACCGTCGTACTCTCGGAGGTCTTCGCCCTCGATGCGGTGAACGTCTCCAGCGGGCCGTTCTCCGGGGTGTACGACACGCTCACGACGACGGGACCGGCCGCTCTCACACTTTTGGTGGTGGGTCTCATCGTGCTCGCTGCGAATAATATAATGGGCCTATTCGGCGGCGGCGGCTTCTAACGCGGCCGAATTCGGGCAGTACCGTTTTTTGAACACTAGCGAACCGGAGACAGACACATGCGAGGATCAATCTGGACGATCGCCGCCGCCGGGATTACGTTGGGGTTGCTCCCGGCGCTGCTCGACGTGTCGCCAAGCGACGACACCGGCCAGGCGGCGATTGATCTTACGTCGGCGATCGGGCCGATTATCGGGTTGATGTTTTTCGTTGGCGTCCTTGCGGTCGTCGTCTCCGTGATTACGAGCGACGGATTCTGACATGCTGCTGGCACACTACTACGCTGGCGTCCTGGGCGCGGGCGCGCTCACGGCCGCGTGGCTGTTTCGCCCGTCCGATCGGACGGCTGTCACGTCGCTGTCGGCGTTCGTGCTCTGGACGCTCTTGGCCGTCTTCGGCGCCGATACCGAGACGTACGCCGATAGTGCGGCGAGCGTCCAGACCGTCAATAACACGACGCTGGCGGTCCCGCAGGGCGAGCAACTCGTCGCGGCGCCGCTGCCGACCGAATTTCGACTGCTCGCGCTGTTGTGGGCGCTGCTGTCGGTGCTCGCGTTCATCCTCTACACGCTCGGCGTCTATCCGCCGGACGATGCAACCGGCGACGAACCGACGGAGGCCAACTCATGAACGACAACGAACAGGAATTTCTTGACGCGAAGGAGGAACAGAACCTGCGGGCACGGGGCCAAGAGGTCGGCCTTCGGGCCGCAGCGGAACAGAAACAGCGTACGGTTCACAACGCGAACTTTCTGAACGAGCTGCGCGACCCGGATGTCGACCCCGAGGGCGACGAGTTCGATTTCTCGCCCGAAAACCAGTTCAAAGAGTGGTTCTCCGGCGCCCACGCCGTGACCAACCGCGGCGACGACTGGGACATGCAAGCCGATCTCATCATGCAGAACAAACGCGAGCGGGCCGTCGCCGAACGGCGGCCGGGTCGCTTGCTTCGCGATCGGCCGTTCCTGCTCGCGGCGATGAAAGGCGCCGACTCCCCGCCCGCCGAAGCGTACGAACGCGAGGACATTCCCGGCGACAAGGAGTATTGGACGGCTAAGACGGCCGTGCTCGATACGGCGACGGAGCCGGTCACGTCCGCACAGTTCAGCAAAATCTACGGCTCGGCCGAGGTCGCCGCCGATCTGATGGCGCTGTCGCGGAACGGGGCCGGGCTCGATAGCGTCTCGACGGTCAAAACCGAGACCACGACCCGACGTGAGCAAGAGGAAGAAGGCACGGCCAGCCGTGTCGGGAGGATCCTCGAATGAGCGACGCTGCTGAGACCAACGGCCACGGCGGCACCGAGACACCCCCCGAGTCGGACGACACAGCCGAACGGCACGAAACCAACCGCCTCGGCCGCGCCGGGGCGTGGCTCCTGACGACCATCCCGAAGCCGATCATCGGGTTTCGGGAAACGCTGTTCAAGCGCATGGCGGTCAAAAGCCTCGAAAACTACTACAAAGCCTCGGGCGGCGACGCACTCGGCATCAACGCCCAACCCGGCCAGCGAATCGAGTTTGAGCCGATCAAATACCGAACCCCGGAGGAAACGGACGAGGGCGAAAAGCCGGGCTGGAAGGTCAAGGGCCGCGATAAGGTCTGGCACCCCGGCCGCGACGGCAATAGCGTCGATTACCTGGGCCGCGCGCCGGCTGTCCTGCTCGACGACGACGACCACGCACAGGCCGGCTGGCTCAAACCGCGGATCGGCGAAGCGATCGACTTGGATAACTATTTCCCGGTGTTCACGAACCCGACGTTCCGCTGTACGCTGGAGTACGGCGACGACACCGCGGCCGATGTCACCAACGGTGCGATCCCCGACGGCGGATACGCCGACAAGCCGATCGACTTTGAGTTGGACGGTGTTGAGGAAGCGGGCGAGTGGCTCGGCGACACCGTGATCGACATCGACAGCGGCGACGGCTACGACGGCATGCGAATCTCGGCCCGGAAGGCCGCCCAATGGCGGGCCGAAGAAACCGACTCCGAGCACATGCAAATGCAGGAGGACCGTGGGTATATCCGCGGGCTCGCCAACGGCGACGAAGGGCCGGGCATCATCAAACTGCTGTTGATCTGTGCCGGGATCATCCTCGGGACGCTCGCGATCGTCCTGCTGGGGCCGAAACTGCTCGGTAGTGGTGGCGGCGGCGGCTCGCTGCCGTCGCTCATGGTCAACACACTCGGCACGGTCGGGGCGATCTGACGATGTTCGGCGCGTATATTCGCGCCGTGCTCACCATCGGCATCGCAGTCTTAGCCGCAGCGATCCTCGAAACCGTCGGCGGGTTTTTGCTGCCCCATGTCGGGCCACAGAACGGCTATTTGTACAAAGCGTTCAACGGCGTGATCGAGAACGCGCTCTTTATCATGCTCGTCGGCATCGCGGCGGCGCTCATCGCCCGCTCCGTCGTTGAGTCAAAATCGGGGGTGCGATAGATGGCGACATGGCAGCGGATCGGCGTCGCGGTGGTGTGGACGCTCTCGCTCATGGTTGGCGGGCTGGTGTACCAGCGCGTGTTCGTCGAGCAACTGTTACCCCTGATTGACCGTTCGAGCCGGTGGGCTAACGCCGTGATCTGGGCCGATCGGATCGCGCCGCTGGTGCTCGTGATGCTCGCGTTAGCGATCTGGGCGTGGGTGATCGCCGGCGCGGTGCAGGACGAACGCACGGTCGATCGCCGGAGGCGAGTGCGATGATCCCGAGCGTCCGCCGCGAGCACGTCGCCGCGGTGCTCGTCGTGGTAATCCTGCTCGGCGGGCCGCTGGGGTCGGCGCTGGCCGCGACGCTGACGCACTCCTCGACGGCCGGCGTCACGTACGTCACGAACGACGGTCTCGAAGTGACGCTCACCGACGACCGGGAGGTCGAAGCCGTCCCGTTCGCGGACGATCAAACCTTTAGCGACGGGAACCTCACGGTGTCGGCGCCCGGCAGCGCACAGATCGGCGTCGGGGACGGGGCCTATTCGGGCTCCGAAATCACCGTCACCGATGTCGATGCCACCACGCCGATCACGGTGAACCGCTCGGACTTGAACCGCGAGTTCACCGTCGAGAGCGGCGACGTGAACACGCTCCAGGTGCGCGATTACGCGATTGACAACGGCTCGACAGACTTCGCGTATGATTCGAGCAACGGCTTTACGATCACACTCACGGGCCTGCCGAACGTCGGCGCGGCGGTCGTCGATACCGGCACCGGCGACGTGCTCGATGATACCGTGGTCGGCAGCGACGGGACCGCGACGTTCGACTTGCCGAGCGGGACGAAAAATATCGAACTCAAGACGGTGCCGAGCGAGTTGCAGGTCCGCAACGAAGTCAAGCCCGACGAACTGATCGACAACAGTAACGTAACGCTCCGGGCGCGCTTTTTCGGCGAATCGGATACCGTCGTCGAGCGCAACGTCACCAACGGCACGGTCGATCTGTCGGGGCTGCCGGCCGATCAAGAATTTATCGTCACGGTGCGGGAGGACAACGCGGACTTCACCTATCGCCGGATTTTGATTGAGAACATCGTCGAGACGCAGGAAATCTACCTGCTCCCGACGGACGAGCCCTCCGCGGAAGTGAGATTCGAACTCAACGATCAAACCGACCGCTTCGGGGCCGACACGAAGTTGATCGTCGAAAAGCCGATCACGCGGAACGGCCAGACCGAATATAGAACGATCTCGGGGGATTACGTCGGCGCCGACGGGCGCTTCCCGACCATTCTGGTCGATAGCCAGCGGTACCGAATCCGCGTCGAGAACGAGGCCGGCGAGCAGCGGATTCTCGGCAGCTACGTCGTGCAGGGCGCCGACCTCGCGCGGCTGACGATCGGCGACGTGGAGTTCACGGCCGATGTGTCGGAGGGCGCGGCCATGCAGGCCAGCCTGCGGAAAGCGCCGGACGGGGCGAGCCACAACGACGAACTGCGGTTGGTCTATCTCGACCCGGAGGGCCAGACCGACTCGATCACGATCACCGTCGAGGATCAGGACGGCAACCAACTCCGCCCGGAGACGACCGAAACGCTCGACGGCCAGACGGATCGCTACGTCGAGACCTACCCGCTCAACACGTCGTTCGATCCCGAGGAGGACACGGCGACGGTGACGGTCGAAGCCCAGCGGGGGCTCGAAACCGTGACCTTCGAGGAACGGCTCGGCGACGTGCCGCCGATCGACTTTGCGCCGATCCCGCCGCAGGTGCTTGAGTTGATGGGCTTCGTCTCCATCCTCGCCATCATCGGGCTGCTCGTGATCGTCAAGCCGAGCATGGCGGCGCTGGTCGGGTCGGGCTACGCCGGCCTGCTGACGCTCGTCGGCGTGGTTCCGATTCCGATGCCGGCGGTCGTGCTCGCGGGGTTGGTCTCGGTGCTTGTGACCGTCGGCACGTCAGGGAGGTTACGATAATGCAAACGAAAGGTGTGCTCGGGTTGGTCTTGGCGTTCGGCCTCGCCTTCGCGCTGTTGTCGGGCTCCGGCATCGGCGCCGCGGTGTTCGGCGAGTCGCCGGGGGACGCCGAGACCACCCGCACGATCGACGAAGTGGCGAATCAATCAAGCGTCGACGAAAGTGACGAGGGCGGGTTACAGAGCGACGTGACCGGCGACAACGAGCCGACGCTGGTGGGGTTGGCGATCTCCGGCGGGAAGTTCCTCGTCGGCCTCGTGGGCGCCGTCGCGCTGTTGCCGCTCACGCTGATGAACCTCGGCTTCCCCGCCTATTTCGCGCTGCCGGTGGGGGGCATCGCCCAGATCATCGCCTTCGTCGGCCTCGTGCAGTTCACGAGAATAGGTGAGTTGAAATGATCGCACAGATCATCCTCCAGAGCCAGAACCTCAACGACTCGTCGCTGTCGTGCTTTGCGAACGGCACGCAGGGCAACGCGACCCAGTGCGTCATCGACGGGACGTTCGCCGCCGGCCCGTCGCCGACGTTGATCGGCTTGCTACTCGCGGGCACGCTGCTTACGTCGCTGCACATCGCCGGCGACGGCACGGTCGTCGTCCCGGCGGTCGTGACGATCCTGCTCGGGTCGTCGTTGATCGCGCTGCTGCCACCGCAGTACGTCACCTTAGCGTATACGGTGACGGTCGTCGGCGTGACCGTCGCGGCGTTTGCGGCCTATCAGCGGTTTACGACGCGAGGGGAGTTCTAACCATGTCAACACTCAACCAGTACAAAGAATCACTCCGAAGTATTGACCCCCGAACAGCAGCGATCGGCTGGCTGTCGGCGATCGGCGCGGTGTTCGGCGTCGCGTCGCTGGCGACGTTGTATGCGTGGTTTATCATCCTCGTGAACGATGTGCTTGTTCGCACCGGCGTCGAGTTCGGCCCGCAAGCAGCCGCGATGAACCAGGCGCTGCTCATGTACCCGTGGGTTGGATTGATGGGCTACGCCGCCGCGAACGCGGCGTCGGTGTTCGGCGATCGCGAATACAGCGGCTGGCGGTGGGCCAAAGCCGCGATCGGCGCTGCCGTGCTCGTTACGGCAGCATACCTGTACCTAATCGACTTCGGAGTGGTCGCACCATGACCCGCCGCCTCACCCAACTCGCGGGCGTGTGCTCGCTCCCGCCGACGCTCGCGCATGAGGCGACGCATTGGGCGATCGCCCGACTCGGCACGCCGGACGCCGAGATCGCGGTCGAAGTCACGGGCGGGCGGGCGCTGGCGGCGTGGCCGCCGCTGGAGAGTCGTGCGCTGCGCGTGTTCGCGTTTCTCGGCCCGACGGTGTTCGGGTCGATGCTCGCGCTCGTGTGGCTGTTCAGCGGCATTCCCGTCGATGGCTGGCGGCTCATCATGGCCGTCGGGCTGGCGATTTATTCGGTGCCCAGCGCGCAGGACGTACGGGGCGCGTTGGGACTGCAAGACGTGCAACAGGAGGCTTCAGACTCATGAGAGACAACCTTCGCAGACAAGCAGCAGAACAGCAAATCGGCGGGAAGACACGGCTGCGTGATTTCGAGGGCGTCGGCGATACGACCCTTCGAGAAATGCGGAGCAAGGGCTTCCGGAACCTCGAAGACGTGCAAAGCGCGACCGTGAACGAACTCGCCGAGGTCGACGGGATCGGCCAAACGAAAGCCGAACGGATCAAAGAGCAAGCGCCGCGGGACACGTCCCGAAGCCGAACCAGCGGGAGCGTAAGCGCCGCTGGTATCCGTTCTCCGGTCGGTGATTTCAGAGTCGGGCTGGGAGATAAAGACCGCGTTGATGCGCGGCACACGACCCGAACACGCGGCGACAACGCCGTTCGGACGGATAACCGACGCCGGGCACCGATCACGACAGACGAGGACAAATGGAAAGAGAACCCCGGACGGTTCGACTACCCCGGCGTGGACACGCCGACGGACGATCCACAACTCAAGCGGATGGACATTCGGCGCGGCGATGTTGAACGCGATGATCTGACAAGGCGCGGAAAAAACTTTCTCGACGAGATACAATCGCTGAAAGACAAGCAGGAAAGACGCCAAAGCGCCGATTTCTCAGCCAGCGGCAACGATATGTTCCTCTCAGATGAGCAAGCAGCCGCCGGACTGGATGACAGCGACTTAGGGCGTGAACTGTTCCAAGCACAAGCAGTCGAAAGCGATGTGTCGTTGAGCCCCGGCGAGGCGTTCGATGGTGTCGGCACCGGCGGACGGGCAAATCGAAGCGGCGGCGATGTACCCGTGACGGATCGGTTTGGCCGCTTTGACAAAGACCCGGAGCAAGAACAACAAGAACTGGATCGGATCGCGGCTGAAAAGGCAAGCAGCGGCATGCCGAAAAGCGTGATCGAATCATTCGCCGGCGGAGAGGAAGCAGACATGGCGTTCGCGCAAGCCGAGCAGGAACGCGCGAACGATGATAAAGACATGTTCGACATCACAGAAGTGATGGGAGGTCGTTGATGCCCGAAAACCAACCAACCACCGACCGCGCCCGCCGGCTCGACGCCGTCCAAAGCGGCCAGCGTGAGACGGCGATCGAACGCCGGGATTCGGGCGTCAGGGGTGGGGGTCAGGACCGAAATGTCCCGTCCCGCAGCCGCCAAAACCGGGCGGCGCGTGAGATCGCCAACGAGATCGACGTTTCTCGTGAGGGCGTCGGCACGGTCGACCGCCTGGAGGGGCTCGACGTGTTCCTCCGCAGTTCCGGCACCGAGCAGTTCAGCGAGAACGTCACCGACGGGTTCGCCGGCGAAGCGGATTTCGTGCAGCCGAGTGACGTGAACCCGAACGTCGACCCCGAAGCGATCAGCGCCGACCCAGCGGTCGCGCCGGGGCGGCGTGACGACGTGGCCGCGCGGGCGCGGCGTCGGACGGCGAGTGACGCCGCCTACATCCAAGCCGAGGACTTGAACGCCGAGGTCGGCCCGCGCGGCGTCTCGGAGCTGGGCGTCGCCGCCGGCCGCCGCGACGACGTGGCGATGCGGGCGGCCCAGGGGCTCGCGAGCGAGTCGCCCTTCGCCGAGCCCGGCGACTTCGGCATCGACGTGGGCGAGAGCGGGATCACCGACGCCGGGCTGACCGACACGGGCGAGCGGCGCGTCGTCGCCCGCCAGTTCGAGAGCGAAACGCCGCTGTCGAACGTTGACCCCAGCGCGGGCCTGGCGGCGGCCGGCGACGGCTTCGAGCTGGCCGGCACCGCCGACGACCGGCTGGCGGCCCGCCGCTTCGAGTCCGACATCGGCACCTTCGGGAGCGGCGAGTTAGACCCCGAGTCGGACATCCGCGACACCGACGAGGGCTTCGCACTCGCCGAGGGGGCGCGCCGGCAGGTCGCCGCCGCCCGCCTCGACGAGCAGGTCACCGAGACCGACGTGGGGCCGGGCGA
>NZ_JAHLKM010000029.1 GCF_024449025.1 Natronomonas aquatica | reverse complement strand
ACGCGCGCATCAAGCTACGTGGACTCTATCCAGTCCCGGTTGCCGAAAGCTAGTGAGACAATGGCTGAAGCTACACTAAGATCTGATTCCGACCTATGCTGTTAGGTAGTACTCTCGACTTACATTATGAGAGACTTCTCCTTCGTTCAACAAAGCATGAAGAACGGACACTACTTCCTGTTTGTTGTCAAAAGGTGTATCATCTCGATTAACTATTTCATCGACTGAAACTTCATCCATCCCTCGCAAGATTTCTTTCATCCTCCGCTTGTCCTCGGTTTTTACCGTATCCACTGCGTGAGCGACCATAGAAGAACCACAGAACCGGACTCACTTAGAACTAAGGGACAAATACCAAATCTGATTAGGTTAGATCATAAGATGCTCGGCTTCAGGGTGTCTATGGACGAAACTACGAGATGTTAGCCAGTCCGTAGGTATCTCTTGCTTCCCATGACGAGTCGATCTCGTCGGCTAACACTGCGTGAAGTCGTACTTGGGTGTAATACTTTTCAGCGCGGTCTAAATTTTCCTGCTACTGAATCGCCATATCTCTCCTGTCATCTGAATGCCACCATCAGCGCGAGACGTATCACGTTCATTCACGCGTGACAGGCTTCTTTACTGTGTGAATTTTCAAAGAGACTTTAGCAGTTTACTGGACAATAGAAGCTCTCTAACCGATTGTGGTGGCACTTCAGCGAATTGGGTGTATCGAGGGATCGGGGAATCACAAGACCTGTAGAGAGCGATATTCCTCCCAATAGGGTGGGGTTTGGGCCACCCGGAAGCCATCGGGTGGGCGCAATCAATCGTCAACGACGGGTGCCTGGTTAGTATCCGGTATCTGAGTGTCCGGTAATCGAGGACTATCGCTTGTGGTGCCATGTCTGGTCAGTCGGGTAGAACGGGTGTCATGTGGTATGTTAACAGGGGGTGCCAATCGCCAAGTATCCCTCTATAGAGTGTAAAGAGAGATAGTTGGTGGTTGACAACTATGCTAACACACCACATACCGATCGGTAAAAAACAGACGGATCAGTCGGATTCGACGGTGTGAGGTACTGAGGCTGCACTTTCCTCTTCGACCTGTGGCTCTGAGTGGTCTACCTCGGTGATCTCTTCGACATACCCGACGATTCGGTCATCGATGTGCACTGCATCGAGTATCACACCTATGTTCTGGCCTGTTTTCTGTTGGAGCGCCGTCTCAGTTCGCGCCTGGCCGTGCTCTTGAACTTCCGAAAAGAGACTCACGTCGTCGAGGGTGTCACTGTTTGGATGCAGGTCTGTGATCGACATATCCAGCAGTTCGGCTTCAGAATAGCCCACGAGATCACAGGCGGCCTGATTCACGTCGATGTACTGGCCGTCATCGTCGATCTCAAAGATCCCGATCGGGGCCTCGTCGATGAGGGCTTGGGTTTTTGAGCGATCCGAATGCGATGGCATTACACATTATTCACAATACTGTATTAAATCGGTTAGGGTGAGATGCGTCCACACGGGAATCCGCCTCGGGCACAGCTACCGTACGTATGCGCCTAATTGCGGACCAGCAGTAGTTTGTCTCTCCTATGTACGATGGGGTCCGGGGTGTACAGACTCGCCGCACTCGTTCTAGCTAGTATGGGTTTGTAGAGATATTTGAATTTGCCACGGGAGCAAGGACTCGTAACGTACACGACAGCCGTCAAGCGTTTTCGGAACGAAACGGATGTATCGTACTTAAAATAGTTGTTAGGGCTCGGTCCCCGTCTCGTACCGATCCGCAGTTGACGAGCCGGATGAACTGTATTATAAGGATATAACAAACATCCTTACTCGTCAGCCGAACCGACAGACAGCAAAGAGGTTAAAACGAACTTTTCACGCGGCGTAACGAAACCCCGCCAGGTCCACGACACCGGCACATCCACGAGCGCCGTATGCGTGGCCAGCACTGCGCGGTCCGTGTGTTTATTTGTCCAGCCGTCAGAGTTCCCGACCATGAGAGAGGGACTCGCAGTACCCGAAGCGGACGTCAGACGGGCCTGTGGCGAAATCGCCCTCCCGCAGATGGGCGTCGTCGAACAGGTCTGGGACGTCGACCCGATTCCGGAGGCGGGGATCGAAGACCGGGCAGCGACGGCAGTGAGGGAGCTCGACTTCGGGGACGTCCCCGAAGGTGGGGAAGTGGCCGTCGGAGCCGGCAGTCGCGGCATCGCGAACCTGCCGGCCATCGTCGGAGGCGTCGTTCGCGGCGTACACGAGCAGGGGTACGACCCCTTCGTCTTCCCGGCGATGGGGAGCCACGGCGGCGCGACCGCCGACGGCCAACGGGAGAAACTCGCCACGCTCGGCGTCACCGAGGAAGCGGTCGGCTGTGAGATCCGCGCGACGATGGACGTCGTCGAGGTCGGCCGGACGCCCGAACGCGACGTACCGGTGTATTTCGACGCCATCGCGGCCGAGGCCGACGCCATCGTCCCGGTCAACCGTATCAAACCCCACACCGATTTCGGCGGCGAGGTCGAAAGCGGGCTCTCGAAGATGCTCGTCATCGGCATGGGCAAACAGCGGGGGGCGAAGATGGCCCACGACTGGGCCGTCGACTGGAGTCTGCGGAACATGCTCCCCGAGATCGCCCAGCGGCTGCTTTCGGACCTGCCGGTCCTCGGTGGCGTCGCCATCGTCGAGGACGAACACGACGACACCACGCTCATCGAGGGCGTGCCCGCCTCGGAGTTCCTCGACCGGGAGGCGGAACTGCTCGAGATGGCCTGGGAGCGGATGCCGAAACTGCCTTTCGAGGGGCTGGACGTCCTCGTCGTCGACCAGCTAGGAAAGGACGTCAGCGGGCAGGGGATGGACACGAACGTCACCGGCCGGCGACACTTCACCATCAACGAACCCGAGCCCGAATCGCCCGATATAAAGCGGATCTACCTCCGCGGATACACCGCGAAGACCAAAGGCAACGCGATGGGGATGGGCCAGGCCGACCTCGCCCACGAGGACGTCCTGGAGGGGCTCGAGTGGTCGAAGTCGCTCATCAACGCCATCACGGCCAGTACCGTCCGTGGAGTGCGGTTGCCGCCCGTCGTCGAGACCGACCGTGCGGGCCTGCTGGCCTCGCTGGGGACCATCGGCCCCGTTCCCGGCGACGAGGCACGCATCCTCCGCGTGACGGACACGATGCGGCTGAAGCGGTGTTACGCCTCCGAACCCCTGATAACGGCCGCCCGCGAGCGCGATGACCTCCGGGTCGTGGCCGAGCCCGCCCCCGTCGAGTTTGACGACGAGGGGCAGTTCGTGGCTCCGTCGCCGGACGGCGCCTGAGGCGGAACGATGCGGTCGGCCCGATCAGTCGGCCGGCCGGTCGGCGTCCATCGAATCGGTCAGGGAAGCGCCGTCGACGGTCCGTCGTCGATCCGTCGTCGATCCCGCGGGTGCTTTGGAGACTCATGAGACTACCGGGGCTGAACGAAGCGATCACCTGATGCGCCCGAAGGAATCGAGCGATGAAAGCGTGGTTTCCGTTTCGACTCGCCGCGTCACTCGGTTTGAACCGGCTCGGGGTCGAAGCGGTCGCCGTTCCACCGCCAGCTCCCCAGTTCGACGGATCCGCCGGCCAGCGAGACGATGACGTACGAGTAGCCGGGCCACGCCGCGAGGCGGGCGTCGGTGTCGCTCGGCTCCGGCGGGCCCGCCGGGTGGGAGTGATAGAAGCCGACACACTCGAGCCTGGTATTTTCGATCCGCTCCAGCAGCCGGAGTTCGGTCTCGGAGTCGATCTCGTACCGCGTCGTCGGCCGATCCGCGACGTTTCGCGCGCGATAGGCCCGCGAGACGGTCGATTCGGCGGCGCCGTGACGGCCCGCGAGGACGCCGACGACCTCCTCGGGTGCTCCCGCACGGGCGTGCTCGGAAAGCGCATCGCGGATCGCGGCCGGGACGAGAAGCGTCATGGCGGCGGCTCCGAGAGCGGCCGGGCCATCCACGGTTCCGGGACGTCGAACGCCTCCGGCTGTAGCAGCGCCGCGAGCGTCTCGAGGGACTCGACGATCCGGGGTCCGGGACGGTTCATCAGATGGTGGCCGTCGACGGCGTAGACCCGGTTCATCCGGACGGCCCGCAGTTCCGACCAGCCCGGCCGGTCGGTCAGATCCGTGCGGTTCTCGAAGGTCTGCCCGAGGTCGAACCCACAGGGGGCGGCGACGAGGATGTCCGGATCGTACTCGCGGATCGCCGCCCACTCGCGGGGCTTCGAGGCGTCACCGGGGGCCGCCAGACCGTAGGCACCCCCGGCGAGATCGGCCAGTTCGGGCACCCAGTGGCCGGCGACCATCGGCGGGTCGAGCCAATCGAGCACCGCGACCGTCGGCTCGATCAGGCTCTCGGATTCGGCCACGCGGTCGATCCGGGACCGCAGGTCCGCGACCAGCTCTTCGGCCCGACCGCTTCGGTCCAGCGCCGCTCCGATCCGCTCGATGTCGGCGAGGACGTCCGCCACGCTGTGGGGATCCGTCGTCACGAGCCGACAGTCCAACCCGAGGTCCTCGATCGCGGCCTCGACGACGACGGTATCGACCGCACAGACCTCACAGATCCCCTGGGCGATGACGATGTCCGGATCGGCCGCGGCGAGCGCCTCGCGGTCGATCCGATAGACGCCCGCACCGTCCTCGGCCGCCTCTAGGACCTGTTCGTCGATCTCGGCGCTGGAGGCGTCGGCGTCGATCCGCGAGTCGACGACTGACGGGACGTCCTCGATTTCGGGCGGGTAATCACACTCGTGGGACGTCGCGACCGGCTCGATGCCGAGGGCAGCGACGATCTCCGTCGCCGAGGGAAGAAGCGAAACGACGCGGGGGGGCACTCTGGGAATCCTCCAGTCTTCCGTTCGGTCGCGAGCGAAATGAATCTGCTGGCGCCGCCCCGGCTACATCGACTCGGGGGCCTCGACGCCGAGGATATCGAGGGCGTTCGCGACGGTGTGTCGGGCCGCGATCACGAGCGCGAGCCGGGCGCTTCGGGTCCGTTCGTCGTCGGCGCCGACGACGGGACACTCCCGGTAGAAGCCGTTGAACCGGTCGGCAATCTCGCGGGTATAGGTCGCGATCCGGTGGGGTTCGTGCTCGTCGGCGGCGCCCTCGACGACACCCGGGAAGCGGGCGATCGTCGCGAGGAGTTCGCGCTCGGCATCGGTTTCGAGGACGGAAGCGTCGAGTGTGGGCTCGATCCCGTCGGCCTCGCCTTCGATCCCACAGCAGCGTGCGTGGACGTACTGGACGTACGGCGCCGACTGGGCCTCGAAGTCGAGCGCCCGGTCCCACTCGAAGGTGATCGCCTTCGTCGGCTGCTTGGAGACGATGTCGTATCTGACCGCGCCGACCCCGACCTGCCGGGCGATCCGCTCGACGGCGTTCTCGTCGAGGTCGTCGCTCCGGAGCCGGTCGCCGAGTCTGTCTTCGACCTCCCCGCGGGCGCGATCGATCGCCTCGTCGAGCAGATCGTCGAGCTGGACGCCCGTCCCCCGGCGGGTCGACATCTTCCCCTCCGGGAGGTTCACGTACGAGTAGATGACCGAATCGAGCCGGTCGGTGTCGTGGCCGAGCAACGAAAGCGTCGACCGGAGCTGTCGGGCCTGCAGCTTGTGGTCCTCGCCGAGCACCGTCACCGCCCGGTCGTAGTTTTCGAGCTTCCACTCGTGGTGGGCCAGATCCCGGGTGGTGTACAGCGAGGTACCGTCGGCCCGCAGGAAGACGAGGTTCTTTTCGATGTCCTCGAATTCCAGTTGCCAGGCGTCGTTCTCGTAGACCGCCCCGTGGAGTTCCTTGAGCCGGACGACGACGTCGTCGGTCGAGCCGTCCCGCATGAACCGGGTCTCCTTTATGAACTCGTCGAACGTCGCCGGCAGGCGGCCCAGACACGCCTTCATGCCGGCGAGCACCGTATCGACGACCTCGGTGACGCGCTCGTAGGTCTCCTCGTCGCCGGCCTCCAGCCCCTGGAGGATCGTCTCGATCTCCGCTTCGGCGGCCTCGAGGGCCTCGGGATCGGCGTTCTCCAGGAAATCGTTGCCCCTCCGGTAGTACCGGACCATCCGGTACTCGGCGCGGTCGCGGGCCGGCTCCGGGAGCTCGGATTCCTCGAAGCGCTCGTAGGCCCACGTGAACACCGCCATCTGTCGGCCGGCGTCGTTGACGTAGTAGTGTCGGTCGACGTCGTAGCCGGCGTACTCGAGCAGGTTGGCGACCGCGTCGCCGACGATCGGGTTGCGCGCCCGCCCGACGTGGACCGGGCCGGTCGGGTTCGCGGAGGTGTGCTCGACGACGATCGAGGTGTCTTTCGGGGGGAGCGCCCCGTAGGCGGAGTCCTGCCCGGCCTCTAAGGTCCCCTCGAAGTAGGCCTCGTCCGGAAAGAAGTTCAGGTAGGGGCCGGTCGGCTCGACGCGGTCGACGTACTCGTAGCCGGCGGCGTCGATCTCGTCGGCGAGTCGGGCGGCCACCTCCGGCGGGGCGGCCCCGAGTTCGCCGGCAAGCCGGAACGCGATCGAGGAGGCCAACACGGCGTCGACGTCCTCGGGCGGTTCCTCGATGCCGAGGTCGTCGGTCGAAAGCTCGCGAGCCTCGAGGGCCGACCCGAGGGCGGCTTCGACCGACTCGCGGAAGGGACGGAACATACCCCCGTTTCCCGAGCGTCGGGTATAGGGGTAACGGGTTCGGCCGGGACGCTCCGATCGGTCGAACGTATTTACTACACCGGTCCCGAACGCGAGGACGATGACACCCACGGCACTCGTCACCGGAGCAAGCGGCGGTATCGGCAGCGCGACGGCGCGCGACCTCGGAACCGACCACGACGTCGTCGTCCACTACAACAGCGACCGCGAGAGCGCGGAATCCGTCGCCGCGGATATCGAGGCGAACGGTCGGGAGGCGCTCGTCTATCAGTGCGATCTCGGCGACCCGGACGCGATCGAAACGATGGTCGCGGAGATACGCGAGGCGGCCGGCGGCGTCGACGTCCTCGTCAACAACGCCGGCCTGTTCTATACGACCGCCCTGGAGGCGGCCACCGACGAGGAGATACAGCGGACGCTCCGTGTCAACCTCGAGGGGACGCTCTTCTGTACGCGTGCGGTCCTTCCGGGGATGATAGAGCGCGGCGAGGGACGGATCGTCAACGTCTCCTCGATCGCCGGCACACGGGGGAGCCCCTCGGACGCCGCCTACGGCGCCTCGAAGGCCGGGATGTTGGGACTGACGAAGTCGCTTGCCAAGCAGTACACCGACGAGGGGATCTTCTCGAACGCGGTCGCGCCGGGGCCGACGAAGACGGAGATGTACGCCGAAGAGCGCCGCCCGGCCGCCCGCGAGCGGTCGCCGATCGACCGGCTCGTCGACCCCGAGGAGGTCGCCGAAGCGATCCGGCTGTTCGCGACGACTGAGTCGGTGACCGGCGAGACGCTCACCGTCGACGGCGGGATCAGCCTGTAGCCGACGCCGGCCGCCTTCGACGCGTCGGAAGCGCCGGAACCCGAGACGCCCCGCTCGATCCGCGGTTTTTAGGCGTTCGAACTCCGAGGCGGTCGTATGCCAAAGCAGGTCGACGACCCCGACTACCACAGCGAGAACCACACCGCCGCCCAGACCTGCGGGTGGACGGCAAACGCTCTTCGGGGGGAGGGACGTTGTTACAAGAACCATTTCTATGGGATCCAGTCGCACCGCTGTATCCAGATGACCCCGGTGGTCAAGTGCAACGAGCGCTGTGTGTTCTGCTGGCGGGATCACGCCGGCCACGCCTACGAGTTGGGGGACGTCGAGTGGGACGATCCCGACGCCGTCGCGGAGGCGTCGATCGAGCTCCAGCGGAAACTGCTGTCGGGGTTCGGTGGGAACGACGCGGTCCCCGAGCGGGTCTTCGAGGAGGCGATGAAACCGCGTCACGTCGCGATCTCGCTGGACGGCGAGCCGACGCTGTACCCGTATCTCCCGGAGCTCATCGAGGCCTTCCACGACCGGGGGATCACGACGTTTCTCGTCTCCAACGGCACCCGACCGACAGTCCTCGAGCAGTGCGACCCGACACAGCTGTACGTAAGCGTCGACGCCGCCGACCGGAAGACGTTCCGCGAGGTGGTAAACCCCGTCGAGGAGGACGCCTGGGAGCGGCTGATCGAGACGCTGGACGTGCTGGCGGGGAAAGACGAGACGCGGACCGTCCTCCGGACGACGCTGCTGTCGGGGCGCAACACCCACCACCCCGAGTGGTACGCGGCGATGTTCGACCGCGCGGACGCCGACTTCGTCGAACTGAAGGCGTACATGCACGTCGGCAACTCCAGGGACCGGCTCGAGAGGGAGATCATGCCGGACCACGGGGAAGTAATCGAGTTCACCGAGGCCGTCCAGGAGTACCTCCCGACCCATCCCGTCCTGAAGGAGGTCGAGGCCTCCCGGGTCGCGCTTTTGGCCCGCGAGGCCGACACGATGGTACCGGAACTGAAGGGCGGCAGCGAGTTCTGGCGCGAACGTCCCTACGCCGAGTCGTGATCGACCCGGCTGCCGGCGACGGACGGACGCCTCACCGGGCTGGATCCCGACCGGCGGGACCGCAGTCGGCAGTTTTTAGCTTTCGAGGCCCTGAAGTCTAGTACGGACGCGACCCAGTTTTCCATTTCTGTTATGCTCCCCAGTTCCGTTACGGTTAAGAGCCGAAAGCCCGTACCTGACGGTATGTCACAGACGACCGGGCGCGTCGGACACGACGAGTTGGCGACGCTGAAGCTTGTCGCCCTCGACGGCGCGCTCGAGGGCGAGGCCACGATCACCTGTTCCGGGCTGGCGGCGCGGCTCGAGGCGTCGAACCAGACCGCCTCCCGGCGGCTTCAGCAACTCGAGGACGCCGGCTATCTCTCGCGGGAACTGACCGGCGACGGCCAGCGTGTCGCGGTCACCGACGAGGGCGAGCGGGCTCTCCAGCGGGAGTACGCCGACTACCGGCGGCTCTTCGAGGGCGACGCCGACGTGACGCTCCGGGGCACCGTCACGAGCGGGATGGGCGAGGGGAAACACTACATTTCGCTTTCGGGTTACATGCGGCAGTTCCGCGAGCGGCTGGGGTACGAGCCGTTCCCCGGAACGTTGAACGTCGACCTCGACGAGGAGAGCGTCCGGGCGCGGGCCCGCACGGACGCGCTCGATCCGGTCGGGATCGACGGCTGGGAGGACGAGGAACGGACCTACGGGCCCGCTTTCTGCTGGCCGGCGACGATCGAGGCCCACGGCGGCCGCCGGGAGGGGGTCCACGTCATCTCCCCGGAGCGGACCCACCACGGGGCGGACCAACTCGAGATCATCGCCCCGGTGAAGCTCCGCGACGCGCTCGACATCGAGGACGGGGACGGAGTGAGTGTCCATGTCTCGGAGCAGTAACACCGCCCGGGCGGGCGCCGGCGTGGATGCGGCGATCACGGCGTTCGCCGGCGGCGGGCCCGTCCTGATCCACGACGCGACCGACCGGGAAGGGGAGGTGGACCTCGTCTATCCGGCGGCCGCCGTCGAACCCGACGACGTCGCCCGGATGCGAAACGACGCCGGCGGCCTCGTGTGCGTGGCGCTGTCGGATACCGTCTGTCGAGCGTGGGAACTGCCGTTCACACAGGAGATCGTCGATCATCCGGCCGGCACGGCCCACGATCTCGGATACGACGAACGGTCGTCGTTTTCGCTCACCGTCAACCACCGCGAGACGTTCACCGGGATCACCGACGAGGACCGCGCGCTCACTATCTCGGCGCTCGGTGCGGCCGCCGGGGATATCGCCCGCGAGACGCAGGTCGCGGGCGACGGGGCGGCGGGGGCGATCGCGACCGACGCCGACAGTTTCGCCGCCCAGTTCCGGGCCCCCGGTCACGTCCATCTGTTGCGCGGCGCGCCGAACCTGCTCGAGGACCGGAAGGGCCACACCGAACTCGGGCTCGCCCTCGCCGCCGCCGCGGGCACGGCGCCCGCCGTCGTGGTCTGTGAGATGCTCGACGACGAGACCGGCGGCGCGCTGTCGCCGGCCGCCGCCCGCGCGTACGCCGAGCGCAACGGCTTCCCGTACGTCGAGGGGAGCGACCTCCTCGCACAGCTCGGCTGACGGGCGTTCCGACGCTCGCGAAAAAAAGCGTTCGTTCGGCGTTCCGACGCGTTAGAACTTCTCGAGGTACCGGTCGAGTTCCCACTCCGAGACGTCGACGAGATAGTCGGTGAACTCCTCGGTTTTGGCCTCGATGAACTTCTCGCCGATGTGGTCGCCGAGCGCGTCGAGGATGACCTCGTCCTCCTCGAGGGCGTCAACGGCCTCGCCGAGGTTGCTCGGCAGGGTCTCGATGCCGTACTCCTTGCGTTTCTCCTCGTCGAACTCGTAGATGTTCTCCCGGATCGGGTCCGGCGCCTCCAGACCCTTCTCGATGCCGTCGAGGCCGGCGTGGATCAGCGCCGCGAAGGCGAGATACGGGTTACACGAGGGATCGGGGAATCGGGCCTCGATCCGGCTGGCGGCCGGGATGCGCGCGGCGGGCTTACGGATCAACGCCGAGCGGTTCCGGTCGGACCACGCGACGTAGACGGGAGCCTCGTAGCCGGGGACCAGCCGCTTGTAGCTGTTGACCGTCGGGTTCGAGACCGCCGTGATCGCCGGCGCGTGCTCGAGAATGCCCGCGAGATACGAGTGGGCCGTCCCCGAGAGGTTGAACTCGTCGTCGGGGTCGTGGAAGGCGTTCTTTCCGTCCTTGAACAGCGACTGGTGGGTGTGCATGCCGGAGCCGTTGATCTTCGGGATCGGCTTGGGCATGAACGTCGCGTGCAGATCGTGCTGGGCGGCGATCGCCCGGACGACCGTCCGGAAGGTGGCGACGTTGTCGGCGGTCGAGAGCGCGTCGTCGTACTCGAAGTTGATCTCGTGTTGGCCGCGGGCGACCTCGTGGTGGGAGGCCTCGATCTCGAAGCCCATTTCCTCGAGCCCGTAGATGATGTCCCGTCGGACGTCGCTTGCGAGATCCTTCGGCGCGAGATCGAAGTAGCCGCCCTGATCGCCCGTCTTCGTCGTCGCACGGCCGTCCTCGTCCTCCTCGAAGAGGAAGAACTCCGGTTCGGGCGCGAAGTTGATCTCGAAGCCCATCTCCTCGGCGCGGTCGATCGCGCGCTGGAGGACGTACCGCGGGTCGCCCTCGAAGGGTTCGCCCGTGGAGGTGTTGTAGACATCACAGATCATCCGCGCGGAGGCGCCGTCCTCGCGTTTCCGCCACGGCAGCACCGCGAACGTGCTCGCGTCCGGGATGAGCCGCATGTCGGACTCCTGGATGCGGACGAACCCCTCGATCGAGGAGCCGTCGAAGTAGATCCCGTCGGTGAACGCCTTCTCGGCCTGATCGGCCGGAACGGCGACGTTCTTGACGGTGCCGAGGATGTCCGTGAACTGCAGACGCAGGAAACCGACGTCCTTCTCTTCGATTTCGTCGAGCACAGCCTGTGCTTCCGCTGTAAGACCGCCATCGGGAGTGACGTTTTCGTTCGTCATGTTTCTCGTCGTCTGTTCCGATGCGTGCCCGTACTAAAACGTTATTGTTCTGCGCAAATCTCCTGTCCCTCCGAATAGAACTGTATATTCGTAAACTTCTAAACCCTCCACGTCGTACCGGGGTGTAATGACGTACGAAAATCTCGACCGGAAGTTGGTGAACGCGCTACTGGAAGACGGCCGAGCCTCGCTTCGATCGCTCGGCGAGGATCTGAACGTCTCGGTTACGACCGTCTCGAACCACATCTCCGACCTCGAAGACCAGGGCATCATTAATGGGTACGCGCCGATCGTCGACTACGGCGAACTCGGTTACGACGTGACGGCCGTCATCCAGCTGAAAGTTGAGGGCAGCGCACTGCCCGACATCACCGACCGGCTCCAGAGCCACAAACACATGGTGTCGGTCTACGAGGTCACCGGCGACCACGACATCTTCGCGATCGGGAAGTTCACCGACACCGACCACATGAACGAACAGATCAAGGAACTGCTCATCGACCCGGACATCAAGGAGTCGAACACGAGCGTCGTACTCAACACCGTCACGGAGAACGAACAGTTCGATCTGGACTACTGAACGTACCGCCTCGCTGCCGGGTCGGCAGTCAGTCCAGACAGTACTCGACGAAGTTCCGCAGTATCTCGAGCCCCGTCTCCCCGGATTTCTCCGGGTGGAACTGGGTCCCGAAGACGTTGCCGGCCTCGCTGGCGACGATCGAGGGGAACTCCGTCCCGTAGTCCGTCGTGGCGACGACGGCGTCCTCGTCGTCGGGGGCTGCGTAATACGAGTGGACGAAGTAAGCGTATTCACCGTCGACCCCCTCGACGATCGGGTGCTCCCGTTCGACGTCGAGTTCGTTCCAGCCCATGTGCGGTACTTTCTGGCCCTCGTCGAACCGTCGGTTCGTCCCCGAAACGAGATCGAGTCCCCGGACGTCGCCCTGCCCGACCGTCTCGGCTTCCTCGCTGGTCGTAAGCAGCATCTGCATACCGAGACAGATCCCGAAGAGCGGCGTCCCCGCGTCGGCGGCATCGACGAGCGTTTCGCGGAACGGTCCGGCGTTCTCCATCCCCTCGCTGAACGCGCCGACCCCCGGGAGGACGATCCCGTCGGCGGCGTCGATCTCCGCGGGGTCCGCCGACAGCGTCACGTCGGCGCCGGCCCGCTCTAACCCCCGGGTGACGCTCCGGAGGTTCCCGAGCCCGTAATCGACGAGGACGACCTCGGCGGTCCGCTGTGTCGTGGTCATACCCTAGCTGGGCGGCCGTCGGGCAAGTGCGTTTCCCTCCGGACGGGCCGCTTCGATTGATCCGGGGGGAACCGACTGAATGGATCGGCGTTCGGTGCGCACGAAACCCTCCGGGGCTACATTTATTTTCCTCGATGAGGTAGGTACGTGGTATGGTAACACGAGTCACGAAAGGGCGGACGCCGATCGAGCGGCTCCGGCGTCGGTACGAGACCACCGACACGAAGTGTCCCGACTGCGGGTACGTCGACGAGGAGGGCAACTGGACGAGCGGCTCGAACGGCGGACGGATCGTCTACCGGCACGTCTGTCCGAGCTGTGGGGCCGACCGCGAACACGTTTTCCGGCTCTCGGGGTAGCCGCCCCCCGGCGCGGTCGTCCCGTCAGAACTCCCCGAGCCGGGACTGATCGCCGCCCCCGTCGACGAGGCCGACGGCCGCGCCGATCGCCTCGGTGAACGGCTCCCGCTGGCCCGGATCGTACAGCGTCGCGGCGGGATGAACACAGACCACGACACGCCGTACCGTCCCCGCGATCCGGGTCTCGTCCACCGAACCCGCTTCGGCGGTCACGCCGACGGAGCGCCCCAGCAGGTGTTCTGAGGGGACCTTCCCGAGCGCGACCAGCACCGTCGGATCGACGGCGTCGATCTCCCGTTCGAGGTATCCACGGCAGTTCGCCAGTTCCTCGGCCGTCGGGTCGCGGTTCTCCGGGGGTCGACACCGGACGCAGTTGGTGATCCGGACGTCGCTTCGGGCGAGCCCCTGATCCCGGAGCGCCGAATCGAGGACGTCCCCGGAACGGCCGACGAACGGTTCCCCGCCCTCGTCTTCCTTCCGTCCGGGCGCCTCCCCGACGAAGAGCAACTCGGCGTCGTCGGGCCCCACGCCGTTGACGATGCGGCTCCGGGAGCCACACAGCGTCTCACAGCGGGTACACTCCGTCACGTCGATCTCGCTTGTCACGGTCGTCCGATCGGTGCCCCGGGAGTTAATCCCGCCGATCGTCGGGGGCGATCGTCCCCTCACGGCGGGCGGCGTCGACCCGGCGTGCGAGCCGTTTCGCGACCCGGAGCGGTTCCGGCCGCCGTTTCTGGGTGTAGGCCTCAACGACGGCATCGGCCCGCGTTCGGTCGAGCCCGATCGATCGGACGAAAAGCGGCTCGCCGTCGATCTCCAGCCGGTGCCGGCCCGGAAGCGCCCCGTAGGCCTCCAAGCGGAGGCGCCGCTCGTCGCCGTCGAACGCCTCGGCGATCCCACTTTCGAGCCCGCCGCTGTCCTCGAAGGAGACCGAAAGCACCGGCCGCTCGATCACCCGATGGAGCCGCCCGAGATCGACGACGTTGTACCACGCCGGGGCGACCCCGGCGAGGAAGAGATACCGGACGTCGGGCCGGTCGAGTCGCTTCCAGAGGGCTTCGATCGCGTCGGTCGAGTCGCGCCCGCCGACGGCACAGCGGGCGAAAGAGAAATCGCCGACCGCCCGGTCGACCCGGACGACGGCGCCGGCGAGCGTGCTGGTTGCCGTCCCGTCGGTTCCCCGGTAGGACTCGGCGACTCCGAGCGCCCGGCGCCCCGGTTTCACTGGTTTTTGAACTCCTCGTAGGCCTCGAGTAGGTCCTCGCTCGAGGCGTCGTCGTACTCGAAGCTGACCTCGCCGTCGTGCATCGACGTCGTCCGACCCTCGCCCGTTTCGATGTCCTCCGTGTCGATCTGTTGGTTGTCCTGTTCGGACTCGTCGTAACTGCCGAACCCCATGGTCGTTCATGACTTACGGCCCCGGGATTGTAAATCGTTCGCACCCGTGGGGTTCGCCTCCTCCCCCGGACCCTCCGTCAGAATCGGCGTTCGAATCCGGCGGTACCGTTATCAAAGCCGCTGATGTAGCGTCGGATCGATGGGGCTCAGGGATCGGACCACGAACGACCCACTGGATACGCCGGTGGTCGCCGCCTACGTCGGCCGTGGACATCCCACTGATCCCGAGGGCCGGGTCCGCATCGAGCGCGTTGAGAGCGATTTCGTCGCCGACTACGCGGCCTACGCCGACTGTGTCGTCTGTGCGGTTCCGGGCGGGGGGCTGTCAGCGCTCGAATCGCTCTCCGAGGCCGCCGTCCCGGCGATCCTCTATGACCGGACGGACGATCCGGCCGTCGCCGAGGCGGCCGCCCGGCTGGATCCGGCCGAGTACGTGACCGGCGGGAACCCGGATCCGGAGGGACGCTCCCTCGCGGATCTGATCGTGCGGGTCTGTCGGCGAACGCGAGGGGACCCGCCGACGATCCACACGGGATCGACGGGAGGATCCGAGCTGGGGCTGTCGTCGGCCGTCGGGACCGTCGAACGGCTCCTCGATCTCGGGCGCGACCGCCTCGGCCTCGAGATCGGCGCCGTCGCACTCACCGACGGGGTCGACTACACCGTCGTCGCCGGCGACGACGTCGCGGCTGCCGACCACTCGCTTTCGGGGACGATCTGTCGGGCGACGGTCCGGACGGACGGCCCGCTCGAACTCCCCGATACGGTCTGGGGCCCTCCGACCGAGGGGCTCGCCGCCCCCTTCGTGCGGCTGCGGAGCTACATCGGCGATGACTTCGCCGTCGACGGCGACCGCCGCGGGACGGTCTGGTTCGGAAGCGAACGGTCCCGGTCCGCTTTTACCACCGAGGAACGGGACTTCCTCCGGCTGCTCGTCGGACTAGTCCGGGCCGAGATCGGGCGAACGCGGGCGTTCACGATCGGTTCCGACCCGGAATCGGGGTCGGCCGTCGGGGCGGTCATCGGTGACGGCGGCGCCCGGAGCGATCCCGCCACGCCGTCCCCCGGAGGGGACGACGGCGTCTCGACCGGATCCGGCTCGGCGGCTTCCGGGCAGAACGCCCCCGGTCCGACGGGTGGCGACCGGTTCCGGCGGCTCTTCGATCGGCTTCCGGACGCGGTCGCGGACGTCGAGTTCCGCGACGGCGTCCCGATCGTCCGGGGGGTAAACGGGGCGTTCGAGGAGACCTTCGGCCGCGAGGAGTCGGCGGTCGCCGGGAGGCCGGTTTCGGAACTCATCGTCCCGGACGGGCAGGCGACGGCCGGACGGCTGGACGAACGTGCGATCCGGGAGGGCTACCGAACGGCGGAAGTCGAACGGGAGACCGCCGACGGCCGACGGACGTTTCTCTTCCGCGGGTTCACCTACCGCCGGGGAGGGACCGACCGCGGGTTCGGTATCTACACCGACATCACCGACCGCCTCGAGCAGGAACGCCGGCTTCGGGTGTTACACCGCGTGCTTCGGCACAACCTCCGAAACGAGATGACGGCGATCATCGGTTACGCCGATCTGCTGGCCGAGGAGGGGACGACCCCGGAGTGTCGGGCCCTCGGCCAACGGATCTACGAGGAGGCGACAGACGTCTCGAAACTCGGCGAGCAGGTCAGACGGATCAAGCAGGCGCTGGACGTCGACCGAAAGCGGGTCGCGATCGATCCCGAACCGATCGTCGAATCGATCGCCGAGCGGTTCCGCCGGCAGCATCCGGACGCGACGATCCGGGTCTCGGCGGAGGCGACCGCCGAGGTCGTCGCCGACGAACTGCTCGAAACCGCGATCGAGAACCTCCTCGAGAACGCGATCGAACACCACCCCGGCGATCCGACGGTCGATATCGAAATGTCGCCGGCCGACGGGGGGCGGTTCGATATCACCGTCAGCGACGACGGCACCGGGATCCCCGAACGGGAACGCGCGGTCGTCAGCGGCGACCGGGAGATAACCCAGCTCGATCACAGCCGGGGGCTGGGGCTTTGGGTCTCACAGTGGGTCGTCCGGGGTGTCGACGGCCAGCTCCGTTTCGGCGATCCCGAGACGGGGGCGGAAGTGACCCTCCGACTCCACCGGGCCGGGGGGTCGACGTCAGAGTGAAGTCGCCGCCGGCCGAGCCCTCGGTATGGACGCGACAACCGTGACAAACGTCACCGCCGGCGCCGAGACGTTCACCTGTAACGCCTATCTCGTCGAGGGCGATCGGACGGTCCTCGTCGACGCGGGTGCCTACGAGGGCGTCGTCGACGCAATCGCCGAACACACCGACACGCTCGATGCGGTCGTGTTGACCCACCAACACACCGACCACGTCGGCGGGCTCGATGCCGTCCTCGACGCCTTCGACGCGCCGCTGTACGCCTACGCCGAGCACCCGCGCCGCGAGACAGCACTCGAGGCCGGCGATCAGGTCTTCATCGGCGAGGAGCCCTTCGACGTCGTCTACACGCCCGGCCACGCGGACGATCACGTCTCGTTCGTCTCCGAGACGACGCTTTTCAGCGGCGACGTCGTCGTCCACAACGACGGCGCCTTCGAGTACGGTAGCTTCGGGCGGACCGATATGGCCGGTCAGTCCCGCGAGCGGCTGATCGAGAGCCTCCGGACGCTCCTAACGGAGATGGGCGAGGGGATCGAACATATGTACGCCGGGCACGGCGAGGAGTTCCACGGTGACGTCCGCGACGTCGTCGAGACGGCGCTCGGGCGTGCGGAAAAGCGCGAGCCGAAGTATCCCGACAGCTAAACCCGACGGTCACTCCGGGCTCGGACGCGTGGTGTGGAACGGCTCGCGGGCGATGATCGAACGGAACTCCGAAAGCGCCGCCCGGTCGGCGTCGGCCATCGCCTCGACGACCGCGTACACCTCCTGTCTGGAGACCTTCGCGTCCCGCTCGGTGAGCGCGTCGACCGGGCTGTCGGTGAGTTCCCGGAGCGTACCGACGGCGAGCAGAAACGGCACGCCCCACGCGGCGAGGGTGTTGCCGTGTCTGAGCGGCATCTTCTGGAGGTACCGTTCGGCCTCGTCGAGAAACGTCCGGGCGTGGGCCGCCGTACGGCTGACGACGGCCGCAGCCGGCTCGCGGTGTTTCTCCTCGAGGATCGCTTCCTGGGGGACGTCCTCCTCGCTGAGCCACGACGCCGGCAGATAGACGTTGTCTTCCTCGGTGTAATCGTCGTAGACGTCCTTGGCGATGTTGACGAGCTGTAAGAGGAGACCGAAGGACTCGGCGGTCTCGTACAGCGTTCGCCGGCGCCCCTCGTCGATCTCCTCACGTGTCAACAGGTTCGTGACGAGTATGCCGACCGTGCCGGCGGCGTAGTGACAGTACTCCTCGAGTTCCGCCCGCGTGCCGATCCGGAGCCCGTCGCTTTCGGCGTGCTCCTCGACGAACGTCGCCATCCCCTCGACGAGTTCGATCACCGGCGGGGTGATCGCCTCCCGGACGTCCGCCGGCAGCGTTCCGAACGCCGACGTCACCCGCGGCGCCGCCGCGACGACGTCCCAGTCGTCGGATCGGTCCGCCTCCGGCGGGAGCCACGGCTCGACCGCGGCTGTGAACGCCTCGATCCCGCGCGCGTCGTCGGGATCGATCGACCGGGCGTAGGTCCGCAACAGGTCCGCCCCCGCTTCGGGCGGCACGTGACCGGCGTCCTCGATCGTATCCGGAATCCGACACAGGAGGTACCCCAGACAGATCTGTGTCGCCATCGGCTCATCGAGGCTCTCGACTGTGAGTGCGAACGTCCGGGAAACGTTCCGGACGGCTCCGTGACACCACGCTACGTCGGTGTCACGGTCGGAGCCGGACGGACTGGGTGTATCGCCGATCATCGGGTTACCCGGCCTACGGGACCATCCATGAAAAGTCTCGTGGACGGGGAATCCGACTGTGGAACCGGCTTACTCGTCCGAAGCGTCGGGATCCGTGTCCGTGCTCGTCCGGTCGACGAGATGAACGACGGTCAGCGCCGCCGGCAGGACGGTGAACGCCGTCAGAAGCGAGAAGGCGATCGCGAGCACCGTCGTCTTCCCGAAGTTCGCGAGCACGGGGAACCGCGAGATGGTCAACACCCCGAACCCGAATATCGTGGTGAAACTCGAACCGATGATCGGCCGCGAGAGCTTCGAGACTGCCGTCGAAGCCGCGGTCAACCGATCGACCCCGTGTGATTCGATCTCGAACTCGTAGCGCTCGAAGAGGTGGATCCCGTAGTCGACGCCGATCCCGAGCGTGAGCGACGACATCGTGATCGTCAGCGGGTTCCACGGGATCGAGAGGACGTACATCGCCCCGGTGACGAGCAGGGCGGCGCTCCCGGCGACGCTCGCGATGAGCGTCACGGCGATACGCGGCGAGAGGAACGCGAGGCTCAAAAACACCAGCCCGAGCCCGAAGGACAGAAGCGTCATCGGCGTCAGCCCCGCGGTGACGTTCTCGATGACGTTGCGGTTGAGCACGGGCTTGCCGGTGACCTGGACGTCGTCGGCGCCCTCGACCGCCAACTCGGCGTTGCCCTCGAACTCCCCGATGAGCGTCCGGACGATCTCGCCCTCGATATCGTCAACGTAGAACGTCACGAGTACCGTCGAGGGGTTCTCGTCGGGCGGTCGGGAGACGGCGAGTTCGGAGCCGTCGGACCCCGCCCCGAGGTGTCGGTCCAGTTCTGCCTCGGTCTCGGGGATCCGGCCACCGTTCGCCAGTTGGACTCTCGTGACCGGGCTCTGGACGGAGTTCACCCGGTCGTTTTCGAGCATCAGCCGTTGATACGTCGCGATCTCCCGGAACGTCTCCGGCGTGTACGCCCGGTCCGTCTCGATCAGCACGTAGATAACCTTCGGACTCTCGACCGTATCCGCGAGCCGTTCCATATCGTTTTTCTCCTCGAGGTCCTGCGGCCAGAAGTCCATCATCTCCTCTTTCGGCTCGACCTGCGGGTAGGCGTACGCCCCGCCGGAGACCAGAAGGACGGCCAGAAACAGCGTGAGAAGCGGCCGGCCGCCCGTCACGTTCGTCGTGAACCGACGGGTCGCCGCCTCGAGTCGGTCGTCTTCGGGACCGCTTCCGACGCGTTCGTCGCCCTCGTTCCCGTAGCCGCCCCGGTCGTACCGGACGAGCAACGCGGGCAACAGCGTGACAGAGAGGATCATCGCCGCGAGCACGGCGAGTGCGCTCGTGACACCGAACTGTCGGACCGGCGGGACCGCCGAGACGAGAAGCGATCCCAGCCCGACGACCGTCGTTCCCATCGCGATCAAAAGCGCCCGCCCGGTCGTCCGGGTCGCCATCGCGGCCGCTTCCGTCGGGGAATCGCCGCCATGCCGTTCCTCGACGTACCGGGTGTGTATCTGGAGCCCGTAGTCGATGCCCAGCCCCAGCGCGATCGGCATCACGCCGAGCATGATCGCGTTGAAATCGTAGCCCAGCGCGCCCATCGCGCCGAACATGTACACGAGCGCCGTCATCGCGGTCCCGAGCGGCAACAGGACGTGCCAGCCGCGTTCGACCTTCCGCCGCATGACGGCGTAGACGACCCCGAAAATGAGCGCGAACGCGCCGGCGAACAGCCCGATCATCTCCGGGAGCATCAGCCCGAAGGCGGCGTTCTCGAAGACGGGCTGGCCGGTCACCGTGATCGATACCCCCGGCGGCGTCACGGCGGCTTCGGTCTCGGAGTCGATCTCCGAGTAGATCACGTCCGCCCCCCGGGTCGGCAGAAACGCCCCGCGGTCGAAGCGGTCGACCTCGCCGTAGCTCACGAGGATCACGGTCGTCCCCGTCTCCGGCTGGAGCCGGTCGACCATCGCCGCCGATTCGGGGTTCCGGCTCTCGACGCGGTCGATCGCCCGCTCGACGCCCGCCTCCGTCTCCGGGATGGTGCCGCCGTTGCCGGCGCGTACGACGTCGGCCAGCGACGTGACCCGCTCGACGTCCTTGACGTTCGAGCTATACCGGCTGTCCAGCCGATCGATCGCGCGGATCGTCTCCGGATCGTGGGGCCGGTCGGACTCGACGAGGACGAAGACGTTGTTTCCCGTCTCGAAATCGTCCTTCAGCGTCTCCCAGTCGTGCATCGTCGCCGAGTCGTCATCGATATAGAGGGTCATCCCCATGCTCATCTGGACGCCGGCGAGCCCGACGGCCAACGCGAGGAGAGCGGTGACGGCGACGATCGCGAACACCTGTTTTTGGTTCTGCGCGGCGTACCGGCCGGTCGCCGCGAGGCGATCCCGGACGCGTTCTCCGAGGGCGGTCACCATGGGTTGTTACCGCACGCTCGCTCGGATCTGATCTCTGTAGGCGATGCCGGCCCCGGCCAGGATGGCGATGAGGACCACGACGGCGACGATCTCGAAGAGCCGCCCTTCAGGGCTCGTGACGGTGACGGGCGCCGTCTCGATGTCGGTCACGACGGTGTTTCCGAACGCGTTGTCGTGTTTGATCGTCGTATCGAGCGAGTAGGTCTTCGGCGTCGCCGCGCCGTCGGTCGTTACGGTGAACGTCGCCGTTTCCGTCTCGCCCGGTTCGAGCGTCCCCACGTAGGCGGTGTCGTCGTCGGTGCTGAACGGCGAGTTCGTGTTGATCCGGATCTCGGCGTTCGTCAGGGGGCCGCCACCGGTGTTTTCGACGGTCAACTCGACGGTCTCGGTCGATCCAGATTCAAGCGTGGTCGTCTCGACCACCCTGAATTTCTTTTCGGGGTCCACGTCGACAGCGACGGTGTGTTGGTCGCTCTCGACGCGGTTCCCGTAGCCGTCATCGTGGCCGATCGTGAACGAAAGCGGGTACGTCTGTGGGACGGTTCGATCGGAGGCCTCCAGTTTGAACGTCGTCGTCGCCGTCTCGCCCGGCTCGAGCGTTCCGAGATTCCCCTGCGTGGATAGCCGTGAGAACGGTTCGAGCGGCTGGAGAAGTGCCCGTGCGTCCGTCGCGGCGCGGTCGCCGGTGTTCTCGACAGTCACCGAGACAGCCCCGATCGAGTCGACGTAGAGCGCCTCCGTTTCAGCCGACAGTTCGAACTCCGGGCCCTCGGCGACGGGGACCGATCCGGTCCGAACCGCCGACTCGGCGGCGTTGCCGTTCTCGTCGTCGTAGTGAAGCCGGAAGTTCGCCGCGTACTCGCCCGCCTCGTCGACGTTCGCGATCCCCGTCTGGAACGTCGCCGTCGCCGTCTCTCCGGGTTCCAGCCGTCCGACCGAGACGCCGTCGGTCCGCGGGCGGAAATGCGTCGACTCGAGCATCCGCAGACTCGCGTCCCGGGCGGTCTCCGATCCCGTGTTCTGGAGGGTAACGGTGACTGCGCCGTCGGCGTTCCGGTAGATCCCGTCGCTTTCCACCCCTTCGACGCTCAGCCGTGGGGCTTTCTCGACCCGGATCGTCACGTATTCGGTCACCGTCTCGGTGTTCCGGTTGATAATATACCCGTCGTTGTCCACGATTATCCCGCGAACGTACTCGTATTTCATCGTCACCGGAACGCGGTACGTTCCCGGCTCGGCGCCCTCATCGACTTCAACCGTCAGACTGGCCGGCTGACTGCTTCCTGCCTGGATCGTCCCCAGGTTCTGTGTCCCGCTTTTGATGTCGAAGGGAGCGTCGGTCGACTCGAACGACGCTGTCGTGGCGGTCGCCGCGCCGAGCTCGACCCGATGTGATTGTACGACTTCTGAAATTCCGTCGATCCGTCGGTCGGTCTCGGTCGTCCCGTCGTGTCGGTTCTGGACGGTTAGCTCGAACCGCTTTGTCTCCCCCGGCGAGACGACGTTTTCGTCCTGAACGGACGGATCCAACGTCGGTTCGGAGAAATCGTTGTACCGCTCGGCCGAGACGGTACCGGCCCCCGCCGCCGCGAGAACCGAGCCCAGCAGGACGACCGATAGCGTGACCGTTGCGACAGCGCGCAACCTCTCTCGTTCCATGGTTATGAATATATTGTGCAATACTAAACTTATACCTGTCGGTCGTCGCACGTCGAGGTGTACGGTAACGGGATACGTCCGGAACCGCCCACGTTCGACGAACTGCCGGCGTCGATACGATCGGCCGTGTGGACGGGGAGGTATAAAAGACGCGTGTGGGCCGCCGTTACTCCTCGACGGGCGTCTTGACGACGGTGACCGGCCGATGGGCCATCCGCGTCACCCGTTCGGCGACGCTGCCGAGCAACCGGCGGTACTCCCCCGAACGGTTCTTCGATCCGATAACGGTCAGCCCGACATCGGCCTCCTCGGCGTACGCGAGGATCTCCTCGTGGGGGACGCCGTGTCTGATCGCCGACTCGGCGTCGACGCCGGCCGATTCGGCCGCCTCGATGACCTCCTCGATCGCCTCGTTACCGGCCTGTTCGAGCGCGCTCTCGAGCCCCTCGAACTCGTGGACGTACTCGTCGCCCGTATAGGAGCTGTAGGCGTCGGTATCGACGACATAGAGGACGTGTAGCTCGGCGTCGTACCGTTCGGCGGCGTCGAGGGCGTGGTCGATCGCCCGTTCGGATCCGGCGCTCGTGTCGACGGGCAACAGCAATCTGTCGTACATACCCAAGCGTGGGCGTGGGCCCCACCTATTCGTTTCGCCCGATCCCGGCCGACGGGAGGTTCACAACAGTTTATTCCTCGTCACGATAACGTGCGGACGAATCCGATGTACGACGACATTCTCGTTCCGACGGACGGCGGGGAAGGGATGGAAGCGGTCATCGAGCGCGCCATCGACATGGCGAAACAGCGCGGGGCGACTCTCCATGCGCTTTCGGTCATCGACAGCAACGTCTTTCTCACGCTCGATGAGGAGCTGACCGACGCAGTCGAGGGAGAGCTCGAAGCGAACGCGCAAGGCGCCGTGGAGACGATCTCGGGGGCCGCAGAGGAGGCGGGCGTCGAAAGCAGCGTCACCGTCCGGCGCGGACGGCCGGGCGAGGAGATCCTCGCGTACGCCGAGGGAATCGGTGCCGATCTCCTCGTGATGGGAACCCGCAGCAAGGACGGCCACGAGCGGCGGATGCTCGGGAGCGTCGCACAGGACGTGGTCTCGGAGGCCACCCAGCCGACGCTGGTCGTCCCGCTCGGATCGGACTGACCCGGGGACCGAAACGGCAGGCCCTCCCGGTCGCTGGACGCCGTGGGACGATGTTTCCAACGATCGTTTCTGTCTATTCGGAGATAATGGATGAGTGATTGTAAAATGAATAATAAGGTGTCTGTAGACAATCCTTATACGGTCTCCAGTGACTGTTTATACACGAACGATGGAACGACCGAGTCACCGGCGACCGGCGGACGAACGCCCGGGAAGGAACAGGGGCTGAGAGGATGGCCGATCGGACGGCAGAGTTCCGTGACGACACGGCCGCCATGTGCGAAGAGTGTGTCGCGTTCATCCGTTCGATCGTGAGCACGGCCGACGCCGAGGGCGTCGTGGTCGGACTCGACGGCGGCCTCGGCTCGACGGTCGTCGCGACGCTCGCGGTCGAGGCGCTCGGGACCGACGACGTTTCGGGGCTCGTGCTCCCGAGCAGCAAGATCGGCTCGCGGAGCGCCCGGGACGCCGAAGCCGTCAGCGATGTCCTCGGGATCGACTCCGAGACGGTCCACCTCCAGCAGTTGCTCGTCCAGTTCGGGAACCTGGCACCACATACCGACCTCCACGGCGACCCGATCGTCCGCGAGAACCTCGTCGCCCGTCTGCGGATGACGATGCTGTATCTGTCGGCCAACGCGACGGCGCGGCTCGTCGCCGGAACCACGACGAAAAGCGAGTTCCTGTTGGGCTCGTTCGCGAAACACGGCGACGGTGCGGCCGACCTCCGGCCGCTGGGCGGACTCTACCGGACCGAGGTCGAACGGCTCGCCGACGAACTCGAGATCCCCCCGTTCGTCACCGAACGGCCCGCCGCCGTCGGCTTCTATCCCGGCCGATCGGACAGCCACGACCTCGAGGCCCCCCAGTCGGTGATCGATGCGGTCCTCGGGCGGTTGATCGAAGAAAACGAGAGCCCCGAGCGGATCGCGGCGACGCTCGAGGTCGACGCGGGGGTGGTCGATCGGATCGTCCGCCGACACGAGATGACCGCCCACAAGCGTCGTCACCCGCCGACCCCGGCAGGGTAGCTCCGCGCCGGAATCGCGGCGCTAGATCGCGCAGGTCGACTCGTAGGTGACCTCGTGGATCGACTCGATTCCGCCCTCGCCACAGATCGGACAGTCCGGCCGAGGGTCGATCGAGACCTCCTGGAACGTCATGTCCGCGGCGTCGTAGAAGATCATCCGCCCGTCGAGCGTCTCGCCGTGCTCCAGACAGAGTTTGATCGCCTCGGTCGCCTGAATGCAGCCGACGGTTCCGGGCAACACCCCGAGCACGCCGGCGGTCGCACAGTCGGGGACAGTGCCGGGTTCGGGCGCCTCGGGAAAGAGACACCGGTAACAGGGTCCGCCCTCGTTCGCCTCGAAGGTGGTCATCTGCCCCTCGAACCGGAGGATCGCCCCGTGGGCGAAGGGAACGCCCGCGAGCGTACAGGCATCGTTGACGAGATAGCGGGTCGCGAAGTTGTCGGAGCCGTCGACGACGACGTCGTAGTCAGCTATGAGCGACTCGACGTTGTCGGCGGTCACCCGCGTCTCGTGGGTCCGGACGTCGACGTCGGGGTTCTGGCGTTCGATGAATTCCCGGGCGGAGTCGACCTTCGGGCGGCCCACGTCGGCGTCGGCGTGGACGACCTGCCGCTGGAGGTTCGACCGCTCGACGACGTCGTCGTCGGCGATCCCGATCGTCCCGACGCCGGCGGCCGCCAGATACTGCAGGATCGGCGACCCGAGCCCGCCGGCCCCGATACAGAGGACGTTCGAACCGAGCAGCCGTTTTTGTCCCTCGGGGCCGATGCCGTCCATGATGATGTGTCTGGAGTAGCGATCGAGTTGCTCGGCGTCGAGCGAGAGATCGGACATGGTCGGGTGTTGGATACCCACGTATAAATTGCCGGGGGTCCCGACGGCCGGATGAGGGTCTGGCGTGCAGGCGGTGGGTCCGTCCGGCGATCCGTCCACCGCGCTTTCGCTTCGGCGGACCGCCGTCGATCGGTCAGGTCACGGGCGGTCTGGCCCCCCGATAGTATATAAATCGCCGGACGGCCGAAGTCGACGCTCAGGACTCGTCGAACTCCAGCGCAGCGGAGTTCATGCAGAACCGCTTGCCGGTCGGCTCGGGGCCGTCCTCGAAGACGTGGCCGAGATGGCCCTCACACCGCGCACAGACGACTTCTGTCCGGACCATCCCGTGGCTTCTGTCCTCGCGGAACTCGACGGCCCCCTCCTTTGCGTCGTAAAAGGAGGGCCACCCCGAGTTCGAGTCGAACTTCGTCTCGGAATCGAACAGTTCGGCCCCACAGCCGGCACACCGGTAGCGCCCGTCGTCGTCCTTCCCGAGGTACTCCCCGGAGAACTTCGGTTCGGTGCCCTGCTCGCGGAGGATCCGGTACTCCTCGTCGGTGAGTAGTTCCCGCCACTCCTCGTCGGTCTCGGGGAGATCGTGTGTTTCGGCCATACACGCTGTTGGGGCTCGAATGGCTTTGTCGTTACGACAGGGGCAGTCGGGAACGTCGGCGAAGGGGACCCACAAGGCCAAAGAGCGTTCCCGTGGTTCCTCCGGGTATGCGTACCGAAGACGAGATCAGAGAGCGGATCGCCGAACTCGAATCCCAGTACGACGACTACGACCCGCCCTCCTCGGAGTTCGAGGACACCGCGGAGGTCGCCGTCCTCCGGGCGATCGAGGAACTGGAGTGGGTCCTCGAAGAGTACGACGGGGCGGCCGGGTTTACGACGTCCTGAGCGGCCCGGATCCCCCGTGTGTCTGTTCGTACTCTCGGCGACAGTTTCGTGAAGCGATCGCCGGGAATACGAATATCTCGATATGGCGATAGCCGACAGTATCAGTCGTCGTCTCCGACGTCGCTTCGGGTGTCGTCGGCCCGCGCGCCGGCGCCGAAGAGACGTTCGCGGACTCCCCGCCCGTGTTTCTTTTCGGCCAGAAGCACCGAACAATCGACATCATAGAGAACATCCAACACGAGCGAGCCACGGACGAGCCGCGAGATCAGTCCCCGTTCGGTCGCTCCGATGACGAGCAGCGTCGCCTCCTCGGCAGCGCGGGCGATGCTTTCCCCGATGTCACCGGTCTCGATCCGCAACTCGGCGTCGGCGAGACCGTGTTCGTCGGCCCACGGCTCGAGGAGGGCTCGGCCCTCGGATTCGTCGTCGGCGACGTGCAGAAGCGTCACCTCGGAGTCGAACTCCGCCCGCAACATCCGGGCGACGGCGGCCGAGAGGTCCGAATCGGGCCCCCCTGCAGTCGGCACGAGGATTCGGGCAGCATCGAAGCCACGATCCCGGAAGACGAGGAAATCACAGGGCAACGAGTAGGCCAGTTCGTCGACGGCTGATTCGGCCCGTCCGGGCGAACCGTGGGCGTCCTCGCCCCATCCCATCACCGTGATGTCGGCCCCGAAGGTCCGGGCGGCGTCGAAGATCTCTTCGAAGGTCCGGTGTGAGAGGACGACGTGGGTCTCGATCTCGGCGCCGAAGGTCTCGGCGTCGGCCTGGGCGCGTTCGAGCAGATCCCGCGCGGCGTCGTGGGCGCCGCGGTCGCGGGCGGCCGCGAGCGACGTCTGGTCTGGGACGTTCGCGATGTTGACGGCCACGACCGTACCGTCGTTCTGTTTTGCGATCGCCGAAGCGAGCGTGATGAGATGCTGTTCTGTCGCGGGGTTCGAAAGCGGTACCAGCACCCGATAGTCGTCTCCTTCCGGCTGGACGGAGGTCGCCGCGGAGACGGCCGCATCGGGGAGTTCCTCGGAGCGATCGAGGATCCAGCCGGCGAGGACGCCGCGGGCCTCGACCCGGCTTCGCGCGTAGAAGAAATACCAGAGCGCCGCAAAGACGACAAGCCCGGCCGAGAGCACGATCACGAACGGTTCGATGTACGCGATCAGGGCGAAAGACGTGATCGCGCCGACGATCGGAACGATGGGATACAGCGGCACCTCGAAATCGGGGTCGTATCCGGGCGGTTCGGCCTCCCGCATCACGATCAACGCGAGGTTCAACAGCCCGTAGACGATCAGATGTAAAACCGAGCCGGCGGTCGCAAGCAACTCGAGGTTGCCGCCGAGCAGGAAGACGATGATCAACGCGCCGGTGAGCGCGATCGACTTGTACGGCGTGCCGAACCGGGTGTGAATATCGTTGAGGCTCGGCGTGACGATCTTTTCTCGTCCCATCGCGAAGTTGATCCGCGACGACGAGAGGATCGAGGCGTTCGCCGACGACGCCGTCGCCAACAGCCCGCCGAAGAGCAAAAGCGCCCACCCGAAGACGCCCATTTCGAAGCCGAAGAGGCTATACTGGCCGAAGAGCAGTTGGGCGGCGTCGACGACGGCCGTGTCGTTGCCGGCGACGAGGTCGTTCGGCACCGCCGCCAGAAGCACCAGAAGGAAGAGCCCGTAGACGACCGTCACGAGGACGACCGAACCGATGACGGCCCGCGGTAGGTTCCGGCCGGGGTCTTTGATCTCCTCGGCGACGGAGGTGATCTGGACGAAGCCGAGATAGGAGACGAAGACGATCGCGGTGACGGGCAACACCTCGGCCGCCGCGCCGGGCGGTGCGAGCGGTCGCAACGACTCGAGATCGGCGTTCAACAGCCCGACGACGGTGAAAAGGCCGAGGATACACAAAAGCAAAAGCACGATGATGATCTGGAGGCCGCCGGTCTCCTTGGCGCCGAAGTAGTTGACGGCGATGAAAAACAGCGCGCCGACGAAGCCGATGACTTGCGCCGCTTCGAGAAAAAGCGGCCCGACCGAGAGCGCGGGCGCGCCGACGAGCGTGTTGACGTACTCGCCGAGCCCGTACATATAAAATGCCGAGGCGAAGGCCAGTCCGAGCCAGTTGGCCCACCCGCTGATGGAGCCGAAAAGCGGTCCGAGCGCTTTGTTGATGTAGAAGTACGCGCCGCCGGATTTCGGCATCGCGGTACCGAGTTCCGACGCCGAAAGGGCGGTAAACAGCGCGATCACGCCGCCGAGGACGAACGTGACCGCGGCAAGCGGGCCCGCCCGGAGCACCGCCGTCCCCGGTAGCACGAAGATTCCGGCCCCGATCATCGTCCCGACGCCGATCGTGAGGGCCGCAAGCGGCCCCAGGTCCTTGGCGAGTTCCTCCTCGCTCACGGTTCGTCCCTCCGTCCCTGGTGGGATATCCAGCAGGTGATCGCACGACAGCGAAGAATCATAGTCTCCTGTTTTGCGGCATCGGGTTTATGAGTTCCCATAGTAGCGATGGCGGACGATACAACGCGATCGCACACTCGTAGTGCGATCGATGTGTACGTACCTGCGGTGAGTACTATATTATAAACGCCGGAAGCCCGAACTATCGGGTGATCGTACAGTTTTGGGTGACGCTACCGGCACTTGTTAACCCGTAGGATCCGATACAACAGTAAATGTCACAAACAAACTGGATTCCAACGCTCGCATTAATAGTATCTATATATAAAGCGTGGAACACCACATGTTTTTAAAACAAGGAGTAGTTATCGACAAATATGGAAAACAATCAGGGCAGCGGATCTCGGGAGTTACTCGGCCACGTCCTTCTGCCGGTGGCCCACGAGGACGACGCCCTGAAGACGGCGATGGCCCTGGAACCGTACGGGCCTGAAAAGGTAACTGCGCTCCACGTCGTCGAGAAAGGTGAGGGAGTCCCCGACAAAACACCCGTCGAACAATCCGAGGAACTCGCCGAAGAGTCCTACGCCGCCGTCCGCAGGGTCTTCCCCGACGCCGACGAACATACCGCCTACGCCCGGGACGTCGCCGGGGCGATCTTCGAAGCCGCCGAAACTGTCGATGCGAGCGCTATCGCGTACCGCGCTCGCGGTGGCAACCGCCTCATGCAGTTTCTCTCCGGCGATCTCTCCATAAAACTCGTCACGAACGCGGATCGGCCGGTAATCGCACTCCCGCGTGACGACTCGAACGAATGAGCGATGAGGAACTCGCCAAGGACCTCGGGTTGATCTCGGCGATGACGATCGGTATCGGGACGATGATCGGCGCCGGGATCTTCGTGTTGCCCGGCGTCGCCGCGAACGCGGCCGGGCCGATCGTCGTCGTCTCCTTCGTCGTCGTCGGCGTGATCGCGATGGTCAACGCGCTGTCGATCTCGGAACTCGGCACCGCGATGCCGAAGGCCGGCGGCGGCTACTATTACATCAACAGGTCGCTCGGGCCGATGTTCGGCTCGATCGCCGGGATGGGCGACTGGATGGGTCTGGCCTTCGCCTCCGCGTTCTACTGTATCGGCTTCGGACAGTATCTCGCCGTCTTCGTCGGCCTGCCGACGATCGCGTTTCTCAATCCGATCCAACTCGGGGCGCTGCTGGCGGGGGCCGTCTTCGTCGCCGTCAACTACATCGGCGCCAAGGAGACCGGCGGCCTCCAGACGGTCATCGTTTTCACCCTGCTTTCGATACTCACCGTCTTCGCCGTCGCGGGCTTTTTCTCGTTCGATTACGCGACGCTCGCCGGTGAAGACGGACTCACACCCTTCGGCACCGGAGCGATCCTGCCGGCGACGGCGCTTGTGTTCGTCTCCTTTCTCGGGTACGCGAAGATCGCCACCGTCGGCGAAGAGCTGAAAAACCCCGGGCGGAACCTCCCGATCGCGATCATCGGAAGCGTCGCCATCGTCACAGTCATCTACGCGATCCTCGTGACGACGATGCTCGGGGTCATCCCCTGGCCCGAACTCAGCCAGGACGCGCCCGTCGCCCAGGCGGCCGAAGTCGCCTTCCCCGTCTCGATCGGACCGATCGGCGGGATCGCGGCGGCTGCCGCGGCGGTGATGACCATCGGCGCGCTGCTGGCGACGGCGTCGTCGGCGAATGCCTCGATCCTCGCCTCGGCGCGGATCAACTTCGCGATGGGACGGGACAAGATCGTCACCGACTGGCTCAACGAGATCCACCCGAACTTCGCGACGCCGTACCGGTCCATCCTCGTCACGGGCGGGCTCATCATCGTGTTCATCGCTTTTCTGGGGCGGGACATCGAAGTGCTCGCGAAGGCTGCCAGCGTCCTCCATCTCATCGTCTATGCGCTGATGAACGTAGCGCTGATCGTCTTCCGGGAGGCCGAGGTCCCCGAGTACGATCCGGACTTCAGGGTTCCGCTGTACCCGATCACGCCGATCCTCGGGGCGCTGCTGTCGCTCGGGCTCGTGGCCTTCATGGACGGGGTCGAGATCGCCCTCTCCGGCGGGTTCGTCGTCGCCGCCGTGGTGTGGTACTTCCTGTATGCGCGCGATAAAACGACACAGCAGGGTGTCCTCTCGGACTACATCCGGAGACGCGAGGAGGAACTCCCCGAAGAGATCGTCGACGCCGCCGACGCCGTCGCCCCGACCGGAGACGAGGGGCCGACGATCATGGTCGCCGTGGCGAACCCCCGAACCGAAAGCGACCTCATCACGCTGGCCGGCGCGCTCGCCGAACACGAAGGCGGTCGCGTGCTCGCGACGCATATCGTCACCGTTCCGGACCAGACGTCGCTCGCCGCCGCCGCCGAGAACCGATCGGCGATCGACGCCTCGTCGGAGGAGTTACTCGAGGCCGCGAAGATCGACGCCGGGGCGTTCGACGCGCCGATCGAGACGAAGACGATCCTCTCACACCGCGGGATCGAGGAGGTCTTCGACGCCGCCCGGACGAACGGCGCCGACACCGTCGTGATGGGCTATGGCGGCGCGCAGTTCGCCGGTGGACGCGCGGAAGGCAAACTCGAAGAGCTCACCCACGACCTCCCGTGTGATTTCCTCGTGCTGGACGGGGAAGAACTCGATCTCACGGACGTGCTCGTCCCCACGGCCGGCGGCCCCTCCTCGGATCTCTCCGCGGAGGTCGCCCGGGCGCTCCGGGACGCTGTCGGCGTGGACGTCTCACTGTTGCACATCGTCGATCCGGGCGAATCGAACGAGGCCGCCGGACGCGAGTTCCTCGAGGAGTGGGCCGGGAGTCACGAACTGGCGGACGCGGAGCTCCGGATCGAAACGGGCGACGTCGAGGAACGGATCGGGGAGATCGGCGCCGAGTACAGCCTGGTGGTCATCGGGGCGACCGAGCGGGGGCTGCTCTCGCGTATCGTCCGCGGGTCGCTCGCATTCGAGGCGATCGAGCGACTCGAAACGCCGGTGCTTTTGGCCGAACGGCCAACCCCGCGGTCGCTTCGGGAGCGGCTGTTCGGTCGTCGATAGCGACAGAAACCGCCCGGGGATCCGATCAGGCCGTCTTCCGCTCGAACTTCTCGCGGACCGTCTCGACTTTCGGCTGGGCGTGCATCGAACAGGAGGCGTCTTCGGAGTTCTTCCGGGGATCGGAGTCGGCAGGATTCGATTCAGCTAATGCAAGTTGACCAGAGGACGAACGTGATGATCGCCAGAACCACCTAAATCAGCGAGGGAGTCCCGCCGTTCACGGCGGGCGGGAATCGCGTAAGCTCCGAAGGGCAAACAACACT
>NZ_JAHLKM010000028.1 GCF_024449025.1 Natronomonas aquatica | reverse complement strand
CGACAACGCAGACAAGAACGGTGCGCTGAATATCGGTAAACGAGCCTTGGGCAAGTTCTCGAAACCGCTGTCCGAGGTGGGGGCTGTACTGGCACAGCCCGAAACGCAGGTCATCGTCCAATGTGACGACGAACCTGCGAACCGCTCCGTGTCCGTGGGTTCAACCCCCAGTGGGGGAACCCCACGGCTGTAGCCGTGTGGAGGATGTCAGACGGCTGTAAACGCGCAAAGGCTGGACTTGACTATGCAGACCACGACGACCATACTGCCGCCGCAGCGTACTTGATAGCGATGGAGCGGCGGCTCAACGAGGACTGAACGGTAGTGACGGGCTATCCCGTACTTATTCGTCGCTTTGGTTGGCCAGGTATTCTGCCAGATCTGTTGTGGTAATGATACCGACAGCCTCTCCGTTGTCATCGACGACTGGCAGGTGGCTGATGTTGTGCGTTGTCATTACCGTCGCTGCAGTTTCAATCGTCTCATCCGGTCTTGTCGTTATGAGATCGGTCGTCGCGAAGGCATCTACAGACGTCCGGTGGGGATCGACAGCGTCCGAAGTCATCGTGACGTAATCTGTCGATGTGAGGATCCCAACTGGGTGGCACTCCTCGTCGATGATGACGACGGAGTTGGCCCCGGCTTCTCTCATCGCATCGGCCACCTCCGCGGCAGAGTCGTTCGGAGCAACAGTCAGTACCGGCGAACTCATCAGTTTCTCAACAGTCTGATCAGCCATGGTCTACTTTAACAGAGCGTGTTAAATAATAGTTCACCTCCCTGCAATACGGTGGTTGGGACCTTCCCGGCTGTACTGATTGTGACCCCCACACTTGTCGTCACAGCGCTCCACACAGTGTTCGAGTACCATCTCCAGACTCTCAAGATGATCCCGTACGTTTGAATCCCGACGGTTGACGCAGTGGTAACGGTCCGGTTACCGCTGGAGCGTGTCGTCCTCTAGGAAGTGGTCGATGTGGTGGGCGTCGTCTTCGATTTCAGAGAGGATGTCCTGTAAGAGATCGGCTGTTCCCAGGTCACCCAGTTGCTGGGCAAGCAGTGCGTCCTCACGGAGTGTCGTCGCCAGTGTCTCGTAGGCAGCGAGGTCGGCCTCAATCGACGACCGGATGTCGTACACTGTCTCGCCCTCGAAGGCAACGAGGCTACGCTCGATGGCTGCTTCCGGGCCTGCTACGGGAACGCCTCCGAGTGCCGTTATGCGCTCGGCGAGATCGTCGGTGGCCTCCTCTATGTTCTCGTAACTATCGCCCAAGAATTCATGAATACTGAGGAACTCCGGCCCTTCGACGTTCCAGTGGTGCTTTTGAATCTGCCGGGCGAGGATCTGCAGGGTAGCGAGGGAGTCGTTGAGTGTCACGACGAGCTCCGCAGCCGCTTCCTCATCGATCCCCAGCGGGTTCGCTTCGTGTGCGTCAGCAGTCTGTAGTACGGTACGGTCGGCGGTAGTGGGTTCTGTCTCCATCGCTGTATACGATAGAAGGGGGCTATTAACTTCGGACTTTGTTCGGATATATGCAGAATCTCACGCCGGATATCTCCGGATGACACGATATCCACTCATTAATATTTTTGAAACGAAGTAGAGCGGTTAAAACGGGAGATTTTAACGCATAGAGGACAGTGGGCAAATCGAATTATCGGAGGAATAATATTGGTATGTTCCAAGATGCGTGTATGCGGGAGTTCGTTTTCACGCTGTCGTATGAACGCGGTGTGGACAAGCTGGTGGATGCGTTCATCGACCATCCGGATGTGAAGGCACTGTCGACGACATGTGTGGCGACAGCCGAACACATGTGGCGCGTGGATAACCTGTTCGGCCCCGAGAGCGCCCTCGACCGGATCGAGGAACTCTTCGTCGATGAAAGTCGGTGCAACGAGTGTCACGCCGTCAGCTGCGACACCGAACGTAGCCACGAGGTGCTGGACCGGGCACCGACGTACAGGGTACTGTACACACACCGCCGTGAGATCCATGGCTGTCACTCTATTCCGTACCTGGCTGTCGAACACGTCGGTTCAGGCGTGCTCTTCGAGACCGAGCGAACCGGAAGCACCTACGAGTGGACCGTACTCATGCCGGACGACACAGGCGTTGGGAGGCTCTACGACGCGGTCAATGCGGAACTCCGTGACGGCGTCACACTCGATCTCGAACATGTCACGAGCCAGCATGGGTGGCGAGCCGGGACACTCACCGCAACCGAACTCTCACACGCCCAGCGGAAGGCGATCAAAGCAGCTGTCGCACACGGTTATTACGAGACGCCACGGGAATGTACGATCACTGAACTCAGCGAGCGCCTAGATGTTGCGCGGTCAACGTTGCAGTATCGGCTCCAACGGGCCGAATCACAACTGTTCGCCACGCTCGTCGACGATATGCCCTGATACGCACAGAGACAGGTCGTGTTCGGAGAAGACGGGATGGAACACGATCTCGAGAGCAATCGCGTTCGATTTTCGAAAAGGTCGAACTGAAAGGGAGCTAATTAGACGTTCACGACTTTTACTACCGGACGCGGCCACACGTTGATTTCTCATCGGTCAACAGGCCACAGGGCAATCGACCAGCGTGAAACTGAACGCACGATTTGGCTGAGGTTCTATACACCCGGCACCGGCTGATCCGTCGTGGGTCGCCGCCGCCGAGAGACAGGTCAAGATCGGCCCTAAATGGATGGTTGTTCGAGGCGATTGATACAGAATCGGAGTCACTACTCGAGGATGCTGCCAATCGGGCGGAGGCAAACGACCGGCGAGAAATCCAACCGCGCGGCGTATAACACCTTCACCTGCGGTGGCGGGCGCCGGTGAGAGGATCGGTCCAATTCTTCTCGGTATTCTGTTAGGAAGAGCTGTGCAAGATGTAGAGCCAGAGGCTGTATTAACCGGAGATGGGATCAGGTGATACTTGATCTACTCGACACTGGTTCGGAGTGAATTGTGGCTCAGTGAACCCGAAGCTACTGACAGCGCTCACAGCACCCGTAGTCGGTATCCCTCAACCGCCCCCTTTTCAGTGACTCGGCCAGCCTCGACCGCGGTGTCGAGCAGGTCGGCAACGAACTCTTTGGGCACCCCGATTCCGATAAAGTCGGTTCCATCACGTCCCGTCGTCAGCCGTGCCATCGCTCGGTTCGTCCCGTCGTCTTTGTAGATGCTTCCAACGCGGTTGCCGTTCCGCAGGAACCGGAGAGTGACGTCGGTTGGGTCGATTAACTCGAAGCTTACCTCGAACACTCGATCTTCACCCTCTAGCCGTGCTAACATGAGTCCGTCAAGCTCGGCGATGGTCGTCTCCATTGGTTGGCGTACAAGACATAGGGCGTGTATCTCACACGCCACAGGTAGCGACGTTGGATATCCCTTGATAGCCACGGATGAGGTACGCTGTTGTGAAGACTGACTGCCGGGCTGCGTTCAACCGATGGAGACGAGCAGTTAATCGGGCCGCCACCGGCCACCGATTTCATCCCGGGGGTAGTCCTGATATGTGCCATCAAGATACGTGGTGACACGACCATCCTCTTCGCTGAGCGTGATTGCCCACAGCACGTTCTCCCGGAGCGATGTTTCTAGGGCACTCATGTGTTTGGTTCCCATCCAATCGGGGTATTCAAGCTCCGCGACAGCTGGCACCTCGGTATGACTGGGGCTTCTAACCCGAACCATCTGTCGTTGAACCGATCCATCACCGGTCACGATGATAGCGCCATCCCGGCTGAATGCGACGTCTTCGGCAACCCGCCGAAAAGCCGAAGACGAGTCGTGAACAAGTTTACACCGATCGGTCGGCCAGGTGTTTTCTCCGAGCGGGTCGGTGTATTCTTCGAACTCGGTTTCGGCAACGATCAGAAAATACAGGCTTGGACCACTTACATACTGTTCGTCCCACTTATCGAACTCCATGCTTAATGATTCGGCGACGTATCGGATCTCGTCCATGAGATCCTGACTGGTCGCGTACTTTTTCAGAACTTGGTCCAGTTCTTCCATAGACCTGTTATCACGATTATTACGGGAGTTTATTAAATTCTGCCCGGATCCGATAGGCGACGATCGCCTCGAACAGATAGAGCAGTCGACTGCTGTAATTTCGTGGCCGGGAGGGCTCCCGGCCGTCGCCAGTAGTTCTCTTATCATTAATAATAATATACCTCGGCGTAAGAGCTGAATATGAGGCTCCCGGAGACACGAGACCTCTTTGCCCGAGAAATAGACTTTCCGGCAACGAAAGAGTCGGTCGTCAACGCTGTCGGCGATACGGACCTAGATGCGCCGAGCGGCCAAACCGAAGCGATCGCAGATGTCCTCAAGCGTACTGAAACGGAGAATTTCCGGTCCAGCGACGAACTCTACGATACGCTCGTAACGTTCGTTAGCGACGCGTTCATTGGCCGGAAGTTCTACGACGACCGCGGGACATCAGTCGGAGACGAAAACGAGGAGGTGCATTTCTGATGCCTGTGACGGTTGTTTCGGGCGTTACCGGTGTCGGAATGTCGAGTATCTGCCAGACGGCCAGAAAAGACCTCCCGGAGGAGTACACGCTCATCAATTTCGGCGACAGCATGCTCGAGCAAGCGGCTGCACACGATATTACCACAAATCGTGACGAGCTGTCGTCGGTGTCGCATCGGAAAATCCGTCGCCTCCAGCGGCGAGCTGGTGAGTTTGTTGCCGATCGCGCCGAGGGGGATCACATCCTGTTGGCGACACATTTGGCCGTCGACACTGACAAGGGGTTTATCGACGGCCTCCCTGACGACGTCCTCAGTGAAATTTCTCCGGATCTATTCGTCGTTGTCGAAGCCGAGCCGGCGCTGATCGTCGATCGACGCGACCGGAGTGACCGGGATATAGAGCCTGCTTCCCCTCGAACGATCGAGTTCGAACAGCATCTCAACCGGTCGGCAGCGCTCGAGTACGCCCGCGATCAAAACGCGCCGATCGAGTTCGTCGAGAACAGCGGCGGGGTCAACGAAGCCGCAACCGAACTGCTCGAAATACTCGACGACGGTCACAGCTGAGGTCACGACCGACATCCAAAGCGCCGCACACTACGTCACATTCAGTAGTCCCCGAGTACGCCGAGTCGCCGAGCCCGTTGTGTCGCGAAGTAGGCGGTTCGCTCGTTGGGGTGGGGCCACTGGCAGAGCCACGCTCGTCAACGGCTTTGCCTTTCAGTAGCTTTGGTCCGTACTCCCTGCGATCAGCTTTCGGCGAGGGGCCGATAGCCGTCGCCGTCCAGCGTCCCACCATTTACACGCACATCTACTGGTGCGCCTGCGCTGCCCGACGTGGGCGAGAAACGACCTTCCTCCCCCGTGACAACTGACGGCAAAACCCTACCCTCCACGAGCGACTCATCAGGGTGAGCAAAGCAAGGTGGGGTCGGCTACTCGCTAATGAACTTGTTGTCGCGCCAGTTGACCGTGTTCTCGGACTCGCGCTCCCGGGGGTCGTCGATGACCTCGACGCTTGCGGCCCGCTCTTCGCCGTCGACGATCCGGACGGCTTCGAGTTCGTCGTCGACAGCCGCGATCGCGGTGAGTGCCCCCTTATCAGCGTATTTTGCGAGCCCACACAGCACCTCGAACATGGGGTACTGAAGCGCCGTGTTCTGTAAGACCGTCTCGCGGTCGCCCTTGAAACAGGCGTACTCGACGAGCTTCGAGTTCACTTCCAGTTCCTGTTCTTGCATCTGGCCGCCGTCGCCGAAGTTCCCCCACTGGGGACCGTCGTCGTCGCCGACGGACGCCCCGCCCTCCTGGTTTTCGGGCGGTGTCTCCTGCCATCCGTCCTCGGTCTCGTACAGCCGGTTTTCCGTGATACTCGCCTTCAGTTGTGCGGTCGGCGTGTACTTCGAGATGTTGTTCTCGGCGGCAACGGCGCTGACGATGAGAGTGTTGTTTCGCCTCGTTACTTCGACGTCCTCGATCTCGACGGGCAACTCGTACTCGTCGAAGAATTCGTGGACGTCCTCGAGCTGCAGTTCCAGTGTCGAATGAAGTCTGTATACGCGACTGGTCATAGTGTACCCTGTCCCACAGCGGGGGCAGTCCCCCTGAAGCGAGTGGTTCGCCTCGATATACGCGCTCATCACTTATATCACCTGCCCTTCAGCATGTTAAATCGTGTCACACCCTCGCAGTCCGGCGGACCTGTTCGCCCCGCGTCGTCCGGACGGCGGTGGCTGCGACCGTGGTCGGCATCGGTTTTTCGCCGCCGGGACACGACCGACCGGGGAGTTAAGCCGCTGGGAGCGATACAACTAGGTGATGACGGAGCACTACCAGGTGACGGTCGTCGGCGGGGGCCCAGCCGGGCTAACGACGGCGCTGTATGGGGCCCGGCTCGGACACGAGACCGCGGTGATCAACCGAGGTGGGGGTCGGGCGGCGATGATGCTCGATACCCACAACGTCATCGGCGTCACCGAGGACGTCTCCGGGAAGGAGTTCCTGGAGACGGCGATAGAACAGGTCGAATCCTACGGCGCCGACTACCGACGGGGGACCGTGACCGGTATCGAACCGATCGAGGAAGGGTACCGCCTGACGGCCGGCGATACCGAGATAACGAGCGAACACGTCGTGTTGGCGACGGGCTTTTCCGACGAGCGCCCCGACCCGCCGTTGCCCCGGACGGGGATGGGGCTGCATTACTGTTTGCACTGTGATGCGTACATGTTCGTCGACGAGCCGGTCTACGTGATGGGAACCGACGACTCCGCCGCCTACGTGGCGATGATCATGCTGAACTTCACGTCGGACGTCGATATCCTCACCCGGGGGGAGGAACCGGAGTGGTCCGACGAGACCGAAACGATGCTCGAGAACCACCCGATCGACGTCGTCGAGGCGGAGATCGCCGGTATGGAGAAAGACGACGACGGCTGGCTCTCTGCCTTCGTCTTCGAGGATGGGACGATCGAGGAGTACCGCGGGGGCTTTCCGATGTACGGCTCGGATTACAACACCGATCTCGCGGAATCGCTCGGCGTCGAGCTCAACGACGACGGGACGATCGCAGTCGACGACCACGGCCGTACGAACGTCGACGGGATCTACGCCGTCGGCGACGTCACGCCCGGCCACAACCAGATCCCGACGGCGATGGGCGAGGGCGCCCGCTGTGGGATCGGCAACCACTACGATCTGCGGGCGTTCCCCCGGACGGTCGAGGAGATCGAGGAGCGAGGCCCGGTCACGGACGCCGACGTGCCGGCGGTCTCCGAGGAACTGCTGCGCCACGCCGTCACCCACGAGGGCCACGCCGGCGGCGCCCGAAGCGAACCGGCGGCGGCGGCGGCGGACGACGACTGAACGGCGCTCCGTTCTCGTTTCCCGTATCCGCGCTGCGTCACAGTAACCGCCAGCCAGTACTCCGGGCGGTCGATCGCCCCCGACATTGTACAGTATTACTGTTCGTCCTACAATAATCACGCATATAGTGAATATTAAGGTAGCAGAGAACAATAATGGTAATATGGAGACACGCAAGGTACAACGGCTCGGCCCATCGACGCTGGCGATGACGCTGCCGGCCGAGTGGGCGAGCGACCAGGACGTCGAGAAGGGCGACGAGGTGTCGCTCCGGGAGGGGAGCAAGGGGACGCTCACCGTCATGCCCGAGTCCGTCCAGAAGGAGGAAAGCGAGGCGGTCATCCACGCACAGAATCTCGATGCGGATTCCGTCGAGCGGGCGATCGTCGCCCAGTACGTCCTCGGCCGGCGGATCATCCACGTCGAGGTCGAGGAGGGGGGAACGCTCGATTCCGCCCAGATCAACGCCGTCTACAACGCCGAGACACAGTTGATGGGGCTGGGCGTCATCGAGGAGACGCCCGAGCGGATCGCGATCCGCTGTTCGGTCGACCCCGAGGACTTCACGCTGGATAACCTCCTCGAGCGACTCGAATCGACGGGGTCGACGATGCGAAACGAGGGTATCAAGGCGCTTGCCCACGGCAACCCCGATCTGGCCCAGCGGGCGCTGAACCGCGAACGCCAGGCCAACAAGATCTTCGTGTTGCTGTTGCGGCTGATCTTCACCGCCTACCAGAACCCGAACCTCGCCCGCACTGTTGGGCTGGATTCGGGTTTTCCGCTTATCGGCTACCGCTCGATCGCGAAGAACCTCGAACTCACCGCCGACAACGCCGAGGACATCGCCGAGATCGTCCTTGAGACCGAGGGCCACACGCTCAACGTCGACAGCGCGACGATGCGCCGGATCAGGGAGTTCACCGACCAGGTGAACGACCTCACCGAACTCGGCGTCCAGGCCGCGGTCAACCGCGATTACGACATGGCCATCGAGACCCGGGAGGCCTTCGCCGAGATCCGCAACCGCGAGATCGAGATCCTCGAGGACCTAGAGGAGATGCCGAACGAGGACCTCCTCCGGGTGCGGGAAGTGCTCGTCAGCCTGGGCCAGACCGCCCAGTACGCGGTTCGGAACGCCGAGATCGCGACGAACCTCGCGCTCGACGAGGACAGCGGCCACGTGACGATCAAGTGACGAGACGGCGTACTACAGGGGGGACGCCTCGCGACGCCGCTGGCGGACGTACAGCACCACCGTACTACAGAGGGCGACCCCGACGAAGGCGGCGGTGATCGCGAAGGCGACCCGGTAGCCGAACTCGGTGTAGACGGCCGTGCCGTCGACGACGTCGCCGGTCCGGTATCTGTCGACCGCGAAACCCATCAGCGTCGGCAGGACGGTCGCGCCGAAGAAGCCGGCCCCGTTGACGACCGCGGTCGCGACGCCGCTTGCCTCAGTCGGGTACCGCTCTTTGATGATCGGCAACGCGAGCATCGTCACGCCGAGACAGCAGCCGATGAGGAGATACAGGAGCGCGACGACGAAAAGCGGCGGCGAGCCGAGGATCGGGATCACGGAGAGGACGACCACGAAGAGGGCGAAGCCGGCGATCATCGGGAGGAAGCGCTGACCGATCCGATCGGAGAGCCAGCCGACGCCCGGCCCCCCGACCAAGATTCCGACCGAGCCGAGTAAGGTGAAATACGACGCCGTCGTGACGTCGAGGTCGTACACCGCGACGAGATACGGGACGCCCCACAGGCCGATCACCGTCAGGATCGTCCCCATCCCCGAGAAGAACACGGTCGAGAGCAACCACTGGTCGGGATCGGTCGCGAGTTGTTTGAGATACCCGGCCGTCTCGGCGAGCGTGACCGAGTCCTGTTCGGGGACGTCCTCGATCGGATCGAGTCCGGCCGCCATCGGCGACTGTCGTGCGAGAACGAAGACGGCGGCCGCGGCGAGAAAGCCCACGACGCCGAGACCGGACACGGTCGAACGCCAGCCGAACCACTCGACGGAGACGGCAAGCGGCGTCGTCGCGAGGATCGCCCCGGTACCGGCCGCCCCCCCGGCAGTCAGCCCGGTCATCGTCGCGAACTCGTCGACCCGGAACCAGTTCGCACAGAACCGCAGGATCGTCACGAAGATCACGCTGCTACCGAGCCCGACGAGCGCCCGCGAGGCGAGGGCGGCCGGATAGCCGCTGCTTACGGTGAACCCGATCGCGCCGAGGCTGAGTACCGTCGCGCCGAGCGAGCCGACGTACCGTGGGCCGTAGCGATCCGCGAGCGCGCCGGCCGGGATCTGGCTGAACGCGTAGATGATGAAAAACGAGGCGTGCAGCGTCCCGAGCTGGGTGGCCGAGATCGTGAAGTCGGTCGTCAGCTGCTCGGAGAGGACCGCCGTCGAGAGCCGGTGGATATTGACGAGCAGGAACACGAGCGCGAGCGCGCCCCAGCCGAGCCAGCGCCGTTTGGTCGGATCGTGCAACAAGCTCACAGTCGCCACTTCTTCCGATCCTTCGGTAAATGTTGCGGTGTCCAACGAGGCGGCCTCGTGGATCGAATTCCACTCGTCAGTCCTCGAGGACGCGGACCTGGGGGTCCGAATCGGCCTGTGACCGCCAGAGCGTGGCGTATACGCCGCCGAGATCGAGCAGGTCCTCGTGGGTCCCCGATTCTGTGATCTCACCGTCCTCCATGACGACGATGCGGTCGGCCTCTTGGATCGTCGAGAGCCGGTGGGCGATGACGAAGGCGGTCCGGTCCTCGATGAGTCGATCGAGGCTCTCCTGGATGAGTTCCTCCGTCTCGGTGTCCACGTCGGAGGTCGCCTCGTCGAAGACGATGATGGACGGGTCGTTGAGCAGCGCCCGCGCAATAGCGAGCCGCTGTCGTTGCCCGCCCGAGAGCTTGACACCCCGTTCGCCGACGGTCGTGTCGTATTCCTCCGGGAGTTCCCGGATGAATTCGTGGGCCTCGGCGGCCTTCGCGGCCTCGACGATCCGATCGCGACCTTCTGTTTCGGTCACGTTGGTCCCCTCGTCCCACTCGGCGTCCAGCACCGCCCGGTCGCCGTAGGCGATGTTTTCGGCGACCGTGCCCGAAAACAGGTAGGGGTTCTGTTCGACGATCGCGATCTCCTCACGGAGCGCCCGGAGGCCGTACTCGCGGACGTCGACGCCGTCGACGCGGACCGACCCCGAATCGACGTCGTGAAACCGGGGCAGCAGTTTCAGAAGCGTCGATTTCCCCGCGCCGGTCGGGCCCGCGAGTCCGATCGTCGTTCCCGCCGGGACCTCGAGGGAGACGTTCCGGATCACGGGATCGCGGCCGCCGTACCCGAACGTCACGTCCTCGAAGGCGACGTCGCCGGTCACGGATTCGGGCTCGTGGGAGTCCGGCGGTTCGGTCACGGTCGGCTCCTTGCCGAGCAGGCCGAACACCCGTTCGGCGCTCGATTTCGCGAGCTGGTACCTGTTGGCCGACTTCCCGACCCGGCGCATCGGCGAGTACAGCCGCCGGAGATACAGGAAGAAAAGCGCGAAGGCACCCGCCGACAGCGCGCCGGGATCGCCGGCGATGATGTCCGACCCGCCGATATAGAGGACGAGGACGAAGACGACGCCGGTCGTCAGCCGGAGCGAGGCGAAGAACGCCCGGCGGATGCGCAGCGCGGCCACCTTCTCGTCGTGGTAGGTCCGGCTCTGGGCGGCGACCCGGCCGCGCTCGAAGGCGTGGCGGTTGAAAGTCTTGATGACCGCCGTTCCGCCGAGGTTGTTCTCGAGTCGCGTGTTCAGCCGGGCGACCGTCTCCCGGATGGATTTGTACCGCGGTTCGATCCAGTCGAGAAAGAGCCCGCTCGCGAGGCCGATGACCGGGACGGGCGCGAGGGCAACGAGCGCGAGTTTCGGCGAGTACGTCCACAGCACGATCGAGATCCCGCCGACCGTCGCGACGACGCGGATCAGCTGGCGGAACTCGGTGTTGAGGAACTGCTCCAGGCGGTTGATGTCGCTGTTGAGGATCGACATCATGCCGCCGGTCTGATGTGAGACGAAAAAGTCCATCGAGAGGTGCTGGAGGTGGTCGTAGGTGTCGTTCCGGAGGTCCCGCTGGACTTTCTGGGCGGTCGACTGGAGCAGGTAGCGGGAGGCGAACCGGGTCGCCGACCGGACGAGATACGCCAGCACCGCGATGACGACGAGCTGTTCTAAGAGCGCGATACGGGCGGCCTCGCCGGTGATCTCGCCGCCGGGGGCGACTCCGACCTCGGAGAGGAGGCCGGGCTCGCCCGACTGTAACACCACGCGGTCGATCGCCGTCGCGACGACGATAGGCGGAACGAGTCTGGCGAACCGCGTACAGAAGGAGGTGAAGACGCCGGCGGTCAGCCGGATCCAGTAGGGCCGGGCGTAGGCGAGCAGGCTCCGGATCGGATGCCCATCGAGGCTCTCGCGGACGTCCTCGAAGCCGCCTTTGTCCTCGGACATACCAAACGTTGCGGGTACGGCCTCAAAGATCCCGCGCTCGCGGGCGATCGCGCACGGCCGGCGGCGTCTGGCCGGCGACACCGCAGGCTGGCTGATCGCCGACGTCCGACCGCCGACGCCGCAGGCAGGGGGAACGTTTAGGATCGATCCGCCCCACGGACGGATGTGAGACGGGTCGAAGTGAGCACGGTCGTGTATCTCCCGCCGGCGGAGGTCTACGAGTTCCTCCTCGGGTTCCGGGAATACGCGGAGTATTCCGAATACCTCCGGTCGGTCCGGCAGTTCGGCGACGGCGGGACCGGCACGGAGTACGAACTCGAGTTCGCGTGGTGGAAGCTGACGTATACGGCCCACTCGGAGGTGATCGAGCTCGACCCCCCCGAACGGATCGAGTGGCGGCTGACGGAGGACATCGACGCCGCCGGCCGGTGGCTCGTCGAACCGATCGGGGAGGGAACGCCCGGGGAAGACGCCGACCCGAAAACGGAGGTCACGCTCGTCGTCGAGTACGCCTCCGAATCGGTCGACGACGGGGGCATCGACCTCCCGCTGTTCGTCTCCCTGGAGTGGGTCATAGAGAAGATCAAACCGAAGATCGAAAGCGAGGCCGAACGCATCGTCCGCCGCGTCGTCGCCGATCTGGAGGGTGAGACCCGCGACGTCGAGTTGCGGATCGCGACCGGGTGAGCGGCCGGAGCCACGGTAGTTTTTATATCGTCGCATCGAACGTCCGTCGATGCTCGCGGGCGAAAACGTCGCGTTGGGCGTGTCGGGCTCGATCGCGGCGGTCAAGACAGTCGAGTTGGCCCACGAACTCCGCAGGCAGGGCGCCGAGGTCCGGGCAGTGATGACCGACGCCGCACGCGGCATCGTTCACCCGTGGGCCGTCGAGTTCGCGACCGAAAACCCGGTCACGACGGAGATCACGGGCTCGGTCGAACACGTCGAGCTGTGCGGATACGACGGCTGGGCCGACGTCCTGTTGCTCGCGCCCGCGACGGCGAACACGATCGGGAAGGTCTCGGGCGCGATCGACGACACGCCGGTGACGACGACCGCGACGACGGCGCTCGGTGCGGACGTGCCGGTCGTCATCGCGCCGGCGATGCACGAGCCGATGTACGACCACCCCGGCGTCCTCGAGGCGATCGAACGCCTCGAATCGTGGGACATAGACTTCGTCGACCCCAGACTCGAGGAAGGAAAGGCCAAGATCGCAAGCGAGGAAGCGATCGTCCTCGCGGTCGCCCGCGCCGCCGGCGAACGGCCGCTGGCCGGCCGCCACGTCGTCGTCACGAGCGGTCCGACCAGCGAGGCGATCGACCCGGTTCGGGTGCTCACGAACCGCGCCTCGGGGCGGACCGGCCGCGCCGTCGCGAAGGCCTGCTACGTCCGCGGGGCCGACGTGACACTCGTCCACAACGGGGAGCGCGTGCCCTACGCCGACGTCCTGTCGGTCGAAAGCGCGGCGGAGATGCTCGATGCGGTCCGGTCGGTCGCGGAGGAAGCCGACGCGCTCGTCTCGGCGGCCGCGATCGGCGATTACACCGTCGAGACCGCCCCCGAGAAGATCCGTTCGGGGCAGTCGCTGACGCTGGAGTTGGAACCGACGCCGAAGCTCATCGATACGGTCCGCGAGGAGTACCCTGGGCTTTCGATCGTCGGCTTCAAACTCGAAGCGGGCGACGACGACGAGGCGATGATAGAACGGGCCCGCGAGACGCTCCGGCGGGCGGAGTTATCGTTCGTCGTCGCCAACGACGCGAGCGTGATGGGCAGCGAGACGACCCGCGTTCTCCTCGTCGGGCCGGACGACGTGACGGTTCGGGAGGGAAACAAAGCCGAGGTGGGCGGTCACATCGCCGACGCGCTCGCCGAAACGCTCGGATAGCTGTCGCGTTACTGTCGTCGGAGAGTGGAGATCATGCCTCGATGACGCGTTTTTCCGAGTAGGTCGTCCCGCAGGCGCAGGCGGCATAGCCGTGGAGGACGTCGCCCTCGGCGTAGAGCCCGCCGACGGCCTCGTTTTCTTCCTCGACGAAGGCGAAGAGAAACTTGACGTAGTGGTCCTCGCCGTTCTGGGCGTCGGGACAGGTCCCGCCCGTACAGTCGGCGTCGATCTCGCCGTCGGTGTCCATCGCCATCCCCGCAAAATCCATCGCGCCGAGCCCCGTCGCCTGCTCGAACGCTGCCCGGCCCTCCTCGCCGGGTAACACCAGAACGACGCCGTCCTCGACGCGCGAGCCGATCTCGAGGAGGTCCTCGATCGATCCGATTCCCTCCTCGTGGAGATAGATGAGGACGTCGTCGGGGCGCTCCCCGCGGCAGAACGCCCCCTGAAGGGCGCTCGTTTCGGGACCGTCGCTCACGACGGGTTACTCCTCGTCGCCGTCTTCGCCGAGCAGTTCCTCGATCGACTCCTCGCCGCGGGTCGCGACCTTCGCGTTGATCTGGCGGGTCTCCTCGGAGACCTCCGCGCCGCGGACCGTGACGCGTTTCCGCTCGCCGTCGACAGTGGGGTCGAAGCCGACGCCGCCCGTCGAGAGGATCGCCTTCGTCTCCGCGCCGTCGATCTCGCCGTGCATCGGCCGGCCGGCCCGGTCGGAGCCGCCCGTGATCTCGATCTCGTACCCCGGGAGATCGACCGCGTCGCCGTCGACCGTCTCGCCGATCGATCGGCCGATGAACCGGTTTGCGTCCTGTCCGTCGACCTCGAACGAGTAGGTGGTCCCGTCGTCGTCGCCGACGATGACCTGAAAGTCTGCCATACCGATGAACACTGGATCCGAGGCCAAAAGGGTATTGAAACGGCCGTCGGGTTCGGCGTCTGTCTTCTCTGTGCGTGTACGAAGATCAGCTACTCCCGTCACCGTCTTCGCCGACTCCCGAGATCTCCGGTCCCTGAAACGCCTGCAATACGATCCGTTGATCGCCCGCCGGGGAAAGCACCGTCACGATATCGTGGGGACGGATCTCGGTGTCCCCCTGCGGTGTTTTCACGGTCTCGTCGCGCTCGATCGCGACGACGAGCGTGTCCTCGTCGAGAACGCCGTCCCGGGTGGCTTCCTCCAGCGTTCGGCCGGCGATCGGAGCGTTCTCCTGTACGGTCAACTCGACGACGTCCGCCCGGCCGCGCAGGCTGATGTAGTCTTTCAGCGGGTCCGCACGCCGGCTCTCCGAGGGACCGAACGAATCGTAGGGGAACCGCATCTGACGCTGAACGAGGAACTCGTCTTTGATCTCGACGCTGTACTTCGAGATCTCTCGCCCGATCTGCCGGAGATCGGCCGTATCCTCCCCGACCACGGGGACGTGGGGATTCGTCTGCCCGCCGATTACAGGATCCGCCGGTCGATGTCGTCGAGCCGGACGCCGTCGTTCATACCCGTCCTGCGAGCCAGGCTGTGTTATAGGTTCGTGCCATCGGCACTCCAACGGGAACACGGTGCGTTTGAGTAACCGAAATAAAGGCGGTATAAATTTTCATCCCGCAAGTATAGTCAGTACTTTTAAATAAAATTCGGGTATTCATCCGGTATGAAGTTGTTCGGTGAAACGCGGATCAATCGATCGGAGCGACCGATCGACGGTCCAGTTCCCGCGATGGTGATCTAGATAATGGTCGAACACACTCGAACGCTCGATTTCAAGATCGCGTTCGCCATCGGTCTCGGGACCATGATCGCCGCCGGGATCTTCTCGCTTTCGGGGACCGCGGTCGCGGAGATCGGCTCCAGTGCGGTCATCGCCTTCGTGATCGCGGCGGTCATCGCCGGAATCACGGCGGCGGCGTACTCGGAGTTCGCGTCTATCTACTCCGAAAACGGCGGGGGGTATCTGTTCACCTCACGCACTTTCGAAGACCGGGAGTATTTGACCTACGGGATCGGGATGTCGCTCTTTTTGGGGTATACCGGAACGACCGCGTTCTATCTCGCGACGATGGACGAGTGGTTCGTCAGGTTCGTACTTCCCGAGCAACTGGCGTGGCTCCCACACGGGTCGACAGCGGTACTCGCGGCAGTGTTGCTGGGTGTATTGAACGCCCGTGGGACCGAGGAGTCCGGAACGTTCCAGCTGCTCGTTTCGGGTGCGAAAGTCGCGGTGCTCATCGCGTTTATCGCCGGCGCGTTCACCTTCCGTGGCCCGACCACTGCGGTGGGGAATTTCACCGCACAGTTTTCGACCGATATCGTCGGGATCCTCTCGATCGCCGCGCTCGCGTTCATCACGTTCTTCGGGTTCTCCGCGATCGCCGCCAGCGCGGGCGAGATAATCGAACCGCGGAAGACGGTGCCGCGAGCCATCGCCGCGAGCATCATCACCGTTACCGTCCTCTATGCGCTCGTCATCGTCGCGATGACGAACTCGACGGTCCCGCCCGAAGTCATCGCCCGGGAGGGCGAGACGGCGATGGGCGAGGTTGCAGCCGGGTTTCTCGGCCCGATCGGCCGGTCGTTGATCGTCGCCGGAGCGGTCTTTTCGATGGTGTCGGCGTCGAACGCGTCTATTCTCGCAGCCTCGAGTATCGGATCGCTCATGGGCCGACGGGGACAGGCGCCGCGGGCATTCGCACGGATCCACTCCGCGTTCCGGACACCCTTCTGGAGCGTGACGGCGGCGACGGGGGCGATCGTCACGCTCATCGTCGTGTTCATCGCCCTTTTCCCCAGCGAGGGCGGGATCGCTCCGATCAATCTCGGACTAACGGTCCTTACCGGCTTTGCGACGTTCAATCTGCTCTTGCCGCTTGCGATCGTCAACGGCGCGTTGATCTACCACCGGCGGGCGTTTCCCGACATCGAACGGGGGTTCCGTGTGCCGGGTGTGCCGGTCGTTCCCGTACTCGGGATCCTCGCGAACCTCGGGTTGATCTACAACCTCCCCCGGCGCGGCGTCGTGACCGGAGTCGGCCTGACCGTCGCGCTGTTGGGTATCTATCTCGCGTGGGGCGGACAGCGGGAGATCGACGAACTGGTCCGGCGGGTGTATCCCCCCGAACCCGCCCGAGGAGAGGAGGCCGAAACGGAACGGTCAGTCGAACCGGACAGGGAGTATTTCCGCGTTCTGGTTCCCATCGCCAGACCCGACAACGCGCCCGCACACGTCCGACTGGCCGAGCTACTTGCGGCCGGACAAAAAAAAGAGCCCTTGATCGAGGTGGTCACCGTCACCGAAATCCCCGATCAGACCCCTCACGAGGTCATGGCCGACGTCGCAGGCGAGCGGGTCGAACGGATCGAGGAAGTCCTCGAAAACGAGGATCTGAGCGTCGAGTACACGGTCGAGGGCCACACCTGCCGGGACGTCGCCTTCGATATTCTCCAGTCGGCACGGACGGACGGTGTCGATCTGATCCTCATGGGCTACCCCGAAGAGAACGACGAGATCACGAAGCAGGTCGAGTATACGGCGCCGTGCGACGTCGTGTTCGCGAGCGGGATCGGAACGACCGACGTCGAACGGATAAACATCGGGGCGGGCGGCGGCCCCCATCACCTGGCGGCGGCAAAGCTCGTTCGGCAACTCGGCGAGCAGGGGATCGAAGTGAACGTCATCTCCGTCGATCCGGTCGGCGAGGAAACGGCGGAGGATCCGGCCCGGACCGTCTCGGAATTAAACAGCGTTCCGGACCTCCACGTGTACAACGTCTCCGCGGCGAGTATCGGGGAGGGGCTCGTCGAAAAAGCCAAAAGCGAAGGCGGAATTTTGGTCATCGGCGCCTCGCGGGACCGCCGGCTCCGCCAGTGGGTGTTCGGAAGCACCCCCGATTCGGTGATCCAGCGGGCGAAACTGGACGGCGTTCCGGTGCTCGTCTACGCGAGTTCGACGAGCGTCCCCGAACAGATCGAGGACTACCTCTTTCCCGTATACCGGTATCTGCTCAAGTGGACGGACCAGGTCCGGGGCGAAACAGGTCGACGCACCGTCGAAACCTGACGCCATCGCCTGGTTCGAGTCGTCGGCCAACGCGACGGCCGTCTTCCCCGATGTCTCTGTTCGGCGGGAATCGATCGGTGAGAGCCCCGCAAGCCGATACCTCCGAGAGCCTCTAGATCAGCGTCGCGGCGGTGGCGATCATCCACATCGCCATCAACAGCGCAAAGAAGATCGCCATGAGTTTCTGTCGGTCCATACGTGCTTTTCATTTTCACTTCATATAATCCCCTCGCCCGAGACGGGGACCGAGCGGTCCGCCCCGGGGCCGGAACCAGCTCCCGGGTATAGCTCCCGCTACTCGACCCGGGCGTCGACGACCCCGTGGACGACTCCCGCGCTGTGGCTCTTTACCCGCCGCGTGTCGCGCACCTCGAGCGATCGATCGGCGGCTTTGACCGCGTCGGTCAGCCGATCGAGGGGACGGTCCGGAAACAGCGGTTCGGGCGTCGCCTCGTGGAGATGCAACATCCCGCCGGAAACGAGCGCGTCCAGCGCCGAGTCGAGGTACTCGTAGGCGTCGTAATACCCCGCAACGACGCGGTCGGCGACCGTCTCGACGCCCCGGCAATCGCCCAATACCGTCCGGACTTGGTCGGTGACGCCGTTGCGCCGGACGTTCTCGACCAGAAGCCGGTAGGCGTCGGGATCGATCTCGGCGGCGGTCACCGTCGCGCCCGCCTTCGCCGTCGGCAGTGTGAAGTAGCCGATCCCGGCGAACATATCGAAGACGCGCTCGCCGGGGGCGACGACCTCGCCCATCCGGGCGCGCTCGGCTTTGTTCCCCGGCGAGAACATCACTTCGGCGAAGTCGATCGCGTACTCGGTCCCGTGTTCGACGTGGACGGTCTCGGTCTCGCCGACGCCGGCGACGACCGCCGCCGAGGGATCCCGCCGTTGCCCTTCGATCCCCCCGCGTGCGAGGACGGTATCGGCGTTGCCGTGCAACGTCAGCAGGGCCTCCCCGACGGTCTTTCGGTCGGCTTCCGCGAGCGTCCCGGGGGCCGAGACGTCGCCGAAATCGACCAGAACGACGCTGCCGATGACCGCCCACGACGACGGCGCGGCCTCGGCGACGGATTCGTCGGCGCCACGCTCACGGAGGATCGCCTCCAGCCCCCGACTCCGCCGCGGGAGGTCGATCCGGCGGACGGCAGAGACGTCCGTCGAGTCGGGGACTGCGGTGACCGGGATCGCCACGTGGGTCCCGTCGCGGGGCTCGACACGCCGGGTCTCGTCGTAGACCCCCTCCGAGCGGAGCGACTCGATCACGGTCTCGGCCCGCGGTTTCTCGACGATCGCCGCCAGATCGTCGGTCCTGTCGGCCATGGGTGCGCTTACCCCCCGTCCGCGGCGTCCGGCTCCGGCAGCACGTGCAGCCCCCGACGGTGTTTGAGGGCGAGAACCGACTCGGCGTCGGGATCGAGATACGACGGCCGGGGGACCGTCTTCGACTCGAAGGTCTCGGGATCGAGGATCTGGACGGCGTGTTCGTCTTCGATTGCGACGAGCGTCGTCCGCTCGGCGTCGGCCCGCTCGCCGATCTTGCGCGCGTCGGGGGCGATCCCCTCCTCGAAGTCGGCCTCGTAGCGGTCGCCCGTCGCGAGCCGCCGCCCCTTCAGGTTGCCGTGGGCGCTCGTCACGAGGACGGGCCCGTCGCCGTCGTCGAGATCGACCACGTCGTCTGGCGTGTAGGGCGGCAATCGGACCGTAAAGGTGACACGGTAGACCTCGTTGCCGTCGCCGTCCTCGGTGACGAGCGTCGGCGCCTCCGAGACGGCCCCGCCTAGCTCTTCGACGATCCGCTTTGCGATCCCCTGGCCCATCTGGTTCGTCGAGATCTTCATATCGACGCCGTCGTCGGTCCGGGTCGTCTCGGTGATGAAGGCGTTTCTGTCGCCCGTCGCCTCGCGGTCGGCGATGTAGGCCTCGGCGATCTCGATCGCGCGGTCGTTTTCGGCGGCCGTGGGCGTCCGGTCGGTGCCGCGGACCTGGACGATGCTCGCGTAGTAATCGCCCGCGATCCGGCCGCACCGGTCGCATGTTTCTCTTGCGATATAGACCGGGACCGTCACCTCCTCCGAGAGATCGGTCTCTCTGACCCGGCCGGTGAACAGACAGTGCATCCGGATGGTGTTCTGGTCGACCTGTTCGGGTTCGACGCCCCACTCGACGCCCTCGGCGTCGACGTGGACGCCCAGCCGGTCGGCGGTCTCCTCGATCGCGACGTCGGTGTAATCGCGCGCGCCGACGTCGACCCACCGGTTGCCCCGATGGAGCGCACCACACCGGCTGCAGACACGTATCTCGATGCGTTCGGGCGCGTCGACGAACTCGAAGGCCTCGAAGTAACAGTCGTCACACAGCACGGCGTCGGGATCGCTCGGCCCGCCGGGCAGATCGATCTCCGGCGAGCGTTCGATCGGATCGCCGCACTGCGGACAGAACATCCCCGACCGTGACCCGGAACTCATTGGCGGGGGTAGCCGCCCGAGGCGGTTAAAAAGCCCGTTGTGGTGGCGGTCGGTATGAGTGGGGACGACTAGGACTGGCAGTTTCGAACGCCGGTGAAACGGGGTTACAGCGATATCAAGGGGAAAGCCCACAGCTGAAGCCGTGGGGTAGACAGCCGATCGGTCGGACGTAGGATGTCAAGATTCGCCGCCATCGGCCACAGGCTCGCCAGCGCGGTCGTTGAGGTACTCCTCGGCGTTGTAATCCTCCGGTTCCCCACCGAGGTCTTCTGCCAGCGCCTCGCGTAGTTCCTCGCGTTGATCCTCCATTTCCTCACAGAGTGTTTCTAACTCTTCGTCGCTCACTGCTTCCTGATCTCGTGCCATTCCTCGAATCTCCTTGTGAATCGTTGGGTGTTCTCCGCTAAATGGTCTTCGGCGAAGTCGAGCGCGACGCTGGCCGGCATCGGCGGGGCGACGTACTCCTGCCGGTACTTCTCGCCATCCCGGTACACGTCGATGTGCAAGCCTTCGTCGGTCACGTCGTGGCCGTGGTCGCTTTCGGGATCGTGGTCGTAGCGGACGACTGGCGTCCAGTCCCCTTCGTGCAGGTACTCCAGTTGCACTACGAACCGCTTCACCTTGCCGTGGTTGTGCGAGTAGCCAAGTCGCCGTCGGATGGTCGTTCCTGTCCGCGTTGTGTACTCGCGGTCGTACTCTCGCGGTTTCTCACTCATCTCTTCAGAACGCGGATCTCAACGATACCCTTCGGTCAACCGCTCGACATACTTTGCCACCACGTCGACCTCGACGTGGACCGGATCGCCGACCGACTTCTCGGAGAGCGTCGTCAACTCATAAGTCGTGGGGATGATCGCGACGGTGAACGACCCTTCCCGGAGGTCGGCGACGGTCAGGGAGATCCCGTCGATCGCGATCGAGCCCTTCCCGACAACGTAGCGCCGGAGGTCGGCCGGCAGCGAGAAGCCGAAGGTCCAGTCCTCGCCGACCCGCTCGATCTCGGTCACCTCGGCGACACCGTCGACGTGGCCCTGGACGAAGTGGCCGTCGAATCGGCCGTCGGCCGGCAGCGCGCGTTCGAGGTTGACACGGTCGCCGACCCCGACGCTATCGAGGTACGTCCGTTCGAGCGTCTCCGTCGAGAGGAACAGCTCGAAGCTCTCGTCGTCGAACGCCTCGACGGTGAGACACGCCCCGCTTACTGCGACGCTCTGGCCGCCCTCGAGTTCGTCGGCGAAGGGGGCAGCCACGCGGAGCCGCCGTCCGTCCGCCGTGTCCTCGACAGCGACGATCTCGCCGGTCGTCTCGACGATCCCGGTGAACATACACCGGGTTGGAGCGGCGGGGCCGAAAGGCTGTCGTCATCAGGGTCGGGGACGCCGGCCGCGACGGCCGAAGGCGGAGCGGAGACGAACGCCTTTTCGTTCCGCCGGTTCGGAGGCCAATACAGCATGAACCTGCTCGATACGATCGGGCTCTTCGGGACGGTCGTACTGGCGGCGCCGATCGGCCTCCTGGGAGTCGAGTTCCTTCTGGGCGACCGGCCGATCGTCGGGGCCGGCTTCCTCGTGATCGCCGTCGCGCTCGTCGCCGGCGGCTACTTCCGACCGAGCCTGAAGGGAATCGTCGCCGATACCGTCGCCGACGTGGCGGTCAAAGCACCCGACGACGGTGACGAAGGCGACGCGGACAGAGTGGGCGAGGACGAGGACGGGGAGACCTATAAGCACTGAACGAAAAGGACGGGTATGGCCATCGGCATCGTCCGGACGCTCCAGCTCGCGGCGACGCTCGTCGTCGCCGGGCCCGTCGGCATCGTGGGCGTCTCCAGCCTGCTCGAGGGGCGATACCTCTTCGGCGCGCTCTTTCTCTGTGCTGCGGTCGGGCTCGTCGCCCTCAGCGAGTACGTCTACGTCCGGCTGACCGACCGGACCGTCGGACGGCTCCGGCGGCTGAAGGATATCCGTAGCGGCGAGTGACGGGGGCTACTCGCCGGCGAGTTCCTCCCGGACGCGCCGTTTGATGTGGGCGAAATCGAACGGCGGGCGGGTGTCCGGATCGACCGGCTCGACCGCACAGACGATGAGTTCGGTCCGGTCGCGCTCCGTCGCCGCCCGGTAGGCGTCCTCGAAGGCGTCCTCGCTTCGGACGCGGGTCGCGGGGACGCCACAGCTCTCGGCGACGCCGACGAAGTCCGTCGAGGCGGAGTGGTTCGGCTGGCCGCCGGTCGTACCGTAGATGGCGTTGTCCCAGACGACGACCGTAAGGTTGGGCGGATCGACGGCGCCAAGCGTCGAGAGCACGCCCAGCGACATCAAAAGTGAGCCGTCGCCCTCGAAGACGACGACCGGATCGTCGACGGCCAGCGCCAGCCCGAGCCCCGTCGGCGTCGTCACGCCCATGCTGCCCCACTGGTAGAAGTTCCGCTCGCGGTCCGCGACGCCCGCCAGGACGTAGGAGGCGACCCCGAGGTTCGAGACGGCCACGACGTCCGGGGTAACGTCGAGGACGGCCGCCGTGCAGACGAACTGGTCGGCCCGGCCTTCGTCGCCGTCGTCGCGTTCGTCTTCCCCCGTCACTTTGATTCCTCCTTGTAGCCGGTCACAGTCGTCTCCAAGAGCAGGACGTAGGGCGTCTCCGTCGAGAAGGCGCTTTCGGCCGCCATCTCCACGCGGTCGTCGACGTCCTCGGCGTCGTGGACCGAGTGGTTGCGGACGGACAGCTCATCGAGCAGCCCGGGCATGTTGTACCCGGCGGGCACCTGTGCGAGGTTGAACTCCCCCAGATCGCCGCGTCGGGTCACGATCCCCAGAAACGGGAGCCGGGCGGGGACGCTCAGGGAGGCCAAAGCGTTGAACGTGTTCGCGAGCCCGCTCGATTGACACAGCAGGGCGCCGCGTCTGCCGCCGAGCCAGGCGCCCGAGAGCACGCCGACGGCCGCCTCCTCTCTGGTCACGAGCACCGTCTCGAAGGCGTCATCGTCCTGTGTCGCCTCGATGAGCGGCGATATCGTCGTATCGGGGAGGTACGCGATCAGCTCGATGTTCGTCCGTTTGAGTCCGTCGATCGCTTGGTCGATCCAGGTCATGTGTGCGCCTCCCGTCTCCCGGTTCGCGCCGGTCGAGACGGGATACGAGCAAGTGCGCGGGCGGTCTAATCAAGCTACTGGTGTCGCGTCCCCGGACCCGTGCCCGTCGCTCAGTCCGCTTTGAGTTCCTCGCCGTGTTCCTGGGCTTCGGCGAGGACGTCCTCCAGGGACTTGTCGACGAGTTCGTTGTACAACAGCACGTCGATCGGCAGCGTCGGCGCGCCGTCGACGAGGCCCTCAAGCAACACGAGCCGTTCGCGGGCGCGGGACATCCCGACGTAGAACACGCGCCGTTCGTTGTCGGTCATCGTCGGCACCGGATCCGAGCGCTTCGTGAACTCGGTGACGCCGGGGACGGCCTCGGGATCCTCGACGGAGGCGGCCATCTGCTCGACGACCTTCTCCGTGAGGTCGGTCGCGACGAAGACGTGATCGGCCTCCCGGCCCTTCGCGGAGTGGATCGTACCCAGCCGGACGCGCTCGGGATCGGCGCCGCGGTAATCGCCGCTGAAATAGGCGTCGACCGACCGCTCCTGGAAGTTCGAAACCCGGGTGAGCATGTCGGCCGCCGAGGCCGGCCCCGGGGCGAAGGGCGCGTGGTCGTCGACGAACGCGGGATCGACCTCCAGGTCGGTGAGGTCCTCGACGCCCTCCGCATCCTCCAGTTCCTCCAGGGCCTCGAAATAGTCGTCCCGCTCGCCGGTGCCGAAGGCGCTGTCGGCGAGCATCTCCCCGAGCCGTCTGGCCTGCAGGCCGTCGATCGGCTCCCCGTCGGACAGCGCCTCGATCCCCTCGACGTACCCCCGGAGCCGGTCGGTCCACATCCGCTGGTCGGTCAGCGCGGTGAAGGGGATCCCCTCGCCGATGAACTCGTCCATGAACTGGAACATCTGATAGCGGGCCCGGAACAGACACATGACGCTGCCCTCCTCGTCCTCGTCGATCGTCATCCGAACGTTCCGGACGAGATCGATCATCGACGGCGACCGGACGGCCTCGACGGAGCCGCCCTGCTTGCGCGGTTTGAGGTCCTTGTCCTGCCGTTTCTCGATGTGGCTGATCTGAGTGTTGACGACGTTCAGGATCCGGGAGGGGAGCCGGTAGCTGTTGGGCAACACGACGTCGTCGTCGACGCCCTCGTCCAAAAGGAGGTTCGGGTCGGCGCCCTGCCAGGCGTAGACGACCTGATCGTCGTCGCCGGCGATGAGAACCGACTCGACGTGGGGTTTCCACTCCTCGTAGACCCCGTACTGTAGGGTCGTGATGTCCTGAAACTCGTCGATGACGAGGTGATCGACGCTGGGGACCAGAGAGCGCTGCTGGACGCGTTCGAGCATGTCGGCGAAGCCGACGATCCCCTCCTCGCCCTTGTAGCTCCGCCACGCGCGGATCGCCTCGGGGATGTCGACGCGGTCGTCGTCGGAGGACCACGTCGGCGTGTACTTGTTGCCGGTCTGGGCGCGGTCGTCGATCTCCGGCGGGAGCCGGACCTCCTCTTCGTTCCACTTGAAGGGGACGTCGTACCAGTCGGCGACGTCGCGTTCGGTCCGCTGGAGCCACTGGGAGGTGGCGATGATCTTGTTGCCGAGCGTCGTCGACCGGGCCGACCGTCGCCGGGCGGATTTGTTCTCGTCCTCGAATTCGAGGCCGTACTCCTCACAGAACGTCTCCTTGTGGTTCTCGCCGACGACGTCGCCCCGCGAGAGGTTCAGGAGTTCGTAGGCCTTCGCGTGCATCGTACAGACGTTGCCCCGGAGCGACTTGGGCGAGCGATCGAGCCGTTCGGCCAGCCGTTCGCGCACCTCGGCGGCGGCCGCACGGGTGTAGGAGACGACGAGGATGTCACGCATCTCGACGCCGTCCTCGAGCATCCCGTCGACGCGGTCGAGTAACGCCGTCGTCTTCCCGCTCCCCGGTCCCCCGAAGAGCCGAGTGACGTGGGTGGAATCAGCCATTACTCGCGTAATGCCGCCCACAAGTATAAAATACGTGTTTGAGACGGCGGGCGTATCGGCTGCTCGGAGACCGGTGAAACGTATGCTTTCGAAGCCCGTCCAGGGGACGGGACGGCCGCAAAAAGGTCAGTTCGGCCGCCAGCCGCAGACGGAACAGGTCGCGGCGTCGAGGTCGTGGAGGCCACCGCAGTCCGGACAGCGCTTCTTGTTATAATCCTCTTCCCAGGAGGCTTCCTCGTGGTCGTGACCCCGCTCGTGCAGGAACTCGTCGAAGATATCGTTCTCGTTTGCGGTCGCCATACACGATAGCGTTCGATAAGCACGCTAATAAGTCCTGTGGTAATTACTATCATGGAGAATGGTCCCGTAGCACACTGGTTATAGTAGTCAGTAGAACTGTTTACACACTACTCACAGCAGGATGGCCAGCGACAGCCACGCAGGCCGGACACTCGCGAGTGGATCTGTACTGACTTCTACCGGCTACTATACCGGCCGCTTTTACTCGGCGCGACCGTACCGCGGCTATGGATGTCACAACGGAACTTTCGCTCGACCACCGGAGCCGTCCCGGGACGGCCGGATCGGACGCGCCGGCCGTCGTTTTGATCCACGGTCGGGGGGCAAACGAGCGGGACCTTCTCCCGATCGCCGCCCGGTTGCCGGAGGAGCTTCACGTGCTGAGCGTCCGGGCCCCGAACCGGATGCGCGGCCCGGACAGCTACACGTGGTACGAGTTGGATCTCTCGGCCGGCGGTCTCCACGCCAGCCAGCCCGACCCGGATGGGTTCCGTTCGAGCCTCGATCGCCTCCACGAGTTCGTCGGGGAGGCCGTCGAGGCCCACGGTCTCGATCCCGACCGGATCGGACTGTTCGGTTTCAGCCAGGGTGCGATCACGAGCCTCGCCGCGCTCCTCGAGCGACCCGACGCCTATCGGTGGGTCGTCGCGCTCAACGGCTATCTCGCGGAATCGCACGAAGACGACGCCGGAAACGCCGCGGGAAAGCCGGTCTTCGTCGGCTGTGGATCGGCCGACCAGGTGATCCCGCCCGGGCGGGCCGAACATGCCGCCGAAACGCTCGCGGACGGCGGCGCCGAGGTCCGCTTCGAGACCTACGACGTCGGCCACGGGACCACGCCGGCCGAAGTGTCCGACGTGGTCCGATGGCTGGAGGACCGATACTGAGCCTGTGTCGGGGCAGATGGCTTTATCCACCCGCGGCTTCCAAGGACACTCATGGAACCCGATCCGGACCCCTCGCGCTTCCGCGATCTGATGCTCGGCTCGGAGCCGGGACTCGAGGAGGTACTCCGGTGTGTGTTCGGGATTCAGGACCACGAGGCACGCCTGTATCTGGAGCTTCTGGACGCACCGGACAGCACCGTCGCCGAACTCGCCGATGCCGTCGACCGCGACCGGAGCAACGTCAACCGCGGCCTGACGACGCTCATAGAGAAGGGATTAGCCGACCGCCGGCGCCGGCTTCTGGACAGCGGCGGCCACGTCTACCAGTACCGCGCGACGCCGCCGGAGGAGGCCCGCGAGCTGATGCACGAGACGCTCGACGAGTGGGCCGCCTACGTCCACGAGCGGATCGAGGAGTTCCCCCGGAGCTGACCTTACGACACGGTCACGTCGACGATCTCGAAACGCGCGCCGCCCGCGGCGGATTCGATGACCCGGACGTCCCACCCATGGGCGGCCGCGATCTCCGTGACGATCGCCAGCCCGAAGCCGCTGCCCTCCTCGCTCGTCGTGTAGCCGGATCCGAGAACCGTCTCGCGGTCGTCTTCGGGGACGCCGGGGCCGTCGTCGGCGACGTAGAAGCCGGTGCCGTCCGAAAGCCCGCCGAGCCGGACAGTGACACCGGTTCCGGCGTGTTCGACGGCGTCGTCGGACTCCGTCGGACTGCCTGTGGAGCCGTGCTCCACGCTGTCATCGGCCTGCGGCCGATTGCTCGTCGAACCGTGTTCGACGCTGTCGTCGGACTGTGTCCGACTGCTCGTGGAGCCATGCTCCACGCTGTTCCGAAACAGGTTCTCGAGGAGCCGTTCGATCCGATCGCGGTCCCCGCGGATCTCGATGTCGTCCTCGACGGTCATCGTCGCCGTCGCCTCGCCGGCCCGCTCCCACGCGACCCGGGCGGCCTCGGCGAGGGCGACCGGCTGTGGATCGGTGACGGCCCCGCCGAGCCGGGCGAACTCGAGGGTCTCGTCGATGCGGGCGTCGGCGTCGGCGATCGCCTCGAGGGCCGCCTCGATGTCCTCGTCGCCCTCGTGTCGCTCACGGGCGAGTTCGAGCCGTCCCTTCGCGGCCGAAAGCGGGTTCCGGAGGTCGTGGGAGGCCCGGCTCGCGAACCGATCGAGCCGGTCGTTCTGCCGTTCGAGCTGCCGACGCTGGCGGCGCTGCTGAATCTCGTACCCCAGCCACCGGCTCGCCAGTTCGACGAACGTCCGTTCGCTGTCGGAGAACGGCCGACCGCGGGGGTCGTGCGAGGCGAAACAGAGCGTCCCGAAGAGTCCCCCGTCGACGACGAGCTTGCCGCCGATATAGCTTCCCAGCCCGAACCGCTCGTAGGCCCGATCCTCCTCCCAGCCCTCCTCGACGGCGTTTGCGACCGCGAGGAACCCGTCCCCCTCGATCGTCCGCCGGCAGTACGATTCCTCGATCGGGCACGTCTCGCCGGACTGGAGGAGTTCGTGGTCGCCGACGGCGTCGACGATCGTCTGCTCGGCGGACGTGATCTCGGTGACGAACCCGTAGGGGAGATCTAGGTAGCGACAGCCGAGTTCGAGGACGCTCTGTCGGCGCTGTTCGAACGACAGCGTCGAATCGGAGGCGATCACGTAGAGTTCGTGCAGAACGTCGACGTTCGCTTCGAGTTCCCGTTCGAGACGGGACTGCTCGGAGACGTCGACGACGATACCGGTAAAGAGGTCTTTGTCTTCGGTCGGCGTCTCCTGGATGGCGATGACGACCGGGACCTCGTGGCCCGCGCTGTGGACCGCCGACAGCTCGATTTGATCCCAATCGAGGTGGCGCTGACCGCTCTCCAAGTACGCCTCGAACGCCTCGAGATGGGAGGACTGCAGCCGGCTGGGGATCAGCCGCGTCAGCGACTCGCCGACGAGCGCCGCGGGCTCGTACCCGAGCGTGTCAGTCAGTGCCTCGTTCGTGTACCGTATCGTACTGGTCGAATCGATGACGAGCACGCCGAACGGGGCCTCGGCCAGGAGCAGCTCGAACGGGAGTTCCGATGGGATCTCCGGAGGCCCCTGGCTGTCGTCGTTCGACGCCATGTAATGACCCGTTTTTCGCCCGGATCGGTATATACCTGTGGCTCGGTGAAACGCGTGAACCGTCTCGGGGTCAAGTGGTTCGAGACGCAGAGCGTCTCGTCATCACGGAAATCAAAGATTTCCGTACGACCCCGAGGCTTTCCGTTTCGATGACGCGACTTGCAGGAACCGACGGAGGGCGGTCTTCGTCGGTTCCCACAGCGGTCGCAGTCCCCACGGGCGTCACTTCGGCCCCTCCCAGACCGAACTCCTGAAGACCACGAGCAAGCATCGGGGCATTCGCCTCGACCGCCTGTAAACCGTTTCTTTCTATATTCAGGATCCGCCGATAGATTCATCAGTTATCATCTCGTTCAAGATAACTAGATGGACGATGACGACAACCGATTTCATGAATCCCACCGCTGCGAAAATCGTCTTGTCGGCACAGTGTGGGGATTCTATCAACCGAATCTCGAATAAGATCGGTACATCGTATTCGTGGGTCTACGACTGGATCAATCGATTGGACGACCAAGAAATTATCTGTTATACAGATAGCGGAGTTCGAATCCGTGACTACGAGATGCGTCGGCGCTACGAGGAGATGATGGGAACGTTGTACACCCGCGACGAAGTTTCACAGGAGGACGCGTACGTGATCCTCCACTTCGCCGGGATGGAGTTCGCCTACACGGAGATCGATGCCGCCTACGTCTGGACGCACGGGGGGTTCCAGATCGCCAGAGGCCACGACGACTACCCCGTGTTTATCGAGGTTCACGAGCGCGACGTCGATCGGTGGATCGAGTTCGTCGAGCGGTTCGGGGTCGACACTACTTTGGGAGAACGCCCGGACGCGGCCGATGTTGACGGGAGCGTCCACTACGTCTTGTTCCCGCAGGCAAAGGACATCGACGTCGAGTGGGTCGACGGCAATCCCGTGATTCCGTTGGACGACGCGGTCAGTCAGATGATGGAGACCCGGCCGGCGTACGAACCGGCGTTGGAGATGATCGCCGACGAACACGACGTCGACATCGACGCGAGTCATCATAACCAGATGACTGCCGACTGAACGACCCATAATGAGCCTCCAAGAGCGTCAAGCCGAACTCATCGACGCACACCGCGCCGTACAGGACGAAGAACTGTCGTACGTACTCGTCGGAGGATGGGCAATCTCGGCGTTTCAGACCCGGTTCACTACTGATGTCGATATGGTGATCCCTGAAACAGAACGCGATGCGTACGACGCCCTCCTCATCGAGTTGGGGTACAGCAAAGCGTTCGATAACGACGTGGCAAACGTGTACGAGGGGCGAATCGTCCGGTACGAAAAACCGGTTGGCGATTACGCGGTCGAATTTGACGCACTCGTCGGCGCACTTCGCTGTCGGCAGACTGATGCGGAATGGTCGTACCGCTGTCTCCACGAACACAGCGTCGTCGAGTCTCTCGAAGTAGCGGAGGGCATGATGGCTCGGATTCCCGAGCCGGAACTGCTGTTCGCGCTCAAACTCCACAGCGGTCGGCTCGCGGATGCACGGGATCTGGTGATCGTCGGCGCCGAGGCAGATCTCGACAGCATCGAACAACACATCCATCGCGGGAATCCGAACCAGTTGGCCGAGCAAATCGAACGCGTGCTGGCGGAACTCGAAAGCGACGAGTTCGCGGACTCGTTCAGGGGCGTGTTCCAACAGAAGGAACTCCCAGAGGACAACATCGACGACCTGATTCAGTTCTTGCGAACCCAATTCGACAGACTCTGATAGAAAGAAGGAACACATCTCGCCGATATACCTGTAGTACCCACCCAGCCGTATGACGCGTGCAGGAGGCGTCGACGTTTTCGGGTTCGTTACCACCGCTCTCGATCTCGGCCTCGTAGGGTTCGTGTTGTGAGCCCTGCACGGTGGGGCTCACGGTCTCATCGAAGCGAACCAGCGTCGGAAACATCCGCACGTCCGTGAGGGTTAACCGGTCGTCGGCGAGGTATCGTTGGTCGGCGAGCACCTCGTACGCCATGATGTCGTCCCGGTCTTGCTCGCTTACGTAATACAAATGGAGGATAGATAGCCCCGGGCGGATTCGAACCGCCGTCAACGGCTCCAAAGGCCGCTATGATTGGCCGCTACACCACGGGGCTGCATCGATCGGTATGCCCTTCCCGCACAATAGCGTTACCCTTCGTTCGGATCGCCTTCCCGGAGTCAGTCGGCCGGTTCGGAGGGGACCTCGAGTTCGAGCAACTCGCAGGCGTCGGTCTCGGCATCGAAACAGTCCGGACAGCAGTCCCGCCGGTCGATGATCGTATCGAGGCGTTCGGCGACCGTCTCGTCGATGACGCTCTCGAGCTGGCGGGCCTCCGCCTGGAAGTCCTCGACTTCGAGCACCTCCCAGAGGAACCGTTCGATGATACAGTAGGTCTGCAGGGCGTCACGGGCCCGACTGATCCCCTCGTCGGTCAGCGAAACACCCTTGTATTTTTCGTGGTCGGCGAGCCCGCGCTCCTCGAGTTTGCCGATCATCTCGTTCGCGCTGGCCGGGCTGACGCCGACCCGGTCGGCGATCGCGCCGGTCGAGGCGGGGCCGTCGGCTTCCTCCTGGACGAGGTAGATCGTTTTGAGGTATTGTGCCTGCGTGTTCATCGTCGTCGCTCCATGAGTTCGGTGACTTCCTCGACGCCCTCGCGCTCTTCGGCTCTGATCTCCTCGAGGACGGCGAGCAGGCGATCACGACCGATCGTGAACTCGATGTCCGATCCCTCGATCGCGGCGATCAGGTCGTCGTAGAACTTGTAGGCCGTTTCTTCGTTACACAGCTGATCGTACAGCACGCCGTCGAAGTCCGTGTCCGATTCGTAACGGGCCGAGACGAGCCGTTCGATCTCCTCGTAGGCGATCGGATCGGCGTCGAGTTCGTCGACGAGCGCCTCGAGCCGTCGGCGGTGTTCGCCGGACTCTTCGGCGGCGTCCTCCAGCAGGGCGACGATCTCGGCGTCGAGTTCGTCGTCGCCGAGCGCCTCGTAGTGGTTGTGGGCGCGGGCCTCGACGACCTCCTCGAGCACCATCCCTATCTGGAGCAATCGCGCGAGCTGGTGGTCCGACGCGACCGGCTGTGTGAGACTCATCGCCCCACCCCTTGGTCGGCGGATCGTACGTCGGGCATACTCACGGCTCGGCACCGTGGCGACTTAAGAAGTTCCCCTCGCCGCGCCGTTTTTGTCCGCTCCCGACGGGTCGGTACGTATGTCGGACGACGAGTCGGCAAACAGGATGCGCGAGCGCTCGGCCCTGAACACGTTCGTGCTGTACCCCCTGTTGGACACCGACCGTCGATACATGACGACCGGTATCGTCGGGCTGATTATTGTTGCGCTCGTCGGTGTCTCGCTCGTGGGTCCGGCCGGGGTCGCGCTCTTGGACTCCGACTCGGTCGATACGGCTTTCGACGTGCTTCCCGTTGCGACGGTGACCGAGCGAGCACACTCTATCGGCCCGTTCACCCTCCGGGAGACCGACCGAGAGATCGACCGTTATGCACGTTAGCACCGTCGCCGAAAAGAAATCGAATCGAAAAGCGACGCGCGTTACTCGCGGGCCTGCAGCCGATCCTGGATCCGACTTCGGAGGTCTTCACGGAGCTCTTCGACCTCGATCTCCTCGAAGACCGGGACGTAAAAGCCCTCCACGAGCATGTTCCGTGCCAGCCGGTCGCTGAGCCCCCGGGAGGTCATATAGAACATGTCCGTCGCCGAGACCTGCCCGACGGTCGCGCTGTGGGAGGCCTCGGTGTCGTGGTTGTTGATGATGAGCTTCGGCGAGGCGTCGGCCTCGCTCTCGTCCGAAAGCATCAGCGTGTTCTCACGCTGGTAGGAACTGGTGTCCCACGCCTCCGAGCCGACGTGCTGGACGCCCTCGTAGACCGACCGGGCCACGTCGTCGATGACGCCGCGCGTGACCAGATCCGCCGTCGTGTGCTCGGCGTTGTGCCACACCCGCGCGTCGATGTCGAAGTGCTGGTCGTTGTGGCCGTAGAAGGCGCCGACGATCTTCGACTCCGAGGAGTCGCCGTTGAGGTGGCTCTCGACGGACGCCTTGCTCAGATGCGAACCGACGTTGCACTCGATCCAGTTGACCGTCGCGTAGGTGTCGATGTCGGCCTCACGCAGCGAGTAGACGTAGGTCGTCTCGTCGAGATCCTGGAGGTTCCCGAACTGGACGTAGCTGTTCTCGTGGGCGGCGATTTCCGTGATCCCGCTGTAATAGCGGTTCCCGTCGACTCCGGCGGTTTCACCGCCTTCGTTTCGTTGCGCCTCCGGCGCAACGCTCTCCTCACCGCTCTCTTGACGTTCGAGGATCGTCACCGACGACGATTCCTCGGCGACGACGAGCGTGTAGTTGAAAAGCGACCGGGAGTTCATCGTCGTCCGGATCGTCACGTCCTCGGCGTCGACGCCCTCGGGGACGTAGACGACCGTTCCGGTCGTAAACAGCGCCGTCGACAGCGCCGTCAGGTAGTTCGACTCGGGGTCGACGATGCTCCCGAAGTACTCCTCGAGGAGATCGCCGTGGGTCTCGATCGCCTCGGCGAACGGCAGCACGTCGATCTCTTCGGGGCCGACCTGGTCTTTCTCTTCGGCGGCCTCGAGCGGGTCGACCAGCGACTCGTAGTCGAGTTCCTCGAGGTTCGTCCACGTCCGGCCGGGCGTCTGGATGACGTCCGGGAACTCGATGTCGTCGAGCGCCGAAAGCGCATCGAGACGCGTCTCGAGGAGCCACTCGGGCTCGTCGAGCTCTTCGGAGATCTGTCTGACCGTCGCTTCGTCGATGGATGCGTGTACCTGCGTGGACATGTTATCCGAGCGAGCCCTCCATTTCGAGTTCGATCAGCCGGTTGAGTTCGACCGCGTACTCGATCGGCAACTCTTCGGT
>NZ_JAHLKM010000027.1 GCF_024449025.1 Natronomonas aquatica | reverse complement strand
CCAAAACAGCAATGAACTGTGACCTCTCAATTGAGAGCACCAGAGGCAAACTCTAGACCGCTTTGCGACACGACCAAATTCTTGGATGAGGAGCTGAGTTCACAGAGTCAGCAGATTTTTGCCGGTGACGAAGACGATGAAGATGATCTTGTAACCCGGTACCAAGAGCAGTACCGTCCGAACGCTGACCGCGAAGCCATCGAGCGTGAGCTACAGGCTGCTCTGTTGGTCGGGACTGTAGGTACGACCGAGATCCAGGGTGAACAGCAACCAATATTCATCCCGAAGCTGCACTCGTTCTTTAGTCAGGGTAGTGGGCTCGTCTCCTGCCTCACGGACGAGGCGTTCGACGATGAAGTCCCGCATCTAAGTGACGCAGGCGACATCGAGTGTCGAACCTGTGCACAAGAACACGACCGTACGCGGGCTGCGTACCCGCTGTCGTTCTGCCGAGGCTGCGGACAGGAGTACTACACGGTCGTAATCGACGGCGAGAATCAGGTTTCGCAGGGTGCTCTGAGTACCCTCGTTGATACAGACGAAGACGAAGAGGATGCGTATCTTATGCGGGGTCAGTGGGATCCTGAAACGGCTCCACTCCCAAACGAGTGGGTGAATGATAACGACCAACTTAGCGATACATACAGCGAAGCAGAACCGCGCCCAGCGACCTACTGTCCCGAGTGTGACCAACTGACGCCAGGACACATTGAACAGGGACAACTCGACTGTGGATGCTTCGCCGCTCAGGGGGTCGAAGTTATGCGCGTGAACGAACCGTTCCTTTTCTGTCCGAACTGCGGCGTTCACTACACGCGACGGGTTAAAAACGAGTTCAACAAGCTATTCACGTTCGGAACGGTGGGGCGGTCAACCGCGACCGACGTTCTCATCGGGAATACGATGCGGAACCTGCCCGAGGATCAACAGAAGACGATCGCCTTTTCAGACAATCGGCAGGATACTGCTCTACAAGCAGCGCACCTTAACAATCTCTACCAGCGCGTTCGGTTCCGACGTTCCCTCTATCACACGCTTGAACGAGAAGAAGATGTCACACTCACTGAGCTCGGTAACGAAGTATTCGATCTGCTTGAAGAGGAAGACGCACTTCCGCCAGCATTAGACGGCGGTCGGTATGGCCCCTCTGCAGAGGATCGAATTAATTACAGTGAATATCTCCTATTCAACGTCATCCTCGAACTAGGTCGTGAGCAACAGCGAACCCAACAAAGCCTCGAAGATGTCGGACTAATCGACATCAAGTACGAAAATCTTGATCGACTAGCCGATGACGAGGAAGTGTGGGAATCAACTCCGGTCCTTTCAGATACCAGTTCGAAGATCCGCGAAGAGTATCTTAATGGCTTCTTGGACATGTTTCGGCGGAGTATCGCCATTGACCACGAGAGTACGATGAATTTCGCGGATTTCAAACGCAACGTCATCAACCAACTAGACGACGAGGTGCACTTCCACGGACAGGAATTCTTCAATTTCCCAGTTGGGTATAGCGACACCGCAAGCACGAGTGGGCGACATCGCGTTCGGCGTCTCACCCATCCCCGCTCTCGGCATGTTCGATGGACTGCCCGTGCACTCGATGTCGATGTTGAGACTGCTACGGAAATCATCAACAGTGTCGTTGACACCATTAGTGACGATGAGATACTCAAGCTCCTGACACAGGAATCGCTCCAGTACACGGGGAAAGTCTATATGCTGAGTCACAGCGCGATTCGCGTGACACACGCCGATCCGGATGACGTTCGGATCTGCCCGAAATGTGGCACGCCGACCACCCGCGAAGAACTCGATGTGTGTCTGAACTACAGTTGTGATTCAATCACTCCCGAAGAAACAGACCTCGAAACGTCCTACTTCCATAATCTCTACACAGAGTCGTTCGATGACGCGGTAGACATTATCGCCGGCGAGCACAGCGGACAGGTTGAAAACGAGAAGCGAAAACAGCTGGAGTCGGATTTCCGGGAAGGCGAGAAAGTGAACACGATCGTCTCGACACCGACGATGGAGCTCGGGATCGACATCGGTGATCTTTCGAATGTGTATATGCGAAACGTCCCGCCGAATCCCAGTAACTATGCTCAGCGCTCCGGACGGGCGGGTCGTCAGAATCAGCCATCGCTCGTAACGACATTTTGTGGGCGTGGGTTTGGACGTGGATCTCACGATCAGTACTTCTACCGAAATCCAGAGCGGATCATCGCCGGGGAAATCAGCCCACCGACGTTCCTGCTGAACAACCAGGATTTGATTGAGTCTCACATAAACGCGCTTGTGCTGGAACATATTGCTCTGAAGTTCCCGAGTGAGCCGCAGCAGATGCTGGTGATCGAACCGGAAGAGAACAACTACGAAATTATGCCTGACTTCCGGGGCGATCTAGAGACTGCTGTCGACAATAACCAAGATGAAATCGTTCAGGCCGTGAAACAGGCGTTCGTCCGGGAGCGCGACGATGATGAAGTTGCGGAGTGGTTCACCGACGACTTCATTGAGCGACAGGTGAGTAATTTCGTGGTTAACCTCGATGCGGCGTTTGATCCCTGGCGACGGGAGTATAGCCGTCTGTACCGTGAACTGCGTCGACTGAATCAACTACTAGGTACCGAAGGTGGATCGTATCAAGATCGCATCGAGCGCAATGCAATCGAAGAGCGTCTCGACGATATGCGCTCGGGCAACAAGCGCTTCTACACCTACCAATATCTGCGATCCCAAGGTTTCCTGCCGAATTACGGGTTCCCCCGGGACAGCACGACACTGACATTTACGTCCCGCGAAGACGACATTCAGCGCGATCAGACGCGAGCAATAAACGAATTCGCCCCAGGAAACCACGTATACTACGCTGGTGAGCGATTTGCAATACGGTATGCTCGCCCACAGACAGAAGACGCTGAGCCGGTCACACGACAGATGCGTGTTTGTCCCGAGTGTGAGGCCATCCTGATGGGAGAAGACGCACAAGAGGCCGCTGCGTGCCCCTCATGTGAGACTCCATTCGACGGGACGCATCCGAATCCAAACGCGATGGAGTTTCCTGATCAACACGCTCAGCCTGAGGAGTACATTACTAGTGATGAGGAAGAGCGTCGGCGGCAGGGATACGAGATCAATAGTTACTACGAACGATCTGATCCACAAATATACGATCTCGAAGGTGATGTCCTCAATGCGCGCATCACCTACGAAGGAAGCGCGAACATCGTTATCGTCAACAGCGGACTCCGGGATGCCGATGAAGATTTCCACGGCTTCGCGCTCTGTATGGAGTGCAACAGATGGCTGACGAGCGAGGATCAAATCGAAAATCACGTCGACGAAGATGATCCCGATTGCTACGCAAATGCGTCTGAAGAGGCCATCAAGCAGGACATAGAGCTCTTTTCAGAGGGACAGCACGATACGATGACGCTGACGACACCCCTTCCGTCAGATGTCGAACCAGAGCAAGCCGATGAGTTCTTCCACACGCTCAAAGAAGCTCTATATCAAGGTATTCTCGTTGCCTTTGATCTGGATGAAGAGGAGATTGATACGTTCGTGAAACCGTCTATTGGGGAACATGGCTTCAAAACAATCGTTATCTACGAAACGAGCGAAGGTGGTGCTGGGATGCTTCACTCGTTAATGGATGAAGCACGGTTCCGGGGCGTTGTTCGAGAAGCTCAGACAGTCCTTCATGGAGCTCCAGATGACGAAGGCTGTGAGCGGGCGTGTTACGAGTGTCTGATGTCCTTCTACAACCAGCGAGAGCACGAACTGTTCGACAGAACATTAGTCAATGGCTGGCTGGAGACTATGGAAATTGCTGGCTTGAGCGAAGTTTCTGACGAGACTGAAGATGAAAGCGAATTCGAAGAATTACTGAACGCCTGCGATTCCAGCTTTGAGCGGGAAGTACTTCATGCGATTCGAGATGGGGGCTTCGAACTCCCGGATGAAGCACAACATACCATCTACGATGGCGATGAGCCGGTTGCTAAGCCGGACTTCTTCTACCACCGGGAAGGGACGCCGATAGCGGTGTTCGTCGATGGACCTGTCCATAAGAAAGATTACGTGAAAAAAGACGACGAGCAAAAGAGAAATCGCCTCAAGCGAATGGGGTACCGAGTTGTCCCGATTGATGATATTAGCCAAGTCCCGGAAGTCTGGGAAACGATATAAGTAGATATTGTGACTTTCTGAGTGTTAGCTTTCAGGTATTAAGTCGTGATGACGAAACTGTACCGGAAGAATTTCTTCGGTCTCAATATCGCGTACTGAATAGTAGTACGCGTCAAGATCCCGTCCGGTCTCTGAATTTAAATCATCTCGGAGTACGTCTATTATTTCTACTGTGAGGTCGTGATGCTGCGAATCAGGGTCATCAGAAGAGACGTAAACTCGAACCCGGTCGCCAGACGCGTATGGTTCTGAAGAGGGCTGTGGAATATCTTCCATCGTCACAGGATGATAACCTTACGTAGTCTTAAACGATGTTCACACTATCCGGTTAGAAATACAAATCTACTACTAAGTACAGCACCTATGCACAGGTAGCCCTTGCCCCAACGGCATCACGGCTAGAGGGGCCGCGTGGTGGCACACGCGACCAGGGCTGTCCACCCGAGAAAGGTGAAACAGCATGAAACAAAAACAGTCCACCCGAGAAAAATCCCTCGGCACGGTTTCGCCAACAGACGTTTCAGTTGAATCGCTTCCGGTCGTTGAATTAGATAAGCATCAGATCCGAAGAGCGGCTGCTTTATCATACGATCGTAATCACTCATACGAACGTATTGATGGCGGTGACGTGTATTCCTCAGACTCGCGTATGAGTCATTTGATCGGGATCATCTGTGAAATGGCAGTTGGAGAAGCCTACTCATCCAATATTGACACGCAGGCATACCGATCTGGCGACGACGGGATCGATCTCGATCTATGGGACCAATCAATCGATGTCAAGGGAACCGCAACAACAGCTATGGATCGACCAGATCTCCTCGTTCAACCACATAAGACGTTAGGCGCGGATCTCTATATCCTCGCTCACATTATTGGGTGGGGAGCGGAAAGTGTGCGTGTACGGTTGCATGGATATGCGGATCAAGAAACAGTAACAGACCGTGAACCGCGCAGATACCCTGGATCAGATGAAAACTATGTTGTAGAGCCCGATGAACTGACGCTCCTACCTTGGATAACAACCGGTGAGTGATTCACATAATGATATTCGCTAAGTTTCCGATAGCGACGGCTGGACTTATTGGAACTATTACCCTTGCGATTGGAGCGATCATCTCCAGTGGTATTCTACTTGCTGTAGGAGCGATTGTTGTGATTGGTTATGCTTGGTATAGCTTCGATACACCCACCACCTCGACCCAAGATACCCAGTCGATTGATCCCGAAGTAGTCCGAGAAAAGACAATGCAATGGTCTGATTCATACGACCAATCGACCCGACAACAACTAACACCGGACCCCGTTCACCGTGAGACACAATCGGCATCGAACCAGCAGTCAACGACGCGGACCAGCGACGGAGACGACTCCGAACCAGGAGACAGTAGAGGATCAAGTCCGATGTCATTGGATTCACCGGAGCTGCAATATCGGTGGGAGACAGAGACAGACGTATCCTTCGACGATGTAGGTGGCTTCACCGATGTCAAACAGGAGCTCCGTCGAGATGTTATCAAACCACTGACGACCCACAGAGAGCAGGCCAAGCAACTCGACATCTCTCCATCAAATATCATCTTCCACGGCCCACCCGGGACTGGCAAGACATATCTCGCGCAAGCACTTGCGTCAGAACTCGCATTTCCATTTGTCGAATTAAGTGGGTCCGATGTCCAGAGTAAATGGATCAACGAATCGGCACAAAAAGTACGGACGCTATTCGACGAGGCAAGGCAGGTTGCCGCAGAAGAGGGCGGTGCAGTCGTATTTCTAGACGAATTAGATTCAGTCTTAAAACGGCGCGGCAATCAGACCGCCCACGAAGAAGACAATAAAGTCGTCAACGAATTTCTCAACCATCTGGAAACAGCGTCAGACCACAATATCATCTTCATCGGCGCGACTAATCGACTGGAATCACTAGACGAAGCAGGAATCCGGTCGGGTCGGATAGACAAGAAGGCACACATCGGATTACCAGATCAAAGAGCCCGAAAAGAGATTCTCCGCGTACAACTGGCTGACCGACCGAACAGCCTCTCCGAAGACCATCTTGAACAGATTGCTGGCTGGACCCAAGGAATGAGTGCAGCTGAGTTGGCACAGATCATAGATGATGCCGCACGGTCGTGTTTAGATCGCGGGAGTGGTCAGATCACATGGCTTGACATCCGGCAGGTAATTTCGCCATAACTCTGGCCGATCAATAATAGTACGAATCCGCATTAGTGACCGGATAGTAGTGTAGGGACTACAGTCCCGATAGCTACACGACTGATTGGACGCCGCTATGAACAGTTGATTCTTGAAGCCAGTACAGCCAGTAGCTGACTGCTGCAGTAACTTGGTATGATGGCTTATTGGAGTGAGGGAACAAGCTACCCCGACAGGGTGACTGCAGTCCACACGTGCCAGCCAAACAGCGCGGTTACTCCTACCGCGCGTTGTGGCTCGCCCAGAAAGGCAGCTCTGCTGTACACCTCTTACAGCGGGTGCAGTACCCCACGACGATAACCCCAACGACACCCGCGTCAACGCGGTAGCAGTTTCACCTAACAAAAGTGAGGAGAAGATACACAAGCCGGATCCCACATAGCGCTTGAATGTGGGCCGCCCGTCGGCGGGAGAGACAACCGGCTCTGAGGTTGAATGCCTCTAAGCCACCAATAGGTACACACAACTACGGAAAATCACGGGAGTGATAGAGTTGTTTTGAGACGGGGGTTACGGTATTTGATATATCCTTAGTGTTGCTAAAGCCCTTAGCAACATCAAGAGATTTTAGCGGAGTAGGTGCTGGAACAGGCGAATTCTATAAATTCACAATAAATTCAATATAGAACACATAAAATCGCCACAGGGAACCGGTGCGGAATTCGGTCTAATTTGCAGAATCATAGAATGATCGCGGTGACGAGGGTAACGGGTACTAACCCTCGTTATAAATTCAATACGAATTCATAAAAACCGCAAGCAAGCAAACGTCCCCCGTTTTACCAGAAAAACAGTACGAATCCCCGGAAATTCATAGACGGGAGTGGAATTTCACTAACAATTACGATCACACTCAATTAACCCGCAACTATGGATAGTAAGATCACCTAACAAAATATTGATAAAAGATGAGAATCCCTTCGTTATAAATAGCATACGAAAAACCAAAAACCGCCAGACAACAGAAATCGCGCCGATGTTATAAATAGCATATGCAAAGTATGAAACCGCTGTACAGCGCCGCTCGTTATAAATAGCATCAGAATTGTATGAGAAGAAATTGAAAAAAGGTTAGATATATTCAGTATAATAAAATAAATAAATATCCATACTATGAGAGAAGCGTCGTTCCAAAGCCACATCAACTATAATAGATTTCTGATAATTCTCGTGTGTAGCACCTCTCCGAACCTTTGCTAATGAACTCCGATACCTTCCTGGTTCAAGAAGCCATCACACTGCTGAAGCCAGCGGCTACGCTGCCCCCAAGCCGGGACGAACGGCCGGATCAAGTGGAGCCATCCTGATCTCACCGGCGTAGCCGGAAAGAGACCACCGTTCTAATACGGTAGCTCCCTGATAGTTTTTCTCTGATTCTGTCACCTCAAATCCCGATTTCATTTCATCTACTCAGAGTCAGTAATCCGTTGGCCCGTGCTGTATAAGCCTAACCATTTAAGCGGAGTAGATAGTACCGGGTGTAGAGTATGGTAGAGGATACCTGTACGGACGACAACAGCACCGAACTACAACAGATTAGCGAACACCTTGCCGAACTAGCTGGCGACAGTCACGTCCAGATAGATGACGAGTACCAGTCATTCTATGAGTGGATGCGAGAGCGAGGTAAAAACCATGTCAAAGAGGACGAGCTGGCAGACCGGACCGCGTCAAACTACATAAGCCGGTTAGATCAACTTCACCGTCATGCTATCTCACTACTAGACATAGAAAATGAAGTTACAATCGGTCCTGATCAAGCTGATGAGTTGCTACTGCTTCTTGCGAAGGATACAATCACCAAGCAAAACGGTGAACTATATGATAGCAAACGCAAGTTATCGGACGCACTGAAAAAGTACTTTGAGTGGCGGTACTACACTAACGATCTAGAATTTGAATGGCAGCCAGGCATCAAATTCTCCGATGGAAATCATACAAGTGCAGCTGAATTTACCTACGAAGAGGTTGGTCGAATATTAGAAGTAGCACAATCATACGGAAAGCTCCCGTCATACTATGAAACGTCGTCTGAAGAACGCGACCGGATTAATGGCCTTGTCGCCCAACGGCTCAGTAAACCGAAAGAGGCTGTGAATCGTGAGGATTGGCGGAAGGCGGATCAAAGTGCGAAAATATGGTCGCTTGTTTCAGTGGGATACGATGCGGGCCTCACGCCGATTGAGGTCGGCCGAGCCAAAGTGAGTTGGTACAAGCCTGAAAGGCAGGTTTTGGAGATACCCACAGAAGCGGCGTCGAAAGAGCGTGAGAAAGAGATTATATCCTTGTCTGATGATTCGGATGAAGCCATGAGCTACTGGATCCGTGAACGACGGCATCTAGAGAAATATGATGGAGCCAATAGACTGTGGCTGAACCGAGAAGGTAACCCATACCAGTCCGGGAGTCTCTGTAGACTCGTCCGCAAGCTGTGTGACGAAGCTGAAGTCCCGTATGAGGACAGACCGGTACGATGGTACAGTCTTCGACACTCTATTGGTCAGCACATGGAATCGGACGGTTCGCTAAATCAGACCAACGATCAGTTGCGGCACAATACGTACGAGACGACGGTGTCGACATATGGGAATTCCGCGGCTGAAGAGCGACGCGAGACGTTGAATAAAAGTCGGTCAAAGGCTGAGCGAGCGGCGAACAATCCAGAATACGAGCCGTACGCTGACGTTGACATCCAAACAAAATTCGGACAAGCAAAAGAAACTGTCCCTGAAGACGCAATTACCTCGACAGATAGTGGGTTCCATGTCAACGCACATCTAAAGGACACGACAGGGAATAGAGCCGAAATAAGTCGTCAACTTCTCTCAAATGAGGAACCGTCTAGTTCATCGTGATTAATCGATCTTCTGAAGTGCATTTCTGCGCGTATCCGGGGGGGTCTGGTCATATTTCATTGTCGTCTCCGGACTGAGATGCCGTAGCTGTGTCTGTGCGGCAGCGAGATCCTCTTCACGAGTCATATAGGTTCCTGTGGAATGCCGAATCGCGTACCAGCTCATCGTCCGGTTTTCCGTTGAAATTCCCGCAATATCGCATAGCTTCTGCAGGACATAACGGAGTGCGCTGGATCCATATGAATTTCCTTCACGCGTGAGCCACAACGCATCCGTGTCGTCGTACTTCTCATTCGTCTGCCGCTGTGATAACCAGTGCTCAAGCATTTCTGCGGTTCGGTCCTGAAGACTGACGATCCAGTTTTCTTCATTCTTCGAGCTTTCTTCATGAGGAATCCGGAGTACACTATTCTCTACATCCACCCACGAAACAGTTGCACGTTCAACTTCGATAGGCCGGAGCCCTGCATCGAGGCTGGTCCAGACGAGCGTCGGGATTTTCCAGCTGTTCGCCCGCTCCCAGTCTTCCCGTGATATGTCGGATTTTGGTTTCTCAAATCGCTGTGCAAGGTAAGCTTTCCACCGCTCACGACGATCACCATACACGTTATCAAAGTTAGGTACACTCCCATATTCCAGCGCAGCGTCTCGGATCTTGGCACGTTCTTCTCGCGTCAGGTAGTCACGAGGAGTGGTCGATTGGCTTGACCGCGTGAACGTGATTTGCGGTGTCCACTCATCACCGCCACGGCGGTGTGACCGCCATTTATACAGCATCATTACTGCCTTCCGACAGGCGGATTTGTGCCCGTTTGATTTCTCTTGGCGAGCGAGGTAATTCAGATATGCGTCCGCATGATCGGTCGTAATCGATGAGGTATACCGGTCTTCTTGTTCCCAGACGAACCGATAGAACTGGTCCATACGGCTGGCGCGATTTCTGACCGTCGAGTGCGCATACCCATCAGCGCTACTCGGATCTTTGCCGAACGTCAGTAACCATTCGAGACACTGTTCCCGTTCAGTCCGGTAGTCAACGATCTGTCGTTCGTTGAGCAGTTTCTCGGACGGTTCGGGCACAATAGAAATGCCCTCAAGGGGGTTGATTGCCTCTTTCGAGTTCTTCATTGCCTGTCACCTCGGTTGATACCCGGTTGCTTGTTCCCCCTCTTTCGGGAATCGCAAGAAGGCAGTCGATTTTCCCGTCTGAATCTACTTGCCCTTAATTTCATGCGAATCGCAAGAGGGCGCGGGGTTCGATACGCCGCTTGAGTCGGATTGCCCAATGACATTGGTGGATATACCCATTATTCACTGGTCAAAACCACCGGACGGCGAAAGGAAAGGAGTGCTCCGTCAGGGATTCGAACCCTGGTCCTTGCCGTGAGAGGGCAAGATGATTGGCCGGACTACACCAACGGAGCGTTACTCGCGTTCCGACATACCTGAGATGAACGTATAACGGTTGCGTTTCACCACCGCTGTGGGCCGGTTTGGCATCCCCGATGGTGGCGAGCCGATCACTCGTCGTCGAACGGTGATCCAGCCGCGTCGGGTTCGTGTCCGGCAAGCGAGACGATGTTCTCCCGTCCGACACGGAGTTTCGAAACGGTCCCCTCGGACTCCATATCGGACAGCAGCATCGAGACTTTCGATTTCGACCAGTCCGTCCGGTCGACGATTTCGACCTGTTTCATCCGGCCTCCCCGGGATTCCAAGAGCGCAACAACCTGCTCTTCGTCCGAGAGGAACTCTTCGTCCGCGATCGGCTGGGGCGCCCCGGGGGTCGAACCATCGTTTTGCTCCGCCATCGTCTCCGTGTCGGCGTCGTTCATCGCTGTCGTCGGTGTGGCCTCCGTACTCGGATCGGCCGACGTGTCGTTCGGGGACGAGCCGTCGGCTTCGATCGTCCCCGTCGCGAGCAAGCCAGCCCGGTAGACGAACACCGCACCAACCCCGAGAAGGATCACGGCACCGACGACCACGAGAGGAACGATGGAGCCGATCGATCCGGCGGAGTTCTCCGTCGCCGTGTCGGTGTCCGGCGTCGAGTCAGTGTCAGTGTCGGTATCGCCGTCGGTGTCCGTTCCCCCGGGGGCGGTCCCGGAATCCCGCTCGACGAAGACGACCCGTGGCTGTCTGTCGGCGAACGATGCCTCTCCGATCCAGGTGATCGTCTCGCTCTCCGGTAGCGTCCCCGCCGCGGTGGTATCCGGCTCCGGGGCGGTTGATTCGAACTGGAGGTTCGGCCCTCGATCGAACCGGAGCTGTTGGTCGGGGCCGACGTAGAGACCGCCGACGAAGACATCACCCACGACGACGGTTTCTCTCTCGACCGTGGCGAACCCGTCCCAGACGAACGACATCTCGACGACGCCGAACTCGCTGCCGGCCGGGGGCCGTTCCTCGATCCGGGCGTTCCGACGGAAGCCGCCGGCGGACATCTCCCGGCCGGTCGTTTCGCTTCCGGAGTCGACGAGCGTCAGCGCACGTTCCCGAAAGTTCCGAAAGCTCTCTGTGTCGTTTTCGTTGAACCGCTCGGCGTACGTTTCGAAATCCTCGATATCGGTGTCGTTTTCCAGCCGCTGTTCGTACCTGAAACGCCACCTCGCGCTTCCGTTGTCGCGGACCGTAATAACGAACACCGTCCGATCCGCCTCGAAGGTCCCTGTTTCGAGATCCCCGAACCCGTCGCCGGAAGATGCCGGCTGTTGTGTGTCGGCACGCTGTGTCCCGCTTGCAGCCCCGATCCCCCCGACGAGAAGCGAACAGCACAGTAGGCCCACAAAAAGCAACGCTCCTGCGTGTCCGGGGGCCCGAACCATCAGTATCCGGGTTGAAAGCCGGCACGGTATAAAAGCCTCCGTCTCCGGTCACCGCCGGTGGAGACGGAGACGAAACGTTCGATCGCCCGACAGTCATTCCGAAGCGGTCACTTAGCCAGACGGTCGATAACCGTCCGTTCGAGGCGTCTGCGGTCGTTGTGGTTTTTTTCGGCATCGACCCTCACTTCGATAATCCGGGTATCGTCACGTCCGACCGCCTCGGTGTAGAGGTCACGGAACTCGGCGCGGTCGTCCGTTCTGGCGAACGCCAGCTCGTACAGTTCAGCCGAGTGTTCGAAATCGAGCCCGTGCGGTGTCCGGAACCACCGCTCGAAGCTGTCGTGGTCCTCGATCGGTAGCAGATGGAAGATCCCGCCACCGTCGTTGTTGAGACAGACGATCGTCGCGTCGACGTCGGCGCGAGCGACCGAAAGCAGGCCGTTCATGTCGTGGTAGTACGCCAGATCGCCGGTGAGGATAACGAGCGGATCGGTCGTCCCGTATCCGGCTCCGAGCGCGCTCGAGGTGATCCCGTCGATGCCCGAGGCGCCGCGGTTCCCGAGGACCGAAAGCGACGCCGATCGAGGGCGACCGAACCGATCGAGGTCCCGGACGGACATCGAGTTCGAGACGAAGACGGTCGCCGGATCGGGCGCGAGCCTGACGGCCTCGGCGAGGACGGCACCTTCGATCGGTTCCTCGCCGTCGATGCGGTCCCAGTAGGCTGATTCAACATCGGCGAGTCGGGCGGCGTAGTCTCCGGCTTCACGGTCGAGCGCGCCCGCGAGGTCCGAAGCGAACCGCGTCTCGTCGGCGACGACGAGGTCCGTCGCGGTGAACGTCGCCTCCCGCCACCCGCCCGCCGGATCGACGAGGAACTGCCGGCAGCCGGCGTCCCGGAGGTAGTTCCGGAGTACCTTCGAGGTCGGCGACGCGCCGAACCTGACGACGACGTCCGGCGTCGCCTCGATCGCCGGGAGATAGCTGCCGTAGCCCCCACAGACGGTCAGCCCCTCGACGTGTGGCCCGAACCGGTGGCCCGAAAGGGGATCGGCGAGGACCGCAAAGCCGCTCGCTCGCGCGAACGCGGACAGCGCGTCGGGGGCCGGGACCGGCCGATCCGAGGGGCCACAGACGATGATTCCCCGGTTGGCGGCCTCGATCGCCCCGACGATCGAGCGTCGATCCGCCTCCGAGAGTCGCGCCCGTCCACGCATCGTCGAGACGAACGGCCCGTCCCGTCCGTCCGTCGCCGGGCGTTTGGGCGTTTCGAATCCGTCCGGAAGCCGGCCGGCCGGGACACCCTCGGGACGCCCGGCCGGGTCGGCGTTCGGCTCGAGCGGCTTCCGGAACGGCACGTCGAGGTGAACCGGGCCGGCATCGGGCCCGCCCGCGACCCCGACAGCCCGCGAGAGGGCCGTCCGGAGGGATCGGAGCTTCCGGTCGGCCGCCTCGGGCTCGGGGAGTTTCCGGTACTGACGGACGAAATCCCCGTAGAACTTCTCCTGATCGATCGTCTGGTTGGCGCCGCTGTCGGCCAGTTCGGGGGGTCGATCGGCGGTCAAAAGCACCATCGGCACACGGGCGGCATCGGCCTCGACGACAGCCGGATGGAAGTTCGAAAGCGCCGTCCCGGAGGTACAGACCAGCGGGGCCGGCCGGCCGGTTCGCTTTGCGTACCCGAGCGAAAAGAACGCCGCCGAGCGCTCGTCGAGCAGTGAGACCGCGTCGATTCCGGAGTGAGTAGCGAACGCGACCGTCAGCGGCGTCGACCGGCTCCCCGGCGCCATCACCGCGGTTTCGACGCCCGCCTTCGCGAGTTCGTCGGCGACGATCCGGCCCCAGAGGGTGTTGACGTTGGGTTCGTCCATCGGATCACTCCAGCTCGTCGAGGATCGGCCGGTATTTCAGCTGTACCTCGTCCCACTCCCGGTCGGGATCGGAGTCGGCGACGACGCCGACGCCGGCGAAAAGCGTCGCGACATCGCCGCGTGCGACGGCCGACCGCAGCGCCACCGCGAAGGAGCCGTAGCCGGCCGCGTCGAACCACCCGACCGGGGCGGCGTACCACCCGCGTCCGAAGGGTTCCGTATCACGGATAGTCTCGAGCGCCCGGTCCGGCGGAAGGCCACCGACAGCCGGGGTGGGATGCAGCGCCTCGACGAGTTTCAGAACGTGTTCATCCGAAGCGAGTTCGGCCGTGATCGGCGTTTCGATGTGCTGGACGGTCGCGAGCCGGCGGATCCGCCGCGTTCCGGTCCTGATCGAGGCCGCGTGCGGTTCGAGCTGTTTCCGGACGGCGCCGACGACGAGATCGTGTTCGTGGGCGTTCTTCTCGTCGGCCAGAAGCTCCTCGGCGAGCCACTCGTCCTCCTCGGGCGTCTCGCCGCGACCGGTCGTCCCGGCGAGCGCGCCGGTTTCGACGGTCCGACCACGGAGATCGACCAGCCGTTCCGGTGTCGCTCCGAAGAAACCACCGCCGCGGTCGTCGGGTTCGAACAGGAACCGATAGCAGTCCGGATACGTCTCTCCCAGCCGTGTCAGGGCATCGGGGATCGAAAGCGGGCTCGAAAGGGACGCCCGAAGCGCCTGTGCGAGGACGACCTTCCGCAGTTCTCCCGCCTCGATCCGCTCGATAGCGGCGGTGACACCCTCGCACCACTCGGATTTCGAGGTGGTTTCGGTCCGTTCGACGATCCCCGGAGGGTCCCCGACTGCCCCCGAGGTTGGACGTCGCCGGATCGTCTCGCGGGCCTCTTCGAGCTGTCGTTCGACCTCTTCGGGGGATTCCCCGACCGCGTTGACCGTCAGCCAGACCTCGTCGTCGGCGAAGGTCGTCTGGCGCCGCGGCAACACGAACCTCGCGCCCGGGTAGCCGTCCCACGGCTCCCGACCGGTGTGGTCGTCGTGAAACGAGAAGCCGCCGAACAGACGGGGGCGGGCCGCGAGCGTCCCGGCGTGGACGTCGCCGCTCGAGAACAGTTCGTCGGCTGCCGCCCGGACGCTCCGGAACCGGTCGGGGCCGTCGGCCCGTACCGTCGCCGCCGCGCCGCTTCCGACGACTGTCGCCTCTCCGGGGGCCGCCCAGAACGTCCGTGGGGGATCCGCAGCCCCGAGGGCGGTCCGCGGCCGCGGGGCGTCCGACAGTCGCACCGTCCGGCTGACGACCCCGGCCGAGAGGGGAGTCGTCTCGCCGCTCCGCAGCGATTCCATTATCCACCCTTCGACCCCCACCGTCTTAGGTTACGTGTTCGTCGGCGTCCGGACCGGCACTCGTCGCTACAGTTTCGACTCCGCGTCGTCGGCGAGTTCTTCCATCCGTTTGCCGATCCGGCCCGCGTCGGAGAATTCGTCTTCGGCCATGACGTTCGCCAGGGCGTTCCCGAGGACGAACACCGCGTGTTTGTGTTCGCTTTTCGATTTGTGGATGTCGTCTGGGGTCACGTCGAGTTCGTCGTAGGGATCGAACACCGAGCCGTCGATGTCGTCCATTCCCCGGAAATGCTCCATAATAGAGACCATCTTCTCGTGTAACTCGAGCAGCTCTTCTTTGTGCATATTCATGTGTATAACAACAGGCCGTTTAACCTTTGTGCGGTACCGCACTGCATACGCCACGATTCGGTGGATCGACTCCTCTACGCGGAGAACTGATAACCGAACCGGCAAAGGGGGCGACGATCGCGGGGAAGCTGAAGCGGGACCGTCAGAAGACGTACTCGTCGTCGTGGCCCATCATCCCGTCCTCCTCGAACCCCGGTTCGTCGTCCTCCATCGGGCCGCTGGTCTTGTACGCCCGGAGCCCGGTGGACAACAGCTCCTCGATCGCTTCCTCCCGGTTTACGAACTCGCCTTCCTCGACGAGCTGTGCGATCTGCATCTCGAGGTGCTCCGGGACGGTGAGTTGTACCTTCGGCATCGGAACAGTTCGGCCTTCGTGGATTGGGTATTTAAGACTGTCGGGGGGGGTTTTCGTCAGCAAGGAATTCATCACCGGAATACACTAAGATTATTTTTCTATATTGATAGGTATTTCTAATCATAATACGAAATAATGTTCCATCGATCGGTCACCGAGTTCGGGGTCGGCGAGTTCGCCGGAGCGACAGCCCTACCTGTCCGCCACCCCCGTGGAAACGTATGCGAGATCTGACGGACATCCACGAGTCGTTCGGCGGCGGCCGTCTCCCGCCGGGCCAGCGCGAGGTCGATCGGTTTCCGGTCCTCTCGAAGGGCGAGACCCCGTCGGTGCCGGCCGAGGCGACCCTCGAGGTGTGGGGGGCGGTCGGGACCGAACTGGCCCGTCCGCTGAGCGATCTCGGGGCGCTCGGCGCCGAGACACAGCGGCAGGACTTCCACTGTGTCACCGGCTGGTCCCGGTTCGACTGTGAGTTCCGGGGGCTCCCCTTCTCGACGCTCGCCGACCACGTCGTCCTCGAGGACGGCGCGACACACGTCCTCTTTCACGCCCATGACGGCTACACGACCGATTTACCGCTGTCCGACTGTCTCCGGGAGGGCGTTCTCCTGGCGTGGGAACTCGACGGCGAACCGCTGCCCGGCGACCACGGCGGCCCGCTCCGCGTCGTCACCCCACACAAGTACGCTTACAAAGGCGCCAAATGGCTCTCCGGGATCGAAATACTGACCGACGCCGAACGCGGCTACTGGGAGAAGCGGGGCTACTCGAAAAGTGCCAACCCCTGGAACGAGGAGCGGTACCAGTAGCCGGTGGCCGATGTCGGGGGGATCCGCCGTTCTGTCAGGTGAATCGGGCGGAAACATTAACCCACTGTACGCCGGAGTCGGGATATGGCCGGTCCCACTCGTGTACTGCTCGTCGACGACGATCCATCCCTGGCCGATCTCATGGCCAACCAGCTCGGCGACCTCCGCGATTCCTTCTCGATCCGGGTCGAGACCGACCCGAACGACGCCCTAGAGGTAGTCGAGGCGGGCGAGATCGACTGTGTCGTCAGCGATCACCACATGCCACAGATGACCGGGCTCGAGTTGCTCCGGTACGTCCGCGAGATGGACGCCGACCTCCCTTTCATTCTCTTTACCGCCCGCGGCAGCGAGGAAATCGCCAGCGAGGCGGTATCGGAGGGCGTCACCGACTACTTCCGGAAGCGGCGCGGGCCCGAACAGTGGCGCGTCCTCGCCAACCGGATCGAGAACGTCTCGGCCCGGTACCGCGCCGAGGAGGCCGTCCAACGGCGCGAATCGGCGCTCAGACGGCTCGCACGGACCGTCATCGACAGCGTCTCGACGCCCGTCGAGGAGCTACTCGAACTCGGCCGTGAGACGCTGGAGGTCGAGTACGCGGCGCTGGTCAGCGACTCCGAGGGCGGTGTCGAGATCCTCGTCGAGAGCGTCGACGGGTCACTCACGTTCGATACCGCCGACGGGATGATTCTGTCGGACGATATCGGCGACCTGACCGTCGATGGCGGCGGGATCGTCGCCGTCACGGCTGACTCCGAGGCCGACTCCGAGGCCGGGTTCTCATCGTACATCGGGACACCGGTATACGTCGGCGACCGCCGCTACGGGACGCTGTGTTTTTGTGATCGGGGCGACAGGACCGAGTTTACCGGCTGGGAACGGGCCTTCGTCGAGTTGCTTGGCGACTGGCTCGGGCACGAACTCACCGGCGAGTGGGCCCGCGATCAGGGCGAGGCCGTAAGCGCCGCGCGGAACCGGACCACCCGCGCCCGCGAGGCGCTCGCCGAGGGCGACGAGGCGACGCTCCGGGCGGAACTCGACGCGATCGAAGAACTGCTCGACCGGGGGCCGCCGTCATCGACGCCCGTCTCGATCGAACTCTCCTGACAGGTCCCGCCTTCCTCGTCGTCAGTCCCCGTTCTCGCGTCGTTCCCGAACGCAGGCCGCGATCGGTGCGACGAGTTCGTCGGCTACCGAATAGGGGTCGGTCTTTCGGTCGAGAACCCGATCAACGTAGGTCTCGAGCCCGCCACGGGCAGCCAGTTCTTCCTCTAAGAGCGCCGCCGTGTCCTCTCTGAGCAGCGTTTTGATCTCGGCCTCGTAGCGTTTCCGGGTCTGGGACTCGAGTTCGCCGCTCTCGGTGAGCCACGCCGTATGGTCGGCGATCGTACCGAGGAACTCCTCGACACCCTCGCCGGTCTTTGCGACCGTCTCGATGATCCGTGGCTCCCACCCCGTCTCCTCGTCCGCCGGTTCGGTATCTTCGCTCGCCATGGCGTCGGCCCCGTGGTGGCCCGCCATAGGGGACGCATCGCGCATCTCGACCATCTCCCGGAGCTCCATCACCGTCCGGTCGGCACCGTCCATGTCGGCTTTGTTGACGACGAAGATGTCGGCGATCTCTAGGATGCCGGCCTTGAGCATCTGGACGTCGTCGCCGGAGCCGGGCGGAACCAGCACGGCAACGGTGTCGGCGGTCTTGACGATCTCGATCTCGTTTTGGCCCGCGCCGACGGTCTCGACGATGACTTTGTCCTTGCCGAAGGCGTCGAGCGCCTTCACCGCGTCCGTCGTCGCCGTCGAAAGCCCCCCCAGCGATCCCCGGGCCGACATCGATCGGAAGAAAACGTCCATGTCGCCGACGTTCGAGCCCATCCGGATTCGGTCGCCCAGCACGGCCCCGCCGGTAAACGGAGAGGACGGATCGATGGCGATGACGCCGACCGTCTCGCCGCGTTCCCGGTAGGTCGCGGCCATCTTGTCGACGAGCGTCGATTTCCCCGCCCCCGGCGAGCCGGTGATCCCGATGACCTCCGCGTCGCCGGTGTGGTCGTGCAGCTGTGAGACGAGATCGCGATACCCCGGCGAGCGGTTCTCGATCTTCGTGATCACGCGAGCGAGCGCCCGGTGTTTCCCGGCCAACAGCTCGTCGACGAGGGTGTCCTCACCCGCCATCTATCGTTCGGGAGCGTTCTCGCGGACGAACTCGATCGTCTCCGCCATCGACGCGCCGGGGCCGAAGATCTCCGCGACCCCGGCCTCATAGAGCTCCTCGCGGTCGTCTTCGGGGATGATCCCGCCGACGATCACCAGCGTGTCCTCGAAGGCGTCGTACTCACCGAGCCCGTCCATGATCTTCGGGACGAGCGTGTCGTGGGCCCCCGAGAGGATCGAGATGCCCAGCACGTCGACGTCCTCCTGGACGGCCGCCTGTACGATGTCGTCCGGCGATTTGTGCAGCCCCGAGTAGATGACCTCGAACCCGGCGTCGCGGAACGCCCGCGCGATGACGTGGGCCCCCCGATCGTGGCCGTCGAGGCCGACCTTCGCCACCAGACACCGGATGGTTCGCTGCTCCTGCTCCGTGCTCATGTGTCTCGTTTCCCGGGGCAGGTGTTTGACTCTAACGGAGATCCGACGATCCGCCGCTGTGGTTCTCGTTCAAGAGTGTCCGAGGATTCGACCCGGCTCGTATGGCTCCTCGAGGTACGCGATGTCGGAGTCCGAAAGCGAGAGATCGACAGCCTCGACCGCGTCCTCGAGGTGCTCGACGCTCGTCGTTCCGATGATCGGCGTATCTATCCAGTCTCCGTGGAGTTGCCACGCCAGACTGATCTGGGCCATCGACACCCCCTTTTCGGCGGCGAGGTCGGCGACCCGCTCGTTTATTTCTTCACCGCCACGCGACCGGTACACCGCCGCCCGCTCTTTGAGGATATCGTCCGTTTCGGCACGGGTCGTGGTCGTTTTCGCGTGGGGGCGAGCGAGAAACCCACGAGCGAGCGGACTCCACGTCATGACGCCGATACCCTCGCGACTGCACAACGGGAGCATCTCGCGCTCCTCCTCGCGGTAGACCAGGTTGTAATGGTTTTGCATCGTCGCAAACCGCTCGAGTCCGAGCGAATCGCTCGTATGCAACGCGTCGGCGAACTGGTGGGCCCACATTGTGCTTGCCCCGACGTACCGGGTTTTGCCCTGACGGATCGTGTCGTCGAGAGCCCGCATCGTCACCTCGATGTCCGTGTCCTCGTCCCATCGATGGATCTGGTACAGATCCAGCGTGTCCAGGCCCAGACGATCCAGCGTATTATCCAACTCCTGGGTGATCGTCTTCCGAGAGAGCCCCCCCGAGTTGGGGTTGTCCGGATCGACCTGGAAGTACACCTTCGACCCGACGACCATCTCGTCACGGTCGTGCTCCCGAAGCGCTTCGCCCAGTATCTCCTCCGATTTCCCGAAGGAGTAGTTGTTCGCCGTATCGAAGAAGTTGACGCCGAGTTCGATCGCGCGCTCGATGATCTCGAGACTCTCCTCCCTGTCGAGCATCCATTCGTGACGGTCACCGAAGCTGTTACAGCCCAGACAGAGCTTACTGACGTCCATGCCAGTACTCCCGAGGCTGGTGTACTCCATATCCGCCCCTCGGGCCAATTTTCAATAATGTTTGGGTCGGCCGTCGTACCCCGCCGCTCCGTCCCAAAGAAACGGGCCGAAGCGGCTGGTGCGGGACGCGAGACGTCCGCCCGGCTGTGAGACGGTGCCGCACGGTGCCTGCGGCTTCGATGGGTTTATGAATCGTCTCGGGATACTGTTCGATGGATCGCGGGCTCGTAGATCAGCGGTAGATCACTCCCTTGGCATGGGAGAGGCCCCGGGTTCAAATCCCGGCGAGTCCATCGGAGCGACCGACTTCTACGAGGGTACGAGAACGAACGAGCCGAGCGCGAGCGAAGCGGGCGCGCGGATTTGAACCCTGGAAGTCGCAGCGTCGAGCGGAGCGAGGCGACCGTCTTCCTCTGGTTCAAATCCCGGCGAGTCCACTTTCTCACTCGCTTCGCTCGTTCAGCCATTCCCTCGCCGAACGTCGCAACCTTTTCGGATTTACTCACTCCCGGCGTGCCGCGGGTCCTCACATGTTCGATCCGTTCGTTGAACACGTGGCCAAGGGTCTCAACGTCACGGAGGGGACGGTCGCGTTCCGTCGACCGGAAATATTTGAAGATGGCAGCCATCGAGGAGCTATGGAGCCTGAGTCGTTCTTCCACGTGGCGTTGAAGGTCGAAGACATCGACGAGTGCGCTACGTTTTACCGCGAGCACTTCGATGCCGAACTCTTGGAGCGAGGGGATGCCGATAGTGGGGCTGGTGCGACGGCGGTCAATTACGCGGCGCTCGAGGTCGCGGACAAGCGAGTATACCTATTCGATCGGGCACCTTACGAGGCCGCCGGGTTGAGCAGTGAGATCCCACCCGGATTTCTCCACTTCGGATTCGTCGTCGATGACATCGATCAGGCCCACCAGGAACTCACGGCGGCCGGGATCGACTTCATCATGGAGCCGTCCGTCTTCGGTGACCTGAAAATCGCGTTCTTCGCCGACCCGGCCGGTGTCCGGATCGAACTGCTCGAGCACCGTCACCGTTGATCCCGCCGCTAGCGTGTGAGGCTGAGGAAGCTTTTTCATATCGGGAGGGAATGGTCGTTGGTATGATAATAGACGAGGTAGAGATACACGAGTTCGTATACCGCCTTGAGAACGTCGGCACGAGGGACGGACATCAGGTATACGAAAGGGGGAACATGTTGGAACAGCCAGGGTTCGTGCTGACGATACGGACGGACACCGGAATCGAGGGCCACTATCGGGGGTTCATGCAGGTGCCGCCGATGGTGACACAGATCGAGATGGCTACACCGGAGTTTCTCATCGGTGCCGACCCCCTCGAACGGGAACGGATCTGGCAGCAACTCTGGCAGGCGTTTCGGCATACGGATCACCTCGGGATGGGGCCGATCGATATCGCGCTGTGGGATCTCGCCGGGACCTATTACGAGGAAAGCATCTCTACGCTACTGGGCGGGTATCGGGAACGGATCCCGGCATACGCTTCGACCGCGCACCCAGACGAGGAGCCGGACGGACTCGATTCGGCGGAGGCGTACGCCGACTACGCGGAGGCATGTCTGGAGGACGGGTATTCGGGATTCAAGATACATCCCTGGGGCGACTCACAGAAGGATATCGAGCTCTGTCGGGCCGTTGCGGACCGCGTCGGCGATCGGATGGACCTGATGCTCGATCCGGCCAGCGAGTACGAGATCTATACGGACGCGATCCGGGTCGGAACCGTTCTCGACGAGCTAGGGTTCTACTGGTACGAGGACCCGCTGGCCGATACGGGCCAAAGCGGGTACAGTACGGGGAAACTCGCCGACGAACTCTCGACGCCGATCCTGGGCTGTGAGCACGTTCGGAGCGGCCCGTTCGGGCGGGCCGACCATCTACGGTCGGGCTGGCTCGATCTCGTTCGCGGGGATGCACATCTGGACGGGGGAATAACCGGCGTGATGAAGATCGCCAGACTCGCCGAAGCGTTCGGCATCGATGTCGAACTCCACGTGGGGGGACCCGCCCACCTGCACTGTCTCAGCGCGATCCGGAACAACACGTACCACGAGCACGGATTGCTCCACCCAGAGTTCGACTGGATGACCGAGCGGGGGTTCGACGGGGACGTCGAACGGCTCGAGGACGGGTCGGTTGGCGTTCCGTCGGGGCCCGGGCTGGGAGTAGAGATCGACTGGGGGTACGTCCGGGAGAACCAGACCGAACACACCGTCATCGATCAGGCTGGGACGAGCGGCCTGAACTGACCGACTCGTCGGTCACGACCGTCCGGCATCGTGGGTTCCTGGTTCGGCGGTAGGGCGGCTCTCACCCGGTCGGCTCGGCCTCGAGTGCTGCGGCACGCAACTCCCGACAGCGATCGCTCTCGGCGGTCAGTTCCGGCACCGGAACGGGCTCTCCATCGCCGTCGACCGCGACGAAGACGAAATGCGAGTCGGTCGTCCCCTCCCGGTCGCCGGTTCGGGGCGACTCGCGGAACGCCCGGAGGCGGACCCGGACGCTCGTTCGGCCAGCCGCGTAGGCGTATGATTCGATCACGCAGGTGTCCCCCTGGGGAACCGGGCGCTTGAAATTGAGCTCATCGATACGGGCAGTAACGCACGTCTCGCCCGCGTGACGCATGGCGGACATCGCCCCCACCTCGTCCATCCACTTGACGACGTTGCCCCCGTGGGCCGATGCGTGGTTGTTCGTGTGGGTCGGCTGGACCCGCTGGCGGTTCTCGATGTAGGTGTCGCTGACACTCGACATACACCATCGACGGGCGGCGGGCCGAAAGATCCGTCGGCCGACCCGCCGTCCGGACGGGTATCGGGGACAGCCGAACCCGAACGGGACAGCGGCGCTCTCACCGGAGCGGTTCCAGCGGGTTCCGGAGCCGCCAGCTGTCGGTCGTCGGATCGAGCCGGGACGGTTCGGCGCCGCGATCCTCGAGAATGCCGGCGTGAAAGAGCATCGCCTTCAGCTGGAAGACGGTCGGTGAATGGAAAACCTCGCCGTCGCTCAGTTCCTCGATCCGTAAATCGCCGTCGGCTGTGAGCACCCGGCTTCGGGCGTCGTCGGTGCCACGGACGAACAGCTCGACGGCGAACGTCGGATGCCCGACGGCGAGCCACTCGAGGAGATCCACGAGCGAGGGGTCGACGATCCCGTCGTCGTACATCGTCTGAAGCTCCTCGACGAGCAACCGCGTCGCCGGATACGCCCAGACGACGCGTCTCGCCATCGCCCCCCAGGCCGGATCGAGTTCGCGGAACCGAACCGGAGAGCCCTGCCATTCCTCGAAGGCCGAGAGGGCGGCGTCGACCGTACCGTGTCGGTCCAGCGCGAACCGGACGACCTCGCCGCCGAGCGGGGTCCGTTCGACCCCGTCTGGCCGCTCCTCGATCAGCCCGAGGAACGCCGCGCCGGTCCGGGCGCTGTCGGTGGCGCCGACGACGCGCTCTTCGAGGACCTCTTCGGTGTCATCGGGATGATACAGCGCGAGCGGATACGCGAGATAGTTCTTGGGGTGATTCAGGCCGAACGATTTCTCGGCGACCCCCTGGGCGGTCGCCTGAAAACGGATGGCGGTCGCCTCGTCGGCGGTCCGGTTGCCGACGACCCGCGGTCGTTCCAGCGGTGTGACGGTGCCGTCGGGTTCGACGCCGAGGACGCCGACGTTGAGTTCGCATGCGAGCGTCCGGTCGGTCCGGGAGACGGCGGCGAGCGGCGCCGCGACGTAGGCGGCATTGGCCTCGCCCAGCCGGTCGTAGGCCTGAACGACGCCGCGTTCGGCGTCGACAGTGCCCCCGGTCGTGTACCCCTTCGCTTCGACGGCGACGAGCGGCGGGCGATCACCGAAGCGACCGACGGCCAGAAGCTCCGAGTCGAGCGATCTGACGCCGACGAGATCCGGGTATCCCGACCCGACCCGGACGTGGTTGAACGGGGCGAGCCGTTCGCGAATCGACGGCGGAACCGACCGTTCGGCGAGCCACTCGGCGGTCGAAAACTGCGTGTCGACGACGGCGTAGGCGTTCTGGTCGCCGTCCTCGGGAAAGAGACGACGCTTGGCGTGGGCGAGTACCCGCGGTTCCGAGAGCGACGCGGCGCTGGCCACGTGGCTGGCTCGGGGGGAACGATCAAGAAGTTTCGGGGGCGACCAAAGTCGGGAGGCGGACGGGAGAGATTGGGACCGAACCGCCGACCACCGGCGGTCACTCCGAGCCGTCGTCGTCCCCGTATTCCAGCAGTGATTCGAAGTCCTTCTCGTCTTGCTCGTCGTCTTCGGGACCGGTGTCGCTTTCGACCGCCAGCTGTTGCATTTCCTCGATCCGCGGCACCTCGGTGACCCCGGAGAGTACGACGAGTGCGGCGACCCGACCCTCGTCGGGAAGCGGGTAGTCGCCGGCCCGGACTTCCCGGCAGTCTGTCTCGGTTTCGAGCCAGTCGCGGGCGCTGTCGATACCCTTTCGGCTGAGGTGTTCCGGCGGCCCGGAGACGATCAAAAGCGCCCGGGCCGCGCTGTCGGGCTCACACGGCAGCGTCAGCTTTCCGAGCGTCGCCCGCCGGACGAGTGACGTGATCCGGTTGGTCGCGTCCCCGGACGACGCGAGATCGTCGTCGTCCGATCCGAGGAACCGATCGAGCAGGCCGCCCTCGTCGGTCTCGATGGCCTCCGTCGCGTAGCCGATCGACGTGATCCCGCCGTCGCCCAGCGTGTTGATGATCTCCGAGGAGTCGACGACGCTTTCGGCTACGTCTCCGCCCATCGCATCGATCTCGCCGGCCGAAAAGAGGTTCCCGAACCGGGTGGCGATCTCGTCGTTGATCTCCCGGTAGCCTTCCGAGAGGGTCTCGCCGCTCGATTTCGCGGCCCCGTTGTCGAAAAGCAGGAGGCTGTCAGTCGAGCGGGCGAACCGCTGGAGCGAGTTGGCGGCGTTGCGGTTGTAGATCCCACCCTCGTCGGTCGAGGGGAGGATCCCGAGCCCGTAGACCGGCTCGGCGTATATCTCGCCCAGGTGGTCGGCGATGACCGGGCCGCCGCCGCTGCCGGTTCCGCCGCCGAGGCCGGCAATAAGGAGGAACGCGTCGATACCGCTCGTGGCGACGCCGCCGACCGCGTCGTCGATCTCGTGGATATCCTCGCCGACACACCGCTTGCCGGTCTCGGGGTCGGTCCCGGCCCCGTGGCCGCTCACGATCGATTGGCCGACCAGAAGCCGGTCCGCCTCGGGGACGTACGTGAGGCCGGCCAGATCCGTCCTCGCGGAGTTGACGGCGACAGCGTGTTCGACGAACCCGGTGTTGCGCGTGGTGTCGTACTCGATCAACTGATCGAGGATCTTCCCGCCAGCCTGGCCGACGCCGACGATCGCGAGTTTCATCGGCTCCGGGAGGGGCCGCGACGATCGAATGGGGCGGCCGGTGCCGTCGATCCCGTATCGGTCGCCTCGGTGTACGTGCGTGTCACAACGGAGGGGGACATACGTCCTTCATCCAGTGAAACGGTATTTAATGTTCGGGTGGGAATCGACCGCATCGCCGATCGAGCCGGGTCTGCCGTCCGGGATCCGGCGGTATTCACCCGAGATCGAGGTCGGATTCGCCGGCGAGGAGGCGGTAGCTGGCGAGCGTTCCCGCCATCGACGGGGCCTCCTCGTCGTCTTTGCGCTGTGTGCCGTAGTCCATCCACTGCCCGCCCGTGTAACTGTACATCTCGAACCCGGTTTCGGTCTCGATGACGAGATCGACCACGGGGGAGTCGGGCGCGTCGGCGGGGACCGACACCGACCGAACGCCGCTGTCGGGGTCCATCACCCAGACGGCGACGGCGTCCCCGTCGAGTTTGGCCGCTGCCTCCGTCTCCGAGATCGGCCCGTCGGGCCATCCGGTCGCCGGCTCTGGTTGTTCCATACGGAACGAAGGGTATCGACGGTGAAAGGACCTTCGTCGCCGGGCGTGTCGACGCCCCCGAGATCTACCGACCCTCGCCATGTCGACCCCGTTTCCGCCGATTTATACGGGTCGGCCCACTACCGGATCACATGCCGAGCGACGAAAAAGACACGTCGATCGAGCCAGCAGCGGACGCCGACGAGACGGTCGAACCGTCGGAGACGAACGCCGGAACGGACGGCGAAACCGTCGACGAAGGGACGGGATCCGAAACGGGGACGGAACCGGAAAGCGGCGATCAGGAGGAAGACGGAGACGAGATCGATCCGGAGTCGATCGACGCCATCGAGACGATCGTCGTCGACCCCGAAGATGTCGTCGAGACTGCGGCCTACAACGGGCAGGAGGATATCGGCCGCAAGGGGAAAGCGGTGTTCGGCCTGACGCCGCCGTTCGAGGGGACGGTTGAGCCGACGATCCGCCATCTCGCGGACGACTCCACGGAGAGCAAGGCCGAAAACGAGGTCCACCTCCGACCGTTTCGCTTCGTCGCCAAGGGTCAACAAGTCATCGAACAGCGGCCGACGCGACGGCTCGCGAGGGAGGAACTGGACGCGGACGATCCCGACGAGGCGACGATCGAAGCGTGGATCGACGAGGCCATGGGGGCCTGGAAGGACCACGTCCGGGAGAACCTCGTCGGCTCGATCGACGTCTACTCGGCCCACGGGATGGCCTTCGTCGACGTCGAGTACGAGGAAGGCGGGTAACGGACGGCGGACGACTGGCACCTCACCGCTCTCGACGGTCCGGGAAAGCGAACTACTCCGCCGGCGGCGCCGTCGATTCCTTCCGAACCGATTCTTCGGATCCCGAGTCCGACCCTCCGGCAGCCCCGTCCGTGGGCGGACGGGACGGCGCCTCGTCGTCGCGTTCGGCCGTGTAGGGGTCGGCCGGGCCGCCGGTCAGAAACGAAAGCGACTGTGAGACCAGTTGTGCGTTGTCTCCGCGATTGTAGTTCAGCGGGGCGTATATCTTCGAATCGCCGATCAACATGACGCTCTCGCTCCGGACGGCCAAATCGAAGGTACCGGGGGACCGAGTCGTCGAGTAATGAGTCCCCTCGGCGTCGACGCGTGCGACCGTCGTCCCGGTCCCGGAGACCGGCGAGACGCGATCGAACACGAACCGGTCGGCGTCGGCGACCGGACCGGCACCCGATCCGTAGACGCGCCGGTAGTTCGCGTCGTTTTCGCCCATATTGTAGAGGTACCCGTCGCCGACGGCGAGGCCGAACTCGGAGGTCAGGGAGGTGAGATCGGCGTCGGTGCTGGCGTCGTCGGTCGCGACGACGAACCGGCCGTCGTTGTCGACGAACTCCTCGATCGCCTCGCGCTCGTCGGCGTCGAAGTCGGCGTTTCCGACGACGAGGAACGCATCGGCGTCATCGAGCGTTTCGACGAGGTCGGTCTCCTCGCCCGTCGTCGGGGCGGGACGGACGCCGGCGATGGCGAGTTCCGGCGGGAGCGACGCTCCGCCGCCGCCGACGATCCGGACCTCGTGGCCCGCGTCGACGAGCGAGGTGACGACGGGGTCGAGTTCGGAGACAGGGCCGTCGGTCGTGATCGCGACCGTCCGCGAGGGGCCCTTTTCGAGTTCGATCTCGCCGGACTTCGGCTCGAGTTCAGCCTCCGACATCAAGCTCTCGTCGGTGTAATACCCCTTTTCAACCGTCGCGCCGGACGCCTCCGCCGGCCGGTCTGCCGTAATGAAGCCGACGGTTGCGGCGCCGACGACGACGAGCCCGACGATGGCGAGGAAGGCAACGAGTCGTCTGCTGTCACTCACCTTCGCTCACCTCCGTGGTGGTCCCGGCTGTCGTCTCAACCTCGTCGGCTGTACTGACCGGCTCGGAGCCGGCCGTCGTCACGATCACGTCGCTTTCGGGGATCGTCCCGTAGAGGGCGGTCGGGACGGGCGTCTCGACGCCCGGCGCCGGATCGAGCAACGCGACGGCTGAAGCGGTGTCGTTCCCGCCCTCAGTTCCGAACAGCGGGAATCCAGGGGCGTCGGGTGTCGTATCGAGTTCGACGGTCTCGTAGCGATCGAGTCCGGCGAGTTCGGCGGCACGTGCGATCGCCATCTCGGTCGTGCCGACCTCGTCGATCATCCCGTTGTGGAGCGCCGCCTGGCTCGGATAGACCTTGGCGTGGGCGAGTTCGGCCTTCGAGAGTTCGAGTTTTTCGCCCCTATGTTCGAGGACGGTCCCGTAGAACCCCTCGACCATCACCTCTGCCATCTCGATGGCTTCGGCCTCGGTGTAGCCGCCGGATTTGTCCGGCCCGGACTGGATCGTCCGGTAGCCGGCGTCGGCGTCGGCGTTGAGCGTGGCGAAGTTGATACCGACGCTGCCGATCATCGAACTCGGATTGGCGTAGATCTCGTCGGCCGGCGCGCTGACGTAGTACCCGCCGGAGGCGGCCATCTGGCCGACGCTGACGACGACGGGCATCTCCGCCGCCGTCCGCTCGACCTCGAGGGCGATCTCTTCGGTCGCGGCCAGCGAGCCGCCGGGCGTGTCGACTTTCAGGACGACGGCGGCGATGGAGTCGTTCTGTCTGGCCTCCACGAGCGCGTCGACGACCGGCCCGCTCGTTCCGGGCGAGATGAGCCCGGGGACCTCGATAACGGCGACTTGCTCGGCCGATTCGGCGGTCCGGTTTCCGACGCTGTAGGCCATCGGCGCCAGAAGCGCGCCGATCAAAAGCGCGACGACGACGATCACCAGCCGCGATCGGATCCCGGTAGCGACTATCGAACGTATACGGTCTGTCAGTCCTGACATTCGTTCGGCCGCTCGTCGGGAGTGAGTATATAAACGTGGATAGCACAAAAACCGGCTTTAGCTAACTTCGATTTCTCGGGGAACGTCGGGACCGTCGTTACTCGACAGTGACGCTCTTTGCGAGGTTCCGCGGCTTGTCGATCGACCGACCGAGCTTCGCCGCGGTGTGATAGGAGGCGAGCTGGAGCTGGACGTTCGCCAGGATCGCCGCCGTTCGGGGATCCGTTTCGGGGATCTCGAGGGTGTGATCGGCGTACCGGTCGGCGTCGGATCGGCCGTCCGTGACGGCGACGACCGGCGCGTCGCGGGCCTCGACCTCCTTTACGTTGCCGACCGTCTTGCGCGCGAGTTCGCCATCGCCGACGACAGTCGCGAACACGGGCGTGTTCGCGGTGACCAACGCGAGCGGCCCGTGTTTCAGTTCGCCGGCGGCAAAGCCCTCGGCGTGTTCGTAGCTGATCTCCTTCATTTTCAACGCCCCCTCCAGGGCAACGGGAAAGTTCAGCCCCCGCCCGATGAAGAAGTACGCCTCGGCGTCGAGATACGCCTCGGCGACCGCCTCGGCGTTCGATTCGTCGAGGATCGTCTGGACGTCGCCAGGTAGATCCCGCAACGCGGAGACGAGATCCCGGTCCGGCGTTCCGTCCGCGACGACCTGCGTCAGGAGGTTGAGAGCGGTCTGTTGGCCGGCGAAGGTCTTCGTCGCGGCGACGCCGATTTCGGGGCCCGACCGGATGTAGAAGGCGTCGTCGCACTCTCTGGCCATCGTCGAGCCGACGGTGTTGGTGAGCGCGAGCGTCCCGGCGCCGCGCCGTCTGGCCTCCCGGGTCGCCGCGAGCGTGTCGGCGGTCTCGCCGCTCTGTGAGACACCGACGACGGTCGCGTCCTCGATCGGTGGCGGCGAACTCGCGTACTCGTGGGCGTAGTGGGCCTGCGCTGAGATTCCCTCGGCCGAGAGCAGTCCCGCCCCGTAGACCGCGGCGTGATAGCTCGTCCCCGCCGCGACGAGATGGATCCGATCGAAGTCGAGATCTCCGAGCTCTTCGACGGAGACGGTCCCGCCAAGTTCGTCCACCCGGCCCCGGAGGCACTGCCGGAGCGCCCGGGGCTGTTCGTGGATCTCCTTGAGCATGAAGTGGTCGTAGCCGCTCTTGCCGGTATCTTCGGGATCCCAGGCGACGGTTTCGATCGATTTCTCGACCGGAGCGCCGTCGGCGTCGGTGACCTGCCAGCCGCCCGCGGACAGTTCCGCGAACTCGCCGTCGTCGAGATAGACGACGCGGTCGGTGAACTCCCGGAACGCGGGGACGTCGCTGGCGAGGTACGTCGCGTCCCCGTCGATTCCCAACACCAGCGGCGAGTCGTTGCGCGCGACGAACACCGATTCGCGGCCGGCGACCAGACAGGCGATGGCGAAACTCCCCTCCAGCCGGTCGATCGCGGCCCGGAAGGCGGTCTCGGGGTCGGCGCCGGATTCGAGCCCAGCCTCGATCAGATGCGGGACGACTTCGGTGTCGGTGTCGCTTTCGAACTCGTGGCCGGCGTCCGATAGTTCGTCCCGGAGCTTTTGATAGTTCTCGATGATGCCGTTGTGGACGACGGCGACCGATCCCGCACAGTCCAGGTGGGGGTGGGCGTTCTCGTCGGTCGGCGGCCCGTGTGTACTCCAGCGGGTGTGGCCGATCCCGACCGACCCCGAGAGGTCCGGACCCCCCTCGAGGGCGTCCCGGAGGGCCCCGAGTTCGCCGGCGCGTTTGAGGACGCCGAGTGTCTCCCCGCCGAGGGCGACGCCCGCCGAATCGTACCCGCGGTATTCGAGCTTCGAGAGGCCGTGAACCAGCGTCCCGAGGGTGTCATCACGGCCGACACAACCGATGATCCCGCACATCAGCGGACGACCTCCGTGTCGTCGTCGATCGTGCCGCTCGCGTAGACGCCGGGGCCGATATCGACGTTCGCGCCGACAAGAGTGCCGGAGGCGAAGGTGACGCCGCCGCCGACGGACGCCCGGTCGGCCAAAACGGCGCCGAGTTGCTGGTCCTCGAAGACTGTATCGCCGACGCGGACGTCACCGGGACCGCCGGGAGCGACCGTCCCGGCGCCGATGTCGGCCATCTCGCCGACGACACAATCGAGCAGCGTCGTCCCCGCCTCGATCCGGCAGTCGCTGTCCAGAAGGACGTCTCGGAGTGTGGTGTTGGCCCCGATCGTCGCGTTGTACCCGACGGCGACGTTCGGCCCCAAGACGGCGCCGGCGGCTACCTCCGAGTCCGTCCCCACGACGACCGGCGGCTGCAGTGTCGCGTCCGGGTGGATCCGTGCGCTTTCGGCCACCCAGACGTCCGACTCGCCTTCGGGCTGTGTGACGCGTCCCCGACGCAGCAACTCGCGGGTGAGAAATAGGAGATCCCACGGGTACGTCGCGTCGACCCACAGGCCGTCGGTACGGACGCCCTTGACCGTTCCCTCGTCCATGAGCGTCCCGATCACGTCCGAGAGCCGGAGTTCGCCCGCACGGCGGTCGGTTCGAGCGATCGCGTCGAACACCGACGGTCCGAACGCGTATACTCCGGCGTTTATCAGCCTGAAATCGTCCGTATCGGGCTTTTCGGCGAACGCGACGACCCGGTCGTCCGACACCTCGACCGCGCCGTACTCCGCCGGCGTCGGGTGTTCCAGCGCCGAAAGCGTCGGACTGTCGTCGAAACTCGCGAGGACGTCCTCGATGATCCGCTCGTCGATGACGCGATCGCCGTTGAGCACCAGCATCGGTCCCTCGATTTCTCCCTCGACCTGCTGGAGGGCGTGGGCGCTCCCGAGCTGTTTCGCCTGGTGGACGTAGGTGATCGGGGTGTCGCGGTAGCTGTGGCCGAAATATTCCTGTATCCGCTCGCGCCGGTAGCCGACGACGAGACAGAGCTTCTCGATCCCACACTCCACGAGGACATCGAGGACGTGTTCGAGGATCGGTCGACCGGCGGCGGGAAGCATCGGTTTCGGGCGGTTGGCCGTCATCGGCCGCAGTCGCGTCCCTTCCCCCGCGGCGAGGACGACGCCGGTAGTGATTTCCATACCTTCCCTCGCGGCTGCCGAAGAATGAAAGTATCGGCACTCGAGGTGTCGGCGAACGACAGCCGTTCGAAGACCGGCTCCAGAACACAACATCGAAGGCGACGCGGCGACGAACTCGTTCCGATGGACATCCTCGAGACCGCGCGTGACCTCCTTGCTACCGGGCCTCTCTGTGACTCCTGTCTCGGACGCCCGGTCGCCGACCGGAGCTTCGGGCTGACGAACGACGAACGGGGGCGTGCGCTCCGGACGGCGGTCGCGCTGGCCGACGACGAGCCCTATGAGGGCCCAGAAGAGCCGTGTTGGGTCTGTGAGGGGCTCTGTGACCGGTTCGACGAACTCGCACGGCGGGCCGTCGAGGCCCTCGGGGAGACCGAACTGTACACCTATCAGGTTGGGACCCGGGTGCCGCCGCTGTTCGAGGAGAACGACCGGCTGTTGCGGCTCGACGCCGGGCTGGATGAAGAAGCCGGCGAGGAACTCGGCACGGAGCTGAACCGCGAGATCGGGCGGCGGGTCGGCCGGCAGCTGGGCGCGGACGTCGACTTCGAGCGTCCGGACGTGCAGTTCCTCGTCGATATGGAGGCCGACGAGATCGAGATCCAGCGAAATTCCGTCTCGATCTACGGGCGCTACCGGAAACTCGAACGCGGGATCCCCCAGACCGAGTGGGTGAAGTTCGAGACGAGCGTCGAGGAACTCCTCGAACCGTCCTTCCTGAGCGCGTTCCGGGGGACCGACGCGGTCTTTCACGGCGCCGGCCGCGAGGACGTCGACGCCCTGATGCTCGGGTCGGGTCGGCCGTTCGTCCTCGAGATCAAAGAGCCCCGTCGCCGGGACGCGGACCTCAAAGCCCTCCAGCGGGAAGTCAACGAAGACACGGGCAGCGCTGTCGAAATCGAGGGACTCCAGTTCGTCACCTACGAGATGATCGAGCGGGTCAAAGGCCACGACGCCTCGAAGACGTACCGGGCGACGGTCGGCTTCGAGGAGCCAGTCGACCCCTCGGCGTTCGAGGCCGCGATCGGGGCCCTGGAGGGGACGACGATCGAACAGCGAACCCCGAATCGCGTCGACCACCGGCGGGCAGACCTCGTGCGGGAACGGACGGTGCTGGACATCGACGGCTCGCTGACCGACGAGTACACCGCGACCGTCGAGATACACGGCGAGGGTGGGCTCTACATCAAGGAACTCGTAAGCGGCGACGAGGGGCGGACCGAGCCGAGCCTGGCCGGGGAACTCGGCATCGAGGCGACAGTCGAGACTCTCGACGTGATCGACGTCGAGGGACGGGACGAGCCGTTCCTGACGCCCGAATACGAACGCGACCGCGAGGGGTCACCCGCAAGCGGCGCCGGCGTGTCGGAAGCGAACGGTGGGGAGTGATACGGTCGTGCGAAACTACTTACCGGTGTAGACTCGATTTCGTGTAATGAGTCGGTTGGACGGTATCACTCTGG
>NZ_JAHLKM010000026.1 GCF_024449025.1 Natronomonas aquatica | reverse complement strand
TCGTCCGTCGGAGCGACGGACGAGTGTCACGACTGGCGGTTTGTCTGACTCGAAGGTTCCGCGTCCCTTTTTTTGAGCCCACGATCACGTGGGTCATCTTGGTCGAGACCTTTCTCACCAGCCACGACGTAGACCTCGTCAGCTTCGCAAACACCGGTGAGATCAAACTCTGGATCGTCGTCGAGAGCGTCTTGGACTTCATGTAATGAGTACGAAAACTTTTGTTAGTTAAGCTTGATAATGAGTAATGGAGCGCTCACGTCGAAAGGAGATTGAGCATCACTTGACTGAGGAAGAAATCGATGAACTGCTACGTGAGGCCGAAGACGATCACCACGTCCGCCGTCTTGGGTTTTTGAAGAATCTCTACAAGGGCGACTCAATTCCGGAGGCCGCCGACCGCGAAGGTCGGTCGGCCGCCACCGGTGGTCGCTGGGCGGATGCTTGGAACGAGGACGGCTTAGAAGGGCTGATGCCGAGTTTCGGGGGCGGCCGGCCCCCGAAACTCGACGAGGATGAGCAAGACGAGCTGGTGGAAATGCTTCGTGACGGCCAACCGTGGAAATCACAGGAGATTCAGCATCTTCTTCAGGAGGAATTTGGCGTTTCCTACAGCCCAAACTACCTCGGTACCTTCCTTCGGGAACTCGGTCTCTCGTACGCGAAACCACGACCAAAGCGTCCACATCGGCCAGAGAACCCTGATGAAATCCTCGAAGAGCGCGTCGACGACGCGCTCGACGAGGACGACCAGCCACACAACAAACGTGAGGGAGAAGAGGAAGAAGGGTGGATTGTTGAGGATAATATTTGCACTGATGGCGGTACCGTCCTCGGGTTTTTTGATGCATCGAAGCCACAGCCGTACGATAATTCGCGGCGTGTTTGGTACGTTGACGACCCCCACATCGAACGGGAGTTAGTCAAGACACACGATTCTGCGGTCGGATTCTACGCCCTCAACGGTGAGAGTCTGGTAACGTTCACTGAAAACGAAGAGAAAGAGCAGATTTGCGGGGTATTAGAGAAGATCCGCGAGCAGAATCCCGGCAAGCGGATTCTGCTCGTCTTGGACAAGCACGGTTCACATAGATGTGAATACACGCGCAAGCGTGCGCATCAACTCGGGATTGACCTGATTTTCATTCCATCAAGCTCACCGCACCTGAACCCAATCGAGCAAGTTTGGAAGTATCTCAAATGGACGATGGCACCAATCGTCGTTGAGAGCGAAGCGGAATTCAAAGACCTCGTTCAGGAAACTTTCGAGAAAATAACGAAACGCGTCAGCTTCGCAAAGAAGTGGTGCGAACAGTTCCTTGACTTTTAAATGTTATCTTAATCATTAGACGAAGTCCAAGACCGTCTTGTATGTTCGGTCTAGTTCCCGAGTTATCTCTGCTGTCTTGTCCTCTTCCATCCCTCGAATGATATGGAACATTTCCGGGAGTGAAAGCTTATGCTCGGAAAATATGGTCTCGGTAAGATCACTGAAAATGCTGTCACAGTTGTGACAGCGATAGCGTTGAGCGTCCTTTCTCGTCGTCCCCTTCTTGATCGTGTCCGCACTCTCGCAGTGCGGACACGTCACCTCCTCTGGCCATCGCTGCTCACGGAGATACTCCAGGCAATCCTCCTTGTCAGGCAGAAAAACCTCGTCCACGCTCTCTCTGCTGACCATCTTGGAGCCAGTTACGAACTCCACTTACAAAGTATTCACTGCTACAGATGAGCGTATCAGGATACAACGGAACCGTGAACTGTCTCGGTATCATAGTTTGGGATACTTGGACTGTTCCGCCCGTATGGACCCTGAAAACAGTTTCCGGATATCACACCTTTTGATATAGGTATTTATTTGCCGCACCAATATAGGATGGTATAACAAGTAATATCGCAGAATATGTGCTGATTGTATGGCGAAAGGCTCCCCGCATCAAGAGACTGCATCTAAAGGGTGGAGTACAGACTCTCAAATCGTACGCGAATTCGACAGACCTGTTCGTGTGTCGGATGCGGTTATTGAGACACTTACAAAAGCTATCGAAGATTGGTCGGAATTGAGTAAGTTTCCGCCGGTTGCCGAATTCGTGGATGCAGACAACTTGGATGGCTTGTTCAAAACTCGTGCAGTCGACGACACCAGCCACATACCCTCTGTGGAGTTTCTTTTTCAGGACGCACTTGTGACGGTAATGTACGGAGCAACAGTTCGCGTCATCGTCGAACAAGATACTTGAGGGCAGATGTGCTCTTCTAGCACCGTTCTGGTTGTCGAGGACGAAGAGAATCTTGCAGACTTGTTTGGAATTTGGCTGCGGGAGCGGTTTGAGGTTCATGTGGCCTATTCAGGAGAAGATGCACTGGAAATCGTTGCTGAGGAATCTATCGATATCATCCTCCTAGATCGTCGAATGCCGGGGCTCTCCGGTAAAGAGGTGCTGCGGTCGATTCGTGAAAGTGATGATGCGCAGCAAGTAATCATGGTGACCGCCGTTCAACCAACGGAGGAACTGGCCTCTATCGATGTAAGAGAATTCAAAATGGGAAGCGGAGAACGCACCATCATACTGCTGAGTTCGTATACGTCCCGAGCGAGAGCGATGATGCTGATGGGGAATACGCAGTGTTCGTGACGAACCGAGATGGTGTTGAGACAAGTGAGATTAAACCTGTCTGTAATCGATATCGGCGACGATGGGACATTGAGGGCCAATACAAGTCGATTAAGCATTTCTTGCCGAGAACATCGTCGAAGGATTACCGCATAAGACTCATCAAGTTCGCATTAGCAGCATTAATCTATAACCTCTGGAGACTCACCGACTATCTAGCAGTACTTCCGAGGTTTAATCACCAAAATCGGGGGTTAGCTACCACAGATTACCGTAAAATATAAAAATTGTACCGTAACTTGTATTGTCAGTCCATCATCCAACAGAAGAATTTCTCGCCCGCCCCACTCAACCTGGGTTACTCTGCCAGCTGATCGGCGAGGATCTGTGCCAATTGGGCTTCGTCTCGTTCAAGTGCGATCGTCGACGCGGTCTCCACCGCGTCGGCGATGCTGTCGCAGTCGTATTCGGCCATCACAGTGACCAATTGCTCGAACACTTCGTCAGAAACGGTGAGACTGGTGTATCCGTCTGGTGGCATCACTCCTATATTACGGTAATATCTGATAAAATTATGGTACACTACTGGTCTCAGCCACCGCTAAACCTCGGAAGTACTGCTAGTGCGGCTTCAGCCCTGAACTGCTAGCTTTATCTACTTAGAGGGCGTCTATAAGGTATTCAGAAATTCTCTGAAGCACCCTATGCCACGAACACAACAGTACTCTGTCGATCTGTCTGCCGATGAACGAGCGGAACTCAACGCGATGCTTTCGGCTGGCACGTACAAAACGCGGGAGCTTACGCGGGCGCGGTGTCTCTTGCACGCCGATGACGGCTTGACTGACCCACAGGTCAGTGAAGCCGTCGGCTGTCATCCCGGAACGGTCGGACGCATCCGCAAACGCTACACCGAGGACGGCCTCGCGGCGATCACTCGCCGCAAGGCCGACCGAATCTACGAGCGCAAACTCGACGGACGCGAAGAAGCACACCTCATCGCGTTAGCGTGCAGCGATCCACCAGAAGGACGCTCTCGCTGGTCGCTCCACCTTCTTGCAGACCACTTCGTTGCCCTCTCCGAGATCGACGTTGAGTCGATCTCTCACGAAACCGTGCGACAGATCCTAAAAAAACACAACTGCACCCACACCGATCCAAATCCTGGGTAATTACGCCGGAGAACAGCGCTGCTTTCGTCTGTAAGATGGAGGACGTTCTCGATCTCTACCACGAACCCTACGACGAAACGCGTCCGGTCGTCTGTTTTGACGAGTCCAACAAGGAACTGCACAAGGAAGTCCGCGACCCGCTCCCGGCCCGTCCGGGAGCGGTCGCTCGGTACGACTACACCTACGAACGGAATAGTACACGCAACCTCTTCGTGATGAGCGAACCGCTGATTGGCTGGCGACACGTCGAAGTAACCGAGAGACGGCGCAAACAGGAATTCGTCGCTCAGATGCAGTCGCTGGTAGATGATCACTACCCGGATGCGGACTGCATCCGGGTGGTGATGGACAATCTGAACACGCATCAACGGTACGCCTTCAACGAGCATCTCCCACCAGAAGAGGCTCGTCGCTTACTCAGCAAGCTTGAGTTTCACTTCACGCCAGAACACGGTAGTTGGCTGAACATGGCCGAGATTGAGTTCAGCTCCTTGTGGACGGAGTGTCTTAACCGGCGCATTCCCGACGCAGCGACCCTCCGTGCGGAGGTCGCTGCGTGGGAACGAACACGGAACGAAGAGGATTCAGCTATCGACTGGCAGTTCACGACAGACGACGCCCGAATCAAACTCCGCCAGCTATATCCAGCAAATCAGGATTGAAGCCGCACTAGTCAAGATCGCAATTGACGAAGATATTCGTTCACCACCGGTGGTGACCGCGAAAACTTTCGTACGAGCACTCGGGAACTTTCTGAGAGACATTGGATAAAACGAGATTCTGAAGTCCGAGGTTGCACCATTCCTCGTGAGCGACAGCTCTGACCAGTTCACCTAATTTTCACCCAAAGTTCGCATCTTATTGTCGCTTATTTTACTAATTTTTCTGATAGAATCCAGGCTAATTTAATTTTATTGATGAGAACTTGGATAATTCTATAGAAGGGCAGAGTCATTTGTAGATTTAAGAGTCTACAAAAAATGTGGAAACAAACCCGACGGAACAGCCGCACGACGTACAGAATAAAGTGCTCGTAGACGGACGTACGGATATGAGTGACGTGGATATAGACGACGTGGACAGAGCCATTCTGTACGCGTTACAGGAGGACGCCCGGAACATGTCGTCGGGGGATATCGCGGAGCGAACCGAGACCTCCGACAGCACCGTCCGAAAGCGCATCCGGCGTCTCGAATCGGACGAAGTGATCAAAGGCTACAGTGCCGAGGTGGATTATCAGCGATCGGGCTATCCCCTCCGGATGTTGCTGTTCTGTACCGCATCGATCCCCGAACGCGGCGACCGCATTCCGGAGATACTGGCCATAGACGGCGTCGTCTCGGTACAGGAACTGGTCACCGGCGACCGGAACCTCCTCGTGACGGCTATCGGCGAGACGGACGAGGACATCACCCCGGTCGCCCAGGAGCTCCTCGAGATGGGGTTGACGGTGGCCGACGAGGTACTCGTTCGAAGCCACGAGACGACTCCCTTCGAACAGTTCGGTCCCGGGACGGATCCGGAGAACGGCGACAGTCATAGTAGTCGGTAGAACTGTTTACACACCACTCACAGCCGGATGGCCAGCGACAGCCACGCTGGCCGGACACTCGCGAGTGGATCTGCACTGACTTCTACCGACTACTATGGCTGAAACGCGGCGCGTTCGGCATCCACGCCCACACGGGGGAGGCAGACACCGGTCCCGTGCCCCCGTCTCGTCGCCGAGTAGAACGGTTCCCGAGCGGGTAGCGCGCCGCAACAGCAAACCGGCCGACGAGATCCCGGATCGGCCGAGCATCTCCGAAACCATAATGTTCTATAATCATCATTTATCGAACAGTACGGTAATATAGACAGATTTAATAGTTAATCTGTTCGTATATACCTTAGCAACGACCGATACCGTGATTGTTGGGGTGTAGCCCATATCGGTGATCGGTCGTAAACGGAGCAAACGATGGAAAACCGAACACGGACCACGACGGTTGGACAGCTTCCGACGCCGGAGAGCGGGACGTCGCGCGTACCGACGGTGCTGACCAAGGTCGTGTGGCTCCTGTGGGCCCTGAGTTGCGGCGCGCTCGCAGTCCGGCTTCGGACCGGCGACGGCTGGGAGATCGCCGGGCTCGCGAACGTGGACGGACTGACAGTCGTAATGTGGGTAACGGTCGCGTTCTTCAGCGGTATCGTCCACAGCTATTCGCGGCGCTACATGGCCGGCCGTCCGACGATCGACCGGTTCTTCGGCGGCGTGTTCGCGTTCACGCTGGTCGTGATGGTACTGGTCGCGGCCGACAGTTTCCTGCTGTTCGGGGCCGCCTGGCTCGCGATGGGGCTCGTGATGGCCGATCTCATCGGTCACGTCGAGGGCTGGACGCAGGCGCAGGCGGCCGCCTCGATCGCGCGGCGGTACTTCCTTGCGAGCAGCGCGTCGCTCGCGGTCGCGCTCGCGACACTCTGGTGGCACACCGGAGCGACGACGGTCTCCGGCGTCGCCTCGGCCGTCGAAACGCCGTCCTCGACAGTAGTGCTTTTCGCCGCCGGCGCGCTCCTGTTGGCGGCGATGGTCCAGTCGGCACTGCTCCCGTTTCATACGTGGTTGCTCTCGTCGATGACGGCCCCCACGCCGGCCTCGGCGCTGATGCACGCCGGCTTCGTCAACGCTGGCGGGGTGTTACTGGCGCGCTTTGCGCCGGTCGTCACCGTCGATAGCGGGTTCATGCTCCTGATCGTGCTCGTCGGGGCGGCGAGCGCGCTGGGAGGAAAGCTCCTGAAGACGGTCCAGACGGACGTCAAGGGCACGCTCGGGTGCTCGACGGTCGGACAGATGGGGTTCATGATCATGCAGGCCGGTCTGGGGTTCTTCGGGGCCGCTATCACCCACCTCGTCCTGCACGGTTTCTACAAGGCCTACCAGTTCCTCGCGTCGGGCAGCCGGGTCGCCCACAAGAGCCCCGCGAACGCGAAACCGACCGGCTCGATTGGGGCCGCAGGCGTCGCCGTCATCGCCGTCACCGCGCTCGCGGCTGGGGGGCTTTTCGCCGCGCTTACCGGCAAGGGGACGGGGCTGGATAGCGGCCTCCTGCTCGCGCTTTTGGTCGTACTGACGGTCCTACACGCTGCCCGCGAGATCGTCACGCGCGCCGCCTTGCCGGCCGCGGTTCGGTACGGAGCCGTCCCGCTCGTCGCCCTGCCGGCTCTGGCCGTCTACGCCGCCGTCTACCGTGTGATCGACGGGCTGTTGGCCGGACTGCCCGCGGTCGGCCAGTCGGCAGCGCTGACGCCGGCTCACGGTCTCGTCGCCGTCGCGTTCCTCGTGGCGTATCTCGCGATCGAGCGTGGCGTCTACGAGCGTAGTCACCGTCTGTACGTGGCGTTACTGAACGCGACACGGCCCCCCACGGAGACGCTTTTGACCTCGACGGAGGAATACGATGAGTACTGAATCGACGATCGAGGCGGGTATCGAAGCAGCAGCCGAGGCGGTCGGGGCCGTCTGGCCGCTGCACTCGTTCGTGACGGCGAACCCGCTGGCCGGCTTCGAGGACCGGCCGTTCCACGAGGCCGTCACGGACGCCGGACGCGTGGTCGGTGGCGACGGCTATCCAAGCGCCGACCTGTTCCGTCGGGCGTGGGAATCGGGCCGGATCGACCCCGAGATGCTACGGAGTCGGCTGGCCGAGAACGGTTACGATGCCGACCCGGAGGCGTCCCTCGACCGTATGGCTGCCACGGGAGCGACCGCCGAGCGGGAGACGACGGCCGGAACCGACCGGGTCGATGCGGTCCTGACGAAGTGGCTGGCGGCCTTCCTCGATCAGGGGAAGGCGGAGTGGCCCATGCCGAACCGCGAGCAGGGGTTCTACGGGGCCTTCCGTACCGTCGCTCCCCACGACGACGACCTCCCGAACGGCGAGACGCTCGCGGCCCTTCCGGACGATCCCATCGAGGCGATCCGAAACCGTCTCGAGGGGTATCCGGTCGGCCGGTGGTCGGACATCTTCGAGTTCCATCTGACGGCGCTCCCCGGGTGGACGGGGTTGCTCAAACAGCGCGCCGCCGACGGCGACGCCTGGCAGTCGGCGTACCCGATCACGCTGTCGGGGTATCTGGCGGTCCGCCTGGCGGTGACAGACCTGTTCGACGCCCCCCTCGTTCCGGCCGAAGCGCCCGAAATCGAGGAACGCGACGCCGGGACGGACGGACAACGCCTCCCGCTCGCCGAGGTCTGGCTGGCCGCCTGGGAAGCGACGTACCGGACGGGGCTGGTCGAATCGCTTACCGGGGCGGGTGCGGCGAGAGGAAAAACCCACAGCGGGGACCGCCCGGACGCCCAGCTGGTCTTCTGTATCGACACGCGCTCGGAGATCGTTCGCCGCCACATCGAGGCGGCAGGTAACTACGAGACCCACGGCTACGCCGGCTTCTTCGGCGTCCCGATGCGCTACGCCGGGTACGACTCGGACGTGACGGTGGACGCCTGCCCGCCGATCCTCGACGCACGGCACCGTATCACGGACCGTCCGACGGCGGGGGGCGATCGCCGGGACGAATACGACCGCTGGCACAGCGGGCTCGAAGCCGGGAAGACGGCCCTCAAGAGCCTCAAATCGAACGCTGCGACCGCGTTCAGCTTCGTCGAGAGTACCGGCGTGGGGTACGGGGCGGCGTTGATCGCCCGGACGCTGTTCCCGGCACGGGTCTCGGGCCTCCTCGACACCGTCGGCGAACGCGTTCCCGACGAGCACGAGTTCTGTGAGCCGTCGCTCGACCACGACCCGGACGCCGACGCGGCCCACAAACTCGATGAGGGTCTCACCCACGAGGAGAAAGTCGAGTACGCCGCGACGGCTTTCGAGGTGATGGGGTGGGAGACGTTCGCCCGCATCGTCGTCTTCACCGGACACGCCAGCCGGACAGCGAACAACCCCTTCGGTTCCAGCCTCGACTGTGGCGCCTGCGCCGGCAACCCCGGCGGGCCGAGCGCCCGCGTCCTGGCGGCCATCTGTAACGACGACGCGGTCAGGACGGAACTCCGAAATCGCGGGATCGACGTTCCGGACGACACCGTCTTCGTCGCCGCCGAACACAACACGACGACCGACGAGGTGGAGCTGTACGCCGGAGCCATCCCCGAGACACACGAGCCCGACATCGAAAGGCTCCGTGCCGATCTCGAAACCGCACGCGAAGGCGCGGCCGCCGAGCGTGCCGGCGATATGGGCGCCGACACCGCCTCGGGTGTCCGTGAGACCCGCCGCCGCGCCGCCGACTGGGCGGAGACGCGTCCGGAGTGGGGACTGGCCGGGAACGCCGGGTTCGTCGTCGGCCGCCGTGCGCTGACCGAGGGACTCGATCTGGACGGACGGGCGTTCCTGCACTCCTACGACTGGACGACGGATCCGGACGGCGACGCGCTCGAGGCGATCCTGACCGGGCCGATGGTCGTCACCCAGTGGATCAACGCCCAGTACTACTTCGCGACGGTCGACAACGCGGCCTACGGGAGCGGCTCGAAAGTGACACACAACCCAGTCGGGAACGTCGGCGTCTACCAGGGGAACGGGGGGGACCTGATGACGGGACTCCCGATACAATCGGTGATGGGTGCCGACGGCGAGCCGTATCACCAGCCGCTCCGCCTCTCGACGGTTATCGAGGCACCGATCGATACCGTGACCGGGGTCCTGTCGGAACACGGTGAATTGATCGAGCTCCTGGACAACGGCTGGCTCTCTTTGACCGTCGTCGACCCACAACAGAAACACCGTGCGTTCCACTACGACGGCGATCCGAGCTGGACGCCGGTTCCGGATCGGACGGCGACCGGTTCGGAGGCGTCTCCCGAAAAGCCGGTCGCATCCGGAGTCGCCGACGACTGACCGGGACGTTCGGGTGTGAAAAACCGAGGAGGCCGATACGCGGCGCAACGCCGCCGTAGGGCGCAGTCCCCGGCGTACCGGCAGCGAGATCGGCCCGATTGCGCATCGCCTTTGTTCGCCCGTCCCCCAGAGAGGGTATGCTCGCAGTCGTCGTCTCTCGTGCGGACGAGGCATCGGAACGGATCGGGAACCACCTCCTCGGGACAGCCGAATGGACCGAACACGAGGACGAACGCCGGGCCGACGCCGAGGGCGGCGGAACCTACTACCGGACCGAGGGGATCGAACTCCGGACGTTCGAGGACCTCCATCTGCATCTCGACGGCGCGGCGGCGGCGTTCGAGGAGCCCGACCTGCTCGTTTTCGCCTCCAGACACGCCGGGGAGACGGGGCCGTTGCTCACTGCCCACGCGACCGGGAACTTCGGGCCGGCCGAACACGGCGGCAGAGCGGGCTCGCTCGCCCGCGCCGCGCCGAACGCGCTGTCGGTCCTCAGGGGAGCGCTGGAAACGCACGCACCGTCGGGATACGAGACCGGCATCGAGTGTACCCACCACGGCCCCTCGACGGTCGGGTGTCCGTCGCTTTTCGTCGAACTGGGCAGCGGCGAACCGCAGTGGCGAGACGACGACGGAGCCGAAGCCGTCGCACGGGCTATCCTCGAACTCCGGGGCGTCGCCGCCCACACCCAGCGGACAGTCGTGGGGTTCGGGGGCGGCCACTACGCCCCGAAGTTCGACCGCGTACTCGCCGAAACGGACTGGGGGGTCGGCCACATCGCCGCCGACTGGGGGCTCGAGGCGATGGGCGACCCGCGGGATTCGAAGGCTCTCATCGCGAAGGCCTTCCAGGCCAGCGGGACGGAGTTCGCGCTGCTCGAGGGCGCGTATCCGGGCGTGGCGTCGGTCATCGACGAACTCGGTTTCGAGACGGTCTCCGAGACGTTCCTCCGGGAGACGACCGGCGTCCCCCTCGAGTTGGTCGAACGCACAGAGCGGGCGCTGTGTCCGATCGGGGAGGGGCTCCGGTTCGGCACCGCGGCCGAGGGATACGACGGGAACGTCGCCGTCGAAACGCTCCCGGAGGCGTTGCTCGAGGAGGCGAACGGAATCGACCGGGAAGCCGTCCTCGCTACCGTCTCGGCGACAGCGGTCGCCTACGGGACGACCGACAACGGATCGCGGGTCGCAAGAGAGGTCGCACTCGAGGGATCGGCGGCGTATCGGTCGATCGTCGAGGGGCTGGCGTCGGTGCTGGAATCGAAATACGACACCGTCGAACGGCAGACGGATGCGGTCATCGCCCGGCGCGAGGCGTTCGACCCGGAACTGGCCGAGGCGGCCGGCGTCGAATCGGGCCCCGATTTCGGCCGGCTCGCCTCCGGCGAACCGATCGAGGTCGACGGCGAGCGGATCGAACCGGACGAGGTCCGGAGCGCGCGCGAGCGACGGTTCCCGGTCTGAGACGTATTTGATATCGTTCTATTCGGTTTATTCGGGCTGGATCGCCCTGTCAGCGGGGCGTGAGTGCGACACCCGTCAGACGCTGGGGAAAGATACTTTATCAGCGTGCGCGACAACAGCCACTAATGGACTCGATTATCGAGGACGCTATCGACGAGGCCGAAGAGGAGACACCGGCCGAGGAGTCGGCGTCCGTCAAGAGCGCCGACACGTCCGACACCGAGGTGAAGGGATCGGGATTGATGACCGACGAGGAGCTGTCCAGCGTCGTCGAGGACCTCGAGACGAAGATCACGGTCGTCGGCTGTGGCGGGGCCGGTGGTAACACCGTCACCCGGATGTCACGGACCGGAATCCACGGCGCGAAGCTGGTCGCGGCCAACACCGACGCCCAGCACCTCGACGAGGAGGTCGAAGCGGACGAGAAGATCCTCATCGGTCGACAGCGGACCGGCGGCCGCGGCGCCGGCTCCGTCCCGAAGATCGGCGAGGAGGCCGCCCAGGAGAACCTCGAGGCGATCAACACGTCGATCGACGACTCCGATATGGTGTTCGTCACCGCCGGGCTCGGCGGTGGGACCGGAACCGGCTCGGCCCCCGTCGTCGCCCAGGCCGCCCAGGATCAGGGGGCGCTCACGATCGCGATCGTCACGATCCCCTTTACCTCCGAGGGGAAGCTGCGCCGTGCCAACGCCGACGCCGGCCTCGAGCGGCTCCGGGCGGTCGCAGACACCGTTATCGTGATCCCGAACGACCGACTCTTGGATTACGCGCCGAACATGCCGATGCAGGACGCGTTCAAGATCTGCGACCGGATCCTCATGCGGTCGGTCAAGGGGATGACCGAACTGATCACCAAGCCCGGGCTGGTCAACGTCGACTTCGCGGACGTCAAGACGATCATGGAGAACGGCGGCGTCGCCATGATCGGGCTGGGCGAATCCGACTCCGAGAACAAAGCCCAGGATTCGATCCGGTCGGCGCTGCGCTCGCCGCTTCTCGACGTCGAGTTCGACGGCGCACAGAGCGCGCTGGTCAACGTCATCGGCGGCCCGGACATGTCGATGGAGGAAGCCGAGGGCGTCGTCGAGGAGATCTACGACCGGATCGACCCCGACGCACGCATCATCTGGGGCGCCTCGGTCGACCCCGAGTTCGACGGCAAGATGGAGACGATGATCGTCGTCACCGGCGTCGAGAGCCCGCAGATATACGGCAAAAACGAGGCCGAACAGGAGCGGTCGATCACGGGCGACGACATCGATTACGTCGAGTAACGGGAGTCCGGACGGCTGCCGGCCGGATCAACAGGTAAAAAACCCCTGAGGCGGAACGGTAGCGTATGAATACGCCGACCGATCTCACGTCGTACATCCGCGTGCTGAAGCTCGCGAGTACGCCGACGTGGGACGAGTTCTCGAAAGTCGCGGCGATCGCGGGGCTCGGTATCCTGCTCGTCGGCTTCATCGGGTTCGTCATCTTCGCGATCATGACGTTCATCCCGGGAGGTCCCTGATGTCGATCTACGCCGTCAAGACGACCGCGAGCCAAGAGCGGACCGTCGCCGACATGCTCATCACCCGCGAGGAGCCGGAGATACACGCCGCCCTCGCGCCGGACTCGCTCACGAGCTACGTCATGGTCGAGGCCGACGGGACCGCGGCGATCGACCGGGCGCTGGAGGACATCCCTCACGCGCGGAGTCTCGTCTCCGATCGCCCCTCGCCGTTCAGCGAGATCGAACACTTCCTCAGCCCGAAACCGGACGTCGAGGGCATCGCGGAGGGCGACATCGTCGAGTTGATCGCGGGGCCGTTCAAGGGCGAGAAGGCACAGGTCCAGCGCATCGACGAGGGGAAAGACCAGGTCACAGTCGAGCTATACGAGGCGACCGTCCCGATCCCGGTCACCGTCCGCGGGGATCAGATCCGCGTCCTCGACTCCGAGGAGCGATAGGCCCGACGACCGCGAGGGGAACGAACGCGTCGTCCGCGTTTTTTGTAGTTCACTAGACCGCATCCCGAAGGGATCCGACCGTCTCACCGGTACGGCGGAGAAGAGAGGAAGGGACAACAGAGGGTGGGAGCCACAGGGATCCGCGTCCTCGACGCCGGAAAGCGTCAGGCCCGCGTCGTCGCTTCGGTTTCCCGGCTGTCGCCGCCGAGCTGTCGGACGACCGCCTCGACGTCGGCCTCGGCCTCCAGTTCCCGCCGGACCGTCTCGCGGTGTCTGATGTCGTCGGTGTCGGCCTCGTAGTTCCGCAGGTACTCGGCGCGGGAGTGCTCGGAGAAGGCGTGTCTGATCGCGAAGTAGCCGTCGGGGACGGTCGTCCCACAGACCGCACACCGGTGTCGTTCGTGCCCCGTGACCTGATGGACCAACAGCTCCTCGGCGTCCTCGGTCGCGTATCCGCAGTCACCGATGGCGCATTCCCACATATCCCCTCGATGGGGATCCGTATATAAAATCCTTCCCGCCGAATCGGAACGGATAACCACCCGGCGGCCGGTATCGGGCGTATGGACCGGTTCCGTCTCGACGCACACGTGAAGGTCCTCAACGACCGGGTCGTCGAACGGGCGAAAGAACGGGAGATCGACGCCGTCGTCTACGCGCCGCATTTCCGCCGGCTCCCGGAGATCCGATCGCGGGCGGAACGGTTCAGCGACCCGGAACTCCTCGTCGTCCCCGGGCGTGAGGTGTTCACCGGCGACTGGCGGAACCGAAAGCATGTCCTCGCGGTCGGGCTCTCCGAGCCGGTGCCGGACTTCATCACGCTCGAGGGGGCGATAGCGGAGTTCGATCGCCAGAACGCGGTCGTCCTCGCGCCGCATCCGGAGTTTGCGACCGTCAGCCTCGAGGCACACGACCTCCGCGCCCACGGCGACCGGATCCACGGGATCGAGGTGTGCAACACGAAGTACCTCGAGCCGCACGGCGAGCGGTCACGCGAGTTAGCCCGGGAGTTCGATCTCCCCCCGTTCGGGTCCTCGTATGCACATCTTCCCGGAAGCGTCGGGGAGATCTGGACGGCGTTCGGTCGGGACTTCGGGACGGCCGAGGGGATCGTCGAGGCACTGCGGGAGGGAGTACCTCGCGGCGTGTACCGCCGGAGCGGCCCCGACCACCGGCTCCGGTGTGCGGCGGAGTTCGCCCACCTGTTCTACGAGAATAGCTGGGGGAAGATCGATCGGCTGTTCCTCTCGGGTACCGAACCGACCCATCCGGACCACATCGCCTACGAGGGTCGGTTCGACGGCGTAAAAGTGTATTAAACGGGGAGTATCGCGGTCCACGCCGAGGTATCGACGTACTCCGGGAGGACGTGGACGATAGCGACGGCGGCGGCGAGTTCGACGGCGGTGACGAGGACCGTGACGACGTTCGCGAACCGGCTGGATGTCGTCACCCCCGAAGGGAAACCGTACTCCCGGCCCGAGAGCGGGTAAAACAGCGCGATTCCCCGCCGGCTTCCGAGGTAATCGAGCACGTAGTGGGTGAACACGCCGATCCAGACGTAGCTGAGGTTCCCGAAAACGAGCGGGAACGCGACGAAAACGCCCAAAACCGGGAGGTTATGCAGTGTCTTGCGGTGTTTGCCGAACGCGGTGTCGACGTCGGGAAACAGCGCCCCGAGGGTGACGGGGATCGTCACGGCGACGACCGTCCGGAGCGTCGCGGCCGTCCCCGACGGCTCGAGTACGAAACCGAGCCCGATACCCAAAAGCGCCGCGTTGAGGACGTGGCCCTCCTTGTTCATACGGGGGCGAGGACCGCCCCCCTAAAAGGCTGTTCGCTCACGTTTCGTGCGCCCGTTTCTCAGACAGACTCGACCGCGTTCCGTAGGTCTTTCAGCGCCCGTTCGGCGATTTTCCGTTTGATCTCGCGGCGAGATCCCTCGAAGACGTACCGTTCGACGCGACACCAAGAGTCGCCGGTTCCCCACGGCGCGGCGTGGGCCACCCCGATGTAGACGGTGCCGACGGGCTTTTCTTCGGTGCCGCCGGTCGGCCCCGCGATGCCGGTGGTCGCGACGCCCCAGGCGACGCCCGCCCGGTCCCGGACACCCCGGGCCATCCCCTCGGCGACGGGTTCGCTGACGGCACCGACGTCGTCGAGGACCTCCCGGGGAACGCCGAGGTGTTCCATCTTGGCGTCGTAGCTGTAGGTGACGATCGACCGATCGAAGTAGTCGCTCGATCCCGGCACGTCGGTCAGGAGCGATCCGATCAGGCCGCCGGTACAGGACTCGGCCGCCGCGACGAACTCGCCGCGTTCGCGGAGCGAGTCGCCGACGGTTTCCTCGATAGCCATACCGGACGAACGGGCGCGGGGGACTTGAAGCCGGACGCCCGAACCCGACGGGTGGAAACCGGGAACGATACCGCGGCCCGATCACAGCAACAGGACGGCGAGTACGGTCGCAAGCGAGAGGACGACGAGGAGGACGCCGGTCCCGGTCGACGTCCGGAGATCGATTTCCCCGTCGCCGTCGCCGTCGGCACGCTCGACCGCGACGCCGGGGAGCCGTCTCGCACCCTCGAAGGCGTATCGCTGCGGGTTCGCGCCGACGCGCAGCGACGACGACGCGACGGCGACGACCGCCCGGTCGACCGCGGCCCACGATTCGGTGACCGCACGGACGAGGACCCGCCCGCCGTAGAAGACGGTAGGGTTGATGACCCGATCCACGTCCGGGATCCACGTCGCCCGCGAGAGCGGGCCTTTCAGGGCGAAAAAGCCGATGAAACCGGCGGTACCCAGCGCGACGCCCTCGATGACGTGCGGCACGGTGTAGGTGGTGTACTTCTCTGCGATCTCCGCGGTGTTCGGCAGCACCTCGAAGAGCACGCCGGGCAGCAGACCGAAGACCAGACAGAGCGCGCCGACCGAGAGCATCGGCACCGACTGGCCGATCCGTGCGTCTTCGGGGTCGATACTCGCCGAGCCGTGGAAGAAGACGTAGTAGCCGAGTTTGATAAACGACATGAAGGTCCCGACGCCGCCGACGATGAGCAGCCACCACAGCAGATCCTCGCCGCCGAGCGGGACGGACTCCGGCCCGATGACGACGTTTTTGACGCTCTTGTGGGCCTCGGCGATGATGATGCCCTTGCTGACGAAGCCGTTGAAGCCCGGCACGCCCGAGATCGCCGCGGCACCGAACAGATACGAGACGAACGTAAGCGGCATCACCCGCCAGAGCCCGCCGAGTTCGGTGATGTCCTCGATCCCGGTCCGGTAGATGACGACGCCGACGGACATGAACAGAAGCGCCTTGTACAGGATGTGGTTGAAGACGTGGCCGAAGGCCCCGGCGGTCGCGAGCGTCGTCCCGATGCCGACGCCGGCGACCATGTATCCGACCTGCGAGATGATGTGATACGACAGCAGCCGCCGCATGTCCTCCTGCAACAGCGCCATCGAGGCGCCGAAGACCGCCATCGCCCCGCCCATATAGGCGATCCAGAGGTGCCCGTCGGGGAACGCCCGGAACATCGCGTAGACGCCGGTCTTCGTGGTGTACACACAGAGGAAGACGCTGGCGGCGATGTGGGGGCTCGGATACGTGTCGGGCAGCCACGTGTGCAGGCCGATAAAGCCGACGTTGACGCCGATCCCGATCGCCATCAGCGCGGGCGCGATCGGGCCGACGACGCCGGCAGCCGCCGAAAAGAGGAACGAGCCGGTCGCCGCGTACTGCCAGATCACCGCCGCGAGGACGAGACTGCCGCCGATCCCGTGGGCCAGCGCGTACCGGAAGCCGGTCCGGACCGCCCGGCCGCCGTAGTGCCAGACGAGCAGGGTGCTGGTGACCGCCATCAGCTCCCAGAAGAACACGAGCGTCAGCCAGTCGCCCGCGAAGACGGCTCCGAGGCTGGTACCGACGTACCCCAGCGCCGCCGCCGTCTGCGTACCGTCGGCCTCGCTGGAGTAGGCGTACAGCACCGCCGCGGCGCCGATGAGCCCGAAGATGATCCCCATCATCCGCGAGAAGTCGTCGACCTGATACAGCACCGTCTCGAAGCCGAACAGCCGCGGCGTGAGGTAGGTCCCCGCAGGGACGAGAAGCGAGCCAACGGCGACGGCGGCGGTCGCGAGGAAACCGATCCCGTGGCCGACCTTCCGGGGGGCGACCGCGGCGACGATCGCCGCGAACAGGACGGGGACGAACGGCGGGATCGTTTCGGTAACCATCAGAAGAGCACCCCCAGCGTGAGCGCCGACGCGACGATATCATCGACGAGCCGGAGGAAGACGGCCGCATGCGGCACGAGTCCGAGGACGATCGAGCCGGCCATGGCGGCCAGTATCGGTCCGAGCATGAACCACGTGCTCTCGCCGCCGAGCCAGCCACGACGCTCCCAGCCGCCCGGCGGCGGCCCGCCGTGATGGTCGTGGTCGTGGTCGTGGCCGTGCTCGTCGGTGTCGGCGTGTGTGTCCTCCTCGTGCCCGGCGGCGGGACGCTCGTCCGCTTCGTCCGCACCCCCGATCACGGCGTCGCTCGGGTTCCGGTCGACGGCGTACTCCCCGTCGACCAGCGGGGCGGGATCGCTGTAGTCGCGGTCGGTCGTCTCGCCGCCGAAGTCGGGGCGGCCGAGTTCCCCGGGATCGGCGTCGGTTTCGGCGTCCTCGATATCGATCCCGTCCTCACCGGTCGCCGTCCCCGGCTCGGCTTCGGCCTCGGTCTCGGTCTCGGTCTCGGCGTCCGTCTCCGCTTCGTCGTCGCCCGGACGACCACCGTCGGGGCGGGCGAGGATCGAGCGTGACTCGCCGCCGAGGGGCGCCTCGACGAGCGGTTTCGCGTCGTGGGCGTCCTCGGTCTCGAAGAACGCCTGATAGACGACCGGCCAGAAGTACGCGATGTTGAGCACGCCGGAGACTAGCAAGGCGACGGCGAAGACGTAGTCGCCGGTCGAGACGGTCCCAACGAGGATGTAGAACTTGCTGACGAAGCCGGCGATAAGCGGGATGCCGGCCATCCCGGCGGCGGCGATCGTAAAGGCCGCCATCGTCACCGGCATTCGCTTGCCGATCCCGGCCATCTCGCTGATGTAGTCGGTGTGGGTCTCGACGTGGATGATGCCGGCACAGAAAAAGAGGGTGAGCTTCATGAACGCGTGGGCGGGGATGTGCAGCAAGCCGCCGGTGATGGCGTCGGGGCTGAGGATGGAGAGCCCCAAAACGATGTACGACAGCTGGCTCACCGTCGAGTAGGCCAGCCGGCGTTTGAGGTGGTCCTTCCGGAGGGCGATGATACTGGCCGCGATGAGCGTCACCGTCGCCACGGCGGCCAGCGGGAGCCCGACGCCCAGTTCCGCGACGGTCTCGGGCCCGAAGACGTCGAGGACGACCCGGGAGATCCCGAAGACGCCGCTTTTGACGACGGCGACGGCATGAAGCAGCCCCGAAACGGGCGTCGGCGCGACCATGGCGTCGGGCAGCCACGAGTGCAGCGGCATCAGGCCGGCCTTGACGCCGAACCCGGCGGCCAGAAGCGCGAAGGCGGCGCGGGCGAAGGCCGGATCGCTCGCGGCCAGTTCCGCGATGCCGCCCGAACTGAACGAGACCGTACCGGTCAGCCAGTAGACGAGGACGGCCCCGGCCAGGACCGCGACGCCGCCGCCGAACGTGTAGGCGAGATACTTGCGGCCGGCGGCGCGGGCCTCGTCGGTTTCGTCGTGGGCGACCAGCGGGTAGGTCGCGACGGTCAACACCTCATAGAAGACGTACAGGACGATCAGGTTCGGCGAGAAGGCGATCCCGACCGCGGCGCTGAGGCTCATCGCGAAGGAGGCGAAATACCGCGTCTGGCCGTGTTCCTCGAGGCCGCGCATGTAGCCGATGCTGTACAGCGACGTGATGATCCAGAGCATGCTCGCGAGCGTCGCGAACAGAAGCCCCAGCGAGTCAGCCCTGAGTTCGAAGGCGATGTCGGCGACGAACGGACCGAGCGACCAGACGTAGACGTCGCCGGCCAACACGCCGGGGATCATGCTGGTGACGATCCCGAACTTGCCGGCCGCGACGACGAGCGTCACCGCCTCCCGGAGGTTCGGGCGGCGGTGGGACGCGAGGATTGCGAGCGTTCCGGCGACGGAGATCAGGACGGCCGCGATGGGCCGTAGGCTTTCGATTTCGGTCACGAGAAGACACCTCCGAGGAAGGCTTCGACGAGCGTCTCGAAGACGGGGGCCGCAAAGCCGAGCGCGACGACAACGACGGCCGCGAGGACGGTCACGAGGACCATACCGGACGATACCGCCCGAACCGTCCGCGTATCGCCGCCGTCACCGGAGGCGGGCCCCGCGTGGTCGGTGTCCTCGGTCTCGCCGCCGTCGGCGACGGGGGCGTCAGGCGACGGCTCCGGGACCGGGGCGGCGGCGTCCGGATCCGCGAAATAGAGCCGCTCGAGCAGGCGGGCGACGTACGCGAGCGTCAACAGCGTGCTGAAGAAAACGACGATCGCGACCGGCCAGACGCCCGCCCGGACCGCCCCGACGGCGATGTAGTACTTGCCGAGGAAGCCGATCGAGGGCGGGATGCCGACGAGCGCGAGCCCGAGGACCGCAAGCGTCCCTGCGACGACGGGAGAACGGTAGCCGAGCCGGGCGTAATCGTCGACGGTCCGGGCGCCGTGGGTTGCCGCGAGGATCGCCGCCGCCGCGAAGAGCCCGCCTTTCATCAGTCCGTGACCGACGAGATGGACGACGCCACCGAGCACCGCATCGGGTGTCGCGAGCGCGAACGCGGCGACCACGAGGCCGAACTGCGAGACCGACGAGTACGCTAACATCCGCTTGATTTCGGTCTGGACGACCGCGAGCACCCCGCCCGCGAGAACGCTCACCGTCGCGAAGGTCAACACGGCCCACCGGGCCAGCGGCGCCGCCTCGAAGAAGGCGAGGGTAAACACCGTGAGGATCACACGCGCGATGGCGTAGGCGGCGACGGTCGAGACGAGTGCCGAGATGTACGTCGTCACCGTGTCCGAGGCGTAGGTGTAGGCGTCGGGCTGCCAGGTGTGTAACGGGAAGACGGCCGCCTTCAGCCCGAGGCCGACGATCATGAACCCGAAGGAAGCGAGCACGGGCCGGGCCGTGTAGCTCCCGGCGAGCCGGGCGGAGAGATCGACCATGTTGAGCGTTCCCGTCGAAATGAACGCGTAGCCGACCCCGATGATGAAAAACGACGCGCCCATCGTCCCGAGGATGAGGTACTTCAGCGCCGCGACGGCCGACCGATCGGAGCGGTCGGCGGCGACCAAGGCGTAGGTCGCCAGCCCGGTGATCTCGAGGAAGACGAACATGTTGAACAAATCGCCGGTGATCGAGACACCCATCAGGCCGCCGACGAGCAACAGGTAGGCGCTATAGAAGCTGTTGCGCCGGGGGCCCCCGGTGTAGGCGAAGGCGACGACGCCGAGAGAGACGGCGGCGATCAGCGCGACGATCGGCGCCGAGAGGCCGTCCCCGACGAGTTCGATCCCGTAGGGGGCGGGGTAGCCGCCAACCGGATGGACGAGCCGGTCGCCGCCGTAGACGGCGGCGAGGACGACCGCCGCCAGCCCGACCTCGATCGCGGTCGTAACGGCGGCGGCATACCAGCCGGCCCTGAACCCGAGGACACTGGAAAAAAGCGGCGCCACCGCCGCGAGGATCGGCACGGCGATGAGCAACGGGAGGGCGACGTCAGTCATCGGTGACCTCCCGGAGCACCGACTCGTCGAGCGTCCCGTACTCCCGATAGATCCGGACGATGAGAGCCAGCGCGACCGCGGTGAGACTGACCCCGACGACGATGGCCGTCAGCACGATGACGTGCGGAAGCGGGCTGACGTAGGGGCCGCCGCCACCTTCCGAGGGGACGATGGCCGGCGACCCGCCCGCGACGTACGCCGACGCGACGAAAAACAGGAAGACTGCGCTCTGAAAGAGGTTCAGTCCGATGACCTTCTTGACGAGGTTGGGGCTTGCGATCATCATATAGAGTCCTGTGACCATGACGAAGACGAACGTCGCGTAAGCCCACCGCGTTGCCAGCAGTTCGATCACGACTCTTCGCCCCCTGGACCGGCCGCAGTCAAAAAGAACAGCCCGACGATGACGCCCGCGACGATGAGCGCGATGCCGCCGATCTCGACGGCCTCGATGCCCAGTTTGGTCGGGTGATCCAGCGGATAGCGGACGTACTGGAGGAAGCCGCCGCCGAGAGCGACGCTTCCGAACCCGATTGCGGCGAAGACGACGAGGCCGAGGGCGGCGACGACGGTGACGATCCAGGAACCGAGCCACCGCCGTGTGGGATCGATCCCGAACGCGAAGGCGAGCATCAACACGACGACGCCGACGAGGGCGCCACCCTGGAAGCCGCCGCCCGGCGAGTCGGCACCGTGGAAGGTGACGAACAGCCCGAACGTGAGGACGAACGGCGCGACGACCCGGACGGCGCTCATGATGACCTCGCTTTCGATGTAGGTCCGGGGCTCGTCCGGGCCGAAACCGGAGCCGGAACCGGAACCGGAACCGGAGCCGGGATCGGAACCTGAACTCGAACCCGAACCCGATCCGGAGGGTGCGTCGCTCACGTCAACACCTCCCGTCGGAGGACGACGAGCGCGGCTACCCCGGCGGCGAAGACGACAGTCGCCTCACCGAAGGTATCGAAACCGCGGTAGGCTGCGAGCACGGCGGTGACGGTGTTTTCGACGCCTGTCTCGGCGTACGACTGAGTCAGGTAGTGGCCGGTGACGGCGTCGTAGGAGACGATTGGGGCGTTCGGATCGCCGACGGCCGGCAATCCCGGCAGCGTCAGCCCGAACACGACCGCCAGCGCGCCGCAGGCGAAAAGCGCCCGGGGATCGATCCGCTCTATCGTCCGATCGCCCGAGGGGCGGACCGTCTTTGCGATCGTCAAGAGTAACAGAAGCGTCGTCACCCCGGCGCCGATGACAGCCTCGGTGAGTCCGACGTCCGGCGCGAGCAACAGCGTGTACAGAAGCGCCATTCCGAGGCTGTAGGCGCCGAAGATGACGATCGCCGCGAGGACGTCCCGGAGCAACGCGGTCGCGACGGCTGTCACGACGACGAACACCGCGAGCGTGTAGGCGACGTATTCCATCACCTGAACCACCTCCGTCCCCGCGGCCCGGGACTTTCCGTCCTCATCGGTCCTCCCTCCACGGTTCGATTCCCTCCTCGTGGGCGGCGCGGGCGATAGCGTGGGCCGCGGTCGGGTTGGTGATGAAGATGAAGATCAAAAGCAAGAAGGTTTTGATCGTCGTCGTCTCGAGGCCGATCGCCAGGGCGACGGCGACGAGCGTGAACCCGGCCCCGAGCGTGTCCGTCTGGCTCGCGGTGTGGGCACGGGCGTAAATGTCCGGGAGCCGAACGACGCCGACGGCCGAAACGAAGGTAAAGAAGACCCCGCCGGCGAGGAACGCGACGATAGCGATCTCGACCAGCACCTACATCACCCCCCCACGATCGACGGTGAACTTCGAGATCGCGACCGCCACGAGGAAGTTCAACAGCGCGTACACGAGCGCGATATCCAGAAACGACGGAACGTCGAGCGCCGCCGCGAGCAACGCGAGGATGACGACGGTGTTGGTCCCGAGGACGTTGACCGCGATGACCCGATCCTGCATCGTCGGCCCGCGGATAGCCCGATAGAGCACGACGATCGCGAGGACGACAAAGACCGCCGCCGCCCCCAACAGCAGATCGTCTATCGGGATCATTCCGCCTCATCCTCCTCGCCTATGATACGGCAGTCGCCGCGCTCTCTCGGCGTCGCCGAGCGCGCCGCGCTCCGGCCGTAGAAGACGAACCGGACGCCACGCTCCAAGGCGCCGTCGAACAGCCCCTCGCGGGCGGCGGGGATCAGCGTGTGTACCATGAAATCCCGCCCATCGACCCGGACAGTGAGCGTCCCCGGCGTGAGCGTGATACTGTTGGCCAGCGTCGTGACCGGGATCCCGCCCCAGACGGCCGTCCGGACCTCGGTCATCCGGGGTTCGATCGGCATCTTCGGATGCAGGATGACGTACGAGACCAGCAGATTCGAGACGATGATCTCATAGAGGAGGTAGGGGACGAACAGCGCGAGGCGGACGGCCCGGCGGGCGAGAACGGGAATCCGGATCTGATCGCCCAGCGAGATGCGATAGAGCATCACGGAGACGACGGCCGCGCTGGCCGCGCCCGTCGTGAGATCGAACCGTGTCAGGGCGAAGCCGCCGAGCAGCTGATAGAAGAGAAACGAGACGCCGAAAAGCGTCAGAAACTGGAGGCGGCCGCTGCGCTGGAGGAGTCGGCCGCGTCTGACCCGCCGTCCGACCGGAGCCTCCTCGACGGTGTAGCCACGCCGGTCGAGTTCGACCTCCATCGACCGCAGGATCGGGGCGTTCCCCCCGGGACTGTACTCAGGGTCGATGACGATCCGATCGATACCGTACCCGTCGGCGTATTCGGCCAGGGTGACGGCGTAGTCGTCGGGGCTAAAGAGGTACTCGTCGTCGCCGATGATCGCCGTCTCGACGGCGAGGGCGTCGTCGGGGTCGTCCTCGCCGGCCCACGTGGCGACCCGATCCAGCAGTTCCTGGGTCGCCTCCCGGACCGACGGGTCGACATCGTCGATGTCGTGCCACGGGACGGGGGCGACGAAATGAACGCCCACGAGATCCGCCTCGAGGGCGACCTCGACCGCGTAGGCGACCGTGTTCCGGAGCGTCACCGATTCGCCGACGGGGACGAGCAACGCGGAGTCGGCGGATCGCCCGGACGTCTGTTCAACCATGGGGAGTCACTGGGGGAGTCTTCTCGTAGCTCTGCCAAAACCGTTTATCTTCTCGGTCAAGGCTCACGCCGGGAACCGATCGCGCGTCCCCGGGGCAACACCGGGCGCCGGCCGCAAGATATCCGCACTCGATCGCGGCGGACGCACGAGTTTACAACAGTTAATCCGAGGGGCCATCGATTTTACAAGACTTAACTCGCTGGCTCTCTCACCCGTTCGCATGGCACAGTCGCCGTCGGCGTTCGTCCCCGGTCACGTGACCGGCTTCTTCAGCGCCCACCCGGACGACGATCCGACGAAGGCCGGCTCGCGGGGGGCCGGCGTGGCCGTCTCCGACGGCGTAACCGTCCGCCTGGAGGCCGGCGAGGGGCTCGAACTCAACGGCGAGACGGCGACGATAGAGGCGGTCGACCGCGTCCTCGGTGCCCTTCGCGTGACGGCCCGCGTCGTCATCGAGACCGAGTTGCCGTTGGGGGCCGGCTTCGGCGTCTCCGGGGCGGCGGCGCTGGGGACGGCGCTGACCGCCAACGCGCTCTTCGATCGGGAGCTCTCGGAGAACGAACTCGTGACGATCGCCCACGGCGCGGAGGTGCAGGCCGGGACCGGCCTCGGCGACGTCGTCGCCCAGGCTCGCGGCGGCCTCCCGATCAGGCTCGAGCCCGGCGCGCCGGCCCACGGCGCGATGGACGGCGTTCCGACGGGCGGGACCATCGAGTACGTCAGCTACGGAGCGGTCGACACCGAGGAGGTCATCACCGGCGACACGCAGGAACTGACCGCGGCCGGCCGGCGGGGGCTCGCCGCCCTCGTCGAGTCCCCGACCGTCGGGACGTTCATGGAGACCTCCCGGCGCTTCGCGCGAGAGGCGGACCTGCTGACGCCGAAAGTGCGTGACGTCATCGAGGACGTCTCGGCGGCCGGCGGGGAGGCGGCGATGGCGATGCTCGGTGAGACGGTCTTTACGATCGGGACCGGCCTCTCCGAGGCGGGCTACGACGCCGAACGGTGTGAGATCAGTTTGACCGGCGCCCACCTGCAGTGAGTGGCAGGAGCGCGGCGATCGGACTGTCCTAATCGCGCCATGTCACCGAAACGAAGGGGACGCGGCGGCGATCGCGCGTTCACGCCGCGTCTTCGTCGCGGAGGAGCCGGCCGACGATCTCGTCGGGATCGAACCGTTCGAGGTCCTCGTAGCCCTGCCCGGTGCCGAGAAACAGTATCGGTTTGCCGGTGACGTGGGCGATCGAGATCGCCGCCCCGCCCTGCGAATCGGCGTCGGCCTTCGTCAACACGGCGCCGTCGATCTCGGCGGCCTCGTTGAACTCCTCGGCGCGGTTCGTCGCGTCCTGGCCGGCGACGGCCTCGTCGACGAAAAGCGTCATGTCGGGATCGACGACGCGGTCGATCTTCTCGAGTTGGGCCATCAGGTCGTTGGAGGTGTGCAGCCGGCCGGCGGTATCGCCCAACACGACGTCGACGCCGTTTGCCTCGGCGTACTCGACAGCGTCGTAGATGACCGCCGCCGGATCGCCGCCCTGCTCGTGGGTGATGATCTTCGTACCGAGTGCGTCGGCGTGTTCCTCGATCTGTTCGTTCGCGCCCGCCCGGTAGGTGTCCCCGTTGGCCAGCACCGACGAGTAGCCGCGCTCCTCGAGCCACCGCGAGAGCTTGGCGATCGTGGTCGTCTTGCCGACGCCGTTGACGCCGGTGAAAACGATCACGACGGGCTTTTCGGCCTCGGCGATCCGGGCCTCGAAGTCGAACTGCCCGACGCTTATTACCTCCCGAAGGGCGTCGGCGATGGCGCGCTCGACGACCTGCTCGCCCGACTCGACCTGTTTTCGGGTGTCACCGACCAGCCGCTCGCGGATACGGTCGGTGATCTCGCGGGCGACGCCCATCTCGACGTCGCCGGAGAGCAACTCGAGTTCGAGCTGTTCGAGGGGCGCCTCGAGTTCCTCCTCGGTGATGACCGTTCGGCCGGTCGCCGCCAGCGCGGCCTTCTTCGCCAGCCCCGGACCCTCCTCGTCTTCGGCCGCTGTCTCTGTCTCGGCTCCGCCCGCGTCGTCGGCGTCCGTCGAACCCGCGTCTTCGACGGCGTCGGCGGCCCCATCGGCGTCCGTCTCCGCTTCCGTTTCGGCCTCGGCCTCGACGTCGCTTTTGAAGCGGCCGAGTTTGTCCTTCAGTCCGTCGAACATCTCCGGCTCTACTCGTCTTGCATCTGCTGCATCTGTTGCATCTGCTGCTGTTGGGCCTGCTGGGCTCTGGCCTCGAGGTCCTCGGTTTCGGCTTCGACCGCCTCGATCTCCTCTTCGAGTTCCTCGATCCGATCGTCGAGGGCGTCCTTTTTGTGTTCGAGCGAGTCGATCGCCCCGTCGCTGTCGCGTTCGGCGGCGTACCCGCCGCCCAGCGTCACGACGACCTCCTCTATGTCCTGTATCTCCGCGCGGACATAGGCGTCGCCGCCGATCGGCACCTGTACCGTCGAGCCCGTATCGAGCGTCCCGATGGCTTCGATGGCTTCGTCGATCTCGCTTTGTTCCTCCCGGAGGTTCTGGATCTCCGCCTGGATGGCCTGTTTTTCCTGCTCTAGGGCCTGCATCTGTTCTTGGATCTGCTGCATCGCGCCGCCGCCGCCACCGCCGCCGAGGCTCATGCGTCCACCCCGTCGATGTCGATCTGGGTCCGCTTGAGCCCGTGCTGGGAGCCGAAGTTCGCGTACACGTGTTCGATCGCCACGTCCTCGTTTTCGGCCTCGATCGTCTTCTCGAACGCCTGCTCGCCGTAGCGGGCGGGGAAGCGTCCCCGGACCGTAAACTCACTCATGCCTGAAATACATCGCGCGAGCGGGAAGTATCTTCCTAACCGGCAGTTCGCCCGGGAGTCGGCCGCCGTCTAGACCGAACCGAGCGCCGACAGCCGCCGGGCGATCGCTTCACCGGCGAGCGGGGCGGCGAAAACACCGGGTAGAACGACGAGCATCCCGAGAAAGCCGATGTAGGGGGCGAGATCGAGGGCGTAAACGGAAACGAACAGGGCGCCGAAGGCGGCCCCGACAGCCACCGAAGCGGCGCCGCCGGCCCGCGTCGTCGTCTCGTGGGTGACCGCATCCCCGATGATCCCCCAGCTGATTCGACCGCCGAGGGCACCGCCGAGCGCGAGCATCGTGTCGGCGCTGTAGCTGACGGCCGCGCCGACGAGCGCCGCAAGCAGGGCGAAAAACATCGCCCGGCCCGGGTTCTTGCCGCGGCCACAGACGCGATAGACGACCGCGAGAAACGCCGCACCGACGGCGACGCCGGCGACGATATCGACCAGATAGTGGACGCCGAGGACGACCCGGGACAGCGGGATCAACACACAGAGGGCCGCGCCGGCCACGTACCCACGGCGGGTGCCGACCAGCAGTGCGAGTCCGCCGTAGACGACGACCGCGGCGACGGCGTGCCCGCTCGGAAAACCGAAGCCGTCGGCCGCTCCGATCTCGGCATACAGCGGGAGCAACGTTTCGGGGACGAGCGACGCACCCGACGGATCGGCGGCACCGGGCGGCCGCGGCAACCGGAACAGCTCTTTGAGCGCCGTCGTGGCCGCGAGCCCGCCCAAAGCGAGCGCGATCGCGAAGGCGGCCCGTCGACGGGGAAGCGAGACCGGACCCGGAAGCGCCGAGCCGACCCAGTAGAGGACACCGAGCAACACGAACACGAACCAGACGTCGCCGAGTCCGGTCACGAGCGCCGCGAGGAACGCGACGCCGTCCGGGAGCCCCGCGACGGCCGTTATCTCGCCGAGTCCGCGGCTCATCGGCTTTCGAGTCGGTCCTTCAGCCGGCCCGGAAGGCCGGCGATCGTGACCGTCGTCCCGACCACCAGCATGAGCGCATAGAGCCCCAGCGTCGACAGCCAGACCACGAGCATTGCCAGCACGGCCCAGCCGCCGGGGAGGAAGTAGAAGGCCCCGAGGGTCATCGCCGTCCCGTAGAGCAACACCAGATACGGCCCCCACCCGGTGGCCTTCCCACGGCGGAGCCGGGCCCGCACGTACCGCTTGAGGTCCTTCTCTATCTCCTCGCGGTGAACCGTCCGTTCGTCGATCCGCTCTTCGAAGCGATCGAGTTCGTCGTAGAGCTGTTCGATCTCCTCGCGGAGTTCGTCGGCCGATGCGTCGTCGTCTGGTCGGTCACGTGTCATGGTTCGTTCGAGAGTGGCGGTCGGTTCGGGTGTCGGTTCGTCGCCCCCGATGGTAGTCCCGTCGGTTCGTCCCGCGAGGACGGCGTTCAACACGGCTCCGACGAGCAACACGAGCCCGCCGAAATACAGGAAGGTCACGAGCAACAGGACACCGCCGAGCAGCCCGTAGGCCTCGTAGCTGCCTGCGATCGACGCATAGAGGCGGAACCCGGTCTGGAGCGCCGTCCAGCCGACGGCCGCGAAAACCGCCCCAGGAAGCGCCTCCCTGACCGGAACGTCCGTGCCGGGCAGGACGTAATACAGGGGGAGGAAGGCGACCGAGAGGGTGGTCACGAGGACCGCCGTCCCGAGGAGGCCGACGGCGTCGTAGCCCTCGATCGCGGCGGCGATCCCCAGCCCGGCGAGGGCGGTCCCGACGGCGACGGTCACCGCGACGCCGACGCCGACGGCCCCGAGCGTGACCGTCGCGTTCCTGAGCTGATCGAGGATCGAGGCCGGGCCGGGATCGCCGTAAACCTCGGAGAAGGCGATGTCCAGTCCGCGAAAGAGCTTCAGCCCGGACCAAAGCAGGACCGCGAGGCCGAAGACCGTCGCACCGCCCCGGCCCGAGGCGCCGATGAGCGCCTGAGCGAGGGTGCCGCCGATCCCCTCGCCGAGCGTCCGGGACGTCTCGGCGACGATCACCTCTACGAGCGCTTCCCCGCCGACGATGGAGGTGACGACGAGCACGAGCAACAGCAGGGGTACGAGTGAGATGAGCGCGTAGTACGCCAGCCCGGCGGCGATGAACGTGATACGGTCGGATCGCGCGCCGTCGGCGACGCCACGGGCGACCGTCACCGTGCGGTCGATGTACCCCATCACGACCCGGAATATGGGGGAACCGTACATATAATCGGCGGGACGCGGGCAGTCGTCGGACGGACGACACGTCAGTGGAGCGCGTCGTAGATCTCGTCGACGCCGGCGTCGGTTTTGAACGTCGTTCCGCCGTAGTGGGTTCGTGACGCCGGGTAGCCGGCGTCACGGAGCGTTACCAGAAACTCGTCCATCGCGACGTTCGGCTCGCCCCACCGGCTGTAGAGGCGGTGCTGATCGTAGTGGGTCGGGGTGTCGAGTTCAGCCGCGATCGAGTCGAGCAGGTCGCGGGCCTCCTCGGCAGTTGCCGCGTCCTCGGGGATCGCCGCGGCGGCCTCCCCGACGAACGCCGGGTCGTGGGGCGGGCCGAGCCAGACGGGGCCGGCCGTCCACGTCGATTGACCGCACTCGGGACACTCGGCGGTCGGGTCGGCCACGAGCGTTCGCTCGTGGTCCCGCCACAGACACTGCTGGCAGTGATCGATGTATCCGAGCTTTTCGATCCGGCGGTCGGCCGCCTGCGCGCCGCCGTCGAGCCGGAGGTAGGTCCGGACGTAGTGGCTGGAGACGTGGCTCAAGACGGGCGTGGCGGCGATATCGTAGCGTGCGGCGGTCCGGACGAGCGCCGAGAGCAAGACCCGAAGCCCCATCTCGGGGTGAAACTCGGTGTTTCGGGGGACGGCGCCGTAACTCCGGACGCCGCTCTCGAAGTGGGCACCACACAGCGGCGCGGTGTCGGTCGCCGTCACACAGACGTAGTTCCGGGCGCTCCGAAACGCCGCGTCGACGAAGGGGATGGGCGTCCCGAAGGGGTCCAGATCCACCACGTCGTGGTGCGATTCGTGCATGTGGGCGTTGACGTTCCGGCGGTGGATCGCCCCGTCGAGGCCGTTCCGCTCGAGGTTCGCCCGCGCGAGTTCGACGGCTTCGCTGTCGACGTCACAGCCGGTCACGGAATACCCCGCCTCGGCGGCCCTGACTGCCCTGATCCCGCTTGCCGTCATCGCATCGAGGTAGGACCCACACTCCGAGTCGACGGCCCGGAGGACGCCGACGGTGATATCGCGGTTCAGCTCCTGGACCGGATTGTAAAAGACCCCCTCGCCCGAGCCCTCGCTCGCGCCGTGTCGCTTCTCGGGCACCTCGATCGTGACGGCTCCCTCGCGGACCTCCATACTGCCCGTTCAGGGGCGGCGGCGAAAAGCCACACGCTTGTCGCGGGCGGCGGTCGGTTCGCCGTCCCGGACAGTTCCGTTCAGAAAGGGGACCATCTCAACCTTTTTTGATCCGCCGGTCGAGTCGTTCGCTGCGGTACGCGGCCGCACCTAGCCATGTCTCGACACACTGAACCCGTCCCGATTGGGATCGACGCCGAGGGTGACCACGCTCCGGACGGGACCCCCGCACCGTCGGGTCCGGATCGTGGGAACTGGAGCGCGATCGGAGAGCCTCGAAACGCCCGGGACGGGATCGGAACGTGAACGACCCCGAACCGACGCCCGCCGAGCGGTTCAGAGAGGCCCACCCCGAAGGCCGAATCGAACTTCCCTACACCGGGATAGAGACGTTCCTCAGGAAGCCGGTAGACGACGTTGCCGACATCGGGGGAGGAGACGCCGCCGTGCTCGGAGCGCCGTACGACGGCGCGGTGAGCAACGGACCGGGGGCCCGGTACGGACCCCGCGAGATCAGACGACAGAGCGCCTGGGTCGCGTACCTCGCAGGGTACAAGGGAGGATTGACGAACGTCAGAACTCGCGCCGAAGTCGACTTCGACGCCCTCGATCTCGTCGACTGCGGCGATGTCCCCGTCTTCCCGATGGACCGCGAACTGACGGCCAAGTCGATCGAGGCCCACGTCGCCACGGTGGCCGAACAGGGACGCCTTCCCGTCCTGCTCGGCGGCGATCACTACTGTACGTTCCCCGCGTTCCGCGGGTTCGCCGAGGGGGCGGGCCACGACCGCGTCGGGCTCGTCCAGATCGACGCCCATACCGATACGGCCGACGAGAGCGAACTGTACGGCGAACACTTCCACGGATCGTCGACGCGTCGTATCGCGGAGTCCGCGTACGCCGACTTCGAGTACGTCTCCCAGGTCGGCATCCGGGGATACGAAGCCCCCAGATTCTTCGATTTCGCCGACGAAGTCGGGCTCTCGGTCTTTTCGATCCGGGACGTCGAGCGGCGGGGGATCCGCGAGGTCGTCGCCGAGGCGATCGCCGCCGCCGAGCGGGAGACCGACGCGGTCTACGTGACGTTCGACGTGGACGCGATCGACCCGTCCGTGGCGCCGGCCACGGGAACGCCGGAACCGGGCGGACTGTCGGCCGAACAGGCGCTCGCGGCCGTCGAGACGCTCGGCGCCAGCGACGCGATCGAAGCGTTCGATCTCGTGGAAGTCGCCCCCGTCCTGGCGAACGGTGACGCCACGGCACGGCTCGCCGCCTACCTCGTCACGACGTTCCTCGAACGGCAGTTCGCCGAGTGAACGTCGTTTTCCATCGACACGGCGACCGTCGATCGCGGGGAGAGGGCCGGTCGTCCCGTCCGATCCACGAGAGACAGCCGGTCGGATCTCCGGGTAGCCGACCGAACCAGTTTTGCCGACGGCTCCGAAAGACGGTTTCGTGACCGCGGTCGAGGAGTGGAAACGGCTGCTCGATGAATCCGGCGAACTCACGAGCGGGGCCGCCGACAGAATCATCGCCACCCACGGCGACCGCGGCGTACGGGCGATCGAGGCCGTCGGCGAGGAGCGGGTCAAACAGTACCGGGATTTCACCGTCGTCGTCGGCCACTCCGATGAGTACGTCGTCGAGGACGGGACCTGTGACTGTGAGGACAGCCGGTATAACCTCGATCCGGAGGACCCGACACAGCTCTGTTGGCACGTCATCGCGACGAAGATCGCCCGCCGGATCGACGCCGTCGATCACCACGACATGTGGTACTCGGAGGTCCGGGAGTTCCTCTGAACGGGTCCGTGCTTCGGGCTACAGCACCGCGAGCGCGACCGAGAGCGACAGCGCGCTCACGAGTAGCATCGTCACGAAGACGACGAGGGCGGGCCGTACGCCGGTCTTCCTGAGATCGTCGATCCGGATTTCGGTCCCGAGGCCGACGAAGGCCAAAAGGAAGAGCCACTCGACGGCCTCGGCGATCGAGGCCTCCTGTGCCGGCGAAAAGAGCCCGGCGCTCGCGAGCCCGATAAAGACGAGGAACCCGACGACGAACTTCGGGAACTCGGCCCAAAGCACCGACAGCGGGACCGAATCGCCGCCGTCGCGGCGGGTGTAGTAGACCGCATAGCCCAGCGCGACGGCGCCGATCAGGGTGTTCCGGGCGAGTTTCGTCGTCGTCGCCCATTGTCCGGCGACTTCCGAGTGGGCGAAGCCGACCGCGACCACCGGGCCGGTCGAGAGCATGCTGACCCCGGTCCAGACGCCGAAGACGTCCGCGGGCAGCGCCAGGAGACTCCCGACGATCGGGTACGCGACGATCGTGATCGCGTCGACCAGGAGGACGACCCCCGCGGCGTAGGCGATCTGAGCCTCCTTGGCCCGTACCGCGCCGCCGACGGCGACGACCGCGGAGACGCCGCAGATGCTCGCCCCGGCGGCGAGCAGCGAACCGAGCTTCTCCGGGAGGGCGGCGTTTCTGGCGAGCGCTTCGGCGGTCAGGAGGGCGACCGTCACCGTACCGAGCAACAACAACAGAACGACGTCGCCGGCCTCGAGGATCGCATCGACCGTCACCGAGGCTCCGAGCAGGACGATGCCCGCGCCGAGCCACAGGGTGTGTGTCGCGGTCCCCGGACGGAGGCGGTCGTCGACGCCGACGGCGTTCGCCAGAGCGACGCCGAGTCCGATCGCGAGGAGCAACTCGTTGATACCGACAACCCTGGACAGCCCGCGGGCCGAAAGTGCGAACAGACAGAGGAGAAAAACGCCGGGGGCCAGCCGGCGTACGTCGGCTAGCATGTCCCGCCGACGCCGGACGAAACGACGGGGGTCACTGCGGGACGACTGTGATCGTTTGCCCGCGGTCGATCGCGGTTTCGAGTTCCTCCGCGATAGCCGAGCCCCGCGAGACCTGGATCTCGCCGCCCCGTGAAACCGTCGCGGTGAACAGATACTCGCCGTCGGCGCGTACCTCGACGGTGTCGCCGTGGTGATCGCCGACAGGAACGACGACGTGGCGGTTCGTCACCTCCGGGGTGATGCGTTCGCCGGCCGCCGGGACGGAGCCGCCAGAACCCCCCGACGAGCCGCCGGCCGTCCCGCCGGGACGATCCGAGAACGTCCGGACATCGATGTCGATGCCGAGCCGGTCCTCGATCTTGCTGATCCGGCCGCCGCCCTTCCCGATGACGTAGGAGATGTCGTCCTCCTCGACCCACACAACCGCCGTGTTCGCGCCCTGGAGTTCGACCTCGACGTGACCGTGGGCGACAGAGCGGATTTCGCGTTCGATCTCCTGTTTGGCGACGCGCTCGATCCCGGTTTCTTCGCCCCCGTCGGCCGCACCTTCGAGCGGCACAGTGACGACCTGTCGGTTGAACGTGTAGATCTCGTAGGCCGGCTCGCCGGTCTCGAAGTCCTCGATGACGATGACGGGGCGGGCGAGGTCCTCCTCGACGAGACCGTGTGGCACCTTGACCTCGGTCGTCACGTCGTAGACGGTGTGAACCTCGCCGGCCTCGATGTAGACGACGGTGTCGACGACCTGTGGTATCATCCCCAACTCGACGCGGCCGACGAGTCGCTGGAGGGCGTCG
>NZ_JAHLKM010000002.1 GCF_024449025.1 Natronomonas aquatica | reverse complement strand
CCGGCGAAGGCGATGGTGATGTGGTTGTCCGTCGCACCCGGGCCCTTCAGAATCGTCGAGGGGTACAGCATCGTCGCCTTCGATCCCATCGATCCCGAAATCCACTCCATGGTGGCGTCCTTCTCGGCGATGGCGCGTTTGGTGTTGAGGTTGTAGGTGTTTTTCGACCAGTTCTGCACTGTCGAGTACTGGACGTGGGCGCCTTCGTTGACGAACACTTCCACGCCGCCGGAGTGGAGATTAAAGGCCGAGTACTTCGGGGCCGAACAGCCCTCGATGTAGTGGACCTCGGAGTTCTCCTCGGCGATGATGAGCGTGTGTTCGAACTGCCCCATCCCCTCGCTGTTCATCCGGAAATACGCCTGGACCGGCATGTCGACCGTCGTGTCCTCGGGGACGTAGACGAACGAGCCGCCCGACCAGATCGCGCCGTGTAGCGCGGCGAATTTGTTGTCGCTCGGGGGGACACACTTCGTCATGAAGTGCTCGCGGACGAGTTCTTCGTGCTCCTGGACGGCCTTGTCCATGTCACAGAAGATGACGCCTTTTTCCTCCCAGCGTTCCTGCATGTTCTGATAGACGATCTCCGATTCGTACTGGGCGCCGACGCCCGACAGCGCGTTCTTCTCGGCTTCCGGGATCCCCAGTTTGTCGAAGGTGTCCTGGATTTCCTCGGGGAGATCTTCCCAGCTTTCGGCGCCGCCACGCGTTTCGATGTCGGGGCGGATATACGGGACGATCTCGTCGATATCGACCTCCGAGAGGTCCGGCTGGCCGGGCCAGTCGGTCGGCATCGGCATCTCCTGGAACTGCTCTAGGGCGCGGAGGCGCCGCTCGAGCATCCACTCGGGTTCGTCTTTGTCCTCCGAGATGACGCGGATGGTCTCCTCGGTGAGCCCCTTTTCGGCCTCGAAAGCGGACGACTCCTCCTTCTTGAACTCGAAACGGGCTTCAGTGTCGGTTTCTTGTAGATGTTCTTCGGAACTCATTATGTGTAATTACGTTTGGATGGTTATAGGGTTGTGCGTAACTGCTGATGGTTACGCCGTCTCGAATGCTTCCTCTCGAACCCACTCGTACCCTCTGTCTTCGAGCTTCTCGGCGAGCTCCGCACCGCCGCTTTTCGCGATCTTCCCGTCCAGCATGACGTGGACGTGATCGGGCTCGACGTAATCGAGGATGCGCTGGTAGTGGGTGATCTGGAGGATCCCGGTGCCCTGCTCGTCGCGGAGGGCGTTGATCCCGTCGGAGACGTCCTGGAGCCGGTCGATGTCGAGCCCGGAGTCGATCTCATCGAGCACGGCGATCGACGGCTCGAGGATGGCCGCCTGCAGGACCTCGTTCTGTTTCTTCTCGCCGCCGGAGAAGCCGGCGTTGAGGTACCGCTGGGCGAAGGACTCGTCCATATCGAGAAGTTCCATCTTCTCCTGGAGGATCCCCTGGAACTCCGCGACGCCGACCTCGCCTTCCTCGACGTTCCCTTCCATCGGCGAGGTGTCGTAGCCCGCGTCGTCTTCCTCGTCCGCTTCGGCCTCTTCGGCCTCCTCGTCCTCGAAGAGCTCTTCGCGCTCCTCGAGTTTGGCGTTGAGCGCCGTCCGGAGGAAGTTGACCATCGTGACGCCCTCGATCTCGGCCGGATACTGGAAGCCGAGGAAGATCCCGAGCGCGGCGCGCTCGTTGGGTTCGAGATCCAGGAGGTTCCAGGTACGCTGGTCGTCGTCGATGTCGATGCCCTCGAACTCGTCTTCCTCGATGTGAAGGAGTATCTCGCCGTCGGTCACCTCGTAGGCGGGGTGGCCGGCGATGATCTTCGCTGTCGTCGATTTCCCGGACCCGTTCGGACCCATCAGGGCGTGGATCTCGCCGGATTTGACCTCCAGGTCGACACCTTGGAGGATTGTTTCGCCCCCCTCCTCGGCGACTGACGCGTGCAGATTGCTGATTTCTAACGTAGCCATGTCTCGTCTGCTCTAGTATGGTACCGTGATACCCATAATGGTTTCGGGTTCAGCGTTGTTTACCTTCAGGAATTACAAAATTATTTTTGTTTGTGTAAAGTCACCAACCCGCACGATCGCGGATCAAACGAAGTTCCCGAGACCGGTCTGCTCTTGGCCGCTTTTGACTTCGTCCCAGGAGATATCCACCGCCTCGAGGATTCGGGCGATCGGCCCTTTCAGCGTCTTTTCGAGCATCTTCTCGTAATCGATCTCGAAGGCGTCGGGGAGCTGGTCGTCGTACTCGAAACAGATGACGTCCGGGTCGCGTTTGAACTCCCCGTAGAGGGGGTCCCTGGAGGGATCCAGATCCCGCTCGGATTCGATCTGTCGGAAGAACGCCGGGTGGACCTTCTTCAGATAGAGCCGCTTGGGTTTCGAGCCGCTGGCGAAGTTCGTCCCCAAAAGAAGGTTCGCGTATTTCGCCCCCCGAACCTGGGCGGTGTCGGTGTCGTAGTTGTCGAGTTTCTTGCCGATCCCGCCGGGGATCCCGATCTCCGAGGGGCTGACGTCGCCGCGCTGGACCCGCTGGATGACCTCGTGGACGTAGTCTTTGATGTCCTCTCTGTCCGCGCCGGTGACGATCATTTCCAAAACCTGCTTTTGTACCTCTTTCGTGATCGGCGCGATATCGGAGCGTTTGTACTCGAAGCCAGTGATGTCGAGGTCGTCGACGTCCTTGCCCTCCGACCAAATAATGTGCCCGGCGTACCGCTTCTTTTTGCCCGCCTGGAAGAACCGCCGGTAGAGCTTCTCGAACTCGATCTGGAAGCGGTGGGTGGAGGCGTTCAACCGCTCGGCGAACTCGTCGTAGGCGTCGTTGATGTGGGACTCGATCTCGAAGGACTGCTCGATGGCTTTCTCTTTGGAGATATCGCCGCCGAGTTCCAGCATGACCGAATCGGTATCACCGTATGTAACTTCTTTGTCAAGTTCGCTCGCTGCCTCCTCGGTAAACTCGATTACATCTCTCCCGGTTGCAGTGACAGCAGCGCCCATTTCCTTGTCGTACAGGCGGAACCGATCCCACCCGAGAACACCATATAAAGAGTTTGATATATTATGTAGTTTACCATTTCGGCCAGCAATAAGAGTATTATTATCTTCGACAGTTACGCAGTACACACCGTCATCGGCAGTACTTCGTGAGCCATCCCGGTACATCCGGAACGAATTCTTACCGTTCTCACTGCAGTAGATGCGCCATACCCCACTGTCTGAGGTATATGTAGCTGACAGTCCAAGGTGAGTACATAGCCGGAGTACATCATCTCGGAGCTGTTTACTCTTGGTAGTATACCTCCACGAGTTTACCTGCCGATCTCCATCACCTCTAATGAGGACTTCAAGGAACAGTTCCTTCTGTTCTTTCGACCCCTCGAATACGAGTTCCGGAATCCGTTTGTTTTCGCTGCCGCTCCCGCACAAACCCTCTAAGAGTTCTCCCAGTGGGCGACTCGAAAAACTTACACTACGATCTGTAACGTGATAATAATCGACAATAGAGTCGATCAGTTCCTCAATATCGCTTCGTTCTCCTGCTTGTTCCTGTGCTATTTGGACCCGATAATTCCCCGTTTTTGCTTCATACATATTACCTTCTGTTATGTACCAGGCCAACAATTCGAGGAAACGATCTGTCGAAATTTGCCGCTGAACGTTAGGTTTCCCGTATTTAGCCGCGACCTTCCCACTTCCGTCCGTAATCGTGTACTGGATATCGGTATGCTCCTCAAGTGTCGCGGGGAGATCAATACAGTCCGGGAGCTTATCATCATGGTTGAAGTCCCATTCGTGGGGTAATTCATAGTGGCAATAGTCGTAGAGGTCGCCAGCCTCAACGAAACCCCACGTATCTTCAGTGATTCCATTTTTGTCGTTCTTCCGGACGAGCATCCGGTGGTTCGGCGTCACGCTGAAGTCGATTTTGCTCGTCTCGATGTCGACGAGATCGCCCCGATAGTCCGGGTATTCATGCGTCTCGACGACGGGTTTGATCTCCATCTCCATCGTTTCGGGATCCAACGAGTAGACGTCGTCCCCGATATCGAGATCGCGGATGTTTCGGATTCCGGACGGCGTAAGAACGTCCGTGTCCGGCGTGAAACAGTTCATAATAACCTTGACAGCTGCCTGCTGTCTGTCGTAGGTCTCGTAGGCGTCCGAGCCCGGATCGTTCTCGTTGCGCAGCGATTTCTTCTCTTCGCGCTCTTCGAGCAGTTCGTCGACCATCTCCCGGATCATCCCGTCCGGTTCTTTCCGGAAGTGCGTCCCGTTGGGGGCGACGTAGGTCTCGCCGTCGTAGGCGTCGGGATCGACTTTCGTCTCCGGAGATGCGTTAATCGTTACCATGCACATGGGGTAGAGACTCTTCAAATCGAGTACACTCACCATCTCCTTGACTCCCGAAATCGGCTCGAAGACCGCCCCGCCCTCGTAGTCCTCGCTTTCCTGTTGACCCTTCGACGGCAAGGCGAACTCCCCGTGGATCTCGTGGAGGACGTACATGTCGACGGCGTCGCCTGGCGTGGTGGCGTCCTCCAGTTTACAGCCGACGAAGGAGGCGACCTCCTCCCAGAAGGGGACGATTTCCTGTTTGCGGTCCAACTCGACGCATAGCTCGACGTCCCGGAGGTTGTACTCGATGAGCCGTTCGGGGTCGTCCTCCCACAGATCGCCGATGTCGCCCGGGTACCGCTCCTTGCCGACGCCTAGCTCCTCCTCGCCGACGGCGTCGAGCCGGTAGGAATCCAGTTCCGAGAACTGCGTCCGCTGGTAGGCGTACAGCAGGTCGAAGACGACGCGGCCCTTGATGTCCGGACCGCCCCAGCCCGAATCCCAGACCTCGTTCACACGGGAGAGCCGATCGGAGTCGAGGCCCTCGTGGCGGTTCGCGAGGCGATCGATCCGGTCGATCATGTACGGGAAATCGAAGTCATCACAGTTGTGGACGAGACAGCCGTCAGCGATGAAGTTATGCGTCGTCGTTTCGATATCGTAGGTCGTCTCCGTCCCGATAGTTTCGATATTTTCGACTTCGACGAACACGTATTCCTCCCACTCCTCGGAGAGCGTTTCGTGTCGTTTCAGGTTGATATCGCGACGCTTCTTGTCATTGCCGATCCGCTTTGTGTCACTCCCGATTTCAGCTTCAAAAAGCGCATACGGGATGTTCTCCGAGCGCCCACTCTTTCCACCCTCGAGTGCTTTGGCTCGAGCAGTCTTTTCGGGATGGTTCATGTGCGGCAGTACACGTTTTTTAAATCGTTCTACATCTCGCTCGGCGTCAGGGATTCGGACGACGTTATCGTTTCGTTCCGCGTAGATACCGAGTCGTCGGAATAACTTCGTATACCAGTCACCGATAGTCGGATTCTTAGCTGCAATCGTTACGCTAGACGCGACGTTTCCGTCACCATCGACGGCGCCGGCGAGGAATCGAGCGATATATGCCTCCGGCATTCTGTATATCCTTGAGAGATCCACGTCGGTAGCGTTCTTATTACCGAAGGGGATTCCGAGACCGTTGAACGCCCGCATGATGGCGAAATCCAGAACGTTCTGTTTATAACAGCCCTTGCCGTCCGGCTCAAGCGTGGAGTCCCTTGGGAACTGATCGTGTAGCTCAGTCAAAGTATTATAAAATCGGACCCCGTCCGATGTTGACATCGATCCGTCGGTAAGTACCAACCCTGCGAGGTACATTTCGTGCTCAGTTAGTTCCCTATCGAGCGGCTTTTCAGTTCGTTTGGCGACCGTTCCTCCGTCCGGAAGCGTCACGTCATATCGATCAGCCGCTGTCTCACACCGTTGGAGACTCCACGCGGTTGGCTGGGAGTTCCACAGGGAACCTTTCGATACACCAAAGGTACCAGCCAGTTCAGAGACCGCGCCGTACGGAAGTCCCTCTTTGAACTCCCGGACCGACTCTTCGGTAAACCGCTGCCGTTCGTCCGGGATGAGTTCTGCAAGGGTCGGTATCGCCGGTGAGTCGACCCGAAGTTTCCGGGGTTTCAGTACGTATTCTCCTGGTTCGATATCGTGCCCTTGCTTCCAGCCGACCGTCTCTTCGTCACCGACCATCGTTCGGTGATCACCGGACGTCTGAAGAGACGTGCCGTCAGCCAACTCGAAGTGATAGATTTGCTTTTTGCTTCTCCATTTGTTTGTCACCTCGGTAACGGTACTCATCTGCTCGTCTGAACCAACGACGAGGTCACCGACTTCGAGGTCTTTTATCTCCCGTTCGCGCCCATCGGCCATCAGTATCTTCGTGTCGGCTGGAAGGCAGTTCCACCCGGTCAGGTAATCCGGGTCGGTCGTCTCGACGTACTCGACGTAGTCCTCAAGCATCTCGGCCTCGTCGTCGAACCCGCGTACGTCGATATCGAGGTCGGTCCCGCCGATCGGATCGTACCCCTCGATCACGTCGGGGCCTTGAGTTCCCTCCGGCGACTCGTACAGCCAGACGACGTACTCGTCGCGGTAGGAATCGTGGCTGGTCAGACAGACGATCGTCTGCTCGCCGTCCTCGGGGAACCCCTGGCGGTCGTCGACCTCGATATCGAGGGTGTGGACGCGGCTCTCGGCTTCGAGATCGACCGGCTCGATCTCGGCGTGGTGGACCTTCAGGCTCCCGTCCTCAAGGCGCCGTTCGGGCACCCGGACGCCGCTCGTGATGTCCTTGTCGATGAGAAGCCGGTTCGGAAAGAGGATATCGGCCTCGTAGTGCTCGAAGCGGTCCCGGAGCTGGCCGACGTCCCGTGGCGTCCGGCCGAAGACCTTGACGAGCGACTCGCTGCGGATCGACTCGTAGACGACGAGTTCGTCGTCGGCGTGCTCGCCCGTCGACTCGCCCTCGGCGGCCAGGTCGCCGTAGGTCTCGAGGCCGGTCAGCCGATCGTTGTCGAGCCGCGAGTCGACGACGTCGCTCGCGAGGAGCGGTTCCTCGGCGTCGACCGCAATATCCAGGTCGGCGATCGGCGTATAAAAGTATGGGCGGAAGCCGTGAACCCGAACGTGGACCGGTTCGTCCTCGCCCGCCGGGGTCGGCGTCCGACCGAAAACGTGCAAGACCGGATACTCGTCGTCGCCGCTCCCCTCGACAGTGTAGTCGACCTGCGTGACCGAACACTCGGTTTCGCCGGTCGCGTCGGGAAACCGGTGATCCGAAACCTCGACGATATCGGCGTCGGCGCCGGCGCGTTCGGTGCCGGCGACGGCGGCGGCCTCCTCGGCCGGCCGGTCGCCGTCGGCGGCTTCCGAACCGGCGAACTCGCCGAGCGTTCCCTGCTCCATGGTTCCACTCCTCGGTGCCCGTGGGTAAAAACTCCGATGGTCGACGGCGACCGTCCGAACGCGCCGATCCGTATCACGCTTCGATACGGTCCCGGGGGTTTTATAAATACGTTCCGAACGGTTCGATATGCCAGACCCTGGCACGTCGGCCGACGGCGAGGAAGACAGTGTGGCGACCGAACCGACGGTCGCCGAGGCCATCAGGTCGACCGAGTCCTACGAGGCCGGAGATGGCGTCGTCTTTTATGACGCCGAGAACCCGCTGGCGTGGATGCAGGCCGACAACGCGGTCGACCTCGAGGACGCCGCGTGATTTTTCGTTCCGGGGCCCGTTCGTTCGATCGTGAATCCCCTCGAAGAGGACGAGGAGCGGTGGCCTGACGAACCCGAAGAGTTCGACCCCGACAGCCTCGGTCCCGACGTCCCCGACCCGACGCCGGACGTCGAGGACACCCTGACGGCCGACGCGGAGGTCTCAGAGGAACTCTTCCGGGCGTTCTGGGCCGCGGTGCTGTTTCTCAACGTCGCGATCGCCGCGCTCGCGGTCGGCGCGATGCTCATCTACTTCCGGGGCGACTACGCGCGGGGCGGTCCGGCGCTGCTCGTGGGCACGATCGCCGCACTCAGTACGGCCCGGTACTACTGGGGGGTCAGGACCGGCCGGTTCGCGAGCGACGGGGACAAAGGCCCCGGAGACGAAGGAGGGGACGACCCATGAGAACGGCCGAACACGAGGGCGATAGGTACCTCCTCGTGAAATCGTCGAGCGAGTCGAGTCTCCTTCGTGACCCCGAAACCGGCGCCGAGCGCTACGTTCCGAACGAAGAACTGACCGTTACGGGCGAGTCGCCGCTGGCCGTCGCGGCGAGTACGGTACCGGAACCACAGCGGCGGCTGCTTTCGGCCGTCCACTCCGAGTCGACACTCGGCCTCCTCGTCGAACTCGACGGGTGCGGACCGCTTTCGGCCCGCGAGATCCTCGCTCGGTATGACTTCTGTGAATCCGACCTCCACGGACGGGCCGTAGAACTCCGGGCGGCGGGGCTCCTCGAGGAGGCCGACGTCGACGGCGAGCGCGGCTACGCAGCGACCGACCTCGCCAGCGAGGCGCTCACAGCCCTACGTTAGTGCCCCCGCAGCCGCCGAACGCTCGGCGGACGAACGGTTCGTGGTCGGGTCCTTCCGGACGGCGATCAGATCGTCGGCCGCGCCGACGAGTTCCTCGTCGTGGCTGACGACGATGATCTGGGCGACGCCGTGGTCGGTCATCGACTCGATCAGCTCGACCAGCTTCGAGACGTGGCCGGCGTCCAGAAAGACGGTCGGCTCATCGAGGATCAGCGGCGGCGTCGGCGCGCTTCCTTCGATCCCCTCCGAGAGCAGCCGGTAGATCGCACACCGCAACGAGAGATTGAACAGCGCCCGCTCGCCGCCCGACAGTTGATCGGGCGCCAGTTCGGTGCCGTCCTTCTGGTAGACGGTCAACTCGTAGTCGCCGTCGAGTTCGATCCGGGCGTAGGAATCGTTCTGATAGACGAGATCGAACGTCTCGTTGAGCATCGCCTCGAGCCGGTCGACGTTCCGCTGGCGGAGTTCCGCCCTGAGGTCGGCGTACGTTTCCTCGAGTTCGGCGGCTTCCTCGTACAGCGATCTGAGGCGTTCGACGACGGCCTCGAGTTCCTCGCGCTGGGTCCGGAGGTCCTCGAGTTCCTCGAGTTCGTTTTCGACGGCGCCGATCTCGTTTTGGAGTCGATCGCGCTCCTCGCGGCGCTTTTCCAGATACGGTTCGACGTCGGCGAGGTAGTTTTCGGCCCGCGTCTTCTCCGCCTCGGCTTCCTCGATCGCCGCCTCGTCGAATTCGGCCTCGAGTTCGGCCTTCCGGTCGCGTTTCTCGGCGAGCCGTTCGCGCCGCTGGTCGTTGAGATCCGCCTCGTTCGCCCGCCGCTCCCGCAGCCGTTCGATGTCGCGTTCGGTTCCCTCGATCTCCGCGAGGAGTTCCTCGATCCGTTCGAGACGCTCGCGTTCCTCGTCGAGTCGTTTCTTTTCCCGGTTCAGTTCGCCGATCTTCTCGCGGGCAGCCCCGGCGGCCGTCTCGGCAGCGTCGGCCCGTTCGTCGGCCGCTTTCGCCTCGGTTTCGTGTTCTGCGGCCTCTTCGCGGAGCGTTTCGGCCCGTCGTTGTTTGTCCTCGATCGTGGATTCTCGCTCGTCGATCAGCGATCTGACGTCCGCGCGGTTCTCCGCCAGCCGCGAACGTTCCGCCTCCGCTTCGACGAACTCGACGGCCTGCTCGTGGTCGGCTTCCAGCGTTTCGATCTCGTCTCGCTTGGCCTCGAGTTCGGCTTCGAGTTCCTCGACGCGTCGGCGGTCGTCCTCGATCGTCTCGACGTGTGGTGACCCCTCGACCGGCTGACCGCATTCGGGGCACTTGCCGGCATCGAGCAGCCGTTCGGCCTCCGCGACCGACTCGCGGGCGTTTTTCAGCTCCGTCCGCAGCTCCGCGAGCCGCTCGTTGGCGTCGTCGAGGTCCGTCCGGATCGACTCGCGGTGGGCTTCGAGCCGATCCCGCTCGACGGGTGCCTCGGCGACCGTCGCCCGGAGTTCCTCGATCCGGTCGTCCATCTCCGCCAGACGCTCGCGTTTCGATTCGAGCGTTTCGGTCGCTTTCTCGGCCTCGGCCGCGAGGTCCTCGGCCTCGCTGCGTGTCTCGCTGGCCTGCTCGCGGTATTCTTCGGTGCGCTCCCGTTCGGACTCGGCCTTGTTGGCGTGCTCCTGTGCTTCCAGCCGGTGCGTTTCGATCTCCTCGCGGAGGTCGTCGGCCTCGGTTTCGAGTTCCTCGAGGCGGTCCGCGACGGTCTCGGCGTCGGCCTCCGAACCGAGATCAGCCTCGGCGATCGCCGCCTCGAGATCGCTCTCTAGCGTCTCGAGGTCCTCCCGTAGCGTCCCGACCCGCTCGTCGATCGTCTCCCGTTCGCGTTCGGTCTCGGCGATCGCCTCGGTCAACTCCTCGATCTCGGCCTCCAGCGTCTCGATCTCCTCGCGGCGCTCCTCGGCGGCTCCGAGGACGTCTTCGGCCGCCTCGAGCGTCTCCCGTGCGGCGTCACGCTCCCGCTCTTTCGTTTCGATGTCGTCCGTGACCTCCGCCAGCTCCGATTCGAGGGCGTTGAGCGTGTCGTGGAGGTCCTTGTCCTCCTTGGCTTCGATCGTCGCCTCGCGGTCCGCGAGGAGCTCCTGTTTGCGATCCCGGACGCGTTTGACGCCGACGCGGGCGTCGCTGGCGCGCTCTCTGTAGGTTTCGAGCTTGCCGAGCTGGAGGAGGTCGTCGATCATGTCCTGGCGTTCGCCCGGCGAGGCGTTGATGAGCTTGTTGACCTCTCCCTGCCGGACGTACGCGCAGTTGACGAACGCCTCGGCGTCCATCCTGAGCAGCCCCTCGATGTGGGCCTCGACGTCGGTGACGCCCTCGAGTTGGCCCTCCGGCGTTTCGAGGAGACAGGTCGTCGTCCCGGCGGTGTCACCGCGGATCTTCACCTCGCGTTCGACACGATACTCGCCGCCGTCGTGAGTGAACTCTAGTTCGACCACCATTTCCTCGGCATCGTTCGCGATGGCCTCATCGAGCGTCCCGTCGATGGCGGCGGCGCCGTACAGCGCGAAGAAACACGCCTCCAGAAGCGAGGACTTGCCGCTGCCGTTGACCCCGTGGATGACCGTGACGCCGGGACGAAGCGAGAGATCGGTCTCGGCGTAGCACTTGAAATTCCGGATGTGGACGTGTTCGAACTTCACAGATACTCCTCCATCGAGGACTGGCCGGCGTCACTTCCGGCGGCAGGGGTCGTATCGTCGACCTCATCCAGACCGGTCTCCTCGTCGGGTTCGCCGACCGCGGCCGCGAACTCGGGGTCCTCGATCAACTCCTCGACGCGCCGCTCGATCTCGTCGGCGACGTTCGAATCCGCGACGGAACCGGACCGGATCGTCCCGTCGAGATCGCGGGCGGCCTCGCTCAGACCGAGTTCACGGAGCCGCTCTCTGACGGCCTCGTCCGGGTCGGCGAAGGACACTTCCGGTGTCGACGCCTCGACGGCGAGATCCCGTCGGTCGGTGACGCGCGCGACGAGTGCGCCCTCCTCGGTCGCGAACGTCTCGATCCGTGCCGGCGAGACCGATTCGCCGTCGCCCTCGAGCGTGACGTGGACGACCGCCCCCTCCAGGTCGTACTCCCGGAGCCGGTCGCGAACCCGATCGATGCCCTCCGAGCCGTCCAGTTCGAGGTCGAGAAAGACGAACGGCCGCGTTTCGATCCCCCGACGGGCGATCCGGACGTCGCCGTCGAACGTGACGAGGTTGTATCCCCGTTCCTCGCGTTCGCTCGCGCTCGTCCGTTCGGTCGATCCGGGGTACGTGACCCACGTCTCCCCGATCTGCTGTGTCGTCGGCTTGTGTTCGTCGCCGAGCAACATGGCGTCGAACTCGACGGTCGCTTCCGTCAAGACCGCCTCGGCGTCCCACTCGACGTTGCCGTAATCCGGCACGAGCGGCTCGAAGAGCCCGTGTGTGACGAGTGCCGCGTGATCGGTCCCGGCCGGTTCGAAGCCGTACTCGAGCCGATCGCGCTGGCCGCGTGGGACGAAATCGAGACCGTAAAACGCCGTGTTGCCGACGACGACCGGCTCGTTGCCGAGCCGTATCGCGACGCCCAACCGCTCGAAGAGATCCAGCCACTGGGCGTCCCGCTTGGTCTCGTGGTTGCCGACGACGGCCAGAAACGGGATGTCGGCCGCGGCGAGCGTCTCGAGCACCTCGAGAGTCCCAAGGATGTCGACCAGTCCCGGCCGGCGATCGTGAAAGAGATCGCCGGCATGGACCACGGCGTCGACGTCGTCCTCGATCGCGTCGTCGATCACCGCCCGGAACGCGGCCAGAAAGTCACGCCGCCGCTCCGGGGTGTGGTACTGCCGGTAACCGAGGTGGGTGTCGGCGGTGTGAAGCACCCGTGTCATTGATTCGGCCCTTCGGGATCGGTTCTTAAAGGGGTTCCGTGGCCGGGGTGAAAGTGATCGCCCGGCTCCCCGCCGGCGGCCGCCCGTCGGAACCGCCGGAACGCATCGAGGGCCCGCCGGCCGCGCGCCGCGAGGTCGGGGTCGTCAGTCGCCTCGATCGCCGCCTCCAGTTCCGCGAGTCCGATCTCCTCGACGAACGTGGCGGCGGCCTCAACGTCGTCGAGAGCCGCGCTCGCCCGTTCGATGATCCGCCCCTCGTCGGGTCCGGCGAGCCGACGCAGCGACGACTTCACGCCGTCGGGGTCGATCGGTTCGTCCTCGGATGTCACGTGCCAGCTTCGTTCCGGGATCGTATTTAAATCACCGTGCCGCGCGAACGCCGGTCGGAAAGCACGGGGCGGAAATTACGCCTCGGCATCGATAGTGAGGGTATACACCCGCTTTCGAGCGTCGGTAAAGGAGAACCGCGATTTGACGGCGTCGACTCCCTCTAGTCTGGTGATGGCGTATCGGACCGTCCGGGGGGGCAGCATCGTCTCCTCGGCCAGTTGGCTCTGGGTGAGCCGGTCGTTGTACTCCAGTACCTTCGCGACCAGTTTCGCGCTCGGTGGTAGATCGGTGACGGCGTCCCAGTCGACCGTCGGGGACTCCGTGTCGAGTTCGAGTGCGCTCATCGTATTCTTCCTTTCTTGATGAGACACAATAATACTTACTCTTCTCAAATATGCCCTTTAGTAATTTATCGGGCGAGAGGGGCCGACCGCGGAGCCGGCGGTCTCGGGCCGTAGTGGCGGTACAGCGACCCGAAACCTCTTATGAATACGACCGTTACAGAAGTGTGATGACTGACACTGTTGACGACGTCGACTTCCCCTACGAGGACGACGCGTCACAGCAAGAGAAGGTTGAGGCCCTCGAGGAGCGACTCGAGATCCTCGAACAGCAAAACGAGGAGATGCGGGACAAACTCCTCGACGCCAACGCCGAGAACAACAAGTACCAACAGAAACTCGAGCGGCTGACCCACGAGAACAAGAAGCTCAAACAGTCCCCGCTTTTCGTCGCCACCGTCCAGGAGATCACCGACGAGGGCGTCATCATCAAACAGCACGGGAACAACCAGGAGGCGCTCACCGAGGTCACAGACGAGATGCGCAAAGACCTCGAACCCGACGCCCGGGTAGCGGTGAACAATTCGCTCTCCATCGTCAAACAGCTCGACGACGAGACGGATGTACGCGCCCGCGTGATGCAGGTCGATCAGTCTCCCGACGTCTCCTACGCCGACATCGGCGGCATCGACGAGCAGATGGAGGAGGTCAGAGAGACCGTCGAGATGCCGATCAAGAACCCCGGAATGTTCGACGAGGTCGGCATCGATCCGCCCTCGGGGGTCCTGTTGCACGGCCCGCCCGGCACCGGCAAAACGATGCTCGCAAAGGCCGTCGCGAACCAGACGGACGCCACGTTCATCAAGATGGCCGGCTCCGAGCTCGTCCACAAGTTCATCGGCGAGGGCGCAAAGCTCGTGAGGGATCTCTTCGAACTCGCCCGCCAGCAGGAACCCGCCGTCGTCTTCATCGACGAGATCGACGCGATCGCGGCCAAACGCACCGAGTCGAAGACCTCCGGCGACGCCGAGGTCCAGCGGACCATGATGCAGTTGCTCGCGGAGATGGACGGCTTCGAGGAGCGCGGACAGATCTCGATCATCGCGGCGACGAACCGCTTCGACATGCTCGATCGCGCCATCCTCCGACCCGGCCGCTTCGATCGGCTCATCGAAGTCCCCAAGCCGGACTTCGAGGGGCGGGAGATGATCTTCAAGATCCACACCCGCGATATGAACATCGCCGACGAGGTCGACTTCGTCGAACTAGCGGACCTCGCCGACGGCGCCTCCGGGGCCGACATCAAGGCGGTCTGTACGGAGGCCGGCATGTACGCGATCCGTGACGACCGCCTCGAGGTCAAAACGGAGGACTTCGAGCAGGCCTGGCGGAAGATCAGACAGACCGACGAGGCCGAAGCAGAGGTCTCGAAGACGTTCGCCTAAGACTCTCTCGGAGTATTTCTGTCCGATTCAGTCGGTTCGGAGCCGTGCGCCGGTCGTCGTCGAACCGTCGTCGCCGTCCGAACGCTCAAAAGAGCACGAAGAGCAGATACGGGATCCCGAACAGGATGGCTGTCATCGCGAGGATGACGATCGCATAGGCGGCGAGCGTCCCGCCGGCGGCGAGAAACGAGGGGTGATCGAGGCCGGAGTCGGTTTCGGCAGGTGCCATACGACCGTGTTCGGACGCTGTCGTTTATATTTATCGTCCGCTGGCGGAAGCCGGGAACGGGGCATCGACACCGGTCCAACTGTCAGTCGATGATCTCGACGATCCGCCGCGGTTCGCCCGACAGCGCCGGGTCCGCCTCGATCAGTTTGAGGACCTCGTGGTCGGTCACGTCGGGGTATTCTTTCCCCGTCGCCTCCTCGATAAGCGCTTTCTCCATGCGGAACTCGGTGCCCTCGTAGACGACGTCGACACCCTCCTGATCGAACGAGAGAACAGTCATTACCCGACGTTGGCGATGCGTCGGTATAAGGCCCACGAGAAACGGGCGTCAGACCGCCGTCAGACACCGGAAGCGGGATTTATTAGCCACCGCGACGAGCAAGAGACCGTGTTCGGCACCGATCCGCTGGAGGAGCTCTCGATCCCCGACGGCACGCAGATCAAAGAGCACGACCTCGTGGCCGACGGCGACGTGCTCGTCGGCGGCCAGAGTGCCGTCGAGTTAGGGATCCGGGGCGGGGCCGTCGTCGCCGGCGAGCGCGTTACCGTCGACGGCGACGTCGAGGCCGACGGCGACTGCCGGCTCGATATGTGGTGTGAGGTCGACGGCAACGTCCTCGTCGGTAGCGACGCCTACCTCGGCGAGCGGGTCCACATCACCGGCCAGCTCATCGTCTCCGGCGATCTCGACATCGGCGACGACGTCGATATCGAACGGGGGTTCGAGGCCAACGGGTGGATCGTCATCAGGAACCCGATGCCGACGATCGTCTTTCTTTTCGTGTACCTCTCGCATCTCCTCCGGGTCGGCGAGAAGGAGGCCGCCGCGGAGGTGGCCGAGGAGTTCCTCGCGACGGATCGGGCGGCCGAGCCGGTCGTGATCCCGCGCGGTGCACGCGTCTCCGACGACACCTGGCGGGTATCGACGCCGGCGACGATCGGCGACGACTGCCGGCTCCACGGGAACATCCGGGCGACCGAAATCGAGGTCGGCGACGGCACCGAGATCTTCGGCAGCCTCCGGGCGAAGGGACCGATCCGGGTCGGCCGCGGGACCGTCATCCACGGCGACGTAACGACCCGCGACGGCGACGTGGTCGTCGGCCCCGAAACGCAGATCCGCGGCGGGATCTCCTGTGACCGGTGTGCGCTCTCGGAAGCCGCCGACGTCGAGGGGACGATCCGGGCGCGCGAGGGCATCACGATCGAGGAGCCGCCGGCCGACGATCACACCGACGAAAGAGGGGCCGATCCGAACCGCGAGGACGGGACGGCCGCCGTGGAAGCCGAGGACGAACCACTCGAAGAAGAAATCCCACCGGCGTTCGTCCCGCTGGAGTCCGGGGGAGAGAACCCCGAAGCCGAGAGTAAAACAGAGACGAAAGCGGAGTCGGAACGGGAACCGGAATCGGAAGCGGAGCCCGAACCGGAGCCGGAAGCTGGGAAAGAGCCGATCCCAGAGCCGGCGGTGGTCCCGATCGGGGAAACCGACACCGAGTGGAGGGCTTCCGGGCGCCACCTGACGAACGGGGACGGAAGCGGGGACAGAGACGGAGACGACCGGGACGTCACTGCGATCATCACCGACGCCGAGGAGTGAGGCGGGTGTCCCGCGTGTCGTGGCCCATCGGGACGCATATACGGGAGCCGCCGGTACCGGGCGTATGCTTTCGGTCGCGCTCGCCGGCAAGCCCAACGCCGGCAAATCGACGTTCTACAAGGCCGCCACGATGGCGGACGTCGACGTCGGCAACTACCCCTTCACCACGATCGACCCGAACCGCGGGGTCAGCCACGTCCGGACGCGGTGTCCCTGTCTCGATCTCGATGGCCGCTGTGGGAACGACACCTGCCACGACGGCAAACGCTACGTTCCGATCGAACTGCTCGATGTGGCCGGGCTCGTCCCCGGCGCCCACGAGGGGAAGGGCCTCGGCAACCAGTTTCTCGACGAATTGACGAACGCCGACGTCATCCTCAACGTCGTCGACGCCTCCGGCGGCACGAACGAGGCCGGCGAGCCGGTCGAAGTCGGAGCGTACGATCCGATCGAGGACGTCGAGTTCATCGAACGGGAGATGGACCTGTGGCTGGCGGGGATCATCGACCGCAACTGGGAAACCGTCGAGCGTCAGTCCCGCTCGCCGGAGTTCGACCTCGAGGACGCGCTGACCGAGACGCTGACGGGCGTGGGGGCGAGCGAACACGACGTGATGGCGATCCTCCGGGAGTTCGAGTACGATGACGACCCGATGGCCTGGGACGACGCCGACCGCGAGGAACTGGCGCGGCTGGTGCGCGAACGGACGAAGCCGATCGTCGTCGTCGCGAACAAGGCCGACATCGCGCCCGAGGACAATATCGACCGCCTCCAGACGGCGGCCGACCGGGTCGTCCCCTGCAGCGCCGAAAGCGAACTCGCGCTCAGAAACGCCGTCGAGGCCGGCGCGATCGACTACGATCCCGGCGACGGGACGTTCACGATCACGGGCGAGGTCTCCGGTTCCCAGCGTTCCGGGCTCGAACAAATTAGGGAGGTGCTGGAATCACACGGCGGGACCGGCGTCCAAGCCGCCCTCGACGAGGCGGTCTACGATCTGCTCGATCGGATCACCGTCTACCCCGTTCAAAACGAGACCCACTGGACCGACGGCCAGGGGAACGTCCTCCCGGACGCGTTCCTGCTGGCCGCGGGCGCGACGCCGAAGGACCTCGCGTTCGCCGTCCACTCGGATATCGGGGAAGGGTACCTCCACGCCATCGACGCGCGTGCGAACCGCCGGATCGGCGAGGATCACGAACTCTCGGAGGGTGACGTGGTCAAGATCGTCTCGACGGCGAACTGAGGCCCCGACCGCAACCGGGGCGTCGGCCGTCGATACGTCTTTAAGCGATGCCGAGTCAGTTTCGGGCGTGTCCACCGCGCCCGAGTGGCTCGATATCTTCGGCCACGACGAGCCATACGACGACCAGGTCGACGGCATCGAGACCGCCATCGAGACGGCCCGCGAGTCGGGCTTTCTGGCGCTGGAGGGGGCCTGCGGCACCGGCAAGACGATGCTCGCGCTCACCGCCGGGATCGAGCTGGTCCGCGATCCCGAGTCGTCCTTCGAGCGCGTCTTCGTCCTCACGAGCGTCAAACAGCAGCTCCGGCAGTTCGAGGCCGACCTCCGGACGATCAACGCGAACCTCCCCGAGGACTACCATCCGATCTCGGCGATGACGCTCGTCGGGAAGGCTGACGTCTGTCCGTACAACCTCGGAAACGCGGGCGGGATCGACGATTCGAACGTCTACGAGCGCTGCGAGCGGCTCCGCGATCGGACGCGCGGACTCACAGACGAGGGGACGACGGCGGGCTCGCTCGTCGACAGAGCGAAGAGCCAGCAGGTCGGGCTCGCCGACTCGAAAAGCGGGGCGAGCTACCTCGAGGCCGGCGGCGAGCCGACTCCGTTCCCCCGGGAGACGCCCGAAGCGGGCGAGGGAAACGTCGAGTACTGTCCGTTCTATGCGGGCTATCTCGACGACCTGCCGGAGGACGGCGACCCGATCGAAGCCGTCCCCTTCGATCCGACGGATTTCGGGCTGATCGAACCCGAAGACCTCGTCCGGCTGGCGGCGGGTCACGGGAGCTGTCCACACTCGGTGATGGGGGCGCTCCTCCCGAACGTCGAGGTACTGATCGGCAACTACTACCACGCGTTCGACCCGACCACCGTCGAGTCGTTCACGGGCGGGCTCATCGACGAGGAGACGTTCCTCGTCTGCGACGAGGCGCACATGCTCGAACCCCGGGTTCGGGATCTCGTCGGCGACAGCGTCTCCGATCGCGCGATCGAGGACGCCGAGCGCGAACTCTCCCGGGTCATCGAACCGCTTTCCGCCGTCGAAGAGGCGGGGGCGGACGCCCGTCACGGATCGAGCGCGCGCGAGGAGGCAGCGGCGGTGCGGGCGGAACTCGACGAAACCGACGTCACGCTCGGCGAACTGCGTGACACGCGGCGGTTTCTGACGGCGCTGGGCGATAGATTAGACGAACGGGTGACCGATTACCTCGATGAAGCGGTCCCGAACTGGCGGGGAAACCTCCCCGATCTCGACGACGACGAGATCCCGCTTCGGGATCCAGAGACACCGGCGACGGACGACCTCACGCGATGGGCGGAACGCCACGGGTTCGACAGCCGGATCTGGACCCGGTCCGAGAGCGTCTGTGCGGTCGCCGCGCGCGTCCTCGATACGCTCGATGAGACCGAAAAGCGCCGCGCGTCCCCGCCGGTCGGCCGGACGCTCGCGCTGTGGCACCGGGCGGACCACACCGACTTCTTCCGGGAGATCGAACTCGAGCGGACGTGGGACGACACCCGATCCGCCGAATCGTGGCGGCGGGCCTACACCGCGAGCTACAGCCTCCACAACTGCCTGCCGGCGGGCGCGATCGGCGACCGGCTCGATTCCTTCGGCGGCGGCGTCCTGATGAGCGCGACGCTCGAACCGCTCGACGTCTTTACCGAGGTGACCGGGCTCAAGCATATCGAGGAGGAGGCCGACCGCCCGGTGATCGAACGGACCTACGGACTGGAGTTTCCCGAGGAGAACCGGGCCTCCTTCGCCGTCGCGGCGCCGAAGTTCACCTACGGGAACCGGGGCGATCCGGACGAAAGCGGAGACGAAACGACCTCTACCCGTCGAGCGTACGCCCGCGCGATCCGGCAGGTCGCCGAGGCGCCGGGGAACGTGCTGGTCGGGGTCCCCTCCTACCGGGAGGCCGAGTGGGCCGCCTCGGTGCTCGAGGACACCGACAAGCCGGTTCTGCTCGACGAGGCGACCGACGACGTGGCGACCGAACGGCTGAAACAGGAGTTTTTCGCCGGCGATCCGAAGGTACTCGTGACGAGCCTCCGGGGGACGCTCACCGAGGGCGTCGACTACCGGGGGGACCGACTCGCCGCCGCGATCGTCTGTGGCGTCCCGATCATCAACACCGCAAGCCCCCGGACGCGGGCGGTCCGGACGGCTTACGATCGGGAGTTCGGGGACGGGTTCAGATACGCGCTGGCGGTGCCGGCGGTCCGGAAGGCCAGACAGGCGGTCGGCCGCGTCATCCGCGGCCCCGACGAGCGCGGCGTCCGGGTGCTGTGTGACGAACGGTACGCGAAAGAATCGTGGGACAGCGTCCGGGGGCTGCTGGGGGCGGCCGAACGCGAGGAGTTCCAGCCCGTCGGGACCGAGATGCTCGGGTACGCCCTCGATCAGTTCTGGGAGGAGACGGTCACTCGATGACTCAGGCGTCGTCGGTATCGAACCCGACCGAAAGCGTCCCGTCCTCGGGCGGATCGGGAAGCGAGACGACGATCCGGCGATCTCGAAGGTGTCGTTTCCGACCCTGACCGCCGTTTCCCCCGGGCTCGCATCACCCCCGTCAGCGAGGACGTCCCCTCGAAGACGTTGTTCTCGCCGACGAAATCGGCGACGAACCGGCTCTTCGGCCACCGGTAGAGCGCCCGCGGCTCGCCGACCTGTCCGACGCGGGCGTCCGACAGCACCGCCAGCCGGTCGGAGACGGCCAGCGCCCCGTCGGTGCCGGCGAGGGGCGCGCGTCGTTTCATTACTCCGTGGTCGCACTCGGTGATACCTACGCGTCCCGGTCGGGAAATCCCGCGCAAAGTAGTTCAACCCCCCGGTACAACGGCACTCCATGGCATCGGTGCGTCGCCGTCAGTACGTCCTCGCCGGGGTGTTGGCTGCCGTCGGGGTGCTCACAGCCGCCGTCCTCTGGAACGTCGTCGGTACTCTCTTCTTTGCGGTCACGGTGGCGTACGTGCTGTATCCGGTCCGAAGCCGCCTTGTGGCGCGAGGAGTCCCGCGCCGGATGGCGAGCGCGGTCGTGACGGCGGCGGCGTTCCTCGTCGTGCTCGTCCTTCTGGCCCCGATCGTGGTGACGCTGTTTCAACGGCGCGGCGCGATCGTGGCGCTGCTCAACAGCCTCCCGGAGGAACTCACGGTCGAGCTGTTCGGCTTCGTCGTTCCGCTCGATATCGGGTCGTATGTCTCGGCGGCGACCACAGCGTTACGGTCCCTCGCCATCACGCTCGCCGCCGATTCGGTCTTCATCATACTCCAGCTCGGGATGTTCGTCCTCGTCCTCTACGGGCTGTTGTTGCGCCCACGGGCAGTCGGGGTGGTCACTTTCGAGATCATCCCCGCGGAGTATCACGACATCGTCACCGCGATTCACCGACGGATCACCGGCACGCTCTATGCGATCTATGTGATCCAGGCCGCGACCGCCGTGCTCACGTTCCCGATCGCCTTTGTCGTGTTCTACCTCCTCGGGTACCCGGACGTCTTCGTGTTGTCGGTCATCTCCGCGATCATGCAGTTCATCCCGATTCTCGGCCCCGGACTCCTGGCGGTGGGGCTGGCGGGCTACGACGTGCTGATCGGTATGCCCGAGCGGGCGGTCGGCGTCGTCGTTCTGGGGCCGCTCCTCATCGGGCTGTTGCCCGACCTCATCGTCCGGCCACAGCTGGCCTCGAGCCGGGCGAAGCTCCCCTCGAGCCTCTATTTCGTCGGCTTCGTCGGCGGCGTCCTCACGGTTGGGGTCATCGGCGTCATCGCGGGGCCGCTCGTGGTCGCGGTGCTCGTCGAGGTCGTCGATCTCCTCGGCGAGGAGGGCGGACAAAAGAAGGGGATGTCCTAACGCTCCATCTCGCGTTCGAGCTCGCGGAGTTTCTCGATCCGCTTTTCGGTCGACGGGTGCGTCGAGGCGAGTTTGCCGATAAAGCCCCGGGAGATCGGGATGATAAAGAAGGCGTTCATTTCGGCCTGCTCGCGGAGGTCCTCCTCGGGAACCTGATCCATCCCCCCGGAGATCTTCATGAGCGCGGTCGCCAGCGCCGAGGGGTTACCGGTGATCGTCGCGGCGCCACGGTCGGCGGCGAACTCCCGGTAGCGGCTGAGCGCGCGGATGAGCAGAAACGAGATCACCCACACGAGAAGCGAGACGACGATCGCGACGAAAAGCGGCGCCTGGTTCCGGCCGCGACCGCCGAAGAGCCAGCCCCACCGGACGATGAAGAAAGCGATCGTCGAGAGAAACGAGGCGATCGTCATCACGGCCACGTCGCGGTTCTTGACGTGGGCGAGTTCGTGGGCCAACACGCCCTCGAGTTCCTCGTCGTCGAGCGTCCGGAGCAGCCCGGTCGTCACACAGACCGCCGCGTTCGAGGGCGACCGGCCGGTCGCGAAGGCGTTCGGCGTCCGGCTGTCGGCGACGGCGACGGTCGGCTTCGGCAGGTCGGCCTGCTGGGCGAGCCGACCGACCTGGGCGTGTAGCCCCGGATACTCCGCCTCGGAGACCGTCTTCGCACCCATCGAGCGGAGCGCGAGTTTGTCACTGAAAAAGAACTGGACGATAGAGAAGGCCCCCAGCATGACCGCCGCAAAGAGCAAGTTATCGAAGTACAGCGTCAGTATCCCGATGAAGACCAGATACAGCGCGAACAGCAGAAACATCGTAAACCCCATGCGGGCACGGAGCCCCCAGTCGGTTTGCCAGTCCATACCGGTTGTTTCGTCCCTGATGGTTTAAAAGTATATCAGTCGGGGACGAGGAGTTGGCCGAACGGGGGCCGATTCCAACAGAGCCAAGTCCGTCGTTTCCGTTCCCCGAGATAATGAGCGTACTCCGCGACGACATCGAGGACCTCCAGCACCGCTACGACGACGGGCTCACCGCCGACGAGGTCGGCGAGGACGAACGCGCCATCCTAGAGGAGTTCCTCGAATCCCTCGAGGCCGGCGAGATCCGCGCCGCCGAGAAACGCGGCGGCGAGTGGGAAGCAAACGGCTGGGTGAAGGAGGGCATCCTCCTGAACTTCGGGCTGCGGAGCATCCGAACCCATACTCACGGCGGCGTCGAGTACCACGACGTACTGCCCCTGCGAGAGACCGACGACCTCCCGGGACGCGGGACCCGAAACACGCCGGACGGAACCGTTATCCGACGCGGCGCGTACGTCGGCAACGACGCCATCCTGATGAGCCCGGCGTTCGTCAACATCGGCGCGTACGTCGGCGACGGTACGCTCGTCGATTCCTGTGACACGGTCGGCTCGGCGGCCCAGATCGGCGACAGCGTCAAACTCGGTGCGAACACGCTCATCGGGGGTGTCCTCGAACCCGTCGAGGCCGCTCCCGTGGTCGTCGAGGACGACGTCTCGCTGGGTGCGGGCTGTCGGGTTACCTCCGGCTTCGTCGTCGGGGAGGGCAGCGTCGTCGGCGAGAACACCCTCCTGACGCCGCGGATCCCCGTCTACGATCTGGTCGAAGAAGAGGTCATCTACGGCGAACTCCCGCCCGAACGCCGGGCGTTTAGCCGGTTCGTCGAATCGAGCGTCGGCGAGCACGACCTCTTCGATGGCGGCGCCTACAAGCCAGCCGTCGTCGCGACCGACGTCGAGGCGGAGACGCTCGAAGCGACGGAACGGGAGGACACACTGCGCGATAACTGACGCGCCGACGCGACGCGGTCCGCCAGCCTCTTTATACGTCGGGACCGAGACGGTCTATGAGCGAAGCGACAGTTATCGAGCCGGGCGAACGGACGGTCGAGGAGATCATCTCGGGACTCCAACGCGGCGAGCGGTTCACCGTCCGAACGGAGGTACTGGGTTCCAGCGAGGAACTGACGCTGCGGTTCGATGGCGATATTTACTACTGCGATTCGCCGACGATACTCCACAAACACACCGACGCGACGGACATGCGGGAGTGCATCGAGAACCTCGGGTTCGCCCGGAACGGGGAGTGATACGGCCCGCTGAGGGCGTACCGCCGGGCGTCGATCCCTGCCGGGCGGAGAAATCTGCCGGAACGCTTGTTCAACAACCGGCGCGACGGGGAGACAGATCTCGAAGAGCGGCTGGCCGCCCACGGCGTCAGTGTCGATTCGGGCGGCTCCCTCCCGGCGGGCCGGACCCGTTTCTCGTGATCGAAGGGGACGGCGCGTTCGCGGGAGCGCTCGGACAGCTACGAGGGTTTCGGACCGACGACCCCAACACCGGAGACGATATTCGGACTGTACTCACGGAGCGAGAGGCCGTCTATTCCCGGAGTCCGTGAGCGACGACAGGACGGTCCGGCGATACCGAACCGCCAGTCTGTGGCCGAAGGAATCCACCGGATAGCGCGTGCGACGAAAAGCGGCCCCTTTTTGCGACTCCGTACCGCAGGGTCGATAATGGCAGACCTCGCGCTTCCCGACAGCCCCGATAGCCCCGACGTCGCCGGCAACGGCGTCTGGCTTCACTGTATCGAGTGCGGCGACAAACACCCGCCCTTTGAGGAGGTCATCTACACCTGTGAGTCCTGTGGCGGCCTGCTGGAAGTCCGTTACGAGCAGTACCCGACGTTCGATGCGTTCGAGGGCCGCGGCGTCTGGCGATACAGCGCCGCACTCCCCTTCGAGGAGGGCGTCACGCTCCCGGAGGGCGATACGCCGTTACACCGGGTGCCCGGGCTCGAATCCGAGGTCGGCGTCCGGAACCTCCGGCTCAAACATGAGGGGATGAACCCCACCGGATCGTTCAAAGACCGCGGGATGACGGTCGGCGTCCGGGTCGCCGAGGCACTCGGCGTCGACCGGCTGGCGTGTGCCTCGACGGGCAACACCTCGGCGGCGCTTTCGGCCTACGGCGCCCGGGCGGGACTGGAGACGCTCGTGTTGTTGCCGGCCGGCAAGGTCGCCGCCGGCAAGATCGCACAGGCCAGCCTCCACGGCGCACGCATTCTGGAGGTCGACGGCAACTTCGATGCCTGTCTCGATATCGTCCAGGATCTGGCCGACCGCGGGGAGGCGTACCTGCTGAATTCGCTGAACCCGTTCCGGCTGGAGGGCCAGAAGACGATCGGTCTCGAGATCCTGGAGGCGTTCTACGACGAGGAGGGGCGGTTCCCGGACCGGGTCATTCTGCCGGTCGGCAACGCAGGCAACACCGCCGCCCTGTACAAGTGCTTCCGCGAGATGGTCGCGGGCGGCGATCTGGCGCCGGGCGACGTCCCGAGGCTCACGGGCGTCCAGGCGGAGGGAGCAGCACCGATGGTCGAGGCGATCGAGGAGGGCCGCGAGGACACCCGTCGCTGGGAGGACGTCGAGACGGTCGCGACCGCGATCCGGATCGGCAACCCGGTCAACGCGCCGAAGGCGCTACCGGGGATCCGCGAGACTGGCGGCACAGCCGTCGCCGTCTCCGATTCGGAGATCACCGACGCCCAGCGGGCGATCGCCGGCGAGGGGATCGGCGTCGAGCCGGCCTCGGCGGCCTCCGTGGCCGGCCTCCGGAAACTCCGGGCGGCGGGCGAGATCGAAGACGGCGAGGACGTGGTCTGTCTGACCACCGGTCACCTGCTGAAAGACCCCGACGCGGCCGCCGCGGCCGGAGCCGACCCCGAGCAGGTCGGCGACAGCACCGAGGCGGTGCTCGCACACCTGGCCGGCAGGACCGGCTTGTCGGGGTTGCTCGGGCGGCTCGGTAGACTCTTCGGGTAGCGTCGCGCGTGATCGGTCACCCGGGCCGCCTCGCGGCCCCGTCCAGCCGCCGGACGGGAAGATATTTGGGTGTCTCGCCGGTCGGGTAGCGTACTGTCGTGTCCCGTCTGCCGAACCCCGCCCGACTCGGGATTCTCGCCGTCGGGCTCGCGTTGGCCCGGCTCGGTCTCGTCTCGGAGGCGCGCGCCCGCCGGGCGACCGAGCTCGCCTGGCCGCGGATCGTCACGGGGCTGGCCCGGATGTCGAAGAACGCGGTCGACGTGGCGATGGTCGGCGTCGCCGTCGGCTCGCCGGCCATCGCGGGCGTCGGGATCGCCGGACCCTTCTGGGGCGTTGCTTTCGCCGTCGGCGGCGGGGTCGCCGGCGGCACGATCGCCCTCGTCAGCCAGCGGTACGGCGCGGACGCCTACCGGGGGCTCGGGCTCGCGGTCCGCTCGAGCGCCCTCCTCGTCGTCGCCGTGACGGTGCCGATCACCGCCGGCTTCTTTGGGTTCGCCCCCGAACTCGTCGGGCTGTTGAGCAGCGATCCAGCGGTGATCGGGTTCGGCGGCGAGTACCTCCGGCTCGTCGCCTTCGGGATCCCCTTCGCCGGGCTGAATCTCGTCGGCAGCCGGACCCTCGTCGGCGCCGACGACGCCTACACGGCGATGGTGCTTCGGGGCGGCGGCGCCGCCCTGAACGTCGGCATCAACGCCGTTTTGATATTCGGAGCGGGAATGGGCGTCACGGGGGCCGCGATCGGGACGGTCTTTTCGAACGTCTGTGTCACCGCCGCGTTCGCCGTCGGCCTCGCGGCCGGTCGGGTTCCCGGCGCCGGCGCGTTCCCGGTCACCGTCGACCCGTTCGGTTCCTACGTCGATCCCGCGACCGTCTCGGATCTGGTCACGATCGGGCTGCCGGTCATGGGCCGGAACCTCGTCTGGACGGTCGCGGAGTTCCCCATGTTCGCGATCCTCGATGTCTTCGGGCAGGACGTCGTCTCCGCGTTCGTCATCGCCCGCCGGGTGTGGGGGCTGTTGAATACCCCCGGCTGGGGGTTCGGGCTGGCCGCTTCCAGCCTGGTCGGCCAGGAACTCGGAACGGGCGAGGAGGCGACTGCGGCGGCCTACGGCCGGGACATCATCCGGTTTTCCGTGACCGTCTATGCCCTTCTGGCTGCGGCCGTCTTCGTCTTTACCGACCCGGTCGTGGCGCTTTTTGTCGACGACCCGACGGCACCGTCCGTCCCGCTGGCGGGCGATCTGGTCCGCGTCGCCTGCGTCGCCGTCGTGTTGCGGGGAATCGCCGGCAGCGCGGCGGGGGCGCTGGATGCGGCCGGCGACACGCGGTGGCCGTTCTTCAGCCAGACGCTCGGCGTCTTCGGCGCGTCGATCCCGCTCGTCTATCTGGGGGCGACAACGCCGCTCGGTATCTACGGGCTGTATCTCGCCTTCTTCGCCGAGACGGCCGTCCCGGCAGCGCTCAACTACTACCGGTTCCGGTCGGGCGTCTGGAAGCGGGTCAGCCGGAGTTACCGCCCGGACGCCGCCGACGATTGACCGGTATCGGTCGCCCGCATCGTCCAAACCGTCATATCGGAGGGGGAGAATAACCCGACGATGACGGCCGACGAGCCCGATCCGATCCCCGAAAACGCCCTCGAGGACTCCGTCCTCGTGATCGGCGGCGAAGCCGTCGGGCGGTCGGTCGCGGCTCGGTTCGCCGACGCCGACGGAGTGCGGGTGGCCGACGGGGCGCCGGCGCCGGACGCGGTCGTACTCGCCGTCGACGCGGGGCGATCGGACGGGACCGACCTCGCGTTTCCTTCGCTCCCGGACGCGGTCGTCCGGTTCGCCGTCGTGGCGGTCCCGGAGCAGCCGACCTCCGACGAGCAGGCCGTTCTGGATGCGATCGAACCGCACGTCGACGCGATCGTCCTCACCTCCGAGAGGGGTATCGAGGGACTGGCCGCGGCGGTCGACACGCTCGTCTCGGTCGTGCGGGACACCGGGCTCGTCAACGTGGATCTGGCGGACGTAGAGACGGTGTTTCGCCCAGTCGAACTCGCCGTACTCGGCGTCGGGGCCGGGGCGATCGACGAACCGACCGCGGCGGCCCGCGACGCCATCGCCGCCCTGCCCGGCGGGGTCGAAACCGACGCTGCGGGCGGTGCCCTCGTCGATCTGATCGGCCCACCCGGTATGAGCATCGCGGACGTCGACGGGGCCGTCTCGGCGGTCCGAAACCGGATCGGCCCCGAGGCGCACCTCATCTGGGGCGGGTCGGTCGACCCGGCCCTCGAGGGGGAACTCACGGTCCGGCTGGTCGTCGCCGGAGTCGAGAGCGTCCGGGTCACTGCGGGCGACGACTGTCCGCGGTGTGGGACACCCCTGTCCGCGTATACTCTCGACGGCCGGACGATGCTGTCGTGTGAGGCGTGTGGGTTCGCGGACGTCTCGGTCAGACTTCGGGGATAGCGTTCTACCGCCGATCCGTCGGCGACCCGTCGCTTCGGTGTGAGAGCCGTTCGCCGATCGAGTCCGGAACCGGCGTCCGGCAGTACCCACAGTACCACGACCGTCCCGTCTGGGTCGACTCCCGGTGGAGGTCTTCGAGGGCGCCGAGCGCCGCCCCGCAGCCGTCGCAGGTATAACGGGCGGGCATGGCTGGCGGTTGGGATCGGGGCCACACAACGGTATCGGAGCGGGACGACAGCGCCTATACCGGGGGCGATCGAAGCGGCGTCCGATGAGGTTCCGGCCGGAAACGATCGGGAACGCGGTGTTGCTCGCCCTCGGCGGGATCGGGTACGGGACATTGATGTTCGTCTGGTTTTCGCTGCCGGCGTATCTCTCCCCGATCATCGACACGCTGGGGTTGAGCGGGACCCAGGCCGGGATCCTGACCGGCGCGATCCCGCTCACGTACATCCCGCTGGGGCTATTGAGCGGGCTCGTCATCGACCGGATCGGGGCCCGGTACGGCATCGGTATCGGCGTCGCGCTGGCGGGACTCGGACAGTTCGGTCGGGCGTTCGCCGCCGACTTCCCGACGATGCTCGCGTTGACGCTTCTGATGGGTGTCGGCGCGACCGGGCTCACGTTCGGGCTCCCGAAACTCGCCGCCGAACTCTATCCGTCCGAACTCGTCGGGCGGGCCGCCTCGGTGTATCTCGTTCTCTCGTATGCGGGAAGCGCGACGGCCTTTTCCGTCGGCCGGCCGATCGTCGGGCCGCTTCTCGGCGGGTGGCGGCCGCTGTTCGCCGCGAGCGGGACGACAGCAGTAGTGTTCGCGGGGGTCTGGGCCGTCGCCGCGTGGTACGTCCCGCCGGGACAGAACGCCGACGACGGCGACGGGACGTTCGAACGACGGTCGCTTTTGGCCGATATCCGGGCCGTCGTTCGCCACCGCGATATGCTGCTTTTGATCGTCCTTGGGACGATGTACCTGTTCGTCCTCCACGGGATCCAGGGGTGGCTCGTCACCGTCCTCGAGACGCGCGGCGTCGATCCGGGGATCGCCGGGAGCGTCACCGCGTTGCTCGTGGCCGGACAGGCGGTCGGCGTCGTCGTCGTTCCCGCACTCGCCGAGCGTTTCGATCGGCTCCGGCTCTCGATCGCCGGATGTGGCGTGGTGGGCGCGGTCGGCGCCCTCGGACTGCTCGCGACGCCGACGCTCGTGCTCGCGCTTGCGATCCCTGTCGTCCTCGTCGGGTTCGGGATGGGTGGGCTCTCGCCGCTCGTCCGGTCGGTCCCCGTCGAACTGGAGGGGATCGGCCCCTCGCTGACCGGCACCGCCGTCGGGCTCATCTTCGCTATCGGCGAGATCGGCGGCTTTCTCGGTCCGGCGCTCATCGGCACGCTCCGGGACCTGACGGGGTCGTTCACGCCGGGGATCGTCCTGAGCGCGGCCGCGGCGATCGTCGCGGCGCTTGCGGGGGTTTCGCTTTCGGATCTCGACGACGCCGACTGATCGGTCCGGGCTCGGAGTCAGGGTCTGAAGACGGTCGCGGCGCCGGTCGTTTCGGCTCCCTCGGCCGTCGTTACCGGATCCGGGGGCGACCCGCCGTATCGCGAATCGAGCGCCGCACAGAGCGCGTCACGGACACAGACCCTGGCCGCGTTGCCGACCGGCGTCGCGCTCCCGGCGAAGGGCGCGGGGTCGCCGTCCGGCACGCACCCGACCGCGACCGCGTCGCTGGTCGTCCCGGTACAGCCGACGGTTTCGAGAAGCGTCGCCGTCTTCGCCTCGACGGCCGTCGCGAGCAGTTCCGCCAGCCCGCTGTCCGGGAGCGTCCGCGTCGTCCCGACGAAGACGTTGACCGTTCCCGGCTCGAATCCCCCGTCGGGGCGGTTCGGGGCATCGATCGTCGACGAACCGGGAACCGACAGTGTCGCCGGGTTCGAGACACCCGCCGTCACGACGGCTTCGACGGTGCCCGCTCGGGCGCACCTTGCGTGTGACTGAGAGACACCGGTGAGAAGCGTCGGACCTGCGGGGCGCTCGCCCAACCGCTCCGCTACGTAATCCGTGAGATCCGTCCGGTCGAACCCCTCGGGGACGGTGAGGTTGTGGGCGGCGTCGCTCCGCTCGTAGCCGCCGCCGACGCCGTTCGAGAGCCAGCGGACGTCGTCTCCGATCAGCGTCAGCCGGTCGTCGGTCCGCTCGTACCCGAACATCACCGCACCTCATCGAGAACCGAAAGCAGCCGGTCGGTCGCCTCCCGGTCCCGAACGGCGATCCTGACGTGGCGGTCGAGCCCCCGAAACGTCGTCGCGTCCCGGAGGACGACACCGTTGCGGCGGAGGGCCGCAAGCAGTTCCGCCGGCGGTTCGCCGACGTCACAGAGGAGGAAGGGAGCCTCCGAAGGTGTCACGTCGAACCCGCGATCCCTCAGTCCCGCCCGGAGGTTTGCCCGTTCGCGGGCGAGGCGGCGTCGGGTCTCGGCGACGAACCCGCCGTCACGCATGGCGTGAGCGCCGACGGCGGCGGCCGGACCGCCGAGCGACCACGCCGGGCGGGCGCGCTGTAGCCGATCGAGAGCGTTTCCCTCCGCGACCGCGAACCCCGCCCGGAGGCCCGGTAACCCAAAGAGCTTCGTCAGCGAGCGGGCGACGACGACTCCTTCCCGACCCGCCAGCGACTCCCGGTCGGTGAACCCGAGGAACGCCTCGTCGGCCAAAAGCGTCGTTCCCGCAGCCGCACACCGGTCGGCGAACGCACGGAGGTCGCCCGGCGGCGGACACTCGCCCGTCGGGTTGTTCGGAGTACAGACGATCGCCATCGCGTATCCGGCGGGATCGCGTTCGAGCAGTTCCTCGTACGGAACGAACTCCGGACGACCGCCGGCCAACTCGATCTCGCGGGCGTACTCCCCGAAAGACGGGTACGGGACGAGGGCCCGATCGCCGGGGGCGACCGTCACGCCGATCGCGAGCCGGATCGCCGAAAGCCCGCCTGCGGTCGGGACGACCGCCTCGGGATCACAGCCGACGTAGCCGGCCGCCGCGTCCCGGTAGGCCGGGTAGCCGTCGTTCGGGTACGAGCGTGCGTCCTCGAAAGCCGCCCCGTAGACGGCCCGGGTCCCCGCCGGCGTCCGGGGGTTGATGTTCGCGCTCAGATCGAGGACGTCCGGCTCGTCGCTCGATCCGTGCGGTACCCGGTCGACGCTGTCGACGCTGTCAGGATCCATCGGCGTTTGCGTTCACCTCCGTTCCGGCCGCGCCGGCGAGCGCCCCGGCCACCACGGCGTCGTGGGGTCTGTTGACGTTGACCGCGAGTCTGGCGTCGTAGCTCACACGAACTGTTTCCGCCTCGTCGGCGCCGACGACGTTCAGCCCGGTCGCCGCGAGTTCACGGCCGCCGTGGCGGCGTGTCGAATCGACGCTGACGCCGAGTTGGCGTTTGAGCGCCGCAGGAACACAGACCGTCAACGCGCCCGACCCGTACGCCTCGATCGTCCGATCGACGATCCCACGATCGAGCAAAGGGAGATCGGCGGCGACCGTCAGAACCGGCCGACCGACGTGTTCGAGCGCGCTCGTCAGGTCGGCGACGTACCCCTCGCCGGCGGTCTCGATCACCGCGACTCCGTCGCGGTCCTCGAGCCACCGCGTCGTTTCCGGCGTCCGCGGCGACGTGGCGGCGACGACGGCCTCGGTCCGGCTCGCCTCGAGCGCCCCGAGGACGCGTGCGAGCATCGGCTCGTCGCCGACCGAAACGAGCGGTTTCTCGCCGCGGTCGAGCCGCGTCCCCGCCCCGCCACACATCACGAGAGCGTCCACACGATCACCCCCGCATGGAGGCCGAGCACCCGGCCGAGTTCGTTCGTCGCGCCGAAGACGTCGCCGTTGACGCCGCCGAGGGCTCGGTCGGCCCACCGGACGAGTACGATGGCGACGAGGGGGCCGGCGGCGACGGCCGCGGCCGCGGCCGGGACAGCCGGTAAAAAAAGTGCCGCCGGCAGCGAGACGAGGACGGGGCCCAAAAGCAGCGCCGGGCTCGCCCCCCGTGTAAAGGCCGAACCGAGCCCCTCGTGGCTCGCGGTGCCCAGACAGGCGACGGTCGCCATCCCGAGTTTCGCGCCGACCTCCCCCGCGACGACGAGGCCGACGGCGGCGAGCGTCGGGACGGCGGCGAGTTCCAGCGCCGCCACGGCGAGGCCGACCAAGACGACGGCGACCGCGACGATCGCGCCGACGCCCGTCTCCGTATCCTTCAGCGCACGGCGTCGGGCGGCCGCGCCGTGGGCCGCCGCGGCGTCGCCGAGATCCGCGACCCCGTCGAGGTGCGGGATCCCCACGAGGACGACCAGAACCGACAGATAGCCGAACGCGACAGTCGCGTCGGGCAGGCCGGCGAGACTGCCGGCGAGGAAGGGTACCGACGCGACCGCCCCGACGGGGTAGGCGACGAGCGGGAACGCGGCGGGGAACGCCCGGAACCGGTCCCAGTCGGCCTCGCGGGTCGAAGCCGGGATCCGGGTGAGGAAGGCGACGCCGCCGCGGAGCCCGCCCGCGAGGTCGCTCAGAGCCACCGGAACACCCCCGCAATCGCGGCGAGTAGATAGGCGATCCCCCCGGCCCGCTTCGTCAGCGCGATCGCGGCGTACCCGTCGCGTTCGGTCGGTCCGGCGGCGACGTCGTTGAGGACGTAGGCGCCGGGTTTCTCGAGTCGAACGTCCAGGACAGCGGCGAGCGTTCCCATCGGCCATCCGGCGTTCGGTGACGCGGGCTTGTAGGCGTATCGGCGGGCGCGAAGCGGCGCGTCTGGATCCCCGGCCGAAAGCGAAATGAGGACGGCCGTGATCCGCGCCGGCAGGAGCATGAACAGATCGTCGAGTCGGGCGCTTCCCCACCCCAGGGGGCCGGGATACCCGAGCATCGAGTCCATGGTGTTCGTGGCCTTGAGGAACGCCGCGGCCGCGGCCGCGGCCGGGATAGAAACGAACGAGAGGGCGAGAAACGCCGAAAGCGGCGCGATCAACCCGTCGGAGAGGTTCTCCGCGAGGCTCTCGATCGCGGCGCTCCGGACGAGTTCGGGCGACAGGCCCCCGGTGTCCCGTCCGACGAGCGCGGGCAGGGCCTCCCGGGCGGCGTCGGTATCGTCGTCGCTCGCCTCGATCACGCTGCGGGCGCTCCCGAGCAGCATTCGGAGGCTGGAGGCGACCCAGAGGACGACGCCCGAAAGCACCGCGGCGGCGATAGAGTGGACCGCGCCCGCGGACCATACCAGCCCGTAGACGACGATCGCGCTGCCGAGGGGAACCGAGACGGCATAGAACGCCCCGGCGAAGCGGGGGACGCCGAACTTCCTCGCTTCGAGTCGCCCGATGAGCCCTCCGAGAAACGCGACTGGATGGTACCGGCCCGGCGGTTCGCCGACCGCCGTCTCGAGGCCGCCCGCGACGGCGACGGCGACGACGACCGCGGGCCCCGGAGCGATCACGGGCCGGACTCCCCGGGATCGAGACGGTCTTCGAGCGTCGACAGTGGGACCTCGGAGACGTCGAGGAACCGTCCGCCGGCGGCCTCGATCCCGCCGTCCGTCTCGGGGTCATCGCCGACGTGGGCGAGAAAATCGACGTCGGCGCCGAGGCCGTCCGCGACCGCCTCGAAGGCCCGTACGTCGGGCTTTCGCCAGCCGCAACTGACGCTCGTGACGACGGTGTCGAACCGCCCACGGAGGTCCGCACGGATCAGCGTTCGGCCGACAAGTTCGGGGACACTACAGTTCGAGCAGAGCCCGATCGGGCCGCGTTCGGCCGCGGCCTCGATCGCTTCAAGCGCGCCCGCCCGCCGGGTGACGGTCGGATCGAACGCGGCGACGACCGCCCCCCGGGCGGCGTTGTTCGGCGCGTCGACGCCGCGAGAGGAGAGCGCGGCGGCGACGTGTGCCGGCAGCGGGACCTCCGCCCCTTCGGGGGCGTCGATGTGGACCTCGCGGTAGGCGGCGCCGAAATCCGAAGGGACGGAGACGTCACGGGCCCGGAGTTCCTCGGCGACGGCCGTCGCGGGGTCGTCCGGGATATCGGCGTCGACGAGCGTGCCGAACAGATCGAACGAGACTGACACTACGCCGCGGTAGTGGGGCGGCCGACTTGAATCTCGCGGGACGGCCGGAATATCGGCCGAGGGTTCGGCCGCCTCCGGGCGTCACCGCGGGCGTTCGTGGGCGGTCGCCGTACAGAACCGCGAGAGATCCAGCCCGTCGGTCGCCGCCGCGGCGGTGTCGTAGGGTCTCTCGACGACGATGTTGCCGGCACGCTGTTTCCCGACGCCCGGGAGCGCCCGGAGTTCGTCCATCGAGGCGCTGTTGATATCGAGCGGGTACGGAACACCCGAGACCGACCGGAAGCCGTGGTCCGTCACGGCGACGTCGACGGTCCGGCCGAGTTCGCGCTCGCCGGGGATTCCGACGAGCAGTGCGTAGGTCCCGAGTTGTCGACCGAAGGTCGTCCCGTCCTGGTGGTACTCCAGATAGACGTTCGGGAGGACGGTCCCGGGCGGGGCGACCCGCTGTAGCATCGGGTTGTCGATCTCCTCGCGCACTTCGCGTTTGTATTTCTTGAACTGCTGTTTGTGGTCGTCGGCGATCGAAGCGCCCGTTTCGGCCATCTCGGTCCCCTCGAAGGCCATCACCTGCCGGATGTTGATCCGGCGGACCATCAGCCCCGCCTCGTAGACGTCCCGCAGGAACTGCTTGTTGTGCTCGAAGGTCTCGGCTCGCTCGCCGGCCAGCCCGTGGACGAGGTTGATCCCCGGCAGGAGCTTCGGCAGCCGGTCGGCGTTCGGGTCGAGGGAGGGTCCCGATCCCGGCTCCTCGCCCGGTCGCCAGCCGCCTTCCTCGTTGACGATCCGGACGGCCTCGAGACACTCCTCAGCGGTCACGAGGAGGTTGTTCTCCTCTTGGACGACGGGGTCGGCCGATTCGAGCCCGAAAGCGGCCGTATCGCCCGGTGTGTTGTACTCCGCGATGATCCGGATCCCCTCCCGAGAGCGCTCGGGGTACTCGGTGATCGTCACGGGGTTCATGTTGTCCAGATGGAGCGTCCCGAGCTCCGGGACCGCCTCGTGTATCCCCGAATACAGCGCCTCCAGCGCCTCGGGGTTCGGCGCCTCGCCGTCACCGCCGTACGCGAGGATGTCGGCCTGCCGGCCGAGCCGGAAGTGCCGGGCGCCGTGGCCGGCCAGCGCGTCGACCTCCCCGACGACCGAAGGGGGCGACCGGAAGCTTGGGTCGCCGTACATCGGCTCGGTGCAAAAGGAACACCGGTACGGACAGCCACGGGAGGTTTCCATCTCACAGATGAGATAGTCCGGATGGTCGGGGTGTTGCTCGATGAGGAACGCGCCCTTCCGGGCCCACCGGTCGAGTTCGTCGTTATCGCGGTAGCGATCCTCGAAACCCTCGAGCCCGCTGTGGACGAGATCGTAGACGGCGGCCTCGATGTCTGCCATCGCGAGGAAATCGTAATCGAGGTTCTGCCGTTTCGTCTCCGTCGCCCCCTCGTTGGCCTCGCCGACGCCGAACCGGACGGGTCCCCCCATGACGCTCGTCCCCTCGGCGGCCCAGGCGAGTTCCTTGACCTCGTCGGGTTCGGCCGGCGTGCCGCCGACGTAGTTGCCGGGGACGGTCATCCCGCCGACGTAGACGAACAGGTCGGCCTCGGCCACGTCCCGGTACCGCGATCGGTCCTCGCGGAGCTCGTCGATGGTGTGATACGTGATCGCGGCCGGATCGACGCCGGCGTCGACGGCGGCCCCGGCGGCAAAGCGGGGATACGTCGAGATGTACGGCGGGACGCCGAAGTGGGCGGGCTCGTCGACGTAGCCGTCGACGATCGTCAGATCGAGATCCGCCGGATCGTTCATACCGAAGCGAACGGTGTCGAGCGGTAAAACGGATGCGGATAGAAGGGGAAGGGGAGTGTTCCCGGCGGTGAGGCGTCGTCCGGGTTGAAAGTGCCGTCGTTTTCAGGCTGCGATCGGACCGCCGGTTCTGCCGAGCGTGAACAGATAGACCATCGCGATCACGCCCAGGACAGCCGCACCCACGCCGGCGAACATCGCGTCGCCCCGTGAGAGTACGAAACCGAAGAACGCACCGATGAACAGCCCCATTCCGAGGTACCCGGCGATGTCGAATTTGTCGACCATGTACGACGCTTTCGGCGTTCGGCTAATATAGATTTCGTCTCGTGGGGCGAACGCGGACGCCGAGGGGAGGGGCCGTACGGTTCGGTCCGTCCGACGGGCACACGCCGGGGAATTGATTAGCGTCACGCTCGTAGGGGAGGTATGCCGAAAACGCTCGAGGTCGTCTGTACGCGCGAGGAGTGCGATCTGGACATGATGGAGCTACACTACCGCTACTCGATGCCGGACGGAACCGGCGCCGAGTCGTTCGCCTGCCCGTACTGTGGGGCCGACGACACCCTGGAGGAACTCGAGGTATGATCCGAGAGGTGGGGGCCTCGATCGGCCGCGCCGTCCTCGGCGGGGTCGGGCGGGCGGCCAGCCGGTTTCAGGAACGCCGGTCGCTTTCGGCGGACCTCCTGGAGAGCGACGACGCCTATCTGGCGGTCTTCGACGCCCCGGGGGCGACGGCCGCCGACGTCGACGTCCGATTCGAGAGGGGAGCCGTCTCGGTCCGTATCGATCGGTTCCGGGAGTTCCACGACGACTACGAGATGGTCCTCCCGGGCCGCGGGCTCGCCCTCGACGGCGGCGTCGAACTGCCGGAGGGCGCCGCCGTCGACCCCGACCGGGCCGAGGCGACGCTGACGGAGAGCGGAACGCTCGAAGTGTTGATCCCGAAAGCGGCCGACGAAAGCACCGAGGACGGGGATGACGGCGGCGAAACGGCCGTCGTCGACACCTCGGCGGAACCGGATTCCGGTACGGGATCCGAAACCGACAGCGGCGTCGAACCCGGGGTAAAAGAGGGGACCGACCCCGACACCCCCGGAGACGGACCGAACACCACCTAACGGGAGCCCCGTCCCGTTCTCGAGCGACGACCGTCTTCGGATCCGGATCAGTCCCCGGCAGCCTCGGCGACCGCGTCCCCGATCTCGGAGACGAGAGCGTCGAAGTCCGGGTTGTCCCCTTCCGGGACCCATTTATACGTCACGACGCCGGCGGAGTCGACGACGAAGACGCTGCGTTGGGCCACCTCGACCATCCCGTACATGTCCTCGAGGATCACGTCGTATTTTTCGATGACCTCGTGGTCCCAATCGGAGAGCATCGGGAAGTTCAGCCCTTCCTCCTCGATCCAGACGTTCTGTGCGAAGGGAAGATCCACGCTGACGCCGTAAACGCGCGCGTCGAGTCCGTCGAACCTCGACATCGAGTCCCGGAACGCACACATCTCCTCGGTACACACGCTCGTGAAGGCCGCCGGGTAGAACGCGAGGACGACCGGCCCCTCCTCCAGCGCCGCCGAGAGCGTGAACGGTTCGACGTCGTTGTACGCTGTGCCGCCGGCGACGGGTACCGTAAAGTCCGGCGCCTCGCTGCCGATGTCTACCATACCCCGAACATGCCCCCCACGGACATATAAGTGGGGTTCCCCCCGTTCTAGGTCTGTTTCTGTTTCGTGTGCGGCAGTTTGCCCCCGTCTACGAGCAGTTGTCGCTCCCGCGAGGAGGCCTCGAGCGTGGCCGTCGTCTCCCACCCGCCGTCGACGCGGACGGTGAAGGCCTCCTGCCCCGAACTGACGGCCTCGGCGACGTCGTCGACGATCTCGATATCGTCGCCCTGCTCGATCTTCCCGTAGGCCTCTCCGGTGATCGAAAGCGGCACGATCCCGAAATTAAACAGGTTCGTCTTGTGGATGCGGGCGAGGCTCCGTGCGAGGACGCCCTCCACACCGAGATACATCGGACACAGCGCCGCGTGTTCCCGGGAGGACCCCTGTCCGTAGTTCTCGCCGGCGACGAGAAAGCCGCCGTCGGCCGCCGCGGCGCGTTCCGCGAACGTCTCGTCGACCCGGCTGAGCGTGAACTCCGAGAGCTTCGGCACGTTCGATCGGTGCATCGAGACCTCCTTGGTCGCCGGGATGATGTGGTCGGTCGTGATGTTGTCGCCCATCTTCAGAAGCGCCGGGCCTTCGATGTCGGCGGGAAGGGGATCCTTCAGCGGGACGGTCCCGACGTTCGGTCCCTTGATGAGTTCGTCCTCCTCGGCCTCCCCCGGTGTGATGATGTCCGATTCGCTGACGTCGACGTATTCGTCCGGCATCGCCCGCCCCGGCGGCTCCAGATCGCCGAGTTCCTCGGCCAGATCGCGCGGATCGACGATCTCGCCGGCGATTGCCGCCGCCGTGGCGGTCTCGGGCGAGCAGAGATAGACGCTGTCGTCTTCCATCCCCGATCGGCCCTCGAAGTTGCGGTTGAAGGTCCGCACCGAGACGGAATCGGAGGCCGGAACGTGGCCGGCACCGATACAGGCCCCACAGGTCGCCTCGGAGATGTTGACGCCGGCGGCCATCAGTTCGACCGTCCAGCCCTCGCGGGTCAACTGCTCGGCGGCGCGCTTCGATCCCGGTGCGACTGTCACCTCCGTCCGGGGATCGACGGTCCGGTCCTCGAGCATCTTCGCGGCCGGCAGCAGGTCCTCGTAAGCCCCGTTCGTACACGACCCGAAAAGCACCTGATCGACCGAGACCCCGGCGACCTCCCGGACCGGGACGACGTTGTCGGGCATCGACGGCGCCGCGATCAGCGGCTCGATCCCGGAGAGGTCGACCTCGATCGTCCCGTCGTATTCGGCGTCCTCGTCCGGTCGAATCTCGACGAAATCCTCCTCGCGGCCCAGCCGACCGAAGAGTTCTCGGGTTCGCTCGTCGGTCGGGAACATCGAACTCGTCGCGCCGAGTTCGGTCCCCATGTTCGCGATCACCGTCCGCTCGTGGGCCGAAAGCGACTCGACGCCGGGGCCGGTGTACTCGAAGACCTTGCCGACGCCGTATTTGACCGATGTCCGGCGGAGCAACTCGAGGATGACGTCCTTGGCGGTGGCCCACTCGCCGAGTTCGCCCTCCAGTCGGACGTTGACGATCTCGGGCATCTCGAAGTAGTACGGCTCCCCGCCCATCGCGACGGTGATATCGAGGCCGCCGGAGCCGATCCCGAACTGCCCGAGGCCGCCCGCAGTCGGGGTGTGTGAATCCGCCCCGAGGATGGTCTTGCCGGGCACCACGAAGTTTTCCTTGTGGATCTGATGGCAGATCCCGGTTCCCGGACGCGAAAAGTACGCCCCGTAGGTACCGGTCGCGCTCCGCAGAAAGCGGTGGTCGTCGCTGACCCTGAAATCGGGCTGGTAGGTCTGGTGGTCGCAGTGCTGGACAGAGATCTCGGTCCGCACCTCGTCGAGTTCCAGCGCCTCGAACTGCAGCCACACGAGCGGTCCGGTGAGGTCGTGTGCGAGCGTGTGATCGATCTCGATGCCGATCTCCTCGCCCGGCTCGAGCGTGCCATCGACCAGGTGATCCGCCAGGACCTTTTCCGTGAGTGTCCATCCCATACCCCGCCTCTATATTCAACGGGCATCAATCTTCAGGATCGCGGCCACCGTACCCGGACCGTGGGAAGCGGTAAGTCGAAGTATCGGCCCGACGGATGATCGCGTATGGACGACGAGGACCACGACGACCACGACCACCACCCACACGGATCCACCGGGAGCCGATCGACGGCCCCACAGAGCGAGTACACGGCGAGGCAGACGCTCGTCGGCGCCGCGATCGCGCTCGTGGGGCTCGCGGTCACCTTCGGCGTCCCGCTTGCGGTCCTCCTGTAGGCGGTCAGCCGACGACCGATAGGGCGAGGGACATCGCCCCCGCGGCGAACAAGGGAATCGTGAGGTTGTCGTCGACGACGTGGCCGGCGACGATCGGTTTCACGCCGTCGGCGGCCGTCGCACCGAAGGCTCCGGCGGCGGCGGCCGGCAGGGAAACGAAGGGGAACGCCAAGAGGAAACTGACGGCGAACATCCCGACGAACACGCGGGGGCGGGCGACGACGCGGAACTGATCGCCCGAGAGCATCCCGCTTACCGGGTCGGCGAGCGCGAGCATGAAAAGCGCCGGGACCGCCACGCGCGGTTCGAAGGCGAAGACCGTGACCGTGCTGCTGAGGACGTACATCGCGTAGCCGGCGACGGAATCCGCCTCGTACCCACGGGTGAGCCGGTCGTAGATCACGTGTTCGAGGCCGCCGTACAGCCGGGCGGCCTCGAGGATTGCGGTCACGAGCAGTCCAAGGACGGTGAGCGCCCGAACAACCGACCACGTGAAAAGCCCCGTCCCGAGAACGTGGGTATCGATGAGATACGCGGCGGGGAGTGTCGCCCCCGAGGCGTGAACGAGCCGGCGACCGATCTCGAGGGCCATACGAGAGGGGTACCGGCCGGGGTCTCATAGCGGTTGGGACTTCGAGGCGCCGGGCGGCCGGCCGTCGATCGGTCCGGGATCGAGCCGTATCAGTCGTCGGCTGCGGCCGGATCGGGGCCGCCGTCGTCGGCCGCGGTGTCGGCGTCGATGCTCGGGGGGTACTTCCCGCGGTCGAGTTTCAGATCCGACTGCGGGCGGGCCATACACGTCAAAGCGTAGCGTTCCCGCTCTTCGTCGGTGAGCCCGCGGGCCGCCGGCTGTGTGACCTCGCCTTCGATTATTTCGGCCGAACAGGCCAGACACATCCCGACGCGACAGGAGTACTCCTGGGCGATCCCTTCCTCGATGCAGCGCTGGAGGATAGTACTCGTATCGGCGACCGTGATCGTCTCGCCGGTCCCGACGAACTCGACAGTGTAATCGGTCATGTCCCCCGTTTGGGGGAACCCGGACAAAACTCTTTACCAACGTCGTTTCTCCATCCGGGGGTGTCGCTTACATGTAACCGAGGTCCCGCAGCCGCTCCATCAGGTCCTCTTTGTCCTGGGCACGACCGGCACGTTCGGTCGTGTTCTCTAAGTCCTGTAGCCATGCGGGGGCCTCGTCGCTCTTTTCGGTCGAGATCTCGCTGCCCAGCGACCGGAAGCCGGCGAAGTACTTCGGCGAGACGGGGATGTCCTCGTGGGTGAGGTCGTTCGGCAGGTCGTCGTAGTCCTGCGGGACGTAGCCGTCGTCGGGGTACTCCGAGACGGTCTCGGGGACGACGTAGTACCAGAAGGCGTCCCAGACGTCGGCTTCGTCGAACTGCAGGATCGGCTGGATCCGGTCGTGGGGCGGATAGATGTCGGGGTCGTGCCGCGGCGAGAAGAAGGTCTCCTCGGCGCGGGCCTCCTGTTCGTCCCAGCGGATCCCCGAGATGATCCCGTCGATGCCGTGTTCCTCCAACGTGTTGTTCAGCGCGACCGTCTTCAGCAGGTGGTTGCCGACGTAGGTATCCAGCAGGAACGGGAAGGTGTCCTCCTCGTATTCGAGGATTTCCCGAATGTGACGGCGGTTGTTCTCGTCGAGTTCCTCGACGGGGATGTCGTCACCGGGCTCGAGGCCGTGTTCCTCGACGTAGGCACCGACGTCCTCGTTGCGCGCGAAGATGACCTCGAGGTCCCACTCCTCGGCCCACCGGTCGACGAACTCGAGCAGTTCGTCGAAGTGCTGGTAGTGGTCGATGAAGACCGCGGGCGGGAGGTCGTAGCCGTACTGCTCGGCGACCTCCTTGACGAAATACAGCGTTAGCGTCGAATCCTTCCCGCCGGTCCACATGATCGCGGGGTTTTCGTACTCCTCGAGGCCGGTCGCAACGACCTCGATGGCCTTTTCGATTTTGTCCTCGATCGCGGGGTAGTCGGCGGCGGACTCGCCCTCCCCGTCGGTGTACGATACGTCGACGTATTCCGGGAACTCGCTCATCGTATAATTACATCTAATTAGAGAACTAAAGGATGTTTCGGATTCCACACGGCCGAACGCCGTGCTATCGTTCCAGGTAGGTCACGTCCCGTTCGACCTCGTAGCCCTTCGGAACGCCGACGTTTTCGAAACACGTCCCACAGAGGGGCTTCTCCATCGCCTTGTTGTTCTGCCGCTCTAGAACGACCGCCTCGGCGAGCGAGATAACGTCCTCACACCGACTACACCGCGTCTTGTCGCCATCGATAATCTCCATATCCCGACCATCGACGGTTCGTAAAATAAATCTTCGAGACGTTACGGATTCTGAACCGATAACCGTCCACCGGAGTGTGTCTGTCGTCCGCTCTTCCGTCCGGAACATTCACACGACGATCGGACACGAGCAGATCCCGACAGTATATAAACGCACGCCGCCGAACGGACACCAACGCCAGTCCGTTCGGAAGCGACAGCCGAACGCGAACGCAAAAACACCATGAGTGAACAAGAACTCGGAATCACGGAGAGCAAAGCACACAATCCCGGCGAGTGGTACGCCGAGGTCGTCCAGAAAGCCGGCCTCGCGGACTACGCCCCGATGGGCGGGTTCATCGTTACCCGCCCGCGCGGCTACGCGATCTGGGAGCGGCTCAAGGAGCATCTGGACGGCTGGTTCAAACAGACCGGCGTACAGAACGCCTACTTCCCGATGTTCATCCCCGAATCGTACCTCGAACGGGAGAAGGACATCGTCGAGGGGTTCGACCCCGAGGTCGCGTGGGTGACCCACGGCGGCCACGAGGAACTCGAAGAGCGCCTCGCCGTCCGGCCGACCTCCGAGTCGATCATCACGCCCTTTATCGCCGAGTGGGTCCGCAGCTATCGGGACCTCCCGTTGCGGGTCAACCAGTGGTGTTCGGTCGTCCGCTGGGAGGCCACCGAAACCAAACCGTTCTTCCGGACGAAGGAGTTCCTCTGGCAGGAGGGCCACACCGCCCACGCGACCCACGAGGACGCCTGGGAGGAGACGATGACCCGGTTGCACCAGTACGAACGGCTCTACGAGGAGGTGATGGCCATCCCCGGTATGCTCGGCCGGAAGCCCGAACACGACAAGTTCCCCGGCGCGCACACGACGACGACCATCGAGGCGCTGATGCCGGACGGCAAGTCGGTGCAGGCCGGGACGAGCCACCACCTCGGGACCTCCTTCGCCGAGGCGTTCGACATCACCTACACCGACGAGGACGAAAACGAGCGGATCGCCCACACCACCTCGTGGGGGCTGTCCTGGCGCGCGCTCGGCGCGCTCATCATGACCCACTCGGACGATCAGGGGCTCGTCCTGCCGCCGGCGCTGGCCCCGACGCAGGTCGTCGTCGTCCCGATCTGGCAGGCCGAAACCGAAGAGAGCGTCCGGGAGTACGCCGCCGACCTCGCCGCCGAACTCGACGAGGAGTTCCGCGCCGAACTCGACGACCGCGACGAGCGCAATCCCGGCTTCAAGTTCAACGAACACGAACTCAACGGCGTCCCGCTCCGGATCGAGATCGGTCCCAACGAGGTCGAGGACAGCGAGGCGACGCTCGTCCACCGGCCGGACGGCGAAACGGAGAGCGCGGATCGGGAGGGGATCGTCGGATCGGTCGACGAGGCCCTCGAGACCGTCTACGCCAAACTCTATGCGGCCGCCGAAGAGAATCTCGAAGAGAACGTCCGTGAGGCCCACGGCCGCGGCGAGATCCTCGGCACGATCGGCCAACACGGCGGCTACGTCAAGACGGGCTGGTGCGGCGACGAGGACTGCGAGGCGGTTATCAAAGACGAGATCGCCGCCGAGATCGTGATGCTCCCGCTCGACACCGAGGAGGAACCGATCCACGACACCTGCGGGATCTGTGGCGAGGACGCGACCGAAACCGCCTACTTCGCGAAATCCTACTGAACCGGGGACGGGCGGGAATGGATCCCCCGTTTTTATTTCGACCGGGGGTGATAGGCGCCTATGGAGCACATCGGACTGTCCGATAAAGACTCGGTCGAAGCGGTCGAAAACGTCCACCTGACGAAGCTCGTCGACGGCGAAGAGACGAGCATGCAGGAGTTCGAGATCGAACCCGGCGCGGCCGTTCCGAAACACGACCATCCCCACGAGCAGATCGGGTACCTCTACGAGGGCGAGTTGACGTTCCTCTCGGATGAGGGGACGGTGACGCTCTCTGCGGGCGACTCGTTCGTCATCCCGGGCGGGGAACCCCACGGGGTAGAGAACCGCGGCGACACCGTCGTTCGCGGGATCGACGTCTTCTCGCCGGCGCGGACGGATCCCGATTGGGCGGAGTAACACCCGACGCGGCGTCGGGATCACTGCGGTTGGATTCGACGGGTAGACGTCTCTGTCCGGATCCGGTGGCTCAGCCCCAGCGTTGCCCAGGACAGAAACGGAACGAGGTTCGGTCCCGCCGTCTCAGGCGAGGTCGTTGATGTTCTCTACGACCGCCTCGGCGAACTCGCTGGTGGCGAGTTTCTCGGCGTCCTCGAGCTGTCGTTCGAGGTCGTAGGTGACCCGCCCGGAGGAGATCGTCTCCTCGACGGCATCGCGGACCAGATCCGCGGCGTCGGTCCAGCCGAGGTACTCGAGCATCATGCGGCCCGAAAGGATGATCGCGGTGGGGTTGACCTTGTCCTGGCCCTCGTATTTGGGGGCCGACCCGTGGACCGGTTCGGCGAGCATGCGGCCGTCGCCGAAGTTGGCACCGGGGGCGATTCCGAGCCCGCCGATCTGGGCGCCACAGGCGTCGGAGATGTAATCGCCGTTGAGGTTCATCGTCGCCAGCACGTCGTACTGGTCGGTCCGGGTGAGCACCTGCTGGAGCATGTTGTCCGCGATGCGGTCGTTGACGACGACGGCGTCCTCGGGCGCTTCGCCGTCCCGTTCCTCCCAGAGGGTGTCCTCGGTGATGACTTCCTCGCCGTACTCTTCGTCTGCGACCTCATAGCCCCAGTCGCGGAACTGCCCCTCTGTGAACTTCATGATGTTGCCCTTGTGGACCAGCGTGACCGAATCGCGGTCGTGTTCGAGGGCGTAATCGATCGCCCGGCGGACCAGCCGCTTGGAGCCGAACTCAGAGATCGGCTTGACGCCGATGCCGACGGGACCGTCGTGGATGACGTCGTCGGCGCCCATGTCCTCCTCGACGAACTCCTTGACCTGCTCGACCTCGTCGGTTCCGGCCTCCCACTCGATGCCGGCGTAGACGTCCTCGGTGTTCTCACGGAACGTGACCATGTCCATCTGTTCGGGCTCTGAGACCGGCGAGGGGACGCCGTCGAGATGGTAGGTCGGCCGGACGTTCGCGTACAGATCGAGCTTCTTGCGCAGGGCGACGTTCAGAGAGCGAAAGCCGGCGCCGACCGGCGTCGTCAGCGGTCCCTTGATCGCGACGCGGTGTTCCCGGATCGCTTCGACGGTCTCGTCGGGCAGGTTCTCGCCGTACTTCTCGCGGGCGGCTTCGCCGGCGTACAGCCGCATCCAGTTGATCTCGCGGCCGGTCGCCTCGGCGGCGGCCTCCAGGACGGTCTGTGCGGCGGGGCCGACGTCGCTGCCGACGCCGTCGCCGTAGATGATCGGGATGATCGGGTCATCGGGGACGGAGAGTTCGTCCTCCCCCGTCGCCTCGATCTTCGAGCCCTCGGTCGGAACCTCGACTTTGTCGTAATCCATACCGGACGGTTTTGAAGGGGGCCATGAAAGGCGTACCGTTCTCCCGGCGTATCTATAAATAACGATCGTGATAGTTAGAAGAAATAAGTGCCAACGGGACGACGGTCGGGCATGCGAGTCATCGTCCACGGGGGCGCCGGGACGGCCCCGGCGGATCCGGAGACCCGGCAGCGAGCGCTCGATTCGGCCGCGGAAGCCGGAAGCGAGGCGGAATCACCGATCGATGCGGTCCGGACGGCCCTCGGGGCGCTCGAGTCGGACCCACGCTTCAACGCCGGCAGGGGGAGCGCCGTCCAGTCGGATGGGTACATCCGGACCGACGCAGGGATCATGCGCGAGGACCGCAGTGTCGGGGCAGCCTGTGGCATGCCCGGCGTCGAACACGCGATCGACGTCGCGGTAGTCGTCCGATCGGAGACACCACACGTCCTGGTTTCGGGCGTTCACGCCGTCGATCTGGCCGACGCGTACGGGGTCGAGACCGATGTCGACCTATGGACGGACCGAACCCGAACGCGCTGGGAGGACCTCGGCGAGAGGCCGCCGGACGGGATCGAAGCGCAGGCGACGTGGGTCCGAGAGCGGTTCGGCGGCCCCGCCGAGCGGGACCACGATACGGTCGGCGCGGTCGCCACCGACGGCGAACGGACGGCCGCCGCGACGTCGACCGGCGGCCGATGGTTCGCCCTCGCCGGTCGCGTCGGCGACGTCCCGCAGGTCGGTTCGGGGTTCTACTGTACCGGAGCCGGCGGCGTCTCCGCGACCGGGGCCGGCGAGGATATCGCCCGACACACCCTCTCGCGGCGGGCCGTCGAACTGCTCGAGGACGGCCACGACGCCGGATCGGCCGCGCGGACGGCGATCGACGAGTTCGGCGGCCTCACAGAGGGCCACGCCGGCCTCATCGTCCTGACACCGGACGGGAAGACCGGCGCCGACTACAACAGCGACACGATGGCGACGGCCGTCGCCGGCGAGTTAGGGTGATCGGCCGACGTTTTATGAGCCAGAGCGCCCCAGACGGCGTATGACCCTCGACCCGGTCCACTTCGACGGCATCGCACAGCTCGCGGGCCGGATCAGCCAGCGCGTCGATTCGACCGACCACGATGACTTCGCCGAGACGGTCTTCGCGGAGTTCCTCGACCCGCTGTGGGACGGTGACCGGCGGGTCCTCGAACCGCTGGACCAGCTTCGCCGCCGGCGGATCGAGATCGAGGACGCCGCCCTCCAGGAGGCGCCGTTTCCGACCCAACACGGGCTCGATTCGGGAACGATCAACCCGACGACGTTCACGAACGGCCTCGTCCTCGACGTGGCACAGGCGGCGATGGCGTCCGTCCCCTCGGAGCTGGAGCTGCACCGCTCGCGGACAGTGGTGGCGACGGTCCACTCCAACGACGCGACCGTCGACTGCGGGGAGGACGACTGGACGATGTTCGACGGCGGCTACTCGAAGGGACGGGTGCTACAGGCGCCACGCGTCAGCCGCTACGAGGAGGCAGTCGTCCACGCGCTGTCGCTGTATCTCGCGGAGGTGAACCACGCCGAAACGCAGGCCGAGGTCGTCGAGGATCTCCTCGTCCTCGACGGGCCGATCTACCCGAAAGGGCTGCTGGCGTGGACGGACCGACACCCCGAACTCGCTGATCTCCTCGCCGAGGCCGAACGCCCCCGGGACGTCGTCGCGAGCTACATCGATCTGGTCGAGCGCTTTGCCGACCGGGGCGTCCCGCTTGTCGGTTTCGTCAAAAACGGGAGTTCGAAAGCGATAACCAGGACGCTCCGCCGGCAGAAACGGGCCCCCTGGGCCGACGACGCCGCCCTCTTCGAGCGCGTCCTGCGGCGGACCGACGTCGACGGCGAACCGCTGACCGACCAGTTGACCTTCACCGACTGGTTCGTCTCCCGGTGTGGCGTCGACGAACCGCTGTCGGCCGACGGCGACGCTCTCGGGCTCGAGCGGGAGCGCGATCCCGCCGACTACGAGGTGACGTTCTTCTGTGTGTACGACCCCCGCGAGGAGCTTCTGTTCCGGATCGAGGCGCCCGCCGTGTTCACACGCGACTCCGAAACACGGGAGGCGCTGACGATGCAGGTACTGCGGGATATCGCCCACGGGGGCGGACCCCCACTTGCGGTCTCGAAAGCCGACGAGTTGGCCCGGATCAGCCGCGAGGAGAAGGCCGCGCTCACACGGGCGATAGAACGACGGTTCGACGCCGACCGCGACCGGTCCTACGACGACGAACGGTGGGGACTTGTGGCGTGATGGGGGTATCGTAGGAGTTCACGACGCACCGCGAGGAGCCGGTTCACAGTACCGGAAGTCGGGCCTGAAACGCTCCGGCTGGCTACGATACTCCCCATGAGTTACGCGGTCGGGTCGTCGGCTACCTCGAGGACGTCGACGTCGACGGCCGACTCGTCGACCCCGAGGCGGGCGAACTGCGTCCGGACGTGCGCCGTCGCGGCGTCGATCGCGTGCGCTTTGTCTTCGAACCCACGCGGCATCGGCGACTCGAAGGCGACCTGGATCTCCCGGCCCTCAAGGGTCTGTGTCTGCCCGCCGCTTTCGACCTCATAAAAGGAATCACAGACCCACACGTACGGCGCCTCGTCGTCGGGCGCGCCGCGGAACGTCGGCGGGTTCTCGCCGGGTTCGTACAGCGTCCCGGTCAGTGCAGTTCCCCCCGCTGAGCCGCGAATCCGGAGCATATCCGGGCGACACTACGCGACACACGAGTAAAAGCGGTGCGACGGAACGGAGACGGCGGCCTTCCGACTCACCGGACCCCGACCTCCCGGACGGTCCGGACGTTGAGGCCCGTTCTGGCACCGTTGTGACGGTACTCGACGTAGACGAGCCGATCGTCGTAGGCGTCCAGCGGCAGCATGTAGGTCGCTTCCTCGGCGAACCCGAGCCAGAAGACGATATCCGAATCGCCGGGTGCACCTTCGGTGATCCGGACCTCAACGACGTCGCCGTTCTCGCCGCGTTCTCTGGTCTCGTAGACCTCCCCTTTGAGCCGTCTGGAGGTCTCCCCGACGGAAACGAACAGGTTCACTGTTGCGCCGACACACACGTCGCGGAGTTCGTCGGAAACCTGTATCATGGTTGGTACGAGGACCGTCTCGTTTCGGAACAAGGAGGGATACCCATTTTATAGCTCGGTCGAACTCGGACAGTGAGTTCGAGGGGAACCCGGGGTATTCAGTGGTGAAAACCGGGGTCCTATCGAATACGATCAGCGTAAACAGTGTCGATCTTCCCAGCGCCTCCTTTCCCCTACGGTTCTACTCGTCTGCGTCCTCGACGGCTGCCCCGGGAACGTTCCGCTTGACGCTCCGGAGGCCCTGTTTCGCCTTCTGTTTCGACGAGTAGCCCTGTCCGCCGTCGGCGATGATGTTGCCGTTGTCGTGGACCAACCGCCATCGATACTCGCCGGCCGAATCCTCGAACAGCTCGAAGACGGCGTCGCTTCCGTCATCGGGGCTATCGATCGACTCTTCGCTAGAGAGATCGACCACCGCGGCGCCGGGAGCGTTCGATCTGACGCTTTCGATCCCCTGTGTCGCCTTCTGTTTCGAGGCGTATCCTTCGCCGCCGTCGGCGATGATGTTGCCGTTGTCGTGGACCAGCCGCCAGCGGTGTTTGTCCTCGCTGTCGACGTACCGCCGGAAGGCCGCCTTGCTGGCGTTCGTGTCGGTCTCGACCTCGCTGTCGGTCCCGTCCCACTCCATCTCGATCTCGAGACTGAGCGTGTCGCCGTCGCGTTCGATGTCGGTCTCGAGCGTGGGTCTGGCCGGCGGGTCGACGGTCACGGTCTGGTTCTCGTCGGCGGGGACGCGTTCGCCGCGGCCGAGCGCGTTCGCGATCCGGTGTAGGTACGATGCGATTCCTTTCCGGCTCCGGGTCCGTTTTTCCTCGTGGATCGTCTCTTCTGTCATACATTATCATGAACATCACACATACATATAAGACTACCCGCCGACGGGTCCGGGAAAACGTCGAGAGTCCGTCGATTACCTGTCCGTCTGTGCTTCGAGGGCCGCGAGGGCCTCGCTGGCGGTCTCGATCGCCCGATCCTTCGTCGCCGGGTAGGCCTCGACCTTCCCGCGGAGCATGAGACCGTCGCCGAGTTCGACGTCCCCCCGGTAGGCGGCCTGTTTGTCCAGCTGGATGAAGAAGGCGCAGTTGTCGTCGATCCGGTCTTCGAGTTCCGAGAGGAGCCGATCGAACGAGCCGAGTTCGGTCAGCTTCGAGAGGACGTACCGGACGTCGTCGGCCCGCTCGAGTCGCACCGAGAGAACCAGGATCCGATCGCCGTAGTGTCCCTCGGTCGCGTCGCTGTCGATCTCCGTCTCCTCGGGGAGGAAGGTCCGAAGCGCCGTCTCGACCCGCTTTTCGTCCTCCGTCGCATAGCAGAACGTCCGGAGGTCGACGTAGTGGAACGGGACGGCGCTCATCGGTTCACTCGTCGCCCTCGGCCGTCTCGAGGGATTCCTCGGCGATCCCGGCCTCCTGTCCCTCCTCGAACTCGACGATGTAGGTGTTGTCGCCGAACATCGTCTCGGAGACCTGCGTTACCTCGCCTGTTTCACCGTCGTACTCGCTGTGTTTGTCGTGGAATACCACGCGATCGCCCTTTTCAAATGCCATACGTCCGCTTTTCGTCGGTACCGAAAAAGCCCGTCGCTTCAGCGTCGAATATCGGAATTCGAGCCGATCGGTCCACCCGCCCCCTTCGAACAGTTTTTCAGCGATCGACGTCTAAGCGATCGTATGTTACGTCCCGCTGTCCTGCGGTCCCTCCCTCCGACCGAGACGGGGCCGATACGCCGATGGGGGTGGTCGGGATGACGTCTATAGACGGGTTGTGGTACCTCGCCGAGGAGGCCGAACGCCGGGCCGAACGGGCCGCCCACCGGCTGTCGGAGCGATACGGTGATGAGGGCATCCGACGCACCTACCGGAAGCGAGTCTCGAGAGCCCGGTTCCGCACGCTCGCCACCCGAATCCGACGGCACGGGACGCCTTACGGCGTTCACACCCTCGTCCGCCGGGAGGGCGGCGAACTCCTCTTGGTCAGACACGAGGGCGTCGACCTGTGGGTCCTGCCCGGTGGCGGCGTCGACGGCTCCGAGTCGTTCCGGGAGACCGCCGAGCGCGAACTCGAAGAGGAGGCCGGCATCGGGGCCACCTACCGGGGGCTCGCGATGGTGGCTCGCGTCGAGATCAACTGTCGCGGCTGTGATACCTGGGGGCTGCTCCCCGTCTTTCATGCGACCGCGGAGACGACCGAGACGGCGGTCTCGGATCCGGACGGGGAGATCAGCGACGCGCGGTGGTTCGATCCGGACGGGATGCCCGAAGACACCCGCGACCGGGGCGACCTCATCGAGGCCGCACGCGCGGTAACATAACGATACCGGGCGTCGGGTCGGGGGTGCTCACCACTCCACGCCATCGCGGCGGTCGGCATCCATCCGTCGGAGCGCCGCCCGGGCGTTGGCGGCGTCGTACCCGAAGAGCACCGATTCGCCGTAGCTCCCGGCGACCTCGATCGCGTGGATCAGGTTGTCGACGTCGACATCGACCGCGTACAACTCGAGGCTGAACGGCGTGTTCAGGCGGTCCTCGAACCCCCGGGCGATCGTCTCCAGCCAGTAGGTCGTCCCGTAGTAGGTGTCGTACAGCGGCACGACGAACTCGTCGACGAACGGTTCGATCGCTTCGAGGTCGATTCCCGCCCGCTCGTAGAGGTGGCCCTCGTATGGATCCGGGTACAGCGTCATATAGAGCCGACCGGGGATCCGATCGGCCGCGTCCCGAACGAACGACTTGATCACGTCGGCACGCCACGCGTAGCGGTCCTCGATCGTCGTCTCTTCGGGCGGGGGCCCTTCACCGTCCTCGTGACGGGTCCGGGCCCACCTCTCGAACCGTTCGTTACAGCGGTCACAGTAGCAATACTCCGGGCGCGGGAACCCGATGTCGTCGAGCCGCACGTCCGGCGTCACCGCGGTACAGTCCTCGACGATCTCGAGTAGCCCTTCGCGGTAGCCGTCGTGGGTCGGACAGATGTACGCCCAATCGAAGTAGGTCCGCTCGCGGGTCGCCCGCTGACCGTCGGGAGTGACGGGGACGAGGTCGGGCTCCTCCTCGGCGGCGGCGTTGTCACCGAAACAGGAGATCATGCTCACCGTCCCCTCGAGGGGTTCGGCGGATCGTCCCGAGACGTCCTTGACTTCATAGAAGCTCCGGTCGAAGTCGGGCCATTCAGTCTCCTCCTCGTTCCGCGTGACGACGCCGTGCATAGCGCTACTGGGGACTCTCGGAGGGTAAGTCGTTCGGAAAAGTGATCGGAGGGCGGTTCCAGTAGCGCCGGGGAGCTATCGTTTCTTTACGTACAACAGGACGACCGCTGCGACGAGAACGACCGCGAGTGCTTTCTTCGACATACGCTTCGATCAACGGTATCCGATGGCATAATCTTTCTGCTGACCCGCTCGGCTCGGGGGCGAAAAGGAGGGGTGGCCTACGTCGAGTGGATGTGTGATGCGATGGAGCCGTCGATGATCGTCTCACAGTACACACACCGGACGCCCGCATCGAGGACGTCGAATCTGGATTCGACGGGTTCGTTTTCCGTCGTGATGCAGTTGGCGTTCGGACACGAGAGCACGCCACGGACCGTCTCCGGTCTGGTGACGTGGTGTTTCTCGATAACCTCGAACGCCCGGACGATGTTGATCGTCGCCTCGGGAGCGATGAGCGAGAGCACGTCGACCTCGGCCTGGCTCAGTTCGCGCCCCTCGATTTTCACGATGTCCTTCTTTCCGAGCCGGTCGGAGGGGACGTTCATCCCGATGCTGACCACCTCGCCGCCGCTCCCGTCGATCCCGAGGATCGCGAGGACGGTGAGCGCCTCTCCGCCGGGGACGTGGTCGATGACGGTTCCGTTCTCGATCTTCGAAACGCGGAGTTCGGTGTCTGTCATAGTATCTCGTCCAGAAGTGCCATCCGAACCGGGATGCCGTTGTGTGCCTGTTCGAAGTACGCCGCACGGGCAGTCTCGTCGATCTCGGGGGCGATCTCGTCGACCCGGGGCAGCGGGTGCATGACGGTAAGCTCCGGGGCGGCGGATTCGAGCAGCGCCGAGTCGATACGGTACTCACCGGCGACCTGTCGGTATTCGTTCTCGTCCGGGAACCGCTCGCGCTGGATCCGGGTGACGTACAGCACGTCGAGATCTTCGAGTGCGTCCTCGATCTCCGTATGTTCCCGAACGGTCGTACCGGACGACTGGAGATCGTACCGGATGCCCCGCGGCAGCCGGAGGCTTTCGGGGCTGATGAAGTGCTGTTCGGCGTCGAAGTTCGTCAGCGCGTGAGCGAGCGAGTGGACCGTCCGTCCGTACTTCAGATCGCCGACGATACCGATCCTGAGACCGTCGAGCCCGGCGTTCTCCCGGATCGTATACAGGTCCAAAAGCGTCTGGGTCGGATGCTGGCCGGCCCCGTCGCCAGCGTTGACGACCGGGACATCGACGAACTCGCTTGCGAGCTTTGCGGCCCCCTCGGAGGGGTGTCTGAGCACGAGCGCGTCGGCGTAGCCCTCGATGACCCGGACCGTATCCGCGAGGCTCTCGCCTTTCTTGACCGAGGAGGAGTCGACGCTCCCCATGTCGATCGTGTCGCCGCCGAGCCGCTTCATCGCGGCGTCGAACGACATTCTGGTCCGGGTGCTCGGTTCGAAAAACAGCAATCCCAGAAGCGTCCCCGCGTGTGTGTCCGCGAACGCCCCGGGATCGGCCGCGACCTCGGCGGCCCGATCGAGCACGGACTCGATGTCCTCACGCGAGAGCTGTTTCGCACTGATGAGGTGGTCGTAACGCATTGATGGAGGGTCCGGTGCGAACGCTCTTGAATCCCCCAGCTACGCCGCCGCGTCCTCCGGGTACCCGCCGGCATCGGGCGATCCGTACTCGCCGTGTGTTTTACTGAATAGATCCGCCAGAAGTTTTAATCGCGCCGCCCTCGAACCGTAATCCGATGAGCGAGCGCCTCAAGACCGGTATCGCGGCCCTCGACCGCGAGCTCGAGGGCGGGATCCCGGCGGGTAGCATCGTCGCGCTCGCTGCCGCGCCGGCCAGCCAGGCCGAACTGTTCCTGTATGAACTGACCGCGGCGCGGGGGACCCTGTATCTCTCCGTCGATCGGACCAGCGACGCGGTCGCAAAAAGCATCGAGAACGCGCCGACGAACACCGCCGACCCGACGGTCAGGGACGTGACAGGCGATGCGCCGCTCGATAACGCCTCGAAGCTCGTCGCCGCGCTTCCCGAGTCTTCGAACCTCGTCGTCGATCCCGTCGACGCGCTCGAGCGGAGCGACCCAGCCCGGTACCGGAACTTCCTCAACGAGCTCCAGAACCACATCTACAACACGGAGGGGCTAGCCATGCTGCACTGTCTCGAGGGACACAGCGTCCCACAGCTCCGGGACACGACCGAACACATGGCCGACATCGTCTTCGAGCTCGAAACGACGGTCAAAGGCGATCGGATCGAAAACCGGCTCGCCGTTCCCAAGTTCCGCGGCGGCCGGGCGCTCTCGGACGTGATCAAACTCGATCTCAGTGCGGCGATCGACATCGACACCAGCCGCGATATCGCCTGATCGGCCGGCGGTTTATATACGAGCACGGGACCAGACGACCCATGACGTAGACACCCGCCGACAGCCCATCGGGGCGGGAGTACAGCGTGTGGGCTGTCGAGGACGTTCCTGAAACGCTGTCTGTTCGCATACGGCCGTTTAATGTACTTTGTCGCCGAACGTCCGGCATGGAGCTGTTCGGAACCGCCGGTATCCGTGGGGCTGCACGGACGGAAGTACCGCCGTCGCTCGCGTTGAGGCTCGGCCGAGCGGCCGCCGAGGACGGATCGAAGTTCGTCGTCGGCCGGGACGGCCGCGAGACCGGTCAGGCGCTCGCCGCAGCCCTCGAAGCCGGGCTGTTGAGCGGCGGCGTTGACGTGATCAGACTCGGTGAGGTCACGACGCCGGCGCTCGCCTACGCGAGCCGCGGGCGTCGCGGGGTCATGGTGACGGCGAGTCACAATCCGCCCGCGGACAACGGGCTCAAGTTCTTCGTCGATGGGGTCGAGTACGACCGGGAGGCCGAACGCCGGATCGAATCGCGCATCGAATCCGAACAGGGGCCGGTCGGGTGGGACCAGTGGGGATCCCGGACCCGCGCTGACGTGATCGAGGCGTACCGTGCCGCCGCCGTCGAGTACGTCGGCGAGGAGATCGGGGACTGTGACGGGATCCGTGCCGCTGTCGACTGCGGGAACGGAACGTCGAGTCTCGCGACGCCGGGCGTACTCCGTGAGCTCGGGGCGACCGTTACGACGCTCAACGCCAGCATCGACGGCCACTTCCCGGGGCGGACCTCGAAGCCGACCGCCGAAAGCCTCGCCGACCTCCGGGCGTTCGTCGCCGACGGGCCGTTCGATCTCGGCCTCGGACACGATGGGGACGGCGACCGGATCGTCGTGATCGACGCCGAGGGCGAGGTCGTCCACGAAGATACTGTCCTCGCGATCGTCGCTGAACACTACACGGAAACGAGCGACGCCGCCGACCCGGTCGTCGTGACGACACCGAACGCCTCCGGCCGGATCGACGATCGGGTCAAAGCGGCCGGCGGACGGGTCGAACGGACCCACCTCGGTGGACTCCACGAAGGAATGGCGGCCATCGAAGACGAACGCGACGACGGCACGGAGATCGTCTTCGCCGCCGAGCCGTGGAAACACATCCACCCCCACTTTGGCCCCTGGATCGACGCGACGATCAGCGCGGGCGTCGTCGGCGCCCTGGCCGCCGATCGGGGGCTTTCGGATCTCCGGGCGCCCGTTCGAGAGCGCCCCTATCGAAAGGTGAGCGTCGACTGTCCGGACGACCGGAAGCGACCGGCCATGTCGCTTCTGACGGCGCGGCTCCCGGAGGCGTTTCCGGCGGCCGACACCGAGACGGAGTACGGTGTCCGGCTGACGTTTCCGGACGGGGCGTGGGTACTCGTCCGGCCGAGCGGAACCGAACCCTACGTCCGTATCTACGCCGAAAGCGAGACGGTCGAGAAACTGATCGAAGCCGTCATCGAGGTCGTCGAAGGCGCGATCGAGGACGCGTAGTCCCGCCGGGGGCAGATATTTGCCGGCCGGTACCGAGATGCGGGTATGGAGGACGAGGATCTGCTCGCGGTCGCTCGGAAGGCGGTCGAACGGTCCTACGCGCCGTACTCGGAGTACTCCGTCGGCGCCGCGATCGAAACGGCCGACGGAACCGTGTTCACCGGCAGTAATATTGAGAACGCGAACTACTCCAACAGCGTCCACGCCGAGGAACTGGCGATCTCGAAGGCGATCGAGGAGGGCCATCGGTCGTTCGAGCGGATCGCCGTCAGCTCTGGTCGCCGCGACGGGGTCACGCCGTGTGGTATGTGCCGACAGTCGCTATCGGAGTTCTGTGCGCCGGAACTCCGGGTGATCTGCGACGAGAAGGACACGACGGCCGAGTACACGCTCGGGGAGCTGCTCCCGAACACGATTACCGGCGGGCACCTCGAATGACCGACGAAAGCGACGCCCCGAACGACGGCGAACAGTACCACCTCGAACTCCGCGAGGGGGACATCGACGGTCCGGTCCTGCTGCCCGGTGATCCGGACCGCGTCGATATAATCGCGGAGTGTTGGGACCGTTCCGAGCAACTCGCCGACCACCGTGAGTACCGGACGCTGGCCGGCGAGTACGGCGGCGAACCGATCGCCGTCACCTCCACCGGGATCGGCTCGCCCTCGGCCGCGATCGCGGTCGAAGAGCTGGCCCGGATCGGCGCCGAGTCGTTCCTCCGGGTCGGCTCCTGTGGCACGATACAGGAGGGCGTCGAAGTCGGCGATCTCGTCATCACGACCGGCGCGGTCCGACAGGAGGGGACGAGCGACGAATACGTCCGCAGGTCGTATCCGGCAATCGCCCACGAGGAGGTCGTCACTGCACTCGTAACCGCGGCCGAACGGCTCGATCACCAGTATCATCTCGGGGTTACGTGCTCTACGGATTCGTTCTACGCGGGCCAGGCACGCCCGGGGTTCGGGGGTTTCCGAGCGGCCGGGGCGACAGAACGGCTCGAGGAGCTCCGGTCGGCCGGCGTCCTCAACTTCGAGATGGAGGCGAGTTCGATCCTGACGCTCGCGAGCCTCTACGGGCTCCGGGCGGGAGCCGTGTGTACGGTGTACGCCAACCGCGTGACGGGGGAATTCCGGACCGAAGGCCAGCGGAAGGCGGCCGAAACGGCGTCGCTCGCGGCGGCGCTGCTTACCCGGATGGACCGGATCAAAGCCGAGGCCGGCGTCGATCGGTGGCACGCCGGTCTATCGCTCCCGGACCCGGAGTAAAGCGGGGAGTGCCCGACACTACATGTCGGGGAACGCTTTCGCGGCGTCACCGACACCGGTGACCGTGTTGATCCAGCGTGCCGCGACCGTCTTCTTCAGCATCTTGGCGGCCGGACCGCCGAAGGTATTGATCGGGACGCCCTTGACGTCGTGGGCGACAGCCTTGTTGCCGACGGAGATGAGCGTCCCTTTGTCGTCGTGCTCCCACTCCTGTAGCGGCTGGCCTCGAATGCTGCGGGCGATGTTCTCGCCGGCGACCTCGGCGGCCTGCCAGGCGGCCTGTGCGGTCGGCGGGGCAGGCTGGTCCTGGCCGGGTTGATCGACGAGCGCGGCGTCGCCGATCGAGAAGACGCGCTCGTCGGACGTCTGGAAGTCCGAAGCGGCCTCGATCCGGTTGTTCCGTTCGTCTTTCTCGACGTCGATGGTTTCGGCCGCGTCCTGACCAGTGATCCCGCCGGTCCAAAGCAGCACGTCGTACTCGAGTTCTTTCTCGTCGCCGACGTAAACCACCTCGTCATCGACCTCGCCGATGAACTCGCCGGTGTGGATCTCGATGTCCTTTGTCTCGAGTAGTTTTCGCAGCTTTGCCTGCACGACGGGGTCGTTGTTCGGGAAGACGTTCTCGAGCCCCTCGACGAGGTGGATGTCGATCGGTGCCCGGTGTTTGTCCCGGAACTCGGCGATCTCGCCGGCCGACTGGATCCCCGAGAGGCCGGCGCCGCCGACGATCACCTGAGCGGGGTCGTTTCGGGACGCCTCACGTGCAGCCTGGGTGACTACCTCGTGGATCTCGAGAACGTCAGCGAGCGATTTCAGCGTCAACGAGTGTTCCTTGAGGCCGTCGATCCCGAAGAAGGCTGTCTGTGAACCGAACCCCACGAGCAGATAATCGTATTCGACGGTCGAGTCGTCCTCGAGGGTGACCACGCACTCGTCGGTGTCGACCGATTCGACCCGCGCCTCGATGAAACGTGTCGACGGGGACTTGATCGTCGACACGTCGAAGGTAACCTTGTCTTTGATATCCGGATCACGGATGCAGCGATGGGATTCGTGTAAGACGAGATGGTGATCTACGTCCGAGACCCAGGTCAGATCCGCCTCGTCGTCGAGTTCCGATTCGAGCCGTTTTATTGCGCCGGTGCCGGCGTATCCCGAACCGAGCACGACAACATCTTCTGTCATGTCCTCCTGTTGGATGTCACCGGATACAAACCTATTGAAACGGAGCCGCTGAGGCGGCTGACTTCCCGTCGGTCGTGCCGCTCAGTGGGACGGGTTCTCCTCGCCCGCCGGCGCGGCCATGTTGTCGATAGTGAGGATGAGACTGTTGTTGGTGTCGTCCTTTCCTTCGAGTTTCCCCTCGATCAGCAGTCTCGACAGCGGCGTCGGGCCGACGCTTATCTTGTCGTTCTCCTCGAACTCGGCGATCGAACCCTGGAGTTTGATTTCCGCCCGACAGAGCTCTGGATGGTGAACGCTTGTCAGGTCGATCTCCTGGACGTTCGCGCCCTCTATGAGTTCTTTTTTGTGGCGGAACGGGACGTCAGCCGCCTGATCCATCTCCTGAATCTTGAGCGCGTCGTAGGCCGTCGCCGTCGGCTTGTATCCGCCCTTCGGACCGGGAACTCCCTCGACGAGCTGGAGCGCCTTGAGGCTCTGCATCTGGTTTCGGATCGTCCCCGGGTTCCGGTCGACGTTCTCGGCGATGTCCTCGCCTTTGACCGCGCTCTCGGACTCCCGAAACAGGTTGATAAGTTCCTGGAGGATCGTTTTTTGGCTGGGCGTAAGTTCGATCGATGACATGAACGACACTTCGGTACTTTCAGACTTAAAGGCGACGGTGGTGGGACCGAGGAGACTCCGAGGAACCGGTTACCCACGAGACGGACGGAAGAACCATCGCGTGGCCAACCGGAGCCGCCGATCGCTACTGGCCGTCGTCGTCGTTGTCGTTGTCGTCGTCGGTATCAGCAGCGGCGTCGACGTCCCCCTCGGAGTCGGTGTTGTCGACGACGTCCACGCCGGCCACGCGGTCGGTCTCGTCTAGCCGCATGACGACGACGCCCTTGGTGTTTCGTCCGACAGTCGAGACCTCCTCGACCTGAGTCCGCATTATCTGTCCGGATTCGGTCATAATGACGAGCCCGTCGTCGCCGGAAACCGCGTTGATCGAACAGACCGGACCGTTTCGATCGTCGGTTTTGATGTCGATGAGTCCCTTCCCGTACCGGGATTGGCGGCGATACTCCGACAACGGCGTCCGCTTTCCGTACCCGTTTTTCGTCACGGTGAGCAGATCACGCCGGTCGTCGTCACTCCCCGCGGCGACGAGTCCGGCGACCCGATCGTCCCCCTCGAGGTCGATCCCGTTGACGCCCCGCGCCGACCGGCCCATCGGCCGGGCGTCCGATTCGGCAAAGCGGATCGTCATCCCGTTTCGGGTACCGAGAAGGAGGTCTCCCTCGCCGGACGTGACCTCGACGTCGACGAGCGAGTCGTCGTCTTCGAGGCTGATCGCCCGGATCCCGCCGGAGTGGACGTTCTCGAACGCCGAGACGGCGGTCCGTTTCACGTATCCGCGGCGCGTCGCCATCGCGAGATGCCCCGAATCGATGTCGTCGGTGTTGACGACGGCGGTGATCTCTTCGCCGTCGTCGAGATCGATGATGTTGATCGCCGACGTCCCGCGGGCCGTCCGACCCATCTCGGGGAGTTCGAACACCTTCAGCCGGTAGACCTGCCCCCGGTTGGTAAAGCAGAGCAGATAATCGTGCGTCGAGGCGGTAAAGACCGTCGAGATCCGGTCGCCCTCCTTCGGACGGGCGCCGATGATCCCCTTGCCGCCGCGGTGCTGGGGATCGAACTCCGAGAGCGGCATCCGTTTTACGTAGTCGGACTCGGAGACGGCGACGACGACGTCCTCCTCGGCGATGAGATCCTCGCGCGTCACCGAACCGGCGTCCTGGATGACCTCCGTCCGCCGGTCGTCGTCGTACTCGCCTTTGATCTCGCGGAGTTCCGTCTTGACGACCTCCGAGAGTTCGCTTTCGTCCCCGAGAATCGTCTCTAGCCGGTCGATCTCCGCCTGGACGTCCCCGTACTCGGCTTCGATCTCGCCGGCTTCCATCGAAGTGAGCGACCCGAGCTGCATCCGGACGATGTGTTCGGCCTGCTCCGCTGTGAGGTCGTACGCCTCCCGTAGCCCCGCCATCGCCCCGTCTCTGTCCTCGCTGTTTTGGACGATCTCGACGACGTCGTCGACGTTATCGAGGGCGACGAGCCGCCCCTCGAGGATGTGCGCCCGGTCTTTCGCCTCGTCGAGTTCGAACTGCGATCGCCGCCTGACGACGGTCCGCCGGTGGGCGACGAACTGCTCAAGGAGCTCTTTCAGGTTCAAAACGCGGGGCTGGTCGTCGACTAACGCGAGCGAGATGACCGAGAACGTGTTCTCGAGGTGGTGCTCGAGTAGCTGGTTTTTCACGACGTCGACGTTCGCGCCGCGTTTGCACTCGATGACGACCCGAATCCCGCTCCGGTCGGATTCGTCGCGGATATCGCTGATCCCCTCGATCTTGCCCTCGTTTACGTCCTCGGCGATCCGCTCGATCCGTCGTGCCTTGTTCTCCTGATACGGTAGCTCCGTGATGAGGAGCCGGTCACCGCCGCGGTCGGTGTATTCGGTCTCGATCTCGGCCCGCACGCGGAGCCGACCGCGACCCCCGGTGTAGGCGTCCCAGATCCCTTCGCGGTTGACGATGTTCGCTCCGGTCGGGAAGTCGGGTCCCTTGATATACCCCTTCGAGTCCGGGGTGTCGATGAGATCGGCCACGGAACAGTCGGGATTGTCGACGAGATGGATCGCCGCGTCGACGGTTTCCCCGAGGTTATGCGGCGGGATGTTGGTCGACATCCCGACGGCGATTCCGGAGGCCCCGTTGACCAGCAGGTTCGGGATCCGCGACGGCAACACCTCTGGCTCGGTCAGCCGGTCGTCGTAGTTGCTCCCGAAGTCGACGGTATCCTTCTCGATGTCCGCGAGCAGTTCCTCGGCGATCGGCGCCATTCGTGTCTCGGTGTACCGCATCGCCGCGGGCGGATCCCCGTCGACGGAGCCGAAGTTCCCCTGACCGTCGACGAGCGGATACCGGAGCGAGAAATCCTGTGCCATGCGTGCGAGGGCGTCGTAGATGGCCGAATCGCCGTGGGGGTGGTAGTTCCCCATCGTCTCGCCGACGATTGAGGATGACTTGCGGTGGCCCGACCGGGAGGAGACTCCCATCTCGTTCATCGCATAGAGGATGCGGCGCTGGACGGGCTTGAGACCGTCACGGGCGTCGGGGAGTGCGCGCCCGACGATGACGCTCATCGCGTAATCGATGTAGGACTGCTCCATCTCGTCCTCGATACGGACGGGCTCTACCTTCTCGGCCGGAACGTCGGGGGTTTCGGGTAGGTCCGAACTCATATGTCGATCCACTCGGCATCTTCGGCGTGTTCTTTGATGAACTGCTTTCGCGGGCCGACGGCATCGCCCATCAGGACGCTGAACATCCGGTCTGCCGCCGCCGCGTCCTCGACGGTGATCTGCTTGAGGATGCGGTTCTCGGGGTCCATCGTCGTCGCCCAGAGCTGTTCGGGATTCATCTCGCCGAGACCCTTGAACCGCTGGACCTGATCGGGCGAGCCGTCACAGACCTCCGTTACGATCCGGTCGCGTTCGGCGTCGGTCATCGCGTCGTAGGTCTCGCCGTTGTACCGGATCCGATAGAGGGGCGGCTGGGCGGCGTACACGTAGCCGGCCTCCAAAAGCGGGGTCATATGCCGATAGAAGAAGGTCAAAAGCAGCGTTCTGATGTGGGCACCGTCGACGTCGGCATCACACAGAAGGATGACCTTGTGATACCGGGCGTCCTCGATGTCGAACTCCTCGCCGATCCCGGTCCCGATCGCCGTGATCAGGTTTCGGATCTCGTTGTTCTCGAGGATGCGATCGAGGCGGTGTTTCTCGACGTTGAGGATCTTCCCGCGGATCGGGAGGATCGCCTGGAATTCGGGATTGCGACCCTGCTTTGCGCTCCCGCCGGCGCTGTCGCCTTCGGTGATGAACAGTTCCGCGTCCCCCGGCTCCTGGCTCTGACAGTCCGCGAGTTTGCCGGGCAGGGAAGTGGATTCGAGCGCGGATTTCCGGCGGGTCAGCTCCTCGGCCTTCTTGGCTGCCTTGCGTGCTTTCGCCGCCTCGACGGCCTTGGAGACGATCGCCTCGGCGGTGTCGGGGTGTTCCTCGAGGTACGTCGACAGTTCCTCGTGGACGGTCCCCTCGACGATCCCTCTTACCTCGCCGTTGCCGAGTTTCGTCTTGGTCTGGCCCTCGAACTGCGGATCCGGGTGTTTGATCGAGATGACGGCCGTCAGCCCCTCGCGGATGTCCTCGCCTTTCAGGGTGCCGTCGAGATCCGACAGCATGCCGTTGTCGGTCGCGTAATCGTTGACGACCCGGGTGAGCGCCGTTTTGAAACCGGTCAGGTGGGTCCCGCCCTCCCGGGTGTTGATGTTGTTTGCGAAAGCGTGGATCGATCCCTGGACGCCCGCCGTCGCCTGCATGGCGACCTCGACGTGGATGTCGTCTTCATCGTTCTCGAAATAAACGATGTCCTCGTGGAGGATATCCCGCGTCTCGTTGAGGTAGGCGACGAACTCCCGGATCCCGCCCTCGTACTCGAAGGTCGTCGTCTCCCCGTCGTCGGTTCGCTCGTCGCGGATCGCGATCTCGACGCCGGGGTTGAGGAAGGCCAGCTCCCGGAGCCGCGCGCGGAGCGTCGAGTAATCGAACGCCGTGGTATCGAAGATCTCGCCGTCGGGCCAAAAGCGGATCTCCGTGCCGGTTCCCTCGTCGGAGGGGATCCCCTGAACCCGTTCGAGGTCGCCCTCCGGCTGGCCGTGATCGAAGCGGTGACGCCAGACCGCCCCGTCGCGTCTGATCTCGACCTCGAGCCACTTCGAGAGGGCGTTGACGACCGAGACGCCGACGCCGTGGAGCCCGCCGGAGACCTGATAGGACTTGCTGTCGAACTTCCCGCCGGCGTGTAGCACCGTCATGATGACCTCGACGGCCGGGCGGTCGTACTCCGCGTGGGTGTCGACCGGGATCCCGCGGCCGTCGTCCCGGACGGTGACGGATCCATCGTCGTTCAATACGACCTCGATGGTGTCACAGTATCCGGCGAGAGCTTCGTCGATGGAGTTGTCCACGACCTCGTAGACGAGATGATGGAGGCCACGGGAGTCCGTCGACCCGACGTACATCGCCGGACGCTTCTGGACGGCTTCGAGCCCTTCCAGGACCTGTATCTGTCCGGCGCTGTATTCGTTATCCTGAGACATCTGATACGTACAACCGCTTGCAACCCCACGGTGATAAATGGCTCGCACGCGCGCGGGCGAGAATCCAGTTGGTTCGTGGAAACGGGATTCAAGCGCTCGTTCGGGGAAAACGCCTGTGAACGGCCGAGCCGCCGACGACGATCCCGGTTCCGATGGCGGCGACGAGGCGCTCGTGTCGACCCGCGAGGAGACGCGGACGATTACTTTCACCGTGGTCCCGACGGGGTTTTACGTCCCGGGGGGTTTACCTCCCGGTAGATGACCTCGTTTCAGTCGCAACTCGGGGAGGGCGGCGGTGAAGCGATCGCCGAGGAGCTCGCCGAGAGCCAACGCTCCATCTCCATCGCCGAGTTCTTCGAGAAGAACAAACAGATGCTCGGCTTCGACAGCGACGCCAAAGCGCTCGTCACGGCCGTCAAGGAGGCCGTCGACAACGCTCTCGACGCGACCGAAGAGGCCGGCATCCTTCCGGACGTCTACATCGAGATCGAGGAGGTCGGCGGCTACTACCGACTCGTCGTCGAGGACAACGGCCCCGGTATCACGAAAGAACAGGTCCCGAAAGTCTTCGGGAAGCTTCTGTACGGCTCTCGGTTTCACACCCGTGCACAGACGCGAGGACAGCAAGGAATCGGCATTTCGGCGGCCGTCCTGTACTCGCAACTCACCTCGGGCAAGCCGGCCAAGATAACTTCGAAGACCGAGAACGGCGACGGGGCCCGCTACTTCGAGCTCACGATCGATACGGACACGAACGAACCCGAGATCGACGTCGAATCCGAAACGACGTGGGAACGCCCCCACGGCACCAGAATCGAGATGGAGATGGAGGGCAACATGCGGGCGCGAAAGCAGCTCCACAACTACGTTCAGTACACCGCCGTGGTCAACCCCCACGCGCGGATCGAGTTCGAGGAGCCCGACGCGTCGTTCAAGTTCGAACGGGCGACCGACGAACTCCCGCCGGAGACCGAGGAGATCAGACCACATCCCCACGGCGTCGAACTCGGGACGCTTCTGAAGATGCTCGAGGCGACCGACTCGTACTCGCTTTCGGGCTTCCTGCAGGGGGAGTTCACCCGCGTCGGCGCCAAGACCGCCGACAGCGTCCTCGATAACTTCCGCGATAGACACTTCGGCCGCGAGGTGGCCTGGCGACCGCCACGGACCCACGCCGACGGGGACGTCGAATCGGCCGTCGCCGACGCCGTCGCGAACAAAAGCGCGGCGGCGACGGCGGCTTTCGCCGAACGGCTGGCCGACGACGTCGGCGACCGAGACCGGATCGCCAACGCCGAACTCGCGGGGCTCGTCGACGACCTCGCCGACGAAATCGAGGCCGAGTTCGACGAGACGTTCGGTTCGACGGTCAGGGGAAACGCCGTCGAGGCCGCCTGGTCTACGGTCGTCATGGATCGGTCGGCCGACTCCTATGAACTCGTCGATAGAGCGACGACGAGCCGGAAGGACGACGCCGCGATCGAGGGTCTGGCGGGACGGCTCGCCGACAAGTTCGACGGACAGGACGATCAGCGCAACCGGCTCACCCGCGAAAGGCTCCGGGAGTTCGTCGACCGATCGGCCGACGCCACCGAGGAGTTCGACGACGCGACGTTCGGCGAGACGGCGCGGGGAAACGTCACCGAGGCGGTCTGGGAGCGGTCGGTGACGGTCCCCGACGATCCGCCGAACGTCAGGGACGTCGCCGCCGACAGGGACACTGCGGCCCAACTGCTGGAAGCGATGCGGGAGACGGACATCCTCGCGCCGCCGACGGACTGTCTGGCGCCGATCTCAGAAGAGCTCGTCCTCGCCGGCCTGAAGAAGGAATACGACGCCGACTTCTACACTTCGGTAACCCGGGACGCGTCGGTCCACGGCGGCGATCCGTTCGTCGTCGAGGTCGGGATCGCCTACGGCGGCGAAATCGAGTCCGACGGCGGCGTCGAGGTCCTGCGGTTCGCCAACCGGGTCCCGCTGGTCTACCAGCGCGGGGCCTGTGCGACCGTCGACGTGCTCAAGAACGTCAACTGGCGCAACTACGGCCTCGATCAGCCGGGCGGCAGCGGGATGCCGAACGGCCCGGCGGTCCTGATGGTCCATATCGCCTCCACGAGCGTTCCGTTCACCAGCGAATCGAAGGACGCGGTCGCGAATATCCCCGAAATCGAGGACGAACTCAGACTCGCACTGCAGGAGGCCGGGCGGGAACTCAACTCCCACCTGAAAAAGCAGCGGTCGCTGCAGAAACGGAAACGCAAGCAGAACGTCATCGCGGATATCCTCCCGGAGATGGCCGAGAAGCTCTCGGAAGTCACCGGGCGTGAGTCCCTCGATATCGAGGACTCGCTGGCCCGTATCATGAACAACGTCCTGATCGAGCGGACAGTCGAGGGATCGAGCGTCCGGCTGTCGGTCCACAACTACGGCGGGACGAACGTCGCCCCGGAGATCACCGAGATCGTGACCGACGACCCCGGCGATCCGGACGGCGCGACCGTCGTCGAGATGGACGGCGAGTGGTTCATGAAGTGGTCGCCGACCGTCGGAAGCGGCGAGACGGCGACGCTGGAGTACGAGACCGGCGACGACGTCGCGTTCGACGTCTCCGTCGAGGGCATCGAAGGCGAGAAACTTACGATCAACGCATAACATGAGTACCGAATCAGATTCCGACGTGAAGGACGAACTCGCCCGAAAACGGCTCATCGAGCTGGCGAGCGAGTTCTACGACCAGTTCGCCGAGGGGACGGTTCCGGAGATGGAGATTCCCACCCGGACGAAAAGCAACATCGTCTTCGATGAAAAAAAGGACGTCTGGGTCTACGGCGACCGGACCTCGACCCGCTCGGCCAACAGCGTCCGCGGCGCACAGAAGCTCCTGAAAGCGATCTACACGATCGAGTTCCTCGCCGAACAGCTCGATCAGGACCGCTCCTCGACGCTGCGTGAGCTGTATTACCTCTCGGAGTCGTGGGACGAAGAGCGTGCACAGTTCAACGACCAAGACGAGTCCAACCAGCTCGTCGAGGACTTAGAGATCGTCAGCGAGGTGACCCGGGAGGACTTCCACATGCGACCCGAAGAATCGGGCGCGACGATCATGGGACCGCTGTTTCTCCGCGAGCAGACCCGCCGCGGCGAACGCGATATCCACTGCCAGGAGGACGTCGGTGAGGGAGGCTACCAGATCCCGAACAACCCCGATACGATCGAGTTCCTCGATCACGACGCGGACTTCGTGCTGTGTGTCGAGACCGGCGGCATGCGCGATCGGCTCGTCGAGAACGGCTTCGACGAGGAGTACAACGTGATCGTCGTCCACCTGAAGGGCCAGCCCGCGCGGGCGACCCGCCGGATCACCAGGCGGCTCCACGACGAACTCGAGTTGCCGGTGGTCGTCTTCTGTGACGGCGACCCCTGGTCGTATCGGATCTACGCGTCGGTCTCCTATGGCTCGATCAAATCGGCGCACCTCTCTGAGTACCTCGCGACGCCGGCCGCCGAGTACGTCGGCATCCAGCCGGTCGACATCGTCAACTACGACCTCCCGACGGACCCGCTCAGCGACTCGGATATCAACGCCTTAGAGAGCGAACTCGACGATCCCCGGTTCCAGAGCGACTACTGGCGAGAGCAGATCGAACTCCAGCTCGATATCGGCAAGAAGGCCGAACAGCAGGCGCTCGCCTCCCGGGGGCTGGATTTCGTGACCGATACGTATCTGCCCGAGCGGCTCGGGGAGATGGGCGTGCTGTAGGCCGTTACCCGTCCAGTTCGACCCGGACGCCGCGGTCCGAAAGATCGGCAGCGAAGGCCTCGGCGTCGGCCTCGATCGCCTCGAAGGTATCGTAGTGGACCGGGACGACGGCGGCGGGATCCAGCGCCGCCGCGAGGTCGGCGGCTTCGTGTCGGTCCATGGTGAACGTACCGCCGATCGGCGGACAGAAGACGTCCACGTCGAGCCGATCGTGGCCCTCGAGGACGTCCGTATCCCCGGGGTAGTACACTGACGTCCCCCCGAGCGTGACGTGAAAGCCACAGCCGAACCCTTCCGGATGGTACGGCTCGCCGTTCTCCCGGACGCGTGGCCCCCCGGGCTCGTTGTACGCCGCCGTCGTCCGGACGATCGCCTCGCCGGCCGCGATATCGGCAGCGGTATCGACGGTCCGGACGTCGAACGGGAGATCCGCCGGTCGTTCGACGGGGCGGTCGATCCGGTGGGTGTTGAGCCCCTCGAAAACGACGAGATCGGCATCGCTCTCGGCGACGGTCCGGATTCCGTCGCTGTCGTAGTGGTGATCGTGGGACACACAGACCACGTCGCCGTCGCCACCGTCGTACCACTCCAGTACGCCGTATCGCCCGGGGTCGAGGTACACCACCGTTCCGGCGCCCTCGATCCGGATGGTCGCATAGCCGAGCCACGACACGGAGACGTCCTCGCACTCGATCATATCGGTAGAACGTGGCCGACCGATACAAATCCGCCGGTTCCCCGCCCCCGCATCAGGAGTACAGCCGTCGGAGCCGTTCGAGGCTGTCGGCGTCCGCCGGGGACTTGTCCTCCCTGATCCCGACGAACCGCGGAAACCGGAGCGCATACCCCGACCCGTAGGTCGGCGACCGCTGGATCTCCTCGTACCCGACCTCGAAAACGACCGCCGGTTCGATGTCGACCTCGGTGCCGGTCTCCGATCGGACGTGCGGTTCGAGCCGCTCGTGAAGCGTTTCGAGTTCCCCGTCGGTGATTCCCGTCGCGACCTTCCCGACCGGTTCGTAACCGTCGTCGGTTCGGACCGAAACGACGAACGTCCCGAAGAGGTTCGCTCGTCGACCCTCGCCCCACTCGGCTCCGGTGACGACGAGATCCAGCGTCTCGACGTCTGGCTTCCGCTTGAGCCAGTTTTGACCACGCTTTCCCGGCGTGTAGGTCGATTCGGGGTTCTTGAGCATGATCCCTTCGTGGCCCTTCGAGAGCGCCTCGGACTCGAGATCGGCGATCGCATCGGGATCGTCCGAAACCGTGAGATCGACGGCGGCGTCGGGCAAACGCTCCCGAAGCCGTTCGTGCCGGCGTTCCAGCGGCGTATCGAGCAGATCCTCGCCGTCGACGTGCAGACAGTCGAAAGCGTGGAGTTCGACAGCGACGTCCTCGCGGGCCGCGGCGACGTCGTGTTTCCGGCGGAACCGCCGGAGGACCTCCTGGAACGGCAGCGGCGTCCCGTCGGGGTCGACCGCGACGACCTCCCCGTCGAGTATTGCCGGAACGTCGATCGAACGCTCGACGGCGTCGACCACCTCGGGGAGAGAGTCGGTCACGTCCTCGAGGTTCCGGGAGAACAGCCGGGGCGTCTCGCCGTCGTAGTGGATCTGTACTCTGACCCCGTCGAACTTCGTTTCGACGGCGGCGTCACCCCAGGATTCGATCGCCTCGATCGCCGTTCCGGTCTGGGCCAACATTGCCTTGACCGGGCGGCCGACGCGCAGGCGGATCGCCGAGAGCCCCGCCTCGCCGTCCTCGCGGGCCGTCCGAGCGACGACGCCACAGTCGTTGGAGACCTGCAGGGCACGCTCGACCGCCTCCGTGGACGCCTCGAAGGCCTCGGCGACCGCGTCCCGCACCGTCCCTTCACCGACCCCGATCCGCATCTCCCCGAGGACGAGCCGGGCAAGGTATCGGGCCTCCAGCGGCTCGGCCCGGTTGAACAGGCCGAACAGCGTGTTGCGTTTGGTGTCGGTGCTCCCGCCGCCGGAGGCGGTCGCGATCGAACGCAGCGTCCGCTGAACCTCGGCGACAGTGAGGGGATCCGGCGTCCCGTCACCGAAGGCTTCGAGGCCGCGTTGCCCGCCGAGATCGAGCGATTCGGCGACTGCGCCGATCTCGCCGACCGCTGCGAGCTCGGCCTCGACGTCGGCGGCCGAGACGTTCCTCCCGGCCGCCCTGGCCAGCGCCTCATAACAGAGCGTCGGCCCGACGTCGAGTTTGGTATCGTCGTGGGCGGGGACGATCCGGCCCTGGACGAACCGGGCGACCGCCCCGAGGTCCTCGCCCGCGTCCCCAAAGAGGTCGGCGACGAGGCCGATGGTCTCGAGATCCGCGGACTCGCCCTCGATAGCTGCGGCCCGGGCGGCGAAGTCGGCAAAGTCCATCGGGGTAACGTACTCACAACGCCGATTAAAAGGGCGCGGATCGAACCGACGGGCGGTTCGTCAGGGACCGCCGATTACAGGACCTCGTCGAAGTCCTTGTGACCCTTGATGTCGACGTTGCCCTCGGTGACGGTCGCGAGGAAGACGCCGTTGCCGGAGCCGGTATCCCGTTCGACGGCGGCTTTGATACCCGAGGCGGCGACTCGCTTTGCCTCTTCGTTGGTCATGTCGTCTTCGTATTCGCGTTCGAGCGTTCCGTAGGCGACCGTGAGGCCCGAGCCGGTGACGGTGTAGTCGTCCTCCATGACGCCGCCGGCGGGATCGATGGAGTAGACGTGGTGGCCGTCGTCGTCGACGCCCCCCAGGATAGGGTTGATTGCGAAGAACGGACCGCCGCGGGCGAAGTTGCCGGCCAGCGTCGCGAGCGCGCCGATCGAGATGTCCTCGCCGCGGCGGGCCTCATAGAGGTTCACCTCGGCCCGAAGCGAGCGGATAAACGACTGGGCGCCGCCGACGCTCCCGACGAGCGTCAGCGCGGCCGAAGGGTGGATCTGTTCGACCTTCTGGACGTCCTTGTTGGAGACGAAGCGGCCGCCGAGGGAGGCGCGCATGTCGGTGGCGATGACGACGCCCTCGGCAGTCGAGATACCGATGGTGGTCGTCCCGGTCTTGCTGACGTTCTCGAGGTCGTCCGTCGAGAGATCGTTGGACGGGACGTCACCGAGTTCCGGCTCGTACGGCGAGACGGTGTGGTCCTGTCCGGTACGCGGCAGGGAAAAGTCGGATTGACGCATTAAATCTCAGTAGAAGCCGAGCGCTGATAAAACCTTCCGGTTAGCTCTGGGCGACCGCCGTCCGTTCGTACGCCGAGTCGATCCGACCGAGGAGCCGCCCGAGCGGGAACGGGATTCCGGCGCGGTTCGCGAGGAGTGCGACCGGCAAAAGCACGATGCCGAGCAGGACGCTGATCTGATACAGGGCGAGTACGGCGGCCCGGTACGGGGTTCGTGTCATCGTATACAGCCGCAAACGGACGGTGATATATATACTTTCCCGATGTCTCGATAGATGTCTGATAAATTATGACCAACCATCCGGCTTCAGTCCAGCGGTTAAGTTTTATTTGTTCTGAAGCATTCTTTATTTGTATATCTCCGGATCGGACGGATATCACGGATAGGCCAGCGTGGTCATCAGCATAAGTTATGGAGATAATGACCGTGACGTGCGCACCGCCGGCCCGTCGGGCGTCGGGCAACCGACAACCGCGAACCCGAAACAATAGGGCTATCCGTCACCCACCGTTCGGATCACGTATGAGCAACTATCTCGTCGCGATGGAAGCGGCATGGCTGGTGCGGGACGTCGAGGAGATCGACGACGCCATCGGCGTCGCCGTGAGCGAGGCCGGACGCCGGCTCAACGAAGACGACATGGACTACGTCGAGGTGGAGGTCGGTTCGACGCCCTGTCCGGCCTGCGGGGAGCCGTTCGATTCGGCGTTTATCGCCGCCGAGACGGCGCTCGTCGGGCTCGGACTCGAGATGGAAGTGTTCAACGCCGACAGCGAACAGCACGCCGCCCGGATCGCGAAAAGCGAGATCGGCGGGGCGCTGCGCGACGTGCCGCTGAAAGTGATCGAAACGTTCGAGACCGAAAGCGACGACGCCGAGAACTGACCCGACCGCGGGTCCTACGCTGCGGCCTCAGGAGATGTGTGCCGCGACGTCGGCTTCAGTGATGATTCCGCGGAGCCGGCCGTCGGTGACGACCATCACTGCGTCCTGGTGGTTGAGGTGGGCGTTGACCTCGTCCAGCGTCGCCTCAGGTTCGACCGTCGTGATCGCCTCCCGCATCGCGTCGGCGACCGGGAGTTCGGCGGCGTTCTCCGACTCCAGTTGACGGATATCGGAGTTGGAGATGATCCCCTGAGGGCGGTCGTCACGGACGACCGGCAACTGGGAGTATCCTTCCTTGACCATGACATCGATCGCCGTCCGGACGCTGTCGTCGGGCGCGATACTGACGACGCCCTCGTGCATGATGTCCCCGGCGTGTATGACGGCGCTTTCGGCATCGTCGAGCGCGGTGACGATGCTACGAAGCGTCGAGAGCCGTGGGTCGACGTCGTCGCCCTCGATGCGCGCGATCAGCGGCTGTGAGACGTCGGCCCGATCCGCCAGTTCGCTCTGTGTCAAGCCGAGTTCCGTGCGGCGCTCTTTCAGATCCGCCGGGGTCGGTAGATCGGTTCCCATACGGATCGATAACTCACAGTTATTCAAAAGTCTTCCCCTGCCGGATCCCGCCCGGGTCGGGGCCGGGTCAGGCGTAGGCTTCGAACTCCTTTCCGAACGTGATGAAGTATCCGGTCCCGACCAGCCCGATAACGGTGGCGACGCCGAAAGCGACGGTTGGATTCCCGCCCCAGTATTCGACGCCGCCGCCGGGGACCGAAACGCCCAGTATCGCCTCGGGGAGCCGGAGGCCGTCCCAGAGCGCGCCGCCGATCGCGGCACTCGGGATAACGATCGTGTTGCGGACGAGATAGTAGGTCCCGGTGACCCGGCCGCCGGCACCGCGTTCGGCCGGGCCGACGATCAGGGCCTTGTGGGCCGGGAGACCCGCGAACCGGAGCCCCGAAAAGGCGAAGACTGCGACCATCGCGGCGGCGCTCGCCGGCGCGTTGATCAGGATAACCGGAAAGACCGCATAGACGACGAACCCGAGCCCGACGACCGGCTTGAGCCCGACGTACTCGGCGCCCTTGGCGGCGATCGGCATCGAGACCAGCGCGATCAGCATCTCGATCCCGAGCAGATACCCGAAGAAGGCTGCCGGCGAGAGGCTGACGTCGTAGCCGAAACCCGCGACAGAGACCGACGCCTCGAGCCCGACCTCGAGGAACTGCGTCACGACCAGGATGAAAAACACGTAGACCATGCCGTTGGCGAACCGCACGAGCGTGTCGCCGATCAAAAGCGGCCGCATCGGTCCGGGCATCTCCCGGAGATCCCGGCGGATCCGGGCCAGGCTCTCGAGGGAGTCGCCGACCGAATCCCCCCCGGCGTCGTAGAGGTAATGCTGGACGACGGTCCCGACAGCCCCGAAGACGACCGCGACCGCCAGCGCGTACCGGAAGCTGACGGTGAAATCGGGGTGGAGACCGATGAGTACCGCCGCCAGAACCGGTCCGACGAGGAAGGCACTGCGGCGGAACACCTCCGTGCTGGCGAACCCCGCCGCCAGACGCGAGGGATCGGTCGCCTGCTTGACCACGGCGAAAGAGGCCCCGAGCCCGAAGGACTTCCAGGCCTGCGCGAGCAGCAATCCGACGAAGACCCAGATCCAAGGCTGGACCGTGAGCCCTCCGAGGGCGACGGTCCCGATCCCCGGCGCGATCAGCCAGACGACGAACCCGAGCGTCGAGAGCACCCCGAAAAGCGTCAGCGAGTACCGCGAGCCGAGGCGATCCGAGATCGCCCCGCCCGGATACGGGTATACCGCCGAGATGACGTTACCGAACGTACCGAACAGCCCGACGACGAACCCCGAGGCCCCGAGTGCGATCATGTACTCCGGGAGGAACCGGGTCGTCATCTGGAAGCCGAGACTGAAGGCGAACATCGCGAGCGAAAGTACCATCACGTCCCGCCGGAGCGAAAAGAACCCCCGGAAGGCGTCGATCGGACCGGCAGCCTCGGCCTGCTCTCGGGCCATAGATGCGTATGGGTATCCGGAGAGTATCAAGATACTGCCGTCGCCACCGTCGGGCGGAAGGGGAAACGATTTGATCCGGGAACGATAGCATGGGGGTATGCAAGCAGTCGTACTCGCCGCCGGAGAGGGGACCCGCCTCCGGCCGCTCACCGAGGACAAACCGAAGGCGCTCGTCGAGGTCGACGGCCGACCCATCCTGAGCCACTGTTTCGACCGGCTGCTCGAACTCGACGCCGACGAGTTGCTGGTCGTCGTCGGCTACAGAAAAGAGAGGATCATCGACCACTACGGTGACGCCTACGAGGGCGTCCCGATCACCTACACCCACCAGCGGGAGCCGAAGGGACTGGCCCACGCGCTTCTCACCGTCGAAGAGCAGGTCGACGACGATTTCATGCTCATGCTCGGGGACAACGTCTTCGAGGCGAACCTCGCCGACGTGGTCAACCGACAGCGGGAAAACCGGACCGACGCCGCCTTCCTCGTCGAGGAGGTGCCCTGGGAGGAGGCCTCCCGCTACGGCGTCTGTGACACCAACGACTACGGCGAGATCGTCGAGGTGATCGAGAAACCCGACGACCCGCCGACGAACCTCGTGATGACCGGCTTCTATACGTTCACACCGGCGATCTTCCACGCCTGCCATCTCGTCCAGCCCTCCGGCCGCGGCGAGTACGAACTCTCCGACGCGATCGATCTGCTGATCCACTCGGGGCGGACGATCGACGCGATCCGGATGGACGGCTGGCGGATCGACGTCGGGTATCCCGAGGACCGCGAGGAGGCCGAACGCCGGATTCAGGGGGACTTCGAGGCCGACGCCGAGGCGACCGGCGCGGCTTCGGAGTAGCCGACCACGGACGGCGGATCGAACCTCTCAGACGATCCGAAACACGCGAACCGTATCTCGTTTGCCGGGCTCTTCGAGCAACTGTGCGAGCCCGAGGTCCGAAAACACCGCCCTCCAGTCGCGGTGATACAGCGGGAACTCGTCGTGGACGTGGCTCACCCTCGCGTCGTCCCGTCCGCGATCCGGGCTGTTACCCTCGTTTTCGGCCGTGATCAGGAGGTCGTCGGTGACACGGACGATCTCCTCGAACACCCACTCGTCGTCGGGGTGGACGTGCTGGAGCGTCTCGACCGAGTAAACGACGTCGAACGCGTCGTCGTCGATCCCGGGGAGGGCCTCCTCGATCGCGCCGGTGTGAAACGTCCCCGTCCCGGCCAGTTCCGGAAAGTGTTCGTCCATGACCTCGAAGGACGTCTCGTTTATGTCGATGCCCGAGAGGTCCGTGTATCCCCGTTTTCGTAGGTATTCGAGGTGCCGCCCGGAGCTACACCCGAGTTCGAGGACGGCGGCGTCCTCGCGAACGTAGTGATCGAACACCTCCGCGAGCGTCTCGCTCACCTCGTTCGTTCCGATCTCGGCGTAATACTCCGGGGAGTACGCCCCGGAGCGCTCCGCCCAGCCGCGGCGATTGTCCTCAGGATCCATACCGTCAACCACGGTAGCTACGGTTAACAGTTGTCGGATTCCGATCCGACACTTCCCGATAGCGTCGTTATCGCCGTCCCCGAAAGGCTCAAACCGACCGACAGTCAACCGTGGCCTATGGCGGACGAAACAGACTGCTATCTCGATCCCGAGTACCTGTACCCCTCCGACGCCGACGTCCTCGATATCTCGTCGGCGGACGACGGCATCCGCATCAAGCTGGCGGTCCCGGATCCAGAAACCGGCGAAGGGCTCGTTCTCGAGGCCGTCGTCGGGAGCATCGAGGAGGGCGACTTCGAACTCCCGCTCGACGACGATCGCTACGACTGATACCGTCGCTATAGCTATTTCGACGTGTTCGCGGCCCCGTTGCTGCGATACTTTCCACGATATATAACCGACAGTATCAGGTCAGCCCGGAGATCTCGTCCAACCCGCCGAGGCGGTAATCGCCGACGACACAGAGACCTCGACGTTCGTGGCCGTGGCGCTCGACGTGGGCGCCGTCGAGGCCCGCGTTCCAGGCCGCGCCGACGTCGTGTGGACCGTCGCCGACGAGCACGCCCGGCCCGGTCTCCGCGCCGGCGGCCGAAAGCGCCCGTTCGACCGGGTTCGGATCGGGCTTCCAGCCCGTCTCAGGTGTACAGCAGACGACGCTGTCGAACCAGTCGGCGATGTCGAGCGACGAGAGCACCGGCTCCGTCAGGTACCGCTGGCAGTGGGTGACAAGCGCCGTCGGGGCGTCGATTTCGCCGACGCGTTCGGCGTCCCGATAGAGGAAAGTCGCCTCGGCGCGCGCCTCGGCGTCCTCCTCGTCGTGAAAGACCTCCCAGAACCGCTCGGGATCGAGGCCGGCGGCTTCGAGGGTGGCGTTGCGCTCGCCGCCGAAGCCGTGCCACAGCGCGTCGGCCTCCCGGTCGGTGAACGAGTAGCCGAGTCGCGCGCCGACCCGCCCGAGCAGGTCCCGAACGTACGACGGTTCGACGTCGACGAGCGTCCCGTCGAGGTCGAATACCCACCGGTCGTACGACGACGCGTTCATACGAGGTTCGTAGGCCGGCGGCGGACAAATGCCTTGTGTCGGCTCGCTCAGCCCCTTCACTCGACGGTCTCGACGGCGTCGGCAGCCGACAGTTCCTGCAGATGATCGACCATGTCCTCGATGCCGTCACGCTGCTTTTCGGCCAGCTCGGAGACGTTTCGACCCGGGTTTCGATCCCGTCGGCGGCCTCCTGTGCGGCCGCGACGATCCCCTCGAGCGATCCGTTCGTCCGCCGACTCTCTCCCCCGAGCGTCGCCTCGTCGGGCTGTTTCATCGGTGCGTCCGCCGGCTCGTCTGCCGACGGGTCCGGCTCCACGGCTCATCCTTCTTCCCTCCTCGGCCGCTGTCCCGCCGGTGCTCAGTACCGACAGGATCGCGTCTCGAAATCCTGCCATAGATTTAAATAACCCCTCGCGAACGGTCTTTCGACGCGTCGGTCGGGGGCTGCCTGTGGATGGGGCCATCACGAATAAAACGCCCGGACCGAGGTCACTGCATGGAGCGCTAACAATACATAAATAAAACCGGCGTGCTCCCGGTGCCGTTAGGTGGATCGAACACGGAGTCGGTCCATGACCGATCGATCCGCGACCGACACCTCCGAAGAGAGGGGCGATCCAGACCGACCGACGGTCGTCTCGATTATCGGGCCGAGCGACGCGGGCAAGACGTCGCTCGTGGAGGCGCTCGTTTCGGCGTTCGAGGACAGACGCGTGGCGACGGTCAAGTCGATCCACCACGACATCGAACCGGACACGCCCGGAACGGACACCCATCGGCACCGGACCGCCGGCGCCGATACCGTCGTCGGGATCACGCCCGCGTTCACGTTCGAGATCACCCGCGGTGGGAAGGGGTCCGATCGGACGGACACCGCTACCGAACTCGCGGCCCTCGGGGCCACACTCGATAGGCTCGCCTCACGGGGGTTCGACATCGTCCTCGTCGAGGGGTTCGGCGCCGCTCCTCTGCCGACGATCCGCGTCGGCGAAGGTGACGGGACGGCGACCGGCGCCGGAACGGACCCGGACCCGAACCGGATCGGGACCGGCGACGAGTCGATCGGGACGCTCCGGGCGGCGATCGAGGACACCGACCCGGTCGAGCCCGGAACACTCCCGCGCCGGTGAAGATGGTACAACTGCGTTTGCACTTCGGTAACGATCTACGTCACAACAGCGGCTGTTAATTGTTCGATACGTTCTCTGAATACCCTATTGGTAAAATGCAGACAAAGAGTTCGAACCGATCCGAACTGCCCCTTCTACATCGAGTCTCCGGACAGGAACACGTCGTCTATCGGAACGTCTTCCCATCCTCCATCGTAGGGGGACATGTATTTCAGAGTCAATTTGAGATTTTCAATTTTCCATTCCCCATCGTCTTTAACGAATGTGTTGTCATACGTCGAGAAGTGGAAACAAGCGCCGGCTCCTTCCATGATGTAGGGACCGAAAAAGTTCCATTTTCCCCGGGCCTCGTTGTCGTGAACCTCGATCCATGGGTTTGCAACGAGGTGGAACCAATCGACGAATTCGGTCTCTTTTTTGAAGTAGGCGAGCTGGAAATCACGTAGAGCTTTTTTTCCCTCGATCCGTCCGTGTATGCCGTAATCGACAACACAATCGTCGGTGAAAAGTTCCATAAAATCGTCAACGTGATCTTCTATATCTATGTTATCGAGTTCGTCAAAAGCGTTGAAATCTCCTGTCCCCCCTCCGTGTGGAAGAGGGAAATGATCATACATCATTTCGTATTCCGACATCAGCTCATGGATAGCGAATTTATCGATCACTTCTTGGATAGCTTCGTTATCAACTTCGGTCATATTCCAAGTTTAGAAAGCATCACGTGGGATATAAAATCGATTCTATTACAAAGGAAATGAATTTGTAGAACTAAATGATAAGCAACTGTCGATCAAATATATTACTTCTACTTCCATGTATTATTTAATAAAATAAATGAGTTATCATAGAGAGGGTTGGTTCACGACCCAACCAAAGAATAAAGACCGTCTTCGCGCACTGTCCGGTATGAATCCGCGTGGCAGCCCCTCCCGCCGGAGGGGTCCGAAACGCATCGGCACCGACCGACTCCGGTTTCCGGGGGGCGGCTCCCGATGACGGCTCCGGACGTTGAGGTGAAGGCGCTGGTCTTCGACGTGTTCGGGACGGTCGTGGACTGGCGCAGCGGCGTCATCCGCGAGGGCGAAAAGCTCGGCCGAGCCACGGACGGAAACGTCGAGGTCGATTGGGCGTCGTTCGCCGACGCCTGGCGCGAGGAGTACCAGCCCTCCCTGGGCCGGGTCCGGCAGGGAGAGATCCCCTGGCGGAACCTCGATGCGCTCCACCGTGAGTCGCTCGAGGGGCTGCTCGATCGGTTCGGCGTCGAGGGACTGACCGACGCGGAGATCGAACACCTCAACCGATCCTGGCACCGGCTCGACCCCTGGCCGGACGCGATCCCCGGTCTCAGCCGACTCAAGCCACACTACGTGATCTCACCGCTCTCGAACGGTCACGTCCGCCTTCTCACGAACATGGCCAAGCGGGCCGGGATACCCTGGGATCTGATCCTCTCGGCGGAACTCTCCGGCCATTACAAGCCGGACGAGGAGGCGTACCTGACCGCGGTCGATATCCTGGATCTCGAGCCCGACCGAGTCATGATGGTCGCCGCACACGAAGGGGACCTCGATGCGAGCCGCGAGGCGGGGCTCCGTACCGCCTACGTCCACCGGCCGCTGGAGTACGGCCCGGAAGCGGCCGAAAGCGCCGAAAAGCCGGACGACTCCGCCTACGACATCGTGGCCGACGACTTCGTCGATCTCGCGGAACGTCTCGACGCCCCGTCGATCGTCTGAGTAACCTTCTATTCAACTGATAAAAAATCGTTCCAAGCTGTTTTAAGATCTTTCGACGGCTGAAGCCGTCGATCTTCGCTCCGTACTTGTTATAAAACTCAGCCTTCGGTTGCTCGGAGAATCACTCGCTCAATCACCGGCAAAGCCGAAGAACGCTTGTACGCCCGCCCCGGCGAGGAAGACGATTACGAACTGGAAGCTGAACCCGATCTCCCCGGTCTGTGCGAGAAGCGGGAGATAGACCAGATATGCCGCGCCGAAGAAACTCGTCACTAGTATTATGGCGAGTTTGTACACCACCCAGGTGAGAATCGCGGCGACGATTCCGAAACCGATCGCAACGAGGACGGGCAGTATGAGCCAAACCGATGTCAAAGCGACCTCACCGCTGGCGATCGCTCCGCCGGTCAACAAAAACGCGAGCGGCGATGCGACTGCAAAGAACGCACCGAGCATGATCGCGAAACGGTGTAACAACACGAACAGCCCACCGACGAGGCTAGCGCCGCCGCCCATCATCAGCCAACTCAATAATAGCCCTTGCCCGCCACTCAGGCCGAGTCGAAGCGACAGCGCCCCACCGACCGTGATACCCATCGCGCCGCCGAGAATCGCTCCGGAGAGCCAGATCAGGTATTCGAAGACCACCCACCCGACAAACGTGAGCCCGAGTCCGATAAAAAACAGTAGGATGAACACTGGTGATTGCCCGGCCGCCGCCCCCCACTGAGACATGACTGATCCTCTGAGTAGCGTCACGATGAGATAGAGTATCACCAGCAATATTCCAAGACCAGCCGTGGTTGCGACGACGGAATGTAGTTTTCGCCACAATACCGGCGGTTCTTCCTTGCTCACCCGGGGTGCAGTTTCCAGTGTTGCTTCCTCGAAGAGATTGCAGTGGAACAATAGAGGCAAGTTCTTGAGCGGGTATTTCGGATACCACCCCATCGTCGAGTCGGTGTCTGCCGTCTGTTGTACCCAAAGCGTGGCGTCGGTATCCGAGAAATACGGGATTTCTTCGGCGAGTACGTACTCGTCGTCACTCGACGTAATCTCCGCAATAACCGATTTCCCGGCCTCCACGTCGCCGGTAACGCGAACCCCCTTCGAACCGGTTCCGATCACCCCGCGGCCTTCGTCATCCAGGCGATTAATCTCACCGCTGACGTAATCGCCGGCCTGCCAGTCGTTCGATTTCGCGTGTCGGGTCATCCATTAGGTGATCGAACATATGATAAATTATTAAATCCATCCCCTCCCCGGCGTTGTTGTCCGCGATCGGTGGGGTCAGTATCAGCCCTCTTCGCGGTCCGTGATCCCTTTCAGACTCGGAAAATCGGATACGTCGTCGGAGTACTCGATATCGGAGGAGATAGCTCGTAGCTCATCGATCCGCTCGGATTCCGTAACCCCGGAAGCGACGAGTAGCGTCGAGATCTTCTCGGCGTTCTGACGCCTCGCTACCCCAACCCGCACCGTCTCCGTCTCAAGCTCGGACTCGAGCCACATACGGGCGTCCTGAATACCCTGGCGGGGTAACGAGTCCGGTGGTCCAGCGACGATCAGCAACCCCCGTTCGGCACTCGAAAGTGAACACGGGGGCGTCATCCCTTCCCGTACGGTGGTACGAACCAGATCTCGGATCTGTGTGGCTATCCGATCCGTCGCTTGGGAGACGGACACTCGCCACGGAAGAACGCTACCGAGCACGCCACTACTCCGGGCGATATCTACAACGGGCGGTTCCGCGGCATACCCCAGCGCCGTAATCCCACCCCCGTCGTTCGGTTCGGTTCTCTTGGCCGCATCCGGTTTGTTACCTCCGCCGAGCGTTTCGATCAGGTCGGATACCGCAACATCGGTCCCTCTGCTCGGATCGGTTTGTACGTCTCCTTCGTCCGCTGACAACAAGGTCCCAAACCGGGTGGTGATTTCGTTATTTAGCTTGAGAACTGATGTCTGGGCACTGGGGGGATCCTCCCCGTCGCCCGGTTGGGCGGTGTCGTTGTCGTAGAGAAACGCCGAATCGGTGCTGTCGACGAACGGATGCAAGGTTCTACCGGCGTTCACCCGCATGCGTTCCCCTTCGTCATTTCCGGGCAGGATACCGAGGCCGTAGACCGGACGGACAGACTGATCTCGCAACGCGGAAGCGACCACGGGTGCTCCCCCACCCCCGGTGCCGCCGCCGAGCCCGGCGATGACGAGGAATGCATCGATTTGGCCGATCGAGACTTTGTCGGTCTCCGCAAGGATCTCATCGATGCTGTCCCGAAAGTACGTCCGTCCGGCTTCCGGGTTGTGTAACGTCCCCATCCCTTCGAACACCGACTCACCGAGGAGTAACTGCTCTGTCTCGGGGACTGTCGACAGTCTACGTAGCTCCGTCGAATCGGTGTTTACAGCCAGACCGTGGCGAATGAAATCCGCTTCCTGTCCTTTTTCATACTCCAGAAGCCGATCGAGGACGTTCCCACCGGCCCGTCCGATCCCGATGATTGCGACCTTCATGGTGCCCCGTTTCGTAACTGTTACACGTTAGCTTTTCCCGAAACTGCTCTCTATCAGGACACGAAACCGGGATTTTCACGAAGATATTGGCGCGTAATCCGGACACCCGGGAACGGAAGTGATTTCGCTCGCATCGGAAGGGTGCCTTTCAAGTCCGACGGCGCGATACGTCGGTGTATGAACCCCGGGGATCGCGTCCGCGTCGACCGAACCGACACGACCTACGAGGGCGTCCTCTTGCCCTCCTCGAGCGCCGAGACGCTCGTCGTCAAACTCGACGGCGGCTACAACGTCGGGATCGACAGGGCCGACGCCGAGGTAGAGGTACTCGAAACGGATACCTACGAGATCGGCGACCGCGGCGAAGGCGAGGGTGACTCCGAGATCACCTTCGATGAGGACCTCCCGACGATCGCGCTCATCTCGACGGGCGGCACCATCGCCTCGACGGTCGATTACCGGACCGGCGCCGTCACCGCCCAGTTCGACGCCGAGGACGTCCTCCGGGCCGTCCCCGAACTCGCGGGGCGGGCGAACTACCGGGGCCGCGTCGTCGCCAACATCCTCTCGGAGAACATGACGCCGACCGTCTGGCAGGACCTGGCGGCGGCCGTCCACGAGGAGATCGAACGCGGCGCCGACGGCGTCGTCGTCATGCACGGAACCGACACGATGCAGTACACCGCCGCCTCGCTCTCGTTTACGCTCGATGCCTCCGTCCCCGTCGTCCTCACCGGCAGCCAGCGATCGGCCGACCGGCCCTCCTCCGACAACGTGATGAACGCCGTCTGTGCCGTCGAGGCGGCGAAAGCGGACCACTCCGAAGTCCTCGTCTGTATGCACGGGTCCGAATCCGACGACGTCTGTGCGCTGCACCGCGGGACCCGCGTCCGGAAGAACCACACCTCCCGCCGGGACGCCTTCGAGACCGTCGGCGCGAAGCCGCTCGGCCGCGTCGGGTGGGACTCCGGGGCGGTTTCGTTCCGCCGGGACGTCGCCGAACGGGGTGCGGGATCGAACGGTCTTTCGGCCGCCCTCGAGACGGACGTCGAACTCGTCAAGTTCGTCCCCGGAACCGACGCCTCGTTTCTGGACGTCGCCGACGGCGCATCCGGCCTCGTCATCGAAGGGACCGGCCTCGGCCACGTCAACACCGACTGGATCGACCGGATCGCGGCACTCGTCGACGACGGGACGACGGTCGTCATGACGAGTCAGTGTCTCGAGGGCCGTGTCTGCGATCGGGTCTACGATACGGGCCGTGACCTGCTCGAGGCGGGCGTCGTCGAGGCCGGCGATACCCTCCCGGCGACGGCGTACGTCAAGCTGATGTGGGCGCTCGAACACACCGAGGACCCCGCGGACACGATGCGACGCTCGATCGCCGGCGAACTCCAGGACCGATCCGTCCCCTGGACGTAGGCGGGGCGATCGGGCACCGCTTCGGACCGGGGCGTACGATCGTGGGGGGATCCGCCACGAACCGCCACTCCGGGATCGGGGCAAACGTTTAACCCTGTCTCCGGTCCACCCCGACCATGGAGATAACCGCCGTTCGGTGCGTCAGACGCGAGGGGACGCTCTCCGGTGTCGATAACTTCGTCCAGTCTCGGGTCGCCCGGCCGCTGGACGTCTACGACGAATTCAGAGACCAGTCGGGATTCAGCGTCGGTGATATCGGGATCACGGAGGGCGAAGGCGGCGAGATACAGGTATCGAGCGTCTTCCTCGAGATCGAGACCGACGCCGGTATCACGGGGCTGGCGGGACCGATCGGCGAGACGCTCGCGTTTCTCACGCTCGAACTTGAGGAGCTGCTCGTCGGGAGAGACCCCCTCGAGACCGAGAAACACTGGGATCTGATGTACAGACGGGAAGTCGACGGCCGCAAGGGCGAACGGATGATGGCGATCAGTACGATCGACTGTGCGCTGTGGGACATCAAGGGAAAGCACTACCGGGAGCCGGTTCACAGGCTGCTCGGCGGGCCGACCCGAACGGAGCTACCGGCGTACGCCTCGATGTTCCTGTACGATACCGACCCCACGGCCGTACGCGAACGGGCCGCCGACATCGAAGAGCGTGGCTATTCCGCACAGAAGTGGTTCTTCCAGCACGGACCGGGATCGGGCGAGGAAGGCAAACGGAAAAACATCGCGCTGGCCGAAGCGGCCCGCGAGGGAGCCGGCGACGACCACGACCTGATGTTCGATTGCTGGATGAGTTGGGGGCGATCCTACGCCCTGGAGATGGTCGATCGGCTCGCTCGCTACGATCCGGCCTGGCTCGAAGAGCCCGTCTCGCCGGACATCATCGACTCGTACGCCGACGTCCGCGAGGCGGCCGACTTCCCGATCGCCGGCGGCGAACACGAATACACCCGATGGGGGTTCCAGGAACTCCTGAGCCGAAACGCGATCGACGTCGCACAGCCGGATACCTACTGGGCGGGCGGGGTCAGCGAACTGGACAAGATCTGTACGCTCTGTTCGGTTCACGATATCCCCGTCGTGATCCATGGGTTCTCGGTCCCGACCAACGTGCAGGTCACCGCCGCCCAGTCACCGACGGTCTGTCCGCAGGTCGAATATCTCCCCCGGCTGAACGCGGTGACCCAGTTCTTCTTCGAGGACCCCGTCGAGCCCGAAAACGGGACGGTTCCGGTCCCGGACGATCCGGGGATGGGGATCCGGATCGACGACTCGAAGGTCGAATCCGAGACCGAACTCGAGTTCGGCGGGTAGCCCGCTTTCGACGGTAGATCCCGGCCGGATCGCTCCGGCCGTTACGTCCCCACGACGACGGCCTCGCGGAGTTCGAGAGCGGTTTCGAACTCCTCGCGCCGACCGAGTTCGCCCCCGAGCCGTTTGAGGTGTTCGGCGTGGACGCGCCGCAGCGCCTTCCACTCTCGGGGTTCGAGGTCGAGATCCGCCCCGACCGATTCCCAGTGGCCCGCCTCGACGAAAAACACGGTCGCCGTCCCGTCGGCGTGGATCCGTTCGTACCGACGGCGGTACTCCTCGAGCCGCGACTCGAGGTAGGCCTGCGCCCGATCGACGAGGTCGGGGAGCCGCTCGCCGGGCACCGACGCCTGGGCGGCCGCGAGCACCAGGGCGTTGCCGTCGAGCGGTCCGCCGGACACGTCAGCCACCGGCACGCATGGCCTTCTGGGCGAACCGGTCGATGAGCGGGCGGAGCGATTCCGCCTCGCCGCTGAACTCGACCCGTACCTCGTTGAGTGAGAGGCTGGTGCCGGGGACCGGGTTCACCGTCCGCTCGGTGAGTTCGGCCGTCCAGCCGTCGCCCTCGATCCGGTCGCCGGCCTCGTCGATCCGCTCGCCGCCGAGGTTCTCGAGGTAGTTCGCGGCCAGCCGTTTCGAGATGCCGCGGAACTCCCGTGTCTCCTCCATTTATCCCCCCGCGACCGGCGGGAACACGCTCAGTCGGTCCCCGTCCTCGAGGGCGGTCGCCGTCCCGTCCATGTGGACGACCTCGCGGCCGTTCTTCAGCACCGACAGCTGCGGTTTGATTTCCCCGTCCTCGTCGAGGGTATCGCCGGCGAGTTCGGGAAATTCCGATTCGAGGCCGGCAAGGACGTCGCCGACGGTCACGCCCGGTTCGAACGTCCGAACGATTTCCTTCTGTCCGACCGCGGTTCGGAAGTTCGCGAAGAACCGGAGATCGATTTCGACCCCGACGTCGTTTTCGGTCATACGTCGGAAAGCCGGATACCGTCCTCGACGAGACGGGCGTTCCGCTCGCGGTCCAGCTGGGCCGCCAGCCACTCGTGGCCATAGAGCTGTTCGATCAGGTCCGCATAGAGGTTCCGCCAGGCGATCGCGAAGATCGGCGATTGGCCCCACGCGCGCAGTTCGGGAACGAAGCCGTGGAACCGCTCGATGCGGTCCTCGAAGTGTTCGATGAGATCGAGGACGCGGGTCGCGGCCTCGCTGTCGTCGTCGGCCGCCTCCATGGCACGCTCTAGCCGTGCGTTGTATCCCTCGACGGCGCGCTGCATGTCCTGTCGGGCGCCGTCGCCGTCCTCCGGGAGCGACTCGAGGAGCGGCTTCGGGACACCGAGTTCGATATCGTCCATACGGACAACTGACGCGCCATAAATAAAAAGGTGATCGGCACGGGCGGCAACGGCGCCTTCGGGCTATCGCTCCTCACAGTGTCTGACGTCGACCGCGACGCCGCGTGTCGATTCGACCATCGCCCGGCCGTGGCAGGCCGCCCGCCCGACGCCGACCGCCTTCGGCCCCTCGAAGAGGACCTCATCGCCCGGCCGGATCGAGTCGTCGGCATCGACAACCCCCGGCGCGAGGACGCTTCCGCTCGGCACGAAGCCGTCGATCACGACAGTCTTCGTTTCGGCGCTGCTCGCACGCCACGTGCGACCGCCGGCGAGGGTCAACGAGAGCGTACCGTACTGGGGAACCATCGTCGCCAGGTGCTCGCCGTCGCCGTCTCGGACCCGCAGTTTCGGGTAGTACCCCTCGGTCGTCGCGTCGGGGCCGAACACCGCATCGCCCGCGCCGTCGCCGAACTGGAAGTCCGCGATCGCCCGCACTGTCGCCGCCTCGCGTTCGCTCTTGTAGTAGCTGTCTTCGCCCTCGAGGGCGGCGTCGAGGGCGGCGAGTGACTCGTCGGTCGTCGGGTGATCGACGACGGTGTGCTCGAACTCGACGCCTGCTCGGTCCTCGACCCGCTCGCAGATCTCGCGGTAGTCGTCGGGGACGTGGGCGATGTGTCTGTCGTAGTCGGCCCGCCCGAGGTACCGCTCGAGGACGCTTGCGACGAACTCGATCTCGGTTTCGGTCCACCGGCCGGTCACGACGCTGTCGTAGTGCTGGGCCGGATACGTGGTCTCCAACTCGTTCGGGACGACGCCGATCGGCGAGGTCATCGAGACCATATGCCCCCGGTAGCCGATCGCCCGGCTGAACTGCTCGTGGCTCTGAGATTCGCTGTAGGGTTTTCTGGCCGAACAGGGCAAGAGTACCAGCGGCCCCTCGAGCCGACGCCGGTACCGGCTCGTCACCCGGTCGGCGAAGCACTGAATCTCGGGCCGACGGAGCGAGTCGTCCGTCGCGGCGAGCAGTTCGTTCCGCCGGAAGACGGGCGTTCGCTCCTCGATGTAGCTGTACTGCTGATCGAGCCGCCGGAAGACGGCAGTCAGCCACGCCTCGTGTCGAGCCTGGCCCTCGATGTAATCCCTGAGCCGCCCCCGGCTGATCCGGCCCCGGACGCGGGAGAGCTCCGCCCGGAGGGCGGCGACGTTGTGTTCGGCGCAGTCGGTCTGGTCGAACGAGTCGATCGGCTCCCGGCAGGCCGGACACGGACACGGAAGTTCCTCGAGGTCCTCGAGGAACGCCTCGCCGTCGGTCGTGAGGTAAAACCCCTCCAGCCCCCGCGCTCTGGCGCGTTTCTCGTCAACGAGATCGACGCCCGCATACACGAGCGTCGCGACGTTGGCCGGCGTCGCGACCGCCGGACAGTACAGCGCGGTGTCGTCGGGGACCGCCTCCCGGACCGACAGCACCGCCTCGACGAACGCCTCGGCGTGGCCCGCGTAGCCGCCCGCGTTCGACAGCACGTACGCGTCGGCCCCGTGATCGTCGGCCGTCCCCGGGGAGACGACGGCAGCGCTCGGATACTCGACGGCGGGATACTCGACGGCGAAAGCCTCCTCGACCGGCGGCTCGGTTCCCGGCGGGAGCGCCCGGTGTGGTAGTACCGTCAGTTCCGATTCGTCGCCGTCGGGAACCGACTGTGACTCGTGCCAGCGGCTGCCGGCGTCGGCGAGGGCGTCGTCGACGACCGCCGGCGTCGAAACCGGCTCGGCGAGCCGCAACGTTCCCCGGCGTGCGGCCCCATCGCGGTCGCCGACCTCGAAGTACTCCGTCATACCAACCCCTGCTCGCCGGCGAAGTAACTGTCCGTCGGTTCGTGAGCGGCACCCCCTCCCCCCGAAATCCCGTGTCTGCTTTACTCTTCGGTATCCTCGGAAAGACCGAGTTCCGCCGTGAGCCGGACGGTAATGACCTGTTCGACGATCCCGAGCAACTGCTCGTCGTCGGTCGTGTACTCGGCGAAGATCCCGAGCGGGATCTCTCCGCCGGCCATGTCGTGGTGGCCGCCGGCGCTTCCGACGTCCTCGAACGCCGCTTTGAGCACGTTCCCGACGTGGATCCGTGGATCCGGCGACCGGGCACTGAAATGGATGGAGTCGCCGACGATCCCGAAAACGATGACCGTTTCGACCCCCTCGAGCGTCGCGAGGTAGTCGGCGGCCTGCGGGAGCGCATCGCGTTCGGTCGTCCGCCCGACGTGGGATATGAGCACCGACGAACTCGTCTCGCGGTTTCTGATCGCCGTCGCGATCGCATCGAGCGTTTTGCCGGTGACCGACGGCGTCGAGAGCTTTCGTAACAGCTCTCGATCGGCGTGGTCGTGGAGATAGCCCGCCGCGTCGTACTCCGCCCGCGTCGCCCCACGCAGGAAGTTGAGCGTCTCCCGTCGGATCGCGAACAAAAGCGCCGTCGCGAGCACGCTGTCGAGTTCGACATCGAGTTCGCGGACGTACTCGGCGAGGATCGTCGCCGCCGCCCCCAACTCCTCGCGGTGATCGACGAAGCGGGCGTCGATCCCCTCGGCAGGGTGATGATCGATCACGATATCCAGCCGTATTCCCTCCGGTACCCGGTTGTTCGCGCCGGGGATCGAGTGATCGACGAACGCGAGCAACGATCCCGCCGGCCGATCCTGTACCGTTTCGACCTCGAACGGCTGGAGGTCGATCTCGAGCAAGTTGACGAACGCCCGGTTCTGCTGGTGGGAGATGTCGCCGCTGTAGAGGATCCGCCGCTCGTCGATGCCGGCCGCGGCCGCGATCCGCCCGAGAGCAAACGCGCTCGCCAGACAGTCCGGATCGGGGTTGTTGTGACAGACGATGGTCAGCTCGTCGCCTTCCGTGAGAATCTCATAGAGACTGTCGGCGTCGTCCATTATCGGGTGTACGGTCGGGAACCACTTAGGAATCGCCGTGGTTTCCCGACCGTCGGATCACTGCTCGACGCCGAGTTCCAGCACGTCGACCCGCCCGGGTATCGCATCGAGCGCGGAGTCGGGCCACCGCCAGTGGGCGAGGGCGAACTCGACATCGGGGTTCGCCTCGACGAGCCGGCGCACGCCCGCCGCCGCCGCCTCGTAGGCCGTCCGGTCGAGCCGTTCCGGCCGCTCGGCGGTCAGCGGATAGCTCTCTGACAGCGCCGGCGGGACGGGGCCGAAGGGTGTCCGGAGCCGCCAGGTCTCGTCGAAGCGGCTGTTGTCCTCGCCCGCCGACAGCAGTACGCGGTCGCCGGACACGGACAGCCGCGAGAGCCGATCGTGATACCGTGTGACCTCCGGGCGCCGCGCCGAGTCCGCGGAGAGATGAAAGAAGGTCCCCTTCGAGACGGGATCGTGGCGTTCGAGTCCGGCCGCGTCGTCGAGGAGCGCCCGGTAGCCGTCGACCATCGCCGGGTGACTCCGGGCGCGGCGCTCGACCAACTCGAAGAGGTTGCCCTCCCGGATCGCCTGTTTGACCGTCCGGAGTTCGCGGTAGCTGACGTGGAGGTTGTGTCTGGCGAGCAGTTCCTCGCGACGGTCGTCCTCACACGCCCGGAGCGTCTCCGGTGTGTGTTCGATACAGACGGGACAGGAACACGGGAAGTACTCGAGATCCTCGAGGTGGTCGGTCCCGGCGACGGTCAGGTACCGTCCGTCCCGGGCGTACAGCGCGTAGGCGGCCGAATCGAACAGATCACAGCCGGCGGCGACCGCCAGCGCAAACATCATCGGATGGCCGGCCCCGAAGAGGTGAACCGGCGCGTCCGCGCCGAGGCCACGTTTGGCCGCCCGGACGACCTCGATCATTTCGGCGTACCGGTAGCCGTTCATCAGCGGGACGACGGCGCCGACCGGAAAGACGTCGAGGTCCGTCCCGTAGGCATCCCTTGCTGCGTTCTCCCGAAGGTCGGGGTAGGTCGATCCCTGGATCGGGGCGTTGACGAGCATCTCGCCCGTATCGACCGCCTCGGCGGCCTCCAGGCGGGACCGGGTCGTTTCGAGTTCGGCTTCGGCCCGCTCGCGGGCGGCGTCGGGCGGCGTCGGGACGTCGATCGGCGTCCCGATGTCCGAGCCGATATCGCGCTGAAACCGCAGGATTTCGGCGTTAGTCACCGAGATTTCGCCGTACTCGGAGAGCTGAAACGAACCCGAGTCGGTCATGATCGCGCCCGAGAAATCGAACAGTTCGGCGAGCCCCTCCTCGAGGGCTCGTTCGCGGAACTGCTCGCTCCCGTAGAGGATATAGCCGTTCGTGATGAGTATCTCCGCGTCGAACTCGGCCTCCAGCGTCGCTGGCTCGATCGTCCGGAGGTGGGGATTTATCACGGGCAAAAGCGCCGGCGTCTCGACGGTCACGCCGGCCCGTGGGACGGTCAACTCGCCGATACGACCCGCGCCGTCGCCGTCCCGGAGCTCGAAGATCTCACGCATCGGGACGAACCGACGGCGTCCGGAGGGATAAGCCGATTGGATAGCGCGCGAGGGGGAACATGTTCGGCGGGGAGTTTATTCCAGTACGCCCCCGTTTATTATATAGATGATTGACACGAAGGGGCTCTTCGAGCAACTGTCGACGGGCCGCGGTGCGGATTTCGATTTCGGCGACGAACCCACGGAGGCGGAACTCAGAGAGGCCGTCCGAAAGCTCAAAGCGGAGGGGCTCTGTGGCCGACGGATCGTCGAACAGCGGCTCGGGCCCTACTTCATCGCGAACGACACCTACGGCGAGCGCGAACTCGAGATACTCGAGACGGTCGTCGCCGAGGAGTACGCGGGGACGGACCTCTGTGTGGAGGGTCGAAGCAAGGAGTGCAGCCGGCTCCGCGGCGGCTGTAAAGGGTCACAGTAACGCGTCGGCGCCGTTCTTTGGCCCGCCTCCTGCGAATCGTATAAGTCGGCTACCCGCCTATCGTTCTGTATGGAATGGCGACTGTTCGCCAACCTCGCCGAAACCGCCGGCACCAAGCGTGTCGCGGTCGAGGCGGGGCCTGGCGACACGTTCGGCGACGCCCTCGAACAGCTTCTGGAGGCACACCCCGACCTCGAACCCGAAGTGCTCGACGAGGACGGCGAGCTGCGGGATCACATCCGCGTGTTACGAAACGACGAGAACCCCTTCGTCGCCGACGACGGCTTCGAGACCGAACTGGAAGCGGGCGATGAACTGGCGATGTTCCCGCCGGTCAGCGGCGGATAGGAAACCGACGCATAAGCGTCAAACGGCCGTTTGACGTACCACAAGGGACACATCCGCTCGATACCTCCTGTCGGATATGAGCCCGCAGAGACGTACGTTTCTCCGGCTTGCCGGGCTGGGCGCCGTCACGACGCTTGCCGGCTGTTCCGATCCGACGGAACCGGGAGAAGACGGGTCGGCGGACGCGATCGCCGGCGTGGATAACCGGCCCTTCGTGACTCACAGTGGGAGCCCCGTCCGGGACGGGGCGGATACTGTCGGTCGGGCTGTCCTCGTCGACAGCGAAGCGCGAGAACGTGCCGTGTTCGATCAGTACGACGCCGGGGAACGACGCGACGAGTTCGAGGACTTCCTGGCCGATCTCGACTACGAGCGCGAGCGGCTGTTAATCGCGGAGTCGGTGGGACCGGACGCCTGCCACGATCGCCTCGACGTCTCGAACGTCCGTCCCGTAGCGGGCGAACTCCGGGCGGAGGCGACAGTCGTCGACACGGGCGAGGACGGGACGGCGTGTGCGGAAGTCCTCACCTATCCCTCGGCTGTCGTGCGAATCAGTTTCGAGGCCGGGACAGCGCCGGCTGATTCGGCCGCCGTCGAGATGACCGACGGATGGGACGAGACGGCGACGATATCCGCGACAGTCGACGACCCGCTCGATCCTAACCTGGGCTCGCTCGAGGGGTCGATCCGCCCGGAAGCCGAAGCCGATCCGCTCGAACCGCTCGAGTGTGGGCGCTCGAACGTCCACCGTCACCCGCAGGCCTTCGACAGCGAGAATTTGCGGTGGGGCAACTTCTGGCACGAGGGCCGGGTGGCCCTCGGGCTCCGGATCGATGACACCGCCTACGAGTACGGCGATACCACTCGGATCGAACTGACGAACGTCACAGACGAGTCCGTCTATACGGGCAACAGCGCGAAATACAACGTTCAGGCGTACACCGGGGACGGCTGGCAGGACCTCCGGGTCGCCGGCGAGGATCAGCACTTCGGATACGAAGACGACGCGGTCGAACACCCGCCCGGCAAGGGCTTCGAGTGGTCGCTCGGGTTGACCGAAGCGGGGATCACCGCGGACACGTTCCATGACCACGCCGAGGTCTGTCCGGATCTCGCCGCCGGCCGCTATCGGTTCGCCTTCTTCGGGATCACCGACGGCGCCGTCGCTGTGGCGTTCGATCTCCGGTTATAAAGTAGTGGACGGGCCGACGCTCAGTCGTCGGCGGGTGCGGCCGAATCGCCAGCGGAGACGCCCGTTCCCGGCCCGACATCGATGTCGAGTTCGTCGAGCTTCTCGTCGGGCACCACGCCGTCGACCCAGCCGCGGACGTCGTAGTACTCCTCTTTCATCTTATCGAGTTCGGCGAGTTCGCCCTCTATGCCGCCCTGTCCGGGGATCGCGTCCTCGGAACCCTCGACGAACCGTTCGGGGAGGTCGTCGTCCGACCCGTCGAAGCCGGCGAGGTTGTTGTAGTAGCGTTCGAGGGTCCAGATCCGCTCGCCGGTAGTCATCAGGTCGTCTTCGGTCACGTCCAGACCCGTCATGCCGTTGTACTGCAGGACGTACTCCTCGACGCCCTCGGCGAAGGCGTTGAACTTGCAGATATCGAAGCTATCCGAGATCGCGTGCATGTCCTGGAAGGTGGCGGCGAGTTCGCCCTTGCCCTCCCACTCGACGGGATCGACCTTCTCGGGGATACCGAGGATCTCCGCCGCCGGGGTGTACCCCCGAAGGTGACACGCCCCACGGTTGGAAGTGGCGTACGCGATCGCCATTCCCTTCATACACCGGGGATCGTAGGCCGGGATCGTCTGGCCCTTGACCGCCAGGGAGTTGTCGTGGGCGTCGCGTCGGTCGGCGATGCGGTCGGCGCCCTCCGCGAGCAGATCAGCGAGGTCGTCCTCGCGGCGCCCGATGCGCTCGATCATGTCGACCATCGTCTCGGCGTCGCCCCACTCGATCCCGTCGCCGAGGTCGTCCAGTTTGCCGTCCTCGGTCATCTCCATGGCCATCGCGAGCATGTTGCCCGTATCGATGGTGTCCATACCCATGTCGTTACAGCGGTCGATCATCACCGCGATCTTGTCGCGGTCGTCGTTCATCGAGTTCGGACCCAGCGCCCAGGCGGACTCGTACTCGTAGGACTCCATCCGGACGTTCATATCCTCGCCCTTGTGGGTCACGTCGACCTCGACTTCCTTCTTGCAGGCGACCGGACAGGAGTGACAGGTCGGTTCGTCGACGAGGATGTTCTCGCGGACGTTCTCCCCGGAGACGTTCTCGGCGTCGATGTTCGGCTCGTCTGGGGACTCGGTTGCCTCGCTCTCCGTCGAGGTGTATCGGCCGTTTCGGGTCGGCAGACCGTCCATTTCCTCGGAGACGTTCATCAGGACGTTCGTCCCGTACATCGATAGCCCGCCTTCGTTGGGGGCGGTGACGTCCGACTCCTGGATGACCTCCATGGCCTGTTTGTGGCCCTTCTTGAACGTCTCGGGGTCGGCCGGTTTCGGCATGTCGGTCGAGGCCCTGACGACGACCGCTTTGAGGTTCTTCGAGCCCATCACACAGCCGGTGCCGCCCCGGCCGGAGGCCCGGTCGTCCTCGTTTACGATGCAGGCGTATTTGACGCCGTTTTCGCCGGCCGGCCCGATCCCCATAAAGGAGAGGTTCTTGCCGTAGGCGCCGTCGAGTTCGTCCTCGATGGTCTCGCAGGCGCTCTGGACACCTTCACCCCAGAGGTGGGAGGCGTCCCGGAGTTCGATTTCGCCGTCCTCGACGAGGGCGTAGACGGGCGAGTCGGCCTGTCCCTCGAACAGCAAGCCGTCGAAGCCGGCCCATTTGAGGCGTGCGCCCGACCAGCCGCCGTGGTGGGAATCGGTTACCGTCCCCGTCAGCGGCGATTTCGTACACACTGCGATACGACCGCTCATGGTGACCTGGGTACCCGTGAGCGGCCCGTTCATGAACGCAAGGAGGTTCTCGGGGCCTTCGGGGTCGACGTCGGGACCCTGATCGAAGACGTATTTGACGCCGAGGCCGCGCGCGCCGATGTACTTTTTTGCGTCTTCGTCGTCGATCGATTCGTGCTGTACGTCCCCGCTCGAGAGGTCGACTCGAGCGACGCGGTCGTGGAAACCACCTAGATCTGTCATGGTAATATTCAACACTAGCTAGTTGGTTTCCATCGTCGTAATAGTTCCCACCATGATGTAACAAAAAATGGTTACATACGGGATTCGACAGGGAATCCGGGCGGCGACCGGGGTGCTGAAGTGCGGGCTCCCGTAGGTACCACCGTGTCGTTTACACTCCCGACCGTCCCGCGTCCCCTTCGGTACGCCGGCATCGTCTGTCTGGCGCTCGCCGTCCTCCTCGCGTCGATCGTCGATCCGGGCGGGGGACTCCCGAGGACGCTCCTCGGGATCGGGTTCACCACCTATCTTCACGTACTCGCGTACGCCGGACTCGCCGCCGTGTCTGGATACGCGCTGGCGTCGGCGGAGCGCCGGACGCTGCTCGCCGTCGCCGCCCTCGTGACACTGTATGGGGCGGCGATCGAACTGTTGCAGGGCACGATCCCGTACCGGACGATGGCAGCTTCCGACGCGGCCACGAACGCCGTCGGTGCCGCCCTGGGAGCCACGCTGTGGTGGCTCGTCTCGCCGTGGTTCGGCATCGCGCGCGGCGGATAACCGGAGGGGCTCAACCGACAGGGAATCGGGGCGAACGCGGATCAACCGACAGGGAATCGGCGGGACACACTGCCACCACCCGATCCGACACGGATTTAGGGACTCGTCGGCTAACTCGTTTAATGAGTCAGCCGACACCCGAAAGCTACGAGTCGGGACGGGGGATGGACGCCCACAACGAGGTGATGCGCGAGATCCGGGCGCGCAACGACGAGAGTTACGAGCCGACCGAGCCGACCCGGGTGTGGCTCGACGAGGACAACACCCCCGACGGCGTCCGACAGTCGCTGACGATCATCCTCAACACCGGCGGCTGTCGGTGGGCCCGTGCCGGCGGCTGTACGATGTGTGGGTACGTCGCCGAATCGGTCGAGGGCGGCAGCGTCGGCCACGAGAACCTCATGACGCAGATCGAGCACTGTCTGGGACACGAGGCCGAAAACGCCGAGAAACCGGCCGAAATCGTCAAGATCTACACGTCCGGCTCTTTCCTCGACGAGCGGGAAATCCCCGCCGAGACGCGGGCGGCGATCGCCGAAACGTTCGCCGACAGAGAGCGGATCGTCGTCGAATCGTTGCCGGATTTCGTCGACCGGGGGAAACTCGCGGACTTCCTCGATCGCGGCCTCGAGACCGACGTCGCGATCGGTCTCGAGACAGCGACCGACCGCGTCAGACACGACGCCGTCAACAAGTACTTCGACTTCGCGGACTTCGAGAACGCCTGCGCCGAGGCCCGGACGGCGGGCGCCGAGACGGGGGAAACGGGCGAACCGGTCGCGGGCGTGAAGGCCTATCTGTTGATGAAGCCACCCTTCCTCGCCGAACCCGACGCCGTCGCCGACATGAAGCAGTCGATCCGGGGGTGTGCCGCCGTCGAGGGGTGTCATACGGTTTCGATGAACCCCTGTAACGTCCAGCGACACACGATGGTCGAGGAACTGTACCACGACGGCGGCTTCCGGCCGCCCTGGCTGTGGTCGATCTGTGACGTGCTCGAGTCGACGGCCGACGTCGACGCGCTCGTGGTCTCCGATCCGGTCGGGCACGGCTCCGATCGCGGCCCGCACAACTGCGGGGAGTGTGACGACCTCGTCCAGCGGGCGATCAAGGACTTCGACCTCCGACAGGACCCGTCGGTCTTCGAGGAAGTCTCGTGTGCGTGTGAGTCGACCTGGGAGTACGTCATGCGCGAGGAGACGGCGTACAACCAGCCGCTGGTCCGATGACGGTCGCTGGTAATAGGATCGTTCACATAAGTGACTGACCACCCATTCGACGTGAGCCCTCCCCGCCTCGCGACAGATACCTCCGACAGCCACCGGCGCTGTACGGCGCGGGTACTCGCCGGACACGGGACCGCTGAATGAGCCGGACGACGGCGCCGGACCGCGCAGTCAATGTTACCGACGGCGCTTTGATACGGCCGTTGATCGTCCTGTCGATCCCGATCGTCCTCACGAACCTGTTGCAGGTCGGCTACAATCTGGCCGATACGTTCTGGGTCGGCCGGCTCGGCCAGCCGGCCGTCGCGGCGCTGTCGTTCTCGTGGGCGATCGTCTTTTTGATCATCAGCCTCTCGCTCGGCTTTTCCGTCGCCGGGACGGTCCTCGTGGCACAGAACAAGGGCGCGGGACGACTCGAGCGTGTCAGCCACGTCGCCGGCCAGACCGTCTCTGTCGTCGTCGGCGTCTCGGTGTTGTTCTCGATTGTGGGGTTCGCACTCGCCCCGACGCTCCTGGAGTTGGTCGGTGCTACCCCCGGCTCGAAAGCGTACCGGCTGGCCCTCGAGTACACACGGACGATGTTCGTCGGTATCCCGTTCGTGTTCGGCTTCTTCGTCTTCCAGTCGCTGCTTCAGGGCTGGGGCGACACGAGAACGCCGCTCTATCTCATGACGTTCGGCGTCGCGCTGAACGTGCTTCTCGATCCGTTTTTCATCCTCGGGTTTCAGGACAACGTGGTCTTCGCGTGGACCGGCCTGGCAGGCGTCGAGACGACGCTGTACGGGCTCACGGGGTTCGAGGGGTTCGGCGTTCAGGGAGCGGCGTTCGCGACGATCCTCTCGCGGGGGATCGGCGCTGTCATCGGGATCTGGCTGCTCCTGTCGGGTTCGGTCGGGATCGAGCTCTCGTTGTCCGATTTCAGGCCGCGGTTCGGGACCGTGCGTGATCTCTTCCGGATCGGCGCGCCGGCGAGCATCGAGATCTCGACGAGCGCCTTGAGCGTGACGATCCTGACCGCTCTCGTCGCCATCGCCGGCTCGGACGCCGTCGCAGCCTACGGGATCGGATCGCGGATCACCTCGATCGTCGTCCTGCCGGCACTGGGAGTCGCACGCGGGGTCGAGACCGTCGTCGGCCAGAACCTCGGTGCCGGATACGTCGACCGCGCCAGGCGGGGTGTGATCGCCGCCGTCGGGCTCATCGCCGGCGCGCTCTCGCTTTTCAGCGTCGGGATCTACCTCTTGGCCGATCCGATCATCGGGGTATTCATCGACGGGACGGGGGCGGCGATCGTCACGGATATCGGCGGCGGGTATCTCCGAATCGTCGGCTCGTCGTACGTCTTTTTGGGCGTCTTCTACGTCTTTCAGGGTGGATACCGCGGTAGCGGCAACACCCGGATGGCGATGGTCTTCGCCTTCGTCGGCTTCATCGTGTTCCGGTCCGTCTTCGCCTACGCTCTCGCGGTCCCGGGCGGACTGGAGGCGACCGGTATCTGGTACGGCGAAGCGATCGCGAACCTGCTGATGGCGCTTCTCGTCGGCGGCTACTTCTTGCGGGGAACCTGGACTGGGCGTGTGATCGACGACAGCGGTTCCACCCCCACCTGAATCGACCGCGGCGGTTTCGACTACTCGAAGGCCCGCAACACACCCTGACCGTCCGTCGGTCCGATGTCGGGCAACGACGCCCGCTCGGGGTGGGGCATCAACACAGCGACGTGGTCGTCCGCACCGAGGACGCCGGCGACGTTGTCCTTCGAGCCGTTGGGGTTGGCCGCCCGGGTGACGTCCCCCTCGGCGTCACAGTACCGGAAGAGCACCCGATCGTCCGTCCGGAGTTCCTCGAGTCGGTCGTCGGTGATCTCGAATCGCCCCTCGCCGTGTGCGATCGGCACCTCGATGATCTCGCCTTCCTCGAAGGCCGCCGTCCAGGGCGTGTCGGGGTTCTCAACCCGGAGGTGGACCGGCTCACACTGGAAGCGGGCGCTCTCGTTGGTCGTGAACGCGCCGGGGGTGAGCCCGCCCTCCGAGCCGATCTGGGCGCCGTTGCAGACGCCGAGAACGGGCGTGCCAGCCTCGGCGGCCGCCCACACCTCGTCGAGGATCGGCGTCCGGGCAGCCATCGCGCCGGCCCGGAGGTAATCGCCGTACGAGAAGCCGCCGGGAATGACGATCCCGGTCTCGTCACCGGTGAGGCCGTCCCTGTGCCAGACGATCTCGGCGTCGATCCCGAGATGTTCGAGCGCACGGACGGCATCGCGGTCGCAGTTGGATCCACCGAAGCGAACGACCGCAACGGTCACAGCGAGCCCCCCGTGGGTGAGCCGGGCGTTGCGGTCGTTGTGACTGCGACGGTCACAGCGAGCCCCCCGTGGGTGAGCCGGGCGTCGCCAGATATGCAGTCGATATCGGAGTCATCTACGCCTCCGTGACCTCGACGTCGTAGTCGTGGATCGTCGGGTTCGCGAGCAGCCGATCGGCCATCTCGGTCGCCTGTGCTTCGGCGGCCCCTGCGTCGTCGGCCTCCAGATCGACCTCGAAGCGGTCGGCCGACCGCAGATCCTCCAGTTCGAACCCGAGCCGTTCGAGCGCCTGCTTCGTGGTCTCGGCCTCGGGGTCGAGCACGCCACCCTTGAGCCGAACGGTGACGGTCGCGGTGTAGGCGGTCATATCTATCCCGGCGTGTTCGTGCGTGAAAACGGTTGTGGGTTCCCTACAGTATACACGTTCGTGTATACGGCGGTTCGAACCGGGATCGCCGGGGGATATCTCCAAAGAACTATGAGCGGGTCGCGATATCCACTCGGTGTGTTCCCGCGTTCGTCCTCCTCCACGAACAGACGCACACTTCTCGCCGGATGTACGGCGCTGGCGGTCGGGCTCGCCGGCTGTAGCGGCCTCGGAGAGAGCTACTCGATCCCTGCCGATCTTGGCGTCCGGAGCGACTGGCCTCACCAGTTTCACGACCCAGGCAACACCAACGCGGCCCCCGATGGCCCCGACTCGCTGACCGAACGGTGGAGCCGACGGGTCGAGGCCCGCCTCGATCGACCCCTCGTCCTCGAGGGGACAGTCCTCACCGTCGCGACGGATCGTGGTGACACCGTCCACAGTCGCGTGCTGGCCTACGACGCCGACACCGGCGACCGGGAGTGGCGCTACGAACTCGACGGCCTGCGTCGAGCCCGGATCGTCGCCGCGGTCGGCGATCGCGTCTACGTCGTCGGCGACCGGACAGACGCCGCCGGCGAACAGCGACTCTGTGCCGTCGGGACGGACGGCTCGATCGCCTGGCGTTTCGACGCCGAGCGGATCACCGCCGTCGCCGTCACGGAGGCGACGGTCTTTGCGTCCGTCCGTCACGGGTCGGTCGTCGCGATCGACGGCAGCGGCGAAACCGTCGGCCGACTCCATCCGGTCGGGTGGCCGGGCGGGCGCTGGCTCTCCGATCGGACGCCAACCGGCCGACCGGCCGTCAGCGGCGGCCGGGTGTTCGTCCCCTTCGCACGGTACGACGCGGACCGGGAGAACAGTTACTTCCAGACGGAGGTCGTCGCCTTCGACACCAACGGGGTCGCCTGGAGGTCGGCCGTCGGCGACGTCCGCTACGTGGAAGGGGTGGCGGCCCTCGGGGAGTCTGTGTACGTGCTGGCTGTCGATCAGCGTGGAGGTCCGTCCGAGCCCCGTGTCGTGAGCCTCACCGTTCTGGACGCCGCGTCTGGCGAGCGTCGCTGGACACGCTCGGTCGAGGGAGGGCTGAGTTCGCCCCTCGCCGTCCGGGAGGAGGGAGTCACTGTCGTCGGGAGCGACGTCCGCACGTTCGACCCGGACGGACAGCTTCGCTGGCGCGAGGCAGTCTTCTCCGGGGCGCCGGTCGTCGCCGGCGATCGGGCCTACGGTCGCCGGACCGAAAGCGGGGCCGTAGACACGGTCGTCGCCGCCGACCTCGAGACCGGCGAGCCCACCGCCGCCCACACCTTCGAGCACCAGCTCAACCGGGCACCGGTCTTCGCCGACGGGCGGGCGATCGCCCGGACGCTCGAGTACGACCGCACCGGGGAGGGCGCCGAACACGCCGCCGACCGACTACACATGCTCCGGTGATCGGGCTCACGACCCGTCGGTGAGATACGTTATACGACAGTTCGGACAGAGATCGCCGGCGAGCAGCGACGACATCGGATCCCACGCCGTGGCGCAGTTCTCACAGCGCAGTTTCGGGCGATCGTGTGTGGTCTCGAATCCCGTGCCGTCCGAGTTCCCGTCCGCCGTCCCCGGGGGTTGGCCGTCGTCCGCGGCCGGGGACTGTCCGGTTCGCGTATCTCCTCCCGCGAAATCCGGCCACTCCGTCGGGCTGCGCTCCTCGGTGCTCCCGTCGGTGAGGATCACCGCGTCGTCGGTGACCGGCGGCTCGTCCCCGCCTTCCCCCCCGCTTCCGACCTCGACGCCGTCGGTGGTGGCCGACGCGGACGCGACCGTCCCGCCCCCATCCCGCGTCCGTTTCCCGGCCGCGTCCCCGACGTCGCGGGTCGGCGGTTCGGCCTCGTCGGTCCCGGCCGCCGGATCCGCGCTGGACCGTTCGGGATCGGACGGGTTCCGTGCCGCGTCGTGTTGCATCACCACGGTGTTCTCGGCGAGGACTCGTTCGGTCCCACAGTGTCGACACGTCTCGACGTTCCGCCTCGTCAAAACGACCTCCTCGCCGTGTCGTTCCCGCTCCTCCCGGTGTGTCGGGTCGCCGAAGTCGTGCCCGAACAGACAGCTGAGCCCCATTATCCCGAGTGTGGGCGGACTGATACAAAAATCCCGATGCCGGTTCGACCGCTCGCCGCGCCCGGCCGTCATACGCACGTCTGACGGCTATCTGTCCGGATTAATAGCGAACGGGATAGTTACAATAATCTGATATTAGGCGATGATCGAAGCCACCCCGGACCCTGCCCGCCGGATCCCGGGACGGAACGTCGCCCTTTTGAGAGCGCCACCCCCAGAGGGACGTATGGATTCCCCGTCGATCCCCCGGAGGTGGCGACCGTGAGCAGAGAGTACACCGAGATCACCGTCGTCGGCGAGGACGATACGGGTCTCATCGCCCGCGTCACGACGCTGCTCTTCGAGCGCGACATCAACATCGAGGACCTCGATCAGGCGGTCCGCGACCGGGTCTTCCGGATGACGATGACCGTCGATACCGCCGAGATGACGTGTTCGCAGGCGGAGCTGCGCGAGGCGCTCTCGGGGCTCGGCGAGGAACTCGGCGTCGACATCCAGGTCCGGTTCCCCGCCGACCGCGAAACCCGGACGATCGCCGTCCTCGTCACCAAAGAGTCACACTGTCTCGAGGCGCTCTTCGAGGCGTGGGCCGACGGCGAGTTGGGGGCCGACATCAGCGTCATCATCGGCAACCACGACGACCTCGAACCGCTCGCCGAACACTACGGGGTCGACTTTCACGACATCGGCGACGAGAAGGGCAACCCCGACGAGGAGCGGCTGCTGGATCTCCTGGCGGAGTACGACACCGATCTCATCGTCCTGGCACGTTATATGCGGATCCTCAGCCCGAACGTCGTCTTCCGGTACGAGGACCGGATCATCAACGTCCACCCCTCACTGTTGCCCGCCTTCCCCGGCGCCGAGGCCTACCGGCAGGCCAGAGACGAGGGCGTCCGCATCGCCGGGGTGACCGCCCACTACGTGACGACGGATCTGGATCAGGGGCCGATCATCACCCAGCGGGCGTTCGACGTGCCCCCGGGCACGACCGTCGAAGAGATCGAACGTCGCGGCCAGCCGCTCGAGGCCGAAGCGATCCTGGAGGCCGTCCGGCTCCACCTCGATAAGGCGGTCTCCGTCTATCACGGGCGGACGGAGCTTCGGGACGACGCCGACGCCGACGAGTACCGGTTCGGATTGCCGGACTCGGTCTCGGGGCTGTTGCCCGACCGGCCGATCGACGGCCTCGGCGAGGCGGTCGCCGAGCCTGACGACTAATCCGGATAGGGAAGCTACAGTTCTTCGACCGCCTCGACGGCCGCCGAAAGCGGCGGTGCGTCGAAGAGTTCCCGATCGAGGTAGGCGTTCGTGCCCGCGGTGTACATGTCCCGAACCGCGTCGATGACGTGGTCCTCGAGCGGCTCGGGATCGGTCGCACAGAGTTCCCGCCAGTCGGCGACATCCTCCGCTTTCGCCTCCGTTTTCGCCGCCGAAACCGCCTCGGCCCACTCGGGCTGGGTCCGCTTGTGGTACTGTCTTAGGACCTCCTTCGAGAGCTGTCGGCCCTCGTAGGAAAACCGGTTCTCGTCGAAGGTACCGACGACGTCCGCGACCCGGATCTCGCCCTCGTAGTAGAGACACTCGATCTTCCCGTCTTCGTGTTTCAGGCCGGCCTCGGCCGCCTTCTCGGTGACGAGCTCGTTGACGTCGCGGGCGATCTCTTCGAGGGTGTCGACGTCGGCGTCGCCGGCGATGTAGTCGGCGTTCTCCCGGGAGAGATACCGGTCCGATTCCTCGTATTTGGTCGAAAACTCCACGACCGGTTCGGGGAGATCGATGGCCTCGTCGGGCCACCCGTCGTACCCGAGACCGAACGCATCAGGATCGGCCCGCGACCGGAGCGACGATCCGACGGGGACGGTGTTCCGGAAGACGATCTCCAGTGGGATCAGGTAGTTCTCGCCGGCTGCGGCGTGGTAGGCGGTGTAATCGTACTCACGGCCCTCGTGGGGGAGCTCCGGAACCCGCGTCAGATCGATCGACATCTCGCGGGGCGGCGACGCGACCGAGCCGAGATCGACGACCTCGCCGCCGCCGATGACGCCGCGATAGTGGGTCGGGATTCCGGCGGCCTCGAGCGCCTCGAAGTTGGCCGCCCCCATCGCACACAGCGATGCGCCCTTGTTCGGGATGGCGTCGGGCATCTTCCCCCAGTCGAACACCGAGTAATCGTCGGTGAAGACGAACGCACCCGTTCCGAGGTCGTCGGCGGTCGCCGGTTCCTCGACCCGGAACTGCTTGACGCTGGTCATTATCGACGTTGAATCCGTGTGGCCGGAAAGGCGTTTCTATCGTGGCTACCGTGCCGTCGACCCGGCTCAGCCCTCCGAAAGCGGCCGGACCGACGCGTTCGCCCGGGAGGTTTTGTAGCGACACGCCGAACGGAAGCCATGGAGTTCACCGGCATCGACCACTTCGTCCTTACCGTCGAAGACGTCGAGACGACGTGTGCGTTCTACGAAGAACTGGGCGCCGAGATCGTGACGTTCGGCGACGGCCGGACGGCGATCCGGTTCGGCGACCAGAAGATCAACCTCCACCCGGTCGACAACGACATCGATCTCGTCGCCGGCGAGCCGACGGTCGGCGGCGGCGACTTCTGTCTGATGACAGAGACACCGATCGAGGCCGTCGAAGAGCGCCTCCGCGATCGTGGTGTCGAGATCCTCGAGGGGCCGACCGGTCAGACCGGCGCCGTCGGCCCGATCACGTCGGTGTATCTCCGGGATCCCGACGACAACCTCGTCGAGATCGCGACGTACGACGGTACCTGAGGCCAGGGTCTCGAGAGTCGACTTATGGGGTCGCCTCCCGATCCGGCTCCCGGACGGCCGGTCGGAACGGCGGCCGCGACCGCCCCGCGAATATATAGGTACCGCCCCTCACACGCGAGGTATGTCCCGAAATCCGGACGCGTTCTCGTTTTCGTACCGCGGGTGTGATATCCTGTACGGCCGCGGCCGTATCGGAGACCTCGGCGAAATACTCGAAGCGCACGGCCTCGAGCGTGCCCTCGTCGTCTGTGGCTCGAACGTCGGCGCCAACGAGGCGCTGATGGATCCGATAACCGAGGGGCTCGGCGACCGTCTCGCGGGCGTCTTCGACGAGACGACCCCCGCGAAACGCCTCGGGACGGCCTGCGACGTGGTCGATCGAATCCGGGGACTCGAGGCGGACGTCCTCGTCGGCGTCGGCGGGGGCAGCAGCCTCGATATCGCCCGTCAGGCGAGCGTCCTCGCGGCCGACGGACGGACGCGGGCCGACCTCGAGGCGGCCGCCCGCGAGGGAACCATCTCGGGGCTCGAGGCCGCCGAACCGCCGATCCCGACGGTCGTCGTCCCGACGACCTTCGCCGGCGCCGACGTCTCCGCCGGCGGCTCGCTCGTCGTGCTTTCGGCCGAGGAATCCCCGAACGGCCAGCCGATCACGGTCAGCGGCGAGTCGATGCCGATCGCGGACGTCGCCGACCCCGAGGCCTTCGCGACGTCGCCACGGAGCGCGCTGGCGGGATCGGCCATGAACGGCTTCGACAAGGGGATCGAGAACCTCTATGCCCGCGACGGCCATCCGTTCAGCGACGCGGCGTCGATCCACGGACTGGAGTTCCTCCGGACGTCGCTGCCGCGACTGTCGGAAGCCGACCCGGCGGCCCTCGATCGGGCGGTCGCGGGCATCCTGCTCGTCCAGTACGAGCGGCGGGCGTCGATCATCCACGCGTTCGGCCACGCCTTCGCGCGCCGCTACCCCGTCCAGCAGGGGGACGTCCACGCGGTGATGGCGCCGCACGTCCTCCGGTACGTCCTCCGGGAGGTGCCGGCGGTTCGCTGGAAGCTCGCGGCGGCGTTCGGGGTCGGCACCGACGGGGATCCGACCGACGCGGTCGTCGCCGAACTCACACGGGTCAGGGACGCCCTCGACGTCCCCCGCAACGCCGGCGACCTCGAGGGGGCCGACCGGGCAGATATCCCCGCTCTCGCGGAGTTCACGATGAACGATTGGATGATGCCGCAGGCGCCCGCTGCGCTGGAGCCGACCGCCGGGGAACTCGAGGCAGTCCTCGAGGAAGCCTGGTAGGCGACGACCGAACCGGTTTCGGGGGAGGTCAAAACGCCGCCCTTTTGATCGACGGCGCCATAGCGAGGGTAGTCGATGGCCACCTACCACATCGAGACGTACGGCTGTACGTCCAACCGGGGCGAGAGCCGGCAGATCGAGCGGAAGCTCCGCGACGCGGGCCACTACCGGGTCGACGGGGCCGACGAGGCCGACGTGGCTATTCTCAACACGTGTACGGTAGTCGAGAAGACCGAACGGAACATGCTGCGGCGCGCCGAGGAACTGGCGGCTGAGACCGCCGATCTCATCGTCACGGGGTGTATGGCGCTGGCCCAGGGCGAGCAGTTCGAGGACCTCGATGCGCAAGTCCTCCACTGGGAGGACGTCCCGGCGGCGGTCACGAACGGGGAGTGCCCGACGACGACGCCCGACGCCGAACCGGTGCTCGACGGCGTCGTCGGGATTCTCCCGATCGCCCGGGGCTGTATGAGCAACTGCTCGTACTGCATCACGAAGTTCGCCACCGGGCGTGTCGATTCGCCGCCGATCGAGGAAAACGTCGAGAAGGCGCGTGCGCTGGTTCACGCCGGCGCGAAGGAACTCCGGATCACCGGCCAGGACACCGGCGTCTACGGGTGGGATACGGGCGAGCGCAAACTCCCCGAACTCCTCGATCGGATCTGCGACATCGACGGCGAGTTTCGCGTCCGGCTCGGGATGGCCAACCCCGGCGGCGCCCACGGCATCCACGAGGAGCTGGCCGAGGTCTTCGCGGCGAACGAAAAGCTGTACAACTTCATCCACCTGCCGGTCCAGTCCGGATCGGACGACGTCCTCGAGGCGATGCGCCGCCAGCACCGCGTCGGGAAGTTCGAGGCGGTCGTCGACGCCTTCGAGGACAGGCTGGATCACTGGACGCTCTCGACGGACTTCATCGTCGGCTTCCCGACCGAGACCGAGGCCGACCACGAGCGATCGATGGACCTGCTCGAACGCGTCCGCCCCGAGAAGATCAACGTCACCCGGTTTTCGAAGCGGCCGGGCACCGACGCGGCCGAGATGAAGGGTCTCGGGGGAACGATCAAAAAGGAGCGCTCGAAGGCGATGTCGGAACTGAAACGCGAGATCTGTACCGACGTCCACGCCTCGATGGTCGGCGAGACACACGAGATCCTCGTCGTCGAGGACGGGACCGGCGACTCGGTGAAGTGCCGCGACGGGGCCTACCGGCAGGTAATCGTCACCGACGCGACCGAACGGGGGATCGAGACCGGCGACACCCTCGAGGTCGAGATCACGGCCCACGAGGCGATGTACTGTTTCGGCGAGCCGATCGAGGTCCGAAACGAGCGCCCGGCCGCCGTCTGAAGTCGGCGGACGGACAGTCACCGGCTACCGGGTCCCGACCACAACGACCTTGCCGATCGGCGCCGAGAACCGACCGTGTCACTCCCGCTGTCAGAGGTCGTCCCGCTTCCTGCCGTCGCCCCCGGCACCTGGCGGTACGCCCGTATCCCGCTGATCTGTTCGCTCCCGCTTGTACTTGTAAGCCCCTTCCTCGCGGTCGGCGGTCTGTCCGTGGCCGCCGGGATCGTGTGGTTCCACCGCGACCCGAAGCGCTCGCCGCCGCCCGCGGGCGTCGTCGCGCCCGCCGACGGACGGGTTTCGATCGTCCGGGCCGAGGGCGACCGTGTCCGTGTGGCCGTCTTCATGAACGTCACTGACGTCCACGTGAACCGGGCGCCGATGGCGGGGACGGTGGGGGACGTCGAGCACACGCCCGGCAAACACCTGCCGGCGTTCACCAAGGAATCCGAACGCAACGAGCGGGTCCGGATCGACTGCGGCGAGTGTGAGGTGACGCTCATCGCGGGGGCGGTCGCCCGGCGGATCCACCCCTACGTCGAGAGCGGCGAGGACCTCGAACGGGGCGAGCGGATCGGACACATTTCCTTCGGGTCTCGTGCGGACGTGTTGCTCCCGGCCCGGTTCGACGTCGAGGACGTCCGGGTCGAGGTCGGCCAGCGCGTCCGGGCGGGCGAGACCGTCGTCGCCTCGTCGTAGCCGAAACCCGCCCCCTTTTGAGCACCGCGCTCGAATCCCCGCCGATGGCCGACCGCAGCGACATCGCGCCCGAGACGCTTCAGGTACGGCTCGACCCCGAGGGCATCGAGGTGGAGTACGTCGACGACCGCTCGGTGTTCTACCACGGCGTCCCGGAGAAACGCGAGGGGAGCGTCGTCTGTCCGCCGGGCAGGGACGTCCACGTCCTCGTCACGGCTCCGGACGAGACGGAGGGCGTGATGGTCTACGTCAACGACCGGCGCACCCACGACGACGTCCTCGAGTCGACCGGCGTCGGACGGGTGATCCTGGAACGCGGCGAAGCGGCGTCGCTTTTCGCCGGCGTCGAGGCGGAAAACCACGGCTACCGGGTCGAGGTGACCGCCGACCCCGAGACGGCTCGGGGGCGGGTGTTCGTCTTCGCCGAGGACGAGACCGGCGAGGCGGCCTACGAACTCGTCGGAGGGAGCGAGGCAGCCGACAGTGACCAGGAACCCTCGGAGGGACTGGAGTGATGCCGTTACCGAAGGGCTGGGAGCCCCTCGAGCGATCGACGATCGGGGCGGTTCCGGACCGGTACGGCGTCTACGAACTCGGGGACGGATCGGGCACCGTCATCGCTGTCGGTCACGGGCCCCTGCGGGACGAACTGAAGGAGGCGCTCGCCTACGGCGACGGGAAACGGGTCCGCTGGGTGACGACACAGAACCGAGACGAGGCCGAACGGCTGGCCGAGGAACACCGAGACCGACTGGCCGGGCGGTAGTTACTGGATGTAGCTCGGTTCTTCGGCGTCACAGTTCGCCTCGTGTTGTTCGGCGTCGTTTCGGTCGTCGAACAGCAAGCCACACATTTCGCACTCGTACCACGTCGTCCCGTCCCGCTCTGTGGTCGCGACCATAATCGGGAGTGCGGCATGGTGCCGTATAACCGTTGCCCCGGCCCACGGCGGAACGGTAAAGCCGCCGGCGGCCGGACAGTAATCTATGGTCCGGCAGGCCACGCTGACAGTAAAGGGCGCCGAAAAGCGCGACGCCGGACGCGGCGTCGCCCGGATCCCCGCCTCCGCCCGGCGCGAACTCGGCGTGTTGAGCGGCGAGACCGTCGTCATCGAGGGCAAACGGCCCACGGTTGCGAAGGTCTGGCCCGCCGGCAGCGAGGAGGGGATCGTCAGGATCGGCGCCGAGACGCGGGCCAACGCCGGGGTAAACATCGGCGAGACGGTCACCGTCGCCCCGATCTCGGCCGACGAGGCCGACCGGGTCGTCGTCGAGGTCCCGGTCGACGCCGACGAGGAACTCCTCGAGTCGGTCGCGTCGGCGCTCCGGGACCGGCCGCTTCAGACCGGGGAGACGATCCGGCTGGCGCGTCCCGGCGTCCGGGCCACCGTCGTCGAAACGGCGCCCGAGGAGATCGTCCGCGTGACGGGGACCACGACGGTTCGGGTCCGCGAGCGGAAGCCGGAGACGGAGGGCGAGGGGACAGATTCCTCGACGGCGCCCACAGCGGAAACGCCCACGGAGCCGGGGCCGGGGGCGACCTACGAGGACATCGGCGGGCTCGACGAGGAACTGGAACAGGTCCGGGAGATGATCGAACTCCCCCTCTCGGAGCCGGGACTGTTCCGGAAGCTCGGGATCGATCCGCCCTCGGGGGTCCTTTTATACGGCCCGCCCGGCACCGGCAAGACGCTCATCGCGAAGGCAGTCGCCAACGAGGTCGACGCCCACTTCGAGGTGATCGACGGCCCCGAGATCGTCTCGAAGTACAAAGGCGAAAGCGAAGAGCGGCTCAGAGAGACCTTCGAACGGGCACTCGAGAACGGACCCTCGGTCGTCTTCATCGACGAGATCGACTCGATCGCCGCGACGCGCGACGAGGACGCCGACATGGAGAACCGGGTCGTCGCCCAGCTTTTGACGCTCATGGACGGGCTGGAGTCCCGCGGGCAGGTTATCGTCGTCGGCGCAACGAACCGGATAGACGCCCTGGATCCGGCGTTGCGCCGTGGCGGGCGCTTCGACCGCGAAATCGAGATCGGCGCACCCGACGAGACGGGCCGTCGCGAGATTCTGGAGGTCCACACCCGCGGGATGCCGCTGGCGGAGGACGTCGATCTCGACTACCTCGCCGCCAGAACACACGGCTTCGTCGGCGCCGATATCCACTCGCTGGCGACGGAGGCGGCGATGGAGGCGCTCCGGAGCCGGGACGCCCGCGGGGAGTTGTCAGTCCGGGCGGTGGATTTCGAGGCGGCGTTGACCGCCGTCGATCCCTCATCGATGCGCGAATACGTCGCCGAGACGCCACAGGTCTCCTTCGAGGACGTCGGCGGACTCGAGGAGGCAAAGGGGGTGCTTACCGAGGCCGTCGAGTGGCCGCTTTCTTACGGCGCGCTCTTCGAAGCGACAAAAACGGACCCTCCGAGCGGGATCTTGCTGTACGGCCCGCCCGGCACCGGCAAGACGCTGCTCGCGCGAGCGCTGGCCGGCGAAAGCGACGTAAACTTCGTCTCCGTCGCCGGTCCCGAGTTGATCGACAAGTACGTCGGCGAATCCGAGAAAGCCGTCCGGGAGGTGTTCGACCGCGCCCGACAGGCCGCCCCGTCGATCGTCTTCTTCGACGAGATCGATGCCATCGTCGGCACCCGCGGCGAGGCGAGCGAGGCGACCGAACGGGTCGTCTCCCAACTGCTCGCCGAACTCGATGGGCTCTCCGAGGATCCGAACCTGGTCGTGCTGGCGGCGACGAACCGCCGTGAGGCGATCGATCCCGCGCTGCTCCGGCCGGGACGGCTAGAGGCCCACGTCGAGGTCCCGCTGCCGGATCGGGCGGCCAGACGCGAGATACTCGCGGTCCACACCGAGGACAAACCGATCGCGGCGGCCGTCGATCTCGACGCGATCGCGGCCGAGACCGGGGGGCTCTCGGGCGCGCAACTGGAGGCCGTCGTCCGTGACGCCTCGATGCGTGCGATCCGGGCGCTGGCCGACGAACTCGGCCCCGAGGCGGCGACCGAGCGCGCCGACGAGGTGACCATCGACGAGGCGCACTTCGAGGCGGCGCTGGAAGCCATCGAACGCGAGTGACGGAACGCGTAGAGCGCGTTCACCCGACCGGGGAGCGGACGGGCGGCGAGAGATCGAGGACGACCAGACAGACGCCGCCGACCGTCGGGGCGACGACGCCTGTCGAGACGCCGACGACCTGAATCGCAGTAGCGGACCCGACGTGTGGCGTCGCGAGGGCGATGCCCGCACCCATCGCGATCGGCGACAGCGTCGCGGCGAGACGCCCCACCGATTCGGTGAGCCCGACCAGCCCGCCCCGGAGCGCCGGGGGCGCCAGATCGGTGACGATGCTCCGGTAGATCGAAAGGAGGACGCCGAAGCCGATCCCCATCAGGACGACACCGGCGTAGGCCACCGAAACGTCGGGAGCGAGAAAGACGACGGCCGTCCCGGCCGCCAGGGCGGCGTTCATCGCGAGCAACGGATACAGGCGGCTCTCGAAGCGGGCGGTGATGCGGCCGGCCTGGCTGGCCGAGGTCGCGTAGCTGATGCTGCCGAGCGCCGTCAACAGGCCGGCCTGGGCCGGCGTGCCGCCGAGTACTTCGACCATCAGGATAGAGTTGTACGTCAGGAACCCGATGTAGACCGCCTCGGGCGTCCCGCGGGCGGCCAACATCGCCGCGACCCGACGCTGGGTGACGAGCGCCCACACGTTCTGTAGCTGTTCGCGAACGTCGTGGCCCTCGGAGTCCTCGGATACGGCCCCTTCCGGATCGACGGGTTCCTCGAACCGGAGGTAGACGGCGAGGGCGATCGGGAACGCGATCAGGTGCAACAGGAAGGGGTACTGCCAGGCCATCACGACGAGGACACCGGCCGCGAGCGGAAAGACCGTCTGGACGATCCCCGACCCGGTAAAACGGAGCCCCTGTGCGGTCGCCTCCTTCGTCCCCTCATAGAGGTCGCCGATGCTCGTGATGATGATCGGTGTCAGGCAAGCGAACCCGACGCCCTGCAGCAACCGCAGCGCCAGCGCGGCTCCGAAATCCGTCGTCAGCGCGATCGCCGTGCCCGCGCCGCCGAAACACACCAATCCGAAGAGCAACACCGGCCGCCGGCCGTACCGGTCGGCTACCATCCCCGTGATCGGGATCATGACGATCGCCGGGGCGGTGAAGGCCGAAATCATGAGCCCGATGTTGGCCGCCGAGACGCCGAACGGGTCGATCAGCGACTCCAGCACCGGCGAGAGAAGCGCCGACCCGAGCGGTGCCATGACGTTCATCAACACCAGAAGCTGGAACTGCCGTTCCCCGAAGAGCTCCGCGTCCTCGCCGACGAGCCATCTGAAGCTGAACACGCTTGTTGGGGGGTTCCGCATCCGGCTGTGTATTAACGCTGTACATTCGGCGGGGACGAGGGCCGAAACGGGAGGCCACGGGACAGCCACCCAAACGTATATCCAGTCGCGGAGCGACTGCTTGCCCGTCGGCGTACGGGTTCCGTACGCCGGAAACGAACACGGAGACCAAACATGGTATTCAAGAAAATCACACTCATCGGAACCAGCGACGAGAGCTTCGACGCCGCCGCCGACGACGCGCTCGACCGTGCGGAGGGCACCCTGGACAACATCTACTGGGCCGAAGTCGAGGAGTTTGGCGTCGAGATCGCCTCGGCCGACGGTCGGGAGTATCAGGCCGAGGTCGAAGTTGCGTTCGAACTGGAGTAACCGATCCCGGACGGTCGATGACGGAGGAATCGGACACCGTCATCGGGTTCAGAGCTGTTTCGCGTAGTCCCGGCGACCGCCGAACCGTCCGGTTCGATCGACACCCAATTATTCGTTCCGGGGACTCGATGGGTGGTACGGCGTGTCGTACTCCCCCGGATCGTCGTCGATCCGATCGGGATTGATCCGGCCGCCCAGAAGCATAAAGTCAAGCACAGTCAGATGCAGCATCGCCTCGACGACGGGGACGCCCCGCGGCGGCAGGACGGGATCGTGGCGGCCGATGACCTGCTCCTCCCGTTCCTCCTCGGTTTCCCAGTCGGCGGTCGTCTGTGGTTTGGGGATCGAGGTCGGCGCGTGCCAGGTCGCCTCGCCCCAGATCGGTTCGCCGGTCGTAATGCCGCCCTGCAGCCCCCCGTGATCGTTGCCGACCGGGACCGGATCGCCCGGTTCGCTGACGGTTTCCGGGTGATCGCCCTCGTCGAACGTCCAGTCCTCGTTTCGCTCGGAGCCGGTGACCGTCCGGGCCTCTTTCCCCAGTCCGTACTCGACGTGGGTGGTCGCGGGGATCGAGAACATCGCCTGTCCGAGTCGCGAGGGGAACGAATCGAACCGGGGCGCGCCGAGTCCGCGAGGAACGCCGCGGACTTCGAAGGCGATCGAGCCGCCGATCGAGTCGCCTGCCTCCTGGTAGTCGTCGATCAGATCGCGCATCCGCTCGGCCGTCTCCGGGTGGCCACACCGGACCTCGTTGTCCTCGCTGTGCTCGACCATCTCCTCGAAGGAGACGTCGGGCGCCTCGATCTCGCCGATCTGGTTGACGTGGGCTTTGATCCGGACGTCGTGTTCGGACTGCTCGAGCACCTGTTTCGCGACCGCCCCGGCGGCGACCCAGTTGACCGTCTCGCGGGCCGACGACCGGCCCCCGCCGCCCCAGTTTCGCGTGCCGAACTTCGCCGAATAGGTGAAATCGCCGTGGCTCGGACGCGGGGCGGTGACGAAGGGTTCGTACTTGCCCGAGCGGGCGTCCTTGTTCTGGATGACCATCCCGATCGGTGTCCCGGTCGTGTACCCGTCGATCGTCCCGGAGTTGATCGACACTTCGTCCGGTTCGCCGCGGCTCGTGGTGATCTTCGATTGGCCGGGCTTGCGGCGGTCGAGTTCGAGCTGGATCGCCTCCTCGTCGAGTTCGACGCCGGCCGGACAGCCGGAGACGGTGACGCCCATCGCCTCGCCGTGGCTCTCACCGTAGGTCGTCACCTGAAAGAGCCGGCCGAAACGGTTTCCGTTCATTACCGGTCCCTTGGGACGGCGGGGGTTTAGCCTTTTCAATCGGTCAAGACATCGCTGATCCGTCCGGTTGCATCGTTCCGGCCCGGAAAGTCATGATGATTCCGCTCGCGAGCATCAGGACGGCGATCGCGACCATCCCGGCCTCGGCGCCCATGCCGGCCATCGTCGATCCCATACCGCTCCCACCGGCCGTTCCGCCCATCCCGCCCGTGCTGTCCATCCCGCCCGTTCCGCCCGTTCCCACGCCGGCGGCCAGCCGGAACTGATTGAGAAGCATCAGAACCGAGTACACGAGCATGAGCGGACCGCTCGCAGTACCGAGCCGATCGGCGGCCGGCGTCAGCAGTACGATCCCGTGTATCAGTACGACGGCCCCCAGTCCGAGCATGAACCACGCGCCGAGCGACATCGCCACACCGGTGACGGAGAGATACCCCGAGTACAGACCCGAAACGACGGCGATCGTCGCGCCGTACAGTCGCATCGTCGAGATCCCGTCGGAACTGTCCATGTACCTGGGGCACCGCCCACTCGGATAAAACCGTTGTGCGGTCGGGCATCACGGCCTCACACCGGAGGGGAACGTCTCACGACCGACGGCCTTATGTATAGAGGTTCGCTACGATGGGAAGGTTTGTGTATGCCTCACGAAACGGGACTATCGTACGACGACGTGTTACTCGTCCCGCAGCGCTCGCCGGTCGACAGCCGCGAGGACGTGGACCTGACGACTGAACTGGACGACGGGCTCTCGCTTTCGGTGCCGGTCGTGACGGCGGCGATGGACACCGTCACCGAGGCCGAGATGGCTCGCGTGATCGGCGAATCGGGCGGACTGGGCGTCGTCCACCGGTTCCTTCCGATCGACGAGCAGGCCCGGATGGTCCGTGAGGTCACCGCCGCCGGCGTCCCGGCTACCGGCGCGGTCGGGATCGCCGAGGCCTACGAGAAGCGGGCGGGGGCGCTCGTCGACGCTGGGGCGGTCCTGCTGGTTCTCGATGTCGCCCACGGTCACATGGAGCGGACCATCGAGGCCACCGAGACGCTCTCGGAACGGTTCCCGGAGACCCCGCTGTGTGCCGGCAACGTCGCCACCGAGGCGGGGGTTGCCGATCTCGCGGCGGCGGGTGCCGACTGCGTCAAGGTCGGGGTCGGCCCCGGATCACATTGCACGACACGGGAGGTGACCGGCTTCGGCGTCCCGCAGTTCACCGCCGTCGAGCAGTGTGCAACGGCCGCCCGGGAACACGGCGTGACCACGATCGCGGATGGGGGCATCCGGACCTCGGGCGACGCGGTGAAGGCGCTTTTGGCGGGAGCGGACGCGGTGATGATGGGGGGGTTCTTTGCCGGTACCGAAGAGTCCCCCGGAGAAATCGTCGAGATCGACGGGGAGCCATACAAACGCTCTCGGGGGATGTCCACGGCTGCCGCCGCGGAGGACCGAGAAGACAAAGAGGGTGACGTCGAAGCCGAGGAGGGCGTCGAGGCGGTAACCGAATACACGGGGGGCGCTGGGCCGCGACTGGCGGAATTCGCCGCCGGGATCAGATCGGGCCTGTCGTATGCCGGCGCACACGACCTCGAGGCTGCCAGACAAAACGCGGAATTCATCGAGACCACCGGGACGTCGAAACACCGTAACGGCCCCCACGGGTTTGCCCGATCACGGTAGGGGGTCAGTAATGAACCACCGGCCGGGTAACGCCGTCGGTTCGGCCAGGAACGACAAAATTTTGCATCTTCCCTGATCTTTATTTTTCTCTCGATGGAGCCTGTTGGTACGGATCCCGACGATAATTGATAATATATGTCCCACGACGAGCGACTATTCAAACAGGATCGTGTGGTACCGGACGAACGGGCGAGACGCGACCGGACGGAGGCCGTATGAAAGTCGGTGTTCCGGCCGAGACCGATCCCGAGGAGACCCGCGTCGGGGTCGTACCGCCCGTAGCGGCTGACCTCGTAGACGAGGGGTTCGAAGTCTGTATCGAATCGGGAGCAGGCGAACGTTCCGACTGGAGGGATACGGCCTACCGGGACGCCGGGTGTGAGATACTCGAGGACCGCAACGCAGTGTTCGAGGAATCGGACGTCATCGCCAGGGTGAACGGACTCGGTGCCGCAGAAGACGACGACAGTCATCTGTACCGGGACGGACAGATCGTCGTCGGATTGCTCGGCCCATACGATCTCGAAGGGGAACTGGAGGCGCTCGCAGAGCGCGGTCTCACCGCGTTCGCTCTCGAGTTGATGCCCCGGATCAGCCGGGCACAGAGCATGGACGCGTTGTCATCGATGTCAAGTATCGGCGGGTACAAGGCCGCCATCGTCGCGGCCGAGCGGCTCCCGAAAATGTTCCCGCTCCAGATGACCGCGGCGGGGACGGTCCAGCCCGCCGACGTGTTCGTTATCGGTGCGGGCGTCGCCGGACTGCAGGCCATCGCGACAGCCGAGCGACTCGGCGCGTCGGTCCGCGCTTACGACATCCGCCTCGAGGTGCGCGAGGAGGTCCAGAGTCTCGGCGCTGACTTCGTCGAACTCGACCTCGAGACGGAGGGATCCGGCGACGAGGAGGGCTACGCCCGCGAAATGGACGAGGAGTTCTACCGGCAACAGCGTAAGGCGCTAACCCGGGTCGTCGGTGAATCGGACGTCGTCATCACGACGGCCGCCATCCCGGGTAAGCCGGCCCCCGAACTGGTGACCGAAGAGATGGTCGACGGAATGGATCGGGGCTCTGTCATCGTCGATCTCTCGGCGGCGACCGGCGGGAACTGTGAACTCACCGTTCCCGACGAAACCATCCATCACGGGGGAGTCGAGATTTTCGGTCCGACCAACCTCCCGGCGTCCGTTCCACACCACGCGAGCCAACTGTACGCCAACAACATCCGGAATTTCCTTCAGAACGCCTTCGAGGGCGACGGGCAGACGCTCGATTTCGACGACGAAATCGTCGATTCGACGCTTCTCACCCACGACGGGACAGTCCGGTGGACTCATCCCGCACGGGAGGGCGAACCGGACGGCGAAACGGCCGAGGAAGCCGGAGACGGGGAGGCCGATGCCGATGACTGAGTTTATAACAAACCTGACGTTTTTCGTTCTGGCCGCGTTTCTCGGGTACTCGGTCATCACCAAGATTCCGGCGACGCTCCATACGCCGCTTATGTCGGGCGCGAACGCTATCACGGGAATTACGCTCGTGGGTGCAGTCGTGGTCGCCGGGTCCGGTTCGACCACCTTTGCGACCGTTCTCGGCTTCCTCGCGGTCGTCATGGCGACGGTCAACGTCGTCGGCGGGTACATGGTGAGTCACTTCATGCTACAGGACTTCCACGGCGGAGGTGACGGCTGATGGTCGAGTTGCTCTCGGAGTCGGTCCTCCGGTTGGTCTATCTGGTCTCGGCGGTGTTTTTCATCCAGGGGCTCCGGGATATGACCCATCCCCGGACGGCCGTTCGGGGGAACCTGCTGTCCTCGCTCGGGATGTTGACCGCCGTTGGCGTTACGGTGCTTTGGTTCGACGTCATCTCGCCGGCCGTGTTGATCGGCGGTCTCGTCGTCGGCAGTCTGATCGGCGCCGGCCTCGCGGTGAAAGTCGAGATGACCCAGATGCCCCAGCTGGTCGGCGTCTTCAACGGCTTCGGAGGCGGCGCCTCGGCGCTCGTCGCCGGGGCCGAACTCGTCGAGTACCGGATCGAGATCGGCGGGGCGTTCCCCCTCGAGATGGGGATCGCGGCCGCCGCCTCCGGCATCATCGGCGCGGTAACCCTGTTCGGGAGCATGGTCGCCGCCGGAAAGCTCCACGGCGTCGTCACCGGCTCGGCGATCCGATACACCGGCGAGCAAGCCGTCAAGGCCGTGCTCTTGGCCACCGCAGTCCTCTCTGGGGTGTATCTCGTCGTCCAGCCGGACGTGTTGTCCACGGCGCTGCAGGGCACGTGGGTGCCGTCCTACTGGCTGCTCGTACTCGCCGCCTCCGTTCTCGGCGTGATGCTCGTCATCCCGATCGGCGGCGCCGACATGCCCGTCGTGATCGCGCTTTTGAACGCTTACTCCGGGCTTGCGGCCGCCGGCACCGGGTTCGTGTTGAACAACAGCGCCCTGATCATCGCCGGGACCCTCGTCGGCGCGGCGGGAATGATCCTGACGGTCATCATGTGTGAGTCGATGAACCGATCGCTTGCGAACGTACTCTTCGGCGGGTTCGGCGAGGAAGCGTCCTCGGAGGAGATGGAGGACATCTACGAGGGCAACATCACCGAAACCTCGCCCGAAGAGCTCGAGATGCTGCTCGACACCGCCGATCGCGTCGTCATCGTTCCCGGATACGGGATGGCGGTCGCACAGGCCCAACACGCGGTCGCCGAACTCGGCCAGTTGCTCGACGGGGATGGCGTCGATGTCGAGTTCGGGATCCATCCGGTGGCAGGCCGGATGCCGGGCCACATGAACGTGCTGTTGGCCGAGGCGGACGTTCCCTACGACAAGATGAAAGAACTCGAAGAGATCAATCCGACGTTCTCCCAGACCGACGTCGTCATCGTCACCGGCGCAAACGACGTCGTGAACCCGCGAGCCAACGAGGACGACTCCAGCCCGATCTCGGGGATGCCGGTGTTGAACGTCAACGAGGCGGGGACGGTGATCGTCAACAAGCGGAGCCTCAGTCCCGGGTTCTCCGGCATTCCGAACCCGCTTTTCGCCGAGGACAACACCTACATGCTGTTCGGCGACGGCAAAGAGATGATGCAAAACGTCGTCAACGAATACAAGGAGTCGAACTGAGCGCGATCAGAGTCGCGATTCGATCGCGCTCCCGATCGAGTCGAGTTCGACCTGTTCCTCGCCGACGAACACCGACGGCGTTCCGCTGACGCCCCAGCGTTCGCCCAGCGATCGGTCCGCATCGAGCGTCTCGCGGTAGCTGTCGTTTTCGGCGGCGGATCTGGCCGCCGACCCGACGCCGGCGATCTCCCCGGCGACCGATCCGATAACGTCGAGCGAGTAACTCCCCTGGTGGTCGTAGATCGCCGGGACGTACTCCCAGAAGGCGTCGTTTCCGGCCTCCTCGAAGACGGCGCGGGCGGCGCTGCCGACGGCGTAGGACCACGTCTCGTCGACCGGGATCGGGAAGTCGGCATGGAGATACCGCACGTCGCCGGAGTCGACGTACTGGCGTTCGATCGCCGGCTTCATCTGGTCGTTGAACTGTCGGCAGTGCGGACAGGAAAAATCCTCGAACACCGTGACCGTGACCGGGGCGGATTCGGGACCGAGTGCCGGCCGGTCGCCGTCGTCGATGGCGTCGGGATCGGTCGAGTTCCCGCCCGAACACCCGGCGAGGGCGACAGCGACCGCGCCCCCGGCCGCGAGGAAGCCACGTCGGGTCGTCGTATCGTCCATGTCGGTACGGTAGAACCGGGAGGGTTTAATCCTTCAGAACGAGTCGTCGACTGACAGGCCAGTATGTCGCGGGAGGAACACACCCGATGAAGGACGCCGTCAGACGGAACTTCGACGAGAGCCCGACCGCCTACGAGGAGTACGAGGCGATGACCGGCCGGTTCGCGACGCTTTCGGATCGGCTCTACGACCTCGTTTCTGCCCGCACGACCGGACCGATCGGAACGGTGCTCGATGCGGGCGCGGGAACGGGGATCAGCAGCCGCCGGTTCGCCGACTGCGGGACCCCGGTCGCGCTCGATCTCAGCCGGGCGATGCTGGAGGCGAACCCGGTCGAACACCGGGTACAGGGGGATTTCGACAGTCTCCCCTTCGGGGCCGACAACTTCGATGCGGTCGTATTCACCGCCTCGCTGTTTCTGACTCCCGAGCCGGAACGCGCCGTCCGGGAGGCCCGGCGCGTGCTTCGCCCGGGGGGACCCGTCGGCGCGGTCGCCCCGCTCGGCTGGATACGGGCCGACGGCGAGGACGTCTTCCGGCCGCTGTCGCGTGAATCGCGGTCGCCGGCGAGCGCCGAAGCAGTCGGGGACGCCCTCGCCGCCGTCTTCGAGACTGAAACGGGCGTCTGGTCGTTCGAGACGACCGCGGAGGCGCTCCGGACGTTCCATACCGTCCCGGCGATGGCCGCCCGGCTGTATCCCCGGCTGAGTACCGACGCACGGATCGAACGAACGAGAGAGCTCCTCGAGGATGTCGAGGGGCCGCTCGAACAGCGCTGGCGATGGTTCCTCGGCGTCTGACTGCCGCTATCGGACCGTCGCGCCCGTCCGCTGTGTTGTCGTCAGCCACGTATGGCCTGCCCGTTCGCTCCAGACGGATTCGAGCGGTTCCAGCGCCTCGCGGTCGCCGACGGCGGTGTAGCTCGGCCCGGTGCCCGAGAGCGACGCCGTCGCGGCCGGCATCGCCTCGATGAGGGGTTCGGTCGGAAACTCGAGCGCGGCACAGAAGGCGAACCCGTTGACGGCCATCGCTGACTCGTAGGCGCCGTCGGCGGCGAGCTCGTAGACGATATCCGCCATCGGCGCGATCCGCTCACATCGGGAGACGTCGGCGTCGGCCGAGTAGGCCCGCTCGTCGGGCGTGTAGACGAGGACGTCCCAGTCGGGTTCGTCGCGGGCGAGCAGTTCGTCATCGGTGTTGTCGGTGACGGTGACGCCGCCGAGCATCGACGCCGAGGCGTCGTCGAAGGCGCCGGTGACGGTGACGCCGGCATCGCGTGCGGCCGCGACGCCGATCCGGCAGGCCGCCTTCCGGTCGAGATCGACCCCGAGCGCCTCGAGCGTCGCCAGCACGGTCGCGTTGGCGGCGGCGCTGGAGCTCTTCAGCCCCGAGGCCATCGGAACTTCGCTTTCGGTGTGTACGTGGGCGCCCTCGCCGTCGCCGAACCGTTCGAGACAGCGCTCGACGCAGCGCTCGATCAGGCGGGTATCGGCGTCCTCGGCGCCCTCGATCTCGCCGGAGACCGTTCCGGTGTCGTCCAGCTCGACGGTCGCCTCGGTGTCGGCATCGATCGCGAAAGCCGAGCCGTAGCCGTTCGCGAGGGCGTTCAGTACGGTGCCTGCCGCCGGTGCGGCCGCGCGAGCGATCATCGCTCCCATCTGACGGGGGCGGCCACAAAGCCGTGACGGTCGTGATCGGTTCGACCACTCTACGGAACGGTTCGATCGGTTGGGACCTCTCCGAAACGATTCAGGAAGGAATGCTCGCTAGGGGATTTGAACCCCTGTCATCGGCTCGAAAGGCCGATATGATTGGCCGGGCTACACCAAGCGAGCGACGTCTCATCGTCGGGTACGGGGCGGTATAAAACTGTCTGTATCGGCCGGGACAGTCGGACTGCCGGCCACCGGTTTCAGTGGGTTGAGACTGCATACCGAACGGCACCCGGTACCGATCAGACGTCGAAGACGACGTAGGCTCGCCACCCGGCGGGCGTCTCCTCGAGGGCCATCTCCGAGTACGTTACCGCCTTGATTTCGCGGGCGTCGATCGCGCCGAACGGGACCCCGCGGGCGGATGCCTCGAGCCGCCGGCCGTCGGCGTCGATCGAGACACGGTGATCGACCGGGAGTACGGCGCGCACGTCGCGCTGATAGACGAGGTCGTCGAGGTAATCGAAGAGCAACGCCTCGGTCGATTCGGCCTCGACGGCAAGGGAGAACCGTTCGCCGTCCTCGGGGATCGACTCACAGTGGGCGGCCGAAAACCCGGCGGCGGCGTTCTCGAACGTCTCCGGGAGGGTTTCGCCGGTCGCCTCGACGGCAACGTCGGCCGTGTGTTCGCGGAGTTCGAAGCTCACCGGGTCGACCCCCCGACGGTTCGCGACGGTCGGTCCTGGCTGGAAGCCATCGGTTCCCCGAAGACCCCCGGCCGTCGAAAACCTTGCGCCCGCCCGGTCGGGATCGGGCGGTGGAGTTATATTTGACCGAGTCGTAACACGTGGCAGTGAGTGTCACCGTCGATATCCGTTCGATCGGAACGGGTGACGACGCGTTCGTCGTGGAGGCCTGGGAGCTGAAAGAGCGGATCAGACGCGAGGAGGGGGTCCTCAAACAGCGGCGGGGTTTTTTCACCGACGCCTACCGCAAGGCGAAGGTCTATGCGCTCGTCGAACCGAGTTACGATGACGAATCGCTCGTCGGCTTCGCGGCGGCCCGCAAGGACGGTTACATCCTCTTTTTGGCGGTCGATCCTGGCTACCGTGGCGAGGGGTTCGGCCGAAGGCTCGTTGCCGCCGTCGCCGAGGAACACAGTTCGGTCACCTGCCACGCGAGGGCGACAAACGAGAGCGCCCTCGCCTTCTATGAGCATCTCGGCTTCGAGATCGAGCGCCGGATCGATGGGTACTACGAGGACCGGGGGGACGCCTACTACCTCAGACTGGGGGACGGCGGGCTGGCGTCGAAGCTCTCCCGGTTCGTTCCGGGCGCCTGACACGGCGGAGACGACAACGCTTTTTCGCTTCTCGCACGAACCCGGTCCATGGACGACCGCACTCGCGAGTATCTGAAGGGCCGGTTCGGCGACCACTACCGGCGGGCCGAGCTATCGCCGCCGCCGGCGGCGAACGAACGCGAGTGGGGGTACATCACCTGGGACAGCGAAACGACGATGGTGCGCCACCGGTCGTATCTGGATCTGGCGGGCGGCGGGGATCTCGGGGACTTCCTCGCCGGCGAACGCCCGCGGCACGTCTACTTCTCGGCGGGGCGGTACGACGATCCCGGTGCCTCGAGCATGGGCGCGAAGGGCTGGCGGGGCTCGGATCTCGTCTTCGATCTCGACGCGGACCACCTGCCGGGCGTCGACCCCGATGAGACGACGTACGGTGACATGCTCGAGACGTGCAAGGGGGCGCTCGAAAAGCTCCTCGACATCCTGGAGTCGGATTTCGGCTTCGATGACCTCGAGGTCGTCTTCTCCGGCGGGCGGGGCTATCACGTCCACGTCCGTCGGGGCGACGTCCTCGAACTCGATCGGACGGCGCGCCGGGAGATCGTCGAGTACGTCCTCGGGGACGGGATCGAGTTCGAGGACGTCATCGAGACACAGGCCGTCGCGGGCAGCGCCGGCCGCAAGTCGCCCGCCCAAAAGCGGAGCCTCCCGGATGGCGGGTGGGCCGGCCGGACGCGCGCGCGACTCGAGGCGTTCTTAGAGGAGTTGCTCTCGATGGACGAGACGGACGCGCTCGCGCGGTTGCGGGAGTTCGAGGGGATCGGCGAAGGGAAAGCCGAAGCGGCGCTGAACGCCGCACGCGACAACCGCGAGGAGCTGGCACGCGGCAACGTCGACGTCCACCCGGCGGTCTTCAGCGTCGCCCGGCTGCTCTTCGAGGACGTGATCGAATCCCAGCGGGCGCCGATCGACGAGCCGGTGACGACCGACATCAACCGACTCATCCGCCTGCCCGGGAGCTTACACGGCGGTACCGGCCTCGAAGTCCAGCGAATCGGTCGCGATGCGGTCGCGGCGTTCGATCCACTCGCCGATCCCGTCCCCGAGACGTTCCGCGGCAACGAGATCGCGGTGTACGCACCGGAACCGACGAGCGTCGAACTCCGGGGGGAAAACTTTACGCTCCCGGAGGGTGTCTCTTCCGTTCCGGAGCACGCGGGCGTGTTCGCGATGGCCCGCGGCCACGCAAGGAAAGCAGGAGAATGAACCTCGACGAACTCCAGTCCGTACAGGCGCGCGAACGCCAATCCAGCGACCTCCAGCACCTGCGCTCGTCGTTCTACCGGGAGGTCGGGGAGTTCATCGAGGAACTCAACGAAAAGCGCGCCCGCATCGTCGAGGAGGCCGAGGACCCCTTCTCGGACCCGGAGGTTCGGCGGCTCACCGACGACATCGAGACCGCCGAGGGAACCGTCGAGGCGATCTACGAACGCCGGGTCGGCAAGGTCGTCAAGAAAGCCTCCATCGCCGCGGCGGGGATGCCGATCGACGACGACGGGCTGACGAGCGAGGAGGAGGCGCTCTTCGAGGATCTCGTCGGCCGGATCGAGTCGAACCGCGAGACGGTGCTTTCGGTCCTCGACGGGGACTCGCCCTCGGTCTCGTGTTCGATCGACGAGGAACCGGCCTCGGGAAAAGAAAGCGAGGCACCCCCCGACACCGGGGGACTGACCGCGGATTCCGAGCCGGATCTTGACACTGGCTCGGATCCGACGCCGGCGCCGGAGGACGGCCTCAGTGCCGCCGACCTGATGGGTGAGAGCGGCGGTACGGCGGAGACGTCGGCGGCCGGGGCCGAAGCCACGGAGACAGCGCCCGAGGACGCGCCGCCGGTATCCGAACCGACCGCCCGGCCGGGCGAGAAGGACAGAAACGCCGGAGAGAAGGCCGAGGATCCACCGGCGGTAGTCGTCGACGACGGGGCTCGATCCGGGGCGGACCGAGCCTCCAGCCCGGACACGCCCGAGGACGGCGCCGAGCAGGGGACCGTGGCCCCCGATACCGGCACCAGTCCCGAACGAACCGGGGCGGAGACGCCCGGCCTTCCCCGAACGACCGTTCGGATCACTGCCGACGTCGGCGAGATCGTCGGCGCCGACGACCGGGATTACGACCTCGGTACCGAGGACGTCGTCACGCTTCCGGAGCCGAACGCGGACGTACTCGTAGAGAAGGACGCCGCCGAGCGGGTGGAGTGAACACGACCCATTCGACGAAAGCGTTTCGAATCGACCGCCAGCACGGACCCAACGGCGGACAGTGCGCAGGCAGGGGGAAACCCCTCAACATTTATGTTACAACCGTCCTTCGGCCATCGATACCCACCAGGTCCCCTGACCGCTGGCCCGTCAAAAGATGGCCGAGATCCTCGTCGTCGAAGACGCGCCGTTGCAGCGGACGATCATCCGACGGTTCCTCCAGCCAACCCACACGGTCGTGGCGTTCGCCGACGGGGAGAGTGAAGCCGTCAGGCTGGCGTCGGAACACGACCCGGACGTGGTGATTATGGATCTCGACCTCCTCGAAGGGGACGGGATCGCGGCCACCGGGCGGATCAGGTCCCAGCCTCCCGAACCGAAGGTTATCGTGAGTACCGCCATCGTAAGCGACGACGTCGAAGAGAGAGCCAAGGAGATACCGGTCGAAGCGTATCTGGTGAAACCGTACTCCGAGCGCGAACTGCTGGACACGATCGGCCGTGCCCTACAGTCGGAGTGAGCGGCCCCCTGGGATCCCATCGCCAAAGTATCTCCTATCGGCGCAGAAAGGGCATGACAGGGGACGCCAACCGAGTGATCATCCCGTGTCCGAGAGGAACGCCCGGACCGCACTGTCGAAGGCGTCGGGACGTTCCAGCATCGGCATGTGGGCGGCGTCGGCGATCTCCCGGTAAATCCCGTTCGGGAGCTCTTCGGCCAGCGACTCGTGGAGCTTCGGGGGCGTCAGCGGGTCGTTCTCCCCACAGAGCGCGAGCGTCGGGACCTCGATACTGGCGAATCGGTTTCGGACGTCGAAGACATCACACGTCTCGAAGTCCAGCAGGGTCACGTCGTGGCCGGCGGCCCGCATCGCCTCCATCGATCGCTCCAGCAGTTCGTCGGTCGGGTCGGAAAACAGCACGCCGGGGGCGTGAAGCGTCTCCATCGCGGCCTCGAAATCCTCTCGCAGGGTCCCCAGGAAGTCCGGATCGACGGCGAGTTTCGCGCCGCTGTCGGCGAGGACGATCCCCCCGATATCGAGGTCCCGCTCGAGCGCGATCCAAAGCGCCACCGCCCCGCCCATCGAGTTCCCACAGAGCACCGTCGCGTCGGTCGCCTCGCAGACGGCGACGACGTCGTCGGCGTAGGCGTCGAGTGTTTCCTCGCCGGCCGCCGTCGAAACGTCGTCGCTGTCGCCGTGTCCCGACAGGTCGGGGGCGACCGCCGGCGGCGTCTCACTGTTGCCGTACTGGTTCACCCAGACGCGGTGGTTCCCGCCCGCGCCGTGAATATAACAGACTGTCGGGCCGCTCCCGGCGGTCGCGTGTCGGTACGCGATCGTCCGTCCGTCGTGTGTGACCGTTTCCATGCCGTTTCTCTGCGCCGGGGTGGATATAAACCGCGTGGCATCCGGGCGGTCACACCCCCGGATCCAAAAAGGCCGCACTCACCGTTCCGTAGCCGTCCTGCATGGCCCGTCATTTCCGCCGAGAGAACTTCGAACCGCAATTCGACCGTTCGCCGAATACCACCACCCGTTAGCGGCATTTTAGCGATATATTTATATAGTGCTACAACTAACTATGAGTTAGTATGAGCGAACACTCCCAGTCGATCCGGGCCGACGTCGACGGCCCCGTTCGTCACTACGAGTACGACGACGAGGCCGTCCTCGTCGCGGATTTCGGCCCTGTCGAGGGTAGCGTCGACGTCGTCGACGGTACGGCGATCGTCGTCGTCGATGGCGACCAACACGAGTTCTCCGTCCCGAGCGGCGTCGACCGTGCCGTTATGAACAACGGGATCGTTAGTGTCGAAATGGAGCGATAAGCAATGCGACTTACTGTCAAACCTCTCAAGCAGAAGGACGCCGGCCGCGGACTCGCGGCCGTCGACCGGAGCGCGATGGATGAACTGGGCGTCGAAAACGGTGATTACATCGTCATCGACGGCGGCGAGTCCCGCGCCGTCGCCCGGGTGTGGCCCGGCTACCCCGAAGACGGGGGCCGCGGCGTCATCCGTATCGACGGCCGGCTCAGACAGGAAGCCGACGTCGGCATCGACGACAAGGTCTCGATAGAGCCTGCCGACGTCAACCCCGCGAAACAGGTGACCGTAGCGCTCCCGCAGAACCTCCGTATCCGGGGGAACATCGGCCCCCACATACGCGACAAGCTCAGCGGGCAGGCCGTGACGACCGGCCAGAACGTCCCCTTCTCGCTGGGCCTCGGCCCGCTCTCGACGGGGAGCGGCCAGCGCATTCCGCTGCGGATCGCCGACACCGATCCGGACGGCACCGTCGTCGTCACCGACTCGACGGACATTCAGGTCAGCGAAAAGCCCGCCGAACAGATCGCCCAGTCGGGCAGCGAGGCCAGCGCAGCAGCCGGCGGCGGCACCCCTTCGGTGACCTACGAGGACATCGGCGGGCTCGACGAGGAGCTCGAACAGGTCCGGGAGATGATCGAACTCCCGATGCGGCACCCCGAGCTGTTCCAACAGCTCGGCATCGAGCCGCCGAAGGGCGTGTTGCTCCACGGCCCGCCCGGCACCGGCAAGACGCTCATGGCGAAAGCCGTCGCCAGCGAGATCGACGCCCACTTCACGAACATCTCCGGGCCCGAGATCATGTCGAAGTACTACGGCGAAAGCGAAGAGCAGCTCCGTGAGGTCTTCGAGGAGGCCGAGGGGAACGCCCCGGCGATCGTCTTCATCGACGAGATCGACTCGATCGCACCCAAGCGCGGCGAGACGAGCGGCGACGTCGAACGCCGCGTGGTCGCCCAGCTGCTCAGCCTGATGGACGGGCTCGACGAGCGCGGCGACGTCATCGTCATCGGCGCGACGAACCGGGTCGACGCCCTAGACCCGGCGCTTCGCCGGGGCGGCCGCTTCGATCGGGAGATCGAGATCGGCGTCCCGGACAAGGAGGGCCGCAAGGAGATCCTCCAGGTCCACACCCGCGGGATGCCGCTGGCCGAGGGGATCGACATCGACAGGTACGCCGAGAACACCCACGGTTTCGTCGGCGCCGACCTCGAGAGCCTGACGAAGGAAGCCGCGATGAACGCCCTGCGGCGGATCCGGCCCGAACTCGACCTCGAACAGGACGAGATCGACGCCGAGATGCTCGAATCGATGTCGGTCTCGGAGGCGGACTTCAAGGACGCCCTGAAGGGGATCGAACCCTCGGCGCTTCGGGAGGTCTTCGTCGAGGTCCCGGACGTCACCTGGGAGTCGGTCGGCGGCCTAGAGGACACCAAAGAGCGCCTCCGGGAGACGATCCAGTGGCCCCTCGATTACCCCGGGGTCTTCGAGGCGATGGACGTAGACGCCGCAAAGGGCGTGTTGCTCTACGGCCCGCCCGGCACCGGCAAGACGCTCATGGCGAAAGCCGTCGCCAACGAGGCCAAATCGAACTTCATCTCGATCAAGGGCCCCGAACTGCTGAACAAGTACGTCGGCGAATCCGAGAAGGGAGTTCGGGAGGTCTTCGAGAAGGCCAGATCGAACGCCCCGACCGTGATCTTCTTCGACGAGATCGACTCCATCGCCGGCGAGCGCGGCGCCCGCATGGGCGACAGCGGCGTCGGCGAGCGCGTCGTCTCCCAGCTTCTGACCGAGCTGGACGGCCTCGAAGAGCTCGAGGACGTCGTCGTGGTCGCGACGACCAACCGGCCGGACCTCATCGATACGGCGCTTTTGCGCCCCGGCCGCCTGGACAGACACGTCCACGTGCCCGTCCCCGACCGGGACGCCCGGCGGGCCATCTTCGGCGTCCACACCCGCGATAAGCCGCTGGCCGACGACGTCGATCTCGACGAGCTGGCCGACGAGACCGACGGCTACGTCGGCGCCGACATCGAGGCGGTCTGTCGGGAGGCCTCGATGGCGGCGACCCGGGAGTTCATCAACAGCGTCTCCGCCGAGGAGGCCGCAAAGAGCGTCGGTAACGTCCGAGTCACCAGCGGACACTTCGAGGAGGCCCTCGAGGAGGTCGGTCCGAGCGTCGACGAGGATACCCGCGAACGGTACGAGGAACTCGAAGACGAGCTCGGACCCTCCCAGGAGCCGGACGAGCCCGAGATCAGCCGGACGTTCCAGTGATTGAAACGAACTTCCAGGTACGACCCTAATTTTTCATTATATTTCGAAACGTCACACCACCACCAGACATATATCCATCCAGATCCGCAATTCTAGTGATGAGTGTAACGCAACCGAACACCGAACAAGAGTCCGCCCGGAAGGCGTTTCTGTTCTGTCCGGGCTGTAGCCACGCGGCGCCTGCGGGGGACGGGTGGTCCGTCGACGATCACGACGACAGAACGGACATAGGCTGTCCGAACTGTGGGACGGTCGTCGTCAGCCAGCCGTACTTCGATGCCGGGCACCGATCGACGCCGATCACCGCCTGACCGCGGTTCATTCGAGCTTTTCGATGCCGTCTTCGGTGACGACGTTCTCGAGTAGACGCGTCGGCGTCGCGTCGTAGGCGGGATTCGAGACGGAGAACCCCTCGGCCGGTTCGCGCATCACCTCGGCCGACGGGCGGGACTCGTTTTCGAAGACGAACCCGCCATCGACGCGCTTTTCGCTCGCGCCGACGACCGACACCGGGACCGCGAGTTCGGCGGCCGTCACCGCGATGGGGAAGGTTCCGATCCGATTGTAGAGTGTCTCGTCGACGATCGCGGACATCCCCAGGAGGACCCGATCGCAGTCGTCGAGATGGAGGCCGGCCGCGCTGTCGACGACGAGCGTCGCGTCGACGCGGTCGATCTCCCCGAGCCGACGGGCCGTCTTCCGGCCGAGAAAGCGCGGACGGGCCTCGGTGACGTAGACGTCGATGTGGTTCCCCCCGCTCGCGGCGAGTTCGATCGCCTCGACGACAGTCGAGGAGTAATCGTGGGTCAACACCGTCGCGCCGTCGGGGAGGAGTTCGACGGCGTTCTCCGCGGCCCCGTGTTTGGCGGCGTTGACGCTCTCGACGACGTCGTCGATCGCCGCCTCGGTTTCGGCTTTCGCGGCCTCTATCGTCCCGAAATCCCCGTCGGTGACCCTGGCGACGATCTCGCGCTGGGTGTTGTACAGCGAGGCGTGTGAGGGCTGGGCGCGCCGGAGAGCGTTGCTGTTCCGTTCGAGCGATCGGGCGTACTCCTCGACGGTTGCGAAGTCCCGGTCGAGGAGTTCCCGCAGCGCCTCGGCCGCCTTGACGGCGACGACGGACGACGAGTGGGTCCGCATCTCACGGATCTCCGCGGCGGTTTCGTCGATCATACCCGAGACGTCGTCGGGGGCGGGCATATGTTTTCGGACGGGGACGGAACGCCCACCACGAACACCGACACCGTGACGGACCGCGAACGCGGCGTTTAATCGGCTCGCGCACGTACGCGACACCGATGAGCGAAACCCACCCGGAGGCCGGGATGGACGCCTTCGCGGCCCTCCACGGGGACGTCCGGTCGGCGCTGTCCGAGCGTGGGTTCACGACGCCGACAGCGCCCCAGCGGGAGGCGATCCCGCCGCTCGTCCGGGGCGAACACGGACTCGTCGTTGCACCGACGGGGTCGGGAAAGACCGAGACGGCGATGCTGCCCGTTCTCTCCGCGATCGTCGGCCGCGACACCCGCCACGGGATCGAAGCGCTCTATATCACCCCCCTGCGGGCGCTGAACCGGGATATGCGCGAACGGCTCGAGTGGTGGGGCGAGACGCTCGGGATCGAGATCGCGGTCAGACACGGCGATACGACCGACTACGAGCGACAGAAACAGGCAGAGGACCCGCCCGACGTCCTCGTGACGACGCCGGAGACGCTGCAGGCGATGTTCACGGGCAAGAAGCTCCGGCGGGCGATCGAAGACGTCGAACACGTCGTCGTCGACGAGGTCCACGAACTCGCCGCCTCGAAACGGGGCGCCCAGCTCACGATCGGGCTCGAACACCTCCGGGAACACGCCGGGGCGTTCCAGCGGATCGGCCTGTCGGCGACCGTCGGCGACCCCGAAGAGGTCGGTCGGTTCCTGACCGGCGACCGCGGCTGTAACGTGATCGAGATCGACGCAGGCTCGAACGTCGATGTCCGGATCCGGACGCCGGAGATCGGGTCGGCCGACGAGACGGCCGCCGGGGAACTCATGACTGACGCCGAGATCGCCAGCCACATCCGGGCCATCGACGAGATCGTCGGGGCACACGACTCGACGCTCGTCTTCGTCAACACCCGACAGACGGCCGAGGGGCTCGGTTCGCGGCTGAAAGCCTACGGAACGGACGTCGGGATCCACCACGGATCGCTGTCGAAATCCGCCCGTATCGAGGTCGAAGACCGGTTCAAGACCGGCGAGATCGACGCGCTGTTGTGTACCTCCTCGATGGAACTGGGGATCGACGTCGGCCGGATCGACCACGTGATCCAGTACGCAAGCCCCAGGGAGGTCAGACGGCTCCTCCAGCGCGTCGGGCGGGCCGGCCACCGGCGCGGGGAGACCTCCTCGGGGACGGTCGTCGCGACCAACCCGGACGATACCTTCGAGGCGCTGGCTATCGTCGAGCGGGCCGAGCGCGGCGACGTCGAGGCGGCCGGGATCCACCACGCCAGCCTCGACACCGTCGCCAACCAGATCCCCGGCCTGCTCATGGGCTTCGGCGAGCTGTCGGCAGCCCGCGCCTACGGGATCGTCACACGGGCGTACCCGTTCCGGGACCTCCCCGAGGCGGATTTCAAGGCCGTCGTCCGGGAGCTTTCGGGCAACCGTGTGCTGTATCTCGACGAGGAGAACGATCGCCTCGAGAAATCGGGCGGCACCTGGCAGTACTTCTATGCGAACCTCTCGATGATCCCCGACGAGGCCACCTACACCGTCGAAGACATGGCCTCCGGCGACACCGTTGGCACGCTCGCCGAGCGGTTCGTCGTCACCTTCGCCGCCCCCGGCGAGACGTTCGTCCAGGGCGGGGAGATGTGGCGGATCACGGAGATCGACGACGAGGAGGAGACGGTGCTGGTCTCGCCGATCGAGGACCCGACCGGCGAGGTGCCCTCCTGGGTCGGCCAGGAGATCCCCGTTCCCCGCGAGGTCGCCCAGCACGTCGGCCGGACGCGGGCGCAGGCACGCGGTCGGTTCGACGACGGCGCGAGCCGGGAGCTTCTCGCCCGGGCGTTCGAAGACCGGTTTCCGACCGACGAACACACCGCGGGCGAAGCCTTGGAGCCGGTCGAACGACACGAGGGGCCGGTGCCGTCCGACGACCGGATCGTGATCGAGGGGTTCGGCCGCGAGATCGTCCTCAACGCCGCCTTCGGCCACACGATAAACGAGACGCTCGGGCGGTTGCTCTCGGCACTGATCGGCCAGCGGACCGGCTCCTCGGTCGCGATGGAGGTCGATCCCTACCGGATCGAACTCGAGGTCCCCTCGGGAGTAACGATCGGCGACGTTGTCGAGATCGTCGAGACGACCGACCCCGACCACGTCGCCGACCTCATCGAGTTGAGCCTGAAGAACGCCGACACGCTGAAGTTCACGCTGGCGCAGGTCGCCGCGAAGTTCGGCGCGCTCAAACGCTGGAAGGGGAACGGATCGAGTCAGAATCGGTTCGGCAAGGACCGACTGTTGGACGCCCTAGAGGATACCCCGATCTACGACGAGGCCGTCCGGGTCGTTCTCCACGAACAACTCGACGCCGAGGGTGCGAGCGACGTCCTCCGGCGACTCCGGGCTGGCGATCTCGAACTCGAGACGGTCAGCGGACGGACCGCCCTCGGGACGGCCGGGCGCTCGTCGGGCCGTGAACTCCTCTCGCCGGAAAACGCCGACGCTTCGGTCGTCGAGACGGTTCGAGAGCGGATCATGGGCGATCGGGTGTTGCTCGCGTGTCTGCACTGCAAGGAGTGGGACCGGAGACAGACCGTCGAGCGCGTCCCCGAACAGCCGGAGTGTCCGGCGTGTGGCTCGACCCGGATCGCGGCGCTGAACCCCTGGGCCGAGGAGGTCCTCGAGGCAGTCCGGGCCGACGAGAAGAGCCAAGAGCAAAAAGAGCAGACAGAGCGGGCGTACAAGGCGGCGAGTCTCGTCCAGAGCCACGGCAAGAAGGCCGTCATCGCGCTGGCGGCCCGGGGCGTCGGCCCGCGGAACGCCGCCTACATCATCAACAACCACCGCGAGGACGAGGCGGATTTCTACCGCGATATCATCGAACGCGAACGGCAGTACGCCCGGACGAAGTCGTTCTGGTAGCCATCGCTTAAGACGCTGGAGGCCCAGCCTCACGTCGATGGGTGAGCTGCCAGCAACACTGTCCGGATTCATCGACGAGGCCGATACCTCCGAGAAGTCGTTGCTTCTGTTGAACCGGACGGAACCGGAGCCGTTCGTCGACCTGCTCTCGGAAGCCTTCGAGGAACAGGCGGTGACGGTGACGGAAAAACAGATCCCCGAAGGGGTGGACAACCTCGTCTGTCTCGTCGAGGACGGGAACGTCGTGGCGACGACGCCGCTTTCGGAACTCGCGGAGGCGTATCTGCTGGTCAACGTCGATCGGTACCGGACCGGAACGCGACAGTCGGATCTGGGCACGTTTCCCGAGGTGTTGACCGGGCTCGACGACATCGAGTTCGTCGTCGAGGGGCTTCCGCGTTCCAACCGCGAGAAGCTGCTTTTGGTCGTGATCTCGCGGTTCATCGAACACCGGGCACTGACGGCGGATAACGGTGAATTCCACAGCACCTTCCAGCGGCTCTCGCGGCTCGACGACGAGTACGGTACCCGGACGATGTACAAACGGCTCGGCGACAGCGGCGTCGAGACCCACATCTACGGCGTTCGCGACGATCCCGAGGCCGTCGAGGAGCTCGGGGTGACCGTCCACGGCGGCACGAGCGAGGAGTACCGCCGCTCGTGGGTCGTCGTCTTCACGCCCGAGGACCGAAGCGACGACGGGCACGTGGCGCTCGTCGCGGTCGAGATCGATCGGAACGTCTGGCGGAGCCTCTGGACCTACGACGTCGACCGGACCGAACGGATCCGTTCGTACGTGCGAAAGCGGTTCTGATCGCGGGGGCGATCGGATTCCGGTACCGCTTTTGCGAGCCGGATCAACAGGCCGCCTATGGACTCAGTCGACGAGTTACAGCCGCCGGATCGACTCCTGATGGGCCCCGGCCCGAGCGAGACGCACCCCCGCGTCCTGCGCGCGTTCGGCACGCCGCCGATCGGACACCTCGATCCGGCGTTCGTCGAAGTGATGGACGAGACCCAGGACCTGCTCAGGGAGACGCTCCGGACGGACAACGAGTGGACGATCCCCGTCAGCGGAACCGGATCGGCGGCGATGGAGGCCGCCGTCGGCAACCTCCTCGAGCCGGGCGAGACGATGCTCGTCCCCGGGAACGGCTACTTCGGCGGCCGGATGGCCGAGATGGCCCGTCGGGCCGGCGGCGAGGCAGTCACGATCGAGACGCCGTGGGGCGAGCCGCTGGACCCCGAGGACGTCCGGGCGGCATGTGCCGAACACGACCCGGACGTCGTGGGTGTCGTCCACGCCGAGACCTCCACGGGCGTCCGACAGCCGTCGATGCCGGCGATCACCGAGGCCGCCCACGACCACGACGCGTTCGTCCTCGCCGACTGTGTGACCTCGCTGGGCGGCATCGAGTTCCGGATGGACGAGTGGGGTGTCGACGCCGCCTACTCGGCAGGCCAGAAGTGCCTCTCGTGTCCGCCGGGCGCCAGCCCGCTGTCGATCAGCGACGGGGCGATGGAGAAGGTCCTCGACCGCGAGGATCCGGTCCGGTCGTGGTACCTCGATCTCTCGTTGCTCGAGGGGTACTGGGGCGAGGAGCGCTCGTATCACCACACCGCGCCGGTCAACAACATCTACGCGCTCCGGGAGGCGCTGCGGTTGATCCACGAGGAGGGCCTCGTGGCGCGCTGGGAGCGCCACCGGCGGTTCTCCGGGGCGCTCCGGGAGGGGCTGTGGGCGCTCGGGCTCGAACCGGTCGTCGCGCCGTCGGCGCGGCTGCCGAGCCTGACGACGGCACGGCTCCCCGGCGGGCTGGCACCCGGGGCGGTCGTCGAAACCATGCGCGAGGAACACGACGTCGAGATCGCGACCGGCCTGGGCGCGTTCGCCGACGAGGCCGTCCGGATCGGCTGTATGGGCCACGGCGCCCGTCGGGGGCCGGTACTCGAGACGCTCGGCGCGCTCGGCGAGACGCTTTCCGCACACGGGATCGACATCGATCCCGGTGCCGGCGTCGCTGCCGCCGTGAACGCGCTCGACGAATAGGCCGCTACGGCGCCGGGAGCACGTCGGCGCTGGGATGGAGGACCGAGGAATCGTCCTCCTCGATCGTGATGACCGCCCAGTCGTAGTCGGGTTCGAGATCGAGCAGTCGGTCGCGGACCTCCGGGGCCCGGTCGGTGCGGGCGACGAAACAGCGGAGCCGGCCGTGTGTACTCGCTTCCGACGGATCGGCGGCCGTCACGTAGACGGTTCGCCACTTCCGTTCGGCCCGGAGTTCGTCACCTTCCTCCGTGACCTCGTAGCCGAGATCCTGGAAGACGGTACGCGCTTCCTCGATGAGGGACGTGCTAACAGCTCCCATTCGAGAGGGAATTGGGCGCGACACGAAATAAAGATTCGCACGTACCCGATCGGTGACCTGTATCCGCAGCGGTACGCCCGGATCGAAACGAGGGGACGGGTATCCGGAAAACGTATCGGACGCGCTATCTATCGGCACTCACTCGTGGGCGGCGTCCCACTCCTCGGCTTTATGGAAGTTCGCACACCGGTTGCACTGGATCCGTCCCATCGAATCGACGGCGGTATCGAACGACTCACAGTTCGTACAGAAGAATCCCCACCGACGCGACGTCTCGGCGTCGGCGTAGACGATCCGGAACGGTCCCTTGTTGCCCCGCTCGGTCGAATCGGAGAGATACAGCACGTCGCCGTCCGGTCCGGTTCGTTCGTCCATGGGGGGGAATCGGCCGTCCGGCGGCAAAACGGTCACGGTCCGGCCCCCGGCGACCGCCGCGATACGACACGGTTTTCTCCGGTCCCGCCGGATGTCGGGCCGTGCGGCTGATCCACTACTCGGACATCGAGAACGTCCACGACGATCCCGAGTCCGTCGGCCGTCTCGCCGGGACGATCAACGCGATCGATGGGGATCACACGCTCCTCTGTGGTACCGGCGACGACCTCGCTCCGGGCGTGTTGCCGCTCGTTACCCGGGGCGAGATCGCACTGGAGTTCTTCGAGGCGATCGGGCCGGACGTCGAAACGTTCGGCAACCACGATTTCGACTTTGGACCGGACCGGGCGGCCGAACTGGTCCGTCGGTCGCCACAGCGGTGGCTCTCGGCTAACGTGATCCGCGAGGGAGAGCCGTTCGCCGGCGTCGATCGATGGGCGATCGAACGCGTCGGCGACGTTTCGGTGGGTTTCTTCGGGATCACCGACCCGACGACGCCCTCGCTCGGGGACTTCGAGGGGGAACTGACCTTCGCGGACCCGATCGAAGCCGCCCGCCGCGCCGTCGGGGCGCTCCGGGATCGCGGTGTCGATTACGTCGTCGCGCTGTCGCATCTCGGCCGTGCCGACGGCCGGCTGGCGGCCGCCTGTGACGTCGACATCGTCCTCGGCGGTCACGTCCACACCGAACGAATCGAGCGCATCGACGGGACGGTCCTCACCCGCCCCGGAAGCGGCGGCGAGACGGTGCTGGAAATCGATCCCGACGCCGGTGACGTGACCAGACACGTCGTCAGCGACGGCCCGCTCGATACCGAACTGGCGGACCGCTACCGCGAGCTGCTCGCGACGGCCGGCCTCGATACCGTCGTCGGACACGTCGAAGACCCGATCGGTCGGACCGACAGGGAGGCCTACCGCGGCGAGAGCCGCGTGGGCAACTTCGTCGCCGACGCCTACCGCTGGGCGGCCGAACGGGCCGTCGGGACCGACCCGCCGGTCGTCGGCTTACAGAACAGCGGCGGGATCAGGACCGGACCGCCCCTTTCGGGGGCAGTCACGACCGGCGATCTGATCGGCCTCGTTCCGTTCGACGAGCCCCTGGTCGTGATCGAACTCTCCGGGGCCGAGCTACGGTCCGTCCTCCGGGAAGGTGCCGACACGCCCGGGTTCGGCGAATCCGACTGGTGGCACGCCCACGTGTCGGGCGCCCGGCTCAGGTACAACCACGACGACGACCGCCTCGCGGAGGCGACCGTCGCCGGCGAGCCGGTCGGGGACGACCGACGGTACCGGCTGGCCGTCTCGGCGTTCCTGTTGTACGCCGACACCGAGTTCCCGACGCTCGCGGAAGCCAGCGTCGTCGATCGACTGGACACCCAATACGAGGTCCTGATCGAGTACGCGCGAGCGGTCGGGATCGACCCCGAACGCGAGGGACGGATCGTCCGGGAGGGACTGTGACCGGACGGCTTGACGGAATAGCCGCCGGATCGCAAGCTTCAGGCCCGGGGCGCATCTTCCTCCTATAATGACGCTCGTCGTCGTTCCCGTCCGGTACCCGCTCTCACAGCACTCGCGGGCAACGTTAAAACGGGCGATCGACGTGGCCGAAGAGCGCGACGCCGAACTCACAGTGTTGCACGTCAACCTCTTTCAGAACGACAGGGACGTCTCCCGGACGGAACTCAAAAACGCTGTCGAAAAAGAGTTCGGTCGGCTTCCCCGCGCCCGGTACGTCATCCGGTCGGGCTTTATGATCGAGGAGACGATTCTCGACGAGGTGGCCGCCGAGGGGGCAGACTACGTCGTCATCGGACGCAAACAGGCCGGACGATGGCGACGGATGGTCAGACAGCTGATCGACGACCCCGACATCGAGGGGTACCTCCGGCGGAAGCTGGAGTGTGAAGTGATCACCGCGAGCCCGTAGCGTCGTCTTCGGTGTCCGGTCGGGGCCTCGGTTCCGTCTCTGGTTCCGTTTCCGTTCCCGCTTCCGCTTGCGGTTCGGCCTCGTCTCGTGCCGTCGCCCCGCCGGGTCTCGATTCGGTTGCGGCCTCGGACTCCCGCATCGAGACCTGCAGTTCGCCGCTGGTGTCGTCAAACACCATATGCGAGTGCGGGTACGGGATCTCGACGCCGTGTTCCTCGAACCGGTTCCAGACGTCGGCCATCACCCTCGATCGGACCGCCGTCTGCTTGTAGGGTTCCTCCGCCCAGTATCGGAGCCGGAGGCTGACTTCGCTGTCGCCGAACTGCCGGATGTAGCAGGTCGGGGAGGCGGGATAGCGGGCGCTCCCGATCCGGATGTCCGGGCCGCCCCGGATGACGCCCTCGACCGAGCGTGCGGCCGCCTCCATCTGTTCGCGGGCGACGTCGATGTCGCTTTCGTAGGTGACGCCGACGTTCAGCGTCATCCGGATCCGGGTATCCTCCGCCGAGTAGTTGACCACGTCCCGCTCGCGCATCGTCCCGTTCGGTAACACGATGAACGTGTTATCGAGGGTGAACATCTTGGTGTAGACGAGCGTGATCTCCTCGACGAACCCCCGGGTTCCGGTGTCCTCGAACCCGATCATGTCGCCGATCTCGTAGGGCTGTTCGGAGAGAACGAAGACGCCGCTTATGATGTTCCCGATGATCGGCGCGAGGACGATCCCGACAACCGCCGAGAAGACACCGACCGAGAGCGCGATGTTGCCGAATCCGATCCCGAAGAAGCTCAGGGCGGTCAACACCGCGCCGAGGACGATCGCCCCCTGCATCCCACGGAGGACCGTCTGGGCTACCGACGGTCGTTTGAAACGGCGGGCGATCCGTCGACCCAACACCTGGCGGGCGAGCCGCGAGAGGTAGTACGCGAAGACGACGAGCGCGGCGGCGGCGACGAGCCGATACAGGGAGACGGGAACGAGATCCGGCAGCCACCCCGGGGGCGAGAGGCCGGGACCACCGCCGAGCGTCGAATCCGGCGCGGATGGCTCCGTCTGGAGCGAAACCAGAGGGCCGTTCATACTACTCCGTGGACCGGAGTCGGCAAAAAGTGTTCCCAATAACGTCCGGCTACGGGAACGGGTGATACGATCGGTTGAGCCGCGGCTCGAAGCCGAGCGATCCGGGGACCGTTTGCGCCCGATCGCCGAAGTACGACTCGCCGGTGAAAAGCGGCTGGGCCTCGGGAACGAGGACACGGACGGCCTCGAACCCCGTCGTCTCGACGTCGCGGGGCGTCACCCGCGCGGCGTAGGCGTCCAGTCCGGCCGCGGTGACGCGATCGAGGAGAGCGGTCAGCTCCGCCCCCTCTCTGGGAGGGTCGGCCGGGCCGACGGTGGCGGCCGGAACCGTGGTCTCCGTTTCGACGAACGCACGGGTCGATTCGGGGAACGCGGCGTGCGTGCCGATCGCCCCACCCGCCTCGTCGGCCCGCTCTTTGCCCATCCGGCGCAATTCGAGGAAGTTCTGGATCGCTTCCTCCAGGGCGCCGCGGGCGGCCGCGTTCGGATCCAGCCGCGCGGCCGATCCCGCGGCAAAGCGGGGCCACCCGCCGTCGCGGTGGACACAGGCGGCGACGACGGGAACGTCGACGTCCTGGGTGAGCAACAGGACCGTCGTCGAGAGGCCCTCGCTTGCCGCCCGGTTCGTGAGGGTTTCGAAGTCCTCGTCGTCGACGGCCAACTCGATCGGTTCGTACGTCGAGTACCACGAGAGCATCGCGGCGTCGCGCTCTAGGACCTCATAGAGCCCCGACCGGATCGCCTCCGCGTCGCCGTTGCCGAGCCCGAGCCCGGTCGTGATCGCCGGGCGTATCGTCCGCTCCGGCGGCGGAAACACGACGAGTTCGGCCGGGACCTGGACGGTCTCGCCGGTCTCGAGGTGTTCGGCGTCGTGCCAGTAGGAGACCTGTCCGTCCTCGTCGTCCGGACCGACGAACCGCGCCGGATCGATCGGCGCCGCCGGATCCGTCGAGAGCCCCCCGGTCCGGTAGACCGCGGCGCTGTACCGCTCCAGGGCCTCCCCGAGGGCCTTCATGAAGGCCGGATCCCAATCGAGCCCGACGCCGGCGGCGTGGTCCGGCACGTCCGCCTCAGAGAACGGTGCGTCGGCGAGCGTCGCCAGGTAGTACGGCACCGGAAATGACTCCAGTTCCCCGACTGATCCGATCGGGCCGACGCGCTCGTCGAAGGCGACCTCGGCGAGCGAGATCGACTCCTCGAGCGGCCGAGGCTCTTCGTTCCGGCGGAGTTCGCGATCGACACCGGACGGTTCCCCACACGCACAGAACGGGACCGGAAGGAGCCGTCGGCGCGTGTAGGGGAGTTCGATCACGCCGCCGAGGATCGCCGACTCCCCGCCGGCGAGGAGATCCGCGAGTTCACGGCCGGCGACAGCGCCGGCGAACCGTGCCGTCGGCGTGGCGTAGTCTCCCCCGTCGGTGTCGGGATCGCTCGCCTCGATCCGCTCACAGAGACAGTCATAGCAGGCCGTCCCCGGCGCGTACCCCGAGACCGCCGCGTCGACGCCGTCGACCGGCCGGCCACCGACCCCACCGAGTTCGACGCTCACGAGCGGTGTTCCGCTCTCGCGTGCGCGTTCGGCCGCATGCCCGAAAGCCGCCGAACCGACCGTCGCGGCGAGGACGGCGACGTCCGATCGGCCGACAGCGTCGGTATCGACCCTCGCCGGCGTCGCGTCGGTATCTTCGAGCGCGGCGCGGATCGCCTCGACGGCGGCGCTACCGCCGGCCAGACCGACCGTCGTCACGGTCGGTCACCGGTGCTGGTGGCGTGCGTTCGAGTATCGGTGGGTCTCATGGGCGGTATCTCACCGCCGGGGGCGATAAAAGCCGCGGGAAGGCGGACAAAAACGGGCGCCGATCCGCCTCAGCCCTCGAGCATCGACCCGGCGACGGCGACGAGTTCCTCGGCGTCGACGTTTCTGAGCCGGTCGGCGGCGAGCTTGAGCCGAAGGCGGGGACGGCCGACGTCGATCGGTACCTTCTCCGTGTCGATCATGCCGGCGTCCTCCATCCGGGATTTGGTCCGCGAGAAGGTGGCCTTCGAGGCGATCCCGACGTCCTCGCCCCACTTGGAGATATCGTACAGCAGGTCGTCGTTCTTCGCGGCGACCAGAAGCGAGACGGTGACTTCGTCGAGCGCGACGTCGTCGGCAGTCTCGAGCGCCGACAGCACGGCGTCGAAGTCCTCGGCGGTGTCCTCTCCGAGTTCCGCCCCGAGTGTCTCCCGGACCCGAGCGAGCGGGGGTGTCCGCAGGGTGTAGGGGTCGGCCTCCTGCCAGGCGGTCCCGAACCGTTCCCCCGCGTTCTCGACGAACGCCGCGTCGTCGGTCCCCAGCCCGGCGGCGTGCCCGTCGGCGCGGACGATCGCGAAGACCGACGCGCCGGTGAGAAGGAGGGTGTTCGTCCCGTCGTCGCCGGAGCGTACCTCGAGCCGTCCGGCTTCGATGTGGTCGGCTGCCCGACCCGCGACGAGGAAGTTTCCCATGGCGGATCGCAGCGTGTCGGTGTCGGCCAGCAGGCGGACCGACGGCGCGGTGTCGTCCAGCACCTCGACGAGCGCTTCGATCGTCGGAGGATCCGGGGCGACGACGAGAGGGAGATCGTCCCCGGCGTCGAGGGCTTCGCCAAGGACGTCCGCGGCGGATCGCCCCATTATATTTGATTCCATCAGCGTAGATACAACTAACTCGTCGAATGTATTTAATATTGATGGGGATCAACCGTGAGAAACCCGATAGCGGGGCTTTTGTCCGGCCTGACGCGTATATCGGGGACGGCGGTAATCCCTCCGGAAACGGGTAGCTTCTTGTCGCGTCGCCCCCCATATTGGAGTATATGGGATACGAGCAGGTCCGAGATACCGATCCGGCGGTGGCAGACGCTCTCGTCGGCGAACGACAGCGCCAGGAGGACACCCTCGCGATGATCGCCTCGGAGAACCACGCCTCCGAAGCCGTCCTCGAAGCACAGAGTTCGGAGTTGACGAACAAGTACGCCGAGGGCTACGCGGGGGAACGCTACTACGCGGGCTGTGGCTACGCCGACGAGATCGAGGAACTCGCGATCGAGCGGGCGAGGGGACTGTGGGGCGCAGATCACGTCAACGTCCAGCCGCATTCGGGCACGCAGGCCAACATGGGCGTGTATCTCGCCATGCTCGACCCCGGCGATCGGATCCTCTCGTTGGAGTTAGAACACGGCGGCCATCTGAGCCACGGCCACCCGGCGAACTTCACCGGCAAGACTTACGAGGTCGAACAGTACGAGGTCGACCCCGAAACCGGCTACATCGACTACGAGGGACTGCGGGAACACGCCGAATCCTTCGATCCCGACATCGTCGTCTCGGGGTACTCGGCGTACCCCCGGGAGGTCGACTTCGAACGGATCCAGACAGCCGCCGACGCGGCGGACGCCTACCACCTGGCCGATATCGCACACATCACCGGCCTCGTCGCCGCCGGGGTCCACGAGTCGCCGGTCGGGGTCGCCGATTTCGTCACCGGGTCGACCCACAAGACGATCCGGGCCGGGCGCGGGGGCATCATCATGTGCGATGAGGAGTACGCCGACGCGATCGACGCCGCCGTCTTCCCCGGCGTCCAGGGGGGGCCACTCATGCACAACGTCGCCGGCAAGGCGGTCGGATTCGGCGAAGCACTCACGCCCGGTTTCGAGGAGTACGCCCGGCAGGTCGTCGACAACGCCGAGGCGCTCGGCGAACGGCTGAAAGAACACGGCTTCTCGCTCGTCTCGGGGGGGACCGACACGCATCTCGTCTTGGTCGATCTCCGGGAGTCACACCCCGATACGAGCGGTACCGTCGCCGAGGAAGCACTGGAGGAGGTCGGGATCGTCCTCAACAAGAACACGGTCCCCGGCGAGACGCGGTCGCCGTTCAACCCCTCGGGGATCCGGGCGGGGACGCCCGCCCTGACGACACGTGGCTTCGACGAGGACGCCTGCAGGCAGGTCGCCGACACCATCTATCGGGTCGTCGACAACCCGGACGACGAGAGCGTCAAGGCCGAAGCGGCGGCCGAAGTCTCGGATCTCTGTGCGGAGTTCCCGCTGTACGACCGAGAGGACGCCCTCGTCGACTTCGAGTAACCCACTCGTTTCGATCCGCTCTATCCTGACCGGGTCGACACCATCGAGAAATAAAGAATGTATCGACTCCTCCATCGTTTCAAACGGCCGCTCAGATATGCGATGGCCGTCCTGTACGTGATCGCAGGCGTCATGCACTTTCTCGTCCCCGAGGTGTACGTCCAGATCATCCCGCCTGTCCTCCCCGGACCACTCGTGCTCGTTTATTTCTCGGGCATCGCCGAGATCGCACTCGGGCTCGGACTCCTCCATCCACGAACCCGTCGGCTGGCTGCATGGGGACTCATCGGGCTCTTGATCGCGATCTTTCCGGCGAACGTCTATATGGCCACGAGCGGCGTCGTCATCGAGGGCACACCCGGAAGTGGCGATCCCTCGGAAATCGTACGCTGGGGCCGACTGCCGCTGCAGGCCGTCCTCGTCGCGTGGGCGTGGTGGTATACACGCCCGCCGCCGAGTGAGACCGCCGAGTGATCGGTACACGCACTTCCGGCGTCGGCTCCTGACTTCCGGCACACACGCGACCGTTTTTTATATACCCCAGAACCCAACGGTCGGTCATGAGTACCTTCGTGGTCGTCGGCGGCGACGCGGCCGGAATGTCGGCAGCGAGCAAAGCGAAACGCGACGATCCGGACCTCGACGTCGTCGTCTTCGAGAAGGGCGAGTGGGTCTCCTACGGCGCGTGTGGACTGCCCTACTACATCAAAGGCGAGATCCAGACGCTCGAGGAGCTAGTCTCGGTCACGCCGGAACAGTTCCGCCAGAAGCGGGATATCGATCTCCGGACGGGCCACGAGGTGGTCGATATCGATCCCGACGATCGGGTCGTCACCGCACGGAGCGAAGGCGGCGAGACCCGACAGTCCTACGATCATCTCCTGATCGCGACCGGCGCGGCGGCGGTCGTACCCCCCATCGACGGCGTCGATATCGAGGGCGTCTACACGCTCGGTTCGATGACCGACGGGAAGGAACTGCGGGAGTTCGTCGCCCGCTCCCGCGAGGAGAGCCCGGTCGAACAGCCCGATCGGGGGCCTGCCTGTCATTTCCTCGAGTCCTGCGAGGGGGCGGTCGGGATCGTCGGGGGCGGATACATCGGCGTCGAGATGGCCGAGGCGCTGGCGGCCAACGACTTCGAGGTCCACCTGTTCCAGCGCGGCGATCGCGTTCTCAAGACGTTCAGCGACGCAACGAGCGAAAGCGTCGCCGAACACCTCCGCGAACAGGACGTCGCGCTGTATCTCGGCTCCGAGGTCGAGGGGTTCGAAGGCGATGGAACCGTCGAGGCGGTCCGGACGGCCGAAAAACGAATCGAGGTCGGGATGGCACTGCTGGGGACCGGCGTCCGTCCCCGGACGGCACTCGCCGAGGACGCCGGGATCGAACTCGGGCCGACGGGCGCCATCGAGACCGACGCGTACCGGAGAACGAACCGTCCGGACGTCTACGCGGCCGGCGACTGCGCCGAGGCCGAGCACGTCGTCACCGGCAAACCGGTGTACGTCCCGCTCGCGCTGACGGCGAACCGGCACGGGCGGGCGATCGGGCAGACAATCGCCGGAAACCCGACCGAGGGCGGGGGAGTCGCCGGCACCGCGGCGGTCAAGGCCTTCGAAATCGAGGCCGCCCGAACCGGCCTCCTCGATCACGACATCGCCAGAGACGCCGGCTTCGATCCCGTCACCGAGACGATCGAGGCGAAATCGAGAGCCGGCTACTACCCGGAGGGCGGAACGGTCGGCGTCACGCTCACCGCCGATCGGCGATCGAACCGCGTCCTCGGCGGCAGTCTCGTCAGCGGGTACGGGGAGGGAGCCGTCCACCGCAGTCACGCCCTCGTCGGCGCGGTCACGGAACGGATCACGGTCGGTGAGCTTTCGAACTACGATCTCGCCTACGCGCCGCCGTTCAACACCACGTGGGACCCGATACTGACGGCGGCGAAGGTACTCGGCGGGAAACTGTAACCGGAAACCGGCCTCGGGTGTCGACCCAGAGGGTCCGAACCCGAACCATTGATACGTCCAGCGCGCCGCCGTTCCGGTAATGACGACACGCATCGACGGCAACGCCGTCGCCGCCGACATCCGGGAGTCGCTCACCGAGCGCATCGACACCCTAGAGTCGGAGGGCGTCACGCCGGGGCTTGCGACCGTACTGATGAGCGACGACCCCGCAAGCGAGACGTACGTCTCGATGAAACAGCGCGACTGTGCGGAGGTCGGGATCGAGAGCACCCACGTCGAGATCGACACCGACGCCCCGGCCGAGAAACTCCATGGGGCGATCGACGAGCTCAACGCCGACCCGGAAATCCACGGCATCCTCGTACAGATGCCGCTCGTCGATCAGGTCGATACGCGCCGGGTCCTCCGGAGCGTCGATCCGCTGAAGGACGTCGACGGCTTTCACCCGGAGAACGTCGGCCGCCTCGTTGCCGGCCACGACCGGTACCGGCCCTGTACGCCCCACGGCATCCAGAAGCTCCTCGAGGCGTACGATGTCGAAACCGAGGGTGCCGACGTGGTCGTCGTCGGCCGCTCGAACATCGTCGGCAAACCGCTGGCGAACCTCCTGCTCCAGAAGGCCGAGGACGGTAACGCGACGGTGACCGTCTGTCACTCCCGGACGGAGGATCTCGCCGAAAAGACCCGAAACGCCGATATCCTCGTCGCCGCGGCCGGGCGAGCGGAATTCATCGACGGCGGGATGGTCGGCGAGGGTGCGACGGTCATCGACGTCGGCGTCAACCGCGTCGACGCGGACACCGAGAAGGGGTACGAACTCGTCGGTGACGTCGACTACGAGAGCGCCGCCGGGAAGGCCGAGGCGATCACGCCGGTTCCCGGCGGCGTCGGCCCCATGACGCGTGCGATGTTGCTGTACAACACGGTGAAGGCGGCGAGTATCCAGAGCGACGTCGACGTCCCGCTGCCCTGAATGTCGTTTTCGCCCGAAGAGCTGGCCGCGCGGTACGACGCCCCGCTCCGGAAGCGCGGTCGGACCGAGATTCCGGCCGAACGGTTCGAAAAAGGAATCGAACGCGGCGACGACGGGGCGTGGGGCGTCGGCGCGCTCGTCGTCCACGGAGGTCGGGCGCTCTTCGTCCGGGAGAACGGTACGTGGCTGCTCCCCGGCGGACGGCTCGAGGCCAACGAATCACCGGCGGCCGGCGCCAGACGGGAGGTCCGCGAGGAAACCGGGCTCGAGGTCTCGATCGAGGGACTCGGCGCGATCGCCGAACAGACGTTCGTCCGGGCGGGAACCGGAGAGTCCTACGAGTTCTACTTCGCGACGTTTCTTGGCGAGCCTCGTGGCCCGGATCCCGTCGCCGACGCGGAGCCGAACGACGGGGCGATAGACGCGGTCGCCTGGCGGCACGATGTCCCCGAAAACACCTTCGACCGCGAACTCGTGACACGGCTCCTCGAGGCGTACGTTTAAATACCAACGCGGGACCAGCGCCCCCGTGTCCTGATCCGCTGTCCGCGTTCCGCCAAGGCGGTCGTGCGACGGACGGAACGCGGTGAGGAACGTCGCCTGTTCGCTATGAAAACGATCGGTAGCCACTACATACCCGATCGCACGCCCGCAGTGTCGATGTGTACGCACCTGCGAGCGTTACAATAGCCTCGCTTGCCCCGTCGTGCCAGTGCCGACAGCGTCGGTCGGATCCGTCCTGTCTCGCCCCAACGGGAGCGATCAGCCGAGCGTGTCGATCAGCTCTTCCGCCCGGACGAGTGCGCCCCCCTCGTTCCCGGAGACGTAGCGACCGACAGCCCGCGCCGCCGTGACGAGCCGTTCGGATTCCGACGGGTCGACGTCCCCCTGGAGCGCGCGGATCCGCTTGACGTGGCTGGCCAGCCGCTCGAGGGGACCGTCGACGGACGGGTCCGGATGCTCCCGGAGGTACCTCCGGAGATCCGACCGGTACTCGCCCACCGCGTTCGCGTACGCGAGGCCGCGCATCCCACACATCGAGTCCGGGACCTCCTCCGGGGACGGTCTATCGCCCTCGTCGGCCCGGAGCAGGGCGGTAAAGTACAGCTCCTCGTCGTCGTCGGTCTCCATCCGACGGGCGAGTTCGCCCGCGACGGATCGTAGTTCCATCGCCGCCAGATACGTCCCGTCGAACTCGGAGAACTCTCCCGCGTCGATGAACCCGTAGCCACGCGTGAACGCTCGGGCACGGTCGTTGGCCCGCTCGGCGAGCCGACGAAGCGGTTCCGAGCCGACGCTTCTCCGGACCGGCGTCAGATCCAGCGTCGCCGCCGTCGCGGTGTGGAGAGACCGCTCGTCCTCGGTACCGACGCTTTCGATCCCTCCACACGCCGGACACGACACCGACCCCGTCTCGTAGTACGACCACCGTTTCCCACACGCTTTACACTCCCGCCGACCGCGGATCTTCATACTGGGGTCTGGGAGTTACGGCCCCAAAACGTTCCCGACCGGACTCCCGGAGGAGGAAGCTTCATTGCCCGCCCTGCCCAACCATCGGGTATGCGTGACGAAGAGGAGATCCGCGAACAGTACGAGTTTCTACGGGAAGAGTTGGACGACGAGGAAATGAACCACGAAGGCATTCGACAGATGTTCACGTACTACAAGCGCGCGCTCGGGTGGGTTCTCGAGGAGGAGTACATTTGATGCCGTGACAGGCCTTAAAAACGCGCTGCAGTCCGGTACATTTATACACCGGTGACCACTTATGTCAGGTGACGCTTCGCTTGGAGGGCCGAAGCGTCAGCGGGGACCAATTCAGGGCGGCAAGCGTCCGGCCGGTCCTTTTCATCCGGCCGGATCGCTTTCCTCTCTCGCTGAACCGATCACCGACAGTCGTTCGTGTCCCGGTGATCGGCGGGTAGAAATGTGGAGGCTGATCGGAGAGGACGCGTCAAACGGAGGACGGACCCAAAGAGTCCGATTTGTTAACTGAAACGTGTACCGCTCAAAGAGGTACGCTCGGCAACAACTGGCGCCGGTATGACACAGTCCCGACGAACAGTAAACGGATATATTCAACCGAACATGGCCTTGAGCCGTAGTATCACGAATACACACGTCGGTTCCGGTATATTTAAATTGACACGATAATAATTTGCGAACAGACCTGACCGATGCACGACTTAACAGGATTCCAGCGCGATTTACTGTACGTCATCACCGGCCGCGACGACCCCCACGGGCTGGCGATAAAGGAGGAACTGGAGGACTACTACGAGAAGGAGATCCACCACGGTCGGCTGTACCCGAACCTCGATACGCTCGTCGAAAAGGGTCTCGTCGAGAAAGGCCAGCGGGACCGACGGACGAACTTCTATACACTGACCCGACGCGGCCGACGCGAGATCGACGCCCGGCGGGAGTGGGAGGACCAGTACGTCGACGTAGAGTGAGGCGGACGGCGTCGGGTTGCGCTCGCTTCGCCCGCTGACGACGCCGGGCTGTTACCATTGTAATGCGTATAAATATTTCCAGAAAACAACGTTAGGTATGAGTGGCGTTTTATGGCCCCGGTCCGATATCGGGGTATGGATTTCGAACTGACCGACGAGCAAAAACAGCTGAGGAAGGCGGTTCGAGACTTCGCCGATGCGGAGATACGGCCCCTCGCGAGCGAGTACGACCGGGCCGAGAAGTACCCCTGGGAAGTCGTCGAGAAGGCCGCCGAGAACGGGTTGCTCGCCCCCCAGATCCCGATGGAATACGGCGGGGCCGGCTACGACGTCCTGGAGACGGCGATATTCACAGAGGAGCTGTTCGCCGCCGATCCCGGGATCGGGCTCTGTGTCTCCTCGACGGGGTTCGGAACGGAGGCCCTCATCGAGTTCGGAACAGACGAGCAGAAAACACGGTTCCTCGAGCCGGTCGCGGTCGGCGAGTCGATATCCGGGGCGGCGATCTCCGAACCGGACTCCGGATCGGACGTCTCCAGCGTGAGCACGCGCGCCGAGAAGGACGGCGACGAGTGGGTAATAAACGGCAACAAGATGTGGATCACGAACGGGTCGGTCGGGGATTTCTTCGTCATCCTCTGTGAGACGGACCCCGAGGCCGAGGGCCGATACGACGGGTTTTCACAGATTATCGTCGAATCGGACCGGGACGGCTTCGAAGCCGACAAGATCACCGGCAAAATGGGGATCCGTGCCTCCGATACCGCTGAGTTGATACTCGACGACGTCCGCGTGCCCGAGGAGAACCTCGTCGGGACGCGAGGGATGGGCTTTCTGCAGGTCATGCAGTTCTTCGACGAGACGCGGACTGGCGTGGCGGCCCAGGCCGTCGGGATCGCCCGGGGGGCCGCCGAACGGGCCCTGGAGTACGCCGAGGAGCGCGAACAGTTCGGCCGGCCGATCGGCGATTTCCAGGCGATCCAGCACAAACTCGCCGAGATGCATACCAACGTCGAGGCGGCCCGAACCCTCACGCACAAATCGGCGTGGTCCGTCGACAACGCCGAGGGTCAGTTGACGAAACTGGCCTCGATGGCCAAGGAGTTCGCCTCCCGGACCGCCGTCGAGAACGCCGACGACTGCGTCCAGATCCACGGCGGGGCGGGCTACGTCGACGATTTCGACGCCGAGCGGTTCTACCGGGATGCGAAGATCACCCAGATCTACGAGGGGACCACCGAGATCCAAAAGAACATAATCACCCGCGAACTCCGAGACGAGAACAGCTAGACCGGGGAAGCGATCGGGCGAACCGCTTTCGTAGGGCGGACCCGATAGCCGGCGTATGACCGCGGATCTCGACGAGAAAACCGATCGCTACGAGACGCTTCTGTCGTCGGCGCTTTCCGCCGCCGAAATCGCCCCACAGGAGGGAACGCCGCTGTACGAGGCGGCTTTCGAGTGCCGGGAGATGGCCGAGTCGTATCTCGAGGACGGTCGCCACTTCAGATCGCAGGACGATCCCGTCAACGCCCTGGCGTCTTTCTCGTACGGTCACGGATGGATGGACGCCGGCGCGCGGATCGGACTCTTCGAGGTTCCCGAGGAAGGCGACCTGTTTACCAACCCCTGACCCGAACCGTGGACGACCGACGGTGGACCGATCGGGGCACTCATACGGATCGGCACCGAACGACCGGTATGATCGAGGAGTCGGCGCTCGGGGAGGGATGGACCGTCTGGAACGCCGACGAGAGCCGAGCGATCCTCGCCTACCGGCCGGACGTCTTCGACGGGTCCACGTTTCCGGCCCCCTGTCTGCCGACGATCTACGTCACTCGGGGACGTCGGCGTCGCCGACCCGAAGGAAACCGAAACCTCCCGGCCGACGCGCCGTGGCTGGTCCGGCTCCGTCTGGAGCCGGAGATCGACCGCGATCCGGAGGCATACGATACCCGGACGGCGGCGATCGAGGCCGCGACCGGGCTGACCGAGCGGTTCGCCGCCGGCGGGATCGACTACCGGTCGCTGTATCAGGTTCCACGGGGGGAGTACCTCGAAAAGCTCGACGAGTTGACCGGAAGACCGTAGCTTTATCGATCGCCCTCGCGAAGCCCCCGGCATGTCTTGGGACACCGTCGGACTCGAGTGGAGCGCCGACATCGCGACCGTGACCGTCGATCGACCGGACGCGCTCAACGCGTTGAACGTCGAGACCCTGGAGGCGCTGGGGGAGGCGGTCGCCGAGGCGGAGGCGGAAGGCGCCCGCGTGCTCGTTCTCAGAGGCGCCGGCGAGGACGCTTTCATCGCCGGCGCGGACATCAAGTACATGAAGGACCTCTCGACGCAGGAGGCCCAGGCGTGGGGCGAACTCGGCCACGGCGTCACCGACGCTCTAGAGCGATTCCCCGCGCCGACAGTGGCGGTCGTCGACGGTTACGCCTTCGGCGGCGGCTGTGAGATGGCGATGGCCTGTGATCTCCGGATCGGCAGCGAATCGGCGCTGATCGGCAACACCGAGATCGATCTCGGTATCATCCCCGGCTGGGGTGGCACCCAGCGGCTCCCGCGGCTCGTCGGCGAGGAGACCGCGAAACGGATGATATACCTCGGCCAGCGGCTGGACGCCGAGACCGCACTGGAGGAGGGACTGCTCGGCGAGGTCGTCCCCGACGAAGAGATCGACGACCGGGCAGCGGAGCTGGCCGCCGACCTCGCCGCGAAGCCGGCCTTCGCGCTCCGGGCGGCGAAACAGGCCATCGCACAGGGATACAGCGACACCGCCGGGCTCGATTACGAAAAGCGGACCTTCGCTGGCCTCTTCGGGACGCCGGACCAACGCGAGGGGATGGCGGCGTTCGTCGAGAACCGCGAGGCGGACTTCGAGTAGCGTCCCGGGACCCACGGGGAACGGACGATCCTCGTACGCCCCTGTTGCTGTTACTTCGGATCCTCGCTCGTGTGTAGGTACTCGACTGCGAGCATATACTGGAGGGCCCGACAGATCGCGTAGTCCTTTTTTGTGGATCGTCCGCCTCCAGCGCCGTCTCGAGGAGCGTTCGAGCACGCCCCGGGAGTTGGATCGTTCCGGGAAACGCGACCAGGGATCCGTTCCGACAGACAGGAGGGCGTACAGCAGAACATCCGGGCGCGTTGGTACTTCTTGGCCGTCCGTTCGTCGGGCTATCCCTGTCCGACCATCGAGTCCTCGTCCTCCCACTCGCGCTCGCGGAGTTCGTACTTCTGGATCTTTCCCGTGGCGGTCGTGGGCAGTTCCGCGACGAACTCGACGCGTCGAACGGTCTTGTAGCTCGCGAGGTTATCTCGGGTGAACTGGGTGAGTTCCTCGGCCGAAACGTCCGTGTCGTCGGGGTCGCCGCTCTCGGGGACGACGAACGCTTTCGGCGTTTCGCCCCACTCCTCGCTGGGTGAGGGGATGACCGCCACCTCGGAGACGTTCGGGTGCTCGAAGAGCGTGTCCTCGAGTTCGATCGAGGAGATGTTCTCCCCGCCGGAAACGATGATGTCCTTCTTGCGGTCCTGGATCTGTATCATCCCGTTCCCGTCGACCGTCGCGAGATCCCCCATGTGGTAATACCCCTCGACCCGTTCGTTGAACGCCTCCTCGGTCGCCTCGGGCTTGCCGAGGTACCGGTCCATGACCTGGTTGCCGCGGACGACGATCTCGCCGATCGTCTCGCCGTCCTCCGGGACGTCGTTGCCGTTCCCGTCGACGACGCGGATCTCCGTCCCGAGATACCCCATCCCCTGGGTCTTTTTCACTGCGAACCGATCGGGGTCGTCGTCCTCGAAGTACCGGCGGGCGTCCGAGGTCGTGATGAGCGGCCCGGTCTCGGTCGCACCGTAGACGTGTTTGAGATACCAGCCGAACTCGTCTTCGACGGTCCGGATGGTCGCCTCCGGCGGCGCGCTGCCGGCGGTCGCCACCCGGACGTCGGCGGCGCCGGTCGTCGAGACGCCGTGGGAACCGTAGTGATCGAGCAGCATGTTGAGCACGGTCGGAGCGGCACAGAGATACGAGACGTCCTCCCCGTTGATCGCGGCGAAGATCGACTCGGCGTCGATACCCCGGGTACAGACGTGTTTCGCCCCCATGCCGGTGATCGCGTAGATGTGGCCCCAGCCGTTGACGTGGAACATCGGGAGCGTCCACAGATAGACGTCGTCGTCGCGGATCTCCTGGTGGACGGCCGTCAGGTAGGCGTGGATCGTTTCGGTCCGGTGGGTCCGCATCACGCCCTTGGGGTCGCCGGTCGTCCCGGAGGTGTAGTTGATCGTGATGACGTCGTCTTCGTCCATCTCCGGTCGGTCGTACGCCGGACCGGCCGACTCGACGATCGAATCGAAGTCCTCCCACTCGCCGTCGACCTCGCCGGGATCGTTCGTGACGAACACCTCCGTCGGAACCGAATCCCGGATCGACTCGATCTTTCCGGCGAGTTCGTAGTCGGCGAAGACGGCGGTCACGTCGGCGTCGTTGAGGATGTACTCGAAGTCCTCCGGCACCAGCCGGTAGTTCAGCGGCGTGTGGATCGCGCCGATCTGCATGATCCCATAGGCCGCCTCGAGATGGTAGTGCGTGTTCGGATCGAGGACGGCGACCGTATCGCCCTTTCGGATCCCCCGATCCTGGAGCGCCGCCGAGAACCGGTCGGCACGGTCGCCGAACTCCTCGTAGGTGAACCGTTCGCCGGTCGTCGCGACGATCGCCTCCATATCGCCGTAGTCCCGGCGGGCGCGGTCGAGAAACTCCGTCGTCAGCAGTGGCTTGCGCATGTGTCGACTCCATAGCCCGCTGTAATAATGATTAAGGATTTCCGCGCCGGGGCGGGCAAGAGATCTCGATCGGGGAAACAGGGGCGGGGGCGGAAGAACTATTCGCTCCCGCCGGCTACCCCGTGACGATATGCCACAGCCAGTGATCGCGGCGGTCGGATCCTCACCCGTCGGGCGGACCGACTTCCCCGGGAGGGACCTGTTCTCTCTGGCCCTCGAGGAGGCCTTCGAGGGGCTGCCCGACCCGGCGGAACTCGCCGACGCGGTATACGTCGGCAACCAATCCGAGCAGTACGAACACCAGATCATGCACGGGACCTTGCTCGCCGAGTGGGCCGGGCTCAGAAACGTCCCCGCCGAACGCGTCGAGGGGTGTGCGGCCGCGGGCGCACTCGCGCTCAGACACGCGGCGAAGGACGTCCGAAACGGCGAACACGAGGGCGTGTTGGCCTGTGGCGTCGAGAAGATGACAGCCGGCGGCACGGGCGGGGCGACGGATGCGCTCTCGGCGGCGTTCGATCGTGCGATAGAGCAACGGTCCGGGGTAACGGCCCCGAGCCAGTACGCCCTGCTCGCACAGCGGTACCTCCATGAGACCGACGCGACCGAGGAGGATCTGGCCGAGATCGCCGTCAAGAACCACCGCAACGCCGCGAAGAACCCCAGAGCGCAGTTTTCCGATGAGATCGATACCGATACCGTGCTCGAATCGCCGCCGGTCGCGCCGCCGCTGAAACTGTACGACTGTGCGCCGGTGGGCGACGGTGCCGCGGTGGCTCTCGTCACGACCGCCGCGGTCGCCGACGAACTCGGCGTTCCGTGGGTCACCGTCGCCGGGACCGGCACGGCCGCGAACAACATCGCGGTCGCCGAGCGGAACATGACCGAGATCGAGGGCGCGGCCGTCGCCGCCGAAAGCGCCTACGAGGAGGCCGGCCTCGAACCCGAGGACGTCGACGTCGCCGAGGTCCACGATGCCTTTACCGTCTCGGAGGCACTGCTGTCCGAGGCCGCCGGTTTCGCGCCGACCGGGTACGGTTACCAGAGCTACCTGCCGCCCGAATCGCGCGAGGCGGGGTGGACCGACGTGTCCCTCAGCCCGAGCGGCGGGCTGAAGGCCCGCGGACACCCGATCGGCGCGACGGGGATACTGCAGGCCATCGAGGCCTACGAACAGCTGACGGGGGTGGCCGGCGACCGGGCAGTCCCGGGCGCGGAGACGGCGCTTCTGTTGAACGAAGGCGGCGTCGCCGACGCGGTCACGGTCGCACACGTTCTCACTGCGGGAACGGAGGTGGCGCGATGAGCGGCGAGGACCGACTCGACGTCGACAGCCCGCTAACGCTGCCGGGCTTTTTTTCCGCGCTGGCCGACGGCGACCTCCTAGCCGGCGTCTGTGCCGACTGCGGTGAAGTGTTGCTTCCGCCGCGGCCGGCCTGTTACGGCTGTGGGAGCCGGAACGTCGACGTCGAACCCCAGCCGAAGACGGGCGAGATATACAGTTATACCGCGGTCCACACGCCACCGCCGGCCTTAGAGGACGACGCCCCCTACACGATCGCGGTCGTCGAACTCGACTCCGGGGGGCGGCTGACGGGACGGGTCGACGCCAACTACGACGCCGTCGGGATCGGCGACCCCGTCGAACTCGGGACCCGGGCGTTGACAGACGAGGAACGATCGCTCGCCCTCGAGCACGAACTCGAGTGGCCGTTGCACGTATTCGAGCCGGTGTAGACTGGAAACGGCCGATCGCGACGACGGCCTTAACATACCACCGGTCGAAAACACGGTATGTCGAAGGTCACGCTCATCGGCGAGACGCTCGCGGAGGTGGGGACCGAGTTCGTCTACGGCGGTGAGTCAGCCGCCTGTGATGGGTGTCCGTACCGCGAGCAGTGTCTGAATCTGACCGTCGGACGCCGGTACCGTGTGACCTCGGTCCGGGACTCGGGAACGCTCGAGTGTGCCGTCCACGCCGGCGGCGTGACGGCCGTCGAGGTAGAGCCGGCGCCGATGCTCGCCAACGTGGCTTCCAACACCGCATACGCCGGCAGCAAGGCCTCACTCGAGGGACCGTGTCCGTACACGGAGTGTCCGAGCCACGAGTTCTGCGAGCCCGAGGGTGCAGAGTTCGACGAGGAGTACCAGATCGCGGAGGTCGTCGGGGACCCGCCACACGACCACTGTATGCTCGATCGGGAGCTGACGCTCGTCGAGTTCGCGCCGGAGCAGGAGTGACCTACCTGCGTCCGCGGTTGGGACGGATCGAGCCGTCGGCCCCCGAGCGCGACGGCGCCTCGCCGTCGAGTCGGCCGACGAGACTGCCGGCGTAGCCGAAGACGTTCCGGTACCCGTACGCCGAGAGCAAAATCGGATAGAAGGGGTACTCGGCGAAGAGAGGGTCGCCGTCCGCCGCGGCGAACCGTTCGCCTTCCGGTACACGCTGGAAGTTCTCGACGAAGACCTCGTACCGTTCGGCCTTCGGTTTCGGGATCTGCTGGTCGAGCCGGAACACCGAGAGCGGGCGCTGGTGCGGCGGTTCCGTCTCGCCGGAGAGGACGCCGACCGCGACGAGAAACTCCCGGGCGAGCCCTTCGGCGTTTTCGGCGGCGGCCGCCGAACCCTGACGGCCACACTCGAGTTCGATCACGCCCGGATACGAGATGAGCCGCCCGCCGCTGTATCCCGCCGTCTCGACGAGCGCTCCGATCGACAGGTACGGACAGATCGACCTGCCGTAGCCGTCGAGTTCCTCCACCAGCGCGAACGGCTCCGGATGTGACTGTGTCGAGTGCAACGAGAGGGTCTCACAGCCCCGGATCTCCGCGAGCAGTTCGTGGGCCAGCCGTCCCTCGTGAGTCCCGGCGTCCGGCGACCCCGGGAAGGCCCGGTTGAGGTCCTCCTCAACGTATCTGACCTCCCTATCGATGGCTCGTTCGTTCGCCACGATGAGTTTGACCGGGCGTTCGACGTCGAGGTCGGCCGCCAGAAGCGCTTCGACCGCGACCGCTCCACAGGGTTCGTCCCCGTGGATAGCGCCGACGATTGCGACCTCCGGCGTTCCGTCACCCAGCGTCTCGACGCGCATCTACCGATTCGTAGCGTCTCCGGCGGTATGAACCCGGCGTTTTTCGGTCTCAGACGGGACCGCGACGGCAAGACGGCCGGCCAGCGCCCCGGCGGGATAGACGGATATTCGTGTCTGGAGGTCGAGCGTTCGTGTATGTCTCCGATCGACCGATCGCCGCGGGGGACTGAAGCCGGGACCGAGGCCGGAACCGGGACCGGAACCGAAACTGAGAGGACAGGACGATGAAGCCGGGGCGTATCGACGCCATCGTGGATATCACTTACGGGGTGATGATCTTCATCGCCATCGCCGTTATCTTCCTCGTCGGAACCACTGTCGGGATCGCGTTCGGCCTGGGCGTGTTGGCCTCGTATGCCATCCACGTCGTCTGGAAGATGTCGCGGTACGATCCCGACTGGATGACGAGGGAAGTCGCAGAGCAGGTCGAGGAGGCGGTCGAGGAGACCGTAAGCAGGGAGGTCGAACGGACTGTCGACGAGACGGTCGGCGACACCGTGAGCAAACAGGTCGAACGGACTGTCGACGAGACGGTCGGCGACACCGTGAGCAAACAGGTCGAGGCACAGGTCGAAAAGACGGTCGAAGACACCGTAAGCAAAGAGGTCGACGGTGTGGCTACCGAGATGGGCGAGACGGTCAGCGAGGAAGTCACCGGAACGGTCGAGGAGACGGTCGGTCAGAAGGTCGAAGAAACCGTCGAGGAAACCGTCCAGGAAACCGTCGAGGAGGCGGTCGGGGAGAAAGTCGAAGAAACCGTCGAGCGTACCGTCGACGAGAAGGTCGAAGAGACGGTCAAAGAGACCGTCAGCGGCGAAGAGACCGCCAGTGGCGAAGAGACTGTCGACGGGAAGTGAGGAAGGGTCGGACGCCGAGGAAGCCGGAGACGAGGACGAAACCACGAACACGGAGGGACGAACGGACACCCGCCGGTCGTAGGCCCCCGAAATCGATCGGCTGCGGGCGCGGTGGATCCCCGAAACTCTCGACGGCTCACCCTTCGTGGAGTTCGAACTCGATCCGTTCGGTTTCCTCGCCCTTCGAGACAACGTCCGTGATCTCGAGCCGACCGATCTCGCCGAGCGAGTCGACGTGTGTCCCGCCACACGGACACATATCGAAGCCCTCGATCTCGACTACACGGAGCGGATCCACCGACTCGGGGATCAAATCGAGCAGCGCCCGGCCCTCGTCGACCTCGCGTTCGACGCGTTCACGGTCCCGGTTTGCCTTTCGTACCGGGAGATCCCGTTCGATCGCCTCGTTGCTCCGCCGCTCGATCGACGCGACGTCCGCGTCGTCGAAGTCGGCAGGCTCGAAGTCGATGCGCGAACGATCCGGGTAGATCTGATTGCCTGCCGTCGTCGCGCCGTACTCGTTGAGGACGACCCGGGAGACGACGTGTTGGGCGGTGTGCATCCGCGTGAGCTTCCGCCGGCGTTCGGCGTCGATCTCGCCTTCGACCGTCGTTCCGGGCTCCGGGAGCGTCCCGGAGACGTCCCCGATCTCGTGGCGAACGTCGCCGTGGGATTTCCGCACTCCGGAGACTCCCGTCTCGCCGCCGTCCCAGGCGATCCGGCCGCGGTCGGCGGGCTGGCCGCCGCCCTCCGGATAAAAGTAGGTCCCGTCGAGGACGATATACGCCGGTGTCGCCTCCGTGACGGTCGCTTCGAAGGCCGTGACGTCGTCCGCGTCGGGGAGATACAGGAGTTCGCTCATACGATCACTATACGGGTAGCAGTACATGACTTTTTCCGGGCGTCCGCCGATCGGAACCGTCGCCTCGGGTTCGGGAGGACAGATTTTTATACATCCCGATTGTATTGTACTATAGACCCAATATGACAAAAGAATGTGACAGGTTCGTTCGGCGGTTCGCCGGGGCCGTGATACTGGCCGGCTTCCTCCTCGGGTGGTTCGTCAACGAGTGGTTCTTCCTGATCGACGCCTTCGCGGGGGCGAACCTGATACAGAGTACGTTTACCGGGATCTGTCCCCCGCAGATCGCCTGTGAGAAGTGGACGGACAGGGCGGCGGGCGCATCCTGAACAATATAAAAATCAGCAGGCCGTATCGGCTATTATGAACGCAGCCTGGATCCCGCTGGAATGTACGAACTGTGAGGAGACGTGGGAGGCGACGCCCGACTCGCTCCCGGGGCCGGACGCCGAGTTCGACTGTCCGTACTGTGGGACCCGGTCGTCGGTGAAGTCGTTCGTGAAGACCCGGGAAGGACTCGAGATACTCGAAGCGTTCGAGGGGTAGCCGCCAGACCGCTCCCGTCCCGCTATTCGCCGTCCCCCGAGGTGTCTGTCCGGCCGAGGGTATAGAATTCGTCGTTGGGTCGCATATCGGCGAACGTCGCCATCCGGTTCGAGAGGTTGAAGACGGCGACGACGCTCGCGATGTCCCAGATTTCCTCGGTGGAAAAACCCACCGACCGGAGGCGCTCGATCGCCTCCCCGTCGACCTCGCCGGGCGATTCGGTGAGTTCGACGGCGACGTCCAGCATCGTGCGGTGCTGTTCGGGCAGATCCGCGGTGCGGTGGTTCGTCGCCAGCTGGTCGGCGAGCTTGGGCGCGTCGGCGTAGATCCGCAACAGGGCGCCGTGGGCGACGACACAGTACAGACAGTCGTTGACACCCGAAACCGTCACGACCAGCATCTCGATCTCTTCGCGTTCCAGCGCCGTGTCCTCGATGAGTGCGTCGTGGTACGAAAAGAAGGCCCGGAAGTGACTCGGCTTGTAGGCGAACGCCGACATGACGTTCGGGGTAAAGCCGGCCCGCTCGCGCTCCTCGTCGATGCGCTCGCGAATATCGTCCGGAAGCTCCTCTCTGTCGGGGACGGGAAACCGCCCCATCGCGTCGTCGTTCATGGACCGCTTTCGGGGGACACGGTTAAAATTCGTTCCCCTGCCCGGAGATCCGTTACCCGGCAGTGATCAGCCGTCCGGGCTGTAGTTCGGCGCCTCGTCGGTGATGACCACGTCGTGGGCGTGGCTTTCGGTCTGGCCGGCCGAGGAAACCCGAACGAACTCGCTTCGCTCTTTGAATTCCGGGACCGTCCCGGCGCCAACGTAGCCCATCCCGGACTGCATGCCGCCGACGAGTTGGTGCAGTTCCGAGGAGAGCGGCCCCTTGTACGGCGTGGCGGCCTCGACCCCCTCCGGGACGAACTCCTCGTCTTCTTCGTCCTCTTTCAGGTAACGGTCGCCGCCGCCGTCGTTCATCGCGCCGACCGAGCCCATGCCGCGGTACTGCTTGTAGCGTTTGCCGTTCATCGTGATGATCCGTCCCGGGGCCTCGTCGGTCCCGGCGAAGTACGACCCGAGCATGACGGCGTCCGCGCCGGCGGCGATCGCTTTGATCGCGTCCCCGGAGTAGCGGATTCCGCCGTCGGCGATGACGGGCACGTCGTGTTCGACGGCGACGTCGGCGACCTCGGCGACGGCAGTGATCTGGGGCATCCCCGACCCCGAGACGATCCGCGTCGTACAGATCGATCCCGGGCCGATGCCGACTTTGATCCCGTCGGCGAAGTCGACGACGGCTTCGGCGGCCTCGCGAGTGCCGACGTTGCCGACGACGACGTCGGCGTCGATCTCCGCTTTGATCTCGCGGGCGGAGTCGATGACGTTGAGGTTGTGGGCGTGGGCACAGTCGATGAAGACGACGTCGACGCCGGCCTCGTCGGCTGCCTGCGCGCGGTCGGTCTCGAAAGGCCCGACGGCGACGGCGGCAACCAGGGCACCGTCCTCGTCCCTGGCGGCGTTGTCGTACTCTCTGCGTGCGAGCACGCCGGCCATCGTCACGAGGCCGGTCAGCCGGTCGTCGTCATCGACGATCGGAACGCGCTCGATTTTGTGTTCGTACATCAGCTCCAGCGCCTCGCGGGGCGTGACGTCCTCGCTTGCGGTGATGACCTCGTCGGTCATCGCTTCCCGGACCGCGTCGTACTCGCCGACCTCCAGGTACGGCCGGATGTCGGTTCCCGAGATGATCCCGAGGACGGTGTCGTCCTCGTCGACGACGGGGGCCCCGGAAACGCCCTTCCGTTCCATCATCCGGTCGACCTCCCGGACGGTCTGATCCGGCGAGGCAGTCACGACATCCCGGATGATGAGCTCGTCGGCCCGTTTTATTTCCTCGATCTGTTCTGCCATCTCCTCGACGGTCATATTGCGGTGGAGAACGCCGAGTCCACCCTCGCGGGCCATCTCGATGGCCAACTCGGCCTCGGTGACCGTATCCATCGCCGCCGACAGCACCGGCAAGTTCAGCGTGACGTTCGTCGACACGCGAGTCGTCATGTCGGCGTCGTCGGGTTCGACCCGGCTTTCCTTCGGCCGGAGCAACACGTCGTCGAACGTCAGCGCCTCGGGTACACGAAGTTTCTCTGAGAAGGGGTCGTCGCTCGCCATGTAACCGGTGGGGTGCCCCGACGCAAAAACGTTGCGAGAGCCGCCCTCCGTGGGGCAGCACCCCACGATCCGGGCTAACACGGAAATTCTCCGCCGGCCCCGACGGGCGAGTGGGTGGCCGTCGGTCGCCGGCCGTCTCGTTGGACAGACCTGTACACTGGCAAACAAAACAGACAAACACTGTATATACTCATCTACTACATCCGGTTTGTCTACCCTGATGCGGTTTCGTTAGCTATTCGTCATTCGTATGCGGGGACGCCTCACACAACATTTATATCGAGCGGCACAGTAACTGCTGATATGGACTCCGCTAGTCCCATCGCACAGCGCATCGCCGGCGAGTACGCTCTCGACACCGGCATTACATTTACATTCGCGATGCGGACCAAAGCGGAGAATACCCTCAAACGGTTCGGATTCGGATCCGAGTTCGGGTTCGACGTCGGCGCCGACCGTCCCGGAGGGTATCGCCATCGTTACCGCCGCTCCTACGGTGAGGGACGTCCAGCCTGAGGCATGAGCACGTCCCGACATCCGGTCGCGCTCCGCCTCGAGCGACGCGTCGGTGAAGGCACCCGCCTGCTCGCGACGGTGATGGCCCTGCCGCTTTTGGACGGCATCTTCGCGGCGCTGGTCCTCGCGGGGGCCGTCTCCTCGCTGCTCGGTATGATCGAGGTTGGGCTGCTCATCTTCGGCGGGAGCGCCACGCTCGCCGTCGTCCTCGCCGAGATGGACGGGAGCCGCCGCGAACGCGCCCGGAACGTCCTGCTCGTCGGGGCGTTCGTGGTCCCGCTGGCGGCGCTGCAGGCCGCGATCGCCCCCACCATTCAGTCGCTGCTCGCGATGGCGATCTTCGAACGCTTCGCCGCACTCGTCATCCTCGCAGTCGCCGCAAAGACCGCAAGCGCCACCGTCGGGGAGTACCTCCCACAGCCGAGCGTCATCATCGGGCTCGGGCTGGTCGCGAGTTTCCGTCCGAACGGCTTCGAGTTCGCCTTCATCTCGGAGCCGGTGTACGTGGCCTACGGGACCGGCGCCGCCCTGATCGGCGTCGGGTTCGCCCTCGCCGTGGCGCTGTTGGGCCCGTGGCTCCGGGGTAACGTCGACATCGACCGGTTCCGCTTCGGCAGCGCGGTCGCACTCGGCGTGTTGCCGCTGACGATCCTCGAGATCGGCCCGATCACGGGCGAGGAGCCACTGGCGCTGGTCGTGCTCGGGATCACCGGGCTGTTGGCGTTCAACCCCGAGGGTGCCATCGACGTTCCCGAACCGGCGCCGCCAGCAGCGGCCGACGGCGGCCCGGACGGCGAGGTCGACTTCGAGGACGACGTGGAGACCAAAGACGAGGACACCGAGGGCGGTTCGCCGGGAGTCTCCGACGGCGACCGGGCACCGTGGCTTTGAACGATACGGTAGCCGCAACGGTCAGGCTTACGAGTCTCGCCGTCCGTTATCGGGTATGGCCGACAACCGCGTCGTCGAAGGACGCATGGTAACTCCCGGAAAGCTCGCCGAACTCATCGAGGGCGAGGGTATCATGGACGCCGAACCGATCGAGGACACCGACCGCGAGTGCCCCGAGTGTGGCGGCAGCGTGCTCTCGGTCGGCTACATGCCGAGCGTCACCGAGTTCGTCACCGGGTACAAATGTCAAGACTGCGATTGGAGCGAAACCGACCGCTGATCCGACGGTATCGATCGAACCGAAACCCCTTTACCGAGACCGGAGATAGTACGCGGTGCGGGGACGTGGCCAAGCCAGGCATGGCGGCTGACTCCAGAGGCCACGCGCCCGGTGACGAGACTCCAGACTGATATACCGAGCGGCCGGCTGATCACCGTGTCCGCGTTGACGACCCTCTGGAGAACCGAGGCGCACACCGGAGATATCAGTAGATCGGGGGTTCAAATCCCTCCGTCCCCATACTGGTAATAAATCTTTTGCGGACCCTACGTAAGCATAGACGCTTCTCGGACGATGGGAGTCAACGCCTGTTCCGAACGTCCGGCGGCGATAACAGCGCGTCACCAGATTCAAAAACGCCGCTCCGCCGTCGGGCTACTCGAAGAGTGTGTGGCCGGTGCGGCGGCGCTCGACGAACGACCAGTCGATGTCGACACCCAACCCCGGCCCGTCGGGAACGGGCATCCGGCCGTCCTCGTCGATCGATTCCGGTTCCCCTTCGAACCCCTGATTCAGGATCCACGTCCCCTCGGGGTGCAACAGGCCGTGTTCGAAGAAATTGGAGTTACGGAGCGCGCTCATGAGATGGATGTGGGAGGGGCCGCCGAGCAGGAGTTCCACGTCACAGCCGAACGCCTCGGCGGCCTCGGCTGTTTTGAGCGCGCCCGTGATCCCCCCATCCAGGTGTGCGCTGGCGCGGACGAGGTCGGTGGACCCGTTCGCGAGGCTATCGACGGTGCCGTAGGGGCCGGTACGGACGTGTTCGAGCCCGAGCATCGGCGTATCGAGTTCGGCGACGAGTTTCTTCGTCGCCTGCTCGCTCACCCCGCCGTCGTGCATCGGGTCCTCGTACCAGAAGAAATCGAGGTCATCGACCACCCGTCCGACCCGGAGCGCGTCGGCGTGGGTGCGATAGAGACTCGAACTGTCGATCATGAGCGCCATCTCGTCGCCGACGCGGTCGTCGAGTGCCTCACAGATGGCCACGTCCACGTCCGGGCGAACCTCGGGGTGGGCGTGGAACTTGAAGCCGTCGTAGCCGCGGTCGAGACAGTCCTCGGCGTAGTCGGCGAAGGCCTCGGGGCCGTCCAGCCCGCCAGCATCGTCCACGAACGTCGTCGAAGCGTAGGTCGGCAGCGAGTCGCGATAGCCCCCGAGCAGGGTGGAGACGCTCTCGTCGTAGTACCGTCCCGCGAGATCCCAGAGCGCGACGTCGATAGCGCCGAGGCCGAAGTGGTCGGTATGGCGCAACGCACGCCAGCAGTCCTGCCAGATCCCCCGCCGTTCCAGCGGGTCCCGCCCCAGGAGATGTTCCTCGGCGACCATTTTCACCTGTGCGATACTCGGCGGCGTGAACGCAAAGCCCCGGTAGTAGCCTTCGGTCCCATCGGCGGTGCGGATCGTCAGGACGAACCCGGGCGGTTCGGCCGTCGAGTCGGGGTCGTACACCCAGTTGCCGCCGACGGTCCCGGTCCGTTCTACCCTGTAGTCGAACTCGTGAATCTCGACTTCCGAGATACGCATTCGAAGCCGTACGGTGGAGTATGAAAAAAGAGTTGGGGGTGGGGTGTATCGGTACCGCGGATCCGTGTTTCGTGCCGGGGCCGACAGCGACGCACAACTCCGCGGCTGAGCCCGGATCATGTCGGCCAAAGCGATCCGACAGCCGCCGGACACGGCGACGACCGAACCGCCGGGTCGCCCTCAGAGCGTCGAGGCGCCCGAGCCCCCGTCGATCGCCACCGCCTGACCGTTGACGAAGCCCGACCGCGGGGAGGAGAGATACGCCACCAGGTCCCCGAGTTCCATCGGATCGCCGACGCGGTCGACCGGGATGTCCTCGGTCCATTCCTCGAGTCCGGCCTCGTAGCTCTCGGCGTCGCCGTGTTCGATTATGTCCTCGATCCGTGGCGTCTCGTGGGCGCCCGGAAGGACAGCGTTGGTCCGCACCTCCGGCGCCAGATCCTTCGAGAGGGTCTTCTCGAAGCCGATGACGCCCAGCCGGACCGAACTCGAGAGGACGTTCGACGCGGAGGCCTCCTTGACCGTCTGAGACGTGATGTTGACGATCGTCCCGCCCCCGTCCGCACGGAGGTGCGGCGCGGCCGCCCGGACGGCCCGGACGACGCTCATTACGAGCAGGTCGTAGGCGTAGTACCACTCCTCGTCGTCGGCCTCCAGGGGCCGAAACGGCGTCGGCCCGCCCGCGCTCGTGACGAGGTGATCCAGCCGGCCGAACTCGTCGACGGCCCGACCGATCAGCCCCTCGATGTCGTCCTTTTGTGTGATGTCGGCCGTTTGACCGACGACGTCGGCGCTTGCGACGGACTCGATCTCCGCGACCGCCGCCGCCAGGCGTTCCTCGTCGCGGCCGTTGACGAGTACGTCCACCCCTTCGCGGGCGAGCGCCTTCGCCGAGGCCTTCCCCAGACCGCTACTGGATGCCGTTACCAGCGCCGCGTTGCCGTCGATCTGTAAGTCCATGGGACCTATCCTCTCGCAAGAGGTATAAAACGGTACGTCGCGCTGTCGGACGGGAACCGACAGACGACCGCCGGGTAGCCACGGCGGTCTGAGTTCGGATACGTTCGTTCGGTTTCGGCGAACGGCACGGATTCGGATGTGGAGATCGGACCACTGTGTACCGGTTTCGGATCGATATTCGAGGATCACACCAAAATAGCAAGTATCGGTGGGGAGCCGTTGCGATGTATGGGACGGTTTCTGAAGCGACGGCGGGTGATCGGGGCGGCAGCCTCCGGCCTCGGCGCCGGTATCGCCGGATGTCTGGGCGGGAACGAAAGCGAGGGCGGCGAGGATAGCCATGAACACGATCATAATCACGATCACAACGATGACGGCGGCTCCGACACGGCGGCCGACGACGACGTGGATCCTGCCCTCAGACTCGACGGGACGGCGCTCTCGGAGGCGTTTCCGATCGAACTCGTCGAACCGGACGTCGATCCCTTCGAGGGCTTCGCCGCCGGCGAGCAACGCGTGGCGAACGTACACTGGCACGGCGAGGACCTCTCTCATTGGCACCACCAGCCTCTGAGGATCCCCCTCGGTGGAACGCGCCGGGTACGCACCCGGTTCGTGGACCGAAACGAACGGGAACTCCCCGTCGGCCCGGCCGAGTCGTATCATCAGTCGGTCCGCACGACGGCTGGGACGGCCGACGAGCTGACCTCGATCACGGTCGAGGGGGCGCACGTAACGTTCACCGGCGACGCCGCCGGAACCGGAGGGGTGGCGTTTCGGCTGCACGACAGCGAGGATGACACGGTAGCCTGGACGTCCCCCGATCTCGAGATAGCGGTCGGGGAGTGATCCGGAAGCAGGGGAAGGAGATCGCGGCTGACCGTTCGTCACCGATCGGCGGCGCTCCGGCGGACCGACGGGATCTCATCCGGCCGTTGACCCGGATCGGATCGCGTGGACGATCCCGTCCGTCGTCCCGAAGTAGAGCCACTCGTCGGCGACCGCGGGCCCCTCCTGGATCTCCGATTCGACTTCGAACCGCCAGACGCTGTCCCCGCCGTCCGGCAGGATCGCAAAGAGGTTGCCGGACGTCGATCCCACGAAGACGTGGGTGTCGGTCACCGCGGCGCTTCCGGTGATCGACCCGCCGGTTCGGAACCGCCACAGCCCGTCCGGATCGTCGCCGTCGAGGGCGAAAGTATAGAGATACCCGTCGTTCGAACCGACGAAGAGCCGCCCGCCGGCCACCGTCGGGCTCGGCTGGATCGGGCTACCGATCTCGAAGGTCCAGCGTCGGCTCCCCTCCCCGGCGTCGAGCGCGTAGACGTTGCCGTCGCGGGACCCGACGTACACCGTTCCGTCCGTGACGGTCGGGCTGCCGGCGACGCTTCCACGGGTCCCGAACGACCAGCGTTCGACGCCGTCGGCCGCGTCGATCGCGTAGACGCGCTGATCGCCGGAGCCGGCGTACACCGTCCCGTCGACGGCTGCCGGGGCGCCGAGAACCGAGGCGCCGGTTCCGAAACGCCACTGACGATCGCCGCTCTCGCTGTCGACGGCGATGACGGCACTGCTAACCGAGCCGAGGTAGACCGTCCCCTCGTCGACAGTCGGGCTCGCGTCGATCCGGCCGTCGGTATCGAAGCGCCACTGCTCGGTTCCGTCGTCGGCACTCAGCGCGTACAGACGGCCGTCGCCGGACCCGACGTAGACCGTCCCGTCGACGACTGCGGGGGTGGTGGCCACCGGGCCCTCCGTCTCGAACGACCAGAGTTCGGCGCCGACGTACGGATCCAAAGCGTACACGGTTCCGTCGATAGACCCGACGTAGAGGGTGTTACCCTCGATCGCGGGACTGGCGGTGACGGCGTCGCCTGTCTCGAAGGTCCATTCCCGACCGATCTCGGTGTAGGGTCCGTCGATCGTCGGCGCGTAGCCGGTGTTCGCCGCGTCGTGGGCGAACATCGGCCACGATCCCGACAGCGGTTCACGCTCTTCGTCCGGGGTCGGCGTCCGACCGGATTCGCCGTCGTCGGTCCCACAGCCGGCGAGGGCGACACCGAGACCCGCGAGTACGGTCCGACGTCTCACGACCGGCTCCATACCGGGTACATCGATCGGTCCGGGTAAGAACCTCCCGAAGCAGGGTTTGGATCGACACCGCTTCGCATCGTGATGGACAGCTATTTTTCGGTGGGCGCCGGCCGATCGGTATGTTCGTTCTACTCAACCTCAAGGCGTACGCGTGTGACCCGGTCGAGATCGCGGCGGCGGCGGCCGATGTCGCCGACGAGACGGGCGTCCGGGTCGCGGTGGCACCCCAGACGGCGGCGATCGGGCGGGTCGCCGAAACCGGCGTCGAAACGTGGGCCCAGCACGTCTCCGGGGTCGGATCCGGCTCACACACCGGATCGACGCTCGCGGAGGCGGTCGCGGACGCGGGCGCGACGGGGACGCTGCTCAACCACTCCGAGCGGCGCCGCCGGCTGGCCGACATCGATGCCGGGATCCGCGCGGCGGAGCGGGCCGGCCTGGAGACGGTCGTCTGTGCGAACAATCCGCGACAGATCGCCGCGGCGGCACGGCTGGAGCCGGACGCCGTAGCCGTCGAACCGCCCGAACTGATCGGGACCGGAACGCCCGTCTCGAAGGCCGACCCGGAAATCGTCACCGATTCAGTCGCGGCAGCCGGAGACGAGGTCCCGGTCCTCTGTGGGGCAGGGATCTCGACCGGCGAGGACCTCCTCGCGGCGGCAGAGCTCGGCGCCGAAGGCGTGTTGCTCGCCTCGGGGGTCGCCAAGGCTGACGACCCGCGGGCCGCCCTCGAAGCGCTCGTCGAACCGCTATAGCGTCGGCCACGGTTCGGCGGCGTCCGATCCGACCTCCGAACGCGCGGCCGAACCCGTCGTTTCGGCACCGCCGTCGCCGGATTCGTCATCGAGCGCCGTCTCGACGGCCGATACGAGGTCGGCGACGGCGTCGTCGTCGGGCGAGATTTCGGGGTGAAGAGGGTCGGACAGTTCCTCGCGGACGAGTTCCGCCAGCGCGTAATCGTACTGCCCGCAACCGACGTGGGCGATCAGCCCGCGCTGGCGGAGGGCTCTGTTCGTCGCGTACGCGGGTCCGCGATCACCGGATCCGCCGGCCGCGGCGTGGATCTCCTGTGGCGTCGCCGGACCGTACCTCCGGTACTGCCGGAGCATCCCGACGGCGCGTTCGTCGAGACGGTCGATCTCCCGGCGGAGCCGCGAGGCGATCCGATCGGCGTCGGTATCCGACCCGCCGGTGTCGGCCGCTTCGCTCATCGGTTCCCCGCTGATCGTCGGCGCTCCGGGGTCCGACGCCGTGCTATCCGAGGACCCGGTCCGATCGGAAGGATCGGAACTATCGGCTCGCTCCGGAGCTTCGGCGGCCGTCTCCCCATCCGCGGGATCCCGTTCGGTTGTCGGATCGTCGTCGGCCTCCCACTCCGCTTTTGCGTCCGGGATCGGCGGGGGCGTCGGCTCCGATTCGCCGTTCCGGACCGCCTCGAGTTCGGACTCAAGTTCGGGGTCGCGCCGGACCGGGCCGGCGGCCGTCTCGTCGAGTTCGCTCTGGCGTCCGGGGGCGGCCGACAGCGGTCGGCCGGTCGCTTGCTCCATCATCGCCCGCGAGAACCGATCCGCCATCTGTTTGAGGTCCCTGGCCTCCGAGAGCTGTCGTTCGAGGTCCCGGATCCGCTCGTCCCGCCGCTGTAGTTCCCGTTCGAGTTCCTCGATCCGGTTCTCCCGTCGGTTCCGTTCGTCGGTGATCTCCTGGAGTTCGTCGACGAGTTCGCCGCTGACGCTTTTCAGTTCCGGCCGTTCGAAGTCCTCCAGGCCGGGCGTCGCGCCGGCGTCGAAGGTCCGTTTGCGTTCGAACTGGATGCGGCGGATCGACTCGTCGTAGTCGGTCATCAGAAAGCCCTCGCCGTCGCCCATATCCTCGATGGCGTCGGCGTAGTCGTTGCCGAGGATCCGGCCGACGACCTTCGTGTCGTTGTTCCACGTCAGCCGGTGCCAGACGAGCCAGTCACACTGGGTTATGAAGTCCTTCTTTACGTCCGCCGGGCGCTGGCTGATACCGACGATCCCGAGGCCGTGTTTCCGGCCGCGCTTCGAGACCTTGATCAACATTCGACCGCACTCGTCGATGCCACCGCCCTCGGGGATGTACTCGTGGACCTCCTCGACGAGCATCAAGAACGGCTGTTTCAGCTTCTTCTCCTTGGCGAAAAGCTGTTTCGTCACCTCGGTCAGAAGTTCACGGGCCTTCGATTCGTCGAGGAACGACGACACGTCGAGGATGATCGGAACGTTCCCTTCTAAGGCGAGTTCGGCGATCTTTTCGGCGTGTTCGACCCCGACACGGAGGTCACACTCCTCGTCGGCGCCGACGTGGAGGATCTCGTACTCCTCTTTGAGGCCGTAATACTCCCCGTCGATGTCGACGATCAGAATGCCGTAACTGTCGTCGAGCAGTTTCTCACAGACGACGCTCGCGGAGTTCGATTTCCCGCTACCGCTCTTGCCGGTGACGAACCCCCGCCCCGTGAGCACGTCGACGACCGGAAGTTCGATCGCGGCGCCCGCGTTCTCGCCCGCGCTCACCTCGCCGACCGTGATCGTTTCCTCGCCCATCACCGGAGGACAGACGCCCGGCCCACATAGTTCTCCGTCAGACGGGCGTCGGACGTCCTGTCTTAGAGCGGCCGTCCGTTCCGGAGATTTATATATGAGACCACGACCAGACACCCCATGACCTGAATCGGGCCGGTCGTCGGTCGTGGCGGTTGTGCGGAGCGCCGACACCGGTCTCGGGGGCATGCTCCGCCTGTTCGAGCTACTGTAGCGACTGGTTTGTACCTACCGCCAACCGTTACTACCGTCCGGTCGGACGAGCCAGCGGCGTTCGCCCCGCCGTTCGAGCACCGACGGTTCCCGGAGCTTCGCGATGTAGCCCGTCGGCTGGGAGACGAGTTCGTGATCGGCCTCGACGCGGACGGAGTCTCCGATAAGCTGAGCGGACGGCGGCTTCTGTGCGGCTCCACAATCGTAGACGGTGACGAACTCCCTCCCGTCATCCGTCCCGTGGACGACGACGTGGGCGTGTCCGGGGAGCAACCACGTTCGGTCACCACCGGGACCAGGAGCGAGACGGTTCATACGTCCGCTCGGTGGCGAACAGAGAAAAGCCTGTACTCGCGCCCCTTCGGGAGGCTCACTCGAACCGCGCGAGTTTGGTCTGTCGTTTCCCCTGCGTCTCGTCGGACGGCCCCGTGCAGAAAGGCTCCGGTGTCTGTCCGTCCTCGTCGTGGTTCCACTCCCCGATCGTCGCCTGCCCGCGCCCGTCGAACTCGGCGAGGAGCTCGGCGGCGACCGTCCCGACCAACTCCGGATCCTCGACCGGACCGGGAAGCGACCGGGATCGGGTGGGGACCTCGAACGGCGGCCGGACTATCTTGACGCCGATAGTCTTGTACAGGGCGTTCTTCTCGGATGCCCGGCCGGTTACCCCCGATGCGAGCGTCTCTATCGTCTCGCGTTTTCGCTCACGATCGGCCGTCGGGTCCACGAAGGCCGACTCGGCCGAGAGGCTCTTCGGTTGTCCCTTCGGTTCGACCGTTCGATCGTCTTCGCCACGCGCTTGGGTCTAAAGCACCCGCCTACGCTCGCCGAGGGCGTCGACGAGGACCGAAACGTCCGCGGCGGCGATCTCGCTGGCGGTTTCGAACCCAATCCTTTGGAGTTTTCTCGCCGTCACCGGACCGACGCCGTGCAGCGATTCGATCGCCATCGGTGCGAGAAACGACGGGACCTCGGCGGGTCCGAGGACGACCAGCCCGTCCGGTTTCTCGGCGTCCGAGGCGAGCTTTGCGGTCGTCATGCCGGGGGCGCAACGGAGGCGCGAACGCCGGTCGCGGCCTCGATATCGCGTTTTGGCGACCGTCCGAACGCCGCGGCGTCGTCCCAGGTGACGCCGTCGAGATCGAGGTACGCTTCGTCTATCGAAACGGTTCGAACGGTCTCCGCGACGCTGTCGAGGACCGACCGTACGTCATCGCTGACTGACTCATAGGACTCCAGGTCGGCCGGACGGTAGAACCCGGTACCCGTCGGATCGTCGGCCTCGCTCCGCCACGGGAGGCGCTTTAGGTCGAGATCGTTATTGCGGACTCGACGCCGCACTCGCGAGCCTCGTAACTCGCCGTGGCCACCGCGCCGTGTGTCTCTCCCGGCTCGTATCTCATCCCCACGGCGAGCAGTTCGCCTTCCAGATCGGGCTCGCGGAGCCGTTCACAGGCTGCATAGAAACAGTCCATATCGACGTGACAGACGATTTGTTCGGGCGGCTCGATACCCGGAAGCCTGGGCATAGAAGCGTCTCTCACGCCGACGGTTGGAGGTTTCCGAGAGTACGGGTAAACTGAATCGCCGTCGTTGTGGAGGCCGTCTGCCCTCAATCCAGCCACTCGGGACGAGAGTTTCCCGGAATACATATCAGAGAGACCCACAAAACGGTGAGCATAGAATGGCCGATGGAGATGATCAACCGACAGTTCTCGTCGTCGAAGACGAGCGCGCCCTCATCGAGCTGTACGTTCGGTGGCTGGAGGACGACTACCGGGTGTTGACGGCCGACGGCGGCGAGGAAGCACTCGAGCAGCTCGACGAGGGTATCGACGTCGTATTGCTCGACCGGCTCATGCCCGGAATGAGCGGTGACGAGGTGCTAGAGGAGATCCGACGGCGGATCCCGGACTGTAAGGTCGCGATGGTGACGGCCGTCGAACCCGACTTCGACGTGATCACGATGGGTTTCGACGATTACCTGACGAAACCCGTCGAGCGCGAAGAGCTCCTCGAGACGATACAGCGGTTGCTATCCAGATCGCAGTTCGACGACATCGAACAGGAACTGTACGCGCTTTCCTCGAAGCAGGCCGCACTGCGGTCCTCGAAGCCGAAAGAGGAACTCGAAGAAAACGAGGAGTTCCGTGAACTCCAGCACCGTATCGATGAGCTCAGGGGTGAACTCGACACGACGCTCCCCGGAATGGACGACGACGATTTCGTCGCGATGGTACGCGATATCGAGGGAGGCGAAGACAGCGACGATCTACCGGGTGATTTCGAGTGAGTTACCGGGTCGATTCCTTCGGCGACGTGACGTCGTTCGACGACGGTGTGAGTCTGTTGATGAGCGGTACTTCGACCGAGACCAATCAGCGGTTGCTCGATGCAGTCACGCCGAAGGCTGACGAACGGTCGGTGGTCATCACTACGAACACCGGCGCCGCAACCGTCCTCAAGGAACTCGAACGGCGCGGAGCTGACCGCGAACAGATCGGTATTATCGACTGTACCAACGCCGACAGCGAGATTGAAGACGTTCCGGTCCGAACCCTGAGTTCTCCGGGAGACCTGACCGGGATCAGCCTCGAGTTCGCAAAACTGTTCGATCGGGACATGGACGACGAATCGGTCCGCGCTCGGGTCGGGTTCGCGTCGGTTTCGACCGCGCTAATGTATACCGAACTGCGAACGATGTTCCGGTTTCTGCACGTCTTTACTGCCCGCATCCGGTCGGGTGGCATGTTCGGTACCTTCGCTTTGGATCCGACGATGCACGAAGAGAAAGCCCACAACACGATCCGTGCGGTGTTCGACTGCGAAGCTGACGTCGACGAAGACGGGATCAGCGTTTCGGGGACCGGGTTCGAATAACTTGGATTTCCGGCGAAAACAGGATTCGACCGGGAGTTACATCTCTATCCGCTCGACCAACCCTTCGGTGTCGGCGTGAGTGTTGATCGCGACGATCCTGACATGGTCCTCTAATCCCGAGTCGTTCAGTTTGTGTTTTAAGAGTTCGTCAACCTGGTATACGCCGACCGCGTCGGTCATCTCGATTTCGACCATCGCGGCCGTCCGATCGCCGGGACGAAGCGATACCTGCCGGATCGCCTGGCTCGACAGCGTGTTGATCCCCCGACGGCCCTTCTCGTAAGGGATCCGCGACCGGCCGCGTTCCATATCGAGCGCGTCGGCGACGCGGACGACGCCAGCCTCCCCCGTCAGGGGTGTCTCGCTGCTGTGATGACAGAGGATCGCGTGCAGAACCTCACCCTTGAGTCGGACGGCATCGGCGGGTCCGTATCGGTCGAGTTCGCCGAGGAGTCGGTCGAGAACATCGGCCGCGAGCGGGATCGAATAGTGGGAGTGGTCGTGTCGGTGGACCACGTGACCGATGTCGTGAAGCGTCGCGGCCAGCGCGATGATCACCGCCTCGTCAGCCTCCTCGAGCCCTTGGTCCGAGGCCCCGTTGAACTCAACGCCACCCGCTTTCAGGAGATCGTACAGCCGGAGCCCGGCCGCGCGAACGATTTCGACGTGTTTGGCGCCGTGATCGTTGTACCCCATCCGCGTGACCGGATTGACGTTCTGGGCTTCGAGATAGGCGTGGATGACCTCGTCGGTCCGAACCGACTCTAGAACCTCGTTGACGGGTCCGTCCGGGAACGCGTGGTCGGCGTCGGGGTCGTATCGCAGGTCAGTCTCGGGGTCAGTGCGGTCACTCATACCCGTATCGTGGGCGTGACCGGGAAAAAAGTATCCGACAGGGATCGACCGAGCTTGGCTCAGGCCGCGTCGGCTGCCGCCGTTTCGACCTCGTCGTAATCGGGTTCGACGCCGGGATCGTCCGAGACCCACGCATAGGTGACCGTTCCGTCCTCGTCGACGACGAAAACGGCGCGTTTGGCGACGCCGGAGATCCCGAGGTCATCGAAGTCCATGACGACGTCGTAGGCGTCGATGACCTCCTTGTTCGTATCGCTGACGAGCGGGAAATTGAGGTCGTTCTGTTCGGCGAACTCGCCGAGCGAGAACGGGGAGTCGATACTGACCCCGTACAGCGACGCCCCGGCGTCGTCGATCACGTCGAGCCGATCGCGGAACGTCCGCATCTCGCCGGTACAGACGCTCGTGAACGCGCCCGGGAAGGTGGCCAAAACGACGGGGCCGTCCTCGAGCGCCGACGACAGCGTGAATTCGGTGATGTCGCCGTCCGGTGTCCGCATCGGTGCCGTGAACTCGGGGGCCGTGTCGCCTTCTGATACCATACCGGGTGATCGCCTGCCCCCCACCTGTCCTTTTCGGTTCGGTATCGTGACCCGGATCCGCCCGCGACAGCTCGAGGTCGATATCGCCCGGTTCGACAGGGACGAAAAGCATACAAGTACCCGCACGAACGACGACGTATGACAACGTTACTGTTCATCGGTGGGCTCGGGCCACCCGAACTGCTGTTGATCGCCGGGGTTTTGATCCTGCTTTTCGGCGCGAGCAAGCTCCCGAAGCTCGCCCGATCGATGGGATCGGCGACGGGAGAGTTCAAAAAGGGCCGCCAGCAGGTCGAGGAGGAACTCGAGGAGATCCAGAAGGGGGTCGACCCGACCGCGGACATCGAACCCGACACCACGACCCAAAGTACGGGTACGGAACCACAGACCGACGACGAGGCCGACCGCGAGCCGGATCCGGACGCCGAACAGACCGGCGCTTAGAGCGGGCCGCCGGTACCGACCGCGTCGTTCGTTTCGACGGCGAGGAAAAAGCCTATAATCGACAGTTGGTTAGGTCCGGTAGCGATGGTATTACCCCCACTGCAGTTCGGTATCCCCGGCGGACCGGAGCTGCTCGTCATCCTGTTGATCGCCGTTTTGCTTTTCGGCGCGAACAAGATCCCGAAGCTCGCTCGCTCGACCGGCGAGGCGATGGGCGAGTTCCAGAAGGGCCGCGAGGAGGTCGAACAGGAGCTCCAGGAGATGCGCGATGGCGAGCCGGCCGACGAAGAGATGGGCAGCGAGCCGACGGTCGAGACCGACGATGCGGCGACCGAACCGGCGACGGAAGCGGAAGCGGAGACGGAAACGAAAACGGAAACGGACGTATCCGACGCCGAAACGGAACCCGAAGACGGCGGAGACCTCGAGATCGACGACGCCGAGACGGAGGCCGAGGAGACGTCGAATACCTGAGGCTGGGAATCCCCATAGCCGAGCTGCGCGGTCAGTGTGGCGCTTTTCGGACCGATCGGTGGCCCGTCCGCCACGGGTAGTTGTGGTTCGTGGGCGTGTGGCCTAGCGGATCAAGGCGAGAGGTTCCTAACCTCTAGAGCGCGGGTTCGAATCCCGTCACGCCCGTATCGCCATCCGGTACAGCGAAGATCGCGTCCGATCGCGGTACGTGCATCGTCGGCGATACGTTCGGAGGGAGACCGCGCGCGGCGCGGATATCTCGAAACCCCGATAGCCGACAGTATCAGGCGACCCGGGCGAGCCACTTTTCGGGATCGTCGAGTTCCTCGTCGCTCGGGAGGTTCTCGGGAGCCTCCCAGACGGCGGCGGCGCCGGAGACCCCGCGTGCGTCCGCGACAGCATCGAAGAACGCCTTCCCACGTTCGTACTGTCGGCGCTTCATACCGAAACCGAGCAGCCGCCGGACGAGCCGCGAGACGGGTCCGACGTTCCGCCGTCTGTCGTCGAGTTTCGTACGCAAATCAGCGTATTCGCGGTCGAAAGCCCGGTCCATGACCAGTTCCGCGTACCCCTCGACGGCCGTCATCGTCGCGTTGAGTTCCGCGAGCGCGCTCCGGTCGAAGCGGCCGGCGGCCAGTTCGGCGACCGTCTCTTCCATGTGGCTCTCGAGGTGCGTCGAGAGCCACGGCGCCGTCCCGAACTCGGCGGCGTGGGCGACCTCGTGGAAGGCGATCCAGCGCCGGAACCGGGGCAACCCGACGTCGAGCGCCTCGGCGATCGAGACGATGTTCGGATGCACGAAGTACAGGCCGTGATCGCCGTCGCCCAACAGCAGCGGATCGTACTGACCGAGGACGTTGTTGGCAAGAAAGCCGAGCGTGACCGCCATCGAACCGGTGTTCGCGGTGCGGGCGATCGACGGGACTAACATTCCCTGTCCTTCGAGAGGCGCCAGCAGTCGCCGGAACGTATCGACGTTCGCGTCGATCCAGTGGTGGCGGTGCTGGATCTGGACGGTCTCCGGCAACTCGAAATCGACGCCGGCCGCCGCCCGGATCCCGTCGCGTGCGTCGGCGACGTCGTCGGCGTAGGCGTCCCGATCGGCCGCCGAGAGCGTCAGATCGCCGGGGTCGGTCGCGGCGCAGGCGGCGCTACCGACGGCGGTCCAGTCGACGGGGGCGTCACCCTCCGAGTCGGCGACGGCGAGTGCGGCACGAAAGAGATTCACAACCGAGCTAGCCGATCGTCGGTCATAGCTCTTCCGGGAATCGTGTCCGGACGGCGTCGGTCGATCGGACCGTCGGCACGAAGCCGGGAGCGATTACGCTTCGGGAGCGGATCCGGATCCGTCCCCGTCCCCGTTCCCGTTTCGGTTCTCGCCGCCGAAGACCTTCTTTCGGACGAGATACGCGACGGCGATCGAGAAGGCCAATCCGACGAGCAACGCGAGAACCGTCCCCTTTGGCGAGCGGGGGTTCTGGTCCGGGACACCGTCCGCGTCGCCGGAGCTGTACGGGGCGTTCGCCGTCAGGTCCGCGTCCTCGAAGTGGACCTCCAGAAACGTGAGTTCGACCATACTGAGGTTTCGCCGGGAGCGAACTTATACGCACCGGGGAAAAAGCGCGATTGGTCGGGACGTTCATATGGCCGGCCGCCCGCGAAAGGCATATGGACACCGAACGTCGGGCCTTTCTCGACGATCTGCTCTCGCAGTCGACCCCTTCCGGGTTCGAGACAGCCGGCCAGCGACGCTGGCTCGAGTACGTCGAAGCCCACGCCGACGAGACCCACGTCGACGCCTACGGCAACGCCGTCGCAGTGTCGGCAGGAGACGACGACGCGCCGAGCATCGCCGTCGCCGGCCACGGCGACGAGATCGGGCTGATGATCCGGGATGTCACCGACGACGGCTTCCTGAAACTGACACGCATCGGCGGCTCGGACCGGACGGTCACCCGCGGCCAGCACGTCACGGTTCATACCGACGAGGGGCCGGTCGACGGCGTCATCGGGCAGGTGGCGATCCACCTCCGCGATTCCGCCGCCGACGAATACGACGAGATCGCAGAACAGCACGTCGACATCGGTGCCGAGGACGGCGAGGCGGCCGAAAAGCGCGTCGACGTTGGCGATCCGATCACGCTGAGGACCCGCGTGAGCGAGCTGGCGGGCGACCGGGTCGCTGCCCGGGGAATGGACAACCGCGTCGGGGTCTGGACGGCAGCCGAGACGTTCCGGCGTGCGGTCGAGGCCGACCCGGAGGCGACGGTATACGCCGTCTCGACGGTTCAAGAGGAGGTCGGATTCAAGGGCGCACAGATGGTCGGCTTCGATCTCGATCCGGACGCGGTCGTCGCCGTCGACGTCACTCACGCGACCGACGGGCCCGAATCGCCCGGCGATAAGGGAAGCGACGTCGATCTCGGCGGCGGGCCGGTCGTCGCCCGCGGCAGCGTCAACCATCCGGCGCTCGTCGAGGCCGTCCGCTCCGTCGGCGAGGACACCGGGACCGACCTCCAGCTCGCGGCGGCGGGCAGCCGGACCGGCACCGACGCTGACGCCTTCTATACCTCCGCCGGCGGGATCCCGTCGCTCAACCTCGGCATCCCGAACCGGTACATGCACACGCCCGTCGAGGTGGTCGACCTCCAGGACCTCGAGGCGGCCGCCGAACTCCTGTCGGCTTTCGCCGCCCGCCTCGAGGAGTTCGCCCCCTTTGGGGTCGATCTATAGCGCGTTTCGGACCGATCACGCGGCGCGGACTGCGGACAGATGCCGGTGCGTTTATGCCGTCCCCGCGTGCCGTCCCTGTATGACTAGCCGTCCGCTCGATGTACTCGAGGAAACGCTCGGTGCGGAAGTCCAGGTCACGCTCAAGGACGGGAAGACGTACGAGGGTACCCTCTCGGGGTACGACCAGCATATGAACCTCGTGTTGGGCGAGGACGACAACGTAACGATTATCCGCGGCGATAACGTCGTCTCGATACAACCATGACCGGTTCCGGGACTCCGAGCCAAGGGAAGAAGAACAAAACGACGCACGTCAAGTGTCGACGCTGCGGCGAGAAATCGTATCACAGCCGAAAGAAGGTCTGTGCGTCCTGTGGGTTCGGCAAGACCGCAAAGCGGCGCGACTACGCCTGGCAGTCCAAGCAGGGCGAGTAACGTTTCCCGTTTGTTTCGTCGTTTCGATAGCGACGCCGTCGGACCGAGTGTGTCTCCGGAAACGACAGTGTCGCGCCGATCGATGCCTCCGGAACACCGTTGGTATCCACGATCATGTATACTGCCGTGTGAAAACGACGCACCAGCACACACGATGGAGTGGGTTTTTGTCCGTGGACGTTCCATAGGTAGGTATGCCAGACGGGCGGCATCCGGACGGGCCGACTGAAAAATGCGGCGTGGTCGGTGTCTCGCTGGACGAACGGGACGCCGCACGGCCGCTGTACTACGCGCTTTATGCGCTGCAACACCGTGGACAGGAATCCGCCGGGATCGTCACCCACGACGGCTTCCAGCAGCACAGCCACGTCGAGATGGGGCTGGTCGGCGACGCCTTCGAAGCCGAGGACCTGGAGACGCTGAAAGGGGCGACTGGCGTCGGACACGTCCGCTATCCGACGGCAGGCAGCGTCAACTCCTCCTGTGCACAGCCTTTTTCAGTGTCGTTCAAGTCGGGTTCGCTGGGGTTGAGCCACAACGGCAACCTCGTCAACACCGCCGAACTCCGCGAGGAACTGGCGGCAAGCGGCCACGCCTTCACGAGCGACGGCGACACCGAGGTCATCGCACACGAACTCGCGCGCAACCTGCTGGAGGCCGACCTGATCCGGGCGGTCAAGCGGACGATGAACCGCATCCACGGCTCCTACTCGTTGACGATCGCCCACGACGATACCGTACTCGGGGTCCGGGACCCACAGGGCAACCGGCCGCTCTGTATCGGGGAGCTCGACGACGGGTACATCCTCGCCTCCGAGTCGGCGGCGATCGACGTCCTCGACGGCGAACTCGTCCGGGACGTCCGCCCCGGCGAACTCGTCGTCCTCGAGGGCGACGGCGCCGGGTTCGACTCGTATCAGCTCGTCGAACGCGACAACACCGCCCACTGTTTCTTCGAACACGTCTATTTCGCCCGTCCGGATTCCCGCATCGACGGACAGCTAGTCTACGACGTCCGCCGGGAACTGGGCCGACAGCTGTGGGTCGAGTCCGGCGTCGAGAGCGATGTCGTCCTCCCGGTTCCGGACTCGGGGCGTGCCTTCGCCTCCGGCTACGCCGAGGCGGCCCAGGCCGAGGGAGCCGAGGTCTCCTTCGCGGAGGGGCTGATGAAGAACCGCTACGTCGGTCGGACCTTCATCATGCCGACACAGGACGCCCGCGAGCGGGCCGTCCGGCTCAAGCTCAATCCGATCCGGGACGTCGTCGAGGGCAAAACCGTCACCGTCATCGACGACTCGATCGTCCGCGGGACCACGTCGACACAGCTGGTCGAACTGCTCCGGGACGTCGGCGCCGAGGAAGTCCACATGCGGATCGGCGCGCCGCCGATCGTCGCCCCCTGCTATATGGGGATCGACATGGCATCCCGGGAGGAACTCATCGCCGCCGGCTGCGAGACCGACGCGATCCGTGAGGACATCGACGCCGACTCGCTCGCGTATCTGTCGATCGACGCCGTCGCGGAGGCGCTGGATTCGACCCGCGCGGACCTGTGTCTCGGCTGTGTTACCGGCGAGTACCCCTACGACATCCAGGGCGAATCCACCGACAGGGACGTCATCAGGCCGGACATCGGCGATGCGGCGGGCGATACCGGGGTCGCCGGCTCGGACGACTAAATCCGCCGGTTCGGGCGGTTCCGCTCCGATCACCCCCGCGAGGGGGATAACTTATATCGGGAGAGCCACTAGGCCGGGCTGTATGGCCATCCGAGGGTTGCTTCGGGCGAGCGTCCCCGAGTCGCAACTGTCCTCGGTCGCCGGCGAAGTGACGCGCCGCTTCGGGGGCTCGTCGGCGGCATTCGAGCGTCTGGAGGCGGACAATTGGCTTTCGGTACCCTGTGTGGTCGAGGACCGGTGGTTCGTGAAGGTGATCGCCGATCAACACCTGCTGATGCACGCGCTTTTGACGGCCGGTCGGAACATCGGCGCCGTCTCCTCGGGGACCGAAGGGTTCTTTGAGCGGTTCTCGACACCGCTGGAGATGGCCGAACACGAACTGGCAGCCACCGAGCGGATGTGCGAGCTGGGCATCGACGCTCCCGAGCCGATCGAGGCCTTCGAACACGAGGGGTTCGGCGTGCTCGTTCTCGAGTACCTCCCGGACTTCCGGACGCTCGGCGAGCTTCCGGACGATCGGACCGAATCGTTCGCGCCGGTCCTCTTCGAGCACCTCGCGTCGATGCACGAGGCCAGCCTCGCCCACGGGGATCTGCGTGCCGAAAACGTCCTCGTCGCCCCGAACGACGAGGGCGTCGAGACGCTGTATTTCATCGACGCAACGAGCGTGCGGGCGGAGGCGATCGACGACGCGAAAGCCTACGACATCGCGTGTGCGCTCGCGTCGCTCGCGCCCGCTATCGGTTCGGGGGTCGCAGTCGCGGCTGCCGCGGCGGTGTACCGTGCCGACGATCTGCTGGCCGCCCGCGAGTTCCTCGATTTCGTCGGTCTCAGACCCGACCACGACTTCGATACGACGCTCGTCAAAGGCGAAATCGAGAAGATAGCCGCCTGATCTACTCCTCGATTTCCTCGTCGATGAACTCGTGGGCCTCCTCGAAGATCTCCCGCGGCCCGTCCTGGGTGATCGTGTTGACCGCCTGTTCGTAGTCGCGCCACTGCAGATCGCGGTGCTCCGAGGAGAGCTCCGCCGACGCCTCGTAGGATTTGGCGATGAACAGGTGGACCGTCTTGTGGATGGTGTCCCCGTTCGCCTCGAACACGTAGTCGTAGTCTTCACGGAAGCCGTTCAACAGCCGGAAGTCCTCGATCCCGGCCTCCTCTTTTACTTCCCGGATAGCGGTCTGCTGGAGCTCCTCGTCGCCCTCGACCCCGCCCTTGGGGAACTCCCAGTCGCCGGGGCGGGACTTGAGCAGCAGGTACTCGCGCCGGCCACGCGTATCGCGAAAGAGGATGGCTCCCGCGCTCGTGGCCTCTATCATTAGCCCATGGTAAACAGCCGTCTAATAAATGGGTGTCGGACCACCCGTCGGCGAATCCCCACCGTCCGGACCGGGGGAGACCGATGGATGCGTTTTTCACCCTCGAGCGTCCACGGGTGTACATGCCGTTCGTCACTACGCTGACACTCCAGAGCGGGGACCGGGACGTCCTCGAACGCGTCGTGGGGGGGATCAAACACCGGGCGGAACGGAAAGGCGTCGAACTCCGGGGCCCCCACGCCGAATCGCCGATCGACGTCTCGGTCCCGCAGGCCAAGCGGCTCGACGCCGACGACCGGTCGTTCAAACACTGGCAGTACACGGTCTACGAACGGCGGATGGAGGTCGTCGGCCACGACGACTTCGCACGGGCGGTCACCGAACAGGAGTTCCCCGACGGGATCCGCCTGGACGTCGAGGTAGAGCGGGTCTCGACCCCCGGCAGCAACTGACGGCTGGTTTTCCCCGGATTCGCCGGTCTGACAGCGTGGACTTATATCGATCGGGACGGATCGAGTTATATGAGCGTCGACCGCGACCGGTTGATCGAACTGCGCAGGGAGTTTCACCGCCACCCGGAACCGGCCTGGCGGGAGTTCTGGACGACGGCCCGCATCGTCGAGGAACTCGAGACGATCGGCGTCGACGAACTCCACGTCGGCCGCGAGGCGCTGGCCGGGGAACGACTCGCCGTCCCCGACGACGACGAACTCGAACCGTGGATGCAGCGGGCCCGCGAAGCCGGCGCCGACCCCGACGTCCTCGGGGCGCTTTCGGGCGGCTGGACCGGCGCCGTGGCCGTCCTCGAGCGCGGCGAGGGTCCGACCGTCGGGCTCCGGGTCGACATCGACGGGCTCCCGCGAGAGGAGGCGACCGACGACGAACACCACCCCGCCCGGGAGGGGTTCCGATCGGAGACGGGGGCGATGCACGCCTGTGGCCACGACGCCCACATCACGATCGGGCTCGGCGTCATCGAAGCGATCAAGAGGAGTGACTTCTCGGGGACGCTGAAGATCTTTTTCCAGCCCGCCGAGGAGACCATCGGCGGCGGCAGACCGATGGCCGAATCGGGACACCTCGACGACGTCGGGTATCTCTTTGCGCTCCATATCGGCCTCGATTACCCGACGGGCGAGATCGTCTGTGGGATCGACGACTTCCTCGCAGTGACACAGTTCTACACGACGTTCGAGGGCGAACCCGGACACGCCGGCGCCAGGCCCGAGGCGGGACGCAACGCCGTCCAGGCGATGGTGACGGCGGTCTCGAACCTCTATGGGATCGAGCGCCACAGCGAGGGGCCCTCCCGGATCAACGCCGGTCGGGTCGGCGGCGGCACCGCGACCAACATCATCCCCGAGGAGGCGTTCATCCACGGCGAAGCGCGGGGCGCCACGACGGCGATCCGCGATCACGTCTTCGAGCGCGCCGGGGCCGTCTTCGAGGGGGCGGCGATCTCACACGACTGTGAGTTCGACGTGACCGTCGAGGGCGAGGCCCCGTCGGCCGAAAGCGACGCTGAACTGGTCGAGATCATCCGGGAGGCCGCCCGATCGCACCCCGACGTCGAGCGGGCGACCCGGCGCGGCGAGATCGGCGGCAGCGAGGACGCCACGTTCCTCATGCAGCGCGTCCAGAACAACGGCGGGCTGGCGACGTATCTCGCGGTCGGAACCGACCATCCCGGCGGTCACCACACCGCGACGTTCGACGTCGACGAGGAATCGCTCGGCCTCGCTGTCGACGTGGTGAGCGACGCCGTCGAACGCGTCGCGGTGAGTCAGCCCTGAGCGAGCCCGACGGGCACGCGTCCGGAACGCGGTCGGGAGCTCTCAGACCAGCTGTTCGGCCAGGTGGACGACGATCGGGGCGTCGGCGTCCTCGACGAAGCGGGCCAGTTCCGTCCCGGTCTCCGCGTCCTCGACGATCACCGTCGGGATCAGCTCGATGCCGTACTCCTCGACGCCGGTGCCGACCTTCGAGCCGTCGTCGGCCTTCTCGACGGGGTAGTGCTCGACGCGCTCGACGCCCGCCGCCTCCATGGCCGCGCCGAAATCCGGTAGCTGCGATCGACAGTCGGGACACCAGTCGCCGCCCCACACCTCCACGACGACCTCGTCGGACCGCGATTCGAAGACCCCGACCGCCTCCTCGTATGCGTCGGCGTCCCAGACGGGATTGGGTCGCATCGTTTCCAGTTCCATACCGGGGGTACGCGTCGCGTTATTTTAAGCGCCGCGTTCGGAGACCTCACGACCCACCCCGCCCGGTCCACTGGCACGACCCGGTCGTTCCACCGATCCCGCTCCATCGACGTTTTATACCAGTATCCCGAACCCGGAGCCGATGAAGCGGGGTATCCTCGGAACGATCGGCTCGCCGCTGGTACAGGTCCAGTCGCCGCCCGGATCGGTCATCGCCGCGAAGATCGAATCGAAGAACCCCGGCGGCTCCGCGAAGGACCGCCCGGCGCTGGCGATGGTCGAGGCGGCGGAGGCGGCCGGCGAGCTCACCCCCGACGATCGGATCGTCGAGCCGACATCCGGAAACACGGGGATCGGCCTTGCGGTCGCCGCCGCCGCGAAGGGCTACGACCTCACGGTCGTCATGCCGGCCTCGAAATCGCCCGAAAGGCGGCAACTAATGGCCGCCTACGGGGCCGACCTGGAACTGGTCGAGGGGACGATCTCCGACGCGAAAGAGCGGGCGGACGAACTCGAAGCCGAGGCGGGGATGGTACAGCTCAGACAGTTCGAGAACCCGGCCAACCCCGAATCGCACTACCGGACGACCGGCGAGGAGATCCTCCGACAGGTCGAGGGCCACCGGGTCGATGCCCTGGTCGCCGGGATCGGGACCGGCGGGACGGTCTCGGGGATCGGCCGCCGGCTGCGGGAGGAGCATCCCGACGTGTCGATCGTGGGCGTCGAACCGGAGGCGAACGCCGTCCTCTCGGGGGGCGATCCCGGCGACGACGACTTCCAGGGGATGGGTCCGGGGTTCGTCTCGCCGAACCTCGATCGGGACCTGCTGGACGACGTCGAAACCGTCGGGATCGAGGCCGCCGAGGCCGAGTGTCGGCGGCTCGCCCGCGAGGAGGGGATCCTCGTCGGCCAGTCCTCCGGCGGGTCGCTTCTGGCGGCAAAGCGCGTCGCCGAGCGGCTGGCCGAGGAGCACGACGTCGATCCCGACCGGTGTCCCGGTCCGACCAACGACGTCGGAATCCTGGCGGACGAACCCCGATCGCCCGACCCGATCCCGGAGGCGTGTCCGCTCGTCGTGACTGTCTTTTGGGATTCCGGCGAACGCTACATGTCGACCGGAATGTTCGAATAGCGCTTTCGAGCGCTGTGTCGGCCCCGAAGGTTACTATACGGCGCCACGAAGCGAGCGTATGACCGCCCGTATCGCCCGTGTCCCGACCCCGGATCGACCGACCGCAGACAGACTCGCCCACAGCTAGCGATGAAGATCGCGATCAACCAACTGGAGGCGTACAACCACCTCGCCTCCCGCGGCGCGAACCAGGCCGCGCGGGCGCTGTCCCAGATCGCTGGCGTCCGGATGCGTCACGACGTGACCGGCGTCAGTCTGGTCACCGACGACACGCTGGGGGAGATCTTCACCGGCCGGCAGTACGTCGGCGTCCAGGTCGGGCTGAGCGGCGGCCTCTCCGGAGAGACGGTGTTGATTTTCGATCCGGAGTCGGCCGGACGCCTCCGGAAGCGACTCGAGGCAAGGGGAGCGGACGGCTCGCTCGTCGGCGGCGCGTTCGCGGAACTCGGCAACATCATGATCGGCGGCTTCGTCGACGGGTGGGCGAACCATCTGAACACCTCGGTCGACATCACGCCGCCGACGTACATCGAGGCGAGCGGCACCCGGATCCTGCCCCGACTGACGCGCCGGGACGCCGAGGAGTACGGCGCGTTCCTCTTCGAGAGCCGTCTGGAAGCCGTCGACGGGGACCTCTCGGTCCCGATCTATCTGATCCCCGAGTACAGCGAGTTCGTCAAGCTCCTCGAGGGACAGCCGGACGGGCTCGCCGTCCCGGCCCAGAAGCTCACCGTCTTCAACGGCTTCGCCAGCCGGAGCGCGAGCCGGGCCTCCGAGCAGATCGCCCAGCTGACCGGGCTCCGGACCGACGTGAGCGTGAGCCAGCTGCGGTTTCTCTCGTTTTCGGATATGTCCGCCGAGGTCGGAACCGATACCTACGTCAGCGTCGTCTTCGAGCTGACCGGGCTGCCGAGCGGCTACTTCGTCGCCATGTTCAGCGAAGGCTCCGCCGATCGGATCGCCGCCGCGATGACGCCCGGGGGCGTCGATTCCGGCGGGGACGGCATGACGGAAGCGGCGATAAAGGAACTCGGGAACATCATCACGAGCGGGTTCATCGACAGCTGGGCGAACACCCTCCAGAGCAGCATCGAACACACCCCTCCGGAGTTCGTCCGCGATTCGGGTGCGAACGTCATACGGACGGTTCAAAACCGCCTCTCGAAGGACCAGGAGTACGCTTTCACCATCGATACGACGATCGAGATCGCCGACCGGGAGGCGGAGGTACAGCTGTACGTGTTGCCGGATACCCGCGAACTCACGCGGGCGCTTTCGGCGCTCCCGGCGGAGGCGGCCTGACGGGGAACCGGGGCGGTTTTATTCGTCCGGGGCACAGTGAGGAACCATGAGCGACGAATCGGAATCGAAGTCGGACCTCCCGGAGATCCCGATCGTCTGTCCCGAGTGTGACACCCGGACGTACGTGCCGTTCCCGGAGGTCGAGAAGACGGTCGCCCGCCACAACGAGGGGGTACACGACGGTGAGGCGGTCGCCGCGGTCGATCCCGACGTGTTCGATCAGCTCGCCGACTACGTCGCGGCGGATCTCGGGCTGCTCGAGGAGTGAGGGGCCGGGCACCTCGCCGATTAGACCTATATAAACTCACCGCGAAATTGCGTGGGTCTGGTCGAAGCGACGGACGATTAATGACCCACCGTGTGTTCGAGACAGTAATGTCAGAGATCGAGTCGGCGGTCGCGTCGCTTCCGCCGAGCGCAAAGCTCGTCTACAAGACGCTCCAGTACGAGGGACCGATGACACAGGCACAGCTGGCCGAGACCTCCCTGCTCCCCCAGCGAACCGTCCGCCACGCCCTCAAAAAGCTCGACGACGCCGACGCCGTCGAAGAATCCGTCTATCTCATGGACGCCCGGAAATCGAACTACCGGATCGCCGACGCCGACGAACCGGGAACCGGGACCGCCACGGCCTGACCGTCAGGAGCGTTTCTCCGAGGAGACCCCGTCCGATCGCGGTCGATCACCACCCGATCGTCGATCCGGGCCGGCAACCGAAGCTTGAAAGCCCCGGCCATCCGGAACTCAAGCGTCGGCGATGAACGGACTCGAGATCGGGCTTCGTGTGTTCGCCGGAGTGTGCTTGATCCTGGCCAACGGCTTTTTCGTCGCGATCGAGTTCGCGCTGACCCGCGTCCGTCAGTACCCGGAATCGGAGTTCGACGTTCCGGGCCTGCGCCGGGCCTGGGAGATGACCGAGGATCTCGAGATCTATCTCACGAGCTGTCAGGTCGGGATCTCCGCGACCAGCATCGCCGTCGGGATCGTCGCGGAACCGGCGCTTGCGGCGCTTCTCGATCCGCTCTTCGAAAACACGCTCTTGGCCTCGATCGGGGCCGGCGGCCTCGTCGGGTTTCTGATCATCAACCTGCTCCATTTGACACACGGCGAACAGACGCCCACGTATCTCGGCGTCGAGCGAACGCGGTTCGTCGCCCGATACGGCGCGACGCCGCTGTACTGGTTCGCCAAGCTCATCTATCCGGCCATCATGATCGGGGATGGCGTCGCAAAGTGGACGCTCCGGCGTTTCGGCGTCGAGATGACCGGCGCGTGGCTGGAGACGGAGACGGACCGCATCGAATCGCGGGCGGAACTCCGGCACCGACTCGGGTCGACGCTGGATCGGAGCGACCTCCCCGAGGAACGGAAAACGGAGATCCTCAACGCCTTCACCGTCGGCGAGCGACCGACGAGTGAGGTGATGACCGACCGCGAGGACATCGTCTTCCTCTCGACGACCGTTCCACCCGAGGAGAACCTCGACCGGATCGGCGACAGCCCCCACACTCGCTTCCCGCTGGTCGGCGAGGACCCGGCCGACTTCCGGGGCATCGTCTACGTGCCCGCGGTCGTCGATCGGTTCGAGGAACTCCGAAACGGCGAGATCACTTTCGAGGAGATCGCGGTCGATCCGATGACGATCCGGGCGGAGACGCCGATCAGCGAGGTCGTCGATCGGTTCCAGCGAAAGCACCAGGAACTCGCGCTCGTCCAAGACGGATCCGAGGGCCCCGTCGTCGGCCTCGTCACCGCGACGGACGCCCTCGAGGCGGTGATGGGCGAGATCGAGGATCCGCTCGATCTCGAACGGCAGGATCGACCGTCGTCGGCGTGATCGGAGAGGAGCCGTGGTCTATCGACTCTCTTTGTTCGACCTTGTTCAGATAGCTGAAATCCACCATATATACGATTAAATTGATTTCGCGAAAACCATCTCCCCTGAATTCGAGATATAGAAGGTGTCTATAGATGGCATATATAAGTAGAGATAGCTTGCTCTACAGGCGGTTGTTCCGATCGGCTAGAGCGTGTCGAATGAGTTGATCACGTCGCTCGTCGAATGTGTCTCGACGAGATTTTGTTCGTTGAAATCGGTATCGTCGCTCCAGACGTCTGCGTCTTTGGCCAAGGCGCACGCGACATACAGCACGTCGTCGGGATCAGTTTCACCGATCGCTGCTTCGGCCTCTTCGATGTGCGGATAGAACTCCTCGGCGGGGACGACCTCGATGTACTGAAACAGGAGGTCGACAAACTGTGCGACTCGCTCTGGACTCATGCCGGACTTCTCGACGATCAACTCGGTGTAGTTCTCGATCTCGTCGTAGACGAATTTGGGTGTCAGGAGGTCGGGTTCGAGCGTGACGATGAGTTCACGAGTTTTCGAGTCAGCGATGAGCGCGGAGATGACGACGTTGGCATCGACCACCAGCTTCATTCGTCGAGGCTACTCCGACTCTTTTTCGACGCGCTCGCGTGCGCTCTCGTTGATTTTGTCGGCGATATCGACGACGTCGCTCTCGGTGAGTTCACTCTCGGACGTGAGTTCGTCCATCACTTCGAGTGTCTCGATTTTGTCTCGAATCGCCTGCCGAGTCACTTCGCTCCAGTTGATCTCTGGGTGCTTCTCCATCCGCTCTTTGAGTGCGTCGTCCACGTTAACCGTGATAGTGGGCATACAGAATACTATTGAGACACAGATTACTGTGTCTTACGGTGGATAGAGCCTACCGGACAGAACGAACCCGTCTAGACCTCAATTCGTGGCAATACAGGGGGCTGCTGATGGTGTTAGAGCCAGCGAGAGTGGATGTGGCGCTTTTCATCGAATCCTAATCGAAGGAGCAGCTACCAGAAGAGTACTTCAAGGACTAAACGCGGGTTATACGGCCTATATCGACATATTTCGACCTATCGAGACTCCCGCTGCTCCACTTTGTTCAGTTCGATCAACAGCCGGAATATCGCCTTGACGAGGTTCGCGTCCACGTCGAACTGTTCGGCGTTCTCTCCGGCGCGTTCCATGACCGCCTGTTCCTGGGATTCGTCGGTCGTCGGTAACCCTCTTTCGCGCTTGACTGCGGCGATGCTGTCGGCGACGTAGGTCCGCTGGGCGATCTGTTCGACGATCTCGCGGTCGATGTCCCTGATCTCCTCGCGGAGTTCCTCGAGGTCCATCTCGGCCGGGTCGCCCCGGACCGATACCTCCCTGTCGGCGTCCTCGTCAGCCATGGTATCCCTCCGTGATGATGCCGAGGATCACCGGTCGGATCGGATCTCGGCCGCGCCGTCGCGGTGACGCTGGATCTCGGATGCTCCCGTTCCGTTCGTGTTCGGCTACCGGGACGGCTGACTCGCTCATTACCGGGCATTCGCCGTGGGGACTACAAATCGGTGGCGATCGATGCGACATCGTTACACACCGCCGTCCGTTCGGTCGGCGACCGATTCGTTTCCAGGAGCGAAGCGAACGGCCCTATAGTAACCACCGCAACTATTTCGTCGATCGTACGACTGCAGTGCGATCGAGTGTGCACTGGCCTTCGATCGCTACTCTGGGTCGTCGTGGCGTTTATTTTCTCCCTCGTGGAGGATGTACATATGAACGAAAAGCGTCTCGTCGTCGCAGTGTTCGGCGTTATCGTCGGCGTGGCGGTAGGCTACATCGTCTATCAGTTCATCGCGGCGTTCACCGTGGCAGTCTTTCTGTATTACTCGACGCGGCGGTTCTACGACGCGTTGGGGCAACTCCACCTCCCAAAGCGGATCCGTGCGATGCTCACGATCTCCTTGCTCGCGCTGCCGCTCGTCTTGCTCCTCAGCTATACCGTGGTCCTGCTCGCGGTCGAAGCCCGGGCGTTCATCGAGACGTATCCGATCGTCGAGTCCGTCCCCGAAAGCGTGGCGTGGTTCCAGGGGATCGAGGACCTTCCCGAACCGACCATCGCCGGCATCGCCGAGGCGTATCGAGCCGGTGAACTGGACACGTTCATCGATTTCGCCACCCAACACGCGGCGTTCGTGACGAGCATCATCACCGGTCTCTTCATGAACCTCCTTATCGTCGGGATCGTGACCTATTATCTCCTGATCGACGGTACGGCGTTCCGCTCGTGGTTGCTTCGGTTCGACGACGGTGATATCGTCAGGGAGTACTTCGAGGCCGCCGACAAGGAACTCGAGGCGGTACTTTTCGGAAACCTGCTCAACGTCATCGTCATCTCGCTCGTCGCGATCGCGGTTTTTATGGGATACAACGCCGCCGTTCCCTCGGCAGTCGAGGTTCCCTACCCCGCACTCGCCGGCGCGCTGACCGGGATCGCCAGTCTGATCCCCGTCGTCGGGATGAAGGTAATCTATCTGCCGCTCGCCGGGATCGCCGCGGTTCCGATCCTGCTCGACGGAACCCCCGAGCTTTTCGCGTATATCGTCGGCTTTCTGGTGTTGGTGATCGTGGTCGTCGATACGATACCCGATCTCGTCCTCCGGCCGTACCTCAGCGGCGATCGTACCCACGTCGGCCTGCTGATGCTCGCGTACATCTTCGGTCCGGTGGTGTTCGGGTTCTACGGGCTCTTTTTCGCTCCTATCGTGCTCGTGTTGGGGCTGACGTTCGCCGATACGGCGTTGCCACGGCTGCTCGGGGGCGATCGGCCCGAGGAGGGGCCGCCACCGAGCCAGACGCGAATCGACGAGTTCTGACCGCCCGCAGGCGGGATCCACCTCAATCGGCCGTAGATTCGTCCGCAGTCGCGGGCGCGTCGGCAGCGCTCCGGTTCGTCCGTACTTTCCCGAACAGGACGGCGGCGATGTAGACCGCCACCGCGACGAGGACGATAGTACCGCCGGCGGTCGCCTCGTAATGAAACGAGAGCGTGATGCCGACGAGCACCGCGATTTCCGCGAGGATCACCGAGGCGAGCAGCGCTTCCCGGAAGCTCCGGGCGAGCTGTGCCGCGCCGGCGACCGGGACGACGAGCATCGCCGCGACGAGGATCACGCCCATGATCTGCATCGCTCCCACCACGACCATCGCGGTGAGCATCGTCATGATCCGGTTGTACCAGGGGACGTTGAGCCCCGCTACCCTGGCAGCCGTCTCGTCGAACGTTACGTACAGCAGTTGTTTGTACGTCGTGCCGACGACGAGCGAGATGATCGCGAACAGCCCGATCAGGATGATCGTGTTCGAGCGTGAAACGGTTGCCAGACTCCCGAAGAGGTACTGATTGACGCCGACCGCGAGCCCGCCGGCGTTGAGACTTATGAGAACCGCCCCGAGCGCGAAGCCGGTCGAGAGCACGATCGCCATCGAGACGTCGTTGTAGGCGTCGGTGACCTCCGATATCAGTTCGATCGCGAGCGCGGCCACGATCGCCACGACGACGGCGGTGAGATACGGCGAGACTCCCGTTCCGAGGGTCGCGTTGACGAACAGGCCGACCGCGACGCCGGCGAAGGCAGTGTGGGCGAGCGCGTCACCGATCAATGCGAGCTGTCGGTGGACCAGAAACGTGCCGATCAGCGGGGCGATCACCGCGATCAGTATTCCGACCAGAAACGCCCGGTGCATGAATGCGTACTGGAGCATCTCGATGCCGGTAAAGCCAGCGACTAAAGAGAGCAGATAGCTCCAGGCGTCGATGAGCCACCCAGCCGGCCGGGTGAACACGCGCGCTACGTCCGCGATCATCGTGTCACCCCGGCTCGCTCGCCGGTGGTGATCCCGTAGGCACGTTCGAGAGCGTCGCTCTCGGGGAACGCTTCGGAGGGTCCGTCGAAGTACAGTTCCCCGTTGAGACAGAGAACGCGATCGGTGTGTTCGATGACCGCCTCGATGTCGTGTTCGACCAGCAGAACCGACATCCCGTCACGGTTGAGTTCGTCCAGAAGCGAAAAGAACTCCCCGACGGACTCTGCGTCGACCCCGACGGTTGGCTCGTCGAAGACCAACAGGTCCGCCTCCCCGGCGAGAGCCCGCGCGATGTAGGTTCGCTGGCGCTGGCCGCCCGAGAGCCTCGTGATTCGCTTTCCGGCGAGGTGGGCGATCCCGGCTTTCCGGAGCGCTTTTCGGGCCCGTTCCCGGTCGTCGGCCGTGATACGGCCGAACCCGGCATGCGGGAACCGGCCCATCAGGACGACCTCCTCGACGGTGATCGGCATCTCCTTCGTGTTCGTTGTGACGTCTTGGGCGACGTAACCGACACGCTCGCGGTCGACGAACGCTCGTGTCGGCCGATCGAAGAGCCGGATGTCGCCACGGTCGGGTTCGTACAGCCCGAGGAGCAACTGGAGTAGGGTACTCTTTCCGGACCCGTTCGGTCCGACCAGCCCGACGTACTCTCCGCCGTCGATCGTGAACGATACGTCTCGAACCACCGGAGTCGCCGTGTATCCGAACGAAACGTTCTCTACAGATATGTGTGACATTGAACAATGAATCGCGGACTGATCGGTCTCATTCGAAGTTTCGCCACTCCTCCTCGAGCGTGGTCTCTTCGGGGGCTGTCGAGCCCAGAACGATCTCGAAGGTCGGCATGTTGATGCTGCGGGCGATATCGAAGTAGCTCCATTCCTCCCGGCTCCACTTTTCAGTGACGCCCGCGTACGGGGTGACGGGGTAGTACGCCTCCGCGTCGGTCTCATCGACCAACTGGCGGGCCCAGCCGTTAGGCTCGAAGATCGCCGCCCCGATATACCGGATGTCGTGTTCGGCGATCATGTCCTGGGCGAACTGCATGTCACTCGTCCGGACGTCGTCGGCCGCGGCGAGGTTCGTGATCAGCGGCTGGATGTTCACGTCGTATCGGTCGGCGACGTATCCGAAGGCGTTGTGCGCCGCCAGAAAGACGTTATCGCGCGCGGCGCGCTCGAAGATACCTTCCCAGTCGGCGTCGAGATCGTCGAGTCGCTGTTTGATGTCGGCGGCGTTGTCCCCGAAGGTCCCCTCGTGTTCGGGCGCGACCGCCGAGAGCCCCTCGACGATGTTGTCAACGGCCCCCTTCGCCAGCTCCGGATCGAGCCAGAAGTGAGGATCCTTCCCGCCCTGGATCGCCTCCTCTTCGTCGACGGTTTCGTCCAGATCGATCAACTCGATCCCCTCGCGGACGTTTATCGAACGCGTCCCCGCCCCGTCGTCTCTGACGGTCTCGAGTGCGCGATCGGCCCACGGCTGAAACTCCGGGCCGACGTTGACGAAGGCGTCCGCGTCGACGATGTCGCGGGTGATCGACGGATCCGGATCCCAGCCGTGGCCGTGTAGTCCGGCCGGGATCAGGTTCTCAACCGTCATGGACGTTTCCTGTGCGATCTGTCGTGCGAAATCGTAGAACGTGAAAAAGGACGCGACAGCGACGTATTCATCCCCGTCGTTGTCGTCCGAGGCGCTCCCGATACAGCCGGCGGTCCCCGTCGCGAGCGCACCGGCCGATAGTCCGAGGAACGCCCTGCGGGGGAGCCGTCCCGGCTCGTTCCGGATAGTTGATTCTGGTTTCACTACCGCCACGTTCGTGACGACCGAGGTTATATTTTACCCACCAAATCAAAAAATTAGATTAATCTAATCCAATCCGTCGGTCGAGAGCAAACGTCGGCTGCTGCTATCGGGATCGGTCCCTTCGGGTGAGAAAGGTCCCGCAAGACGCACCGGATTCGACGGCTGTACGACGATTCGACAGCTGGACGCGAACGCATTATATCGGGGAACGATTCCGACCGGACGCGAACAACCATGCGCGTTCCAGTTCCAACCAATCGACTCGTCGCGTTCACGCTCGTGGGCGCACTCTTGACTGCCGTCGTAGCCGGTGGACTCGCGTTCCCCGTTCTCGTCCCCGGTCTGACGGCCGATTCACCCGGAGAAGCGACCGGAGCAGGCACCGATACCGGTCGACAGCTCGCCGCCGACGCCCCCGAACCGAACCAGAACTTCACGCCCGAAGTCCGAACACAATCTGGCTACGAGGAACACGAAGACCACGAGGAAGAAGAATACGAAGACGAACACGGCGAAGAAGAGTACGAAGACCACGAGGAAGAATACGAAGACGAACACGGCGAAGAAGAATACGAAGACGAACACGAGGAGGAATACGAAGAAAACGGCGAAGAAGAGCACGAAGAGAACGAGGGGTACGAAGACTGACTCCCGATATGGTAGCTCTCTCTTTAGCCTACGAACGGCTCGGAGACGCACAGCGCACGTTCCGCTGCTGTGACACGTCGTTCCGTGTGCACGCGGCGGGAATCGCGACAACCACCGCAGCCGATACTGCTCAGCGAACCGCCGAACGACTCCGCGCTCAACTCGATGCCTTCGACTCAGCGAGCGCCGTATATCGACTTAACGAGGCTGGCTGCGTCACGAACCAGCAAGTCGCCCGCCTCGTCCGCCGAGGCATCGAATACTTCCACCGTACCGACGGTGTCTTCGATATCCATCAGGGCCGGACCGAACACGACCTCAAGGCGTATCTCCGGGGCGACAGCGATTCGCTTCCACGATCGTTCGATACGGGGACGGTGACCGTCGACGGCGACACCGTCGAGACGGACGTTCCCCTCGATCTCAACGGCCTCGCCAAGGGGTATATCGTCGATCGGGCCGCGGACGCACTCGACGGGATCGGCCGACGGGGGTTCGTCAGCGGCGGCGGTGATATGTCTCCGCCGACCGGTCCGATTGCCATCGAAAGCCCGTACGGCGACGAGACGCTGCTGAAAACGCTTGATACCGGGTGGTCGATCGCGACTTCGGGTGACTATCGCCGCGAACGCGACGGTGTCGACCACGTCTATGACCCGACGACAGAGCACATCGGGGCCCGCCACGAGTCCGTAACCGTCCTCGCGCGGCGGGACTGCATGGAAGCCGACGCGCTCGCGACGACGCTCGCGGCGCTTCCGCTCGCCGACGGACGCTCGCTTGCCGAGGACTGGGATGGGCTTGAGGCGCTCGTCGTACACGACGGCGTCTTCCATCGAACGGAGGGATTCAAGCATCATGTCCTGGACGAATAAGCAGCGAATCACTGTCGTCGCGATCGTCATGCTGGTCGTAACGACCCCATTGCTGTGGCAGATCGCGAGCGTCCGGACGGCCCAGGCCGCCGAAGAAGAGCAGGCTGATCTCACTAACCGGACCGTTCCGGAACGACAGGCTTCGAACGACTACGATGGGGACGGAATCAACGACTCGAATGACCGCTGTCCGACCCGCCCGGAGACGGACAACGGGTTCCAGGATTCGGACGGTTGTCCGGACGTCGTCGAAACGACGGGGGCCTCGTGATGTCCGAACTCGTGTGGCTGCTTGATCGCGGTGCCGCCCTCGTCGCGTACCCCACGCTCTATCTCGCTGTACTCACCGGGATCTTCTATAACACCGAGCCGTTCGGCGTACTACACGAGGCGGCCCAGCGCGTCCATATCGAACTCTCGGTCTTTGCGATGGTCGTGACACTCCTTCACGCGCTGTTGGGGATACTCGACACGTGGTTCGTCGTTACCGGAGAGGCTCCCTTGCCGGCCTACTCTCGATCGTACTTCGTCGGCGGGGTCGTCGTCGGAGTCGGCGCGTTGCTCTTGCTCGTCGTTGCCGTGTTCGGGTTCGTCGACGCGAAGCGGTTCTCACGGCCGTGGGGACCCAGGGTCGTCCACTCGCTCGCCTACGGCGGGTTCGCCTTCGGGACGATCCACGCCGCCGCGATCGGCACTGACGTGACCGGTCTGATCCGTCCCCTGCTGGGCCCGACGCTCGCGTTTCTCGCCTACGTGCTCCTGTTGCGAGCGTTGATCCTGAAAGACCTCGTGTCCGTCGCCGCCCCGAACTAGTAGCTCTCCCAGAGTCCGAGGAGCCGATCCACGACTCGGTCAGTGAAGGACTGTCGATGGACGGTGTACAGGTACGCGACCCGGTCGGGGTCTGTGACCTCGTAAACGACGCTTCGTCCGTCCCGCTCTTTCGTGACGAGGTCGGCGTCGGCGAGATTCGAGAGATGCCACGAGACGGTCGAGTTCGCCTTTCCGATCCGGTCGCTCAATTCCTTCGTTGAAAACGGTCCGTCCGCGAGGAGATGAGCGAGGATCCGGCGGCTGTACTCCCGACGGAGCGCGTTCATGACGGTCTGGTCCGCCTCGTCGAAGTCCGCTTCGGGATAGTATCGAGTGTACTTTCCGTCGTCGGAGACCGCGATCAGCCCTCGGTCGGCGAGCCACCGGAGCTGGTACTGGAGCGTTCCCTGTGCGTAATCGAGTTCCTCAAGCAGCGCACGGAAGTGAATGCCGGGCGTGTCGGCTATCCGCTGGTAGATAGCCCGCCGCGAATCCAGTTCCAGATCTGGCTCCGGCATCTCTCAATCCCGTGTCAGGGCGATGAAAAACGTCAACAGGCCACCGAGGATGAGGATCGCTCCCCCGTGTTCGAGTAGTTCGACTGTCTCGGCGCCGAGATATGGCATTAGCGGGTACTCGAGGAAGACAACGAGTCCGTATACCGCGAACATCGCGTAGCCGGCAGTGACGATCCGCATCCGCGAATCTCGCTCCCGTCGCCACGCGAGGTAACTGAAAACACTCAGCGCTCCGGCGACCAGGAAGATACCGAGACTGACGTACTGTTCGAGAAGCGCCGCGAGCGTCATAGATCTGTGTAGTGCTCGGCGGTCGTCGATACGTTGTCGGGAGCCGACATAATCGAATCCAGACGCCTGAACTCAAAAACCGTTGGCGTCCAATCGTCGAATCCGGAACTATCGACACGGAGGTCGATCGGACGAGTCCGTTGTTTCTATATCGCCATATGTGGTATATTAGTGCGACGGGGGAGGACGAAACCAGAAAAGTACAATTCCTTGGAGTCGTTACCGGTATGCATGAGCCTCTCGCTGGAAGACGACTGTCCCCGATGTGATGCATCGGAGTTCTACAAAGCGGCGAGCATGCGGATCCAGCTCGGAACGAAAAAAAAGTGGCACTGTACCAACTGCGAGTACGGGTTCGTCACGATCAACGGGATCGACACCTCGGCCTGATATGCGATCGGAGTCAGTGGTAAAACCGCAATCGAAGAGGTGTCTTTCGATCGGACGCGCCGGAACGTACTGACACCCCACCGGGGACGCAGGCATCCGGCAGTTCGCGCGGGATCTCGATCTCCCGATCGACGACCGATGACAGAAATATGTTCAGAACACGCCGATGATGAATCCAACGCCCATGATGATGAGGATCACAGCCGAAAAGGCTGGTAAATACGGTGTGTACTGTTTAACAGTCTCCTCGTGGTGCTGATAGCCCGCGACCAGTAACATCGTCAGTCCCACGATGCCGATAATAACAGTAATTGCGTACGCACTCATCAGTTCGAGACAGTAGTTCGACCCGGCACAGAGGGCGATAATCTCGAACTCCTCCTCGTGAGCGAACCCGAGCAGGAAGGCGAACCAGGCGATTCCGAACAATCCCCTCTCGGCGACATCATCGGAGTCCCCATGGGTATGTGAGTGCCCCCCGATGAACGGAACAGTGCGTTTCAGGCGCGAACGAACTCCCTCGTCGTCCTGTGGATTCGAATATTCGTGAATATCACCGTGGCTGTGGCCGTGTACCGAGTGGTTCGTCGACTCGTGGTCGTGACCCCCGTGCGGGTGAGAGTGATCGCCATCGGGACTGCCATGCGAGTGGCCGTGGCGGTACTCTCGGATCCCAAGACCGATTAGCAATACGCCCGCAGCCAGGCTGACTGGGCCACCGATCTGGATAGTATTGAGAACCGTGACGGGCTCGTTTATCTGTGTGAGACTGAAATAGGATTTCGCGTAGAAGAACGCGCCAACCATCGTGAGACTACTGATGAGGTGGCCGATACCGATGATGAACCCCGCCGCAAGGCCGTAGAGCCACTTGTTCGTCTGATCCAGCGCGTATGAGGCGGCGACGGGCCACCCATGACCGGGCTCGACCCCGTGGACAGCGCCAAGTGCGACCGCACCGAGCAGTAGGCCGAACGTGTCGCCAGACACCATCGTCATACCCTGAAATCGGAAAGAGCGCCGAATAACGGTTGTTAATACCTGATTGGGGGAACCATCATACTCGGGACTCTTGTGTCCGGATATCAAATATGACCGTATGCGAACGAGTTTCAATATTCCCGATACGGTGATTGACGAGTTCGATCAGGTCTGGCAGGATGAGGGGTTGGACAACCGATCCCGGGCCGTCCGTGAAGCGATGCAGGAGTACATCGAGTCGCATTCCCGACTCGAAGACCTCAGCGAGGACGTTATCGCGCTCGTCGCCTTCGACTACCGCCATCACGAGGTGATCGGGGAACTCCACGGTGTCCAGCACGACTCACACACACCAAGGGGAGTGGTGTCTCGAATCCTTGTTTTGCCAGGGGACCGGCGAACGCGTTCGGGAATTGACCTACCGCCTTCGTGACTTCGACGGCGTGAATCGGGTGAAAATTATGGTGATTCGGGATAACTGACCGCGATAGACGTCGCGTTAATGCGCACGTTCAGTCCGCTGCCGTTGCCGTGTTCCCGGCTGGCTCCGACGGTGTGTTCAGATAAAGATAGATAAACACGAGGATCAAGGCGACCTGAACCGCCTTGTCAACGTAGTCAATCGTCCCGTATTCTGACTTGGCCACGATCCAGAGGGGGAACTGCACGGCCGTATACGGAATCCCGATCAGATAGAGCAATCGCCGCCGGTAGTCGAACAGAAAGAGCACGAGAGCACCGGCGTAGCCGACACCTGCGAGTGCAACGGGAATCCGTCCCTCGACGATACCAGCATAGACGTGGAGAACGCCAGTGATAACGACTAATGCAACTGCTAGCCACTGAAATCGGGTGAGTGAACCTATCCAACTCGTGGAATTATTTTGTTCGTCCGTCACAATACTATGTAATTCGGGATAGGTAATAAACACTGTTATTATCAGACCACAGGTGTCGTCATACGGCGTATATTAAGTGTTTGTCCGGTTTCTCAGTCGCGATGATTGTAGCTACGCTTTCGATCGATAGAGTACGGTATTCACACGACCGTTTCGTTCCCTCACTACCAACTACGCATCGGGCTGGCCGGTCTCAACTTCTGTAGCGCGAACATACATAAATCGTATAAAACGATATAGAATCGACCAGATGGGGGTATAGCTATACGGATCAGCGGAGCGAAAAAGACGGCGAGAATCGTATCGATCGTTCTATTCGTCGTCCAGCGCCTGCCAGGAGAGCCGGGGGTTTCGCGCTGCCGACGCCTGATCGATCCGTCGGGCGGCCGTCCGCTGTGGAGCGTCCTCGAGCGTTTCCGTGTCGTCCGCCCGAGCAGCGTTGAACGCCGCGGCGAGTTGTTCGAGGGTTCGTTTGCGCTCTATCTCGGTCGGTTCGGTCATCAGCGCCTCGTCGACGGTCTCCGGCCACTTCGTCGTCGGGGGATGGACGCCGTAATCGAGCATCCGTTTCGCGGCGTCGGCAGCGTCCTGCTCGCCCGCGCTCGCGACGAACTCGTGGTGGAAGGGCCCGAAGGGGACCTCGTATTCGATCCGCTCGGCGAGGTAGTTCGCGTTGAGCACGGCTTTCGCGCTCGCGTCGGTCAGTCCCGCCCCGCCCAGGCGGGTAATGTACGCGTATGCCTTCAGCAATACGAGCCAGTTTCCCTCGTAGCCGTGGACCTTCCCGATCGAACGGACCGGGGTATACCGTTCGTACCCGCCGTCCGCCCGTCGAACGTGCGGATCCGGGAGGAACTCCGCGAGTTCCTCGGTCACGCCGACGGGACCGGCTCCCGGGCCGCCGCCGCCGTGGGGTGTCGCGAAGGTCTTGTGGACGTTGTAATGCATAAGGTCGAACCCCATGTCCCCGGGGCGGCCGCGCCCGAGCAGGGCGTTGAGGTTCGCCCCGTCGTAGTACAGCAGGCCGCCGACCTCGTGGACCATTTGGGCGATCTCGGTGATATTGCGTTCGAACAGCCCGAGGGTGTTGGGGTTCGTCAGCATCAACGCCGCCGTTCGCTCCGAGAGGGCCGCCGAAAGCGCCTCGAGATCGACCCGGCCGTCGTCGCCGCTCGGCAACTCGACCACGTCGTACCCCGCCATCGCCGCGCTCGCGAAGTTGGTCCCGTGTGCGGAATCGGGAACCACGACCTCCGTCCGATCGTCACCGTTGGCCTCGTGATAGGCCTTCGCGATGAGGATCCCCGTGAACTCGCCGGCGGCGCCGGCCGGCGGCTGTAGCGTGACGGCGTCCATACCGCCGATCGTCGCGAGTTGCTCCTGCAGGCGGTGTTGGATCTCGAGGAGACCCTGAACGGATCGTTCCGACCGATCGGGGTGGACCGACGCCTCGCGACGGGCGGCGACGTCCTCGGTGAACTTCGGGTTGTACTTCATCGTACAGGAGCCGAGCGGGAACGGACCCGACTCGACGCCGTAGTTCATCTCCGAGAGCCGGGTGTAGTGGCGGGCGAGCGCGGGTTCCGGGAGCGACGGGAGCGTCAGCTCATCGCGTGTCAGCCCGTCCGGAAGCGAGGATTCGACGGTCACTCGGTCGGTGTTCTTCTCGGACAGAAGCGGCTCGTACCGGGAGTCGTCGACGCTCCAGCGAGCCTGGTCGTATTCGAGTGGATCGTCGGGATCGGGGCCCCCGTCGGACCCGGTCATCGTGCCGCCTCCCGGAGCGCCTCGAGGAAGCCGTCGATCGCGTCCTCGTTCGTCTCGGTCGTACAGATCTGAATCTCGTGTTCGTCGAGGACGTGGACAGCGTAGCCGTCGCGTTCGAGGTCGGCCGCGACGGCGGCGGCGGGCTGGTCGGTGCGGGCGACGAACTCCCTGAAGTGGTGTCGGTCGTGGACCGGTGCCCCGATACCCCGGATGTCGTCGATCCGGGCGGCGAGTTCTTTCGGTCGGGTCACACAGTCTTCCGCGAGATCGATCAGTCCGTCCGGTCCGAGCCAGGCGAGATGCATCGCGGTCCGCAACGCGACCCACGCCTGATTGGTACAGATGTTGGAAGTCGCCCGCTCGCGTCGGATATGCTGTTCGCGGGTCTGAAGCGTCAGAGTGTACGCGCGACGACCGCTCGCGTCCTCGCTGGCGCCGACGAGGCGTCCGGGAACCTGTCTGAGAAACTCCTCCCGGCAGGCGAACAGTCCCGTTCCCATGCCGTACGCCGCCGGTAGTCCGAGCGTTGCAGCCTCGCCGATGGCGACGTCGGCGCCCACATCTGCCGGCCGTTCGAGTACCGAGAGCGCGACCGGATCGGAGCCGACGACGAATAGCGCGCCGCTGTCGGCCGCCAGATCCCCGATCGCGTCGAGTCGTTCCTCGATCGTTCCCCGGACTGTCGGTGTTTCGGCGTACACCAGAAGCGTCTCCTCGCCCATCCGTTCGGAGAGCGCCTCGACGTCGGCGATCCCGTCGGCCATCGGATACGTTTCGATCCCGACATCGTGGCCGACGAGATAACTCTCGAGCGTTCGGCGGCGCCCCTCTTGGAGCCGTTCGGGGACGAGTACCCGGTCCCCGTCGACCGCCCGCACGCGGATCGCGAGCGTCGCGGCCTCACCGAGCGCCGTCGCCGCGTCGTACATCGAGCAGTTCGCGACCGGGAGCCCGGTTAGCTCGACGAGCATCGATTGATACTCGAAAAGCGCCTGCAGGAAACCCTGGGCTACCTCGGGTTGGTACTGGGTATAGCTCGTCAGGAACTCCGATCGAGACGACAGTTGGTCGACCATCGAAGGAACGTAGTGATCGTAGTGTCCGCGCCCGAGAAACTCGATAAGATCGTCGTTTCGCTCGAGCGTCCGGTCGATGAGCGATCGGACCGCCTGTTCGCCCCGCTGTTCGATCCCGAGTGATTCGTCGAACCGGACCGACTCGGGAATATCGAAGAGTTCGGCCTCGCTTTCGGCTCCGATCGCCGAGAGCATCGCCTCCGTCTCGGCGTCGGTGTGTGACGCGTAGGGGCTGCCGTTTGCTGTCATGAGAAACGTTATACCGGTGTTGCACCGCGTCGCTAATAGTGGTTGTGAGAGGTTTCGACCGGGAACCATCGATCGGCCGGATCGTCGCCTAGAGCCGATCAATCGGTTCGGCAAGTCACGTCCCAGCCCGTCTCCGAACGCGCGTCGGTCCGCCGGTAGAACGCACGGAGCCCATCGGTACCGGTCTCCGGGAGGACGTGCAGTTCGACGGTGTCGTCACGGACGGCGACCCGGAACGTATCCCCCGTTCGGTCGTCGTGGACGAGATACAGCGGCATCGGGAGGTCGAACCAGTCGCCGTACCGGTAGGGCCCCTCCTCGAGGACCCGCTCGACGAGCTCCCGAAGCGATTCGTCGTCGCGCCTCGTGTGAGGAGACAGCGAGAACACGGTTTCGCCATCGTATTCGACGCCGCCGCGCCGCAGGTACCGCCGGGTCGGACGCTTCGGAATGGCGAATGTCGGCGTTTCCTCGTCGGCCACACGGGTTGTACGTCGTGATATCGTTTAAATTCGCGGTCGATCGACACGATGGTTTAAGTACCATCCCGGGACCAGAGGCCCCGTGACGTAACGGATCGCCGACGGCGGCCGGGGCAGTCGTGTGGAACACCGCCGTCGGATCGACCGCGTTCCACCTGTTCGCCACCTATATCGATCGCGAGGCCGTAGCTGTCGGCATGTGTGGCCGCTACAGTCTCTTCGCCGACCGTCCCGATCTCGAAGCGCGGTTCGATGCGACCTTCGAGTTCGCGTTCGAGCCGCGGTACAACGCCGCTCCGGGGCAGGCGCTTCCGGTCATCACCGACGCTGATCCCGACAGCGTCCGGCGGCTGGAGTGGGGACTCGTTCCGCGGTGGGCCGACGACGCGAACGAACGCCACATCAACGCACGGTCGGAGACGGTCGCCGACAAACCGGCCTTCGCCGAGGCCTACGAGAGCCGCCGGTGTCTCGTGTTAGCCGACGGGTTCTACGAGTGGGTCGAGACCGCCGACGGGACGCGGCCGTATCGGGTCGCCCTCGAGGACGACCGCCCCTTCGCGATGGCCGGGCTCTGGGAACGCTGGACGCCACCGACCCACCAGACCGGTCTCGATGATTTCGGCGGGAGTTCGCTCGCCACGTCGGAAGCGGAGCCGATCGAGACGTTCACCGTTCTGACGACGGAACCGAACGAGGTCGTCGAGCCCCTCCACCACCGGATGGCCGTCATACTCCCGCCAAGGAGAGAGGAGGTGTGGCTCGACGGCGAGGATGTCGCCTTCGAGCCGGCGTCCCCGGAGCCGTTCCGATCGTACCCGGTGTCGACGGCGGTGAACGATCCGTCAAACGATCGCCCGGAGCTGGTTCGCCCCGTCGAGTGACCGTTGCGGTAGAGCCGGACGATGGCAACACGTAAGGAAGCGGCGGTCGCCGTCGTCCGTATGAAGCACGCACGCATCGAGACACCGGCCGGGATTCTGGAGGGAGAATACGACGACGACGACGGGACGGTCCACACCGACGACGGGACCTACGTCCCCGAGGAGTACGACCTGCTCGCACCGTGTGAACCGTCGGCGCTCTACTGTACCGGGAGGAACTACGACGAGACGATCGATCAGATGGGCTATGAGACGCCGGACGATCCGACGTTCTTTATCAAGCCACCGGTGTCGTTGCATCCGCCCGAACGGCCGATCCCGTACCCGGAGTTTTCCTCGGAGTTGACGTACGCTGGTGAGTTGGCCGCGGTCATCGGCACCGAGTGCAAGGGAATCGAGGAAGGCGACGTCGACGACGTCGTCCGAGGGTACACGATCCTCAACGACCTCGACTGCCTCGACCAGGAATCGCTGTCGGCGCGGAAGGCGTTCGACGCCTCTGGACCGCTCGGTCCCGTCATCGCCGATATCGAACCGGTCGGCGTCGAGATGACGACCCACATCGACGGCGAACTCCGACAGGAGGACACCACCGAGAGTATGCTAATCAAGCCACGGCAGATCGTCTCGTTTCTCTCCGATCGGGTGACGCTCAAACCGGGGGACGTCGTCAGCTTCGGGAGCCCCGCGAATCCGGGGCTACTCGAACGCGGCGACGAGATCGAGATCCACTACGAAGGCATCGGTACCCTCCGAAACGCCGTCGCGTGATCGCGGTTACCCGATATCGACGACGAGGATCGGCCGTTCGGCCTTCTTGACGATCCGCTCGGTCGTGCTCCCGAGATTGAGTCGCTTTTCGCGTCCGGTCCGACCCTGGGTGCCGATCACGATGAGGTCGATCGCCTCCCCGTCGGCGTACGAGAGAATCTCCCGGTATGGGACGCCTTCGGGTGTCGCGGTCGTGGTCGGGATGCCAGCCTCGGCGGCGCGAGTCGCCAGCCGGTCGACCGCGGCCGCGGCGTCCTCAGAGAGTTCCCTTCGAACCGACGATTTTTCGTCGGTATCGGCGGCGAGAACGACCCGGCGGTCGACGACCGAGACGAGGTGCAGATCTGCCCCGTAGGCATCGGCGGCGGCGAGAGCGTGTTCGAGAGCCTCCGTGGCACCCTCGCTGCCGTCGGTCGGCAAGAGGATCGAATCGTACATGCCCCCGTCTCGGAGGGCCACCTACTTGAAACGACCCGTCTCCGAGGGGGACGAGACGGTTGTGTCGACACCGGGGCGATCCGACTCAGCGCTCGAAACGACTCCGATATTGAAATACGGGTATACCGTACCCGCGGGTATGGCCGCGGACAACCCACACACGACCGATCCGATGGCGACCGAGCCGGTCGAGGAGGCGTATATCTCCCCGGTCGTCGATTTCGTCGTTCTGGCCGTTTTCGTGTCGATTCTCGCCTTCGCCGCCGTTGCAGTTATACTTCCGTGAGTTCACGGGATGGGTGTGAACGACGAACGCGCCGTTCCGGTGGTGGGGGGAAACGACCGGTGGGTCTGGATCGCCGCACTCCTCCTCTATGGGGTCGGTGACACGGTAACTACCCTCTGGGGGCTCTCGACTGGCGGAGTCACCGAAGCCGGGCCGGTCGCAAAGCCGCTCATCGCGGCGTACGGTCACGCTGCGATTCTCGGCATCAAAACGGTCGTCTTCCCGTCGTTTTACCTCGTGTGGCGGGCGCTCCGAACTCCGGGGCGGATCGCGGTCCCGTTCGCGCTCGCGGTCGTCGGTGCGGTCGTGACGGCGTGGAACCTTCTCGTCATCGTGGGAGCACCATGACAACCGATCGGATACGCGTGTTCGACGCCCCAGCCGGTCCTACGGGGCAGACCGGTGTGCCCCGGAGTCGTCACAACAGAAGCGAAACGAGCTGATAGAGGAATCCGATCCCGAAGATCGCGACGAGGACGACGGTCGTGCCGACGACGACTGGCGATAGATGTTCTTGTTCTTCGATGATGTAATCAGCCATAGTCGGGTTCGATTACTGTCTTCTGCGCCGTGAGGGCACTTATTGGTAGCGCTTTGCGATCCCGCGTCGGCCACACCGAACTCGGATCGGGGTCGCGTTCCCTAAAGCTATATCCCCGGCGTTCGGGTAATCGAGTATGGAATTCGAGGACGCAGACGTTCACCGGCGGCTCGACGTCGACGGCCGTCCCCTCGATGGGGACTACGAACCGCCACTGTCCGACGACCGGATGCGTGAACTGTATCGGGACATGCGGCTCGCCAGACACTTCGACGAGCGAATGATAAGCCTCCAGCGGCAGGGCAGACTCGGTACCTACGCCTCCTCGGCCGGACAGGAGGGGTCACAGTTCGGCTCGATGTACGCCCTCGCCGAGGATGACTGGGTGCTGTATCAGTACCGCGAGCACGGCTCGGTCATCGACCGTGGCGGACTCGCGGAGTACGTCAGCTACTGGCTGGGCTACGAGGAGGGCAACGCCGAACTGACCGAACACCACATCGCGCCGCTGAACATCGGCATCGGCTCACACATCCCCCACGCGGTCGGGATGGCCTGGGCGTCGAAGCTCCGCGGGGACGAAAACGCGATCATCTGTCACTTCGGCGACGGGGCGACGAGCCAGGGGGATTTCCACGAGGCCGCGAACTTTGCCGGCGTCTTCGACGTGCCGGCAGTACTCATGTGCAACAACAACCAGTGGGCGATCTCCGTCCCGGCGGACCAACAGACGGCGAGCCGAACGTTCGCCGAGAAGGCCGACGCCTACGGTTTCCCCGGTATCAGAGTCGACGGCATGGATCCGCTCGCGACCTTCGAGGTCGTTACCGAGGCGGTCGAGCGGGCCAAGGACCCGGAGAGAGCGCCGCCCGAGGGAACGAGCGGGCGGGCGACGCGACCGACGCTCGTCGAGGCCGTCCAGTACCGTTTCGGCGCGCATACGACCGCCGACGATCCGACGGTGTACCGGGAGGACGAGGAGGTCGAATACTGGAAGCGCTGGGATCCGATCCCGCGGATGGAGACGTATCTCAGAGAGCGGGGAACGCTAGACGACGAAACGATCGACACGATCGAGACGGAGGTCACGGAAACTGTCGCCGAAGCGATCGATCAGGGGACCGATATCGAACCGGATCCGGAGGACCTCTTCGCCGACGCCTACGCCGAACTCCCCGAAGATATCGAGGAACAACGCGAGTATCTCCGACGGCTCCGGGAGGAATACGGCGACGAGGCACTCCTAGAGGACCACTGACGACACCGGGAAGGCGACGAACTCTGGACACTCCGGTCGGTTACCGAACGGGCGTGATCGTCGCCGGAACACCGTCGGCCGGCCGTAGCGTCGGCGTCAATCGGAGATCGTCCAGGGCCGTCTCCGACACGTCGATGTCGAAATCCCGAACCAGACGAGCCAACACGAGTGTCGCGCCGGCCATGGCGAACCCCTGTCCGATGCAGGCATGTGGTCCGCTGGAGAACGGCCGATAGGCGGCGACACGTTTTGGATCCCGACGCCCCCAACGGTCGGGATCGAACGCCCCGGGGTTCTCGAAGTACCGACTGTCTCGGTGGATCGTCCACAGCGGCATAACGATCGCGGACCCGTCCTCGATGACGTATTCGCCGAGTTCGGCGTCGCCGTTCGCTCGCCGGAAGACGGCCCACGCGGGCGGATACAGCCGGAGCGCCTCCCGGTAGGCACGCTTCGTGTACTCGAGGTCGACGAGATCGTCGTGGGTCGGCGGCCCGCCGCCGAGGACCTCGACCGCCTCGGCCCTGACCCGCTCGCGCGCGTCGGGGTTCCGGGACAGCAAGCTCAAGGTGTAGGTGAGACTCAACGCCGTCGTCTCGTGGCCGGCGATAAGGAAGGTCGCGACCTCGTCGCGGATCTGGTTGTCGGGGTACTCGATGTCGGGATCGTCCTCGGCCCGCAACAGCATGGTCAGCATGTCAGTATGCTCCGGTTCGTCCCCGGCGGCGAGGGCTTCCCGTCGCCGGTCGATGAGTTCCTCGCTCAGCTCTCGGATCCCCGTCGCCGCCTCGCGGAATTCCTGTGAGGTCGGCGTCGGCACCCATTCCGGAAGGACCGTCTCGAGGCCGAACTCGAACTCCTCGCCGGCGATCCGCATCCACTCGTGGAACTGGTCGGCTCGCGCCTTGCCGATGTCCGTGCCGAGGATGATTTCCGAGGCGACCCGGACGGTCAGCGACGTCATCTGCCGGTGAAGATCTGTCCCGTGTGTCCCGTTTTCGGCCCACCGAGCAGCCCGCTCGTGGATCCGGCGGCCGGTCGTGTTCGCGTAGGCGGTGACCTGCCGACCGCCGAAGGCGGGAGCCACGATCGAGCGCTGCTGTGCCCAGAGATCGCCCTCGCTCTGTACCAGCCCGTTTTCGGCGATCATCGCGGCCGCACCCCCCGCGGGAACCCGGGGGAAGTCGTCCGGACGTTCGAGGGCTTCGGCGACGAGGTCCGGCCCGGTCAGGACGACGAGCGGCGGCCGGCCGGGGATCGAGACCGCCGTGCCGTCCTCGAAGCGGGCCTGAATCCCCTCGAGGAACCGGACAGTATCGGTCCCGAACCGGAGAGCGTTGACGACGCCGGCCTCCGGTGGCTCGGGGAGAGAGCGTACCATACTGTATTGAGGGGTCGAACGCTATTGGGGTTTTCGCGCCCGGCAGCGCCGTCCGGCTCTCGATCGTGCAGGGGATGGCGTCGAGGGCGGTCAGTTCGTCGTCGTGATCTCGATCACGTCCCGGTGTGCGAGTTCGGTGTCGGCGCCGATCTGCCGATCGGACCGGACGTCGTGGGCATGGAGAAAGCCCTCACCGATGTCGGTATGGAGAAAGTAGGCGAACTCCTCGGCGGTCGATCCCCCCGGAAAGACGAAACAATCCTGCAGGAACGTCCCGTCATCCTGCGGTTTGTGTGCGCCGGGGAAGACAGCGACGGCGCCCAGTTCCTCGAAAAGCGCCGTCTCGACGGCGCGTTGGACGCCGGTCCCGCCGAACTCGTCGAGAAAACCACGGATCCGTTCGAGACCGGCCGCCTTCTCTGCGGGCAGGTCGGCGGTCACCTCGAAGCCGTTATCTCCCGGCCGGTACTCGAGGACGCCCGCCTCGTCGCCCTGTTTCAGCGCCTTCTCGGCGTGGGCCGACACCGGCACGAAGGTCAGGTGCTCGTAGCCGGGATCGTTCGTGATCGGCCCCCAGTTTGCCTGTGCCGCCTCGGTGTCCATCTTGTTGGCTGCGACGACCATCGGCTTCGTCCGGATGCGGATCTCGCGAGCGAGCCGCCGGCGGTCGGCCTCGTCCCACGGCTCGGGAGCCAAGGGCAGCTCGAGCGCGAGTATGACCTGCTTGAGTTCGTCATCGTCGATGCCGAACGCCGACATCTGTTCGGCGAGATCGGCCTCGATGTCCCGCTCGGCGCCGTGATAGCCCGACTCGTAGCGCTCGATACCCTTCTTCAGGATGTCGAGATACCACATGTCGAGTTCGCTTTCGAGAAAATCGATGTCCTCCCGGGGGTCGTGGTCCTCCGTGGGTTCCCCCTCGAGGTCGGTTTTACCGGTGAAATCGACAACGTGGAGCAACACGTCGGCCTCGTTGAGATCCGTCAGGAACTGATTGCCGAGGCCCTTGCCCTCGTTGGCGCCGGGAACGAGCCCTGCGACGTCGACGAGCTTCGTCGGAACGAACCGGACCCCGTCCTCGCAGTACCCGTGGTTCGGAGTGCAGGTATGTCCGAACTCCGGGGCCGCACACTCGACGCGGGCGTACGCCTCCCCGACGGTCGGATCGATGGTGGTAAACGGGTACGCACCCTCGGGGACGTCGTTCATCGTCGCCGCGTTGAAAAACGTGGACTTGCCGACGGAAGGTTTGCCGACGAGCCCGATCGTGTAGCTCATTACAACCGTGAAGTCGAACGGTCCGTTAAAACGTTGTCAAACCCGCCTCCGTTGGGTGTTTCTCTCTCGCAGGGTCTCGATACCAGTGCTACTATCGATCGTGTCACCCGGTGGCGTCCCTCCCGCATCTTTTTATTACGTGCGGCGCGTAGATTAGGTGTGAGCGAAGAGACAGGGCGTCGAAACCTTCGGATGCCCAACGACGACGAGCTGTTCGCGGTCGTGACCCAACACGACGGCGGGAACCACGTGCGCGTCCAGTGTGAGGACGGCAAAAGCCGGATGGGCCGGATCCCCGGCCGCATGAAGTACCGGGTCTGGATCAACGAGGGCGACACCGTCCTCGTCGAACCCTGGGACTGGCAGGACGAGAAAGCCAACATCGAGTGGCGCTACGACAGCCAGGACGCCGAACAGCTGCGCCGCGAAGGCCACATCGAGTAACCGACGCCCTTTCGGACCGCCCACACACCGGATAGCCGATCGGCCGGCATTTCGATCTATTCTCCGAGAGTTCTACCGGACGCCGGAGTGTTATCTCCCGGCACCGCGTAGCTCCGGCTACAGGGCGTGAAAACAAAGGGAGGATTCGTTCGGGTACAGTACGAGCCGAGGGCGGGAGAACGGGCCGGGATTACAGCCGAACGACGTTCTTCGCGCGCGGGCCCTTGGGGGCGTCCTCGATTTCGAACTCGATCTCGGTCCCTTCGGTCAGGTCCTCGCCGCCGACGTCCTCCATGTGGAAGAACACGTCCTCGTCGGAGTCCTCAGTATCGATGAAACCGTAGCCGCCAGTGTCGTTGAAGAAATCAACCTTGCCGTCTGCCATTACGAATAGACGCAGTCCGCGGACGGGTATAAGCCCTTCGAACGTCGGCCCGTCTCCGTAGTGTGAAAACAATACACGGTATTCAGGCATCTCTAGTGAATGATCGTTTCACAATCGCCGCCCGGACCGCAAGCCGTACTTATACTCTTCGGCCGTGTTAGTCACCAATTCGAGACGGGATACGGGGTCGGAGTCGCGTCTCGGCTTTAGTAGGGGTGGACATGTACTACCCGGTAACGTCCGAGGCGAATCCCCGACGCGGTGACGCAGGGGGGTCGGCGGGCGTGCAATAGAAAGCATGTTCGACACAGAAACCGAAACGCAGGACCGCGGTCAGGTGGGCATCGGGACGCTCATCGTCTTCATCGCCCTCGTGTTAGTGGCGGCGATCGCGGCCGGTGTCCTCATCAACACCGCAGGCTTCCTGCAGACGCAAGCACAGTCCACCGGCGAAGAATCAACCGAACAGGTCTCGACTAACTTGGTGTATCTGAGTACGACCGGTAGTGTCGTTGAGAGTGGCGATGAGCCAGTCGGTATAGATAGTTTCAACACGACGGTTCAGCTGGGACCGGGATCGGATGCAATTAATCTCAACGATTCGACCGTCTCCGTGTTCACTGACGACGGTGTCTCCGCAGAATTTAATGGTGCTGACTCCACTGATTCCGGAATATCCATCGTCGAAGGCTCGAACGTGTTGAGCACGGATTCGAGCGACACTGATGCAACCGCAACGATCGAGTTTGACCTCACTGCAGGTCAGTTCAGTGATATAAGCAATAATCGATTTGACGCGGGGACAACGGTCGACATCGTGATCACCACAGCAGAGGGCACGCAGGCTGAGACGAGTTTCATCATCGAAAGCCCGCTCGACCCGCAGCTCTCTTCGGGTGACCAAATCAGACTTGACTGAGAACCATGATAGAACTATTCACAGACGGTGAGGAGCGCGGTCAGGTGGGCATCGGTACCCTGATCGTCTTCATCGCCCTCGTGTTGGTCGCGGCCATCGCGGCAGGTGTGCTGATCAACACCGCCGGGTTCCTCCAGACGCAAGCACAGTCCACCGGGGAAGAATCGACCGAACAGGTCTCCACCAACCTCGTCTTCCTCAGTACGACGGGGACAGTAAACGCGACTGATGGCTCGCCGACTGGAGTCAGCGAGTTCAATACGACGGTCCAGCTCGGGCCGGGATCGAGCGCGATCGATCTCAACGACTCGACCGTCTCCATCTTCACTGATTCCGGGTTCTCCGCCGAATACGACGGTGTAGATAACAGCCCCGAACTCTCCCTCGCCGAACGCTCTTCGGATGACACGGTCCTAAGTACGGATTCGTCTGACTCGGAAGCGACGGCGACGCTCCAGTTCAGTGCTGCCGATGCAACCACCGCCGGTGAGTTCGAGTCTGGAACGACGGTCGACATCGTGATCACCACGGCAGAGGGCACGCAGGCCGAGACGAGCTTCATCATCGAAAGCCCGCTCGATCCGCAACTCAACGACGGTGAGGAGATCAGACTCGATTAAAACAATGTTCGAACTATTCACAGACAGTGAGGAACGCGGTCAGGTGGGCATCGGTACCCTGATCGTCTTCATCGCCCTCGTGTTGGTCGCGGCCATCGCGGCAGGTGTGCTGATCAACACCGCCGGGTTCCTCCAGACGCAGGCACAGAGTACCGGCGAAGAATCAACCGAACAGGTCTCCACCAACCTCGTCTTCCTCAGCGCGACGGGGAACGTCTCCAGCAACGAAGACGGCGTCAACGAGGTCAAGACGACAGTGCAGTTGGGACCGGGATCGAGCTCCATCGATCTCAACGACTCGACCGTCTCCGTCTTCACTGATGCCGGAAGCTCGGCCGAATTCAACGGCGTTGAAGACGGCGAAGGAACTAGCGGCGCGATCTACCTGGACGGACAGACCAACACTGTCCTGAGCACGGATTCGTCGGATTCCGACGCGACCGCGACGATCGTGTTCGATCTCGACGGCAACCAATCGAACGGCGATTCGATCACTCCCGACCAGTTCGACGCAGGGACGACAGTCGATATCGTGATCACGACCGCGGAGGGCACGCAGGCCGAGACGAGCTTCATTATCGAAAGCCCGCTCGATCCGCAACTCTCCGCAGGCGACGAGATCAGACTCGACTAATCGGACTTCGTCGCTCGGATCCTGACCTCCTTTCTTCTTGACGGAATATCGGAGCGGTAGCCGCAGCACCGTTCGTTGAATCGACGGACCGTTGTCGTGTGTGAAGACCGTGCTTCACGCTCGGATTCGACGGCTGAAACACCTCCGCCGATTATACGAGTAAGCGCCGTCCATACAAACAAGGATGAAACGACGCACCTTCGTTACCGGGACGGCTACCGTCGCCACCCTCGGGTTGGCCGGCTGTCTCGGCGGAAACGAAGAACAGCCCCGAACCGACGACGAACACGTCGACGCGCTCCAGGCGGAGATCGCCGACCGTGACGTCGAGGTGATCGACATCCAGCTCGCCGAGGACGTCGTCGAGGTCGAACACGGCTACGACGGGGAGCCCAACGACGCGATCGCCAACGTCGCGATGGCGTTCGTCGAACGGATCGCCGACGAATGGGACGTCGAACGGCTCGAAGGGTATCTCCAGGATGAGGAGGGCAACGACTGGGCGTGGCACGCGAAAGCCGAGTGGGCCCGGGCGTACGCCGACGGCGAGATCGGCCCCGAGGAGTACGGCGAACGGCTCAGGGGAACACTGTCACAGGTACTCGACGCCGAAGAGTAGCAGGTCCGGGACCGTCCGCTCCCGGCGGCGACCGACACCGAGTGAATCACGGCCGGTTTCGGGGGCTGAAACGAACTGCTGGCTTTAGTGGTTCACAGAGGTAGCTAGAGACAGGAGCGAACCGACCGACGACTTAGTCGTGTGGGCGTCACTCTCGGGCGTCCGGCACCGCAAACCGAGGAATCCGACGATGACAGCAGACGACCAAAGGCGACGACAGGGCAGGGCGGACGCGGCCCCGAGCGTCGTCTCTCCCGATCGGAACGAGGGGGTGATCGGGCGTGGGCTTTAGCGTCAGCGGCTCGGCGGCGATCGTCTTTATCGGGCTGATCGTCGCCGCCGGGATCGCGATCCCCTCCGCTGTCGGCAGTTTCGAATCGATGGCCAGCGCACAGGGGGACCAGACCGACAGGGGGGTCGAAGCGCTGAACACCGCCATCGAGATCGAGAACGCCAGCCACAACGCGACGGACGGCGAACTCGACGTCCGGCTGCGGAACACCGGGAGCACGACCCTGTCGGTCAACAAAACGAGCGTGCTGGTCGACGGAACGGTTCCGCCGGCGGGGGACGTCACGACCGACGTCGAGGGGGATACGGGCGCGGAGCTTTGGCTCCCCGGCGAGACGCTCAACGTCACGGTCGGGAACATCGCCGATCCCGGACGGGTGAAGGTCGTCACCGGAAACGGCATCGCCGAAACCGCGGAGGTCGGGGGCTGAGATGAGCGGCGTTTCGGCCTCGACGCTCGTGATATTCATCGCGAGCATCGTCGTCGCGGCGGGCGTCGCCGGCACCCTCGTCACGACCGTCGGGGAGATCTCGACTTCGGCCGAGACGAAGGGCGACGAGATCACCGATTCGATCGACGCGGAGATCGAACTGCTCAACGACGGCGGCGGCGCGGACTTTTATACCGAGAACGGCGACGGGACCGCCAACGTAACCGTGTACGTCCGAAACACCGGCACGACGACGCTATCGAAGGATCCCGACGAACTCGACGTCCTCGTCAACGGACTGTTCGTCCAGAACGGAAACCTGAACGTGACGTCGATGAACGGCGATACCGGATCGGCGTGGGCCGAAGACGAGGTGATCGAGATCGAGATCGAACTCGACGAACAGCTCGACGGCAGCGGCAACCGCCTGACGGTCAGGACGGGCGGCGCCGAACGCTCGCTGGAATTCAACGCGGACGGATAGACCAATGAGAGAAAGAAAGACGGCCGGAACGGATCGATCGCGGGGCGACGGAACGCGTCGAGCGATCGGTCGACCGGACGGCCGGAACTCTCCCGGATCGAGGGGTGACCGACGATGAGCGGCGTTTCGGCCTCCCATCTGGTAATCTTCATCGCGAGCATCGTCGTCGCAGCGGGCGTCGCCGGCACCCTCGTGACGCAGGTCGATCGGGTCAGCCAGTCGATTACCGAACAGAGCGAGGGTATCGAAGAGCAGATCGACGCCGACGTTCAAATCATAAGCGACACCGGCAATAGCGGCTCGATCTACGACAGCGAAAGCGGGAGCCTCACACTGTACGTAAAAAACACGGGGGACAGCGAGCTGGATCCCACTCCGGACGACGTCGACGTTCTCGTGGAGGGACGTTTTAAATCCCCGGCGAACGTAACCCGCGTCGACGGCGGCAACGGAGCGATCTGGCCGCCCGGATCGGTCGTCGAGATCACCGTCGAGGGCGTCGATATCGACGGGCCGACCCGTGTGACGGTCACCGTCGAGGGAAACGAGGACACGATCCAGTTCCGCGCCTGAACACAGACCAATGACCCAAGACAGACCCGACGATCACGACCGCGACGGCGAGTACGTCGATCCGGAGGTCCCGACCGAACCGGATGCCGCCGACGAAGGGGGGAAAGTACTCTCCCCCGAGGAACTCGACATCAGCGACAGCGAGTACGTCGAACCGCTCGACGACGAGGGTAGATACGTCGTCTCGCCCGGCGGCGGGCCGCCGAACGTCCCGGATCCGACGCCGGAGAGCGATCCGGCCGACGGCGACGGCGGGCGCCGTCGCGCTCCGAGTGGGTCGGAAGCGTCGGGCGGGGATCGACAGCCACAGAGGGCCCGAAGCCCGGAGGCAGCCCGGACGCTGCTCTCCGAGGAGCTGGGCCGGTCGAACGCCCGCTATGGGATCGACATCGTCGCCCGCTTCGACGGCGACCCGGTCCGTCACCGGACGGCCTCCGACGACGTGATCGCGACCTTCGAGAACCTCGTCCAGTGGTACGCCAGACACGTCACCGACGGGACGCCGGCCGACGAGGTCATCGACATCCTACTCCGGGAGTCCGGGCTCGCCGAGACGGAGACGCCGAACCTCGCGAAACTGCTCGAGGCACACGACCTCGATCGGTCGGACTCGATCGCCGATCTCGTCGCCGCGATCCGCAAGGAGAGCGCCCGGGACTGACGCCGGTACGGTTTCGTCTCTGTTTCGAACGCTGAGTGGACGGCTAGGTTCACATACTGGCTGGGACAAACTCCGGTAGAGATGGACGTCCTGATCGCGGACGATTCAGAGTTCATGCGCAGCCTCCTCCGGGAGATCCTCGAAGGTGAGTACTCGATCGTCGACGAAGCCGAAAACGGCGTCGAGGCGATCGAGCTGTACGACGAGTACGACCCCGATCTCGTGATGATGGACATCGTGATGCCCATCAGGGACGGGATCGAGGCGACCGACGAGATCACCGATACGGATCCCGGAGCGAAAGTCATCATGTGTACGAGCGTCGGCCAAGAGCAGAAGATGAAAAGCGCCATCCAGGCGGGGGCGGAGGGGTACATCACGAAACCGTTCCAGAAGCCGAGCGTCCTCGATGAGATCGAGAACGTGGTGGCCGGATAGGCATGCAGATCGATATCGACTCCCTGGAGACGTACAATACTCTCGCGCGGGACGGTGCACAGTCGGCCGCCGAGTCGCTCTCGCAGCTGACCGGGATCGACACCCACGTCGAGGTGACGAACGTCTCGCTCATGACGCCGGGCGATCTCGAGTACGAGTACGTCGGAAGCGAGTTCTCCGGTGTCCGGATCGAACTCGGGGGTGCGCTCACGGGCGAGACGCTTTTGACCTTCGACGAGGCGGCCCGGAGCGTCATCGCCGGGACGCTCGCACCCGAAGAGCCCACCGACATACGCCGGAGCTCCATCGAGGAGGTCGGCAACATCATGACGAGCGGCTTCATCGACGGGTGGGCCGACCACCTCCAGACGACGATCGACATCTCGCCGCCGACGTTCCTCTCGGGGTCGGGTGCGGACGTGCTGGCGGCGTCGGCCGCAGCCGAGGACGAACAGGTGTTCGTCTTCCGGAGCCGGGTGGAATCCGCCGCCGAGTCGATCGATTTCCACATCCTGTTCGTCCCGGAGCGCGACAGTCTCATCGAGGCCCTCGGCCCGACGGGCGAGGAGAGTGTCTCCTTCGAAAAACTGGAGGTATTCAACGAGATGACGAAACACGGCGCCGAGCAGGCCGCCGAGAACATCACGACGATGACGGGCCTGGAGACGGACGTCGAGGTCAACCGCATGAGCTTCGTGCCGATCGACGACGTCCCCGCCACGGTCGGCGACCGGCGCTACATCGGGACAGTGATGGAGTACACCGGCAAGCCGAGTGGCTATCTCGCCATCCTCTTCGATCAACCCTCCGCGGAGGCCGTCGTCGACGCCCTGGTGCCGATGGAAACGGAGGGCGAGTGGTCGGAGATGGAACAGAGCGCGGTCAAGGAACTCGGCAACATCATGACGAGCGGCTTCATCGACGGATGGGCGAACGTCCTGGAGAGTTCGATCGACCACTCGCCGCCGGAGTTCGTCTCCGATATGGGATCCTCGATCATGAGCCCGATCGTCGGGCGGATGGCCCGGACCCAGGAACACGCCTTCCTGCTGGATTCGATGATCCACACAGACGGGGACGGTGCCTTCCACTGTGAGATCCTCGCTTTGCCGGACGAATCCGAGCTCCGGGAGGTGTTACGGGAACTGCTCGTCGAGCGGGCGGACAGGACCCAGGTAGACCCGAGCGAGGTGTTCTGAGACGTGGCGAGGCTCGTCGAGGGACGGGCCGGCCTCACCGACCGGGTCAAAATCTCGATCGCCGATCACGCGGTCGGCTCCGAAGGGCTGTTGACGACGAGCGGGCTCGGATCGTGTCTCGGGGTCGTGATCTACCATCCGGAACGCGGCATCAGCGGGCTCGTTCACCCGATGCTCCCCCGCCGGAACGAGGCGGAGAGCCGTCCCGCCGAGCGGTTCGTCGATTCGGGCATCGAACTCCTCGTCGAGGAGCTGCTCGCGGCGGGGGCCGACGAGTCGGCTCTGCGGGCGAAGATAACGGGCGGCGCCGCGGTCGTAGACTTCGGGAACGACGACGAGTCGATCGGGGACCGAAACGTCGCGGTCGCCCGCACGGTGCTCGCTGACCGAGGGATCGAGGTCGTCGCCGAGGAGGTCGGTGGCGACTGCGGGCGGACCGTCCACGTCGACGCCGAAACGGGGACCGTCACAGTCAAACGAACCGACGGCGTCGAAACGGAGCTATAGCCGTTCGGATACAGGTTTCTGCGGTGTCGATCGTGTTCACTTTCACCTTCACCTTCACTTTCACTTTCACTTTCACTCCGGGGATGGCCGGGCGTTTTGTCCCCGTCCGTACAACGAACAGGTATGTCAGTCGAATCCACCCGACAGGGAGACGGGCCGACGCGGGCACGCGTCCTCGAAGTGAGCGAGCTTCCGACGTCGGAGGTCCGACGGTACGCCCGGAGCGCGGGCGAGGTTCACTTCGAGCGACGGGGCGGTCGGACGTTCCTCGTCGCGGACCGGTAACCGGGCGGCGAACGGCTTTTCCGATCCCGGGCGGTACGGGTCGGCGTGCAGGCGATCGTCCCGGCAGCGGGCCGCGGCTCCCGGCTCCGGCCGGCGACCGACGACCACCCGAAAGCGCTCGTCGAGGTCGCCGGCCGGCCGCTCCTCTCGTACGTCTTCGATTCGCTCGCGCCGTGTGCCTCCGAGTACGTCGTCGTGGTCGGCTACCTCGGCGACCGGATCCACGAGCGGTTCGGGAGCGTCTATGAGGGGACGCCGATCACGTACGTCGAGCAACCGAGCCGTGAGGGGCTCGCGGACGCTGTCGGACGGACGGAACCGATCGTCGAGGACGATTTCCTCCAGCTCAACGGCGACAACGTCCTCCGTGGGAACGTCGTCGAGGTGATCGAAACCCACAGCGAACGGAACGCCGACGCGACGCTGCTCGTCGAACGCGTCTCCCGGGAACGTGCGAGACGAGGGGGCGTCCTCTCGATTGAAGACGGCACGCTCGCGGGGATCGTCGAGAAACCCGATGATCCGCCCACCCGGCTCTCGACGACCGGCTGTTTCGCCTTCTCGCCCCGGATCTTCGGGGCGATCGAGGCGATCGAACCCTCCGAACGCGGCGAGTACGATCTCCCCGACGCGATCGGGTACCTCCTCGATCACGGCGGTCGGATCGAGACGGTTCGTCTCGACGGGTGGCGGGTGAACGTCAACACGGAGACGGACATCGCCCGTGCCGAACGGCGGCTGTCGGGCGAGTCGACGAACGGTTAATCGATCCTGTCGGAGCCTTCGGCGTGTCGCCGGGCGAGTTCGACGTACCGGTCGCCGGCCTCCGTCCAGTGGGTATCCCCGATGTAATTGAGTTTCGTCGCCGGCGCGCCGGCGTACAGCGTTCCCGGCTCTACGTCCGTCCCCTCGGTGACGGGGCTGTTGGCGCCGATGACGGCTCGCTCGCCGATCACGGACTCATCGAGGACGGTTGCGCCCATCCCCACGAGCGCCCGCGTTTCGACCGTCGCGGCGTGGACGATCGCGGTGTGGCCGACGGTCGCGTAGGGGCCGATCTCGACGCCCTCGTAGAGGACGGCGTTGTCCTGGACGTTCGCCGATGGCGACCGCTGTCGGGTCGACGTAGACGCTCTCGTCGATCTCCGGCTCGGTTCCCTCGAAACTTCGGATCATGGGGTAGCCGACCGGCGCCGGGCTACTGTCCCCGGAGCTCGCTCGTGTGGTCGATCCGCTTTTCGATCAACGATGCCGTCCCGATGTCGTGTCTGACACGGAGGCCGTCCGTGCCGGTCCGCTCGAAGGCGTCCTCGACGATGGCCTCGGCGTCGGCGATGGAGTCGGCAATTCCGACGACAGCGAACGAACGGGACGTCGTCGTGTAGATACCGTCCTCGCGGGCGTCGACGCTGGCGTAGAACAGCTCTGCGTCGCCCGCGCTGTCGGCGTCGATGGCCACTTCCGCGCCGGCGACGGGATCGGTCGGATACCCCTCCGGGACGGCGTACTTACAGACGGTCGCGCGTTCGGCGAAAGACAGCTCGGGGAGACCCTTGCCGTCGCGGGCGGCGACGAGGAACTCGACGAAGTCGGTCTCCAGAACGGGAAGGGTGTTCATCGCTTCGGGGTCGCCGAACCGGGCGTTGAACTCGACGACCTTCGGCCCCTCGGCGGTCAGCATGAACTGCCCGTAGAGGATCCCCTTGTACTCGGGCATCGCCCCGACGACGTCTTCGATGATACCGACCGCCGCCTCGTAGTCGGCTTCGGACATGAACGGCAACGCGTAATCGGCGTCGCTGTAGGATCCCATCCCGCCGGTGTTGGGGCCCTCGTCGCCCTCGTAGGCGCGTTTGTGGTCCTGAACTGCAGGCGAGACGCGGTACTCGCCGCCGGCGACGAACGCCTGGATCGTGAACTCCTCGCCGACGAGCCGTTCTTCCAAGACGAACGACTCGTAGTCGCTCCCGCGGACGTACTCGATGCCCTCCGCTTTCGTTATCTGATCGCCGATCACCCGGACGCCCTTCCCGCCGGTCAACCCCTGCGGTTTGATCGCGAGATCGCCGTCGTAGGCCTCGATGTACTCGGCGGCCGCGTCCGGATCCTCGAACGTCTCGAAGTCCGGACAGCCGTCGATCGCCTTTTCAGCCATGAACTCCCGCTGGAAGGCCTTGTCCGTCTCGATGCGGGCCTCGGCCTCCCGCGGGCCGAACGCGTAGACGCCCGCGTCGTCGAGTGCGTCCGCGACACCCGCGTTTAGCGCCGATTCCGGCCCGATCGCCGCCAGCGTCGCGCCGACCGAGTCGGCGTACTCGACGATCGCCCCGGCGTCGGTCTCGTCGATCTCCTCGTAGCCAGAGGCCAGCGACGCGATACCCGGGTTGCGGTTGGAGGCGCAGGCGTACAGTTCCCCTCGTTCCGAGTCGGCCACCGCGCGCGCGATCGCGTGTTCGCGTCCGCCGCCGCCGACCAGAAGCACCGTCTCGCTCATATCCGGAGTCGGGGCACAAAGACGCCTAAACGTTGCCCTTGGAGACGGCGACGATATACACGAGTGTGTATATTCGCGCTACTTGAGGCCCTCCCGTTCGCGGAGCGAGGTCCGCCGTACCTTTCCGGTCGTCGTCGTCGGAAGCTCCTCGACGAACTCGATCTCTCTGGGGTACTCGTACTGGGCGAGCCGCTCTCTGACGTGCGCTGTCAGTTCCGTCCGGAGATCCGCATCGCCCGCCCGGCCGTCGGACAACACGACGAACGCTTTGGGCACCTCGCCGCGCTCGTCGTCGGGGATCCCGATCACGGCGCTGTCGACGACGGCGCCGTGGCTCGTCAGCGACTCCTCGATCTCCGTCGGGCCGATCCGATAGCCCGCACTGATGATGACGTCGTCCTTGCGGCTCTCGAAGGCGACGTACCCGTCCCCGTCGATCCGTCCCAGGTCCTCGGTGAGGAGCCACCCGTTCCGTACCTTCCCGTCGGTCGCCTCGGGCCGGTTCAGATACCGCTTGAAACACACCGGGTCGCCGTCGTATCTGACGGCGATCTCGCCGGTCTCGCCAGTCTCGACGGTCGCATCGGCGGTGTCTGGATCCACGATGGCGATCTCGTGGCCCACGCCGGCCCGCCCCATCGTCCCGTCGCGGAACGGGAACAGTGCCGTACAGTCCCCGACCAACACGTTCGCCTCCGTCTGGCCGTATCCTTCGTGGATCCTCGCGCCGTCGAAGGTCTCGTCGGCCCACGCCGCGACGTTCCCGCCGAGCGATTCGCCGCCGCTCGTGATACACCGCACCGACCCGAGATCGTACGCCGACGCGTCGGCCCCCATCAGCATCCGGAGCGCCGTCGCCGGAGCAAAGAGGTTCGTCACCCCGTAGCGCTCGATGACGCCGAAGGCGTCGGCGGCGTCGAAGGCACCGGCGTTGTGGGCGACGATCGGCTGTCCGTAGTAGAGCCCCGAGAACACCACGTCGAAAAGCGACGCGATCCACGCCCACTCGGCGGGCGTCCAGAAGACGTCCTCCGTCCGGATCGACATGTTACAGAACGTCGTCACGAACAGCGGGAGATGGCCGAGCAACAGCCGGTGGGCGTGTCTGACGCCCTTGGGTTCGCCGGTCGTTCCGGAGGTGTAGATGATGACCGCGTCCTCCTCGGCGTCGGTTTCGACGACGTCGAACGTCCGGGGTTCGCCGTCGATCGCCGCCCAGAGATCCGCCTCGTCTTCCTCGGGCGTGACGTCACCGACGGTCAGCACCGAAAGCTCCGCTCCGATATCCGTGCGGGCCTCACGGAAATCTTCGACGTTCGATTCGTCGACGATAGCCGCGACGGCGTCGGCGTCGGAGAGCCGATACGAGAGCGCGTCCGGACCGAAAAGCGTACTGAGCGGTATCGAGACCGCCCCGAGCTTCCAGCAGGCGATGTGAGCGATGACCGTCTCGGCCCGCTGTGGCGTGTTGATACCGACCCGATCGCCGCGCCCGACGCCGGCCGCCCGGAGATAGTTGGCCAGCCGGTTCGTCGCGTTCCGGAGCTCGTAGAACGTGTATGTGTTCCGCTCGCCGTACTGCTCGTCGAAGACCGCGATGCGACCCTCCTCGTCGGCCCACCGATCACAGACGTAGGTGGCGATGTTGAACTGCTCGGGAACCTCCCACTCGAAGGCCGACCGGAGCGCCTCGTAGCTCTCCCAGTCGTCCTCGTGGAAGTGATACGCTTCGATTCGGTTTCCGATCATCGCGTTTCGTCCCCGGTCGATCCTCTCTCCGTCGGTGATGCCGCGACCCCCGTTTCCCGTCCGGAATTTCTTTCTCGGCCGGAGGCACCCTCGAACACCGAACGCGTGTGGTCGGTTCCGTACATGAGCCTGTCAGGTATCGTTCGATAGAACCGATAATAAATCCCGGCCGACGGACAACGGTGATACGGGCCGGACGCGTGTTCCCCGGTCGCATGGTGAACGCAGCGGTACACGTCGTCGGTCGTGGCACGATCCGGGCCGACCCGAACTTCGCCATCGAGGGACACACCACGGCGTCGGTCGGGGATCCGTCCCCCGACGCCGGGGACAAGTACTGGCCGTCGGCACTGTACGCCGAGTTCGGACACTACGACGCCGCCGAGCGGGATCTCGGGACCGCCCTCGGGGAGATCGGCTACGGGATCGACGACGTCGAGTACGTGATCCAATCGCACCTCTATCCCGACCACGCCGGCGGCCTCCGACACTTCGACGGCACCGACACGCCCGTCTTCGTCCACCGCGATGAACTTCCGCGAGAACTACGAGGAACGGCGCCCGCTCGGCGGGGGACTGCTCCGGAGCAAACGCGAGTGGTTCGAGAGCCTGCGGCTGATCGAGGACTTCCAGCGAAGACACGGGGCGTCGGTCGTCTGCGGGCACGCGCCGCGGGATCCCGAAACGCTCCGGGACGGGTTCGCCTGACCTCTAGACCGTCTCCTCGTAGCTGTAACCCAGCGACGTCTCCCAGAAGAAGCGGTACTCGCCAGTCGTCTCTTCCTCGCAGACGCCGTTTACCGACTGGACGCCGTCGAGGTCGCCGTCCCACTCGACGCCGTAGATCCCGCGTTCGCCGGTGACCCGGGTGTTCCGGAGGCGTCCGCCACGGAGCGGGAACGTCCCCGACGGGGGCGATCCGAGACCGACCGACGCTTCCTCGCCGTCGACTGACGGTTCGGCTGCGTCGGCCAGGATCCCCTCACGCAGCCGCAGCGTCGCGCCGAGTTCGCTCACCCGTACGTCCCGGACCAGCCGCCCCTCCGTGGCGTCGGCGGCCGCCCACAACCAGTAGCGCCGCCGGCCGTCGGCTGGCTCGTAGACGGCGACACACGCGTTCGTGACCAAAAGCGGCGCTTCGGGGTCGATATCGTCCGGTTCGAGACTCGTCTCGGTGCCGCCGGGATCCCCCGGCGTCTCGCGGGTGATGGCGAGCCGCTGGACGTAGGCGACCGCGAAGTCTTCGGCTGTCTCGGCGTCGAGCCCCCAGACCCCGCTGTCGCCGTACTTCGATTCCATCCGTCCGACGTAGCTTTCGAACGCGTCTCTGTCGAGCGAGGCGTCGGCGGTCTCGGGGGAAAGCGCCCAGACACCGCTCGAGTCGACCCGCGTCCGCTCGTTCGTGACCCGCTCCTCGACACAGCCGGCCACGCCCGTCCCGGCGAGTATCCCACCGCCGGCGCGGATGGCGTCCCTGCGAGAGAGTTCCATATCCGGGTTGAACAGTCCCCGACTCAAATAACGTGCTATCGACGGCCGACATCGTCTCGCCGGCGCGTCGCCACGTGTCGCTTCCATCGTGCTTACCATCCTCCGGACCGATGTTCCCGTATGGAAAACCGCCTCGACGAGGCCGCCTCGCCGTACCTCCGCCAGCACGCCGACAACCCGGTCGCCTGGCAGCCGTGGGACGAACGAGCGCGGGAACTCGCCGCCGAGCGGGACGTTCCGATCTTCCTTTCGATCGGATACGCCGCCTGCCACTGGTGTCACGTGATGGCCGAGGAGAGCTTCGAGGACCACGAAATCGCCGAAACGCTCAACGAGAACTTCGTCCCGATCAAAGTCGACCGCGAGGAGCGCCCCGACGTCGATACCCTCTATATGAACGTCTGTCAGATGGTTCGTGGCTCCGGCGGGTGGCCGCTTTCGGTGTGGCTGACGCCCGACTGTGAGCCGTTCCACGTCGGCACCTACTTCCCGCCGGAACCGAGAGGGAACACCCCCGGATTCGGCTCGGTTCTCGAGGATATCGCCGAGGCCTGGAACGATCCCGAACGACGCGGACGGCTCGAATCACAGGCCGAACAGTGGAGCGAATCCGTGACCGGCGAACTCGAGGGTACGCCCGAGACGCCGGGGGAAGCCCCCGACGAGTCGTTCGTCGATACGGCGGCAAACGAGGCCGTCCGGAACGCCGACCGGGAGCACGGCGGCTGGGGCCGGGGCCAGAAGTTCCCCCATCCCGGCCGGATCCACCTCCTGTTGGGCGCCTACGAGCGGACGGGGCGTGAGACCTACCGGGAGGTGGCGACCGAAACGCTCGATTCGATGGTCTCGGGTGGGCTCTATGATCACGTCGGCGGCGGGTTTCACCGGTACTGTGTCGACAGCGAGTGGACGGTGCCGCACTTCGAGAAGATGCTCTACGACAACGCCGAGATCCCCCGCGCGTTCCTCGCCGGCTACCAGGTGACCGGCAAGGAACGGTACGCCGATGTCGTCGAGGGGACCTTCGCGTTCGTCGACCGCGAACTCACCCACCCCGAGGGCGGGTTCTACGCGACGCTGGATGCCCAAAGCCAAGACAGCACCGGGTCCCGCGAGGAGGGGGCCTTCTACGTCTGGACGCCGGAGGCCGTCCGCGAGGCGATCGACGACGGGACGACCGCGGACCTGTTCTGTGAGCGGTACGGCGTCACCGATTCGGGAAACTTCGAGGGGAACACGACCGTACTCACCGAATCGACGCCCGTCGGCGAACTCGCGGCCGACTCCGTGATGGACACCGAATCAGTCGAAGAACGCCTCGAAGACGCCCGGAGACAGCTCTTCGAAGCCCGCAAAGAACGGAGCCGACCGCCCCGCGACGGGAAGATCCTCGCGGGGTGGAACGGGCTGATGATCTCGGCGCTGGCCGAGGGGGCGCTCGTCCTCGATGCGTCCTACGCCGAACCCGCCGAGGACGCGCTGTCGTTCTGCCGGGAACACCTCTGGGACGAAAGCGAAGGTCGGCTCGACAGGCGGTTCGAGGACGGATCCGTCGGTATCCCGGGCTACCTCGAGGACTACGCGTTTCTCGGCCGCGGGGCCGTAGACACCTATCAGGCGACCGGCGACGTCGAGCATCTCGCCTTCGCCCTCGATCTCGCCCGCGTGATCCGGGAAGCCTTCTACGACGAGAGCGAGGGAACGCTGTATTTCACGCCGACGGACGGCGAGTCGCTTCTCGCCCGACCACAGCAACTCACTGACAGTTCGACCCCCTCCAGTACGGGCGTCGCGGTCCAGTTGCTGTCGACGCTTTCACACGTCGCCCCCGAAGAGGGCTTCGACGAAATCGCCGAGCAGGTCCTCGAAACGCACGCCTCGACGCTGGAGTCGCGGCCGCTCGAACACGCCTCGCTCGTCGTCGGCGCACACGACCGGGCGGTCGGGGCCGCCGAGGTGACTGTCGCCGCCGAACGGCTCCCGACGGAGTGGCGGGCCGACCTGGCCGAGACCTACCTGCCGTCGCGGTTCCTCACCGTCCGACCGCCGACCGACGAGTCCCTCGAGGCGTGGATCGAGGCGCTCGGCCTCGATTCGGTCCCGCCGATCTGGAAGGGTCGGGCGGCGATCGACGGCGAGCCGACGGTGTACGCCTGCCGGTCCTTCGCCTGTTCGCCCCCGAAACACGACATGGCGGCGGCCATCGAGTGGCTTCGCGGTGAGGCCGACGCCTGAGTGTCTACACCGTCCGATAGTTCCCGAGCCGTGTCCCGTCGAGCAGGTACGCCTCCCCCGCGAGGAGGCCGTCGGGCAGGAACGGAGAGAGGAACTCCCCGCCCTCGTTGATCGCCGTCCCGCCCGAGAGATCGTTGAACGCCGGACAGACGACGAGACGGTCGCCGACGGCCGGATACTCCGGGAACCCCGTCGGATCGATCCGACCGCGGAGCCAGACTCGCTCGGTCCGTCGAGCGCCGACCTCGTCTTCGAGCCGAACGAGCGGGTGTTCGTGGGCAGTACAGACCAGCGGCGCGCCGAGGACCGATTCGCTGGGCCAGGTGTGGCCGTGACAGAAGCCGACGTCGCCGATCCGGATCCCGTCGCCAGAGGTCACCTCGGCGCCCTCGACACCCCGACACAGCGACTCGATCCCACCGTCGTGGTTGCCCTTCGTGACCGTCACCGGGACTCGCTCGGTGACCGATTCGAGCAGCCGCCGGATCTCGGCGCGCTCGGCCCGTTTCGGCTTCCCGATGCTGTCGCCGAGATCGCCGAGAAAGAGAATCCGGTCGACCGAACGGTCCTCGAGCAGCCGATGGAGCGATCCGCGCCGCGCGTCCGATCGGCTGTCGAGTTCGACGCCGTCGCGCCGCAGTCCGACCTCGATGCCGGCGTGATAGTCCGCGACGACGAGGACGCGTTCGGCGCCGCAGTCGGCGATCCCGGCGGGTTCGCCGGGGACCGGCTCGAGCATTCAGATCGATTTCAGGGTGCCGTCGGTCGGTTCGTAACAGCGACCGCCCATCAGGGCGTCCTGGATCGCCGCCTCGACGTCGTCGGGTTCGGCGCCGTGTTCGTCCGCGACGGTCGAAACGATGGCGTCGCGGTCGGCTCCCTCGCCGTCGTCGAGCCGATCCATGGCGTCCATCACCGCGTCGGTGAGATCGACGTCCCCGTCGGCCGCCCCCGCCGACGGTTCCGTCTCGGTCGCCTCGGGCTCTGTCGCCGGTTCGGCATCGGCCCCAGCGGGCTCCGTATCGACCGCTGTCAGTTCGTCGTCTTCCGCGTCCACACTTTCGGATCGGTCTACTTTCCCGTCCTCGTCCGAACCGGACTCCGACGGTTCGACCTCCCCGGCGGTCGAAAACTCCGTGCCGAACTCCTCTTGGACCTCCCGTCGTTCCTCCTCGTCGAGTTCGAACTCGCCGGGATCGAAGTCATCGAGTTCTTCCTCGACGGCCTCGGCGTCCGCTTCGGAAGCCGGAGACTGGGTCTCGGATTCGCCATCGTCGGCCCCGGCCATCGCCCCCTCGCCGTCTTCGGTCGGCTCCGACGCCATCTCCGCCGTCTCCGTTTCTGTCGACGACGGCTCGTCCGTCGGCTCCGGTGTTTCGCCGATATCGGCCGCCGCTCCGCTCCCTTCACCGGGGGTCGCTTCGTCGTCAGTGTCCCGCCCTTCGGCCGGCTTGGACCCCGACCCGCTCCTCGCGGGATCCGGTTCAGCTGCCAGTTCCTCGCCTTCTGTGGCGGATTCAGTCGTTTCCGCCGCTGGTTCGGGGCCGTTATCGCCCGTCGCGGCCGTCTCCTCTGATCGTCCCCTCGGCGACGGGGCGGTCCCTTCGAGATCGAGCGTCGCGAGCGGGCTCGCATCGCCGGCTCCCCCGTCGGGGGCGACTTCGAGACGGCCGACCTCGTCGCGTTCGCCCGCGACGACCCGGACGGCCTCGATCGCGAGCCCCCGGAGCGCTTCGAGATACGCCGGTGTCGTGCCGTAGTGCTCGAGGGCCAGCGCGACGCCCTCCGCGAGCCGGTCGTCGACGCCAGCCTCCGAAAGTGCGGCCCGGAGCCGATCGCCCGAGAGACCCGATTCGACGGCCGAGGCGGCGATCCCGATCCGTTCTACGGTCCGTTCCGCGGCCGTCACGACCCACCGGTCGCGCGTCCCGCTGTCGACCTCGCTTACCGTCTCCGGACGGACCGACGTGTAGATCCGGTCGCCGTCCTCGGGCTCGTAGGTCCGGGCTTTCCCCGAGAGCGCGAGAAACGCCGGCGGCTCGGTACGCTCGAGGAAGGCGAGGGCCTCCGGCTGGTACTGGCCGGCGTAGGTGACGAACGCTCCCGTCGGACCGACGACCCGGCCGCGGACCATCTCGGGGTTGACGTCCTCGACCTCGGTGAGGACGCCGACCGCGAACAGCCGGTTGACGCGGGCGCCGGTCGGCGTTACGACGTAGTTCGGAGCGCGCTCCTCGTCGCTCTCGCTGTAGGAGAGCTCCGCGTCGTCGAACTCGGCGGCGAAAAGGCGGTAGGCGACCTCCCGTCGTCCCGGTCCGGATCCGCTCATGGCTCTGCCTCCGTAAGGAACGTCTCTGCACGCGCTTTCGGGTCCTCGTCGCTTTCCTCGAAGGCGGTCGCATCGAGGTTCGCGCCGTACTCGTCGACCGACAGTGCGCCGCGGACACTGAACTCCCGCCCCTCCAGTGTCTCGGCGATCTCCTCGGCGATCACGTCCCGATCCATCGCGTCCCGGGCGTGATCCAGCGCGTCCTCGAGCGTCCCGCCGTAGATCTCCTCGGTCAACTCACGGCCGAGGATGACGGTCACCGTGTCGGTCCCGTCGTCGAGGATCGCCTTGATGCGCATGTCGTCCTCGGGGTCGACCTGTCCGTGGCTCCGACACTGGTCGTTCTGGACGACGCGGCCACACTCCGGACACCGCTGGATGAGTCCGGAGCCGTCCCGGACCTCGATCACGTTGCCGGTCAACACGGCATCGTAGACGCCGCCGGCTGCGACCGCCTCCCGAACCGAGAGTTCGGTTCCGGAGTCGCTAACCCGAACTTCGGTCGCCGGCTCGACGGTCGAGAACTCGGTGACGTTCACCGACGGAACGCCGCGGAACTCGTCGACGTAGACGTTCTCGAGTCGGACGGATGCCCCTTCCGTGATCGCCCCGTGGGGGTCCCAATCGGTGAACGGCAGCCGCGTCGTCTCGTCGCCGACGACGCCGCTTTTGATCTCGGTTTCTCCGTCCCGGCCGTCGATGATCCGCTCTTCGACCTCCAGTACCCGGACCTCGAGGGTCCTGCCGCGATCGCCAGGCTCGAGATCGATGAGGTCGCGCTCGCCGCCGATCTCGTGGGGGACCGAAAGCGGTTCCTCCTCGAGTGTCACCGTCGTCGACTGTCCGAGATTCAGCTCCGGTTCGCCGTCCCACTCGCGGACGCCGGCGTTGCCGGCCGTGATCGTATCTCCCGGCGACAACGAGAAATCGGTCCAGGCGGTGTAGGAGATCCCCCCCGTTTCGTCGGCGAGTTCCCCCTCGAAGATGACCTGGTCTTCGCCCTCGTACCGTATCGATCGTTTCCCGACCGTCAACACCCGGGCAGTGACGGTGACGTTGCCGCTTTCGGGTGTGACATCCGCAACGTCCGTCCGCGAGGGAGCTTCCCCGCCGTCCCCGCCGCCGGCGTCGCCGTACTTGCGCCGCAGGCTCTGTTTCGCCTCGTCCATCGGCACCGAGTACGAGACGAGTTTTTCGAGATCCGCTTTGACCTCCGTTTTGTCCACGCCGAGGCTGGAGGCGAGTTCCTCGGCAGCGTCGTCCAAGCTCATAGCCTGAGGTTGGTCGTCCCCCTTCAAAAGCGTTCGTGACGGGGGGTTACCCGAACACCGTTACCGGATCACCGTTGCCGGAACCGGCGACCGTTCGACGATCCGCTGGGCGATGTACCCGAGCGGAACAAACGACAGGTCGGGCGGTGCGTAGTCACTCTGCCCACTCGAGCATCCGGGCATAGAACGGATCGCTCCCCAGTGCCTCCCGATCGCCGACCAACACGAGGGCTCGCTTCGCCCGCGTGAGCGCGACGTTGACCCGGCGGTAGTCCTCGAAGATCGGGCTGGAAAGCTCGCCGGTCGCGACGAAGGAGACGACGATGACCTCCGTTGCGGACCCCTGAAACCGATCGACGGTGTCGACCGTAACGTCGGAGAGTCGCCGGGATATCTCGGCGACCTGTGCACGGAAGGGTGCGATGACACCGATGTCGTCGGGATCGACGCCGGCCTTCAGGAACGATTCGACGACGTCCGCCACGCGGTCGGCCTCGGCCGCGTTCGTGTTCCCTGTCGCGGTCCCGTCCGGATCGACGAAGGTGACCGGATCGCGCAGTTCCGCCGGGAGCGTGTCGGGGGCGACGCCGTCGATGTCCCCGAGTCGACGACCCGCCACCGCGGCGTTCGCCGGCCGGAGCGCGCCGTCGTAGAACTCCCGACTCGAGAAGAACTGGATCCGCTGGTTCATCCGGTACTGTCTGTCGAGAAGCACCGCCGCCCCGGGGTACCGTTCGATGAGCCGCTCGAAGAGCGATCGCCCCAGGTCGTTTTCCGCCCTGACGACCGGCGGGAGCTGCTGGTGGTCGCCGATCAGCACGAACCGGTCGGCGAGCGTCGTCGCCAGGAAGGTCCCGGGTTCGGTGAGCTGGCCGGCCTCGTCGACGACCGCGACGTCGAAAGTCTCCGTTTTGAGTGTTCGGGAGCCACAGGCGGCGGTCGTCGCCGCGACGACGTCGGCGTTCCGGAGCTCCGCCGTTCGTTCCGACGGATCGCCGGTCCGATCGAGGCGGTAGCGCTCCATGTCCTCGCGGACCCCCGTCTCCGAGCCCCACCGAACCACGTCGGTAAAGCCCTGCTCTTCCAGCGCCTCGATCGCGTTGTCGACCGCCCGGTTGGTGAAAGCCGAGAGCAACACCCGTTCGCCGCGATCGACCAGCGCCCGGACGATCCGGGCGAGCGTGAAGGTCTTGCCGGTCCCCGGCGGTCCCTGGATCAACGCGAGGTCCTCGGCGGTCAGCGCCGCGTTGACCGCGTCGTTTTGGGCGTCGTTGTTGTCGATGTAGGTCCCCTCGGAGCCGCCGAACTCCGGGTCCCGGCGGCCGAAGAGGACGTCCCGGCTGTCGGGATCGCCCCTGAGGATCGCGTCGTGTAGCGCGGTCAGTTGTCTGTCGACGCCGATCTCGGAGGGGTACCGATCGAGCCGGCGGAGTTCGATGGGTTCGTCGGCGACGACGACGATCTCCTCGCCGAGTTCCCTGACCGTCGCGAGTTCGGCGGTCCCCCGGGTCGGGTGGCCGTCGCTGGCCAACACGCGATCGCCCTCCCGGATCTTCGAGACGGCCTCGTCCGTCCGGCGTGCGCGCAGCTCCCAGCGGCCGCCCGAAACGGCCTTTCGGCCGACCGGCTCGAGATCGATCAGCGCCCGGTCGTCGTCGGCGCGTTCCTCGGCGGACTGTTCCCACAGTTTGCGGTACTCGGTGTGGACTTCCCGCCGCTCCTCCTCGATCGCGCGGTAGAACCGCTCGAAGTACGCCCGTTCGGCCTCCGGTAGCGGTTCGCCGACCGTCCCGGCCTTCGACTCCTGGTCGAGCCGGCCGGCGACGGCCATACAGGTGTCCCGCTCGAAGCAGTACTCGCATTTCGCGTCGGCCTCGAAACCCGTCGGGACCGACAGGTCGTACTCGGCGGCCGCGATCTCGTTTCTGATACGGAGGACGTACTTCAGGAAGCCGGGGCCGATCGAGAACTCCTTTGCGGGCGAGAGATCACCCGACGCCTCGCCCCGGTCGAGCGCCGTGTTCTTGGTATACAGAAGCGTCCCCGTGTCCGGGGCGTCCTCGATACTGTCGGTCAAAAGGAGCGCATAGCAGGTGGCCTGTACCTTGTCCTGGAACCGCGGTTTGCGTTTGAGGTTCTTGCCGGTTTTCAACTCGACGGGCATGCCCCGCCGGACGGCGTCCGCCCGTCCCTTGATGCCGAACCGTTCGGAGATGAGCGTCTGTTCGGACCGCCAGGAGTCCTCGCCGAAGCGACCCTGCTGAAGCCAGCCCTCGATCGCGGCCGCGTTCTGTCTGACGTCGTCGGCGACGCTCTCTGCGGTCTCGCCGAGCAGACCGACCTCGATGGCCGCCTCGGCGACCCGCTCGTCGATGCTGTCCTCGATGTCCCGTCCACGGAGCAGGTCGCCGAACACCTCGTGAACGACGGTCCCCTTGAGGACGGGGTATTTCAGCGGCATGCCGGTCAGCTTGTTCAGATAGTAGATCCGGGGACACTGGACCCACCCCCGGATGTCGGTCACGTCGACGAGAAAGTCCGGCTCGACGACGACCGCCGAATCCCCCGTGGTCGAAAACTGCGTCTCGCCGCCGAACTCGCGTTCTTCGACGTCCGTAACCAGAAGCTCCATTCCCGCCTCGAGGACGGCGGCCGTCTCGGTCCACTTGCCCCAAAGCGTCACCTGCACGGGGGAGCCGGCGCCCCCATCGGGGCGGACCAGTACCTCCGCGAGGTCGCTCGTCCCGCGGCTCGTTTCGACCGTCCGGGGGTCGCGTACCTCGACGACCGGACCGCGTACGTTCACGTTCGTCCCTGCGTCCTCGGCGAAAAAACGCTGTCGGTCGTCCCATCAGGGAGTCGATAGCTTCTTTTCGCTCTCCGCCGAAGTGACGGACATGCGCGTCCGCGACTGGCAGGATATCCTCGAAGACGTCGTGGAATCAAACGCCGAGCCGAGCGGGTGGCGGGCCGTCGCCGGGGACCGAAGCGGCGGCGTCGGCGAGGACATGTTCCTCGGACACCCGTCGGTCGGCGTCTTCCAGCTGAAGACGTTCGCGAAGAACCCCTTCGAGGTACAGGGCGTCGGCTCGCAGGTCGCCCGGCGGATCGACGACGAGCTCGATCCGATCTTTCCGGGCGAGGACAGCGGCGGCCGGTTCGGCGTCAATCAGGGCATCGAGGACGAAGACCAGGCCGAAGCGCGGGCGAAGGAACTCGAAACCGTCATCGAAACCCACGCCGAGGCGCCGACGACCGGCGACGCCCTCTTCGAGGACGTCATGGACGCCCTCGATAGCCCCGCTTTCGGGCCCATGGAGTACGACATGTACGACCGGCCCGAGGAACTCGAGGACCTCTCGGACACCTTCGAGGAGGCCGAGGAACTCCTCTCTTCGGAACTCGACGACCTCATCGAGGAGGACGTCGGTCGCGGGTTCCACTGAGTTACGTATATAAATACACCGTCCGCTCGTCGGTGCCCGACGGTCCTTGCTTGGGGCACCCCCGCTCACAAACGGGCGGGACGGAGCCGGTCCGGCCGTCGGCGGCGACCGGGCCGGGGGCCGACGGTTGTCGGCCCGCGGGGGTCACTCGGGTTCGGCTCTCGTGTAGCTTCTGTAGCTCATCGTCGACCCGTCGACGATGACCATGTCGGTGCCGTGCTGTCGTTCGTGCGGCGGGTCCTCGCCGACCGCCTCGATGTCCGCATCGCCGTACGTGTACGGTGTATAGGTTTCCACCATGTTCGTGGATGGGTGTCGACCGCATATAAACCCTTGGTAGGTATTATCACGCATTACAGCGAGAGCGAAACGAAAGCTCGCGGTTCCAGCCGGAGGTGAGAATCAAAGCACGTCCGCGATGTCGGCCAGCGAGTCGATGACGTGATCCGGCGTGACGTCGCTTTCCTCGAGGTCGGCGTCGGTACTGACGCCGGTTCTGACGAGCACCGTCGTCATTCCCGCCCGGTCGCCGAGCGCGATGTCCGTGTTCAGCCGATCCCCGACGACGAGACACCGCTCCGGCGGCACGGACAGCGAATCGAGGGCCGCCCGCCGCGCCTCGGCGGACGGTTTCCCGAGGACCTTCAGGGGTTCGCGCCCGGCGGTCCCGGCGACGGCGTTGACGATCGCTCCCGAGCCGGGGACCATTCCCTCCTCGGCGGGGATCAACCGGTCGGGGTCGGTTCCGTAGAACGTCGCCCCCGCTTCGATCGCCCGATACCCGGCGAGCAGGTCGCCGTACCCGAACTCCCGTGTCCAGGAGACGACCAGCACGTCGGCGGCCGTCGCGTCGTCCACGAGGTCGATCCCGGCCGCCTCGAACTGCTCGCGGAGGCCGTCCGCGCCGATCAGAAAGACGGTCTCTTCGGTGTGTGTTTCCGCCAGATACTGCGTCGTCACCGTCCCGGCGGAGAGTATCTTATCCGGTTCGGTGTCGATCCCGAACCCCGCCAGCCGTTCGACGTAGGCCCGCCTGGATTTCGTCGGGTTGTTCGAAAAAAACAGCAGGCTAGTGTCTGCCCTCCGGAGGTCCGCTATCGCTTCGGTCGCGCCCGGGATCGCCCGTTCGCCGCGATAGATGGTCCCGTCCATGTCCAGCACGGCCCCCTCGAACGTCGAGTCCATGCCCCGATTACGGGGTGGGACCACTAATAGGGGTCGTCCTCGGAGACGCCGGCCGGGACGGGGCGGCCCCGGTCAGTAGATCAGTTCGTCGCTGTTTTCGATCATATACAGGGTTCGGGCCGCGATGTTGACCGCGTGATCCCCGACCCGCTCTAGGTCCCGGATCGTCAAAAGCAGCCGCGAGACCTCCGACATGAGCGACTCGATCTCGGTGTCGGAGGAGGTGTCGTCGATCTCCGTCTCGATGAGGTCGCGGACGACGATGCCGGAGGCGTCCTCACACATCGCGTCGATATCGTCGTCCCGGTCGTCGATCTCGAAGCACCGTTCGGCGTCGTCCTCAGCGTAGGCAGTCATCGCCTTCTCGACCATCTCGATGACGGCGTCGCCGATCCCCTGGATGTCGACGTCCGGATAGAGGTCGCGTTCGGCCTGGAGCGTGTATTCGCCGAGGTTGGTCGCCAGGTCGGCGACTCGTTCGAGGTCGGTGATGATCTTAAACGAGGCGGCGATGAACCGGAGGTCGCCGGCGACGGGCTGTTGGAGCGCGAACAGGTCGATACAGTCCTGCTCCAGACCGAGATAGAGCTCGTTGATCTCGTGGTCGCCTTCGATGACTTCCTTGGCCAGCGATTCGTCTTTCGTCTCTTGGGCGTCGAGTCCCATCCGCAGCCGTTCCAGGACGATCTCGCTCATATAGAGGATCTCCTCGCGGAGCTCGCTCAACTGCTGTTGGAATCCCTTGCGCGCCATTAGGGTCGGTTTGTGGACACTCCGATATGTCTCTTCGGGAGATGTCCGACGAGCGTCCGACTGGTGAGCTCGGCGATCCCCGGCAGTTCTCCGAACTTGCCGGTGATGTAGTCCTCGACGCGGTCGGTTCCGGGATTCCCGAAGATAGCGTCGGTGTCGTCGTACTCGACGAGTTCGCCGCCGGTGAGAAAGACGGCTATCCGATCGGGGATCCGGGCGGCCTGTTGCATGTTGTGGGTGACGATGATGACCGTGTACCCCTCGGCGAGGTCGTCGATAAGATCCTCGATCTTCGGGGTCGCGACCGGGTCGAGCGCCGACGCCGGCTCGTCCATCGGGATCACCTCGGGGTTCGGTGCGATCTCGCGGGCGATACAGAGCCGCTGCTGTTGTCCCCCAGCTCCAACCCCGACTCGCCCAGCTGATCCTTCAGCTCGTCCCACAGCGCGGCGTTCTTCAGTGATCCCTCGACGCGTGCGTCGATACCGCCCTCGTACCCCTGGATACGCAGTCCGTAGGCGACGTTGTTCCGGATCGATTTCGGGAACGGGTTGGGCTTTTGAAACACCATGCCGACGCGACGCCGGAGGGGCCGATCAGCGCCGTCACCTGTCCCTCGGGGATCGACACCGTGATCTCGGAAAGCGCCCGTGTTTCGCCGTAGTGGACGCCGATGTTCCGGATCCCGATGACTGTCCGCCCCGTCCCGCGGCGTTCGGTCGTCTCGGCTACCCCGGCTGTCGGCGAATCGGCGACCGGTCCGGTCTCTGTCGTCGGGTCGGCGGTTTCCTCTGAACCTATGATTGCTCCGTATCGTCGTCACAGAGAGGAACGCGCCCGCCCGTGCTCGACGAACGCGGCCGCGGGATCGGGCGTGACCGGCCACAGGATACCGGAACGTCGGTTCCCCGCGCGTCGGCCGGACGGGTCCCCCGTCTCGCTCCATCGCTGTCCGATGATCGATACGGCCATACGTAGCTCGCTGTGCTTTCTATATATTTCTATGTTCGATAACGTTTATCTCTCTATATTGATCCCAAATCGGACGATATTGCGGCAAAGAAACCGCTGTAACGCGACGATTCCGGACCGATTGCCCGTTTCTATATATCTCGACACTAATTTATACTATATCCGCATATACCTCGATATGGAGACGCGAAAAGTCCAGGTGACCGGCGGATCTACGTACACTGTCTCGCTCCCGAAAGGCTGGGCGACCGAAAACGGGATCTCCGGCGGGAGCCGCATCGAGTTCCATCCCGAAGACGAGACGCTGCTTTTGATTCCCGAGACGGACGACGGGAAGATCGAGGGTGCGCTCGACATCACGGGACTGGAAGGCGAGGAACTCATGCGCGCCGTCGTGACGATGTACGTCAGCGGCTTCGACATCATTACGCTCGAGACCTCACAGGTGACCGCCGCCCAACGCCGGAGCATCCGCGAGGCAACCCAGGGGCTCGTCGGGCTCGAAGTGATCGGCGAGACCTCCGGCCGGGTCCGGCTGCAGGACCTTTTGGACTCCTCGGAACTGTCGATGCACAACGCCGTCACCCGGATGCGGCTCGTCGCGACGACGATGCTTGACGATGCCGTGACCGCGCTCATAGAGGACGACGACGAACTCGCCGCCGACGTCGTCCAGCGCGACGACGACGTCGACCGGCTGTGGTCGATGGTCTCGCGCGTGTTCCGGTCGGTGCTGCGCGATCCCTCGGCCGCCGCCGAGATCGGCCTCGACCGGGAGACCTGTTTCGATTATCACTCCAGCGCCAGACAGCTGGAGCGGATCGCCGACCACGCCGCAAAGATCGCGACCCACGCCCAGACGCTCGGGGCTCCGCCGTCCGACGCCGCCGAGGCGCTCGAGGCGCTCCACGGGGAAGCCACGGAGGTAATCGAGGTGGGGATGGACGCACTCTTAGAGGAAGATTCCGACCAGGCGACCCGGCTCGCAAACGACGCCAGACGGCGTCTCACCCGGATCGACGAACTCTCCCGGGCGGTCGACGATCGAATCCACGAACTGGAGGCCCAGCAGGCACAGTCGCTCGGGTTGATCGTCGATTCGCTCTCCCGGAGCGCGGACTACGGCGGCAACGTCGCCGAGACGGCGCTGCAGAACGCCGCGCCGAAGCCCTGAACGGCCCTACCGCAACAGTTCCTCGGAAACGGTATCGGGATCGAGAACCGCCGGATCGACGATGTGACCGGCCTGTCCCCTGATGAATTCCGGAACCGAATCCCGGGTATAGAAGACGATCCGGAGATCGGGATTGCAATCGAGGGCGACAGTCACGGACGTGGCCAGCCCCGCGTCGGTCACCACGAGCGTATCGGCGTCTTCGATCCCCGCCGCCTCGAGCGCCGGACGATCGGCCGTCCCCTCGGCGTGACGGACCGTCGCCCCCTGGCGTTCGAGCGCCCCGCCCAGCCCCGCGGGATCGCCGCCGGCGATGACGATCTCACTCATATTCGATCGTTGCCGGGGGTTTGTGCGTCACGTCGTAGACGACGCGGGCGACGTTTTCGTTCTCGCCGGTGATCCGCGATTGGATCCGCTGGAGCGTCTCCCAATCGAGCTCTTGGGCCCGGGCGGTCATCCCGTCGCGGGACTCGACCGAGCGGACCGAGACCACCCACCCGTGGACCCGGTTGTCGCCCTTGACACCGGTGGCCTTCCCGAGGACTGCCGCCAGCGCCTGCCAGGGTTCGTACTCTTCGAGTTCGTCCTCGACGACGTGGTTGGCCTCCCGGGCGACTTCGAGTTTCTCCTCGGTGACTTCCCCGAGGACGCGGATCGCCAGCCCGGGACCGGGGAACGGCATTCGCTCGGAGACGACCTCCTCGAGGTCCAGCGCGCGTGCGACCTCCCGGACCTCGTCCTTGTAGAGGTCACGCATCGGCTCGACGATCCCCTCGAAATCGACGACGTCGGGGAGTCCGCCGACGTTGTGGTGGGATTTGATTGTCCCCTCGCTCTCGATCCGGTCGGGGTAGATCGTCCCCTGGACGAGGTAGTCGGCGTCGACGTCGCGGGCGACGGTCTCGAATTCCCGGATGAACCCCTCGCCGATGGCGTGGCGTTTCTCCTCGGGATCGGTGATCCCCGAGAGGGCATCGAGGAACCGATCGCGGGCGTCGACGATCCGGAGACTCTCCATGTAGGAGAACGTCTCGCGGATCGATTCCGTTTCGCCCTTCCGCATCAGCCCCGTGTCGACGTACACCGGCGTGAGCTGGTCGCCGACTGCCTCGTAGGCCAAGGCGGCGGCCGTCGAGGAATCGACGCCGCCAGACAGTGCGATGACGGCGTTTTCGTCGCCGATCGCCGCGCCGATCTCTTCGATCTTCTCGCCGATGAACGGTTCGGCGTCGACCATCAGGCGGTCACCTCCTCGGCGTCGGTCTCCTCCGATTCGAGGATCGTCTCGACGAGGCTGACGAACGGCGGCGAGGCCCGCCCCGGCCGCGACCGGAACTCGGGGTGGAACTGCGTGCCGAAAAAGAACGGGTGATCCGGCAACTCCAGGATCTCCATCCGGTTTTCGGCCCGCCCCGAAAAGACCATGCCGGCGGCCTCGAGGCGCTCGATGTACTCGGGATTGACCTCGTAGCGGTGTCGGTGTCGTTCGGTACAGGCGGTAGCGCCGTAGACCTGGTGGGCGATCGTTCCGGGCTCGATGTCCGTCTCGTGGGCGCCGAGCCGCATCGTCCCGCCCATGTCCTCGATTTCGTACTGCTCGGGGAGGATGTCGATGACCGGGTGCGGCGTCGACTCCTCCATCTCCGCCGAATGGGCCCCTTCGAGCCCACAGACGTTCCGGGCGAACTCCACGACGGCCATCTGAAAGCCCAGACACAGCCCGAGGAACGGCACGTCGTTCTCGCGGGCGTACTGAACGGCCCCGATCTTTCCCTCGGTCCCGCGGGCCCCGAACCCGCCGGGGACGATGATCCCCTCGGCGCGTTCGAGCCGCGCTTCGTGGTCGCCGTCCATCTCGTCGGCGTCGACCCACAGGACGTTGATGTCGGTGTTCGTCTCGAAGCCGGCGTGTTTCAGCGACTCGTGGATCGAGAGATACGCGTCCTCGAGGGCGTACTTGCCGACCAGCGCGATGTCGATCTCCTCGGTCGTCTCCTGTGTGACGATTCCTCGCCACTCGTTTTCGCGGTCGGCTTTCTGGATCGCCTCTCCCGCGAGATCGAGTTCGGACATGACGTACTCGTCGAGCCCCTCGTCTTCGACCATGAGCGGGACGTGGTAGATGTCCTCGACGTCGGGGTTCGAGAAGACCGCATCGACGGGAACGTCACAGAACAGCGCGATTTTCCGTTTGGTTTCGGGGTCGAGTCTGTCCTCACAGCGGCCGACGACGATGTCCGGCTGGAGGCCGATCGACCGGAGTTCCTTGACCGAATGCTGGGTCGGTTTCGTCTTCTGTTCGCCGTTCTTCGAGTACGGGACGAGCGTCACGTGCGCGAAGATGATATCGTCGTCGTCCTCTTCGTGGGCGAACTGTCGCAGCGCCTCCAGATACGGCATTCCCTCGATGTCGCCGACAGTCCCGCCGACCTCGATGAGACAGACGTCGTGGCCCTCGGCGGCCTCCCGGATCCGCCGTTTGATGTCGTCGGTGATGTGAGGGATGATCTGGACGGTGTTTCCCAGGTAATCGCCCGCGCGCTCCTTCTCGATGACGTGGCGGTAGGTCTTGCCCGTCGTGATGTTGTGATCGAAGGTCATATCGATATCGAGGAACCGCTCGTAGTTCCCGAGATCGAGATCGACCTCTCCGCCGTCCTTCAGGACGTATACCTCCCCGTGCTGGTAAGGGTTCATCGTTCCCGCGTCGACGTTGAGGTACGGATCGATCTTCACTGCCGTCACGTCGAAGCCGGCGTTGGCGAGTAATCGGCCGGTACTGGCGGCCGTAATCCCCTTGCCGAGCCCGGACATCACCCCGCCGGTTACGAAAACGAATTTGTTCCCCAACGTGGGATCGTACTCAGTAAGTTCCGTCGGCATACTGACGGTGCGCGAGCGTTCAACTAAACCGTTTCGACCGCCCCCACGGTCGGTACGTGGTGACGTTCGACTCCCGTCCGAAACGGGTCGATCACGTCCGACCGAACCTACGAACCTCACGCCGGATTTATATATTCCAAATACGACAGGCCGGTACATGCGGTACAATCGGGGGGCACTCCTGGCGTGGGCTGCGGCCGGAATCCCGCTTGCGGTGTCGTTACTACAGGCCATTGTGGCCGGCGCTGTCGGAACGGATACGGCGGCTGGATTGCTGATTGTCCCGGGGTTCTACGGGGCGGCGGTGGCGACCGAGGGCGGTGCGGGGGCCGTGTCCGTCCTCTGTTTCTTCGGCGCCCTCGGCTGGCTGGGGCAGGGGATCGCCCTCTTCGTCCGCAGCGAGCGACGGCTCGGGATCGCATTCGGCGTCGGTACCGGCGTCGTGGTCGTCCTGTTGTTCGGCTGGCTCGCCGTCTCCGCCATTTCGGCGGGCGCACTCGCGTCGCTTCTCTTGGTACTGCTGGTTTCGGTCGTTACGGTCGGCGGCGTCGTCGGCGCGCTCGTACTGATGCCGGACCAAACCCCCTCCAGCGGACGTTCGGATACCGGATCTGATTCGGAGCGTGACAGCCACGCTGACACGGTCAGCGGGGACGCTCCCGATACTGAGCCGAATCCCTCGACCGTCGATAACGCGACGCTCGATCGGCTGGAGGAGATCGCACCCGACGCCGTCCGGTACGCCCGCGAGAACGCGGCTCAGGGCGACGACAGGATCGAAACGGAGCTTTACCGCGGGATTGAAACCGCACTCGCCGACGGCTGGTTCGAGATGTCCGTCGCGTCCAGGTACGGTGAGGGATACGAGATCGTCAACCTGCCCGCCCGGCTCCGGGAACTCGATCTCCCGACTGTCGGCGGTCGATGCCACGTCGGCGAACTCGAACGACACGTCCGGGACTGGATCGACGACGAGGAGATCTCGATTCGGGACATCGCGTTCGCGATCGAGGCGATCGACGACCACCGGTCGGATATAGAATCCTATGTCCGGGAACGGGAAGAAGAGTTCGACCGGATACTGAACGAGGTCCGATCCGATATCGAATCAATCCGAACGGTGGCCGACGAGATCGACGGTACGGTCGGGGAGCGGACACGGATGCTGGTCATCGAGAATCGCCACTCTGAGTTCGACGGCGTCGGGGGCATCGAGAACGGGATCGCCGAGGCGAAGTCCGACCTCCACGAGTGTACGTTCGCCGAGGCGACACAGCAGCTTCGGGAGCTACGTTCGGAGTCGGAGGCGCTTTTGACCGCGGTCGATTTCCTCCGGAGCCTCATCGGCGGGATCGAACACGGTCAACGGTCCGCCCGGATCCCGAACGGGATCGCGAAACAGCTCTACGCCGAACTCGAACCGCTGTTGGAACAGCAGTACGGTGTGGGGCTCTCCATCGAGGACGAACGGATCCTGATCGAGAACACCGGCGAGAAATCCCGTTCCGTCAGGAGAGCCGATACCGGCCCCGAGCGGGAACCGGAGCACGCTCACGGAGGATCCGGCGGAGGCCCCGCTCCAGAGACGGTCGACCCCGAGGAGCTCACTGACGAGATCCTCTATACTCTGCGGGAACTCAAGCGCGACCGATCCGACGGAAACGTCGTCGAGTACCAAACCGAAAAGCTCCCCGAAAGAGTCGCGGATCCGGGAACGCTCGCGGCACTGGCGACCTTCTGTCGTCGACAGTCCGACATCGTCGAGCGAGTCACGCTACAGGAGAACGCCCCGCCCGGCTTCCTCGAGATCCGTTTCACTGACAGGACGGCCGTCGCGGACGGGATCGACGAACTCGTCGATCGGTTCCTCGACCGGTACTCGAGCGGCCGGTAACGATCGGCGACGACCGACGGTGAACCGCCGATCGTCCCCGAACGATCTCACTGTTTAAGAGGGTGCGCGCGCTACCCCCTGGCAATCCGGGGAGACAATGACACGGGTATGTAAGATCTGTATGGAACGAACGGGGCAGTGGGACAGCGACACGCTCGTCGAACACATCCGGGCCAGACACCGCGACGAACGGCAGTCGATCGAGACGATGTATCCGGACCTGGTCGAGGACGTGTTCAGCGGCCCTGACCCGGCTGAATCGCCGGAGAACGGCGCGAGCACGGGGGCGACGATGGGAACCGAGGACCCGATCGAGACCGATACGGGGATCGATACGATCGCGTCCGAGACGCCGACCGACGATCACCTCGACGACGCCTACGGGAAGAAGTGGTATCTGATCGGCGTCGGCGGAGCGGGAAACAATATCCTCGATGCGATCCTCCTCCGGCGGGACACCTTAGAGGAGAACCACGAACAGCGCGCGGTGATCTGGAACGGCGGGCTGGCGGGCTACGGCGCGCTCAACACGAACGTGAGCGAACTCGAACAGACCTACTACGCACAGGAGGAACACGGGTACAGCCGCAACGACCTGCTGCCGAACTGTATCATCGGTTTCGGGAAGCACGATTACGCGGGGGCCGGGTTCCGCTGGGACCTCGGCCGCGATCTCATCGAAGCCGACTTCGAGGACGACGCCAACCCCTTCCAGGAGCGGTGGGACATCAAACAGCAGCACCTCAAGGACTCACAGGCGATCATGTTCATCCACAGCGTCACGAAAGGGACCGGCTGTGGGGCGACGCCGGTGCTCGCTGACATGATCCGGGAGCGCGTCCTCGACGACGACTTCGTGGTGCAAAAGCCGTTCTTCAGCAGCATCGTCCTGCCGTCCCGCGGCCGGCGGTACGCTGATTTCGGCGGGAGGGCGAAGGTCAACGGGATCGTCGGGCTGACGCGCGCTTCGAAGGCCGTCGACGCAATCATCCCCTTCGACAACCAGCGGCTCGATAGCGTCAAAAGCGAGATCCACCCCCGTATCAACCGCCTCGACGAGTACAACCCACCCCAGTACCAGGAGATCAACAAACCGCTCGTCGCGTTCCTGGAGGCGTTTACGATGTCGTCGGTGCCGCAGTTCCTCGACCGGGAGGCGACGATGTCGATCATGGGCGACGTCTTCGACCCGGCCGACAGCTTCCGGCCGGTCCAGGACAAATACCAGGTTGATCCCGAACGCGAGTACACCCCGGCCGTCATCCTGGCACCGGTGCTCGGCCGCATGCGGGCCGACTCCTTCGACCGATCTAAACTCGAAATCCTCGCGCGGAACGCGCTGTTTCAGAACAAACTCGCCGAGTTCGATCCGACCACCTCCTGGGGCGGTACGTTCCTGTTGTACGGACCCAACGAGAAAATGGAAGAGATCTCGAAACTCGTCAACGACGGGGTCGTCTCCGAGATCCTCGCGAGCGACGAGTTCCTCGACGCCGACGGGACGAACGGCTCCGAGTCGATCGACATCCACGTCAACCAACTCGTCACGCCGTATCTCGACGACGTCTACCTGTGGGGGACGCTGTGGAACCCCGAGATGCCGCCCCTAGAGGAGATGTACGACCACGCCAAGAAGCTCAAACAGGAAGGCAACAGCGAGCAGGCCGATAACATCCGCGACGTCTGGTCGGATATCGAACCGCTGTTCTCCTGTCTCGGCCGAGAAAACATGCCGTGAGCGTCTGAACCCCGTTATCTCCCGCTGACTGCGGTTTCCGTATCGGTCCCATCTAGCGACCCCCGAAGTTTTTTTCCCGTTTCTCGCAATCGAGTTGTATATGACCGCTGAAGAGGACGTCAACGGGATCGCGTGGTGGATCGGGTGGAATTTCTGGATTACGATCATCGGGATAACGCTGATAGTGGCCACGATCGGGTTCATGGTCGTCGACCAGGCCGGACAGATCGGGATCATCACCTTCTTCGGATTGCTCGCCGGGTTCGGGATCTACTTTTGGGGGACGCGGGTCGTCAACGCGAACTACGAGGAGCTTTTGAACCGGTTCGTCTCGCAGGCTGAACGGAGCGCCGCCAGGGGGATCGACGTCGCCGAGGCCGGTACATACTCCCTCACCAGGGGCAACGGGAAGTCGCCGCCGTTCGTCAAACCCTCGCGTACCTACCGGACGACGACGCTCGTCGTCACCGGAACGTCGGTCAACATCAACCAGGGGGCCAAGTACAACATGGCGTCGCGGGAGGCCGGCAGCGGCGGCACGAACCGCGAACTGTTCTACGACCAGATTACGGCCGTCGATTCCCACCAGGACGGGAACTACTCCACCCTCGAGATACGGACTGCGGGCGGCGAATCGATCGAAGTCGGGTCCGGGGCGACGGAGACGGTCGACGCCGCGATAAGCGCGGTCAGAAAGCGGCTCCGGGACGTCAAGTCCGGACGCAACATGTCGATGGGTCAGCGGACCACCCAACAGCAGCCGCAGGACGGTTCGAGTACGGAGGGACAGTCGACAGCGGGGACGGAGGCCAGCACCGGCACCAGGTCATCCGGTTCCGACTCGGAAGGCGGTACAGCCGGAGCCGAGTCGGAACCGGAGCCGAAACGCGAGTGTCTGAGTTGCGGCGACCGGATCGCCCCCGATGTCGATTTCTGTCCCTCGTGTGGCGCCGGATCGCCGTTCGAACCGGGAACGGAGACCCAATCCGCCGAAACGGGGGAGTCGTCGGACACCGAAGAAGAGCGGGACTCGTCACCGCCGGTCGTCGCCGAGGCCGCCGGTAGCGTCGAGCGGCGGACCGAGTTCGACTCCTCGACCGCCCGGAAACTCTGTCGCGTTCTGACCGACGAGTCGGCCGACGAAGACGAGGTTCGGTCGGCGATCTCCGAGGCCGTCGAACGGCTCGAAACCGGGGCGGCCGTCTCCGAGGCTGTCAAACCCGCCGATCGCCGTTCGACCGTCGAAGTGTACGAGAACATCAAGCGGGATCTCGACCGACAGCAGGGCCGTCTCCCGTCGGCGATCGAACCGCTCGTCGACCGATTGATCCGGACGAACCGGAAGCTCGAACAGCAGGAGGACGACCGCGAGGCCGTGATCGGCGAGGCCGAGACAGTGTGTGAGGCGGCGGCCCGATCCGGCTCGGTTTCGTTCGAGAGCCGGGACGCCGAGGGGCGGCTGTCGGAACTCGCGACGGCACTCCAGCGGGAGGACGTGGTCGTAACCGAGCCGTCGACCCCGATCGAGTCTATCGCCGAGACGATCGATCGCCAGGCCCGCCCGTCGAGCGGGCTCTCGCGGGAACTGATCGACGGGCTCAGAAGTCCCGACGACGAGTCGGAACTCGAAGCGACGATCCGCGAGAGCGTCGAGGTACTCGACGAGTACGCCGAGACGCGTGAGATGCTGTCGGAGATCGGCCCCGACGATGTCCAGCGACGGCTCGATTCGCTGGATCGGGAGCTCACCACCCAGGACACACCGGTGTACAGCCACCTCGCCGATCGGGTTCGGGAACTGGAGGCACTCCTCAACGACCCCGAATCGATCGACGACATCCAGTTGTACGCCATCTACCAGGAGATCTCCTACTACGACCGGACCCTGATCCCGCGTCTCTCCCGGTCGCTTTCGGGTGGGGAGTCCGACGACGTCGACGAACTACTCTCGACCGTTCGGGGGCGGATCGAGGACATCAGGTCCGAGTTCGTTTCGGTCAGGCCCGACCACAACCATTCGATCCCGAAACATTTCCTCGCACTGGCGGAGGAACTGTCGGCGGACGCCGAGCAGGAGCTCACGACCAGACCCCAGCGGGCGGCCGGCGTGTTACTCGCCGCCGACGCGGTGCTCGACCACGTCGAGGAACTCTACGAGCGCAACGAGTACAGCGTGATGCTCAGACGGCTCAGAGGGTGAACCCTCGAACCCGGAACAGTTCGTTTGACCGATATTTTCGAGCCGACCGATAGTTATTTTATCGAACGACGAAAACCGACCGGTGTAAGTTAATGACATACTTGTTTGTGGGGGCAGGGCAGGCAGGGGGAGCGATCGTCGACGCGCTGTTCGAGTACACCGACGACTCGTTGCTAGGCCTGTTCAGCAGTCCCGATATCTCGACACTCGGGACGCCGTTCGTGTTCAACTCGACCATCCGCGACCTCGAGAACCTGGCGAACATCCCCGAGGAAAACCAGTTCGGGATCGCGGAACAACACGGGCTGGTGGAACGGTCCGAGCCGGGATTCGAAGAGATGGTCACCGGCGGCTTCGGCCGGGATCCGGTCAGGGCCGACGAGGTGATGGTCCAGTACGACACCGAAGTCCAGAACCTGCTCGACCGCCGGTTCGGCGCGACGGCGCCGCCACCGGGAGAAGAGGAGGGGGAGGGAGGGGAGGCGACGACACCGGCCCCGGCGGCGTCCGACACGATCGATTTCGTGTTCCTGTGTCTCGGTCTCGGCGGCGGGACAGGCTGTGGAATCGGCCCCCATCTCGCCCGCCAGATCAAACGGTACACCGACGGTCACGCCCAAGTAATCGCGGTCGCGATCCTGCCGAACACGAAGGGGTCGGTCGAGGACGACACCAACGACGACGGGATCGCCGCCGGACGGCAGGCGTGGAACGCGAGATACGGGCTCGATCGCCTCGAGGACGAGGCCGACGGGATCGTCCTCGTCGACAACCAACGGATCTCCTATCTCGACTCCTCGGCGGGGCAGTTCGGGGAGTACAACGCCTACGTCGCGGCGTCGCTGTACGATCTGATCACGGGACCGGTGTTCAGCAGCGTCGACGCCAGCGAAGTCGAGAGCGTCGATACGCCCGATATCGACGTTCAGGACATCGTGACCTCCCTCTCATTCGGGATCGGGGGGGATTCACGCCCGGGATACGCCGCGATCGGGCGATCCGTCTCGATGACACAGACGCTTCCGGGCTATCTGTTACCTTTCGTCGGGAAGCGCGAGATCGACAGCGCGGCGCTGTCCCGGCTGTCGGCGTCAAAACAGACGCTGGCCAACGCCGACAGCCAGAAGGCTCAAAAGGCCATCTCGCTCGTCCGAGCCCCGAGTTCGTACCTCACCGACGGGAGCCACAGCGTCGAGACCGCGACCATTCAGGAGTTCCTCGAACGGAGCTGTGGGCTGAGCGAGGTGAACCTCGGGATCGCCCTCAGCGACCGGAAGCTGGCCTCGCTGACGACGCTTCTGACCTACCGGCGCGAGGACCTCGGTCGGATCGCGGAGATCGAATCGATCGCCGAGGCGTACGAGGAGGACCAATCGGAGCAGATGATGATATAAACATGAGCGGGATGGCCGAACTCGTCGCGCTCGCGTCGATCGTCGTCGGCCAACTCTCGCCGAGCGACGCGCGCCAGGCAGGGGAGCTGACGAGGCGCTTCGCTGCGCTGGCCGATCAAGCGGTCGCCCTCGCCGGCGGGGGCGCGCTGCTCGGGCTTGGGGTCGGGATCCTCGTCGCTGGCGTCGGAGTATACCTATACAAACGGAGACAGATCAGAGCCAGACTGCACTCATGATTCGTCGTAGCACGCTCGTCGTGACGGTTCTGTTCGTCGTCGGGGGGATCTCCGCCGGGATCGCGGCGCCGGTCGCGGCACAGGGGTCGGGCGACGCCTTCGGGACGAACGTCTCGACCTCCTCCGAGTTCGAATCCGAAGCGACCGAGTTCGAGAACGCCGCTGGCCGGATCGAGAACGCGTCCGGATCGTTACGTGAAACCGCCGTCGCGATCGAAAATTCGAGTTCCTACACGGACGAGCACCACGGCAGCGCCAACGAGTCCCTCTCGGAGATGGAACAGGGGCTCGATAATCTCCGCGACGCCGAGAGCGAGGCCGCAAGCGAACTTCGATCCGATGACCTCTCCCCTGCGGAGCGGTTCCTGGTCCGGCAGGAGATGAGCGAAGAGCGGAACGAGACGGTGACGACGGCCGAGAACTCGCTCTCCGAGTACGAGAACGCGGTCAGCACACAGCGAGTAGACGCCCGTTCGACCGTTCTCATGTATTTCGGCGGGGCGCTCGTAGCCGGGCTACTCGGCGGAGCGCTTCTAGGGGCAGCCGTCCCGCTCATGGAGGCAAAAAACGTCCGCGATCAGATGAAACTCAGTCGGGACGTCTCGTATAACCGCCGTGCCGGGCTGGTCCCGGCCGTCGCGGGGATCGTCCTCCTTCTCGGGGCGATCGGACTGTTGTGGTATCTCGGAGCGATCGATCTAATCCGGGTGATGGTATGAATTCGAGCACACGAACAATACTCAGTATCGGTGGTCTCGTCGTGGCTGCAGCCGCGAGCGGTGCGATTGTCTTCGTCCTCACGGGGATGTCCGAGGTCGTCTGGGCGACGATGATCGGCATCCCGATCGTCGTCGTCGCAGGGATCGCGCTGTACGTACGGGGGTTGATTACACGGAGCAAAACCAGCGAACAGCAGTACGTCCGAAAGCGCGGACGGAGCGTCGCTGAGACGTTTCAGGACTACCTCCGGACGCTGAACGATCTCCGGGACGCCTATCCCAACTGGTCGCAGAGCGTCGACGCCCGCGTCGACTCGCTGGTCGCGGACTTCGGGACCCAGGGCATCCGGTTCGAACCGAGATCGGGGTCCTTCGAACTCACCGGCAGCGTCGACAGTGCCGACGTTCAGGAGTTCGAACGCCTTGAGACGGAGATCGAGTCCTTCCACGACGAGTTCGAGGAGCTGTTCCGGGAGTTCGCCCGGGAAGAGACCGACGAGATCGAATCTCAGACCGCCCGTCTGGAGGACGTCGATCTCGTTCGATCCGCGCCGTCGGTGTCGCTCCCCCCCGCAACGGACCCGATCCCGGCGTACCGGGACACGCTGGACGAGGCTCGGGAGGAAGCCGACGAGGCGATCGAGGCGGCGATCGAGACGGTCCGTGAGATGACACGGGGCGATATGCGTCCCGACGATATCGACGCCATCGAGGCGGAACTGGAATCGGCGTCCGGAGCGGCCGACAACCACGACTACTACGCCGCGACCGAGTCGATACTCGAGGCGAGAGACCGGCTTCGGGATCAGTTATCCGGCTCCTTCGAAGCGGAGCGCGATCGGCTTTCCGACCTCCTCGACGCCGTGTTACGATCGAACGTCGACGAACACGTCGACGCCGAGTACGTCGACGAGATAACGAAGATGCGCGACGAGGTCGAGTCGCTCGATTCGGCGCTGGAACTGGCCGAACTGACGCGCAAGCAGGCACAGCTCAGACGGACCTGCGTCACGATGATCCGGTCGATGGAGCGCGACCTCGACGACGCCGTCCGGACGCTCCAGTCGGCGGAGCTTCCCGGCGGGTACTACGACGAACCGCCCGTCGTCGAGGAATCGCTCGCGGAGACGCTCGAAGACATCGACGACTTCGAGCGGTTCACCGCCGAGTGGGCCGACGCGGCCGCACGGTTGACCGACGCCCTCGAAACGGCACGAACGAAGGCGTCCGTCGTCGAGGCGTACGACGATTTCGCCGGTCAGATCGACACCCGATTGCAGGAGGCCGGCGAGGTGACGGCCGACGACCTCCCGGTCCGTCACGCGGAACAGTTCCTCGGACTCTATAACAGACGCAACCCCTCGATCGAGTTCGATCCGGCCCAAGGGGTGCTCCGGCGGGGCGACGTCGAGCGACACGACGTGACGGTCGACCTCCAGTACGAGCGCGGCGGCGAACTCCGGCAGGCGACCGTCGAACTCGACGGTGGCGTCCATTCGGAGCGCGAAACCGTCGAAACTCGGGTCGCCGCGTCCGTCGAATTCGACGAGGTGCCGGCCGGAACGTACACCCTTTCGGGAGACCCCGGGGACGAGGCGTTCGGGTCGGTCGAACGCGAACTGGAGGTCGACGGCGACACGACGACTGCGGTCGAGTTCGCCGAACGGTCGCTCCGCGAGCGGCTGTGTTCGGACTTCGACCAGGACATGGGGGAGCACGTTCCGGCGATCGATTCGCAAGTCTCCTCGACGTTCGAGGAGCAGGGATACGTTTCGACGGGGATGGAGCTGCCGGTCCGGGACTCGTACGTTCCGTGTCTCATCGCCATCTGGAGCGAGCGCAACGGGTACGACCTCGTCGAGTCCGACGAGGAGGTCATCGTCTACGACCGCTCACAGGTCGAGCGCGAGCTCAAAAACACCGTCCGGTACAACATCGAGGCCGGCGACGAGTTGCGGTTCGAGGAGGCGAAAAAAAACTTCTTGTCGGTACCGCTGCCAGACGCGACCATACGGGAGATGGTCGCCGGGCTGGAAACGGGCGAGGACGTGACGACGACGGCGACGGCGATCAAGATAGAATAACTGACAATGGCAGCATCAGACACGTTTACGAGATGGAGCGTAATCGCATCGGGTGAGGGCGGTGGGCGGATCGCCTCGCAGTTTTTCGATCGCGCGGAGAACCCCGGGATCGACGAACGGATCCTGGTGATGAACACCAACCGATCCGACCTCCGGAACACGATCGACCGATTACAGGAGCATATCGGATCCGGTAGCGACGAGGAACAGCTGATGAACACCCACGCTCTCGAGTTCGGTTCCCAGCAGGGAGCCGGGAACTTCTTCCCGAACGGGGAGGCTTGCGCCCTCGAGGACCTCGATCGGATCGTTGGCGACATTCAGGATCAGATGAGCGGGACGGACGCGTTCATGCATATCGCGACGCTGGGTGGCGGAACCGGAAACGGCTCGATCCCGTACCTCATCGACCAGTTCAAGAACGGCCTCCCGGACGCCCAAAGCGTCGACGTCGAGGACTGGATGGAAAGCGTCATCCATGCTGCCTTCGGCGTGTGGCCCTACTACTACGAACAGCCCCAACGACACTTCAACGCGGTGTGTGGGCTCTCCCGGCTGTTGCGAACCGAGGACGGGACTCAGAACGCCGGTATGGTGCTTTTGGGGGCGAATTCGCATCTGGAGGCCGCCAGCGACGACGGAAACGGGCAGTACGACTCGATCAACGGCGCGATCATCGAGGCGGTCGAGTTGATGATCGGGGCCGGTAGGGAAACCAGAAGCGTCATCGATATCAAGGACTACGTGACGATCCCCTCCCAGATGGACGCCTACCACTTCACGCCAGCGGTCGCGACCGATCTGGACGGGTCCATCTTCGAGTTGGAGTACATGCTCGAACAGGCGGCCGAAAACACGTTCGTGCCGATGGACGTCGAGACGACGCGGGCGGCGTACGCGATCGTTCGGGCACCCGAATCGATGATCGACAACGGCGAGATATCCGAACCCGATGTCTACGACGCGTTCCGCGACTGGACGGACAGCCACGGGATCAACGTCGCGGGACAGGCGAGCCTGACGCCGAAGCGCGGGAAGGGAAGCGACGTGGACGTGTTGCTCCTGTTGGGGGGATTCGATCTGGATCCGCTTTTGGATCACTCCTGGGACGACTTCGAGATGCTCGGGGAGAGTCTGGCCGGCTCGAATGGCGGCGGTGAGACCGACCTCACACACGCCGAACTCGATCAGATCGTGACGAACCTCGAGGAGTACACCGACCCCAACGCCGGATAACCATGACGCGACCTACCGATCACCTCGGGTACGCCCGGACCGCGGTCGCCGCTCTCGCCGTCCTCGCCGCGGTCGGATTCCTCTTTGCCCCCGTAGCGGTCGCCCAGACCGATACCGGAACGTTCGGAATCGACTCCGTCGACGCTCCCGGGGAAGCCAGCGTCGGCCAAGAGATAACCGTCGAAGCGACGGTCGAAAACACCGGCGGAAGCGCGGCCAACGGAACCGTCCGTCTCGACATTAACGGAAGTGAGGTCGATACGGCCGAGACCGGAGCAGTCGATCCGAACGAAACGACCACCGTCGATCTCACCTACACAGTCGATGGGCACCTTCCCGACGAGGCTGATTTCACCGTCTCCATCGGCGACGCAGAGCAAACCGGGACGTTCACCGTCAACAGAGAGTCGCAGTTCGATATCAGCATCACCGATGGCCCGCCCGACTCGGTTAGCGCCGGAGAGACCGTCGAGTTGACCGCCGAGATCGAAAACACCGGCGGTTCGGGGGAGACGACGGTGTCCATCGAGAACGACCAGGGAACGATCGAATCGAGGTCGATCGAACTCGGATCCGGCGAGGCGACCGAGGAAACGTTCTCGTATTCGACCACGGACCGCGATCTGGGGATGATGGATCTCGTGGTTAGCGTCGCGGACGGTTCGGACGAGAACCGATCAGTTCTCGTCGGATTCTCCGATGAGGAACAGTTCGCCGCCGCGCGGACATCCCGGGATCATATTACTGTTACCCTCGCGGAATCTGCCGTTGGGCCGAACGGCTCGGTTCCGAACGGAGAGATTACTTTAGGAACCGATCCAGGGACCGTACAATGGACCTGGAATATAAGCGCGTTTACCCCGGAAAACGGCCTGTATCAGCACCGGTTATCGGTGCCAGGATCCGGAGGTATCGACGATACTTCGTTGGTCGGCACGACGGTCGAAGTGAGTGATACGGAGCTTTCGGACGAGGCCGACCTCCACACCGTCGAGTCGGCGTCCTTCGGCGGCTGGACCGAGGACGGAACGCTCTATCTACCGGTCGAGACCGTCGGCGTCACCAACACCAGCGTGACGGACGTGTCACTGGTGCTGGCCGGCGAGACGGTGGACGCATCGCTGACCGATCCCCGGACGGTCGAGATCGATCTCGGAACGTTCCGCGAGGAGGTCGCCCCCGACGAGACGACGGCAGACGGCTTCGAAACGGACGGAGCCCCGGTCGGTTCCGCCAGCGGGACGTCACCTGAAATCCGTTATCTGCACGGCGAGATCGTCCTCTGGCATCCGCACATTGAGGACGGGGTCGAACACACGGTCACGGTCCACAGTATCGACGACGCCGAGAACGAGACCTCGACCGACGCGACGGCGGTTCGGGACGGTGCGATCCCGGTCCCGAACGACGGCGAAGCCGCCGGCGCGAACATGGTAACGGTTTCGGTCGGCGACCTCCTCGGGGAGCAAAAGGTCGAGGGACCGGGCGCCGAGACGGCGTCGATCAACGCGACGCTCGTCGACGGCACGACGATCGAGACCGATCGGAGCCTCGAAGCCCTGTCGGTCTCGTCGGTGCTGATCGGGACCGAGTCCGGGTCGACGTACCTCTCCGGTGAGGACCTCTCGATCGACGGCGAACGGCTCCAGGTATCGGGCGTCACCCTCGAAGCGAACGGAGGGATGGTAGAACTGGCGACCGATGCGGGGATCGTCGCCGTCCAACTCTCCCCGCCGGAGGGCGGATCGATAGTCACTACGGTCCTGTTCGCTCTCGCCATGCTCGTTGGTGCGATCGTTACGACCGTCGGCGGGTTCCTCGCTGGCCAGTGGAAAGGGATTCACGACAAGGTTGAACACACTATTTTAGCTGCCGTAATAATCTTTTCCGTCGTGATCCTGGCGATCGAGCTTGTCGACGCGCTCGGCGTCTTATCACTTCCGGTCCCCTTCGATCCCTGGGGACCAATCGGAGCTGCCGTAGTAGCGCTGTTCGCGATCGGCTATGCGGGTGGCGACAAACGGGCCGGATCGGAAAGTGACGAGATGGGTCAAACTGGAACAAGACAGAAGACGACGACGAGACATATCGATATCACGGACGGGACGGATCGGATTAACGACGAGGTCGAGATCGAGGCTGTCCGCGGTAGCGGCGCTAATACCGATAGACGAACCACGGTAACTAGGGACGGATGGAAAAAATGGGAGCTACCGAAAAGGAAGTGGCGATTCTCGGCGACGCTCGAAACGGAAAATCGCACCTACACCTCCGATCCCATCGAGGCCGATTTCGGACGAGCGTCCGAACCGATCAAACTCGAATTCGATCTCCCGGATATCTCCGTGACGGTACAGGACGAAGTACGTGATATCCGGATCCCGGATGCGTCGGTCCGGTTGGAGGCGAACGAAACGACGGAGACGAAGCAAACCGGCGACGGTGGACAAGTGCGGTTCGATCCCCCGCCCGAAGCCGAAACGGTCGCCCTCGTCGTCGACCACGAGAAATACCAGGAGGCGACGGTCGAGCGTGAACTCCCCAAAGATGGGCTCAACGAAACGATCGAACTGTCTCAGCGACCGGGACAACTCCGGGTCCAGTCCCGGATCGACGGGGTCGCTACGGGCGGAATGAACATCAAGATCGTCCCCGAGGAGCCGGCTCTCGAACGCCTCTACAGCGGAGAGGGGACGAAAGAAGCGACGACCGACGAAAGCGGCGAATACGTCGACGACCGGCTACTCGTCGGCCGGTACCGAGTCAGTCTGGCGCCCCCGAAACAGCTCGAGCACCTCTTCGAGACGAGGGACGATCGCGCGGTCGTCGATCAGCCGGCCGAGACGGTGACGCTGGAGGCGTCGTTCACCTGGAGCCTTTCGGCGCCACAGCGCGACCGGATCGACCGGATACGGACGGAACTCCGGGACGTGACCGCCAAATCCGGCGTCGATGTCGCGATCCCGCAGTATTACGCCTCGGTCGTCGAAACCGTCCTCGATGCGGTCGAATCGTTCCCCGAACGGGGCCACTACTTCGCCGAGATCGACGCCGACCCCGACACCGTCGCAGACGCGACCCTCGACGCGGCGGCCGAGGCCACCGAGACGATCTCGGAGGCGATGTCGACGAAGCGGAACCTGGATCTGTTCACCGCCTGCTCCGACATGAGCGCGGCGAACGTCCGGTGGACGGGGGATTTCCACATGAAGACGCTGATCGAGCGGCTGAACGAGGACCCGATGGCGGCGCGGCGTGCCTTCGCCGCGCGTGCCGACGAGGTCGCCGACCGTATCGACGCCGAGCGCGGTTCGCTCTCGGAAATCGCGCCGGCCCGCGAGATGCTCGAGCGGGTCGACATCGACGGCTCCGGCCGCGGCGCCGACGGCATCGTCTCGGTCCACGTCGCGATCCTGCTTTTGGACGCGATCGAGGAACTGTTCGAGCATCGGGAGCTCACGGAACGACTCTCCCGGACGGTGTTTTGAATGGACAGAACGAACACTCGGGTGACGGTCATACTGGTCACCACGGTCGTCGTCGTATCGCTTCTGGCGCCGGTAACGGCGCCGATAACCGTCGCGCAGGAATCGTCGGGATCGGAACCGGAAACCGCCGACGAGTACTTCGGCACGCTCAGGGGGATGAGCGACCTGGCGATCTACGACGAGTACGGCGAACTTGAAACGCTCCACACCCAGTCGCTCGCGGCGGTTCAGGTCGGCGACTTTTCCGACGAACAGGCGAACGAACTCGATGCCGTCATCGCGACGATCAGATCCTTCGAGACCGCACAGACGCAGTTCGAAAACGGGGAGTACGAGGCCGGCTTCGAAACCGCCACCGAGATCGAATCGACGATCTCCGATCTCCGATCACACGACGAGTCCCTGGCCGCGCTCTCGAGGCTGGCGCTGACGCGGTATTACGAACGGCTCGGGGACGAACTCGCCTCGGAGGCCGAGGCGACCGATCACACACCGACAGAGATCGATCTCCGAGAGATGGCGGCGTCGGCTTACCAGGGGGCCAACGAGCCCGAACAGGCGGCCGAGTTCACCAGACAGGTCGAACAGCTCGAAGCCGAGCTATCGGCCGACAGGGAGGCGATGAACGAGTCGGCGGCGGCGATGGACTCGTTCACCGACGCCTGTACCGGCTGTGAGAGCTCCACGGCCGCCCTCGGGAGCCACAACGTCGGCGTGATCCAGCAGTACGGGACCGCGCTCCAGGTTGCGCCGATGCTGGCCGACGCCACACAGCGGGCCCAGCGACACGGCCTCGAGGACCGCCAGTCGGCTCTCCAGCAGCGGCGGGATACGGCGAGAGCGATGCGGACCTCGCTGGCCGTCGCCTCGGGGACGATCCTCCTCGGGTACGGGCTCGTGATCGCGCTCGTGGTCTCGCTGATCGCCTCGCGGCTCTTCGCCTGGCAGCGGGCCTTCGAGGCCGCAAACCTCGATTCCGTCATCGTGATGGGTGATACCGATGTCTGAGCGAGCCGCGGTCGCGTTGGTCGCCGCGCTGTGTGTGCTGTCGATGGCCGCCGTCGGCGGCGTCACCGCCCAGACGAGCGACTGGACGGCCGGGAAGAGCGGCGAGACGCTCACCTTCGAGCCGGGCGACGGGAACACCATCTCGGATACAGTGACCGTGACGAACAACGACGTGAACAACTCCGTCGACATCTCGGCGTCGATCGGCGGCGGTCACAGCGCGACCGGACCGGGGACTGTCGGCCCCGGCCAGAGCGCAACGGTCGACGTGACCCTCAACGCCGGCGGTTCCGAGTCGGCGACGCTGGAGATCGGGGGCGGCGGAAATACCGAAACCGTCGATTACACCGTCCGTACGCCAGCCTACGTCGAGATATCGAACGTTCCGGACTGGGTCGACGACGAGGGCGCGTTGCGCGGCGAGTCCCGGGACGCTCAGGTAACCGTCGAGGAGGTCGGCGGCTATAGCGGCTTCAACGGACTGGACGTAAGCGGCGCCGACGGGATCAGCGGCTTGGAGAGCGCCAGCGCCAGCGCCGGCGGGAGCGACCAGGTCACGGTCACGTTCACGGCCGACGACCGTGCCGCGCAGTACTCGGACATCGGCGGGATGTTCTCAGTCGATCCCGACGACGGGTACAACGTCGACAGCTCCGTCACCCTCGAATCGTTCGTCGCGCTCCCGGCCCAGTTCGGCGACGTGAGCCTCGGAGTCGGCTTCATCCAGTTCGACGAGCCCCGGAGCGCCGGGACGATCACGCGGACCGCGACCATCGACGTCGAAAACACCGGCGATCGCGAACTCGACTTCGGCGGCGTCGACGTCGACTCGACGGACTTCCAGGAGGTAAACGTGGTGGACACGCCGGGCACGATCGCACCGGATTCGAGCGAGCCGGTCGAAATCGAGATCGTCGCCAGTACCGACATGGGCGAGGGGAGCTACGACTTCGATGCCACGGTCCAATCGAGCGACGCCAGCGTCGACAGCGCGGACGTCTCCGAGACGATCGAGGTCCGACACGGTATCTCGATGGACGTGAGCCCGACACAGACGGGGGTCGGCGACGTGCCGATCGGGAACTCCGAGTCGACGTCCGTCACGGTCAGCGAGGAACTCGGGTACCGGAACATCAGAAATCCGGAGGTGACCCTCGAAGACGGAAACGAAGAGTACATCGAGGTGACGAGCGGCGTCGGATCGACGATCGGCTCCGGAAGTTCGGCGACCGTCGGCTACGAGGTTCAGTTCGATCCGAGCGCGGACATCGGCTCGGGGTACACCTGGACGTTCGTGATCGACGGCGAGGGCGTCGACAGCCGGGAGGTCACCGTCACCGCGACGCCGATCCCGCTCAATCTCGATCCGCTTTTGGAGGATCTCGATGAAGCTCCGGCGGGAAGCGAGGCGCTCGATCAGACCTCCGGGCAGACCGTCCAGCTGGTCAACGAGATGGACCAGCGGATACGCGAAGACGATGTCCCCCGTGAGGACGTGACGACCGTACTGACGTTCGGCGACGGCGTCATCAGATATCTCGAGGCGATCGCCGCGACCGACGAGCTGATCGAAAACGGAAGCTACGACGCGGCCCAGGAAGAACTCATCAGGGCGGCCGTCGCCTACGACACGATGACGACGTACGGACAGGCGATCCGGGACGACGACCTCCGGAGCCAGGCCATGACGATTCGCGACACGGCGGGGTCGGAACTCGAATCGCGGCTCCAGACCCAGGAGTCCTACTACCAGGAACAGCTCGAAGCCGAGGACACGGCCCCGATCGAGGAGGCGTCGATCCAGAGCGAACTCGCCCTTATCGCGTCTCTACGGGGCGATACCGAACGCGCCCAGTCGCTCGAAGCCGATTCCGAGGCGGCCTTCGAGACCTATAGCACGCTGGTCTCGGAGGGCGAAACCGAACGCCAGCAGGCGGTGAACACCTGGGGAGGAATGCAGTCGGACATCTTCGTGTCGGTGCCCGGCCAGCCCCTCATCCTGAACCCGACCCACTACGGCGAGTTCGAGGAGCGTTCGGAGACGCTGCTCTCGAACTACGACGACGCCGAGGCGGCGTTCACCGAGGCGGGCGAGACGACGCGGGCGGAGACCGTCGCCGAGGAGCGCTCCCAGCGGGCGAGCGCGCTGACGATCGCGCGCTGGTCGCTGTTCGCCTCGATGGGACTTACGGTCGTCTTCGTCGTCGCGCTCATCGTCCACACCAGCCGGGGAATGTACTGGTACGTTCAGGACTCGAAGGAGTCGGTCACCGGCGACTTCCTGGTGTGACCTCCGGCTCGGGGGTCGTCCCCGCCCTCGGTACCCAGTTCGATTCTAGGGCTGTGAGCGGGAACCGGAACGGCCGGATCAGTCGAACGACGTCGAGACCGTCGGGGGGAACTCGGTCTCGTCCCCGCCCGTTTCGCTCAGTTCCTCCAGCGACCAAGACGTCCGATGATCGTCGGTCCACTCCGCTTCGGTTTCGACCGCCGGTCCGGCCACCCGGAACGTACGCGACGCCTCGGTATCAGATCCGTCGGCGTAGGTAGCGGTGATGTCGAACTCGGCGGTTCCGGCGCCCGTCTTCAGGTCGACGTAGTGTTCGATCCGTTCCCCGGAGGGAAGCGTCTCTCGGTGGGCGGCGGAGTACAGCATATCGTTTATCGGCTCGCCGTCCGCTTCGAGGGTCACGTCCGAGAGGTCCCTCTCGGTTTCGTTTTCGAAGACTAACACGACGGTACCGTACTCGCCGGCGACCTGTGTCGAGGGGGCGATCGTCTTCCGGAAGGGATCCCCCCCACCGCCGCCGGCACCCTCACGGACGACCGCGGCTGTGTGGATCTCCTTTCGTCCGTCTTCCCGCCCGGTCGCGGCGATTCTCGCTTCGACGGTTTCGACCCGCCGGTCGGTCGATTGTCGGATCGTCCCCTCCAGTGATGTCCGTTCGCCGGCGGCGACGGTCGGAGTCCCGATGTCGACCGTCCGGCCGTCGAGTTCGAGCCCGTCGATCCGGTACTCGTCGTCGGTGGCGTTTTGTAGTTCGATCCCGTAGTGGCCGTCCGTCGGGTCGACGACTGCCCGAACGACGAGCCCCCGATCGGAAACTGTCACGCGCTCGGCAGGGGATCGATCCACCATCTCGCCGTCCCGTTCGAGCGTTACTTCCGGGAGTTGTGTCTCCGCTTCGTCGCTCGTAAGGAAAACGACGGTCCGTTCGGCCCGCCACGCGTCACCGCTGTCGATCACGCCGGGATCCAGACAGTCGTCGCCGACGGCGACCGTCGGTTCAACCGCGTTACCCTCGTTACGAACCGTGATCCGCTCCCGAACGGCGTGGCCGACCGTGACGTCCCGATCGGAGAGTTCCCGTTTCACCGAGAGCGTCCCCTCCGCGCTGTCCGTTCCGCCCGTATCGGCGTTTCCGTCCCGTTCGTCGGCGGCCGGCCGGTCCGAACGTTCACTCGGTTCGTCGCGCCCGCCCGCGCTTCGCTCCGGGGATCGGTCCTCCCGCGGTGTCCGATCGCGGTTCCGGCGGTCGGTTTGGTCCGACAAGGGCGACGATTCGGGAGCCGTATTCGTATCCGGCTCGTTCCGGGGACTCGACTCGCCGGCAGTCGCCGAACGCTCCGATCCCGAACGTCCGCCGGAGCCGGGACCGGGACCGCCACTGGAACCGGATCCGGGCCCGGACTCGGAGCGATCGGTTCCGCCCCTCGTCGTTGTCGTGAGGTCGGCAAGCGGCCCCTCGTCGGTCATCCTGGCCTGGTCCGTGATGTCGACCGAGGAGAGCCCGACCCGCGCGATCCCGCTCTCGTAGACGGGTAACAGAACGAGCAGCGATCCGTCCTCGATGCGGACCGGCGACCGGACCCGGTCGGCCCCCGGCACGTCGACGACGAGTTCGTCCGACCACGCCACTGCCTTGTCGGCCTCGATCCGCCCGTGGAGAGCGTCCCGTTCCTGCCGTAACTCGACCGAGGGATGTTCCGGAAGCTGACACGACGGCGCGAGTTCGGTCCGCCGGTTCCCTCGGACGACGTCTATCCCAACGGTGATCGTCCGTCCCGCCTCGTACGGCTTGGTGATCGTCGTAGTCCAGGTCTCCCCCGGTCCGATGTCGGTTTCGCGCTCGTCGGGATCGAGAGTGCTGATCGAGTCCAGCGGAACGCTGCCGGTGTTCTCGACGGAGAGCTCGAGCCTCGCGACGCCGTTTTCGACCTCGACCGGGCGGAGGTCCGCCTCGACCGTGACCGTGCTTTCGGCCGCGTCAGTTACTTCGATCGAGCCTTCGGCGACGATCCGGCCCTCGATTCGAGCCGTGAACGCCGTTTCCCCGTCGGTGCGGACGGACTCGACCGGGAAATCAGTCAGCGTTGGCTCCCGCGGCGCCAACTTGAGACGCCGCTCGTCCGGCGAGAGATCGGCGTGTTCCATCGACGCCGTCAGCGTGATATCGTGGGTGGTCTCCTCGAGGTTCGTCACGTTCACGTCGACGGTGCCGCCGACACCGACCGACTCCGTGGGGATCTCGACATCCATCAGTTCCTCGCTCGGTACGTACGTCACGACGGTTCCGTTCCGGACCGAACAGACCACAGATCCGTCCCGGCTGGCGTAGATCTCGCCGGATCCGAGTGTCCCGACCGATCGGATCGACCCGTTCGGCCCGATCGATTTGATCCCGTCCTCTGTGCTCAAAAGCAGTTCGCGTGCGCCGTACGGGGCGATCTGTCTGACCGGGAGTTCCGTTTCCCAGCGCTGGTCGCCGGTCTCGATGTCGATCCCTTTCAGCTGCCCGTTCTGGAGGGCCACAACGAGCACGCCGTCGCAACAGCCAACGTCCCGGATCGCCGTGTTCAGATTGCGATCGAACGCCTCCTCGCCGGCGGTATCGACGCACCGCAAAAACGACCACGTCGCCGAAACGAACCCGCTTTCGATCCCCACGAGCCGGTCGTCGCGCGGCTGTCCCGGGCGCCGCCGTTCGACCGCGAAGGCCTCCTGACCGGTCTCCAGATCGACCGCCACCAGCCGCTCCGGTTCGAGAACGCCGACGAGCGGCTCGTCAGGCAGCGTCGCGACGGCGTGGGGCGCCTCGAACGTCCGGTTCCAGACGCCCGCGCCGTCGCGGGTATAGGCCGTCAGCCGGTTCGACGAGAGGACGACGATCCGATCGTGCAGCGCGATGTCCGCGATCGCCCCGTCGTGTTCGAACGCGGATCGGTCGGTTCCGGAGACGAGCCGGACACGCTCGCCGGAAGCGATCGCGACAGCGTCCTCACCGACGCCGACGGCGTCGATCTCCGCCTGGTCGAACGATCCGAGCTCTCGATACTCGGTCATTCGCCGCCCCCGTTCTCGTCCCCGTCGGTATCGCCGCCGCCGAGCAACTGTTCCGTAAGCGTCGGCCCCCCGCCGATCTCGATCCCGAGTTCCTCGGCCTGCGATTCGACGTATCGTTGCATCTCCGGGTACCCCTCGATGTCGTCGAGTTGGTTCCTGACGCTCGTGACGTACTGGCGGATCGTCTTCGGCTCGGTCTCCTCGAGCCGCGAGAGGAAGTAGTCGGTGTCTGGGACGATCGGATCCCGGTCGGGCCGGTGGACGCTCTCGACGAGATCGCGCTGGAACTCGCTCCCGAGCACCCGATCAGCGATCTCGGCCGGCGTGTAGCCGACCGACGCTTCCCCGAGCCGCTCGAAATCGATGTTCTCGGCGCCCTCGATCTCCCCGAGGTTCTTCTCCCAGACCTCCGCCATGACGCGTTCGTCGGGCTGGGGGATGAACTGCTGGATCGGGAACCGCCGAGTCGCCGCGGGGTCGATCGTGAAGGGCATGTTCGTCGCGCCGATGACGAGCAGGTTGTCCTCGATCTCGTTCATATCCTGGAGGAAGGCGTTCGTCAGGGAGCGTTCGTGCCGCTGTAAGGAGTCGTCGCTCCGGTCCGGGATCAGCGTCTCGACCTCGTCGAAAAAAAGGACCGCAAAGCCCTCCTGGGCGATCCCGTGGGCCTTCTCGAAGATCGCCTCGACGCGCTTTTCTGACTCGCCGGAGTACTTCGAGAGGACATCGCTGCCCTTCACTTCGAGGAACTTCACGTCGCCGTAGTTCTCCTCGATTTCGGCGTTGTATTTCGCTTCGTAGGCGATCGCTTCCGAGACGAGCGTCTTCCCACACCCCGGCGGCCCGTACATCAGCATGCTGTTGCCCCGGCTGGCGAAGCCGTCCCCGTAGCGCTCGATGACCTCGTTGCGGACCGAGGGATCGAACAGCGCCAGCAGCATCTCGGCGGTCTGTTTGACCTCCGAGAGGCCGGCGACGTCCTCCTCGAAGTTGACCGTCGGCTTCTTCGGGTCGAGACTGACCGAGATCTCCTCCTCCTCGCCCTCCCGACCGCCGGCCGTTCCACCCCGACCGTCGCGGTCGCGGGTCGAACTCAGCTCGCGGAACTCGCCGGCGTCGACGAACTCGATATCCGTCGTGTCGGTAACTCGCAGCGTCGTGTAACCGGTCGGTTCCATCTCGGCGATCTCGAAGGAAACGAGCTCGTCGCCCTTCGGGACGACCTCCTCGATCGGGTGCAGCAGGTACTCGTTCCCCCGCAGGAACGGCTCCAGTTCCCCCGGCGCGATCTCGTTCGTGAAGACCTTCACCGAGTCACAGATCTCGACCTGCCGCTTTCTGACGTCCGGATCGACCAGAAAGTCCGCGCCGCGGTCGATCCCGCCGAACAGCGTCGCCACGTTCCGGTGCATCTTGACCTTGTTTCCGATCGTGTCGACGACCGAGTCCTCGACGGGATCGACGTAGAAGTACGCCCGTGTTCCCTTGTGTCTGATCTCGACGAGTTCCGTCCCCGGCCCCACCTTCTTTTTTCCCACCTTGATCTTTGAGGACGGCTGGTCCCCTTTGACGATCGGTGTCAGATTAAGCATCCGTATTACCTCCGAGCGCAGTCGTTTTCCGTTCGATCGCTTCCAAAAGCTCCCCCTGATCGTGTTCCGTCCGGTAGCTCACGTAGCCGCTCGTCGCCTTGATCCGTCCGAGCGTGTACTCGAGGACCTCTAGCATCTCGACGATGCACTCGCAGGTCTCCCCGAGGTGTCCCTCGCTGCCGCCGGCCCGCATCCGCTCGGAGATCCGGTCGAAATCGCCGGCGAGCCGGGCGACCTGCCGCTGGAGTAGATCGAACACCGGCTGCCAGTTCCTCGCCGAAGCGCCGTCCGTACCGAGCGGGACGAGGAGCCACGAATCACCGGTCTCGACGGCGGCCTCCTCCCGTACGGCTTCGACGTTTTCGGCCTCGAACGCTTCCGGGGGGGCCGAAGGCTCCTCGTATCGCCGTCCGAGCAGTTCGATCACGGCCGCTTCGCCCCGTTCGGTGTGTCGGTCGAGGGGGAACGGCGCGTTACACCGCAACAGCTCGGCGATATCGACGAGCGTCGTCAGCGTCTCCGAGAGCCGTGCCTCCGCCTCGGTACTGGGGAACGTCCGCATTTCAAGCAACTGGACGCCGTGGACTTCGATCCGGCGGACCGAACCGAGCAACGAAACCGCGTACATCGGCGATCAGCCCATCTCGAGGTTGCCGGACTGTTCCTGAACGGTTCCCTCACCGGCCGTCTCGGTGGCGCTTTCCGTCACTTCGGCCACCTCGCCGGTCACCTCGTCGACGATGTCCGCGAGTTCGGTCGGATCGGTCTCCTCGACTGCCTCGTCGATCCCTCCGACGCCCGCGAGTTGGGTCGCCAGTTCGCCCATGTTCTCGACGATGTTGTTTGCACCCTCCGGGAACTCCTGTTCCTGCAGCGCCCTGGTTCGGACCTCCTGTTGTTTCTGATCCAGGGCGATGCGTGCGCTTTCGAGCTGTTCGATGCTGTCGCTCAGCTTGTTCGTCCCCTCCTCGACCTTCTCGGTCAGGTCGGTGTCGATCACTTCCTGCATCTTCCGGTGGAAGACGAGCTTCCGTTTGAGCTGGTTGTACCGGGACCGTTCCTCGGGGGGAAGCTCCGAAGGGCTCTCCGGGACGCCCTGGCCGTCGCCGAGGCTTTTCAGCTCTTGGGCGGTTTCCTGCATCTTGGTCTCGATCTCTCCGGGGTTCTGATCGATCTCGTCCATCCGGTCTTCGAGCTTTTCTTTCGCCTGCCGGACGCGGTCGATCGTCTCGGAGATCTTCTCGACGCAGGCGTCGATCCCGGCCGCCCAGTTCAGGACCATCCGACCGCTCATCTCGGCTTCGTCCTGTGGATTCCGAAGCACGAGAACGTCGCTGCCGCTGCCGTCCAGCTCGACGATCTCCTCCTCGGCGAAGTATTCAAGGAGCGCCTCGGCTTGGTCCTCGCTCGTCACGATCGAGCCCTCGTCGTCTTCCACTCCCGCCAGCGTCTCGATCGCTTCCTGGCGCTCGATTCGGCCGTTTCCCTCCTTCAGCTCCATCGACCCGAGCAGGTCGGATTTGATCAGCGCTCCGATCGCACGTTCCCACTCGCCTTCGACCTCGTCGCCCTCGACCCACCGTGCTTCGAGTCGGACCGGATCCTTGTTGTCGTTGACCGGATCGGCGATCACGTAATCGGTGCCCCCACTTTCGATCGGCTCGAAGTTGTATTTTCTCGCCATCGTTCGGTTATCTACGGATATTCTCCGGATCGGTATCGTTCTTTGGTTCCGTTCGATCGCCCGCCCCCGACATCAGAGCGCCATCCCACCGAACTTCTCGTCGTTGACGATCTCTTTGTATCGCTGTTCGATCTCCTCGCGGATGTGGTCGTTGACCGCGTTGGTGTTGCTGACGCGGATCTCCTCGAAGTGCTCCTCGGCGGCCTCGACCCAGCCGTCGATCTTGCCGGGTTCGGTGTCCACTTCAGCCTGGACGTCCTCCAGGATCCGACGCGCTTCCGCCTCGGTGTGTTGCCGGAACTCCTCCTTTTGAATCGCGATCGTTCGGTCGGTCTCGACGTCGAGGCGGTCCTCGAGCGCCGATTTGGTTTGTTTGATGATCTCGCGTTCGACCTCACGTGCCCGCGAGAGAACGTCGAACCGGTCCCTGATTTCGTTTTCGACCACCTGTTCGAACTCGTCTTCCTGAAGGATGTACGTCGCCGTTTCGAACTCCGATCCGACCGCCTCGTCGATCTCGTCGGCCAAGTGCTGTCCGTACTCTTCCAGCAGCGAGTTAACCAGGTACTCGCCGTCGAGATCGATGATCAGGTCCTCGTTCTCCAGATAGCGGATCACGTCCGTCGTCGCCGAGACGTCGATCACGCTCTCGAGATCGCTGTGTGAGATCTTGCCGTTGACGGCATCCTGTGCGAGCTTCGAATCGAGGCCGACATCGTCGGCCCGCTCTTTCAGCTTCGGCCCGATCGTGTAGTAGTCGTTTTGTCCCGCGCGGATCCGTCGCAGGTATCCCCTCGATTCGAGTTCGTCGACGAAGAACTCCAGATCGTCGATCGCGAGCGAAAAGACCGACCGGAGCCGCTCGCCGGTCACGACGATCTGCTGGCTGAAAAGCATCGTCAGTTCGTTCGTGATCTCTTCGTTTCCGACCGCCCCGAACTGGTCGATGTAGAACACGCCGTCGCGGATCTGATCGAAGTCGGTGAAGTCGTCGGCCGCGATCTCGCTGAGCCCCTTCCGGATATCGCTCGTCGATAGCTCGTCGGCCTTCAGCAGGCTCGTATCCCTCCCCTCGTATGCGTTCTTGATCTCGTTTTTGTCCTCCGCGATATAAATAAAGCCGTAGTTCTCCCTCGCGATCGACTCACAGACATCCTCCAGCGTGTCGGTGTCTACGGGACGGAGTGGCACAGACGAGGATAATTCGCCCGGATTACTAAACAATAACGGTGCAAACTATCCGAGAGGTCGGGGACGACGACGGTTCGATCGGGTGCAGCCGTCCGATGGGCCCGCGTGTGGCTCCGACGCGTCGCAGAAGCGGCTCGTTGGAAAACATTAACCCGGTCCGGATCGAATGCCCGAGCAAGAATGAGCAAGGACGTCAAACCGACGCGGAAGAACCTCATGGCGATCGAGGACCGCATCGAACTCTCCGAGCGGGGCCACGACACGCTCGAAAAGAAACGCGACGGCCTCATCATGGAGTTCATGGACATCCTCGATCAGGCCCAGGACGTCCGGTCGGATCTGGACGAAAACTACGAGCGCGCCCAGCAAAACATCAACATGGCCCGCGCCATGGAGGGTGACGTGGCGGTCCGCGGTGCCGCCGCGGCGCTGAAGGAACACCCGGAGATCACCACCCAATCGAAGAACATCATGGGGGTCGTCGTCCCGCAGATCGAATCGACCAAGGTGAGAAAGTCCCTCGACCAGCGGGGCTACGGGCTGATCGGTACCTCCGCACGCATCGACGAGGCCGCCGACGCCTACGAGGAACTCCTCGAGACGGTCATCCTCGCGGCCGAGGTCGAAACGGCGATGAAGAAGATGCTCAGCGAGATCGAAAAGACCAAACGCCGAGTCAACGCCCTCGAGTTCAAACTCCTCCCCGAGCTGCACGAGGCCCAGGAGTACATCGAACAGAAGCTCGAAGAGCAGGAACGCGAGGAAATATTCCGGATGAAGAAGATCAAAGCGAAGAAGGAAGAAGAAGAGAGCCAGGAACGAGCCGCCCGAGAGGAAGCCGAGACCGAAGAGCCGCTGCCGGCTGACGACTGAGACGATCAAGACACTGTCTATTTTGTACGTCGGTCTATGGCTTGGGCGTGCGACCGGTGTGGAACGATGCACACACAGAACCCTGCCGAATGTCGTAACTGTGGCCACAGGATCTTCAGCCCCGTCAGCGATGGTGAACTCAAACAGCGCACGTCACCTACTGAGTTGAACCGGCAGGCGGATATTGAAAACGATCAAGTGATGGGAACCGCCCCCGAGCCCGATTATCAGAGTTCACCCGATGTGACGGTGACCGGTGATGTGGCGGACGAGCCGACTGAACAGTCGGTACCCGATGACCAAACCAGTTCACTGGACCGATTTAATTCGGTTTATAATTGGATCCGGGCTACTCTGTTAGCGCCCCTTGTATTACTCCGGCAACACATCGTCCCGATACTGGCCTTTTTGATTGTCTTTGGGGGACTCGCCTATCTGTTGTTCTACTGAATACAGCAGGCGGGATGGCCCACTCCCGGAAAGTCAGTCACACCAAACCGTCTCTTTCGATATTTATAATACACCGGACGGCCCGGTCCCGCCGTTCACCAGCCCGACGCACTGATCTGTTCAAGGATTTCCTCACGGTAGTAGTACGTGACCACCGAGGCGGAGACGAGCGACGAAATCCAGAGGCTGGCCTCCAGGAACTGGCTGGCCGCGATCCCGTCGCCGGCAAGCACGGCGACGGCGGCGGCCGGAAGCCGACCGAGGAAGACGACGGCGACGAACACGGGCAGCCGGAAATGCGACAGGCCGGCCACGAAACTGATGACGTCCTCCGGTAGCACGGGGATCAACACGAACAGAAACAGGCCCGGTACCCCGGCTTGTTGGGTGAACGTGTCGAACTTCTCGAGGGCGTTCTCGTGGAGCAGCCGCTCGACGACCGGGCGGCCGTAGAGACGGGCGATGAGGAAGGCGATCGCGCTCCCGAGCGTGACCCCGACCATGGTGTAGGCAGTCCCGAAGAACGGTCCGAAGAGGATCCCGCCGACGACGGCCATCGCGTATCCGGGCAGCGCCATCACCACTACCTGTATCGTGTGGGCGACGATGTACACGATCGGCGCGATCAGGCCGAACTGCTCGACGACCACCCGAAGCTCATCGGGCTCGAAGACGAACGGTAGGTACGTCCGGATCGCCAGATACAGGCCGGCCAGCCCGAGCGTGAAGCCTGCGAGTCCGGCCAGTGCGATCCGTCGGTGTCGCGGGGAGGTAAACACCTGCACGCTTCACAACGGTCTACCGCTGTGGAGTACATAAATATACGGAGTGACATCCTCCGCGCCGTGAACGGTGCGGCTTCCCGGCATGGGAATACCAGCTACGTTTCGTTGTTGCTGGCAGAGGGTTCCGGCCCGTGGAGAGTCGAGAGGGTCATCTGCGAGGGTCTCTCGCTCGTCTCTCGGTGTCGTTCGAAAGACGCGTCGCGTCTTTCGTGATCACGAGACGGCTCCGCCGTCTCGAACGAGGTCGTGGCGCTGTCACAGGCGCTCCCATCCCGTGAGATGTCATCGCCCGCCGGTTTCAGCGGCAGGCTCTCACCCCACGGGTCGTGGCGGTCAGCGATGTTGACCGCCGTGGCCAGAAATCGCAGATTTCTGGCTGCCCGCCAGACGTAGTCTGGCGACCGCGTTGATGTCTGCGTGGTACTCCGACACCCAACACTCGTCGTTCGCACACCGGAACACGTCGCCGTTCCGGTGCCCGATGTGACCGCACTCGTGACACGTCTGGCTCGTGTACCCCGGTCGGACGTATCTAACCGGAATCCCCGCCTCTCGTGCTTTGTCCTCGATGCGCTGTTGAAGCCGAGCGAACGCCCATGCGTGGAGGCGTCGGTTCATCCACTCGCCGTAATCGAGGTCTTCGCGGATGTCCGAGAGGTCTTCCAGCACGAGGACTGGCTTCTCGAATCGACAGGCGTACTCGACGGCACGTCGAGACGCCTTCTCGATGATGTCTGTGAGTGCGTTCTGATAGTGGTCGAATCGCTCGTCTATCCGCCACTGGGCGGCGTCACGCTCTTGGAGGCGCTTGAGTGTCGTGAACATCTCTTTGCGGAGGTGGCGAGCGCGGCCTCCGTTGATAAGCAGTGGGTCGGTCGGAGTGCCCTGCTCGCAGGCACAGCCCGCGAGCAGGTGCGCTTCGCCAATATCGAAGCCGACTGGCGTTACATCGTCGTCTGTCGGTTCGTAGTCTGGTTCTTTGACCGGGAATTCGACGGTGACGTGGAGTGTCCACGACGCGCGGTGGCGTTGCAGTCGGAGTTGTCCCGCCGAAGCGTCCCCATATACGAGGTCGTGCCACAGACCGTCTTGTTCGGGATTGATACGAAGCGGTATCCAGAAATTCGTCCCGCGACCGGGTTGTGGTGCCCACCACGTAAACTCGTAGTCACGCGCCGCCGAGTGGTCGAACTCGGCGGCTTGGTTGGTGAGCCGAACCGGGTGGTTGTCGTCTAGCTCCTGTGCGTCGTAGGTGTCGTGAAGTTGCGGGACGTAGTTGCACAGGGCTGCTTTCACCTGATACGGGAGGTCATAAGTCGTCACCACGTCGCTGGTTGCGCTCATCGTGCCACACTCGGCGTCGAAGGCCTCGTGCAGCCCCTCCCGGTAGGTGTCGAGCAGGTCACACAGTTTCCGCTCTTTGTGTGCTGTCGGCGGGGCGAGCGTAGCTTCCAGCGTTTTCGTGGTTGTCGCGGTCATGCTACTGGTCGTCCACGTAGTCCATCAGCACGTCAATGCTCACTTGGCCGGTCGTGGCGAGGAAGTATCCCGGTTGCCAGAACGCATCTTCGAGCGTCTGAGTCACTTCGGGAAACTCCGACCGAATCCGTCGAGACGTGACACCTTTGAGTGAGTTGATGAACTTCGTGAGGTCTGTGGTTGGTTTGGTCTGAAACAGGATATGAACGTGGTCGGTGCCGCCGTCCACGTTCTTGATGTCAGCCTCAAAGCCATCTGCAATATCGTGGGCGATTTCAGCGACACGCTCAAGCCGCTCTTCGGTAAGAATATCGGCACGGTACTTCGTGACGGTCACAAAGTGATACTGGAGCGCGTACACTGTATGCGATCCGGTTTGCAGATGATACTTCATTTGGCCTTAGCAGATATAGACAATCCAAGTCAGATAATTCTTGTGACGTGAGGTATTCAGTAGGGAGAAACCGAGTGGTTCGTTGCACAGAGCTTACGCGATTCACGCCCGCCCTGTTCGCTCCTCGGTTCCGACTGAGCGTCGGAACACTCGTCACTCACGGGAAGGGCTGGATTCTCTCGCTGAATCAAGATAGTACGGCCGTACGGTCACACTCTCAGGGGACCTGCCGCCGGCTGTGAACCGCCTCGACGAACCGCTCGCCGAGATAAAAGAGCTTGTTGACCGGGCTCGCGATCCGGGTGAAGTAGCTGGTCGGTCCCATCTCCCGTTCGATCTTCGCGGCGATCCACCACCGCCGGGGCGAGGTCGCCGATGTCGAGGGGACGGTGCTGTAGACGCAGGTGTCGTGACAGAACGCGACCCCGCCCCGCTCCTGTAGCTTGGAGACGAGGATTCCGTCTTCGAGGCAGTCGATCTCGGAGGCCTGGATGTCCTCCTCCGATTCCATCCGGTAGCCCTCGACCGCGTAGAAATCGCTCGCTCTGAACGCCATCCCGCGACCCTTCGGCAGCTCCTCGGCGTTCTGTACGAGCGTAAATACGCGCTTCAAAAACGGTTTCTCGGCCGGATCGTGCGGTTTGACCGGCCCGCCGAACACGGTGTGGGACTCGTCTTCGAGCCGCGAGACGGCCCGCTCGACGAACGTCTCCTCGAGAGCCGAATCGCCCTCGAGTCTGAGAACAACCCCGTCGTTTCCGTTCCCTTCTTCCGAAAGGTGTTCGGCGGCCTTCTCGGCGCCGAACTGCGAGGAGTACCGGACGCCAGCCCCCTCGATCACGTGCAGGTCGATCTCGAAGTCGGTTTCGGTGGCGATCGCCTCGACTTCCTCGTGTGTCGTATCGGTACTGCCGCCGTCGACCACGACCAGCTTCGAGATCGGGTGTGTCTGTCGTTGCAGCGACGAGATCGCCCGGCCGATACGTTCCGCTTCGTTCAAAACAGGCATGAACGCGGCGATCATCATAGGAGTTATCCTTTGCCTATCAGGGGTGGGTATTAAAAGTGAATATTCGGGATTGTGAGGGTTCCTCCCGGCGTGGCGTCCTGGAACGGGCCTTCGGCGCTCTATTTCAATCCCCTGATGCCGGCGAGGCTGACGTACCCGAAGACGACGCCGGGGAGATACGTGCCGACCCGATAGAGGACCGCGACGGTCGTCGCGGTCGCGCCGGATACCGGAAAGAACACGACGATCAGCCCCGCGAACCCGGCTTCGAACGTCCCCACGCTCCCCGGGGTCGGCGAGAACGTCAGGAACGCCGAGAGCGCTACCACAAGCAGAATCGTATGTAGCATCGGTTCGACGCCGACGGAAAGCAAAACGAAATACACCGCGCCGATGTGTCCCAGAACGGCGATGTGGGAGAACAGAAGCGTCGGGGCGACCTCCCGGGGATTGTCACCGACACTACGCATCCGAGAGAGGGTCTGTCCGACCTTTTTTTTGCCCGAATCGACGTACGGCTGGAACCGGCCGAAGTCGACGTTCAAACCGAGTCGGCTGCCGACGTACCCCGAGAGATCCTGCATCCCGCCGAACCAGAGGAGATAGACCGTCGCCACCGAGAGGACCACCAGCACGGCCACCCCCGGGACGATGTCGGCGACGACGCTCTGTATGGTGCCGAACACCGCCAGATACAGCACGGCGACCGTGCCGAACGTGACGAACGGAAACGCGTTGGAGAGATCGGCCGAGGAGACGCTCGATAGCGCCTGCGGGAACGTCGCGTCGGTCTTCCGTGTGATCAGGTGCGCCACGAACGGTTCGCCGCCGAACCGCCCCAGCGGCGTCACGGAGTTCAGAAACGTCCCGGCGAGCAACAGGCTGAGCGAGTCCCGAAACCGGATCGGGATATCGAGCAACCGAAAGAACCGGTGCCAGACGACGCCCCACATGAACAGCGTGAAACAGCCACACGCGATCGCCAGCGCCACGTATCCGGGATCGGAGCCGAAGAGGACGTCAACGAACTCCCTGTAATCCGATAAGTACACGAGGCCGGCGAGTATCCCGGTCGAGAGCAGAAACCACAGTATACGGTTGGTTCGTTCGTTCATCGTTCAGTCCCGCTGCATGGTCCCACCCGTCCCGTCCGGCGGTGTGGATGTATCATTCGTCAGTCATTTTCTATCGGTAACCGAGTTCCTCGAGTCGTCGCTCGATCGCTTCGTTCTCCTCGATCGTCGATCGCGATGTTTGGCTCTCCTCGGCGTCGTCCAGTTCGTCGAGCAACCGCCGGTGTTCTCCCTCGACGCGGCGCTCCGTCCCCGTCTCGAGGTCGGTCCGCGTGTAGGAGACTGTCCCGTCCTCCCGTTCGCTCTTGACGAACTTCTCGTCCCCGGTGCGGTAGTAGCGGTACTTGCGGTAGTAGTGGTCCATCCGGTCCTCGTCGATGTAGCGTTTGAACACCTCCGGGAACTCGTAGCCGCCCAGGGCCGTGTCCGTCCCGAGCCCCTCGTAGCTATCGATGCCTGCGACCCGGGGGAGGAGCCGGTACAGTTCCCTGAGCTCCACCAGCCGATCGTCCCGACGCGGGGATTCGTCCGGGTGTCGAACGAGGAGCGGCACCGAGACCACCTCCTCGCGGACCGTGAACTGGTGGCCGAAAAAATCGCCCTCCCCGAGCGCCTGGCCGTGATCCCCCGCCACGACGAGGACCGTCTCGTCGAGACCGTGTGTCGACAGCGCCCGATCGAGCCGGCCGATCAGGTCGTCGGTGTAATCGGCCGAGGCCCGATACGCCGCCCGCAGTTCGCTGTAATCGGTCTCGCCGACGAAGAACGCCTCGTTGTCGTCCGGGACGGCGCTCAGGTCCCGAACGCCGTGCCGATCGAGATACTCCTGTGGCGGGTCGTACGGCTCGTGGGGTTCCATCAGGTTGACGAACAAGAAGAACGGATCCCGATCCCCGGCGTGTGCCCCCAGAAAGTCGATCGCGGCGTCGATCGTCTCCGCGGACCGACACGCCGTATCGATATCGGCCGCGTCGAACATCCGGTTTAGCGGCTCGACGATCGGCCGCCGGATCCTCTCGTCCATCCGCTCGAGGAACTTGGACGCGCTCCGGTAGAGCTTCTCGAACGGTGTCAGCCCCCCCAGACCGAGGAAGTTCTCTACTGTCCCGAAGCCGTCGGTCATCCCCTTGTGCGGTGTCACCCAGATGTTGGGGGTGACGGCAGCCGTCGTGTAGCCTTCCCGCTCGAACTTCTCGGCCAGCGTCGGTCCGTCCGTCTCCAGGTGGGCGTTCTGGTTGGTCGCCCCGTGTTCCCACGGATACGTCCCGGTGAACACCGAGGCATGCGACGGGAGTGTCCACGGTGCCTGTGCGACTGCGTCCTCGTATACGATCGATTCCTCGGCGATGCGGTCGATGTGTTCGGTGAAGTCCACCGCTTCGTTGTAGGCCCCCAGGTGATCACGCCGCATGGAATCGAGCACGACAAAGACCGTGTTCCGCATTTGAGTTCACATGACGCCGTACGACCCATTACTTTTCTGATTGTAACTCGTTGAGAACAACGAGCCACCGCTCCATCTTCTCGACGGCGAATTCGATGAACTCCGCGTTGTCGTACTCGGAGAAATCGTACGCCTCGACCGCGCTGATCATCTCCTCGTAGGCGTCGGCGTAGTCGTCTGCCTCGTCGGGGGCGGCGGCAAGTGCCTCCCAGAAGTGTTCGTTCAACTCCAGGGCGGGGGCCTCGTTCGTCAGATCGCTGAACGTGCTCCGTTCGGCCTTGTTGTGTTCACACAGCGGGAACCCGTTGATGAGGCTTTTATCGAGCATGTCGGCTGCTTTTTTGAGCGTCAGCCCCGACCAGATGTCGTCGAACCGGCCGATCCCCCACTCGTTGTCGTCCATCGGGAACTGATAGAACGCAGGGACGATCTCGCGTTTGAACGCCAGGTTCATCGAACAGACCGTAAGGAAGTTGCCCTCGGCGGCCGCAAAACTGTGGGTGAAATCCTCTTTTTTCGTCAACGTCTGTGCCTGTCCCTTGAGGTCGCCGTCCATCAGGATCCGGACCGCATCGAGGTCGGGGATGTTCGTCCACAGCCCCTGGGAGGCGACGATCTCGTCGGTCTCTTTGGTTTCCGTCTCGATGGTCTCGTCCATCGCCGAGTACGGGTAGCCGCGTGGATACAGCCCGTGTTCGTCGGCGTTCTGATACAGCACGTTCACCCACCGTTCGTCGGAGGAGACGTGTTCGACCGTCCGCCGGGTTCCCAGTTGGTCGAGGTGTGTCCCGAAGAAATCGAAGTCGGGATGTGGCGCCGTATCGTCGTCGAGGAAGACGCCGTACTCGAACCCCGGGCGGTCCCACAGGTAGAGCAGCCCGAAACTGGTCTCGGCGTGGGAGGCGGACGGGACGACGTCCGAGTACGCGCCGACGCCGCGTTCCTCGTACCAGGCGTCCCGTTCTTTCCCCCCGAACACCGCGCCCTCGACTCCCAGCCGATCGAGCAGCGCCCGCATCCCGTCGGTATCACAGAAGTCCTCCGTCACCATCAACACGAACAGTCGGTCGGTATCGAACCCGTTCTCCTCGGCGTTTCGAACGTACGCCTCGATGAATCCGGGATTGCGAACGGTCGGGGTGATCACACATACGCCTGGGGCTGCCGTCATCTCTCGGGTGCGGATATCCCCAGTAGACGCTAATAAGTTACCGTTCGGGCACGGGACGGGGACTGCTATCTCTCGTCGGGAACGGACGGTTTGATGTCCGTCGGATCGGTAACGACGGCATGGAGTGTCCGAACTGCGGTGCCCGACCTGTCGTCTTCGACGTGCCGGCGACGTACCGAACCCACCTCCCCGAGGCGTCCGATCGGGCCGCGCTCTGTCCGGAGTGTCTCACGCTGACGGCCCCCGGGGACGGCACCGCCGATCCGGATCCGCGGTTCGATCGGATCTCGAGTGCGTTCCCGACCGACGAGGCGGCGGTCCCGCTCGCGATCGCGATCGGGCTGTTGGACTCGCTCGCGCTCAATCGGAACGCCCTGGAAGCGCTGATACCGGCGGCCGAGGCCGCGGGCGCCGATCCGCTGTTGCTTCTCGATCGGCTCAACGTTCAGGGCGGCGTCGATCCCGACTTCGACATCGACCGGCGGCGCCACCAGCTCGAACAGCTTCTGGAGGAGTGATCCGGCCGACGACGCCGCAGAGCTGTCGGGAATCCGCACCCTTTAGGCTCCCGAGAGTAACCCCGATACAATGTGGGTCGAGGTGTTCGTGACCGCGTTCACGCTGCAGTTGCTCGCCCTTCCCGGCGAGAAGGGCCAGCTGGTGATCGCGGGGCTCGCGACGACCTACAACCCCTACCTCGTCGTCGCCGGCGCCGCGACGGCCTTCGGCGGCTGGACCGTCCTCGAGATCCTGCTCGGGGAGGCCCTCAGGGGGGCGCTCCCGGTCGCCTATCTCGACGCCGCGACGGCCGGGCTGTTCGTGCTGTTCGCGGTCTGGATCCTCTATGACGGGTCCGCGATGGACGGTACGTCGGCGGAGCCGAACCCGGGGGAAGCCGCAACGACCGACGGCGGGACCTCCCCCGTCTCGAACTGGGAAGGGTATCTCTCGTCGTTTTCCGCGATGGCTGTCGCCGAGTTCGGCGACAAGACACAGCTTATCACGATCAGTCTCGCGGCCACCTACGGCGCCAACCCGGCGATCTGGGTCGGCGAGATGGCCGCGATCGTTCCGGTAAGCACACTCACCGCCGTGACTTTCGCGCGGACGACGCAGTATCTGAACATGACGCTGATCAGACGCGTGGCGGCGGCGATGTTCCTCGTATTCGCCGGCGATATTGCCTCGACGTATCTGCTCGGGATATCGGTGCTGCCGTTTTGAACGCGAAACGCCGCCCTAGACGCCCGTCGAGTACCGGAGAATGCCGGCGATCCCGCCGAATGCCGAAAGCAACTGGTCGCCCTTCTCGAAGTCCGTCGAGATGAACTTCACCTCGGAGCCGCGCTGTTCGGCCAGCTCGATGAGGTGATCGATCGCGTCCTCGCGTTCGACGACCTCGCCCTCGCCCCCGTTCTCGCAGGTATGTGCCGGCGTGTCGGCCCGCCGGTCGACGAGTTCGAACTCCTCGCGGGATCCACAATCGTAGGTGACGACGTCCTTCCGGAGGTCCTCGCTTATCAACAGACGATCGACCGATCCCATCATGAGGTTCTGGCGGGTGGCGTCGAACCCGTAGGTCGCCTTCCCGCCGTCGTGGAGCTGTTCGAAGAACTCCTCCATCTCGGATTTGTCCTTCATTACCTCCGTCTCGGCCAGCACGTCCTCTGCGGCGTCGACCAGATCGTAGAGACCGGATTCGTCGGTGTAGGAGACGTCGAACTTCCCGAGTACCATGTCCTGGAGTTCGTGGTGGAGATAGTCTCCGTCGACGAATTCGTCTTTGGTCGGGGAGGGCCCGCCGATCAAGATGCCGTCCATCTCGTGGCGCTTCGGGACGAAGAGATCGTTCGCCATCCCCGCGACCTCCTGATAGAAGTTGTCGATCGCCTCGAGCCGGAGCCGGGCGAACCGCTGGGCTGACTGGCCGCCCTTCCGCTGTTTGCCGGGGACCAGAGAGGAGGCCGATTTGACCGGTTCGACGCGTTTGCCCTTCAGCCACCCGACGTTGGCCTCCCGGCGGTCGAGGACGACGAGGCCGTACAGCCCCTTGTCGCCGAGCATCTCCTGGAGCGGTTCGGTCAGAAAGTGCGAATCGCAGTGGTACCGGAACGATTCGATCGGGTCCGGCGGCGACTCGAGCACTTCGGTGACCATGTCGGTCTGGCCGCCGCCGGCGTCGACCGCCCCCGAAAAGAGTACCATCCCGTTTTCAGGGGGGAAAGTGTCGTAGTATTTCAGCCGGTCCTTGATGCTTTTGAGGGCGTCCTGGACCGCCGTTCGGGTCTGCTTCGATTTGATGTTCGACGCTTCGCTGTGTTCCTGGGTGACGTGGGCGACCACGTCGCTGACCTGTCTGTCCTCCGGAATGTAGATCGACACGAGCTGGGTACCCGACCCCGAGTAGTCGTCGAGTTCCTCGATCACTTTCTGGAACTCGTATCTCTGTTTGTCGGACTGCTCGCCGTCGTCGTCGCTCATTAGTGGGTTTTGATTACGGGGCGGTAAAACTCCGTCCTTTGTGTGTCGGCGCTGGATCAACCGTTGAGGCTGATGTACTTCGTCTCGATGATACGCGGGTCGGATTCAAGCTCCTCGCGTGCGCCCCGGGGGACCTCCTGATCGACGTTGTACACTGTCAGGGCCTCGCCGCCGTCGGTCTCTCTGGCGTTGAACATCCCGGCGATGTTCACGTCGTATTTCCCCATGACGGTACCGATGTGGCCGATGACACCGGGCTCGTCGGTGTTGCGCGTGACCATCATCTTCCCGCCGGGGATCGCGTCGACGCGGTAGCCGTCGACGCGGACGATCCGGGCGTCGTCGTCGGCAAAGAGCGTCCCGCAGACGCCGATCGCCTCCTCGCCGTCGCTCACGGTGACGGTGACGAGCGACTGGAAGTCCTCGGCCTGTCGCCGCTTGGTTTCCGAGACCCCGATCCCACGTTGCTCGGCGATTCGGGGCGCGTTGACGGCGTTGACCTGCCACTCGAGCGGCTGGAAGACGCCTTTCAGTGCGGAGGCGGTGACGATCTCGACGTCCTCCTCGGCGATATCACCCTCGTAGCTGATCTCGACGGACTCGACGCGGCTGTCGAGCAACTGGACGGCGATCTTGCCGGCCGTCTCCGCGAGTTCGATGTACGGCTCGACCCGGGGGAACGCCGACTCGTCGATCGAGGGGGCGTTCAGCGCGTTCATCACCGGCTCGCCCTCGAAGGCGGCGACGACCTGTTCGGCCGTCGAGACGGCGACGTTCTCCTGTGCGGCCTCGGTCGAGGCTCCCAGATGCGGCGTGACAGTGACGTCCTCGACGTCCAAAAGCGGACTGTCGGCCGAAAGCGGTTCCTCGGCGAAGACGTCCAGCGCGGCCCCGGCAACGATCCCGTCCTCGACGGCCGCCGCCAGCGCCGGTTCGTCGACGATACCGCCGCGGGCGCAGTTGACGACGTAGCCGCCTTCCATCTCGGCCAACTCCGCCTCACCGATCATGTCCTCGGTCTCGGGTGTCAGCGGCGTGTGGATCGTCAGCACGTCTGCACGTCCGAGTACTGTCTCGAGATCGGCCAGTTCTGCGCCGATCTGCTCGGCGCGCTCCTCGGAGATGTAGGGATCGAACGCGACGAGATCCATCCCGAGCGAGTCGAGCTTCTTGGCGACTTCCTGGCCGACACGACCCAGCCCGACGATCCCGAGCGTCTTGCCGTTGAGTTCAGTGCCGAGGTACTCGCCTTTCGCCCACTCGCCGGTCTTGAGCCTGGCGTGGGCCTGCGGGATGGACCGGGCGGCGGCGAAGGCCATCGCGACGGTGTGTTCGGCGGCCGCTCTGACGTTGCCTTCCGGGGCGTTGGCGACGATGACGCCCTGGTCGGTCGCCGCGTCGATGTCGATGTTGTCGACGCCGATCCCGGCTCGACCGACGATGACGAGTTCCGATGCGGCTTCTAGGACCTCCTTCGTGACGTCGGTTCCGGACCGGACGATGAGCGCGTTCGCGTCGGCGACCGCATTCAGAAGATCGCTGCCCTCCGATTCGTAGTCGGTAACGACCTCGTGGCCCGCATCCCGGATAACGTCGAGGCCGGCATCCGAGATCGGATCCGTAACGAGTACCTTCATGCGTTTATCCTCCCCTCCGGGAGGGATAACCCTTTCTTCATCGGCTCGGACGCCAGCGGGGAGCCCCGAGTGTCCATCCGGATCAGTATATAAAACCTCCCGAAACCGTATTTAAACAACCGGGTGTCTGGAGTCTGACGTTCGCTCCGTGACTACCCGGTCACAGTGACAGACGCTTTCGGGACGCCGGCACTGCTCCGACTATGGCTCTCAATCCCGGACTCACGGTTGCGGGGAGCGTCGGTATCCTGGTTTTGACCCCCGCGAGCGCCTTCTTTTCCAGCAGCGAACTCGCGATCTTCTCGCCCGCGCGACACCGGGTCGGCGCCCTTGCCGCGGAGGGCACCCGGGCCGGCACCGCGCTCGGTGCGCTCCCCGCCGACTGCTGGTGACGGTTCCCGTCGGTAACAACGTCGCAAACTCGCCGTGGCGAGTCTCGCGACCCCCTTCCGGTGCAGGTCCTCCCGGCCGGACAGGCGGTCTCCGGGGCGACGGTGACCGTCCTCGACGCCACGAGCACGCGGATCCGACGGGTGCGGATCGAACGGACCGAACCGGACGATTTGTGACCCCTCGCCGCCGATGGTCGGTATGCTCATCGCGTTCGACTTCGACGGGACGCTCTCGGATTCGGAGATGACGGTACTGCTCGGCGAGGAAGCCGGGGTCGCCGGAGAGATCGACGAGATTACCGAACGGGCGATGAACGACGAACTCTCCTACGCCGAGAGCCTCTATGCCCGCGCCGAACTGCTCGACGGCCTCGCCGCCGACCGCGTCGAGGCCGCTTTCGACCGTGTCGCGTTGCGCCCCGGCAGCGCCGACGTCATCGACGCGCTCGCCTCGGCGGGCCACCACGTCGCGATCCTCACCGGCGGTTTCGAACGCGGCGTCGAGAAAGCCCTCTCTGTGGAGGGTGTCTCCGTCGATACGATCGTCGCCAACCGGCTGCCGATCCGGAACCGAAAGCTCACCGGCCACGCCGAGGGGCCGCTCATCGAGGGAACGAAAGACGACGCGCTCGAGGAACTGGCAAGCGAGGTCGGCGTCGGGATGGACGACACCGTCGCTGTCGGCGACGGCGCGAACGACCTGCCAATGCTCGAAGTCGCCGGGTTGGCCGTCGGCTACGAGCCGAAACCGGCGGTCGAGCCGCACTGTGACGTCGTCGTTTCCTCGATGGCCGAACTGCGCGAACTGTTCGAACGGCGGAACGTCCTATAACGCTCGGTGAGCAGTAACCGCCGTGTCGTCCGCTGGCGTCGCCGGACGGTCCGTATATAGCTTTATTTCGCCCTGATGCGTAGCGTGACGCATGGGATTACGCGGAATTCTGTTCTGGCCGATCTATCGGCTGGCCGACTGGGTCGACGACAATCCGGTGAGCGCCGTCGGCGCGCTGCTCGCGCTCGGCGCACTCGCGGCGCTTCTCGCTTCGGCCCTCATCGGGACGGGAACCGGGGCCGGCGGTCCGCCCCTCGATTCGAGTACCGCCGGCCTCCTCGCCGAGACCGCCATCGAACGCCCGGCGTATCCCGTGGCTGCCCTCGTCGGGTTTGCCGTCGTCCTATTTTATAAAGGGTAGCGGGAGTCCTCAGTTCGTCGCCGTCTCGATGGCCCCATCGAGGTCCTCGATGATCGCGTCGACAGCCTCCAGCCCGACCGACAGACGAATGAGATCGTCGGTGACCCCGCTTGCCTGCTGTTCTTTTTCGGTGAGCTGCTGGTGGGTCGTCGAGGCCGGGTGGATGATGAGCGTCTTCGCGTCGCCGACGTTCGCGAGCAGGCTGGCGAGTTCGACTTCGTTACACAGCTGCCGGCCGGCCTCGTACCCGTCGGCGAGCCCGAAGGTGATCATGCCGCCGTAGCCACCGTCGAGGTATTCACTCGCGTTGTCGTGGGTTTCATGCGACTCCAGCCCCGGATAGTTGACCCACGACACCTCGGGATGATCTTCCAGGTACTCGGCGACGGCCATCGCGTTTTCGCTGTGCCGTTCCATCCGTAGCGGGAGCGTCTCGACTTTCTGGAGTGTCACCCACGCGTCGAAGGGGGCCTGATGGTTCCCCAGATCGCGGAGTCCCCGGGCGCGAGCGGCGTACGTGAACGCGGCCTCTCCGAACCGCTCGGCGAAACTGACGCCGTGGTACGCCGGGTTTTCTTCGCTGATCTCCGGGAAGTCCCACTCGCCCCACGGGGAGTTTCCGGAATCGACGAGTACCCCGCCGATGGTGGAGCCGCTCCCGTGGATCCACTTGGTGGTGGAGTGCCAGATCAGATCCGCGCCGTACTCGAAGGGCTTGCAGAGATACGGTGTCGCGAAGGTGTTGTCGACGAACAGCGGGATATCGTTGTCGTGGGCGATGTCCGCGAGTCGTTCGAGATCCGGCGTCACGAGCGCCGGGTTGCCGATCGTTTCGACGTGGAGGAGGGCCGTATCCTCGTCGATCGCTTCCTCGTAGGCCTCGTAATCGAGCGTGTCGACGAACTTCGTCGAGACGCCGCGACGCTCGACGGTGTGGGTGAGATACGTGTAAGTGCCGCCGTACAGCGCCGAGGAGCTCACGATGTTATCGCCGTCTTCCGCCAGCAGGAAGATCGCCAGATCGAGCGCCGCCATGCCGCTCGACGTCGTGATCGCCCCGATCCCGCCTTCGAGCGTCGCCAGACGGTTCTCGAGGGTCATCGTCGTCGGGTTCTGAATCCGACTGTAGATGTTCTTGCCCGCGTAGGCCGCGGCGTACGCTGCCGGGTCGTCTTCGAGCGCGAACATCTCCGCCGCGTGTTCGTCGTCGTCGAAGACGTACGACGTCGTCTGGTAGATCGGCGGCGCGCGTGACCCGGTCGCCGGATCCGGCTCCTGTCCCGCATGGATGCTGTCTGTGTAAATTCTGTCGTCGGACATGTTACGGGCCTATCCGCGTCTGGAGAGGTGTTAAGACCACCCATTAGCGGTATCAGTCGCCGCTGTCGGTGACGCCGCTGTTCTCGGGAGCGACGGGTTCGCGACGTACGTTCGTTCGAGCTAGCGAGTGCTCACGGCTCACAGACGTTCGCCGTTCGCGTTCGAGATCGTTCGCTGACGCTCACGATCTCGCTATGCGAGGGGAGGGATTCGAACCGGAGCAAGACGGTCGTTCACTTCGTTCGCGCTGCGTCTTGCAGGATTCGAATCCTCCGCACACTCCCATAGCTCTCACGTTCGTTCGAGCTAGCGAGTGCTCACGGCTCACAGACGTTCGCCGTTCGCGTTCGAGATCGTTCGCTGACGCTCACGATCTCGCTATGCGAGGGGAGGGATTCGAACCCACGGACCCCTACGGGAGCGGATCTTAAGTCCGCCGCCTTTGTCCAGACTCGGCCACCCTCGCGCGGCCGTGACTCGGATGCCGCGACGGATGGATGTTTCGGTCGCTCGGGGCTACCAGTCGACCGACAGCGACCCGTCGCCGTTGGGGTCCGGTGCGATCTCCTCGTTTGTCCGGCGGTCGACCACGTGGATCACGCCTCGGTCTTTCTTCGCCGGACACTTCTCGGCGGCGTCGAGGTTGTGATCGAGATCCGATTCGTCGAAGAAATAGACGTCGGGCTTTGCGATCCCGGTCGTGATGTCCATCTCCCAGTTCGTCGAGACCTCGGCGCACTTGCCGGCCGCGATGCACTTGTTGGCCTCGAAGACGATCTTGTAGGGGGCTTCTTCGATCGGCGGGGCGTCCCCTTCGCCGATCTCGCTCGGGTCGATAGGCTCCTCCTCGGGCATACGATCACTCGGTCGCCGGCAGGTTTGGGTCTGACGGATACCGTCGCGGCCGGCCGATCAATCGTCGATCCGATCCGGGGAGTCGGCGGCCGGGGACTGGGATGGGGACGGGGGTTGGGCGGGGGCGGCCGCGCTCTCGAGTTTCCGGAGTCGGTCCGGGCGGCCGATCGCGTAGATCGTCTCGCCGGCTTCGACCGTCCGGCTCCGGGTCGGAATCGTGACCATCTCCCCGCCGACGGTCCGTATCGCGACGACGACGACGTCGACCGCGCCGATCGAGTTCCCGATCAGGATACTGCCTTCGCCGACGGTTACCGCGCTCATCGTCTCCTCGGCGCTCCGCAGTTGAGCGGCGAACTCTCGGTCGGCCTGCGGCTCAACCGGGAGCGTTACGAGCCGGTAGCGCCGGTCCGTATCGAGCCGTTTCGCGTCCGGTTCGTCCATCGCGAGCGTGACCAGATCGCCCGCAGTCCCCCGGATCTCGGCGTTCGTCACGCGTTTCGGGCCCGTGTCCGCCGTGGGGTCGCCCTCTGTCCACACCTGGACCGTATCCCCGGGGCTGGCGTTGTTCGGCGGGTCGGCCCTGACGGCGACCGCGGCGCTCCCCGGCGGCAGCGTCGCCCCGATCCCGGATTCGCGGCCGCCTAATGCGAGATACTCGACGGTCGCGTCGTCGGAGAAATCGACGTCAACGTGGCCGACGCCGTAATCCGTCCGAAGCCGCTCGATGAACCGTGTTCTGAGTTCTTCGACGGTCAACCGTCGCGGGAAGACGAGCGTCTCCCCGGCGAGTTTCTCCTTGATCGTGGGGCCGACCGGATTGTACCCGTCGATGTCGCCGATCTCCTCGGGCAGTTCGACAGTCGTTATCCGGCCGACCGTCCGAACGATACGGCTTACGTCCCTGTCGACGGCGCTGCCGCCCGAGACGGTGAAGAGCCCGACGCCGATCCGATCGCCGAGACGGCCGCCGGCCGCGGCTGCCCCCCCGGCGAGCAAGAACGTGACGGTGTTGAAAACCGCCGTTTCCACGGCGAAGAGATCGATATCCCCGCCGATCACGTCGCCGAGCGCCCCGGCGGTGTTCAGATAGATCGCGACGACGCTCAGGCCCACGAGTACCGACAGGCCATCGGAAACCCGTTCGCCGGCGTACCACCGATGGAGGATCCCGACGAGGCCCCCGACGGCGGCCGCAAAGAGCGTGAAAACGACCACCCGGCTAATGTCGACGAGGAAGTCCCCGACCACGGCCGACTGCCCGGCGAAGGGACTCACGCGATCACCTCCTCGAACGCGTCGAGGTTCTCGCGTGTCCCGATGACAAATAGTTCGTTGCCGTCGCGTAACCCGGTGTCTCCTCGGGGGGCGAGGAGCCAGCCGTCGGGTCGTTTGATCGCGAGTACCGCGACTCCGTGTGCTTCACGGACGTTCGCGCTCCCGATCGTCGCCCCCGCGAGTTCGCCGCTCGGTCCGACCGTCGCCTTCCGGAACCGTTTGCCGGCCCGGCGAAGCATCGAGATGAGTTCGTACTCCCGTCTGGTTCCGCGGGCGGTCACGATCACTTTCCCCCGTTCAACACCGAGCAGTTCGGCGGCCCTCGAGCGGGCGACTGCGACGGTCACCCGGCCGTCGCCGCCGGTAGTCGTCGGTGCGGCGGCCGGGTGAATCGGTTCCCCGGGTGGGGTTCCACCGTCGGTTTTGACTGTCTCGTCCGTATTCAGCGACGACCTGGCGGCGACGACCGTCCCGGCGATCTCCGTGTCGCCGGCGAGGACGATGACTTCGTCCCCGCGAGCTAGCCCCGTGGGGACGAACGCGTCGATCGAGACCGCGCGTTTCCCCGCCGGGACGCGCTTCGAGATCCCCGAAAGCGGCGGGGCGGCGACGACCGTCGCCCGTCCGCGTTCGTCGATGTCCACCGAGACGTCGGCCAGACCGAGTTCTGTTCGGAGCCGCTCTACGAACCGTGTCTCGAGTTCGGAGATCGGCAGATCGGCCGGCAGCCGCCACTCGCTGTCTTTGATCTCCGCTCTGGTACGTTCCGACAGCGGCGGATACCCCTCCATATCGATGACCTCGCCGATTACCTCGATCCGGACCTCCCCGCGTGAGCCGACGAGTTCGACGACGTCGCTCGAGAGCGTCCGATCGCGTATCCTTTTCAGCGAGAGCCGTTTGGGAACCGACGCCCCCATCGAGTCCCCCTTCGAATGGGCGTACAGCGAGATCATCAACACGACGATGAGCGCGATGACGACCCGATAGCCGGACGCGAGGACTGCCGGATCGTTCAACGCGAGCAGCCCGCCGTTGATGCCGGCGAGCGCCAACGCGAGGACGACGACACCGAAGGCGGGAATCGAGACTCCGGTGATGTACTTGAACAGGAACCCGAGCCCCCATGAGACGAACGCGGGGAACATCCCCGTCAGCACGCCGAGATAGATCCCAAAGAGGATCTCGACCGGAAGCGATTGCGCCATGGACATATCGATAACGCCCCAAAGTAAACTACTGTCGGCGCTGTCGTCCGCTCGCCGTCCGTTCGGTCGCCCGGGCGGCGGAGCGATGACTTCTTAGCGATCCAAAGGAAACGGGGAGTGTAATGGTGGGATCGGCGGCGGAGGACGAGCGCCGAACGCGTCTGATCCTGTTCCGGACGCACACTGCGGTCTTTCTGACGGCGCTCGTCGCGATACTGTCGATCGTCACCGGGATCGTCAACATCAGTTCGACGACGCTTTCAGGGCCGCTTGCGGTGTACGTACCCGAACTCGCTGCCCGGACGGCCGGCTTCACCGGGACGATGACCGGGTTCCTGATGCTCGTGAGCGTCTATGGTCTCCGCCGTGGCTACCGAAGCGCCTGGTACCTCTCGGCCGTCCTGTTGCCCGTGACCGGTCTTCAGGGGCTGGTACAGTCCAGCCTCCTTTCGCTTCCGCTCGTCGTGGCGTCAGTCCTGGCGACGCCGGCCGTCCTGTTGAACCGCCGGTTCTTCGATCGGACGGTCGATCTGACGATGGCACAGCTCGCCTCCCTCGCCGCGATCGTCTCGGTACAGGTCTACGGCACCGTCGGCACCTACGCCCTCCGCGAGGAATTCAACCAGGTGAACACGGTACTCGATGCGTTCTACTTCACGCTCGTTACGGCCTCGACGGTCGGATACGGCGATCTCACCGCCACCTCGCAGTTCGGCCGGCTCTTCTCTATGTCCGTCCTGCTCGCCGGCGTCGCCAGCTTCGGCGTCGCCCTCGGGACGCTTCTGGGACCCCTCATCGAAGCCCGCCTCGCAACCGCACTCGGAAACATGAGCGACAAACAACTCGAACTGCTGGAGAATCACTACGTCGTCACCGGCTACGGTGAGCTGACCGAACCGATCCTCGAGAGCCTCGATGGGAACAACGCCGTCGTCATCGTTCGCGACCCCGAGGACACAAAACAGCTCCGGGAGCATGGCCACGAGGTTTTCACCGCGGATCCGAGCGACGAGGAGCCGCTCAGACGCGTCCACATCGAGCGGGCGCGGGCGCTCATCGTCGCGACGAACGACGACGCACAGGACGCGATGGCCGTGTTGACGGCCAGAGAACTCAACCCGGAGCTCCGGATCGTCGCGGCGGCGACCGACCGCGAGAACATCAGCAAGCTCCGGCGGGCCGGGGCGGATATCGTGTTGAGCCCCGCCGTCCTCGGCGGTCAACTGCTCGTCGAGTCCGCTCTCGGGAACGACAACCCCGAACGGGTGATCGACCGGATCCTCGATATCGGTTCCGGCGGTCGGTCCTCGTAGACCTACAGCGAGACCGCCGCGTCGAGGGCGATCCGGATCGCGCGGTCGACGTTGTTTCTGGCTTTCTCGGGGAGTTCTTCGGCCTCGGTTTCGCCCTTCTGTGTCCCTTCGATCAGGTTGCCGTCGACGGTACAGATCGCCCCGGCGGCCAGCCCCTTCCGGCGTGCGAGGGTAAAAAGGGCCGCGGCCTCCATCTCGACACAGAGCAGGCCGGCCTCCGACCACGCCTCGACCGCGGTGTCGGTCTCGGCGTAGTAGGCGTCGTCCGTCGCGATCGGGCCGACGTGGACCGGGGCCGAACGGCCCTCGGCCGCCTCGACGAGCGCCGATAGGGTGGCGTAATCGGGGACCGCCGGCATCTCGCTTTTCTCGTAGCGTTTCGTCGTCCCCTCGTCTTTGGCCGCGCCCGTCGCGACGACGGTGTCGCCGATCTCGATCCCCGGCTGGAGCGCGCCGGTCGTCCCGACCCGGATGAACGTCTCGACGCCGACGGCGGCGAGTTCCTCGAGGGCGATCGCGGCCGAGGGCGAGCCGATCCCGGTCGAACAGATCGTAACGTCACAACCTTCGTAGGCTGCGTTGACGAGTTCGTACTCGCGGTTCTCTGCGATCGTCTCGGCGTCGTCACAGTGACCGGCGATGCGGTCGACCCGGCCGGGATCCCCCGGCAGGAGCGCGATATTCGCCAACTCGCCGGGTTCGACGAGGAGATGCGGCTGTTTTGCCATACCGAGAGGTCGTGTGGCGTCCTCAAAAGTCGGTCGGGTTCTGAACCGGCGAGGAACCGACCGACGTCACGAGATCGCAAACAGAACGACGTTGTGGAACCCGGGACCGAGACCGACGGCGGCGATGAGCCCCAAGAGGAGACAGCCCTCGGTCGGCTCCTCGCGGACGTACTCCTCGAAGAGCACGACGATCGCGGCGCCGAGGACGGTCTTGACGAGAACGAACAGCCAGGCTCCGCCGAGGAGTTCGGGGACCGGAAGCGCCCCGCCGGCCTCGATGACGAGCCGCGACAGCGGTGTCTGCTCGCCGAACCCGAGCATGCCGTATCCGACCGCCGTCGAAACGCCGTCCAGCGTGTGGCCGAAGACGACGACGGCGCCGACTGTCCCCGTTGCCGAGACGTCTGTGACCCGTCGCAGTGTGATCCAGATCAGGGTCCCCCCGACGAGAGAGACGAGGAGGATCGCCCCCGAGAGCAGCGCCCTCGCGCCGACGGCGTTCGACGTCCTCGTTACGGCTGCGGCGATCAAGGCGACCGTCAAAAGGCTGCACCCAACCGCGGCGAGGATCGTCGACGCCTCAGTCGGTCTCCACGACTCTCCCGGCCGTTCGGCCAGAAGGGCCCAGACGAAGCCCGCGAGGATGCCGACCGTAACGTACACTGCCGGCGAGCCGAAAAGCGGAGCGGCCGGATCGGGCACGGCGCCGGCCTGATAGAGGGCGTACAGCGCCCCGCCGGCGGCCATCCACGGGGCGAGGGCGGTGACGGTCGCCGCCGTAACCGGGGGTCGACGGACGTACAGCGCTCCGATCGCGGCTACCGTCCCGGCCGCGAGCGCGAGGAGATACGGAAGGGGCGGGAGCCCGAACCCGGCTGGAAGTATCACTACCGGAAACGGGCAGGCGGGCGGTCGAAAACGTTGCGGTTGCGTTTTCTCTTGGGAACCGTCCGCCGGTCGAACACAACCCCTTTTATCCGACCTGCCGAACGGGGACCCATGAGCACCGATCTCACAGACGAGCAACGCGAGAAACACCGTGAGGCGGGCGAGATCCTCGCGCAGGTTCGCGAGGAGGCCGCAGATCGCGTCGAGGTCGGCGCGGGCCACCTCGAGGTCGCCGAGTACGCCGAGGACCGGATCCGGGAACTCGGCGGCGAACCCGCCTTCCCTGTCAACATCAGCGTCGACGAGGAGGCCGCCCACGCGACGCCCGGCCCCGACGACGAATCGACCTTCGGCGAGGAGATGATCAACCTCGATATCGGCGTCCACGTCGACGGCTGGCTGGCCGATACCGCGGTCACGGTGGATCTCTCGGGTAACCCGGAACTCGCCGAGGCGCCCGCCGAGGCGCTCGAGGCCGCCATCGAAATCATCGAACCCGGCGTCGAGACCGGCGAGATCGGCGCCGAGATCGAGTCGGTCATCGACGGCTACGGCTACAACCCCGTGGTCAACCTCTCGGGACACGGGCTGGGCCACTGGGAGCAACACACCGATCCGAACATCCCCAACCGGGCGGTCGAACAGGGGATCGAGCTCGAGGCCGGCGACGTCGTCGCGATCGAACCGTTCGCGACCGACGGCGGCGGGAAGGTCACCGAAGGCGCCGACGAGGAGATCTACGCGCTCGAACGGGAGGCAAGCGTCCGGAACCGCGACGCCCGACAGGCCCTCGAACAGATCGTCGAGGAGTTCAAGACGCTGCCGTTCGCGCGCCGGTGGCTCGACACCCGCCGGGCGGAGATGGCGCTGCGACGGCTCCAGCGACAGGACGTCGTCCACGGCTATCCTGTCCTGAAAGAGGACGATGGCTGTCTCGTCAGCCAGAAGGAACACACCGTGATCGTCACCGAGGGGGGATGTGAAGTGACGACACGGACGCGGTAGGCGGCCGGTTCCGAGCTTTTGATCTGGACGTGGTATAGTAGTCAGTAGAACTGTTTACACACCACTCACAGCCGGATGGCCAGCGACAGCCACGCTGGCCGGACACTCGCGAGTGGATCTGCACTGACTTCTACCGACTACTGTAGCTATAGTAGCGATCCGAAGCCAGTCCACACCCGATCTCACGATTGCAGTGCGATCGATGTGTAAACAGTTGCGATAGCTAACCGGGACTCAGGCGTCGTTCATCCGGAGTGTGCGCTCGGTCCCACAGATCTGACACGCCGACACCCGGTAGGGCTCCCGGGAGTACTCGGCGTTTTTCGGTCGCTTGCTTTCGGTCCGGAGCCGGATCGAAACGTCGTGTGGCGTCTCTCGTTTGCACGTCTCACACCACTCTCTCATCGCCCCATCGCTTTCGTCAGTTCGTATCGCCATGTATGATCCGTCCTTCCCTGTCGAGGGGTATAAATAGGGAACTCGGTTCCGGACCGTTTCTGTTTATAAGTGTAGATGTCAGACATCGTTTATACGGTTAAAAATAGCCGGTTCCAGAGGGATACTGAACATCCCAAACCGGATTAGACGGTTCGAAACGCCGTTCAGTAGCATCTCTGATATGAACGGCCAATAGGTTTATATATAACTATTGCCCGGCCACGATCCGGGGCACTCTCCCGGTTCGTGCTCGAGTCTCCGCATGGGTCGTCGTATACCGTCGGATAGATGCGTTGATACCGTCGCTCCGGAACAGTCCTCGGTTTCGGAGCTTTTAACCGACTCGCTGGCCGAACAATAAGTAATGGCTTTTGAGGAACTACTGAACGATCCGGTGATTCAGAAGTACCTCCACGAGCTCGTCGGACCGACGGGGATGCCCGTCGCCGCCGCGCCGCCGGACGGCGAGGTCACCGACGAGGAACTCGCGGAGGAACTCGGGTTGGAGCTCAACGACGTCCGCCGGGCGCTTTTCATCCTCTATGAGAACGATCTGGCCTCCTATCGCCGCCTGCGCGACGAGGACTCGGGCTGGCTCACGTATCTGTGGACCTTCGAGTACGAGAACATCCCCGAACAGCTCGAATCCGAGATGCACCGTCTGCTCTCGGCGCTCGAGGAGCGGGAAAGCTACGAGACGGACAACGAGTTCTACCTCTGTGGGCAGTGTCAGCTCCGGTTCGAGTTCGGCGAGGCCATGGAGTTCGGCTTCGAGTGCCCACAGTGTGGCGGGCAACTGGAGACGATGGACAACGACCGGCTCGTCGACGCCATGGAGATGCGGATCGAAGAGCTACGCGAGGAACTGAACGTCCCGGAACCCGGAGCCGCGAACGCCTGATGGTCGTCCTCGCAACCAAAGTCTACGTGACCGGCGAGAGCCGCCGTCGGGCCATGGATTCGCTCGAGTCGCTCGTCGAAAACGCACTCGGAGATCTCGACGTCGAGTTCACTCTCGGTCGCCGCGACGACGGCTTCCCCTCGGTGACGGTCACCGGCGAGGACGCCCCGGTCGCCAGAAACCTCCTCGCCGAGGAGTGGGGCGCCATCACGCCGCACCGGGAACCCGGGGAGACCCACGTCGGGACGCTCGAGTCGTGGGACGACGACGGAATCGTCCTCGACGCCGGCGAGGACGTCCGGATCCCGGCCGGCGAACTCGGTCTCGGACAGGGGACGCCAGCCCAGATCCGAACCCGGTTCGGGCTCGTCCAGCACATGCCGCTTCGGTTCGTCGAGGGCAACGACGGGGAGCCGGCCCGTCTGGCGGACGCCGAACGTGACCGCCTCTACGGGTGGACGCGCGGAACCGGCCGCGTCAACGGCAACAGCACGACGCGGGCCCAACTGCGGGCGACAGTCAACCGGTCGGGCCACGCCGACGATATCGTCACAGTCGAGCGGCTGGGGCTGCTCGAGGGGAGCATCGTCTGTCGGGAGGGGACGGACGCGCCCGGCCTGCTCGCCGACATCGGACCGCATCTTGAGGCCGAACTGCTCGCTGTCGTTCCCTGATCATGGACCGTCGCCTGCTCGCTGCCGTCGCGCTCGTCGCTGCTTTCGGGCTGGCCGGCTGTACGGGAATCTTCGGTGCTGACGTCGACGACCCGGAGGCACTCTCGGCGGACGCCGACTACGAGTACGACACCGACGCCGACGCCTACGTGACGATCAACCGGAACAACTACACTGCGGTCTATAACGTCTCCGCGAAGGTGACCGGCGACAGCGGGACGATACAGCTATGGCGGACAAACGCCCTTACCGTCGAACGGCCGCTGGAGATCTCGGCCGTGCAGTTCAAACATACCAACGGAACGATCATCAGATACGCCGACGGCGAGGTCGTCCGGATCCACGAGGACGGCTCCCGGGAGCCGACGGACTCGCTTTCGGTCGACAACACGCGGCGTCGGACGATCGTCGAACTCCCGGCCGAGGAGGGACAGTTGGCGTTCACCGCACCCAAGCAGGGCAAGCAGCTCACGGTCTATACACCGGTCAACGGGAGCTACGAGGTCGCCCTGCCGCCGGATACCGACGCCGCGATACCGATCCTCTCGCGAGTCCGCCCGTCCAACGAAGACCGCCGGACGGTCGACGATCGGGTCCACCTGCAGTGGGATTCCGTCGAGACGTCGGTTGTCGTCGTGCGCTGGTATCTCGATCGTGACCTGTGGCTGTTCGGCGGGCTCGCGGCCGTCGCCGGCCTCGTCGGGCTCGTCGGGTCGGTCTACTACTACCGGCAGATCAAACGCGCCGAGAAGCGCCGCGAATCGGAGGGATTCGACATCGAGTACGAGGACGATAATGACGGGCCGCCGCCTGGGATGCGATAGCGTCGAGACGTCGAACGGATACCCCGAAGGCGCCGTTTGCCACGTATTTATTCGGCTCCCGACCGTATCGACCGCATGAACGTCGCTTTGGTCTCCGTCGGTGACGAACTGTTGACCGGGGACACCGTCAACACGAACGCTACGTGGCTCGGCGAGAAACTCGACGAACGCGGGGTCGACGTCGAACGTATCACCGTCGTCCCCGACCGGGTCGCGGACATCGCCCGGGTGACAAACGAGTACGCCGCCGAGTACGACGCCGCCATCGTCACCGGCGGGGTCGGTCCGACGCACGACGACAAGACGCTTGCGGGCGTCGCGGCCGCCGTCGGCCGGTCGCTCGAAACCGACGAGGCCGTCCTCGAGTGGCTCACCGAAGAGGGGGGATACTCTCGGGACGGTCTCACCGACGGGACGGCCGAGTTACCCGATGGCTCGCGACCGCTGCACAACACGGTCGGCGTCGCCCCCGGCTGTGTCGTCGAGAACGTCTACGTCTTTCCGGGGGTCCCCGAGGAGATGAAGGCGATGTTCGAATCGGTCGCCCCGGAGTTCGACGGCGAGAAACGACACGCTGAGTTCGTCGTCGTCGACGAGCCCGAAAGCGCGCTGATCGATCGGTTTCGGGAAATCCAGGAACGCTTCGACGTGAAGGTCGGCAGCTATCCGGGCGAGAACGTCCGTGTCAAGATCCAGGGGACCGACGAAGCCGAGGTCGGGGCGGCGCTGTCGTGGCTCCGTGAACGCAGCGACGTGGCGTAGCTACCGGTAGAGATACAGGAGCCAGCCGACGGTGATAACGAGGCTCGCGAGCAGGACGACCCAGCCCGACGCGTCGATCAGCATCGGACTGTCCTCGTAGGCTTGTAGGATGAAGTTCATACACGACCGTACTTGGGGGTCCCTCTTAACGGATTTCATTTTGACGGGGATCGACCCCGCCGTCGGGGGCAAACACCGGTCGGCTTTTGCCCGGCGGTCACCGAACCCCGGTATGCGACGCATCGGGCTGGTGATAAACCCTATCGCCGGGATGGGCGGGCGGGTCGGGCTGAAGGGGACCGACGGCAAACTCGAAGAGGCCCGCCGTCGCGGTGCCGAACCGCGCTCGCCCGCCCGGGCCAGAGAAGCGCTCGAGGGCCTCCGAAAGCGGGCCGAGGGGATCGAACTGTACACCTACGGCGGGGAGATGGGCGAAACGGCGGCGATCGAGGTCGGCTTCTCGCCCGTCGTCGTCGGGTATCCGGACGGCGAGGGAACCGACGCAGACGACACTCGCGAGGCAGTACGGCAATTCCTCGAGGCGGACGTCGATCTGATCCTGTTTGTCGGCGGCGACGGGACAGCCGTCGACGTCGCCGAGGCGCTACAGGAGTGTGACGGTGAGACGCCGATCCTCGGGGTTCCGGCCGGTGTGAAGGTGTACTCGTCGGTCTTCGCCGTCACGCCGCGGGACGCCGGGCAGATCGCGGCGACGTTCGAGGGGACCGAACGCCGCGAGATCAACGACATCGACGAGGACGCCTACCGGGGCGGCGACGTCAGTACGGAACTGAAGGCGATCGTCTCGGTCCCGGTCGACGAGAAACTCCAGTCCTCGAAACAGACCGGCGGCGGGACCGTCGAGGCGCTCGCCGCCGCGGTCGCGGCCGATATCGAGGCCGACGACGCGGTCTACGTGCTCGGTCCGGGATCGACGGTCCACGCGGTCAAGACCGAACTGGGATTCGAGGGCTCGCCGCTCGGCGTCGACGTCTATCACGACGGCGATGTGCTCGTCCGTGACGCCGCCGAGTCGGCGATCCTCGACGCGCTCGGAGAGCGGAACGTGATCGTCGTCTCCCCCATCGGCGGCCAGGGGTTCGTCTTCGGCCGCGGCAACGACCAGATCTCCCCTCCAGTGATCCACCGTTCGGAAATAGAGATCGTCGCCTCGAAGGGGAAACTCGACGATATCGGGGTGTTGCGGGTCGACACGGGCGACCGTGAACTCGACGAAACGCTCCGGGGGTGGAAGCGGGTCCGGACCGGCAAGTTCGAGCGGCGGTTGTTGAAGCTCGTCTGATCCGGGGGAAAACCGACCTCAGAGCGTCTATACGGGGGAAACGTGTTAACTTGTCTCAGGATACTACTATATGCCCTGAGTCGTTAGCCGAATATGACCATGAAAAAGCAGGAGCTTATTCATCTCCACGGCCTGCTTGCAGAGGTATGCAACCACTACGAGCAGATGGCCGACTGTGAAGTAGAACACCAGAAATACTCCGAACTCGGCGTCCGGCCGACATCGATCCACAAATCAAAAACGGACCACAAGGCCGCCGTGTTCGCCTTGGCCGACGGAATCACCGAAGGAATGGAGCAGGAAACCGAGACCGCCGTCTCGGCGACTGCCGACTGAATCTCCGGAGTACAGTTCCTACGACGCCCTCACCTTTCCCCAGCGGCGCCTCGGTTTTTCGACCCCCCGGTCGTCGGCGCTACTCGTCGAGGAGTTCCTCGAACTCCGGAAGTACCTCGCCGTCGTCGTCGGTCGGCGGTTCCTCGGCCATCGACGACTCGTCGGCCTCCCCCGACTCGGCCGGCTCCGGCTCCGCTTCGGTCTCTTCTTTGGTTTCGGCCTCGCTGTCGTCGGTTTCGAGCTGTTCGATCTCGAGCACTTCCAGAGGGATGTTCTGGAGTCGCTGGCCGATCTCCTTGCGCGCGATGCGGGCGGCGTGTTCGTCGCGTTCGACGTTGAAAACCGTCATCTCGAGTTCGAGGGCGACGAGTCCCTCGTCGGCGGCGATGAACGCCGGATCGTGTTCCGCACCACAGTCCGAACAGGTCCGGCTCCCCATGCTGATCTCGACGTAGTTGAGATCGGGGTTCAGCATTTCGCCGGTCTTCGAGATCGCGATACGAACCGCCTCGTCGGTCGTCTCGACGTCGTACACCGGAACCGCGGCTTCCACGACAACTCGGCAATCCATGGCATGCTATTGCGTGTCCTACGATAAGAAGGTTCGCCCTCCGGGCGTCTTCCCACCCCGCCTTGCTCTCTTCTCGTTCGGGCCGACTCGAAAGGCCGAAACCCCCCGAAACCACACTGACGGTATGGAGACCGGAAGCCGCCCGACTGCGGCGTTCGACGGCGGGTTCGATCTGGCGGAAACGCTCGAAAGCGGCCAGTCGTACCTGTGGCGGCGGGCCGACGACCGGATGTACGAGAACGCGACGGACGGCTCGCCGTGGTACTATACCGTGCTTCCGGCGACGGAGACGGAGACGAACGAGCCCGAGGTAATTCGGGCCAGACAACGCGACGGCCGACTCGAGTGGGCGTCCTCGACGCCGAACGCCTACGACCGGCTCGCGGAGTTGCTCCGCCTCGAGGACGACCTCGAGGCGATCATCGACGCCACGCCCGAGGACCCGCTCGTCAGTCGGGCCTACGAGGCCCACCGCGGAATGCGGCTCGTCCGCGACCCGCCCTTCGGCTGTCTTGTCTCGTTCATCTGCTCGGCACAGATGCGTGTCGGCCGGATCCACGGTATGGTAACGGCGCTGGCGGAGACGTACGGCGACACCGTCCGGTTCGACGGGGCCGAGTACGCCGCGTTCCCGACGCCGAGACAGCTTGCGGCGGCGAGCGAACCGGAACTTCGGGATCTCTCCTTGGGCTATCGCGCCCCCTACGTCGAGCGGACTGCGGGTATGGTCGCGGGCGGGGAGGCCCACCCGGAGGACGCCGCAGGGCTCGAGTACGAGGCAGCCCGCGAGTCGCTGACCCGGTTCGTCGGCGTCGGCGAGAAGGTGGCCGACTGCGTACTTTTGTTTTCGCTCGGCTACCTCGAGGCCGTTCCGCTCGACACCTGGATCCGAACCGCGATCGAAGAACACTACCCCGACTGCGAGCGGGGGAATTACGCCGAGACATCGCGGGCAATCAGAGGGCAGTTCGGCGGCCAGTACGCTGGCTACGCCCAGACTTACGTCTTCCATCACCTCCGAACCGACGGGGAGTGACGATTCCAGGCCGACTGGGACCGATCCGTACCGCCCCGGATCGACCCGACCCGACCCGAGCCGATTTTACCCCGGCGTTACAAGATCTCACCATGAACGAGGCGATTCGCGCACACGTGTTCGTCTCCGGCCGCGTGCAGGGCGTCTACTACCGGGCGACGACCCGCGAGCGGGCCCGCGAGGAGGGCGTCGACGGCTGGGTAAAAAACTTAGCGGACGGCCGTGTCGGGGCCGTCTTCGAGGGCGATCCGGACGCCGTCGAGGCGATGGTCGAGTGGTGTCACACCGGGAGCCCGAGGGCGCGCGTCGAGGACGTCGAGGTCGAGTACGACGAGCCGACCGGGATCGAGGGGTTCGGTATCCGCCGGTGAGATCGCTGGCGGAAAGGTTAGTGGCTCCCGGCGAGAAGGCGACGGCATGATCTCGAGCACGGAGATGGCCGTCGTCGACGAGAACGCCGAGGCTCTGGGCGTCCCCCGGAAACAGCTGATGGAATCGTCGGGAAACGCCGTCGCGAGCGTCGTCAGGGACGTCGCGGATCCGGACGCGTCGGTCGCGCTGGTCTGTGGCCGGGGTAACAACGGCGGGGATGCGTTCGTCGCCGCCCGCTTTCTCTCCGAATACGACGTGACCGTCCACCTGCTGGGCCGTGCGGAGACGATCGCGACGGCGATCGCCGGCGAGAACTGGACGGCACTCGAGGCGGCCGGGATCGACACCCGGGAAGTCCGGGATTCGGCCGCGTTCGATCTCGGCGATCCGGACGTCGTCGTCGACGCGATTCTCGGGACCGGCGTGACGGGAGCGCTGCGGGAGCCCGAAGCGACCGCAGCGAAGGAAATAAACGCGGCCGCCGCGACGGTCGTCGCCGTCGACGTTCCCTCGGGCGTCGACGCCGATACCGGCGAGGCCGACGGCACGGCGGTCGAGGCCGGCCACGTCGTCACCTTCCACGACCGAAAGCCCGGCCTCGAGCACGTCGCCGCCGACGTGACCGTCGCCGATATCGGCATCCCGGCGGCCGCAGAACGGGTCGTCGAGCGTGGCGACCTCCTCCGGCTCTCCCGGGACCCGACCGCCCACAAAGGCGATTTCGGCGAAGTGCTCGTAATCGGCGGCGGTCCCTACACCGGCGCGCCGGCGCTTTCCGCACAGGCGGCACTCCGTGCCGGAGCCGATCTGGCGTACGTCGCCTGCCCCGAATCGATCGCCGGCGAGGTACAGGGATACAGCGAGAACCTCATCGTCGAAGCCCTGCCCGGCGACCGACTGGCCCCCTCGCACGTACCCCGGCTCACGGAACTGGCGGTCGGGATGGACTGTGTCGTCGTCGGTCCGGGGCTCGGCGACGCCGAGGGGACACTGGAGGCGGCCGCGTCGTTCCTTTCGGCGTTCGAGCGGACTGCGGTCGTCGACGCCGACGCCCTGCAGGTGGTCCCGGCGCTCGAAACCGAGGCGACGCTCGTCTGTACGCCCCACCAGGGTGAACTGGAGGCGATGGGGGGTGAAACCGCATCGGACCCCGACGAGCGGGCCCAACTGGTTTCGGCCTTTGCCGCCGAGTTGGGCGTGACACTGCTCGTAAAGGGCGCATGCGACATCGTCTCGGACGGTGAACGGACCCGGCTCAATCGGACCGGAAACCCCGGCATGACCGTCGGCGGGACCGGCGACGTCCTCGCCGGCTCGACCGGGGCGATGGCCTGCGTGCTCGATCCCGCTCCGGCGGCCGCACTCGGCGCGTACGCCAACGGGCGGGCGGGCGATCTGGTCGTCGAATCGAACGGATACGGGCTGGTCGCGACAGATCTCTTGGAAACGCTCCCCCGGGCGCTGTGGCCGGACGAGACGGATCGCTGATCGGACGGCCCCCGGCCCCCGATGGGTTCTTTTTGCGGGCGACGAACAGAGTAGTATGAGCGACGGATCCGATCTCACGCACGTCACGGACGACGGCGACGCACAGATGGTCGACGTTGGTAAAAAGCCCGACAGCGCGCGCCGGGCCGTCGCGCGCGGACGGATCGACCTCCAGCCTTCGACGATCGAGGCGATCGAAGCCGACGCCGTCGGGAAAGGCGACGTCCTCGCGGTGGCCCGCGTCGGCGCGATCCAGGCGGTCAAACACACCTGGGAGACGATCCCGATGTGTCACCAGATCCCGATCACCAACGTCGAAACCGACTTCTCGGTCGACGAGGACGGCATCGATCTCGCTGTCGCCGTCGAGACGACCGGCAAAACCGGCTGTGAGATGGAGGCGATCGAGGGTGTCACGACAGGGCTCGGTGTCGTCTGGGACATGGTGAAGGCGGCCGAAAAAAACGAACAGGGGGAGTACCCGGACACGCGGATCGGCGGTATCGAGGTCGTCTCGAAGGAAAAGCGGGATTTATAGTCGGGCGCTACTCGGCGGGCGCCGGGGACAGTTCTCCCGCCTTGGCGCGGGCTTTCTCGACGATCGCCGGCCGGGCCTCGAAGTCGATGGTTACCTCGTTGCCGTAGTCGACGTCCTCGACGTGGGCGTGGTCGTGGACCCACGAGACGAGACTCATCGTGTCGTCGGTCATCGGGACGACGAGCCGTTCGCGCCGCCAGTCGGGGAGCTCCTCGTCGATCCGCTCGCGGAGTTCAGCGACGTTCTCGCCGGTCTTTGCGCTCACGACGACCGGCGTCGGCGCGAGCGCCGAAAGCGCCTCGTGTTTGCGCTCCAGTTCCTCGGCGTCGACCAGATCCGACTTGTTGAGGACGGTCACGATCGGCGCCTCGTTTCGCTCATAGAGGGTGTCGTGACACGTCACGAGCTTTTCGCGGATCTCCTCGATCGGATCCGAGACGTCGACGACGAGCAACACCAGATCGGCGCGGTAGACCTCCGAGAGCGTCGAGCGGAACGACTCGACCAGCCAGTGGGGCAGATCGGAGATGAACCCGACGGTGTCGGTCACGAGGATGTCCCGGCGGTCGAACTCCGCGCGTCGGGTCGTCGTCCCGAGCGTGGTGAAAAGCCGGTTTTCCGATTCGGCGGTCGCATCGAGGTCCGGGTGTAACCCCTCGTTTTCGTCGATATCGAGCTCTTCGGCCAGCCGCCGGAGCAGCGTCGACTTGCCGGCGTTCGTGTAGCCGGCCAGTGCCACCAGATCGAACCCCGACTCGCGGCGCTGTTTTCGCCGGTGGGCTTCGGTCTCCTCGATCCGCTCTAGCTCGTCTTTGATCCGGCTGATCCGCGCTTTGATGTCCCGTTCGCGGGACTCGTCGTACTCGCCGAGTCCCATGAATCCCGGGCGCTCGTCGCGCTTTGCGAGGGAGGCTTTCGCCTCCGCGCGCGGCAGTTCGTACCTGAGCTCGGCCAACTCGACCTGTAACTGGGCCTTCTTCGTCTGGGCGCGCTGGCCGAAGATATCCAGGATTAGCTTGAACCGATCGAGAACTTCAACCCCCTCGGGGAGTTCGTTACCGAGGTTGTACGTCTGGTACGGCCCGAGCCGGTTGTCGAAGACGACTATCGTCGCCCCTTCAGCGGCGACGAGTTCGGCCAACTCCCCGACCTTCCCCTCGCCGAGACACAGCGCCGGATCCTCCGTGCGCGTCTGGGTGACCTCGCCGACGACGGTGTAGCCCGCCGCCCGGGCGAGATCGCGTATCTCCTCGGTGTCCGGGTGGCCGTCGTCGATACGTTTCGCGACGACGGCTCGACCATTAGTTCCCGTCACTTACCGTCGGGTACGTCGTCACGGTATTTAAGCACCGGGCAATCGTGCCAAGTCATGCCGTACCTACCGTGTTTCGAGGTCGTCTTCGTCCTTGATGATCCGTGTCTCCGCCTCGCCGCTGGTCAGCTCGTTGACGAGATCGTAAAAGTCGTTCTGGAGGCCGGCCGGGAACCGGAGCACGCCGACCCACGAGCCGTCTGGTTGCCACTCCTCGCGTTCGAGGTCGCCGAACTGTCTGATCTGCGCCTGGGCGCTGCCGGCGTAGTCGGCGGGGATCTGGGCGGCGATGACGACCTCGTCGAATCGGATCGGGATCACCGGCCGGAGCGCGTCCAGCGCGTCGTCGATCTGGTTTCCGACGGGCTCCATCGGATCGATCGTGAACCCGGCCTCGTCTAAGGCACGCTCGATCCGTTCCGGTGGGTGCGGCGCGTCGTCCATCTGGGGGTTGACCGCGTTCCGTGCGATCTCGTTTACGAGCTGGTTGTGCTTTCGATCCTGCATCTCGCGGCGCTGTTCGGCCGTGATCTGGATCTCGCCACGCTTGATAACCTCGGGGATGATCTCGAGTGGTTCGGTCGTCTCGAAGACCTCCTCCAAGGCGTTTTCCGGGGGTCGATCGCCGGAGGAGGCGTCCTCGAAGACGTCCTCGGCGGCGATGACGTCCTCCAGGTCGCCGTCGAACTCCCCGCGTCTGATCCCGAGGGCGGCGTCGGGATCGACGAGCACCTCGAAGCGCTGACCGTGGGACTCGAGTCGGGCCGTCACTGCCTCGTCAAGGGATATCATATGTGCCGGTAGACGCGCGGCTGATAAAAGGTATTGCCAAACGAAGACGAGCCCCGAAGGGCGGGATCGGAGTCGTTACTCCCCGTCGTCGGCGTCGGGATCGTCGTCGGACTCGTCGGCGAGGAGTCCGGCGGCTTCGAGATGGTCCTCGATCTCGTCGTCCGAGAGCTGTCCGAACCCGTCGTCGCCGACCGAGACGGTCGCCAGGCCGATCCCCTCCGGCGTGAGTTCGCCGTCGTTGACGGACGCCAGCGCCTCCAAAGCGAGGTCGACGCCCTCGTTGAGGGCGAGATCGTCCCGGTAGTGCTCCTCGAGGTAGTCCTCGATGTCCCCACGGTCGGCGCCGACCGCGAGCGCCTGCCACTCGTAGGGCGTTCCCGAGGGGTCCGTCTCATAGAGGCGAGGCTCGCCGTTCTCGATGCCGCCGATGATGAGCGCGACGCCGAACGGACGGGCGCCGCCGACCTGCGTGTACTGCTGGATGTGGTCGGTGACGGCCTTCGTCAGCGTCTCGACGCCGATCGGCTCTTCGTACCGGAGCTGGTTGACCTGTGCTTGCCGCCGCGCGAAGTCGATGAGTTGGCGGGCGTCGGCGACGTGGCCCGCGCTGGCGATGCCGATGTGGTCGTCGGCCTTGTGGATCTTCTCGACGCTGGTCCGCTCCATCAGCGGGCTCCGGATGCGTTTGTCCACGACCAGCACGACCCCTTCTTCGGTCCGGATACCGATGGACGCCGTGCCTCGTTTGACCGCCTCGCGCGCGTACTCGACCTGGTACAGACGGCCGTCCGGAGAGAAGATGGTGATCCCCCGGTCGTACGCCTGCTGCTGCGATTGTCCCTGCATTGTTTAGTTGTCGCGAATATCGAGTGCTGTCGCGCCGACGCGGCCATCCGAGTCGACGACGTCAATCCGGTCGCCCCGGACGACTGCGGGTCGCTCGGTGTCCGCGAACGCGACGGTTCTCTCTTTAGATCGTTCCGGCGGACGGCGTATATACTTTTCTTCACAGGCCCGGACGGTCCCGCTCGTTCCGCGGATCCGGAGGCCGACCGGCTGGCCGTCGACCTCGTCGATCGCCGCCAGGGCGGCCCGACACTGTTCGACGGCGTCCCGACGGACGCGGACGACGGCGTCGCCCTCACTGTCGTCGAAACGGAAGTGGAGCAGGCTCGAATCGAGCGCGGCACTGCCGACATCGCCGAGGAGGTTCCCCGCGGCGAACCAGAGCGCCCGCTGGAACGCCCGCCGGTCGACGTCGGCGTCGGGCCAGGCCTCGATCCCGACGGCGAGGTACCGCCACCGGGGCCGGAGGTGCTTCGGGAGATGCTTCACACCTTCGAAATCGGCCCCCAGACGCATAGCTCCGGCGGCACCGGTTGCGGATGGCCGCCTCTCATCGGCCGCCCTCTCCGTCGCCGTCGCGGGGTTCGACCCGGACGCCGGGTTCGATTACCGCATCCGAACGCCGCGTCCGGTTGCGGTCGGCCAGTTCGCCCCACGCGGCCAGACCGCTCGCGATCGCCTCACGCTCGAACCCGACCGTCTCGCCGACGGCTACCAGTTCCCGGGGCGCCCGTAGCTGTAAATGTGAACGCGCGTCGGCGGAGACGACGTACGGCGCGTCGTATTTTTCGACGAGTTCCCGGAGCTTTCGGAGCCCCTTGATCGCCCCGACCCGTTCGCCCCCCTCCGCCCGGAGGACGCGAGCGAGATTGAACTCCAGGTGGACGCCGTTCTCGGCGGCCGTCTTCGCCAGCACGTGGTTGATGTCCCCGCCGTCCATCGGGTGGGCGAGTACGTCCACCGCGGGCTGTTCGACCGCAAACCGGTTCAGCGACCCACCGTGGACACAGACGATCGTCCGCTTCGAACGGTAGTTCCCGACGAGGCCGCTCGCCTGTCCCGGATCGTCCGAACGGATCTCGATACCCCGGACCACGTCGATCCCGTAACGTTCCCCGATCCGGCCCGGATCGTACTCGGTCTGGGCGTCGCCGTGGTTCCGGATCACGACCCCATCGTAACCGAACGCCGCCGCGGTCTTCGCGAGCCTGGCGGCGGTCGCCCGGCCGTCGGGGTATGCATGGACGCCCTCGTACATGTCCGGGGGTCCGCTCCCGCCGACCTTTGGTGTTGTGTCTCGCCTCTCCGGCTCCCGTCTCACTGGCGTGGCGTCGCCTCGCGCGACGTATGCAGGATCCGGCCCCGACCGGCCACGGCGCCGAGCGAGAAGCCGACGAAGTGAGCAACCAGCGCGACGCCCGGCGCAGCCGTCGCGAGCGTCAAAACCGCGGCGACGACGGCGAAAAGCGTCAGCCGGCCCCGACGTCCGATCGGAAGCCACGCAAGCACCGCCTCGGAGGCACGGTTCCCCACCAGCGTGTAGCCGAGAAGCGCGAATATCGCTCCGCTGGCGCCGAGGACGGCAGTCGGACCGAGCGGGACGGTGAGGAAGATCTGTGCGATGGCGGCGATCGCGCCGGTACCGAGGAAGAAGGCGTGAAACCGGATCGGGGTCGTCACGCGGGCGACGAGCGGGCCGACGACGGCGAGCGCGACGGCGTTGGCGAGCAGGTGTGTGAATCCCCCGTGGGCGTAGACGCTCGTGACGATCGTCCAGGGTCGATCCCCGAGCGGGAGCGCCAGCGCGAAAAGCCCCGTCCCGATCCCGACGACCCCGCCGAGCGTCTGTACCGCGAAGACGGCGGCGAAAAGCGCGAGCGTCCGAAGCGTCGGCCTGGCCATATGCGTCTTCATCTTCAGGGCTCGAAGGTGATCAATACTCGAGGTCGTCGGTGTACCGGTCCAAAAGGAGGACGGCAACCGCACCGACGACCGCGGGGACGACGACGAGCGCGGCGGCGGACGGAGAGAGGGTGGGCACGCTACCGCTTATTTCGGTGATCGGAAGCCGCAGCGCGCCGACCATGAGGCTGACCAGAAAGACGAGCGTTCCCTGTCGGTATCGAGCCAGCGCTGCCCGGACGGCGTGGGCCACCGAGAACAGCCCCACGAGCGCGCCGGCCAGGAAGACGATGAGGGGAACGAGCGCCCCGAAAAGCGGTTCCGGGTTCCCGCCGAGCGCTGCGATCGCCCCCTCGACGATCGACCGGGGGATCGAACTGACGTACTCGTATTGGCCCAAGACGAGCAGGAGAAAGGCCCCGGAGACGCCGGGCAGCACCATCGCCGAGATCGCGACCGTGCCGGCGAGAAACAGCACCGGAAGCGTCGAGGTGCGCGTCCCGGACAGTGACGGATCCGTGAGGAGGAACGCGACCACCAGGCCGATCCCGCCGACGAGGAGCCGCGGCGGCGTCCGGAGGGTCACGTGGCGAAACAGCACGACCGCCGAGGCGGCGATGAGACCGAAGAAAAACGCGTAAGTCGGCGCGGGATACCGGGTAACGGCGGCGTGCATTCCGGTCGCGACCGTCGCGGCGGCCGACAGGACGCCAGCGCCGAGGACGAGAAGAAACGGAACGTCGGCCCGAACGAGCGCCGTCGCCGCCCGTCTCCGACCTTCGGCCGTGTGGAGGGCACGGAGCTGCCACAGCGTGTCCGTTCGGAGTCCCGTCAGCGCCGTTATCAGCCGCTCGTAGACGCCTACCACGAGCGCGATCGTCCCGCCGGAGACGCCGGGGACCGTGTCGGCAGTACCCATACAGACGCCCTTGAGATACACGACGAGCCACGCGCGGATCCCGGCGGCCCGGCTCATCAGGACGCGGGCACGACCCGGCTGTTTTCGGCCGTTTCGGCGCCCGACGTGTCGTCACCGTCGGTCACGTCGGACTCGCCGGAGTCGTCCACGTCGTCGCCGATCAGCTGGCTCTCGAGGGACGCTAACTCGACCGTCACGGGGCTGTCGTCCTCGCCGATGACCTGTGCCTCGGAGACGTTCGCCTGCCCGATCGCGCCAGCGTCGGGGGCGATGAACTGGTAGCTACCGTTAGACCTGACACTCGGGTTCGTGTACCCCTCCTCGGGGCCGAACTCGTCGTAGCCCGTCGTCGAGTACGGGAGCGTCATCTCGAAGTTCCCCTCGGCGTCAGTCTCGGCGTACTGGGCGTAGACGAACGTTTCGCCGGTCGTTGGGATCTCCATCTCGACGGACGCCTGGACCTCAGTGTTCGCCGGGCCGGTCCCCTCGACGGTCGCGCCGTCGACGCGCTCGAAGGTCTTGACCCACGATTGGCTCGCGGAGGGCGCCCGGCCGCCCAGATCGGTCGCCGTCTGCTCGCTGGCGTGGACCATCCGGAAGTGCTCGAGCGCCTCGACTCGCTCGGCGGGGGCTCTCAGACCGCCGTGCATGGCGTTGGGATCGTCCGCGGCCGCCTCGGCGGCGGCTTCCGAGGAGTTATACTGTTCGATCATGTCGCCGCCCTCCGGCTGGATCGCCCAGCCCTCCTCGAGGTTGCTTTCGCCGAACCGGAGGACGTTCGTCGAGGGTTCGATCGCGGAGCCGTGGTGTTGGTACAGCCGGACGCGCATGCTCTCGTAGGCGCGCTGTGGTTGAAGCGTCGTTCTCAATCCGCCCTCCTGATTGATCAGGAGGATCCCGATATCGGGTATCGTGCTGATCTGTGCGCCGTTGCCGAAGTCGACCTGTTGTCGGTCGATCCCTCGGGAATCGAACGCCGCGGGGGCGTTGTACTTGGTCGTTCCGGCGACGCCGAGCTGGTAGTCGATCATGGCGTACCGGACGCCCTCGCCCTCGCCGGCGTCCTCCTCTAGTCCGTCTATCGCGGCGGTCTCGTTGCCGGCGAGCAGGAAGTCGGCCGCGATCCCTGCGTTCTGCTGGAACGGGTTGGCGACCGGGACGCGTTCGCCCCGTGTCGTGATGTAGTGGCCGTAGTCCCACCACGCGATCACGCCGTACTCCCCGTCGCCGTACTCGTAATCCTCCCGGTTCTCGTAGAGCCCGTAGTACTCGAGGCTCGGATCGTCGCCGGTGCCGTAGGCCCCGAGTTCAGGCGTCTCCTCGGAGAGCCAATCGAGGCTGTCGCCCCAGTACTGCATCTCGCCGGGCTGGGTGGCCCGGTCCGCCGTCGCCGCCGTCGAGCCGGCGATGACGGTCGGGCCGGCGATGACAAACAGGATCGCGATGACGATCAACACCTGATACGGCTTGACGTTCCGGATGTCCTCCCGGACGTCCTCCAGGTCGACGAACTGGTAGATCCACCCGACGATGTAGGCGTTTCCGGCCGCGACCGCGACGACCAGATAGTGTTCGAACCGGGTCTGGGTCAGCGTAAACAGGAGCATGAACGCCCCGAAGACGGCGATCAAAAGGAAATCTGCCCGTGGGCGTTTTCGTGCGACGACGCGATAGAGGACGAGCGCCCAGCCGATCAGGGCGGTGTAGAACCCGAGCCCGTAGCTGTTATAGAAGAGCCCGATCGGGTCGCTAGGCGATTGGGCCTCGCCGATCGTCGCCGCGGTGTCGGTCGTCCCGAGCCCGGCGACGCGCAGGAACTGCGAGATGAAGAAGTCCGGTACATCGGGTGCGGCGACCGCAAGGATACCGACCCCGACCAGCCCGGCACCGAGGATCCCGAGCGGGTACGCCGTCCGGCTGAGTTCGCGCCGCTCCCATAGCCGGGCGACGCCGGCCATGAAGGCCGCACCGGCGGCGACTGCAAGCGGGAGGAGAACGTGCGCGATCGAGTAATCAGTCGGGTTTAAACTGAAATCCTGCAGGAACGGCACGACCAACACGGCCGCCGTCACCATCGCGACGACGGAGGGAATCGCGATGTGGTCCGGGCTGTGGCCGCGGACGAACTCCAAAGAGAGGATGAAAAAGAGGAACGCGCCGAAGACGCCGAAGAGGAAGACCGCCGGCGGCCAGTTGAGGACGGCGAGGGTAAACAGGACGCCGAGGACGAGTCCCCATTTCACCGGTTCGCGGAGCAATCCGAACTCCCGGGTCCGGATGAACTCGTAGATTGCGCCCTCACGCTGGGCGACGGCGAGGAACTTCATCCCGGCCGCCAAAACGAGGAGGGTGAGAAACACTTCGGCGACGTGGTGATCGTAGAATCCGGCGACGCTCCGGGTGAGGAACTGCCCCGGCGTGATCGCGAGCACGACCACGCCGATGATGCCGCCGAAACGCCCCCCGAGACGCTTGCCGATGTAGTACATCGGGATCGCACTCAGAGTAGCGAGCACCGGCGCGACGAAAAGTGTCGTCATAACGACGGTCTCCTGGGAGGGGGAGCCGAGTCCGACGACGAGCGCGACCGTCGCGACGAACTGATCGTAGATCGTTCCGAACTGGCCGGTTCGATGCCCGGCCGCGAACCCGGTCCAGGGATCGAACGGCATCGTGAACGGGTAGTTCTCGATGACGAAGTTCGTCGACCGGAGGTGGTAGTAGGGATCGTTCCCGCGGTAGAGCGGTTCGCCGTTCTGGCCGATGTTATCGGTGTAGTTTCGGACCCGTATCCAGAACATGAACAGCATGAGGGCTGCCAGAACGGGGATGTGATACAGCCGATATACCGTATCGATCTGCGACTCGTATTCCGAGAGTCGCTCCTCGAACTCGTCGAACCGCTGGCTCATTGTCCTGATACACTGTCAAAACGCGCATAAGCCTTTTCCATTGGCCTTCCGGGCGATCGTCGCCGTCCGGAAGATCAGGCGGCCACCGACAGCTACCACTGCGGCGGTTCGAGCCCGAACTCCTCGAGGAGGCCCTTCCAGCGTTTCTGGACGGTCAGCCGCGAGACACCGACGGCGTCGGCGACGTCCGACTGGGACCGGCGGTCCCCGGCGATGAGCGCCCCGGCATAGAGGCTGGCGGCGACCGTCGCCCGCTTGGATCGCTCCTCTGTGGGGACCGTCGAGAGAAACAGGTCGATCGCCCGGGATTTGGCGTCCCCGTCGAGGTCGAGCCGTTCGGCGGCGTCGTCGATGGCGGCGAGCCACTCCTCGTTTTCGACCTGATCGCGGGCGCGGTACATCTCTGGTCGTCTCCGGATCGGACTGCCGGATATATAAACTTCGTCACGGAAGCGCGATTCCGCCACCGCTACTGGAAGCCACGGATCGGCTGGGCCTCCGTGCTCTCGTCGCGGCCCACCTCCTGGAGCCGTTCGGCGAGCTGTTCGCGCGCGTTCTGTATCTCGTCGGCCCGCTCGATCAGCCGACCCGTATCGACCTCGACATCGGCGATCGGACCGACGCCGTGTTCGAGGATCGTGCGTGCGGCCTCGGGGTCGGGGAACTGCGGGTTCGTCTGGACGATGAGCCCGACCGAATCGAGCCCGGTCTCGGTCGCCCGGTGCAACAGCGCGCCGGTCGGGCCGGTAACCATTCCGCCGCCGCGGGGTGGGACGATCCCGGCCTCTTCGAGGACCGGCTCGGCCGATCCGGTCGCGATCCCGTACAGCTCCGGGGCGCCGTCTTTCTCCTCGCCGAGGCCACTCAGATAGAGCGGGAGGACGTCGTTCGAATCGACCCACCCGGTGACACAGTCGGCGAACTCGCTGGCCTGCGTCGGCGAGACGGGAACGTCGCTCTGAAGCGCGAGGAGCTCGGCCGCCTCGTCGGCGTAGAGCCGAACCGGCGGTCGAACCACAGAGGACTCGCCCTCGTAGACGGCGACCTGCGGGAGCCCCTCGCAGTGCAGCGACCCGTAGTACGTCATCCCGAGTGTCTCGATGAGGTGATCGGCGGCGATCTTGCCGACGAGCCCGGCCCCGGGAAGCCCCTCGATCAGCACCGGGTCGTCGAATTCGAGGTGATCGGTGTGGATCTGGATGCGCGCCATGACCGGATGAACGCCCCCGCCGGTAATAAGCGTGGGCTGTCAACGAGACCGCAGCTTCCCGGTCGTGGACCGATACCGACAAACCGTCGGCCGATCGAGGGGCACCATGGATCCGCTCTCGAGATACGACCCGCTCGCCGACGATCCGGCGGCGTTTCACGCGGCCTGTGAGCGCCCGCTGCCGTCGGTCGTCAGGGTCAACGGAATAAAGGCGACGCCAGAGCGCGTCCGGCGGGCTTTCGAGGCGGCGGGCGTCGAGTTCGAGCCCGTCGGCTGGCACGAGGGGCTCTTCCGGCTGGGCGAGGGGGAATCGCCAGGCAACTCCTGGCCGTTCGTCCACGGGTGGATCTACGGCCAGGAGGAGGTCTCGGCCGTGCCGGCGCTGGCGCTCGATCCACAACCCGGCGAACGGGTGCTCGACTGCTGTGCCGCGCCGGGCAGCAAGACGACGCAGCTGGCGGCGCGCATGGAGGATCGGGGGCTGCTGGTCGGCAACGACAACAACCTCGGGCGGCTGTCGGCGCTCCGCTCGAACGCCGAGCGCTGTGGCGTGAGCAACCTCGTCGTAACCAGGGCGGACGCACGGAACTTCTCGTTGAAGCCGTTTTCCGGCGAACGGTTCGATCGAACGCTCGTCGACGTCCCCTGTTCGTGTGAGGGGACCGTCCGGAAGAACCCCGAAGCCGTCGAGTCGTGGTCGCTCGATCACGTCGAGGGCATCGCCGGCGTCCAGCGGGGAATCCTCGCCCGATCGATCGAGGTGACCCGCCCCGGCGGAACCGTCGTCTACTCGACGTGTACGTTCGCCCCCGAGGAGAACGAGGCCGTCCTCCAGCACGCACTCGAGGAGTACGACTGTCGGCTCGTCGAGTTCGAGTTGCCGCTGGAGTCCGTCCCGGGGATCACCGAGTGGAACGGCGAGACCTTCGAGGACTCGATGCGGCGGGCAAAGCGGATCTACCCCCACCACAACGACACCGGCGGGTTCTTCTGTGCGAAACTGGAGGTGGCCGGATGACCGACGGAAACCGCGGCGCGCAGCCCGAAAGAAACGACGGATCGCGGTTCGATCGGCTTCCGGCGACCCCCGATGATCGGACCGTCGAGGGACGGGCGACGCGAAGGGAGGTGATCGAGTGGTGGGTCGAGCGGTTCGGCCTCGATCTCGAAACGTTCGAGGGATACACGTTCTGGGAGAAGGGCGCCGGCAAGATCTGGGCGTTCGCCGACGAGATCGAATCGCCGGCTGCAGTCGAGGGACTCGGCATGACGTTCCTGCGGACTAGACAGGAACACTGGAAGCCGACGACCGACGCCGTCCAGCGGTTCGGTCGCGAGGCCGACCGGAACGTACTCGTCCTCGAGGAGGCCGAAGCGAGGGCGTTCCTGCGCGGGGCGGACACCGACCCGGCGTGGGACGGGGACTGGGGGTATCTCATCGCCGCCCACGGGATCGCCGGCGCGGTCGAGCCGATCGGCGTCGGCCTGTATCTGTACGGCGAACTCAGATCCCGGATGCCGAAGGGCCGACAGCGGGAGTTCGATCCCCGTCAGGAGTAACGAACGCGAGGGCGAGAGGGCGGTCGTTCCCGGCCGCCGGGGCAGGGGCTACGAGGATACCGCCGGTCGCGCCGCTCACGTCTCCCGCAAGGTCCCGCCGCTCAGCCCGTCCCACTCGATGCGGTATCCGAGCCGCGAGAGGACGGCGCTCGTCTCGTCGATCCCGTGTCCGTCCAGAACGTCTTCGACGGCCGAAAGCGTCATTCCGGGTTCGAGCCGTGTCTCGACCTCCGAGAGCACGCCCGGCCGGAGGAACGTTCGGCCGACCTGTTCGTGGTCGGGCAGCGTCGCCGCCTCGATCGCCGACTCGGGAACGCCGTGGCGTTCGGCCAGCCCATCGACGGTCACGACGCCTCCCTCGGGAGAAAGCGGCTCCGGGATCGCGTCGGCGCTTTCCTTTCGGAGCCGCTCTTCGTAGGGCCGGAGCGCGTCCCGGACGCTCTTCAGCCGGACCGTTCCGGTGTAGGGGATCGCCCGCTGTCCCGTCGCCTCGATCGCCTCGCCGACGCCGAGGCTCTCGTCGTAGGCGACCAGAAAGGCGACGTCCTCCAGGTCGGCGAACCGCGAGAGCTTCTTTTCGACGTACTCGGGCGTCCAAAAACCCATGATCTCGAAGAAGACCCGGAACTCCCCGTAGGCCCACTCGAACGCGAAGTCCGGAACGACGACGTACTCGCCGGCCTCGAGCGGTTCGGGCTCCCTGAGGAGCCGCCAGTCGAGATCCAGCGCCGAAAAGCGGGAATAAAAATCCGATTCGACGCCGCTGTCGAAAGTCGGCTCGGCAACCGGCTCGATCCCGGGGACGGAGACGTCACCGTCCTCGAGGACCAGCCGTCGTTCGGTTCCGCGGTCGTCGATCGTCGCCTCGAGGTGCCACTCGTCGGCTTTCGCGACGGTACGAAGGAGCCGGGCGAAGCGGGTCCCGTACCGGCGCGAGCGTTTGAAAAGGGCGTCCGGGCCGGTGACGATCACCTCTCGCCCGCCGTCGGTCCGGTGGATCTCATAGAGCAGCCGGAGCCGTTTGACTGTCGAAACGAGCGCCTTCGGATCCGACGAGCGGATCCGGACCTCGACGGCGTCGAAGAGTGCCGTCTGGGCCAACGAGAGGTCGTACTGTCGTCGGAGCGAGGGGGGATCGTAGTCGGTGTCGATCCCGGCCAGGACGGCCGCCCGCTCTAGGTCGGCGAACAGCGACGACTCGACGGCCTCGGGCGACCGGCCGAGCCGATCCGCGGCGGTTTCGAGGGCGGCTTCCCGCTCGGTCGCCGTGACGACGCCGTCGGGTTCGGCGGCCTCGAAGGCGGCCGTCCGGGCGCGCCGGGGCTCGATCGGGGCCCGCGTCTCGAAGGTCGCCTCCCGTTCGAGCAGCTTCGCGAACCCCCGAACGAGCTTGAAATCCGCGGCCTCGCGCTCTACCTCTTCGAGTGCCGCCTCCAGCTCCGAGCGGGTCCGTCCGACGTGGCCCTGATAGACGCCGAGAACCCGCGCCGCGATCGCCTCGTCGTCGGGATCGGTAAACCGGGGGCGGTAGCCGCCGCCGGCTCGCGAGACGCGGAGCAGGTCCTTCGTCAGCATACGTTGATTCCGGTCTGCGGGATACAAAAGGTCCCCGGCGATGGGGGTGTTCGGATCCCGTAACACCATTATCGGCTCGCCTCCAATTCCGAGTATGGTGTTTTTCGCCTTCCTGGCTCGGCTCGGCGGCGAGTGGGTCAGCTATCCCGCGTCGGTGGTGATCCTGGCGGTGCTTTCGCTCGCGGGACTCGGTACCGGGATCCTCTTTGGCCTGAGCGTCGTCGCCTACCGGCGCCGCCGGAGCCGGCGATACGCGCTTATCGCCGTCGCCGTCGGCGCGCTCTTCGTCCGTTCGATCCTCGGAATGGGGACCGTCCTCGGGATCGTCCCGATGCCCGTCCATCACCTGCTCGGACACGGTCTGGATTTCGGTATCGCGGCGGTGATCCTCTCGGCGGTCTATCGGAGCGGTCCCGACCGTTCGACGACCGGCGCCGGGTGAGCGTCCGCCGAGGCCCTGCTCGGATTCACGGGCGACTGCGTGTTACTTGCCGTTCGACTCGGGCGCGTCGGCGGGGTCGATCACCTCGCCGGTCTCGGGATAGACGCCGACCTGATCGCAGAGATCCGCTATCGGACAGGCGTCGGGATCGTCCAGACACGCCGGTTCCCGGGCCGAGCAGTACTCCCGGCCGAACTGGATCATCGCGGTGTGGCCGAACCCACACTTCTCGCCGGGGACGGCGGCCTCCAGCGCTTGCCTGACCCCCTCGTGGTCGCCGTCAGCGGGGGCGATCCCCAGCCGTCGGGCGATCCGGTGGACGTGCGTATCGACGGGAAAGACGCTGCCGCGCCCGCCGGCGAAGAGAAGGACACAGTCGGCGGTTTTGGGGCCGACGCCGCCCATCTCGAGAAGCGTCTCCCGGACGTCTTCGGGTGGTTCCTCCCTGACAAACCGGTCGAACCCGTCGGCGCCGCCGTACGTCTCGACGATATCCTCGGCGATCCGGATGATCCGTTCGGATTTCTGGTTGTACAGTCCGGCCGAGGAGATCGTCTCCGCGAGTTCGGACTGTTCGGCGGCGGCAAGCGACGCCGCCAGGTCGTCCCCGGAGCCGTACCGTTCCATCAGGGCGTCGTGGGCGGGCTGGCTTGCCTTGTCGGAAGTGTTCTGGCTGAGGATCGTCCGGACGAGACATTCGAGGCCATCCCGACCGCCGTACGCTTTCTGCCAGTACAGTTCGCCGAGGCGATCGACGACCGCCTCCGATTTCGTCTCCGCCTCGTTCGGCTCGAACGCGGCGAACGCGCCGCCGCCCGAGTCGCCACCGGAAATGTTCTCGGCTGGCTCGTCGTCCATGTCCCCGCCTACGGTCGCCGGGAGAAAAACGCTGTCTTCCGGAAAACGCCGGTGTCCTCACTCGACCTCGAAGAGACATTCCAGTGTCGCCCCGTCGGCGAGCGCGTCGACGAGGGCGCGATCGATGTCGGCCGCTGCGGTGTCGGCGCCGATCATCACCGTCCGATCGTCGACGTACTCGCTTGTCCGCCCGACCATGCTACGGTCGCTCTCGAAAGTCAACGCCGGACTCCCACGACCCTCGATGATCTGTTCGTGGCCCTCGACGCGTAGCGTGGCGGTTATCGTCGCCGTCTCGGATCGGCAGGCCTCGACGAAGCGATCCTCGAACGCCGCCGGGACGGGCGCGGCCTCGATTCCGAGGATGCAGTCGCCGGCCGGCGTCAACCAGTCGTCGCTCGTGAACTCGAACGTACTCGTGTGTTCGGCGGTGACGTTTTGGTGGCCGATCGCCTGTACGCGCTGTCTCATTATCGGTTCGAGGCCGACGGCGCACTTCAGCGATCCGGAACGTACCGGGGGTGTGGCCGGTTCGTGACGTGGTCGTTTATATGTTCCCGAACATAGTGTGTGAACACTTAACGTAGCTTCTGCCGGGCTGTGAGGGGTGTTTCCACGGGTTATGCGCCCCACAAGCTTTAAATACCGACGCAATATATGTTTGGTTACCAGAACGCGTCCGGCGTTCGGCAGCATCGTCAGCCGACCAGAATGACAGGGAACCTTCCTTATACGGCGACCGACGGTTCAGCAGCGGTTGCTGTCCGCGGCCGGAGCGGTAATGGAGCAACGTGAGTAACCATGGCAGAGTCAATTAGCGAATCCGACAACGTAGAACTGACAGAAGACGACCTCGAGAACAAATCCAAGGGCCAGCTTATCAAGAAGGCCGGTCAGCTCCGTGACCGACGGAACGAGCTGAACCAGATGGCCTCCGAGCGCGCCTCCAAGCGAGATGAGTTCAACGCGAAGACCCGCGAGAAAGTCGACGAGGCCCAAGAGCACCGCGAGAAGCGCGACGAACTCAACGAACAGGTCCAGGAACACAAAGAGAAACGCAACGAACTCAACGCGAAGGCCAACGAACTCTTCGATCAGGTCGACGAACTGAAAGACGACCTCGAGCTGAACGAGGGCAAAAGTGTCGACAAGCTCGAAGAGGAGATCGAGGACCTGGAATTCAAACAGCAGACCGAGGTTCTCTCGACGGAGGACGAGCGCGAACTCATCGAGAAGATCGAGGAGAAACGCGAGAAGCTCTCCGACCGGAAGGAGAAACTCGATCAGGGCGGCGAACTCGAGGAACTCAAAGAGGAGGCCCAGGAGGTCCGCGCCGAGGCCTCGAAACACCACCAGAAGGTGACCGAACTGGCCGACAAGGCCCAAGAGCACCACAACAAGATGATCGAGGCCTACCGCGAGGCCGACGACATCCGCGACGAGGCCGACGAGTGGCACGACAAGTTCGTCGAGGCCCAGGAGGCCGCCGACCGCCACCACGAGGACTTCGTCCGCGTCCAGAAACGGCTCCGCGAGCTCGACAAAGAGGAAGAGGAGGAACGCGAGGAAGGCCGCGCCGAGGAACGCGAGGCCGCAAAGGAAGAAGCCGAGGAGATCTACCAGCAGTTCAAGGAAGGCGAGACCCTCGATACCGAGGACCTCATGAAGCTGCAGAAGGCCGGCAAGCTATAGCGGTTCACTGACTGTATCGGTCGAGTACTCGAGTACGTTTTTCCCGTGACGCTTAGCGCTCGGGTCGTTCCTCTCTTCGGTGAGTAGCCCCCGAAACTGTCGGCTCCGGACCGGTACCGTACGGTATATAGATCTCATAGCAAGCGACTTTCCCCGACCGTCGATACATCGGGTATGGATGCCGATAGCCCGGCGGCGTTCGGCCGACAGCTCGAATCGCTTACCGACCGGTACCTCGAGGATCTCACCGTTTGCGTCGGGACGCTCCCAACGCTCGTCGACCGGTACCGGGAGGGGGGTGACTACGGCCCGATCGTCGAGCGAACGCGGCGCCTCGAAAGCGACTGCGACAGGACGGTTCGGGAACTCGGCGGGTTCGTCACGGATGTCGATCCCGAAACGGCCGGTATCCGGCTGACCTGGATCTATTTCCACACCGACCGGCTGCTCGAGCTGTACGGTACCCTCGATTCGGTCGCCAACGCCACAGAGCAGTTCGCGACGGAGTTGGCGGCGATCGAACCGCGACGACGCGAGCCGTGTCTCGACGGCCTCTACCGGATGGCTGAACACGCCGTGGCCGCCGTCGACGAACTGGAAACCGCCGTATCGACGTTCGTTCGCGCGCTGTGTCGCCCGGACGGCGCCGTCTCGATCACCGAACAGGTAACGCGGATCCGAACACGCGAAAGCGAGGCCGACGCGATCCGAGGGGACGTGCTGTCGGCGGCTTTCGACGGCGATTCCGACGGCACAGGCGTCGTCTACCGGCAGCTCGCGGTACTTTTGGACGACGTTCTCGATGCGATCGAGGACGTGACGGACCGGATGCATCTCCTCTCGGGTACCGAGGAGTGGCTCGATCTCGACGTCTACCCGGCGCCGGAACTCGGGTAACGCCGGAGTAGACCAGGCGAGACGTCGGTTCAGCCCGCTGAAGTGCTACCGCCGTTCGAGCAGTTCATCTACATATCGTTCACGAGCGATACGGAATGGTATATGCGGTTCTTATAAGCGTTCATGTATCGGCAGAAAGAATTCCCGTTCAGGGCCAGATCGGATGATCTCCCGACACCGGCCGGCGGTCATCGTCGGCACTGGCGCGTTCGCGTTTTCCCCCGGCGGGATGGCAGGCTGGCTCGCCGACCCCATCTACGTCGATCCACACCTCGTCGTCCTCATCTTTCTGTTCGGGTTCTGTTTGCTGTACGCCGTCCTGTTGGCCGTCGATGTCGTGACACAGCGGCAATCGGGCGATCCGAACCCAAAGGAATGACGCGGGCGTTCCTCGACGGACGATCCCGTCGCTGTACCCGTATCTACGCGACTCGCGACCGCTCGTGAAAAACAGGCCGAGGGGGATTTAAACCCGATACGAGACTCCGCCCTGCTCGTTTCGTGTGGTTCGAATCCCGCTCTGCCGGTTCGTTCACCTGCTCGCTACGCTCACGGTTTTACTGTACGGGCCGAGGGGGATTTGAACCCCCGACCGTCTGGTTAAGAGCCAGATGCTCTCCCTGACTGAGCTATCGGCCCCGCGTTCCCACGTATCGGCGGTCGGTTCAAATAGGTTGCGTTCGTCGGGCGGATCGTCCGACAGTGGCACGACTCGGCGGGTACGGGCATATTAAGTGTTCGCCGCTCCTCGTCGCCGCTATATGAGCACCGCCATCTCGATGGCTTCGATGTCGACGTACGCGATCCTCGGTTGCGGGAGCGTCGGCCACGCCGTCGCGGAGGGACTCGTCGAGGAAGGCAAGGACGTACTCATCCTCGACCGGGACGAGGGGCGCGTCGAGGCCCTGCGGGATCAGGATCTCGACGCCCGTACGGCGGACATCCGCGAGGATGCCGCCGCGGAGGCCATCGCCGACCGGGACGTCGTTCTCATCCTTTCGTCGGACATCGAGGCGAACCAGGCGGCCGTCGAGAACCTCGAAAGGCGGAGCGGCGAGCGGTTCATTATTGTTCGTGCCTCCGATCCCGTCACCGCCGAGGAACTCAAGGAATCGGGGGCGGACGTCGTCATCAACCCCTCGAAGGTCATCGCAGACTCGGCGCTCCGGGCGCTCGAACAGGGGGAACTCGAGTACAAGACCACCCAGATGGCCGAGATCATCGACGGCGGTGACTCGCTCGCGATCCTGGCCCACCGTTCGCCGGGTCCGGACTCGATCGCCTCGGCGGTCGCGCTACAGGCGATCGCCGAGGCACGCGACGTCGAGGCGGATATCCTCTATGAGGGCGAGATCGGCCACCAGGAGAACCGCGCGTTCGTCAACCTGCTCGGCATCGAGCTGGTGCCGCTCTCGAACACCGACCTGGAGGAGTACGATACGCTCGCGTTGGTCGACTGTGCGAAGGCGACCGACCCGGTCGTCGAGGGCGACGTCGACATCCTCATCGATCACTTCGAGCCGGAGGTCGAGTACGACGCGGCGTTCTCCGACGTCCGGTCGAACGTCTCCTCGACGTCGACGATCCTCACGAAGTATCTCCAGGAGCTCGATCTCAGCCTTTCGGAGGAGGTCGCGACCGCACTCCTGTATGGGATCCGTGCGGAGACCCTCGATTTCAAGCGGGACACGACGCCGGCGGATCTGACCGCGGCGGCGTACCTGTATCCCTTCGCGAACCACGACACGCTCGAACAGGTCGAATCGCCGTCGATGAGCCCCGAAACGCTCGACGTGCTCGCGGAGGCGATCCGGAGTCGTGAGGTAAAGGGCTCACATCTGGTGTCCAACGCCGGGTTCATCCGGGATCGGGACGCCCTCTCGCAGGCCGCCCAGCACCTGCTGAACCTCGAGGGGATCACGACCTCGGCGGTCTTTGCGATCGCCGACGACACGATCTATCTCGCGGCCCGCTCGAAGGACATCCGGATCAATATCGGCAACGTCCTGCAGGACGCCTTCGAGGAGATCGGCGACGTCCGGGGGCACTCGACGGACGCATCAGCGGAGATCCCGCTCGGGATCTTCACCGGGCTCGAGATCACCGGCGACAACAGGGACACGCTGTTAGAGCTCACCGAACAGGCGGTCCGGTCGAAGCTCTTCGAGGCGATGGGCGTCGAGAGCGGCGGCGAGAGTTCGAACAGTAGCTAGACGTTCTCCTCGTCATCCGGATCCTGGAGCCGTTCGACGATGTCGTTGATGAGGACGATATCCCCGACGGCCCGGACCCAGCGATACGGGACGATGACCCCCTCCGAGTCCGAAACCCGGACGTCGAACAGCTCGTTGTTCACGTCGCCGAGCGCGAGCCCGGTGACCAGTTCCTTCTGTAGATCGAGGCGGATGTCTTCGATCTCGCCGACGAAGACGCCGTTGTTCGAGTACACTTCCCGTCCGACGAGTGACGTGATCTCCTGCGGTACGGACTCCGTTTCCATGGCGGCGAGTCGGGTGGATTCCCCTTAACTGTTGTCGCCTATCCGTCCGGTCACGCGAGGTCGAACTTCTCGGCGGCGGTCTGCATGTCTTTGTCCCCGCGGCCACAGAGGTTGACGAGGATCGTCCCGTGGCGGTCCTCCTCGGCGAGTTTGATCGCCAGGGCGATCGCGTGACTCGGCTCCAGGGCGGGAATGATCCCCTCGGCTTCGCTCAGCTCGCGGAAGGCAGCGAGCGCTTCCTCGTCGGTGATTCCGTGGTACTCGGCGCGCCCGAGCGACTGCAACGCGGCGTGTTCGGGTCCGACAGCGGGGTAATCGAGGCCGGCGCTGACCGAGTGATTCGTCGTTTCCTCGTCGATAACCTTCGTCTTCATCCCCTGGAAGACCTGTGGCTCCTCGTGTTCCGTTGCCGAAAGCGGCGCGGAGTGTTCGCCCGACTCGAGCCCCTTCCCGGCCGGTTCGGCCCCATAGAGCGAGACGTCCTCGTCGTCGATGAAGCCGCTGAAGAGCCCGATCGCGTTCGACCCGCCCCCGACGCAGGCGACACAGGCGTCCGGGAACTCCCCGTGGAGTTCGAGGATCTGCTCGCGGGCCTCCCGTCCGATGACCGACTGGAATTCACGGACCATCCGGGGGTAGGGGTCGGGGCCGACCGCACTCCCGACAAGGTAGTGCGTCTCCTCGAACGTTTCGGCGTAGTCCTCCAAGGCGGCGTCAACCGCCTCGGCCAGTCCCTGATTGCCGCGGGTCACCGGCTCGACCTCGGCGCCCATGAGTCGCATCCGAAAGACGTTCATCTCCTGTCGGTCGATGTCCTTCGTGCCCATATACACCGTCACGGGCATATCGAGCAGCGCACCGACCATCGCCGTCGCGGTGCCGTGTTGTCCCGCCCCCGTCTCGGCGATGAGCCGGTCCTTCCCGGCTCGCTTGGCCAGCAGACCCTGTCCGAGGGTGTTGTTCAGTTTGTGCGCCCCGCCGTGCAGCAGGTCCTCGTGTTTGAAGTAGATGTTCGCGTCGTATCGCTCGCTCAGCGTCTCGGCGCGAAAGACAGGGGTCGGACGGCCCCCGAAGTGTTCGAGCAGTCGATCGAACTCCGCGCGGAACGCCTCGGAATCGATCTCCGAATCGAACGTCTCGGCCAGTTCTTCGAGCGGTGCCTCCAGCGGTCCCGGAACGTGTCGCCCGCCGAATCCCTCGAAGTCACCGTCAGTGGTCATGTCTATCCACCTCTACGGGAACGGGCTAAATCATGGTACCGATTACGGGAGCCCCACACGACAAAAGCGAACGAGCGACAGGCAGCGTCGGAACGACACGCGATCGACGGGACATCCCCACGCTCGCGTCTATCGATCGTGAGTGTACGAACGATACACAGCCGGTGGAATTAATTCAGCCCTTTGTGAATCTGCCAGTATGAACGACGCAGAAGACATCGATGAGATTCGTGAACGGAAACGCGAGAAACTGGCCGTAGGTGCCGAATCGACGGACGAACCGGTAGACGTCGAAAGCGGCGAACACCTCGATGAGCTTCTCGAGGGGCATCCGGTCGTTCTCGTCGATTTCTACGCTGACTGGTGTGGGCCGTGCAAGATGCTTGCGCCGACCGTCGCCGAGACCGCCGCCGAAACCGACGCGACCGTCCTGAAAGTCGACATCGACGCCCACCAGGATCTGGCGACCGACTACCGGATCCAGGGCGTGCCGACGCTGTATCTCTTCGCCGACGGCGAGGTCGAAGAGCGGATGGTGGGGTTCCAGGACAAGGCGACGATCGTAGAGAAAGTAGAGTCAGCCGCCTGAATTCGATTCCCGGGTTACTCCTGTCCGGGCTCTCCGGGTGGCAACATCGCGTCGACGTCGGCGTAGTCGGCCAAAAGCTCACCCATTCTCGCGACGGTGTCGGCATCGCGCGTTCGGCCGCCCCGGATCACGTCCTCGATCCGATCGATGGTCGTCCGGGTATCGGTTCGAACCGAGATGATCGGCACGCCGGCCGATTCCGCCCGCCCAACGACGGCGTCCGGCGGGCTGATTCCGCCGGTCAAAACGAGACACTCGACGCCGCCCGCCTCGAGGGCGGCGGTCTGTATGTCGGGACGGTCGCCGCCGGTCACGAGTACCGCCTCGCGGACCTGCCGGAGCCGTCCGTGGGCCTCGTTGGCCGACATCGATCCGACGACGGATCGACGGACGCGGGCGTCGGTCGGGGCGTCGGCCGTCAGCAGCTCCGCGCCGAGTTCGTCGGCCAGTTCCGCGACCGTGACGCCGGCCAGCGCTTCGTCGTGTGGGATCGTCCCGTAGACACGGATTCCGCAACCCTCCAGAAACGGGACGACGTCGCTCGCGAGCGTATCGAAGGCGGCGTCGGGAACCCCGTTGAACAGGACGCCGCCGAGCCGGTCCCCGAGCAGCTCCGTGGCTGCCAGAAGGTCGTCGACGTCGCCCGGTTCGGAGAAGGGTGCGACGAGAACGACGGTCGCATCGAACAGCTCGGCGATGTCGCCGTCGGTCAGCCCGACGATCCCGCCGGTCGTCAGCGAGCCGCTCCCCTCGAGTATCATCCGGTCTACCTCCGCGGCGAGCGACTCGAACTGCGTCAGCACCTGCTCGCGGAGCGCATCGGGGTCCTCGCGGCCCCGGATCGCCTCGTGTACGAAGGTGGGCGAATAGACGATCGGCTCCATCTCGTGCATCTCGGCGTCGAGATCGAGCAGTTCGCGTGCGAGTTGGGGGTCCTCATCGAGGGTCTTGCCGACTGCCGACTGCAGTCTGGTCCCTTTCGGTTTCATGTAGCCGACGCGTTCGCCGCGGTCGCGCCCCGTGATCGCAAGCGCCAGTGCGACCGCGGTCTTGCCTGTGCTCTCTTCGAGTGAAGTGACGAGTACGGTCATAGTTTTTCGGGGTCGACGGTGAGACGGAGATCGACCGCGGCGACGCCGTCGGGAGTCGCCACGAGAGGGTTGATATCCAGTTCGACGATGGCTGGGAAGTCGGTGACGAGCTGTGAGATCCGTCCGATCGTCTCGACGATGGCGTCCTCGCGGACCGGCGGGCGGCCGCGTGCCCCCCGCAAAAGCGGCGCCGACTCGATCTCGTCGATCATGGCGGCGGCCTCGGGCTCGGAGACGGGCGCGATCCGGACCGTCGTGTCCTCGAAGACCTCGACGAAGACGCCGCCGAGGCCGAACAACACGACCGGGCCGAACTGCGGATCGCGGTTCGTCCCGACGATCGTCTCGACGCCCTCCTCGAGATCGATCCGATCCTGTATCTGAACGCCGTAGATCCGTGCGTCCGGCTGGTAGTTCCTCGCCCGGGTGACGATCGACTCGTAGGTGCCCTCGACGTCCGCCGGGTCGACGCCGACCTCGACGCCCCCGATGTCGGTCTTGTGAAGGATGTCCGGCGAGACGATCTTCATGACGACGTCGCCGCCGAGCCGTTCGGCCGCCGCCAGTGCCGCGTCCGGCGAATCGACGATCTCGCCGTCGACCGTCGGGATCCCGTAGGCATCGAGCAGTTCCATCGCCTCGATGCCGAGCCTGTTGTCCGACCGCCGTTCGACCCGTCCGAGGATCGAACGGGCAGTGTCGGTATCGACATCGAACTGCGTCGGCGATCGCTCTTTGCGGTCGCGGACCTCCCGGTATCGGTACAGCGCGTCGATCCCGCGGACGGCCCGGGTCGGATCGAAGTACGTCGGCGTATCGGTCTCCGCGAGCGTTTCGGCGGCTCCCTCGACGGCGGCGCCGCCCATCAGACAGGCCGCGAGCGGGATCGACTCCCGGCGGCGGAACGCTGCGAGCGTCTCCGCGAGCCGATCGAACGAGAGTACGGCGGAGGGACACGCGATGACGACCGCGCTCCCGACGGCCGGATCCGAGAGGACCACCTCGAGCGCGTCGTGGAACCGCCCGGCGGGCGCGTCGCCGATGACGTCGACAGGGTTGTGGACGTTCGCCGTCGCCGGCAGGGCGTCTGCGAGCCGTTCCCGCGTCTCTTCGGCCAGCGACGCCAACTCGGCGTTCGAGTCGCCGATCGCGTCGGTGGCGATCACGCCCGGCCCGCCGGCGTTCGTCACGACGGCGACGCCGTCGGCGGAGGGAACGGAGCCGCCGGCGAGCATCGCGCCGGTATCGAAAAGCGCCTCCGTCGAGTCGACCCGGATCGCGCCCGCCTTCCGCAGGCCGGCCTCGTAGGCCGCCTCGCTGCCGGCGATCGCGCCGGTATGTGAGGAGGCGGCCTTCGCCCCGGCGTCGGTCCGGCCGGACTTGAGGACGACGACCGGCGTCCCTTCGGTCACGTCCCGTGCCGCCTCGATGAAGCGCCGGCCGTCCTCGATCGATTCGAGATAGCCCAATACGACGTCGGTATCCGGGTCCCCGCCCCACGTCTCGACGAAGTCGGCCTCGTCGAGGACCGCCTTGTTACCAAGCGAGACGATGTCTTTGAACCCGATCCCGCGGTCGGCAGCCCACTCGAGGATCGCGGTGACGAGCGCGCCCGATTGACTCATAAACGACATCGTTCCCGGACGGGCGTTGTCGGGGGCGAACGTCGCGTTCAGCCCGGAGGGCGTCGAGATGACGCCGAGAGAGTTCGGCCCGACGATACCGAGGTCGTACTCGGCTGCTAGCTCTTCGAGTTTCGCTTCGCGTCTGGCCCCCTCGCTACCCGTTTCGCCGAACCCGGCGGTGACGACGACGAGGCTCTCGATCCCTTCCTCTCCGGCCGTCTCGACGGCTTCGAGGGCGGCCTCGGGTGGAACGACGACCACTGCGAGATCGGCGTCCGTTCCCGCGAGGCTGTCCCGACACGGGCGATCGAATACCCGGTCGATGTTGGGGTTCACCGGAACGATCTCGCCGGCGAAGTCCTCGAGCAGGTTCCGCGTGATCGCGCGGCCGACGGATCCCTCCCGTTCGGTCGCGCCGACGACGGCGACGCGCTCGGCATCGAACACGCCGTCTACCCGTACCATTCGGTCAAGACTGCGGTTCGCCGAAAAATATAGCCGTCGATCGACGCGACGCATCGGGGCGACGACCCGACCCGGGAAGGCGATCCGATCGTCCGTCGCTGTCGTCCGGCTGTCACCCGTTCTCGCCGTTTCCGCCGTCCCGGGCGACGGCCGCCCGCGTCTCCGCGTCGCTTTCCGTCCGGGTCCCCCCCCGATTGAGGCGGATCCGGAGCCGGTTTCGCGCCCCGACGGCGAGATACGACGCGATCGCGACGAGTACGATCGTCCCTCCCGCGGCGACGTCGTACCAATACGAGACCGTCACGCCCGCGACGGTCGCGAACTGCCCGACCGCGACCGCAGCCGCCACCGACCGCTTGAACCCTGTCACCGACGTCGAGGCGGCGACGGGGATCACGAGCATGGCGGCGACGAGGATCACGCCCATGATCTGCATCGCGCCCACGACGACGACCGCGGTCAGCACCGCGAGCAGCCGGTTGTAGCGCGCGACGTCGAGCCCGGCCGCCCGGGCACCGATCTCGTCGAACGTGACGTACACGAGCGGCCGGTAGGCCGCCGCGACGACGACGACGACGACGGCGGTCGTGGCCACGAGCGAGCCGGCGTTCGTCCGTGAGACTGTCGCCAACGACCCGAACAGGTAGGCATTGATACCGACGGCGATCCCGCCGTCAGTCGCCGTGATCAGGACGCTCCCGACGGCGAAAGAGCCGGTCAACACGATCGCGAGGGAGGTGTCACGGTACGCGCCCGCGTAGTCGACGAGCGTCTGGACGAGCAACGCGGCGACCGCGGCGACGACGAGTGCGGTGAAGATCGGGGGAACAGAAACCGCCAGAATCGAGTTCGCGAACAGCCCCGCGGCGACGCCGGCGAACGCCGAGTGTGCGAGCGTGTCGCCGATCATCGCCATCTCGCGGTGGACGAGGAACACCCCGACGAGGGGGCCGACGATCGCGACACAGACGGCCGCGAGGTAGGCGCGCTGCATGAACGGGGAGCCGAGCATCTCGATTCCGGTCACGCGGGCGAGAGCATCCAGCGCGGTCCCCCAGAGCCCGTCGAGCACTGCATCGAGGAGCCGGCTCGTCGCACTCTGGAGGGCGATCGAGGCGTTTCCTGCGGAACGTATCGGTTGGTACATCGTTATCAGTTAGTGGTCGTGGTGGATGACCCGCTGGGAGCCGCCGTAGGCGTCGGCCAACGCGTCGGTCTCGACGAACTCCTCGGGGTCGCCGTGGAAGTACAGCCTTCGGTTGAGACAGGCGATCTCGGAAGCGTGGGTCGTCACGACGCCGATGTCGTGTTCGATGAGGACGATCGTGATCCCCTCGTCGTTCAGCTCGTGCAACAGCCGATAGAACGCCTCCCTGGACTCGGCGTCGACGCCGACAGTCGGTTCATCGAGCGCCAGCAGGTCCGCCTCGCTGGCGAGCGCACGCGCGATGAACACACGCTGGCGCTGCCCGCCCGAGAGGCGTCCGACGCGTCGGTCCGCGAGGTCCTCGATCCCGACCCGCTCTATCGCCTCCCGCACCGACCGTCGGTCGTCGTCGGTGAACCGTCCGACCCATCGGTGGGGATACCGACCCATTCGGACGGCCTCCTCGACGGTGATCGGCATTTCGTCTTCCGTGGCGGCGACGTCCTGTGGGACGTAGCCGATCCGCTCGCCGTCGTCGAACTCGACTGCGGGTTCATCGAACAGCCTGACCGTACCGCTGTCGGGCGCTTCGAGCCCGATGATGAGCTTCAAAAGCGTCGTCTTCCCGGACCCGTTCGGGCCGACGAGCCCGAGAAACTCCCCTTCGGCAACGTCGAGCGAGACCGACTCCACGACCGGCTGCTCGCCGTACCCGAAGGTGACGTCCCGGACTTCTATAGCAGCCATTATGCGTCTAGGGCCTGTTCCAGCGTGGGTATATTCACGTTTTCCATTATCCCGACGTATCCCCAGCCGTCGGCGTCCCACTCGTCGGTCAACCCGGGCATGGCCGTCAGCGGCAACACGCCCTCGACGTTGGTCTCTTCGGCCAGTTGCTCGGCAGCCTGCTGGGATTCGAGGGGATCCGCACAGAGATACTCGATACCGTGCGTCTCGACGACTTCCCGGGCGCGCTCGATATCGCGCGACGTCGGCCTGTCGTCGGGAGAGACGTTGGTGAGCGATTCGACGGTGACGCCGTACCGGTCCACGAAGTAGCTGAAGGAGTCGTGTCCGGCGACGAGCAAGACGTCGCTGGACGCCTCGGCCACCAGCGAGTCGATCCGCTCGTGGAGGTCCTCGAGTTGAGCGCCGAAGCTCTCGGCGTTCTCGATGTAGGTGTCGGCGTTGGCCGGATCGACGTCGGCGAAACCCTGGCTGATCGTCCCGACCGCCTCCCGTGTCCGAATCGGGTCCATCCAGAAGTGGGGATCCATCGCCCCGCTGTCGTGGTCGTCCCCTTCCTCGTGGTCCTCCCCGTCGTGGTCGTCCTCCTCCTGTCTGTGGTCGCCGGCTTCGAGCAAGGACACATCGGCGCTGGCGTCGACCGTCGCGACGTCGGCCCCGTCGGCCAAGAGGTCGCCCCGAATGTTGTCGACCCACGGCTGGAATCCCTCCATCCCGTGGACGAACAGGTCCGCATCTCCGATGTCCTCACGGACCCTCGGCCCGGGCTCCCAGCCGTGTCCGTGCTGTCCGACCGGGACGAGGAGTTCCGACGCCGCCGCGTCGCCGGCGACGTGGTCTGCGATATCGCCGAAGACGAAAAACGACGACTGCGCGGACGTCTCGGACGCCCCGGCGTCTCCGCTGCCGCCCGAGCCCTCGAGACAGCCCGCCGTCGCCCCGATACCGCCCGCGGTTGCGGCCGCGAGCAACGCCCGCCGTCTGGTTAGCTCCATCGTATTAACAAATATCTATAGAAGTTTAATAACCTTGGCATTCGAAGTATATTACAATAATAAAAACGGGACACTGGTCGGTTTGATACTAACAACGAACCGGACATATTGCGTCGACTGCCAACCGACGGGATCGGAACCGGCGGACTACAGCGTCGTCTCCGTCCCGACGCCGTCGTCGACGGCCGTCTCGTAGACCAGTTCCGACGCGGCGGCGTCCAGTACTGCGGTCCCGACGGAGGCCACGACCAGCACGTCGTCGGGGTGGCCCCGTCCAGCGTTCCCCTCGAGGACCGCCGAGAACGGCGTCAGCGCGTCCGAACCGTGGTTCGGGAAGTCGCCGGTTTCGGCGGCCTCCTCGGGGACGTCGGCGAACAGTTCGGCCGCCCGATCGACGGTCCGATCGTCGAGTTCTCGCGTTTCGGGGGTGTAGGCGCCGACCGCCACGACGAGCGTTCCGGGCGCGAGGTCGTCCCCGTCGATGACGGGTTCGGTCGCCGTCGTCGCGGTGACGACCACCGAGGCGTCACGGACCGCAGCAGCGGGTGAACCGACCGCCTCACAATCGATCCCTCTCGCCCGGAGGTCGGCGGCACACGCCTCCCGGGAGTCGCTCGGGGCGTACACCCGGACCGATCCGATCCCGCTCGCCGCCGAGATCGCCCGGACCTGCCATCTGGCCTGTGTTCCGGCCCCGATCACGCCGATACGGAGCGGTCCGTCGATCGCCAGTTCCCTGGCCGCGAGGCCGCCGATACAGCCAGTCCGGGCGTTGGTGATCCGGTTGCCCGCTAGGTATGCGACCGGAAGTCCCGTCCGGGAATCGGTCAACGCGATGGCGGCGTTGACCGTCGACAGCCCGCGGGAGGGGTTGTCCCCGACGACGCTGGCGGTTTTTGTGGTAAAGTACGGCGAGCCGTGAACGTACGCCGGCATGACGAGCCCGGTTCCGGACGGATCGGGGCGCGGATCGCTACTCTCCGGCGGAACGGCGCCTTCACCGATCGGGAAGTGGGGGCGGTCGGGGCGTTCGATCTCGCCGCGTCCCTGGGCCCGGAGTGCGTCGGCGACGGCCGACAGCAGCGTTTCGAGATCCAGACACGCCGCCACGTCGCCGCCCGAGAGGACGCGCACGGTTCGGGTATCCCCCGGCGTCGTCATGCGCCGGTTTCGACGACGTCGGTTACGGTCGCATCGGAGAACCCGGCGATGCTTTCGGGATCGATCGGGAAGACCGCCTCCGGCGTCCCGGCGGCGGCCCACACCTCATCGAACTCCGTCAGCGTCTCGTCGAGGAATACCGGCACCGCCGTCCGGTGACAGAACGGCGGGACGCCCCCGATCGACCACCCGAGCGTCGTCTTGATCTCGTCGGCGTCGGCCATCGAAACAGTCGCCGGATCGACGCCGACCCGCGCCGCGATCTTCGCCTCGCTGACGCGGTTGGCGCCGCTGGTCACGGAGATGACGAGATCGCCTCCAGCCGAGAGGACGATCCCGCTCGCGATCTGTTCGACCGAACAGCCGACCGCCTCGGCGGCGTCGGCGGCGGTTTTGGTTCCCTCCGGGAACTCGTGGACAGCGACCTCGAACCCGTATCGCTCCTCGACGCGTTCTTTGAACTCCTCGGCGCGGGGGTGCATGGGGAGAGGTCCGGCGGCGCCTCGCTTGAAACTCACGGTCACTCGGCGACCGACTCTGCGGCGAGTTCCCGCAACGCCTCGGCGCCGCCGCTCGCGTACGGTCGCCCGTGGCCTGGACAGGCGGTCTCGAAGCGTCGGTCGGCGATCCGGCCGATGCTCTCGGTCGTCCGGGTCGTATCGTAGGAGTCGAGCCACGGCGGCGGGACGAACCCCGTATCGGTCCGCCAGACGAGATCGCCGAGCAACGCGGTCCCCGAATCCGAATGGAGAAACACAGTATGTCCGGGGTTGTGCCCGGGGGTATGAAGCGCCCGGAACCCACCGATCCACTCGCCGTCGGAGACCGGCCTGAGATCGGTACCGGACAGCGAATACAGCCGGCGGACGAGACGGTGGAACGCCCCCTTGTGGTGTCTCCACGGTGGCGACCACGAGCGTCTGACGAGCTGACAGTCGGGGGCGCCGAGATACACCGGGACGTCGAGGTCGACGCGAGCCAGACCGCCGACGTGATCGACGTCGTAGTGTGTCAACAGCACGCGATCGATATCCGAAAGCGCGTGGCCGGTCCGTTCGATCTCTCCCGAAAGCGACCGCCGCGGGAACGGCAAGCCGGCGTCGACGAGCGTGACGTCGCCGTCGTCGACGAGATACGCGTTCGCGCCGATCGGCTCCGGCCATGCCACCTCCAGAAGCCAGACGCCGTCGACGAGTTCGCGCGCCATCTACCGGAGCCGCTTGGAGACGTACGGCCCGTTCTGGTAGTAGCCGAGTTTCTCGCGGTAGTACTGACGGGCGCCGATCCCCGAAATGACCGCGAGCTTCCCGTAGCCCGCCTCGGCGGCCAGCGCTTCGGCCTCCCCGAGTAACTGTCGGCCGTAGCCGCGGTGTTGGTGATCGTCCTCGCCCGCCTCGTCGCCGACACCGATTTCGCCCCCGTAGACGTGAAGTTCCCGGACGAGGGCTGCGTCGTCCAGTTCCGTCCGGGTCGGGTCGTGGGGAAACCGGAGCCGACAGAAGCCCACCAGCAGGTCCTTCCGGAAGTCCTCGATTGAGATGAAGTGTTCCGTTCCACCGGCGGCTTCGTAGGTCTCGATGTCGAGTTCGACCTCCCCCGGCTCCTCGTCGTTCATGCCGACCTCCCGACAGCGGATACACTCACACGTCCAGCCGTGTTCGTCCATCCGTTTTCTGGCGAGCTGTCGCAGGTTCGACTTCCAGACGCCGGCGTCGATGAAATCAGCCGGGATGTCGCGCTGGACGCGCTGGAGGCGGGTGTACCGCGGGATCATCGATTTGATCTCGGCGACGAGGTCGGCGGCCTCCTCGTTGGTGAGGGGGTCGTACTCGTCGCGACGCCACATGTCGTAGGTGACGGTATCGCGGACGACGAGCGTCGGGTATATTTTCAGATAATCGGGCCGCCAGTCGGCGCACTCGAACAGCTCCCGGAAGTCCTGCAGGCACATCTCCTTTGACATCCCCGGCTGGCCGGGCATCATATGAAAGCCGATCTTGAACCCGGCGTCCCGGAGCCGTCGGTTGGCGTCCAGTGAGGCCTGGATCCCGTGGCCGCGGTGCATCTCGCGGTTGATGCGCTCGTAGGTCGTCTGGACGCCGACCTCGACTTTCGTCCCGCCCAGCCGTAACATTCGGTCGATCTGTTCGGGATCACACCAGTCGGGTTTGGTCTCGAAGGTCGTCCCGATGTTCCGTATCTCCGCCGTCTCGTTTTCCGCGATGACGTCCTCGAGGTACCGGAACTCGGTCTCCTCGGGATCGGGCTTGAACGAGTCTGTCTCGCTCGGTTGGGGCGGAGCGTCGAGATCGTAGTCGTTCATGGCCTCCAGTGCGCGCTTGAGGAACCACTCCTGGTAGTCGTGGCTCCGTGCGGTCATCGTTCCCCCCATCAGGATGAGTTCGACCTTCTCCACCGGGTGGCCGATCTCCCGGAGCTGGTGGAGCCGCAGCGTCACCTGTCCGTAGGGGTCGTAGTCGTTCTGCACCCCGCGGGCGGCGGCGGGTTCGTGGCCGGTGTAGCTCTGTGAGGAGGAAAACTCCGAAGCCGGCCCGCCCGGACAGTACAGACACTTGCCGTGTGGACACATATGCGGCGAGGTCATGATCGCCACCGGGGAGACGCCCGAGGCCGTCCGGACGGGCTTGCGCTGCAGCACCGATTCCAGTTCCTCGCGGCGCTCGTCGGGTGCGTAATCCAGCAGTTCGGTGTTCTTCGGGACCTTCGGCGAGGCGTGCTCCCGACAGGCGTCCATCTTGGCGGACTCGAGATCTTCGCGGTCGATCTCACCATCGAGGATCGAGGCGACGAGCGACTCACAGACGCGCTCGAACGCCTCCGAGTCGGCCGGGTCGGTGTCGGTACTCATGTCGTTCGCTATCGGCACAAGGGGACGCGTCGGGAAAGGGATAGCGGTCCGGAGCCCGGATCCGTCTCAGGCCGAAGGCGCGACGGTCGCCTCGGCGACGGCATCGACGACCGCCTCGATGACGGCGTCGCGTTCGCCTGCGAGGAACTCGAGTTTCGGCTGGCGGGCGCCGGGATCGGAAACGCCGGCGTTCGGAACCGCCGTCGAGACCGACTCGACGATCGCACCGAGGTCGAGTTCGGCCGTCGAACGGATGTGGAGCTCGTCCGTTCCGAACCCGACTACGACCGTCGAATCGAGCTGTCGGGCGAGTACGTCGAGCAACAGCCTGGTCGGCGGGAAGTCGTACTTGTGTGTGTACGCCTCGGTATCGAGGACAGTCAGGGGAGTGCCCTCGACAGTCCGCTCTTCGAGGTTCGGTCGCGCGGTGTCGAGTTCGGCCTCGAGTTTCGTTTCGAACTGCTCGGAGACCTGTTCGGCCAGTCCCGTCCGCTTTTCGAAGAGAAGGTCGATGACGAGCTGGCGTTTGTCCTCGTAGGACTGATAGAACGCCTCCAGGGCGATCGCCTCTCGGAGCCGCGTTGCCGCCTCGTCGTCGATCCCCGCCTCGGCGGCGAGGTCGGCGTAGACGTCGGGCGTCTCCGCCCAGTAGCTGACCGCCGGCAGATGCGTCACGTCACCGCGGGCGTCGTCGTTGACCGCCGCAGCCACGGCCGCCGCGACCGTCGTCGCCGTCCGGTCCTCGACGGTTACGAGCGAGTCGATCTCTCCTTCGATCGCGTCGTCGGCCGGCCGGCCGTCGAGGACGATCCGGGGCGCGTCGTAGATGTCGAGCAACTCGAGACCGTCGAGGGATGCCGCCGTCGATCCGGCGGCCGCGAAGACGAAAAGCGGCAGTTTCTCGTCGTGACGGTCCCGGTCGCCGAGCATCCGGGTGACGTCTTTCGTGGCGTCGTTCATGTCGTAGACGCCGTCTTCGAGCGGCCGGCGGTCGAAGTAGTGATAGACCGCGTCGGCGGCGGCGTGTTCGGCCTCGACCAGCGGGAGGACAGCACGCTCGATGGCGGCGCCGGCGACGTAGCCGTCGGTCGTCGCGTCGTGGCGGACCACGATCGGCCGAGATTCGATGACGGCCCGCCTGATCTCGGTCGCGACGGCCCCGATGTCGTCGGTTACCGCGTCGATGGCCGTATCGTCGGCGAGAGGTTCGACGGTCTCGGGGTTGGCCCGGTCGTCGAGGGCCTCTTCCATCCGCGATTCGACGGCCGAACGCGCCTCGCCTTCCAGCGCCACGAGCGATTCGGTTTCGATCTGGATCTCGTCGCGGCGGAGTCGAGCCTCGCCGTCCAGCCGAACGACGTCGTCGGCTTCGATGTCCGGATACGCCCGGACGCCGGCCTCGACGAACGCCGCACAGTCGACGACGCCGGTCTCGTCTCTGAGCTCGAACACTGTCGGTCCGGACGTCTGTCGGACCGAGGCGACCGTCCCTTCGAGTCGGACCGTCTCGCCGACGTGATCGCCCAGCGATTCGATCTCGGTTCGGTCGATGTCGGGTGCGGGTTCGTCGCCGTCTCCCTCCTCGGTCCGATCCTCGCCGGTCGCGGCTTCGGGCGTGTCGGCCGCCGTCTCCGCGAGGTCGGCGTCGCTCGGGTTCCCGCCGGTCTGTTCGTCGGCGCCCGCCGTCTGTTCGGTCGGTTCGCTGGATTCGGTCTCGGTCTCGGCCTCCGTCTCCGCTTTCGATTCTGTCTCCGTCGGCTCGTCTTCCGTGTCCGTCCCGGCGCTGTCGAGCAGCCGGTCGCCCTCGGGCGTCTGGACCAGCATGCCACGGAAATCCTCGGGCGATTGCCGGATCGACCAGTCGAGATCGATGTCGCCGTTGTCACGGACGTTGTTGACCTGGACGCAGATCTCGTCGCCGACCTCCCACTCGAGGCTCTCGAGGCGTCGGTCCAGTTTGCTCCGGTGGAGGAGCCCGGTTACGTTACCGATGTTGACGAACACGCCGAAGTCGGCGTATCCGTCGACGGTCCCGATATAAAACCGCCCCGGCGTCAGCTGTGACGGTTGGTTCCCTTCGAACTCGAAGACGACGTCTTCCTGATGGACGTCACAGATCGGCCCATCGGTCGACGTGCCGCAGATGATACAGTTGCCCATTATCGGACTCCAACAGTCGCGGCTTAAAACGGTTGTCGGATTCCGTCAGCCGTCGGCGCCGACGTTCTGGGTCGATTCGATGGTCCGGGGGTCCGGTTCGATCGTCGCGTACTCCACCGCCCGCCGGCCGAGGATCTCGACGCGTTCGCGGACGTCCCCGTCGGTGATCTCGCCGTCCGAAAAGCAGTTTCGGGCCCGCGGGATCGCGACCTGGTGGGGAAGCACCCACGCGTTGAGCGCCCGCCCGACCGATCGGAGGTGATCCAGCGTCGTCGTCGGGAACGATCCGCCGGCGACACACAAAAGCCCGACAGTCGTCGCTTCGAGTTCGTCGAACCCACAGTAATCTAGGGCGTTCTTCAGCGCCGAGGAGTACGAGCCGTGATAGACCGGGCTGCCGAGGATGACCGAATCGGCCCGCCGGATACGGTTTCTGAGCACCTCGGCGTCGCCCGCGTCGTCGGCGTCGGCGTCGTAGACCGGCAGCGAAAGCGACCGGAGATCGACGAGATCAGTTTCGACGCTCTCGAACTCGGCGGCGGCCGAAAGCGCGTGTCGGCACGCCGGACGGGTGTAGCTTTCCGCCCGAAGGCTCCCGACGACGGCCGCGATCCGTAGTTCGCTCATACGTTCCGATTGGCGGCAAGAATAAAAACCGTGGTGGATGTCTGATCGGATGTCCCGAAACGGCGGAAACGACGGGACACGCCGAAACAGCTCAGGTAACCGAGTCCCAGTCCCAGTATTGGCCGTGATACTCGACGGCCTCCTCGAGCCACTCGTCCACCAGCGCTGTCGGTTCGTCGAACCGCCCGAACGGGTCGTCGTACCCGTAATGATCCAGATCGATACGGCGGTCGAGGACGCCCTCGAAGACGCCCAGCGTCGCAAACGAGAGGTGCGATGTCTGGTATCCGCCCTCCTGAATCAGCGCGAACTGTCCATCCGCCGTCTTTTCGGCGAGGGTGCGGAGACGGGCGCCGAGGTTGCGGAACCCGTCTCTCGTGACGAGGTTTCGCGCGTTCGGATCCGCGGGTCCCGCGTCCTGTCCGGAGCTCACGAGGATGAGATCCGGGTCGTACGCCGACACGATCGGATCGACGATCCGCTCGAAGAGACGGTCGTAGCCCCGGTCTCCGGTGCCCGGTGGAAGCGGGACGTTTACGTTGTAGCCCTCGCCTTCGTCCCGTCCCGCCTCGTCGAGCGATCCTTCCTGGGGATGGTACTCGTCGTGCCACGACCCGTGATCGTTGTGGGCGCTCACGAAGAGGACGTCATCACGGTCGTAGAACGCCGCCTGGGTACCGTTTCCGTGGTGGACGTCCCAGTCGATGATCGCCGTCCGATCGACGCCTTCGGCGACCGCTGCCTCCGCTGCGATGGCGGCGTTATTATAAAAACAGAACCCATCGGCACAGGACGGCTGGGCGTGATGACCGCTCGGTCGACAGAGCGCGTACGGGACCGTTTTCGAACCGTCGAGGGCCGCTTCGGCCGCGGCGATGGCCGCCCCAGCAGCGTACCGGGCGGCATCGGCTGTGGCCCCGTTACAGCCGGTCGCCGTATCCTCTATGCGCCCCCCGCCGTCCGCACAGAACGTCTCTAGCCACCCGACGTACTCCGGGTCGTGTACGCGTTCGATCTCCGTGTGATCGGCCTCCGGGGGCTCGACGTACCGGTTTTCGTCCGGAAAACAGTACTCGAGCATGGCCCGGATGTTCTCGACGCGTTCGCGTCGGTCCGGGTGGGGCTCGTCTTCGGCCACGATCGGCGACGAGGGGAACTTGTACGCTCCGGTCGGCGGCTCGTGGTCCAACATTCGATCGTGCCAGTACGTCGTGAGCGCGGTCTCTCCGTCGGTGTCGGTCGGCGTCGACATTATCCAGCCCTCGCCCGGAGATCGTCCGGTCGGATGCGTCCGGTTTCCCCGCAGGTCATATGGCGACGGATACCGCCAGGAGATCTAAGGGATGGGATTCGTTCGAGCGTATCCGGTCGTTTCGTTGGCAGTGTCCGCTGTGTCATCTGCGAGGACATGTTCCCGTCGGTCAATATAAGATTCGTTCGAGGCAATCGAATTCCGGGACACCCATCCGGGGTCGTTCCGTTACCTGCGGAGCCGAACGACGACTGTTCCGTCGGCGCTGTCGACCTCGACCAACCCGTCGTCGGCGAGATCCTCGAGTAATCCCCGGAGCCATTCGCGGCCGTACTCGCCGTCGGGCGCGTAATCGACGCGGACACGCGGTCCGAGGCCGTCCAGTGGGAGTTCGTCGTACTCCCGCAGCGTCGAGACCACACGGCCGCGCATCTGTCGACGCGAGCCCTCGAACGCGGGCTGTGTCGGCACGTCGGGCGCGGTGAAATCGCCGGTCTGGTACGCGTGACACCACTCGCGCCACGGACAGCCCTCCCGGTCACATCCGGGCGTCTTCTCGCAGGCGACACCGCCCAGCTCCATGATGGCGTTGTTCCAGACACGGGACCGGCCGTCGGGCAAAAGCTCCTCGGCGGCCCGCCCGAACGCCGTATCGTCGTCTGGAACGTCAAACGCGCGGTAGAGGACCCGCTTGACGTTCGTGTCGACGACCGCGTTCCCGTCGTTGAACGCGAAGGAGGCGACGGCGTTTGCGGTGTAGGGGCCCACGCCCATCAGTTCCTCGAGGTCTTCGGGCGTTTCGGGGAACTCGCCGTCGTGTTCGGTACAGACCTGCCCCGCCGCCTCGTGGAGGTACTTCGCGCGGTTGTTGTACCCGAGCGAGTGATCGCTCCAGAATCCGACCACGTCGGCCCGATCGGCGGCCGCGAGCGCCTCGACGGTCGGCCACCGCTCGAGGAAGCCACGCCAGGCGTCGACGACCCGACCGAGCTGGGTCTGTTGGCTCATTACCTCCGAGACGAGTATCTCGTAGGGATCCTCGGTCCGTCGCCAGGGGTACTCCCGGTGGCTCCTCTCGTACCACTCGATGAGCGCCGAGCGAACGGGACCGAGGTCAGCAGGGAGCGCCGGCGTCTCCTCGCCCATACCACCCTTTCCGTCGGCCGGCGTTTGTGTGTGACGGTCCCGGGAGCGAAACCGACTTCCGCCGGCGCCGGCGAGAGGGGACATGGGACTAGACAATCTCTCGGCGGACATCGAGGAACGCTACGCCGATCTCGGCGACGAACTGACCGTCGATCTAGACAGCGAGACTCGAAACGAACTCGCGATGCTGGAAAGCGCCTATGACCCCGACGGGACCGACGAACTCGTCCGGCGGGCGGTACACATGCTGTTTCAGACCGCCGTCGAGACCGGAAACCTCGATTTCCACCTCCGGAGCGGCTACGACGTGACCTACGACGAGTATCTTATGGACATGACGATGGATAGTTTCAACCAACAACAGGGATTCCCGCAACCAGATACAAACGACGACCGACGTTATCAGTTCTAACAGATTGAGACAGAGTGTCTATTCTATAGATGTACATTTAATTTCGCTCTTCAGCATCGATATAGGGCTATATATTTTTTAGCCAATAAACGATTCAATACCATAATCCGGACGCCTCGGTGTCTACAATCGTTCACGATGGCGCTCTAGCTCGTTCTGTAGCTCCGCCCAGTTGACAGGAGGTTCGAATTCCTCTAGTGTCTGAATGAATGAATCGATCACCCCACTGTGTTTCCGGCCCCACGAGGGTTCGGCGACTTCATCCACCCGGTGGCTGATATCAGTACGTAGCGTCTCTAATTCCTCAAGACGTTGCTCGATCCCGTCGCAGTGATCGTCTATCTTGCGATGGGAGGCTATCTGCTGGAGGACATCGAGTTCAGCCTGCACGTCTTCAATAAGCAGTTTCTGCATCCGATTTTGGAGTGCGGTATCGGCCCACGCAAGAGCCAAATCGGTTTTCCCGTCCCCATCGTCTTCGACATCGGACACGGTAGTAGTGACTTCCAGCGTTTCTTCGATCACATCCTCGATGGCATCGATATCCTCCCGTAGCTCGTCGGCCCACCTGTCTGGATTCCGTAGTTTGCGCTCGAACGACTCAATTTCGACGGCAATCGCATCGGCGTCTCTCTGGGCATCGGTAGCGCCGGAACGTATCTCTCGGATAGCTCTGCCGATCGTGTAGATATCGTCGGGGCTCTGAGTGCGCTCGACCAGCGATGTGAGCCGCGATCCGAGGGCGTCGACACGCTCCTCGAGCGCCGAAATCTCCGACTCGAATTCGTTCAGCCGCGAGCGAACTACGTCGGTGTCCCTGACGGGCTCAGCGGCTTCGCGAGCATCCGCCAGCGCCGTCTGGGCGACCTCGACGCGTGTTTCGGGGGTAGCGACTACCTTCGAGAGGTCGGCCAGTGATTCGTCGATGCCCCTCCGCGTGACGGTTCCTTCCTCGCTGATTTCGGCGAGTGCCTTCCGCACCGCCTCGTGGTCACGATCTTCACCCGCGACAACCTGCTCGGCTATCGCCGTTACCGAACGGCCCATGAACTCGCTCGCGTCGTTCTCCTGGCCCATGCGCGGGATTACTTGAACGCGAGGTTATAGCTTTCGTCACGAAACTGATAGAACACAGTACCTCAATATAGCGGTATATAACACACTTTTGCGAACGTAGTCCTACGTTCCGGTCGGGTATCGAATATACCGATACATCCCCTCTCGTACCCCTATTATAAAGGATCTTTACCTGATCCTCGGTCGATTCCGGTGATGTCGGAGCAATCAAAGCGGTCGGGTGTATCACGGCGAAAGTTCATTATCACCACCGGGGCTGCCGGGGCTGCCGGCATCGCCGGCTGTTCCAGCAGCAGCGACACGGGGAACGGTAACGGGGACGGTGGCAACGGTGACGGAGCGAGCGACACGAGCAACACTGCGAGTACCGACGGCAACGGCGACGGGAACGACGGTGGTGGGACGGAAGCGCTTACAGCCGAGGGCTCTTCGACGGTATACCCGATCTCGAACACCGGCGCATCGTACTGGAACGGGAACCCGCCGGCGAGCGACGGCGAGTACTGGGGCTCCAACGACGAGACGTCCGTTCCCGGCTGGGGTGAGATCGAGACAGACATGAACCTCGCGGATTACTTCGCCAGCCAGTTCGGCTTCGAACCGACCGGCGAGCGATCGAGCGCACCCTTTACCGTAACCGTAGGTCTCAGCCACTCGGGGACCGGCTGTAAGGCCGTCCGTGACGGTCTGGTCGACATCGGCAACTCGTCGGGGCCGATCACCGCCGAACTGGGCATCAGCGACGAAGAGCGCGACGCGAACTACGTTGACCACGTTGTCGGCCGGGACGGACAGCCCGTGTTCGTCAGCCAGGACGTCTACGACGGCGGAGTCACCCAGCTCACCGGCGAGGAAGTCCGCGGCATCTATCAGGGCGAGATCAACAACTGGAGCGAGGTCGGCGGTCCCGACCAGGAGATCTACGTCATCGGCCGCGCCGAGGGCTCCGGGACGGACACGTCGTTCCGACTCAATATGCTCGGCGATGCCGAGGCGTCGATGGAAGTCGATACCCGAAAGGGACAGAACCAGCAGGTCAAGACCTTAATGCAGCAGAACGACGGCGCGATCGGATACATGGCGCTGGCGTTCCAGGGCGAGGGGATCGCGCCGGTCGCTATCGACTTCGACGGAACGCTCTATGAGCCCGACAAGGACGCCGAGAACACGATCTTCGACAGCGACTACCCGCTGAACCGCGATCTTCACATGTACACGCGGATCAACGACGAAACGCCGGACGGAACCGACATGCGGGAGGCCGCGTTCCTCAACATGTTCCTGACCGACTTCGGACAGCAGGTGTTCGTCGAGGGCGTCGAGTACATCCCGCTGCCGACGAGCGACATCGAGGCCGAGCGAGGCAAACTGCCGGACTCCGCCTGAACACGGTCGCCGTAGCCCCGGCGATCGACACTACGCTCTATGACCCCGTTTAGACACACCAGATACGGACTGATACCCAGAGAGAACGAATGAATCTGATCCCCCGGAGTCGCGCCACTGACTGGATAGTAGACGCCCGCAAATTCGTCGACGAGACCCCCACATCGGCGCTGGTAGCGCTCACTATCGGAACCGTTTCGATACTGAGCTCGCTGGGTCTCTTCTTCACCGCGTCCCCGCTGACTTCGGTCACCCTGCTAGTGTTTCTGGTCTCGGCCGCCTACGGCTGGATCCGCCATCGTGAGCTAACGGCACGTGCGGTGACGATGGCGATGACGGCTTCGATGATTCTCATTCTCGCGTTGATCGTCGTGTTCATTTTCGTCGAAGCCTGGCCTGCATTCGATGTTGCGCGGGCGGAGGTGTTCGGAATCAGCGTTCCGGGGCTGCGGCTGTTCGTCCAGACCGAGTGGGCACCCCGGGCGGCCGAGCGCTACTCACTGGTCCCGTTGATCCACGGTACAGTGATGGTAACTCTCGTGGCCACGCTCGTGGCCGGGCCGCTCGGTGTGGCCTCGGCACTCTTCGTCAGCGAAATCGCCCCCGCAGCGGTTCGGGAGGTTGTCAAACCGGGGATCGAGATCCTCGCAGGTATCCCGTCAATCGTTTATGGGTTCATCGGTTTCACGATTATCAGCCCGTGGGCGAGCGAACAGTTCGATCTCGTCGGCCAGGGTACCTATCTGTTCGTCGGGGCCGTGGTCGGTTTGATGGCTCTCCCGACAGTCGTCTCCGTTGCCGAGGACGCGCTCAACAGCGTCCCGGAATCGATGAAGGACGGCTCGCTCGCGCTCGGAACGACGGACTGGCAGACGATGACGACGATTACGCTTCCGGCGGCGTTCTCGGGGGTTTCGGCGGCGGTCCTACTGGGCGTCGGACGCGCGATCGGTGAAACGATGGCGGCGACAGTCATGCTCCGGAACAGCCCACAGCTCCCGGAGCCGCTGTACAACGTCTTTTACGGGTACGACACGCTCACATCGGCGATCGCGGCACAGTACGGTGAGGCCACAGCGGACCAGCTGAGTGCGCTCTTTGCGGCCGGTGTGGTCCTCTTTATTACCGTCATGTTCCTCAGTATCGGATCCCAACTGATCGAACGGCGCATGAAGCGCCAACTCGGGGGCCACGAATGAGTACGATCACCAGCCGAAATTCGCTCGTCAACGGAGGAACCAATCGCTACGAGTTCGTCGCCGGGGCGACGATCGCCCTCTCGGCACTGCTGTTCGCGCTCGGTATGACGGCGCTGTTCGAGTTCGTGACCCTCACCGATCCGATCGCTGGTGTACCGACCGTGTCGGTGCTCGGTGGCCTGCTCGTGTTGATCGGCATCGGTGTCATCGGGCTAGGTGTCTCTTCAAGCTTGGAGCTGATCGAGACGACGCCAGACCGTAGCGCCGGTCTCGTCGCGGGCGTCGTCTTCGGCGGGCTCTGGTTCGGTATCGGCGGTATCGTTGCTGCGGGAATACTCGGACTCGGCGGTGCCGGCTGGATCCTTCCGGCCCTCTTACTCGGCGGCGGGGCGTTCGCCGTGACGACTTTCACCCGGGAAGACATCGGCTCGACGGTTCCCGCAGGCGTGTTGGCAATCCTCGCTGGAGGCGTGTTCCTTACCGGCGTTCTCGGACCAGGTTGGTCGTATTCGCCCGGGTCATTCCCGTCCGATAACGCGGTGACGTTCTTTCCCTCAGTGATCGTGCCGGGATCGGTGCTGTTCTGTTCGTTGCTCGTCGGGTGGGCGTCGGCCAAGGCCTACGCCGGGTTCGGGGCACGCGGTCGGCACCTCGGCGCACACGTCCTCATCTATCTGAACGCGCTCGGGATCATCGCAGTGTTGTTCGGCTTGGTCGGCTTCGTGGTAATCAAGGGCGCTCCGACCGCTTTCACCGAAGTCGCGATCGGTCCGGGCGTCGGGCCCGAAGTCAGCGTCCTCGGGCTCTCGTTTTCGCTTCCGGTATCGTGGCCCTTCCTGATGAACGGCGCCTCGGTCTTCGTGCGGGTGGACGGGATCCTTCCGGCGGTCGTCGGGACAGTCTGGCTGGTGGTCGGCGCCGTTCTCTTTGCGGTCCCGATCGCCGTCGGAGCGGCGGTCTTCCTCGCGGAGTACGCCGACGAAGGACGGTTCACGAGTGTTGTCGAGGTCGCGACCAACGGACTGTGGAGTACGCCGAGCATCGTCTTCGGACTCTTCGGCGCCTCGTTTCTCATTCCGCGGTTCGGTGGCTCGAAATCGCTGATTGCGGGGATGTTGACGCTCGGGTTCATGCTGCTTCCGTTGGTCTTGATCACCAGCAGAGAGGCGATGCTCGCCGTCCCCGACGAGTACAGGGACGCGAGCGCCGCCCTCGGCGTCAGCAAGTGGCAAACGATCCGGAGCGTCGTCCTCCCCGCAGCGCTTCCGGGGGTGGTCACCGGGATAATTCTCGGTGTCGGCCGAATCGCCGGCGAGACTGCCCCGATACTGGTGACGATGGCCGGCGGAACGCTGCCCGCCGGGGGCGAGACGGTGGACGTCATCGGCGGCTTCGAGTTCATCGCCACGCCGCCGTTCGTCACGAACGAGGCGCTGCTGCAGGCGTCGAGTGCGCTCCCGTACCAGCTATACGCACTCATCACGGCGGGCTTAGGGGGACCGCAGTTCGAGGATGCGCCGTTCACGGCGCTGGAGTTCGCCTGGGCGAACGCTTTCGTGTTACTGACCGTGGTCCTGTCGTTCTACGCGATCGGAATCACGACGCGGTATTACTTCCGGAGGAAACTGAACCGATGAGCGAGCCATCTCCAACGACCGAAACGACCGAATCCGAATCGACCGATACAAACGATCCGACGTCAACGCGGACGGCGGCGACAGCGAGCATGTCCGGAACGTCAACCACCACCGGTGAGTCCGAGGAGGAACTCCGCGAGGAGTGGACCGACTACCAGTTCGCCGGCGAGACACATGTCGCCGCCGAGAACCTCGATGTCCACTACGGCGACGACCACGCGCTCAAGGACATCTCGATCGATATCCCCTCCGAGAGCGTCACGGCCCTGATCGGCCCGTCCGGCTGCGGGAAATCGACGTTTCTCCGGTGTATCAACCGAATGAACGACCGGATCCGGGCCGCAGAAGTCGACGGATCGGTCGAGGTCGACGGCGTGGAGATCTATCAGGACGGCGTGGATCTCGTCGAACTTCGCAAGCGCGTCGGCATGGTGTTCCAACAGCCCAACCCGTTCCCGAAGTCGATCCGGGACAACGTCTCCTACGGCCCACGGAAGCACGGGGATATCCGAACTGGTCTGATCGACAGATTGCTCGGACGGGGCGAATCCGACGCGGAGCTAGAGCTCGTCGAACGGGCGTTGAAACGGGCCGCCCTCTACGACGAGGTCTCGGATCGCCTCGGCGACAACGCTCTCGGGCTCTCCGGAGGGCAACAGCAACGGCTCTGTATCGCCCGGGCGCTGGCGACCGACCCGGACGTGCTACTGATGGACGAACCGGCCTCGGCGCTGGATCCGATCGCCACCTCGAAGATCGAGGATCTCATCACCGATCTGAGCGAGGAGTACACCGTCGTCATCGTGACTCACAACATGCAACAGGCGGCCCGGATCTCCGATCAGACGGCAGTGTTCCTTACCGGCGGTCATCTGGTCGAGTACGACGATACGGATAAAATATTCGAGAACCCCGAAAGCCAGCGTGTCGAGGACTACATCTCCGGCAGGTTCGGATGAAAATGGCCCGAACTGACTACCAGGAGCAACTAGACGCGCTCCGTTCGGACGTCCTCGAGATGAGCGATCTCGTTATAGAGCGATACGAGATCGCACTGAAGTCCCTCGAATCGAAAGACGAGTCGTTGGCCCGGGAGGTCATCGAGGGCGATCAGAGGATCAACGAGTTGTATCTCGAACTGGAGAGTGACTGCATCGACCTGTTCGCGCTCCAACAGCCCGTCGCGGGCGATCTCCGGTTCGTTGCCTCGTCGTTCAAGATCATCACCGACTTAGAGCGGATCGGCGATCTCTCGACGAATCTCGCCGGCTACGCGCTCGACGCCGAACGAGAGCGATACCCCGAAGTCGACGTAGTATACATCGGAACGGAGGCGGGTGCGATGGTAAGCGATGCGGTGGATGCCTACCGACACGACGATGCCGAGTCGGCCCGTGAGATCGCAGATCGCGACGACAAGATCGATCGGCTCTGTGGCGACGCGAGCGGGGTTGTCATCGAAGACCTGCTTCGAACGGAGTACAGCGACACCGACAAGGAGATGATGGACGACGTCTCGCGGTTGCTGTTGACGATTCGGGACCTCGAACGCGTCGCTGATCATGCAGTCAACTTCTGCGCCCGAACCGTCTACATAGCCGACCACGACACGGAGTTGATTTACTGACAATGCAACGATCGACCAAAGACACGGGCGGTCCGATAGAACGGAAGGTACAGGTCACCGGCGGGTCAACGTATACTGTTTCGATCCCGAAAACGTGGGCAGATACCCACGGGATCAGTTCCGGATCATCGGTTTACATATACCAATTCAACGACCGACTCATCATCGCCCACCCGGACAAAGATGGAGAGTTCCGGCGTTCGAGAATCAATGTCGAAACGGTAGGCGAAGAAAATCTAAGCGGACAGATCGGAGCCGCCTATGCCGCTGGTAGCGACGAGATCGTCGTTGAGTCCGATACGAACTTTTCAGCATCGGAGCGTCGTGCTGCCAGTCAGACGTTCACCGATCTCGTCGGGGTCGAGATAGCCACCGAGACTGAAAAAGAGCTGACCGCGAAGACGCTGCTTGATTCCAATGAGATCTCATTAGAGGGGACGATCGAACAGATTCGTCGGATTGCGCTGTCGATGCACGAACACGCTATCGAAGCCGTCGTTAACGACGACGAAGAGCCACAACCGGAATATATTATCTCCCGCGATGATGAAGTTGACCGACTGTTCGGGCTCGTCAGTCGTCAGTTCTACCGCATACTCACCGATATTCGTGAGGTAAGTCAACTGAAAGCTAATCGAAAGACAGCGTTCACCCAGTTCCGGACGGCCCGTCAGCTTGAACGAATCGCAGACCACGCGGAGCGTATTGCGGTCATAGCTGACAAACAAACTGAGCCACCCGATGTAAAGATCAGTGGGGAATTCGAAACGCTCGCGACGGATGCTCGTCGCGTTGTGCGAACGGCACTGGATGGCAACGCTGGCGAGGCGATGCTGCGGCGTAATGACGTTGTCAAGGAGCTTGACGCGCTGGATAAGGAACTGTACGACAGTCAGAGCGACGATGTGTATGTGTATGGGCGGGTACTCGAAAGCATCCGTCGAACAGCCGAATACGGCGGTAATATCGCCGAGATTGTCACACTCTCAGAGATGACCGAGCGGCCCTGAGTACATGTCCTGAGACGGTAATTTCCCTCACTCCGCATAACCGTTTACAGGCGATTGAGGCGAAAGCCCACGGCTTCGGCCGTTGGGGGATTTCAGTATTCAGCGACCGTCGCTGAGCTCGCCGAATAGGTGCAATACTCGCTGTTCGATTTCGTCACGATTCTCGTGCATTCGGTCCAAATCCGCGCTATTGGGAGCTTCAAGCGCCCAATCACGAATACCGACGTTTCTCCCGACTCACTGATATCGAGTGTTGAAGTCCGGATCCGAACGGCGGTCGGGGATGAGATCGAGCGTGCCTTCGATATCGCCGAGCACCGAAAGCGCGTAAAACCGGAGGTAGGCCACGACGGGGACCTGCAGGAGCGCCCAGAGGAGTATCATCGCGAGCACGAAGACGACTGCGAGAACCGCGAGGACGGCGATCCCGAGCGTCGAGGAAAGCGACAGGGTGAGGTACGCGAGCGCCGCGAGCAGTCCCAGCGGGATCAAAAAGATGAGCGCGCCGATCCCGACGCCGACCGACCTCAAAAGCCCCGCCGCGACGTTCAGTACGAACCCGAGAACGGCGTAGGCGAGATACTGTTTGGGCTCGGCCTTGATCGACCCCCAGAGGGGCCGCCATCCGGCCAGCACGCCGCAGTCGTTTTTGATCATGATCGGGACCACGAAGACGGTGGTAAACGACGAGACGAGCGCGTACAGGAGTCCGACGAAGAAAAACACCGGCAGTCCGAGGAAGAACGCGCCGAACGGGACGATCGGGTCGGAGGATCCCCGAAAAAGCGGCAGGAAAAACGCCGCCATCCAGCCGAGTCCGATCGCGAGGACGGGCAGCCCGATCGCGATCCGAAAGCCGAACAGTCGAAGCCCCTGTCGCCACCGTTCGTGCCAGTACTGACGGATCGAGACGGTCCCGTTTCGGAGGGATTCGACGAACACGAACTCCATGATCGCGCCGACGACGGTAACCAGGATCCCGAGCACGACGGCGGCAACGACGACGGCACCGACGATCGTCGCCGTTTCTGTGGGGAGGCTGGGCGGGATTCCCTCGGCGGGGACCTGCTCTGGGTTCCCGAGAACGTCGAACTGCGCACTCGGGAAGCCCAGACCGCCCCCGATAAAGAAGGCGACGACGGCGAGTTTGAGCCAGCGTCGGGGGCCGATCGGTGTCAGAAACTCCCGGGTGAGCGTAAACGCGTCTCCAACGTTTTCGACAGCGTGGAGGGCCATACGGGTAGTTCGTACAATATTTAAATAGATCTTTTGAAGGGTACGAATCGCCTTTTATTCTCGGACACCGTGTCATCTAAACGATCCCTGACGGGAGCCGACGCAAGCGGGCGGCGAAACACGTTCGACCGGGGAGACTTCGAAAAGAAAGTGCAAGGAACACAGCGCATAATCAGCATATCTCTTTGAAGTAAGTTTCCCACCGTCTATATTAGGTTTTTAACAACATTTGTCTGATATATATTCTTTTATTAGTTGGTTTTATAATTCTTTCCTCCGAAAACCGTAAGTGGTCAGATATGAACAACAAACCGACTCGGATCGAGCAGGCAACGGGGAAAAGCCAGGAGTCGAGGTCACACATCCCGGGAGAATGACAGACCGCAAGCGGCGACGATGGTGGCCCTCACGCTCGGTGCAGCGAGCAGTCCATCTCGTTCTCGCAACGATCCTGGGAGTGTTTCTCTACTCACCACTCAGGTCGATCCAGGGTAGTGATCTGGTCCTCCAGGTGATTGTGTTCCCATTTTTGACACTCTCGGGGCTGTTTATGTGGAAGGGACACGTCATCCGGACCCGATTGCGCCAGTTAGACCTGACTGGCGACACGTTCCCACAGAAACTGTTCTTCCTCGTCGCCCTCTCGTTCGTGTTCGGTGCCGGTCACCACATCGATCACGTCATTCGGGGCAATCACGTCGGGTGGCCGGTCATACCCGATATCAATGCGTTCACGTTCAGTCTGCTGGTGTATCCGTTCTTGGGTCTCGGATTGTATCTCGGCTGGCGAGAGCGTGCTGGCGTCCGATACTGGGCGGTGTTCTTCCTCGCCACGTCGGTATTAGTCATCCAGCAACACTTCGGACCGTATCCGAACGAACCGCCATCGCACGTCATCGGGCCCTACGAGAGTCGTCTCTTGGGGTTGGTCGCATTCGGTTGGTTGGTTGTCTTCACCCTCTTTATCGTCGCAGCACTACTGTACAGCGTAGTGGTGTGGTATAGACAGCGTGACAGCCACAGTGAGCGCACCCAAGTGGATTCGGGAGGGTTGTAGATGAGCGGAGACATCATTTACGAACGCGTGACCGCAGATATTGGGGGTGAGTTCGTGGTGTTTCGTATCGGGATGCGGATCAACAAGCTCTGGAAAGTACACAAGTGGGCCCCAGTTTTTGTGGCGATGCCACGAATGTTGCGGGAACTCGAAGAGGACCCCGACAGCGGGCTGCTTGGCTACCAGCGGAATCTCGGCATCCGAAACCACATCCTGTTCATGTACTGGCGCTCGTTCGAAGACTTACACGAGTACGCGCGTGACCCGGATCAAGAACACTTGCCAGCCTGGCAGGAGTACAATCAAGAAGCCGGAACCGACGGGGATGTCGGTATCTGGCACGAAACGTTCCTCGTCGGAGACGGAGAGTACGAAGCCGTCTACAACAACATGCCTCCTTTCGGCCTCGGGGCTATCTCAGACCGGATGCCCGCGTCCGGACAACAGGAAACCGCGGCTGGGCGTCTCGGTCGGACAGACGGCGATTCGATGCCTGAGAGTGTAGATGGACCAGCAAAGAAGGATCCCTGAGTTTTGCTCCGGAGGGCGGTTCTTCGCAGTGACCCGCTGTATTTGCGCACTACATTTTGTTTGTGAACCCTGACAAGACCTACGACTCGCTCATCGAACGCTGAATCTCAAAGCAGCGAGACGACCTTGCGGGCTGTCTTGTCGGTCTGGCCGACGAAGTGATGATCCGCACTCAGTACGACGACTTCGCCGCCGTGGTCGCGGACGCGCTCTGCGACCGCCGCCGCGTCGACGGTCGTGTCGCGCTCGCCGTAGACGACGCCGACCGGACAGTCGATGTCCGCGATGGCGGCGACGGCGTCGATCTCGGGTGCGAGTTCGGCCGCCGGCGACAGGGCGACGACAGATTCGGGGGTGACACCGGCGGTCGATTCGCGGGCCGCAGCGACCAACGCGAGACAGCCGCCGAAACTGTAACCGAACAGGCTGACGCGGTCGTAGTTCTTTCGGGCCCACGCGTACGCGTTGCGGGTATCCGATAGTTCGCCGTATCCCTCGTCCCAGGGGCCGTAATCGAACCGGAGACAGGCACACTCGAGCGCGTCGCTGACAGCTTGGATCCGGGAATCGCTCCGGTCGCCGCCCATCCCCGGGTGGGGCGGACACGCGAGGACACACCGGTCGCTTTCCGGAGAATCGAGCGTCCCCCGAACGTCCCGTTCGGCGGGGACGATGACTGACTCACTCATCGGAGGAGTCGGTCGCCGGTCATGGCGTCGGGGATCTCGACGCCGACGAGCGACAAAAGCGTCGGCGCGATGTCGGCCAGCGTCCCATCCGGACGGACGTTTCGGCCGCCGTCGGTGCCGTCCGGTGCTACGTATATGAACGGGACCGGATTCGTCGTGTGGGCAGTGTGGGGATTTTTGCGCGTCCCCATGTCGTCGGCGTTGCCGTGATCGGCGGTGACCAGCAGGTGACCGCCGGCGTCCCTGACGGCCCGTTCGAGCCGTCCTAACTGTTCGTTGACGGCCTCGACGGCCGCCACGGCGGCCTCGAAGTCACCGGTGTGGCCGACCATATCCGGGTTGGCGTAGTTCAACACGAGCACGTCGGGGTCGTCGGTCTCGATTGCTTCGATCGCGGTGTCGGTCAGTTCCGGCGCCGCCATCGCTGGCCGTTCGTCGTAGGTAGGGACGTCCGGGCTCTGGACGATCTCGCGGCGCTCGCCTCGGAATTCGATTTCCCGGCCGCCGTTCAAAAAGTACGTCACGTGGGCGTACTTCTCAGACTCGGCCGCCCGAAGCTGTGTGAGTCCTGCCTCCGAGACCGCTTCCCCGAGGGTCCGTTCGGGCTCTGTGGGCGGATAGGCGACCGGCAGATCGAACCTTCCGTCGTACTCGGTCATCGTGACGAGTTCGATCTCGTGTGGCGTCGTCTCGAAGCCCCACTCGGGATCGATGTCGGCGAGCATTCGGACGAGCTGGCGGGCCCTATCGGCGCGGAAATTGAAGAAGACAACCCCGTCGCCGTCCGAGAGAGCTCTCTCGTCATCGCCACCGTCGACGAGCGTTGGCTCGACGTACTCGTCGGTCTCGCCGCGCTCGTAGGCCGTCTCGACGGCCGTGACCGCCGAATCGGCCTCGTGGGGCGCTGTCCGGTCGACGATCGCGTCGTAGGCCCGTTTCGTCCGGCCCCAGTTCTCATCGCGGTCCATCGCGTAGTACCGACCGCAAACCGTTGCGACCCGTCCGGTTCCGTTCGTCTCGGCGGTCGCCTCCAGATCCGCGAGGAATTCCGACCCGCTTTTCGGCGCTGTATCGCGGCCGTCGGTGAAAGCATGGGTGACGGCATCGATGCCCCGGTCGGCGGCGAGTTCGACGAGTGCGTGGAGGTGAGCCTGATAGGAGTGGACCCCGCCGTCGCTGACCAGCCCCATGAAGTGAACCCGTCCGTCGTTTTTGCGGGCGTACTCGAAGGCGTCGCCGATCGCCTCGTTGTCGGCGAAGACGCCCGCGTCGATGTCGTCGGTCACCCGCGTCGAGTCCTGTTTGACCACCCGGCCGGCGCCGATGTTGAGGTGGCCGACCTCGCTGTTGCCCATCTGGCCATCCGGGAGGCCGACCCGACGACCGTGGGTCTCAAGCGTGCCGAACGCTCCCCGCTCGCGGAGCCGATCGAACGTCGGCGTCTCGGCGGCCGCGACGGCGTCGCCGGGACCGCCGTCACCGAGGCCCCACCCGTCAAGGATCACAAGCGCTGCTCTCATTGGGTGGGGAAAGCGGTCGACCGCCTAAGGCCGTATCGCTTCGAGTCTCGGAAAGGTTTTCCCGGATCCGCCGGTAGCCGGGGGTATGTACCTGCGGGCCATCGGCGTTTTGCTGCTCGTTCCCCTCGTGGACGTCCTGTTGCTCGTCGTGCTGGCGACCGGGTTCGGGCCGGTGACGATCGGCCCGGCGGCGACCGTCGCGGTCGTCGTGGTGACCGCGCTGCTCGGACTGCTCTTGGTCCGGGCCGAAGGCAGACACACGGTCCGGAGGATACAGCGAAAGCTCGGCCGGGGAGAGCCGCCGACCGACGAACTCCTCGATGGGGCACTGTTGCTCGTCGCCGGCGCGTTGATGCTCACCCCCGGGCTCATCACTGACCTGATCGGGCTCTTGCTCGTCGTCCCGCCGACCCGGTATCCGATCCGGATCGTCGTCAAACGGTACGTCGTCACACCGTTTCTCGACGGCAAAACCGGCGGCTTCGCGACCGGTAACGTCTACGTCGGGGGATTCCCTGGCGGCGGGGACTCGGGCGGCTTCGAAGCGGGCTTTCCCGGCGGTCGCGGCCCGGACGGTTCGGATTCCGGCGAAACCACCGTCGAGATGGGCGAGGAGGACTACGAGTTCGAGGACATAGACGACCGGGACCCGTCCTCGGACACCCACGATCCCGAGAACGGATCCGACTACGACGACCTGGAGGACCGCTAACCCGTGGCACCGATCGACGGGGAGCCGTCGAAAAGAAACGTTTAAACGACCCACGGCGCTACGACAAGACGCGCCAACATCGGGCCAATAGCTCAGCTAGGTATGAGCGCTCGGCTGATAACCGGGAGGTCCTCGGTTCAAATCCGAGTTGGCCCATTCAGTTTCTGAACGGTTCTTAGGCGCGACAGATCGGCGGTCTCGGGACCTGATCGCCGCATTTTCCGCATTTAGGTAGATTCGAGACATGCCAATCGTGCTCGTTATCTCAGTCACTTTCTGTACGGGGGTCGCCTCTGTCTGCGATTCTGATTAGCCGAAACGGTTCTGCCAAAATAAAATTTGTGATAACAGTTAACAGTGGTCATATACTATCTTGTAGACTTAGCGGGGAACTAGTATAGCTGCTAATATTTTACAAGATGGCGCAGCAAGATAGAGAGTGGATACAGCTACACCAACGGTGCTATTTCATCCACCTGATCTCGTATTCGAGTTCGTACCGTTGGTCTCCGGTTTCTGAATCCGTGAGTCGTTCGAGTTCGACTTCGAATCGAGGACGTTCCGGCACAGCCACGCGCTGTTCTTCTACGTCGCTCAGTAACGTGACATCCCCGGATTCGATCTCATCTGCAGCGTCGCGTAACGCTTCAGCAATCTCGGTTCTCGGAAGCTCTTCCTCGGTCTTGAATAGCACTTCTTCGGGCATCAGTTCTTCCTACACGCTCCAGGGAAATAGAGCCACCTGCGAATCCTATGACAGAAGAATACGGTTCGATGCTGTATTCGCGCCCTGAATTCAGCACCTATCAAACGAACGGTATGACTCCTGGTACAAACGGCGTGCTGAAAACAGAGGGTGGATGCAGTACGGCGGCTTCTTTTCGTTCGTGCTGGAAACGTTGAACCAGCCGCTTAGTAAGCCTGCGGAATTGAGCAGTTGGGGTTACCGAGGAGTCAGGACTCACGCCACTTGTGGCCACACTCGACGCAGGTGAACAGCCGAACTTCGTAGGAGCCGCCCGGCTTCGGCATCATCTCGTAGTGGGCCCGGTCGCTGTCACAGTCCTTTGCTGGACAGGTCTCCTGCATCGTCTCGGTGGCACCCTGGGTCGCGTCGGCCACGACGGGTGCCCCGTCGTTTCGCTGTCCATCCTGGGTCGTCATCGCCGCTTCCGCTTGCGAGTTCTGCGGCTCCTCGTGCTCACAGGAGCGACACACCCACGTGTCGCCTTCCGCGTGCATCATCGAACCACACTCGTCACAGAAGTTCATATTACGTAGAACTACATGGTTTCAGATATATGTGTTAACTTCCGACCCGTCGTGGATTTCAGGAACCTGCTTATGCTGACTGTATCGACCGATTCACTTTGCCCGCTCTTCGAGCAGATTATCGTGCAAGACTCGCGCCGTACACCTTGCAAAAGACATCGTAACTAGATACTAATACATCCGTTCTACTGAGTTCTGATAAGATAATCGTACCCAACACTCCATCGTTACTGCCAACACTTGGCATCAGGCCTGTAGCTGTCCTGTTGGGTCTCGTATAGGCCGAGGGTTTAAAACAGCGAGTTTCATTTGATTGTATTATCACCAATGAGTACAGACGACGAATCCACCGCACATCTGCCGGAAGTCCCGAAAAAACTGGCTGGACATATAGATGAACTCCCAGATGCTGTAAACGATGGTGAGACGATAGTTGGAAACGGGAATATCAAACTCACGAGCGAACACCCGGTTAGCGTAGTTGAATACTTCCTTACGGTCCACGTCGACGGGTGGTCTACCTCGACGTATAAAGACTACTCGTACGACTTGACGAGATTCTTGGAATACTGTAAATACGTCGATCACGACGACCTCGGCAAGTTGTCTTCTCGTGATCTACAGGGGTTCAAAGAGTGGCGAAAAAGAGATGATAACGTTGGACTGGCTGCTCTCCACGGCCAGCTAGCAAATATTCGAGTGTTTATTCGATGGTGCGAGTCAGTCGAAATCGTCGATGATGGACTTGCCGACAAAATTGAGATGCCTGATCTCGATCCATCCGATATTGTCTCGTACACGCGTATTGAATCTGAGACTGCCGAGCAGATCTTAGAGTACCACGGACAGTTCGAGCACGTCACTCGTGAATTCGCTGAATTCGTGCTAATGTGGACTGTACTCACTCGCCTTGGTGATGTACGTTCGCTGGATCTTGACCACTACAATCGAGAGGAAGGCTACATCGAACTCGAACACAGGCCCGAGGAAGGTACGCCACTGAAAAACGGGGAGAGCGAAGTAGAGGGCGAAGGCGGGGAGCGGAAAATTAATTTGCCGGATTGGGTCTGTGAGATACTCAACACATACATCGACGGAACTGGCGACCCGAACCATCCGAAACGGATTGCTGTAGAGGACGACTATGGACGTGAGCCTCTGTTCAGCACTAAGTTCGGAAGAGTGTCAGAATCTACGCTTCGCAGGGATCTCTATCGCATCACTCAGCCCTGCCGACACGGGACAGAGTGTCCCCACGAGATGGATCCTGAAACGTGTGAAGCTAGGAACGACAACAATCTTATCAGCCAGTGTCCCTCAAACGTCTCGCCACATCCGGTTCGTCGCGGTGGCATTTGCCACCAGCTGAAGGAAGGTGTTCCGAAAGATACGATCTGTGAACGTGCTGACGTGTCCCGCAAGGTGCTGAACCGGCACTACGACCTCAGAACAAAAGAGGAAGCTAGGAAGCAGCGCCGCAACGAGCTACGGAAACATCTGGAAGGATATGACGGATCCCCACAGACTGCAGGTAGTGATCAATCGTTCCTACAGGGAGAAGCGCCGTTATTAACAGATAGTGTTGGGTTCGCAAACGATTATTTCGACATTCCCGATGACGGCCTGGGCCGAACTCGGACGGCCAAAGGATTTGCAGGCTATGTAGCCTTTGTTCTCCTGCTCGGACTCAACTTCAGTTTACTTGGTATCGGTGTCGATCCGATAACGTGGGAGATTGTCTTCCATCTTCAGTAGGGGTGGCTCAGGCCCTCATCTACCGCGGTGCTCTGGTAGTAGAGTACTGTGAGTTCCGATCCAGAGAACACTTCGTCTCAATTGTGTTAACTCCTATTAGATATTATCCAGAATCATCCTATGCTTTATACTAAATCCCTGTAGATGGCTGTAATACGTGGTATCTGGGTCTGGTAAGGGCTCTTAGAACCCCGTTCCTTCAGAACACAATCGAACTTCTGCACGACCTTGCTGGCGTGGTGTTGTATAGGAACGCTCACCGTTAGGTGTACACCAGGCCCCTGGTTCAGCTGTACATCCTGAGTCCGCTCACCCATTACAACTACCTCGCGGTCGTCCGTAACACGATGGTCTTGGCGAGCCTAAGGAACCTAAGGTTCACGCAGCCCCTGAGTCATACCAGGAACACAAGCTGCCGTAACTACCAGGCGTTCGAATATTCGCCGAGGTAGATGACGGTGAAGAGATTCGTTAACTGGGACGTATTAGTATCTATACGTGGGAGTTTACGAACCGCCCCGGAGACCCGGTTCATCCACGTGACTAGTCCGGGGACCTACCAACTGTGGATGTCAGTCACGCTGAGGTCAGGGATGGCTCCACTTGATCCAGCCGTTCGTTCCGGATCGGGAGTAGCGTAATCGCTGGCTTCAGTAGCGTCATAACCGGCTAATAGCTTATTGAACCAGTAAGGTGTCGGTTGTGATGGCGTACAGCGTTCGCTACTGATCACCGTATCCACGATATTTGCCGTGTACATTCACTGCTGGTCAGTCAATTCCGTCAGTAGATCGTCGTCTTCGTCCACCACGTCAGCTGGCGTGTATGTAGTTGGACTGGAGTCATCATCACCGAGGTCGTGGATTGCATAGAGCGCTTCCAGAAGATCGTATGTAGTTCCGTGTGAGAGGGTGGTGAGGCTAGCAATTTGCCGGATAGTGATGTCGCCCTCGCTATGGGATTTAATGAGATCGTGAGCGAGGGCAAAGGTCACGAGTCCGTGGTCGTCGCGCACCCGGGCGATGATCGGGTATTCGTCGGCGTGTGCCACGACTGCGACGAGTTCAGGAGTGATCGACACTTCGACGCCTCTAATTGTGAGTTGTAACTCAAAGTCCTCAGCTTCGTACGGACTAGGACTGGTCTCATCTCCCATTTCACTGATGAGGCCCGCCTGTTCTAATCTGTGTAGGTACTCGTAGACCGTCTTTTTCGAGACATCTGCCGTCTCGACGAGGTCGGGCGCAGTAATGCCTGGCGAGCGGCGAATCGCTGTATAGAGCCCAGCGAGAGCCGAATTTGTGAGTAACTCCGTAAACGTCGGGACGCCAGTAATCGGCTGTATGCCGTCACCTACATTCCGCACATGCTCTGTCTCGTAGCTCATTGTGTAGAGTTACGTAACTCGAAACCATAAGCGTTTGTCTTGGATAGTTACTCCTCGCGGAATCGATACTCCCACTCGCGGAGTCTGTCGGCGGCTTCATCAAGATGTGCAGCTCCAACGGAAACTGCCTATTTCGTTAGTAAAGTGGGGTTTGCGTCTGTAATCAGCTAAATTCGCGCGGTCAAACTTGGATCCTGCCATCGTTCAGTATTGGAGCTTATCAGCAGGCGTTCGTAGCGGTGCTACACACGAAAAGTATCAGACCTCGGTCATACTTGATAAGGTACCGAGATGCTGCTTTCCCTATAGCAAGGAAATTTATCTATCTTATTATACTAAAGACATCTGATCTTTTCTCAACTTCTTCTCATACAATTCTGATGCTATTTATAACGAGCAGAGTTGTACCGCGGTTTCATACTTTGCATATGCTGTTTACAACATCGACCCCATTTCTGCCGTTTCGTGGTTTTTGGTTTTTCGTATGCTATTTATAACGGGGTGATTCTTACGTCTTATCAATACACAGTTAGGTTAGTTTACTAACTATTATTGCGGGTCGATCCAGTGCGATAGTGGATGTCGACGAAATTCTACTCGTGTCTTTGAATTTTCGGGAAATTATACTGTTATTCTAATGAACTCGGGACCGTTTGCTGGCTTGCGGTTTCCGTGAATTCATATTGAATTTATAACGACCCTATAGCATAGATCAAATCACGTCTCCACAACTACCGAGCATCTGCCGATCTCTTAGGATTTTACCCCGCTTCTATCCGGCGGTTTTATGCTTTCCTTATTGAATTTATTGTGAATTCACCGATCTATCAGATCGATGGTAAAAACACCAAGAAAAAGCTTAGAGATTCTAAGGCATTTAGAAACAACAAGGAAATATTAAAATCTGTTATTTGTCTCTCGCACAGTTCTATTACCCCCGTGATTTTCCATAGGTGTGTGTGGTAATAGATGGGTGTGCGATATTCAATCTGAGTGATATATGTTTTTGCCGCCGGTTGGCGGGACCTATTCAAGCGCCATATTGGTTCCCGGCTTTTGGATCTTGTGTCACTATTTCGAAATACATTCGGCACCCCCTGTGAGTCGAAGTATCGCTCGGGACTAGTGATCTATCCCAAGTTCCCAGTGTAGTGTGTAGCGGTTGCTGACTCTGTCCAAGCCACAGATGCGCGGTAGGGGTGACCGCGCTGGTTGGTTGGCGTGTGGAGTACAGTCCACGCTGCTGGGGGTACTAGCAGCTTCACTTCACTTGCTACCATCATAGTAGGCCACTACAGCGGTCATCCACCGGCTGATACTGGTTTCGACCCTCATCTGTTCATAGCCGCAATCACTTACTTTTGCGGCTATCGAGACTGCGGGACTTGCCCTGCCTGGTGTTTCTGACACGCTGTAAGCATCTCAGGTATTCACAGTCCCACGCCACACCAGGCTGTACAGGTACCGCACGTTCCTTGTTCAGTTCTGGTTCCACAGGAAGAGCGTGTCATAGAAAGCCTCCCAAGGGAGGCCGCAGGGTTTGGAAACTGTGTCCAGCAGTACCAACGCCCTGCAAG
>NZ_JAHLKM010000025.1 GCF_024449025.1 Natronomonas aquatica | reverse complement strand
GATTTTTACTCGGCGTCGATGTACTATCAGATGGGGATTCCGGTGGACATTTACACGCCGATTTTCGCGATGAGCCGGGTGGGCGGATGGATCGCGCACATCCTCGAACAGTACGAAGATAACCGACTGATCCGGCCGCGAGCCCGCTATGTGGGCGAAACCGACCGTACCGTCACACCGCTCGAAAACCGATAGACGCTGGCCGCCGACTGCTGGGAGTATCCCGGCGCTCATTTCTTTCTCTCGCCTCTGTTTTCTCTCTCTGTTCGTTTCCGAACCGAACCGCTCGTTTTACTGATACTCCGACAGCAGATGCCGCCGGTACAGCCGGAGCTGTCGGTCCAGTTCTGCCGGCTGTGTACTCATCGGGTGGAGGAGGACCTCGTCGAAGCCGAGCCGGTCGTACTCGGCGAGGGTCGCCTGTACCTCCTCGATCGTGCCGGTGAGCCAGTTCTCCGCCGCGTGTTCGACGGTTCGGTCCACGCCGAGCAGGTTATCGTACACCCCCAGTTGGGCCTGGCGGGCCGTTTCGGGGTCCTCGTCGGTGACGAGATGGAGGTACTGCAGCGCCACCCGGTCCATCGAGGCGGGATCGGTGCCCTGGGCGTCGAGGTACGCCGAAAACCGCTGCCAGTCCTCCTCGAGGTTGATCTCCGCGTCCGCGAGGTCGATCCGCCTCCGTTCGAATCCCGGGAACATCGTGTGGGTGTGAACTGGAGCCGTAATGAAGAGTTCTCCCGGAGGAAGACAGAGCGCGACGCTCGGGGAATAGACGCGGCGACCGCCCGGGAAGGGTTTTTTATCGGAGGTTGCGAGGGGCCGATCACCCATGAAGTTCGGGCTGTATCTCAACTGTCAGACGACAGGGAACCGGTCCGCGGAGGAACTGTTCGCGGGGCTGGTCGACCAGACGATCACGGCCCGCGAGGCCGGCTTCGATATGCTCACGACCGGCCAACACTACCTGGCCGACTACGTCCAGCTCCAGCAGCTGCCGTTGCTCTCGCGGCTCGCGGCCGAGGCGGGGTCGATGACGGTCGGCCCGGGGATCTCGTTGCTCCCGTTGCACCACCCGATCGAGATCGCCGAACAGCTCACCACGCTGGATGCGATGTCGGCGGGGGCGGTCGCCGGCGTCGGGATCGGCTACCGGGACGTCGAGTTCGACAGCTTCGGGGTGCCGAAATCCGAACGCGCCGGACGCTTCGAGGAGGGGATCGAGCTGATGAAGCGACTCTGGACCGAGGAGGACGTCGTCTACGAGGGGGAGTATTACGCTGTCGACGGCGTCACGATCAACCCCCGACCCGACGAACGGCCGCCGGTGTGGATCGCGGCCAACACCCGATCGGCCGTCCGGCGAGCCGCCCGGATGGGCGATGCGTGGTTCGTCAACCCCCACTCGACGGTTGCGGAGATCGGGGAGCTGAAAGCCGACTACGACGAGATCAGAAAAGAGCGGGGCGAGGACACCGGGGTGCCGATCATCCGGGAGACGTTCGTCGCCGAGACCCACGGGGCGGCCATCGAGACCGCCCGCGAGCACCTGTTCTCGAAGTACCAGCGGTACATCGAGTGGGGACAAGACGAGGCGATGGAGGACGAAACGGACCTCCACAGACCGTTCGAGGAGCTGGCCGAAGACCGGTTCCTGCTCGGGACGCCCGCCGAGATCTGTGCGGAGATCGAACGCTACGGGGCGGAGCTCGACGCCGAGTACATCGTTCCGCGGCTCCACTGGCCGGGGATGGACCACGACGCCGCCGTCGAGTGCATCGAACTGCTGGGTGATGAGGTCATCCCGAACGTCTGAGCGCCCCAGTCCGTTCGTGAGCCGATCGCATACTTATTTAATACCCTCCCCACTACCCGGGCCTATGCGACGTGTGTCACCACAGACGCTCCTGGACGTCACGGCGGAACTGCTGGAGGCGTTCGGGATGCCCGAGCCGGAGGCGGCGTCGGTCGCGGCCTCGCTCGTCGGCGCGGAGATCCGCGGGCACAACTCCCACGGAGTGATCCGGCTCTCGACGACTTACGAGGCGATGATCGAGGACGGGGCGATCGACCCGACGGCGACGCCCGATGTCGAGCGACACTCGCCGGCGGTCGCCTCGGTCGACGGGAACCGGGCGTTCGGACAGCTCACCGGCGAGCGTATCGTGAACGCCGGTCTCGAGGGCGCCGAGGCGGCCGGCGTCTCCGTCGTCGGCGTCCGGGGCGGCACCCACCTCGGGCGGGTCGGCGAGTGGGCCGAGCGGGCCGCCGAGGAGGGGTTCGTCTCGCTGGGGTTCGTAAACAGCGGGGGAACCGCCCGGACGGTCGCGCCACCGGGGAGCGCCGATCGGGTCTTCGCGACGAACCCGGTCACCGTCGGGATCCCGACGTTCGACGCCCTGGAGTTCCCGATCGTCCTTGACATGGCGACGAGTCAGGTCGCCCACGGGAAGATCACCAAACGCGCCGTCGACGAGGGGACGATCCCCGAGGAGTGGACGGTCACCGAAGCGGGGACACACGTCGAGGACGCGGTCGCCTTCGAGGAGGGGGCTGGCGCGCTGTTACCGCTCGGCGGGCGGACGGCCGGACGGAAGGGATACGGGCTGGCGCTGTGTGCCGAGTTGTTCGGCGGCATCATCGGGCGCGGGGAGGTCGTCGGCGACGACGACAACGACCACGTGAACAACGCGGGGATGTTCGTCTTCGTCGACCCACAGCGGTTCTCCACCCGGGCGGAGATCGAAGGCGTGATCCGGACCGTCCACGGGCAGGTCCGGAACGCGGCGTACCCCTCGGCCGTCGAGACGGGCGTCTCCACGGACGGAGATCGGGCGCTCATGCCGGGCGAACCCGAACACGACACGCGCCGCCGCCGCGAGTCGGAGGGCATCCCCCTCACGGACGGGGCGATCGAGGCGCTCACCGAACTGGCCGAAACGCGCGGCGTCGGGACGCCGCTGTTCTGAGAGTCCGCCTACTCGACCATCAGCTCCTCGAGGAAATCATAGACGCGGGTCATATCGCCGTCGTAGCCCTTCTTGGTCTTCGCATAGCCCGTGATGTCGCGGGTGAGGTGGCCGAGAAGCATCGGGATCCCCTGATCGCCAGCGAACTCCGAGAGCAGCCGCATGTCCTTCTCCATGAGCCCGAGTTTGAAGCCCATGTCGTACCCGCCGGTCAGGACGTGGTCGGGAATCTTGTCCTGGTTGGCGCTGTTGCGCCCGCTTGAGACGCTGAAGACGTCGACGAGCGTCTCCCGATCGAGGCCGGCCTGATCGCCGAGGATGACCGCCTCCGAGGTCGCGATCAGCGCGACGTTCGAGAGGTAGTTGTTGAGGAGTTTGACGGCGTGGCCGTGGCCCGGCTCCTCGCCGACGTGGAAGACGTCCGTCCCGATGTCCCGGAAAAGCGGCTCGCAGGCCTCGAAGACCGCCCGATCGCCGCCGACGATGATCGAGAGCGTCGCGTCACGTGCCCCGGAGGCGCCGCCGCTTACCGGCGCGCCGAGGACGTCGACGCCGCGGTCGGCGAGCCGATCGGCGACGTCGTTCGTCGTCCCGGGCGTCGACGTCGTGAGATCGACGAGGACGGATCCCTCCCGGAGGTCGGCCGCGATCTCGTCGACGACCGCTTCGACGTTGGCCGGCCCCGGCAGCGAGAGAAACACGACGTCGGCGCCCGCCGCCGCCTCGCCGGCCGACGACGCCGCGGTCGCGCCCGCCTCGGCGACCGCCTCGATGGCGGGCGGATCGACGTCGAAAGCGGTCACGCCGTGTCCGGCCGATACCAGGTTCCGGGCCATCGGTCCGCCCATCGAACCGAGGCCGATGAATCCGAGCGATGGCATACTACTCCCCTCTCGGGTCCGGGGCAAAACGGTTTGGTATCCGCTACCGCACGGCGCGGCGACATCGCGAGCGGATCCTCACCCTCGGCCGCCAGCCAGCTGGTCGGCCTCCGGCCGGACCCGGAGCCGGAGCATCGCGACCGTCCCGACGAGCGGGCCGAGAGCGAGCGGCACGAACGCCCACCGCCAGCCGACGGCGTCCCGGACGAACGGTATCAGCTGGATCGAGGCGATCGTGACGAGGTAGCCGACGGCGGTCTGGAGGGTCAACGCGGAGCCGACGTAGCTGTCGTCGGCGAGTTCGGAGACGGCGGCCGAAAACTGCGCGGAATCGGCGACGATGAAAAAGCCCCACACGAGCACGAACGGCGTGATCACCGCGAGCGAGGCACCGTACACCAGTCCGGCGGCGAGACACGCGGCCCCCGAGACGACCATACAGCCGCTGGTGACGATCGATCGGCCGATCCGGTCGGCGGCCGACCCGGCGAGCCACGCGCCGAGTCCGCCGATCGCGATCGTCCCGAACGCGAGCAGCGCGGCCCACCGTTCGGGGGTCGGCGTCCCGCCGGCCTCGAGGCTGGCGAGGAGATACACCGGGACCCACGTCCAGACCGCGTACAGTTCCCACATGTGCCCGAAGTACCCCAGGTTCGCGAGGACGACGCCACGGTCCGAGAGCATCCGGCGGACGGCGCCGGGGTCGAACGGCGCCGTCTCGGGCTGGTGGGGGCCGTCCTCGTACAGCAACGCGAGGAGGCCGCCGACCGTCGCGATCACGGCGGTGGCGTACAGGACGCGGTCGGGGTCGCCGATCCCGCCGACGGCCCGCAACAGGTGGGGAGCGCCCGAGCCGACGGTGAGCGCGCCGACGAGGACGCCGATGGCGAGCCCGCGACCCCGGATGAACCACGAGGACATCATCTTCATCCCGATCGGGTAGACGCCGGCCAAGGCGACGCCGGTGACGAACCGGAGGGCGATCGCCGGCGGGCCGCTCTCGACGACGCCGGCGATGACCGCCGTCGCCCCGGCGCCGAGGAACGCACACCCAGCCACGAGATACCGCGGGGGGATGACGTCCGCGATCGTAAACACGGCCGAGAGGATCGCCCCGACGACGAACCCGAGCTGGACGGCGTTCGTCAGCCACGCCGTCTCGGTCGGCGTCAGCCCCCAGGCGTCGGCCAGTTCGGGGCCGACCGCCGTGCCGCTGAACCAAAGCGTCATGACGAACAGTTCGGCGAGCCCGACGAGAAAGAGCGCACGCCACTTGCCGCCGCCGAGGAGGTCCATTTTGTTCTACTCCGTAGACCGATACAATAAAAAACCGTTGTTCGACGCCTCGGGGGATCGGGAAGCCGAACGGGCGGGGGACAGGCTCCATCGTGTCGGACCTCGACCCGTCGGTGAGCAACGACCCCAAACGCTAAGACGGATCCTGCGAGACACTGGAACTATGACGATCACCACGACGTACGCCGAATACGTGACCGAGCTGGCGTACGACGACCTCCCGGAGGAGGTCGTAGACTACGCGAAGAAACTGACGCTCGATGCGATCGGGGTCTCGATCGGCGCGCGATCGCGGGCCGGATCCAGCGACGCGTTCGTCGACGGCGTCGACTCGCTGGCCGACGGCGGGGAAGCGACCGTCTTCGCGACGGGTGAGACGCTGGAACCCGAGTACGCCGCGCTGTTGAACGGGGCGCTCGTCCACAGCCTCGATTACGACGACACCCACCGCGGCGCCTCACACCACCCCGGCGCCTCGGTCATCCCCGCGGCGATCGCGACCGCCGAGACGGTCGAGCGGGACGTCGGCGGCGAGGAACTGCTCGCCGCCATCGTCGCCGGTTACGAGGTAAACTGCCGGCTCGGGCAGGCGGTCGACCCCGCCTCCCACTACGATCGGGGGTTCCACATCACCGCGACGTGTGGGACCTTCGCCGCGACGGCCGCCGCCGGCAAGATCGCCGGCCTCGATGCCGGGGGGCTGGCGAACGCCTTCGGGCTCAACGGCAGCCAGGCCGCCGGCTCCCAGCAGTACCTGGCGAACGGCTCCTGGAACAAACGCGCCCACCCCGGGCTGGCGGCCCACTCGGGGATCCTCGCCGCCCGGTTCGCCGAGGCCGGCTTCTACGGCTCCGAGGCCCCGATCGAGGGCGAGGACGGCTTCCTCAACGCCTACAGCGACGATCCCAAACCGGAGCTGGCGACCGAGGGACTCGGCGAGGAGTACGAGCTCTACCGGACCGGCATCAAGCCGTACCCGTGCTGTCGGTACATGCACGCCCCGCTGGACGGCGTCTTCGGGATCCTCGAGGAAGCTTCGATCGCCCCCGAGGACATCGAGAGCGCGACCGTCGAGATCGCCGATCCGGGCATAGAGCTCGTCGGGCGGCCGGCCGAGCGAAAGGAGAACCCCCAGTCGTTCGTCGACGCACAGTTCAGTATGCCCTTCGGGGTCGCGCTGGCCGCCGTCGCGGGCGAGGCGACCGTCGATTCGTTCATCGAATGGAGCGACGGCTACACCGAGGAGTTCGGCCGGATCATGCGGACGACCGACGTCCGATCGTCCGCGGCGGTAAACGAGGCGTACCCCGAGATGTGGTGTGCCGACGTCACGATCGAGACGGCCGGGGAAACGTTCGAAACGCACGTCGAGTACGCCAACGGCGAGCCCGAAAACCGGATGTCGTGGGACGACGTGACCGAGAAATACGGAGACCTCACCGTCGATCTCCCCTCGGCGGCCGCCGATGAGTTCCTCGAGCGCGTCCGCTCGCTGGAGGACGAGCGCGTCGAAGAACTCACCGCACCGCTTCTCGCGGAATCGCGAAACGAAGCCGTCGCCGACGACTGATCTAAAACGGTCGGACGCGGGGACGACCGGAGCGAACGGTCAGAACGACCGCGGGAGGCCCAGCGCCTTCTCGCCGACGTAGTTCAACGCGAGTTGCTGTGAGATCGGCGCGATCTTCGCGAGCCGGGCGTCCCGGAACATCCGCTCGACGTCGTACTCGCGGGCGATCCCGAACCCGCCGAACGTCTGGACGGCCGCGTCCGAGGCGTCGAAGGCGAGCTCGGAGGCGAGGTAGTTCGAGGCGTTCGCCAGCGTCCCGACCTGCTCTCTGTTCAGCGAATCCATCATCTCGGCCGTCCGGTAGACGGTCTGTTTCACCGAGAGCGTCCGCATGTACGCCTCGGCGAGGGGGTGTTGGATCGACTGGTTCGAGCCGATCCGCCGGTCGAACACCTCCCGTTCGTTCGCGTACTCGACGGCGCGGTCGATCGCGAGTTTCGCGTGGCCGACACACTCGGCGGCGATGACGAGCCGCTCGTCGTTGAGCCCGTCGAGGAGGTTATAAAAGCCCGCGTGCTCGTCGCCGATGACGTTCTCGACGGGGACCCGGAGGTCCTCGAGCCACACCTCGAAGGCGCTCGAGAGGTTCGTCGAGGTCTTCTCGATCGGCTTCATCTCGAGGGCGTCCTGGGATCTGGCGTCCTCGACGTCGACGAGCAGCATCGAGATGCCGTCGGTCTTCTTTTCGACCGCCTCGCGGGGCTTCGTTCTGGCGACCAAGAGCAGGTAATCCGAGACGTCGAGACGGGAGGTCCAGATCTTCTGGCCGTTGACGACGTACTCCTCGCCGTCGCGTTCGGCCTCCGTCTCGATGGCCGTCGACTCCGAACCCGCGTTCGGCTCCGTGAGCCCGAGCGACTGGATCGTCTTCTCGCCCGTCGCGAGCTTCGGGAGGATTTCCTCTCTGATACGCTCGCCGCCGTGTTCGACGAGCGGACGGGAGGTGTAGATCGCGCCGTGGATCGCCTGCGTGGCGCCGAAGCCGCCGCCGCTTGCGGCGATTTCCTCCATCATCACGACCATCTCGTCGGTGGTCATGCCGCCGCCGCCGTACTCCTCGGGTATCAAAGCGCCGAGCCAGCCGTTCTCCGCGAGCAGGTCGGCGAACTCGTGGGGGTACTCCTTGTTTTTGTCGTGTTCGCGCCAGTACTCGGCGTCGAACTCCCCGCAGATCCGGCCGATCTCGCGCTTGATCAGCTCCTGCTCGGAGGACAGTGGGGTGAAGTCCCATGAAACGCTTGCCATCACCCCTACGACGGATAGCGGCGAAATGAATGTACCGCTCCCGGCGCCCCGTCTGGTCGTTTCGGCGTACCCGGCGTCGTCGATGGCTTTATGCTCGCTTGCTCGGACCGGCCGGACGTATCTATGGTCCGCAACGTGATCGAGGTCGGCGAGAACCGGTATCGGGAGGACTACGGCCGCTACTACGAGGACTTCGAGGTCGGCGACATCTACGAACACCGCCCCGGCCGGACGATCACCCAGACGGACAACGTCTGGTTTACGCTGTTGACGATGAACACCCACCCGCTGCACTTCAACGACGAATACGGGAAGGACACGGAGTTCGGGGAGTGTCTGGTCAACTCCACGCTGACGCTCGCGATCGTGACGGGGATGACCGTCAGCGACGTGAGCCACAAGACCGTCGCCAACCTCGAGTGGAGCAACATCGTCATGCCCAACCCGGTCTTTCACGGAGATACCCTCTACGCCCAAAGCGAGGTCCTCGACAAGCGCCCGAGCGAATCACGCGAGGGCGACGGGATCGTCACCGTCGAGACGACCGCCCACAACCAGGACGGCGACATCGTGATGCAGTTCGAGCGCACGATGTTGATCCCGACCCGCGAGAAGGGTAGCCCGGGGGACGTCACGGACAGCGAAGGGGCGTCCGGCTAACAGATACTAAAATTTATTTTCCCTCGTAAAGTCACCGCCTACGGAGGCAAAGAGAGATGTCGCTCCTCGAAGACGATCTCGAACAGCAAGGGATACTATCGATAACCGCGACCGACTTCGACGACGACGAGGGGATGCCCGATTACGTCGGCTACGTGAACGAAAACGAGAACCCCGAACTGCGGATCGAGAACGTCCCCGAGGGAGCCGAGTCGCTCGTGCTCGTCGTCGACGACCCCGACGCCAAGGGGGCCGTCGGGTTCACGTTCGACCACTGGCTGGTGTGGGACATCGCTCCTGACGTCGGGACGATCCCGCGCGACTGGGATCCGGCCGCAGACGGCGCGACGGTCGGGTACAACGACTTCGTCGAGGCGGATTTCGGCGGCCCCTCGCCGCCGGACGGGGCCCACCGGTACCGGTTCAAACTGCTCGCGCTCGATTCCGAACTCGGGCTCGAGCCGGAGGCCCGGAAGGCGGTCGTCGACATGACCGCCGGGATGGAGGCCGAGGTCCTCGCCTCGACACAGCTCGTCGGCCAGTACGAGCCCTCCCAGGGGACGGCGTTCTGACCCCAAACAGTCGCTTTTTTGCTTTCGGGATCGGACGGGTGACTTCGGGCCGGGGCGGAACGGGCAGTTGTCTATAGTTGACGCACCCGTACCGTCGTGTATGGAGGTGATCGAACGCGGCGCGGGACGGCCCCGCGTCGCGATCGTGGGGGGAATCCACGGGGACGAACCGGCCGGCGTGCGGGCTATCGAACGGCTCGCAGAGCGGCTACCTGACGGGGATACGGGCGGAACGGTACAGCTTGTGATCGCCAACGAGCCGGCCCTCGAGGCCGGCGAGCGCTACCGGGAGGTGGATCTGAACCGGACCTTCCCCGGCGACGACACGGGCGACGTCTACGAGTCGGCGCTGGCCGCGCGGCTGATCGAGGTACTCTCCGGAGCGGAGGCGATCCTCGCGCTTCATACCTCCCACAGCGCGCCGCCGCCGTTCGCGATATTCAGCCAGCTCACCGAGTCGGTCCGGCGGACGGTAACGGGGCTCCCCGTCGAGTACGCCGTCGATTCGAGCGAGCTTCGGGGGACGACGCTCGATTCGGTGCTCGCCCACACGGTCTCGCTGGAGGCCGGCCGGCAGGGCAGCGACGAGGCCGCCGAGTTCGGGTACGAGGCGGCGCTTTCGTTCCTCCGGGCCCACGGACAGTTGGCCGACGAAGAGCCGACGTTCACCGAGACGCGGGTCGCGAAGGGCCACGAGGAGGTACCGAAGGGAGGCGGCGAGCCCCAACGTGTACTACGCCAACTTCGAGGAGATCCCGAAAGGGGGTGTCTTCGCCCGCGACGACACCTACACCCACCGAGTCGAGGAGGAGGGCGTCGTGCCGATCCTGGCGAGCGAACACGGTTACGAGGACATCTTCGGGATCTACGGCTCGTTCGGCGGATCGATCGAGCCGCCGGACGCCGAGTGACCGGCGCGTTCAAGGATCCCCGCGCCCAGATTGGGGTATGCTCCGGCTCGCGGTCGCGACGGACGCCGAAACGCTCGATCGGATCGCCGAGCCGCTCGCCGATCGGGGGATCGAAGCGGTCCACGTCCCGACGACCGAACGGGTCCAGCCGCTCTCGGAGCCGCTGGCCGGAACGGAATTCGACGCCGGGTTCGTCTACCCCTCCCGACTGATGGAGGGCGGCGTCGCTGACGCGCTGTTGGACGTCCCGTGGGTCAACGGACGGGACGCGGTCCTCCGAAGCCGGAACAAGGCAGGGGCGCTGGCCCGGCTCGGGCGGGCGGGCGTACCGACGCCCGAGACCGTCTACGTCTCGAATCCGGCCGGCGAACCGGAACTGCGGGCGGCCTTCGAGCGGTTCGAGCCGCCCGTCGTCGTCAAGCCCAACTCGACGACCCGCGGGGTCGGGATCGCGAAGGCGGGCGATCTCGATTCGTTTCTCGGGATCTGTGATTACCTCGCTTTGGTCCACGACTACCGGGCGGCCGACGACCGCTCGTTTCTCCTCCAGGAGTTCCTCCCCGAAGCCCGCGATATCCGGGCGATGGTCGTCGACGGCGAGTTCGCCGGCGCGGTCGAACGGCGCCTGTCGGCGGCCGATCGGGAAGCCGGACGCTGGAAACACAACGTCCATCGGGGCGCGACCGCCGAGGGCGTCGATCTCCCGACCGATCTCCGGCAACTCGCCGAGACGGCCGCCCGGGAACTCGGGATCGACTGGCTGGGTGTCGACATCCTCGTCTCGGGCGATCGGGCCGTCGTCAACGAGACGAACGCCCGCCCGACCGTCGACACGGCGACGAAGTACGAGTCGGGGTTTTACGACCGGCTGGCGGGGCTGATCCGGCGGACGGCCGACGACCCCCTCAGAGGATCAGACGGAGGTTGACGACGGTCGCACCGAGCCCGAAGAGGAACATACAGAGCGGCGGCGCGTAGTACAGGAGCCGATCGCGGTATTCGAGGCCGACCCAGCTCAGGGAGACCCCCAGCCCGAAAACGGACAGTTTCATCGCGACCAGCCCGGGGATCCCGAAGGTAGCGAGCCCCCAGTGGACGAACGGGTTCGCCTCGCCGACCCCCGGGACCGCATAGACGAGGACGATCGTCGTCAGGACGTCGCCGCCGCCGTAGAAGATCGCCGCCAGTCCCCACAGGAGGTACAGTTCGGTCGCCGCCCGTCGTTCCCACCGATACCACTCGCGTGCGCGGCTCATGGTCTCGGTTCCAGCGAAGAGACGGGCGGGAACAAAAAGGCACGCGACCGCGACCGGTCAGGAGAGATCGATATCGGCCGAACTGCCGGTGCGGTCGAGTTCGATCTCGAGGACGCCGTTGTTGAACGACGCCGACGCCGAGTGCTCGTCGACCCGGGCGGGCAGCTCGATGCGCTCTTCGTACTCGCTGGTCTCCGTCGAGGCCGAGATCGTGACGTGGCGGCCGTCGCATTTGATCCGGATGTCCTCTTTCTCGACGCCGGGGAGGTCAGCGACGACACGGATCTCCTCTTCGGTCTCGTAGACGGAGACGTGGGCGTCGCCGCCGAAGCCGGCGTCGCCGCCGAAGCCGGCGTCGCCGGCGTCGAACCCGCCGGCCATCCCTTCCATCATGCGTTCGATCTCGCTGAAGATATCGTCGAACGGATCGTCGCGGTCGTCACGTCGCATACGGTTCGATACGGGAGACGCAGTCAAAAGCCTTCTGTCGGGGTCAAAAACCGACACCCACCGTCTCGTTGGTCCGGGCGATCGATTCCTCGGCGTCGGCGGCGCCCGTCACCGCACGGATCGCGTCGACGTTCTCGGGGACGACGTCCGACTCCTGGTGGATCGCCTGAAAGAGATACAGGTCCGACCCCTCCATCGAGACCGACTCCCGCCAGATGCAGTTCTCCCAGATGTCGCCCCGGGGGCGGCCGCGATCCATCGCGAACTCCTTGAGCGCGCCCGCACCGTCGATATCGGAGCCTTCGGGGATCAGGAAGATCCGGCTTTCTCCCTCGAGTAACTCCGCGACCGCGTCGGCGTCGGGAGTCGATTCGAGCGTCACGTTCACCGAGTGGGTGTGCATCAGCGTCGCGGGCACCTTCAACCCCAGCGTGTCGATGTCCAGATCGGGGAAGATCGTGTTCACGTCCGGACCGTGGTGAGAGGGGAGATGTACGGGGTTCGGCAGGATATCGTTGATCGGCCCGCGGCCGCTCTGGGCGGGATCCCCGCCCCGGCGGATCAGCGTCACCCGGGCCTTCTCGACGCCGTATTCCGCCTCCAGCGGCGCGAGCAACCGCGAGAGCCCGGTCGTGTTACAGGAGACGACGCGGACGTGGTCGGCACCGACCGCGTCGGCGAAGTTCCCGCGGGCGTTGAACGAGGTGTCGACCAGATCGGCGTCCTCGCCGCCCTGATACAGCGCCGGCGTGTCGTGGTCCTCATAGAGGGACTTGTTTTCGGCGCCGATCCCGGAGGGACAGGCGTCGACGACGACGTCGGCGGCGGCGACCAGCTCGTCGACGGTGCCGGCGAGTTCGATCCCCGCCTCCTCGAACAGGTCGATCCGGTCCTCGATGGCCGCATAGAGTGGATACCCCTTCGATTCGGCGAGTTCCGCCTCGTGGTTCGGGCGCGTTTTCGCGACCCCGACCAGCTCCATGTCCGGCTGGAGCGTCACGGCGTCGGCGACCCGTTTCCCGATGGTCCCGTAGCCGTTGACCGCGACCTGGACGTTCATACTCGTGGGTCGCCATCCACGGGAATAACCGTTTCTCTCCGCGGCGTCGGTGAACCGGGGCGGGTCCCGACTGCTGCCGGACAGGAACGTCTTTCCGGTCGCCCGCCCAACCGGGAGCCATGAGCGAGTCCGAGGAACTCACGATCGAAGATCCCGAGGCGGTCGAAGCGGCGGCCGAGACAGCCATCGGGCAGTGTCTCGCGGTCGAGGACGGCGAGACCTGCGTCGTCGTCACCGACGACAAACGCGCCCCCATCGGCGAGGCGATCTACGGGGCCGCACTCGAGGCGACCGAGGACGCCACGATCGTCCGGTATCCGCCGGGACCACAACACGGCGCCGAACCGCCCGCCCCCGTCGCGGCGGCACTCGGGGAGGCCGACGCCTTTCTCGCGCCGACGACCAAGAGCATCTCACACACTCGCGCCCGGTCGGATGCGACGGACGCGGGCGTCCGCGGAGCGACGCTACCGGGGATCACCGAAGAGGTGTTCACGGTCGGGCTGGACGCCGATTACGACGCGATCGCCGCCGAGTGTGCAGCGATGCTCGAACGGGTCGAAGGCGCAGAAGAGATCCGAGTCACGTCCCCGAAAGGAACCGACATCACCTTACAGGTGGGCGATCGGTCGTGGCGGGAGGACACCGGGATCGTCCACGACCCCGGCGCCTTCTCGAATCTGCCGGCCGGCGAAGTGTTCATCAGCCCCGAGTCGGCCGACGGCACCTACGTCGTCGACGGGACGATCCGCCCCCACGGGAAACTCGCGGACGGCCAGACGGTCACCATCGAGGTCGAAGACGGCTACGTGACCGAGATCTCGGACGACGCCGTCCGCTCGGACGTCGAGGCGGCCGCAGAGGAGGTCGGCCGGGACGCCTACAACGTCGCCGAATTGGGGATCGGGACGAACATCGGCGTCACCGAACTCCTCGGCAGCGTCCTTCTCGACGAGAAGGCCGGCGGGACGGTTCACATCGCGATCGGCGACGACGCGGGCATCGGCGGCGACACCGACGCGCCGATCCACAGCGACGGCATCATCCGGGAGCCGACGGTGTTCGTCGACGGCGAGGAGATCGAGTTGCCGACCGTCGAGTGACGGCCGCCGGATCAGGCGAGGGAGGGTTCGAAGACCGGCTTGGGGTCGGTAGGTCGAGTGTATCAACGACGGGCGTACAACTACGATAAGCTGTTAGTGTCTCCTGCCCCATACTATTCGTCCGTTAGGTCTATGATTGAGTTTTCTGTGATAGATCCACTGAGATCGCCAGCTGGGACGCTTCGGGTGTCCCGGGCAAGTTCTCGAAACCGCCGTTCAGGCGGGCCCAGTGGGGGTACCTGACGACTTTTGCCGTGTGAAAGATGTCAGTCTTCTCGGAGGCTCGGGTGGGTGACCTGCTCGTCGGGGTGAGTCTCGGCGAAGCGCTCGCGCATCACGCCGAGCGAGGTGGCCTCCCGTTCGGCACGCTCGGGCTCGTCGATCTCCTCACACCCGGGCGGGAGATCACGCCCGCGATCGGTGAAGTAGCCCTCGGGGGCGACCCAGTCGTGATAGAAGGAGCGATCGTCGTCCTCCAGGAGCGTGATCGAGACCTCCGCCCCGTGACCCGCACAGACGACCGCCTGATGGGGCTTTTCGGCGAGCCGTCCCGCAGCGTACAGCCCGTCGACACCGGTACGGCCGCGTTCGTCGGTGTCGAGGAACGTCTTCCCGCGGTCGATGACGCCGACGCCGTCGAGATCCTCGAGATAGCCGACCTCGTTTTTCGTCGCCGCGACAGCGTAGGTGGTCCGAATCCGGTCCCCGTCAGCCGTACCGACGGCGAAGCCGTCTTCGACCCGTTCGACGCGGGTGACGGTCGCCTCGAGGCGGTGTGTACCGGCTCTGTCGGCCTGTTCGTCGAGCAAATCGAGGAACTGGCGGGGATTGACCCCCGCCGGGAATCCCGGGAAGTTCTCCAGGTGGGCGTTCCGTCGGAGGATCGACTCCCCCGAATCGACGACGAGCGTGTCTAGTCCGTGGCGCGCGGTGAAGATGGCCGCCGAGAGCCCGGCGACGCCGCCGCCGACGATGACGACATCGTAGTCGTCGAGCGACGCCGAGTCGGTCGTGGAGTCCTCCGCTGGTGTCGTGGTCATACTATCGCCGTATCTTCATCGGGGGTTCGGCGGCGCATAAAACTGATCGGATCACCGAGAACTGTTATACGTCCGGACGGCCAATTCGGCGGTAATGAGTCACCAGCGCGTCGCGGTTCGCTGTCCGTCCTGTTCGCCGGCCGCGGAGACGGCCCACGAAATACTCAACCGCGGGGGGCAGGCGACCGTCCAGTGTGGCGAGTGCGGCCACGTCCACAAGACGACCATCGACGAACAGTCGACGGTCGACCGGCGGGTCATCGTCTCACAGGACGACGAATCGACCGAGGCACGCGTCGAGATCCCGCCCGAGGAGACGCTCGAAGCCGGCGACGAGTTCCTCGTCGAGACCGACGAGGCCATCCTGACGGCGCGGATCACCTCGCTTGAGTCGGTCGACGGCGCCCGCGTCGACGAGGCCGAGGCCAGCGACGTCAAGACGCTCTGGACCCGGGCGGTCGGGAACGTCTCGGTGAACCTGACGCTGCACCCGAAGGACGGCTACCACGACGAGACCCGGAGCGTCCGCATTCAGGTCCCCGGCGACGAGGAGTTCGTCGTCGGCCGGACCCACGAGTACGGCGGCGAGGAGTTCGAAGTCGAACGGATCCTCGTCCGGGATGACGCGACGGGGTACGAACGCGAGGGGTACGACTTCGCCGGCGATGCGGTCCTGGCAAAGGACATCAAACGACTCTACGCGCGCGATCAGGACGCACAGACGCGGGCGTGGTCGGGCTGGTAATGGTAGCGCGATGACGCTTTTCGGACGCGACTCCGAGAACGGAAACGGGAACGGGAACGGGAACCGGAACAGGGACGGGACCGAGGCGGACTTCGGGGCGGCCCGCGACCGGATGGTCGATTCGCTCCTCGGGGCCGGCCGGATCGAACGCGAGGAAACGATCGAGGCCCTGCGTGCCGTCCCGCGACACGAGTTCGTCCCCGAATCGCGTCGCGAGACAGCCTACGCCGACCGGCCGCTCCCCATCGGGGCCGGCCAGACGATCTCGGCGCCACACATGGTCGGGATCATCTGTGACCACCTCGAACTCGAGGCGGGCGATTCGGTGCTGGAAGTCGGGACCGGCTGTGGCTATCACGCCGCCGTGACAGCAGAGATCGTCGGCGCCGGAAACGTCTACAGCGTCGAGTACGTCGAGTCGCTGGCCGCCGAGGCCCGCGAGCGGCTCGAACGTCTCGGCTACGGCGGCGTCCACGTCCGGGTCGGCGACGGCGCCGAGGGGTGGGCCGAAAACGCGCCTTACGACGCGGCCTACCTCACCTGTGCGGCCCCCGACCTCCCGGATCCGGTCGTCGAACAGCTCCGGGTCGGGGGGCGCCTCGTCGCCCCGGTCGGGACGGGCCGGCAGACGCTCGTCCGTGCCGAGAAGGCCGACGATGGGCTCGACCGGGAACGCCACGGGGCCGTCCGGTTCGTCACGATGCAGGGTGAATAACGCTGAGAGGGTTTCTGCTATCGAATCGCCACCCAAAACAGCTTACTTTGCGGTGACGTAGGTCAGGAACGCTAACGCGATCGTCTGCAGAGCACGAAGGGTTGCTACCGACTGTTGGACACCCGGAGAATCCACATAGAGCATCCCGCTACTGAAAAAGAAATAGACAGCCACGAAATTCTCTAAGATCATCGTACTACCGAACACGGCCAGCCCTGCGGTCATCCCCGATCCGAACGTTCGGTAGTTGCGCACCCAGATGACCGTTAAGATCATCAAGAAGAGCACGTTCACGACCGAGAAGGCGGTCGCGACCAGTATCCAAGTTCCCATCGACCCGGCCATTCACATCGCCTCCAGAACGGTCTCGAACGTCTCTCGATGCTGTTCGAAGCGATCGGTCAGGAAATACAGCTTGCCGTATTCCTCGCCGCCGGATTCGATCACGTCGTGTTCCTGTAACATATCAAGGTGGTGTCTCACGGTGTTGTAATCGACGTCGAGGCACTCTGCAAGTCGATTGGCGTTCCGGGGCCGCTCGTCAAGTGCGGCGATGATCCGCGCACGGTTCTCGCCGCCACGAGTTCCGACGAGAAGATACCAGAGTGCCTTTTCCATCCGTCCCTGACGACGTATCCTACGATTATCAATTCGGTGATCATCAGTTGACCGTCTTTCGTACCCAGCCGGTGGCCCCGCTCGGGAACGAGTCCGACCGGTCTTCCGGCTGGACGGTTCCTGTTCCGTCGGTCGCCCGCACGACGACGTCATGGCTCCCGTCAGGTTCGAACTCGTAGCGCCACTGTCGCCACACATCGTCCCCGGGTAGCGGCTCCGATAGCTCCGCGTTCCGCCAGGTTTCGCCGCCGTCGATCGAAACCTCGACGCGTTCGACGCCACGTGTCCCGGCGTAGGCGTGGCCGGCTATCTCGACGCTTCCGTCTTCGAGTGTGGTGGTACTCCAGAGTTTGGCCACGGTGTTCACCGGGCCGGTTCCGTGCCACCCGCGCTGTTCCCAGTACCCATCCATCTCCTCGTCGAGTAACTCGATCTCGGAGAGCCACTTGACGTTCGTCTCGCCCCAGTGACCGGGGATCAATACGCGAACGGGATGGCCGTGAGACTGTGGGAGTGACTGACCGTTCATCCCCCAGGCAAGGAAGCCATCCTCGAGTGCTTCGATCGGGAACTGGACAAAGTAATCGTCCGCTGCCCGAAGCATCGCACAGCCACACTCGCCCCCGGGATCAGCTTCCTCGAGCAGCGGCTTGATCGGCGTCCCCGTCCAAACGGCGGTGTCCAGTTTCTGTCCGTTGAGATCCTCGCCGACACACCGGAGGGTTACGAAACGACGCTCGGTCGGCATGTCGGTCAGTTCATCGAACGTGACCGTAACGTCCGCCCCGACTTCCCCGGTGATCGTCAGCGACCAGTCCTCGGGGGACAGTTCCGGATCGAACTCCGCGATGTCGACGTTGTAGAACTCCTCAAACGAACTCACGAGGCCTGGAATGTCACCCTCGATACCGAGTGACTTCGCCTCGGCGTCCTGCATGAGCGTGGCGACTTCATCGTCCATTTCCGCTGTACCGCTGTTGTCGGTTTCGGTGTCCCGCAACAACTGCCCGAAGCCAAAAGACGCACCGATGAATGCGAGGGCGCCTGCGCTCGAGGCGAGCACCCGGCGGCGGGACGGATCGTGGGCAGGGGAGAAAAGCGACGTAGATCCGATAGCAGTCCACAGCGTGACGGGGACAGCAGTACCCACCGCGAGTGATGGCTGTGCCGTAATCGAACTGGTAAGGCCCCACGCGAGGACGCCCGCCAGACCGATACCGACCACCGGGCGGTCGAATCGCTGACCGATGTAAAGTCCTAGAATCGCTGTCAACGCGAGCAATCCGATCGCGACGACAAACGAGAGCGCGATGTGCAGGAGATGCCCCGCTTCACCGACGTTCTGAATCACGAAGGTGACGACGCTTCCGGGCGTCAGGCGGACGACTGTGGCGTCTATCGGAGCGACGATGAACCGTGGGGTGTACCCCGCGGCAGCGTACGATCCCGCGACGCCCGTGACTCCAGCGAGGACGGCGAACAGGAGGTCGCTGAACGAAAGGGATTCCAGATCCCGGAGGTACTTGTTCATACTCGTCATCCGGTCCGATATTTAAAGGATGTTTTGCGAATTCCGTCTAGATTTCGTCCCAGTTCGGTGATTTCAGTCGTCTGCTCTCGGAGGAATGCGCTGTCGGATACGGCCGATAGATACACCCGCCATCGGCGAACGTTGTGGATATCGGCCGAATCGTTTCCTGTCAGATATTGGTTATTATCCATCATCGTCCATCGTTTCGTTGTCCATCGACCTATCGTCCATCGACCTATCGTCCATCGACCCATCATCCATCGAACCACCGTCTATCGAATCGTCGTCGTCGCTATCTCCGAGGCCAGAACACCCAGCTAGAGCGACGAGAACGGTGCCACCTGTCAGTGTCACGAACCGTCGGCGTGAGATATCAAACATAACCATCCGGGGCGACACACAGAGATTGAAAATAGATCTTTCTGCTCTACTCAGCTGCTGAGTGCTCTATTGAAAATGCAGGAGGTGAGTCGGATCATAGCGTTTTGGTGAGTTTATTGAGATTGCCGAGAGCGAACAGAAGAACGATCTCACGGAACTGGCGGTACCAGAATCGCGAACGCAGGGCGGTCCTGCGTTCGCTTGACAGTCTTGTACGTCGTTTCTAACAGCTACCGCTGCGTATAGCACTTCGCTCGAATGGGTGCGTTGTTCGCGGTTGTAATTGGTTTTGCCCAGCGGTAGTGGACGAGATACCCGACATCCAGTGCAGCAATCTCGTACTCAGTGCACCATACGCTAATCCCATACTCTACAACATACGCATACGCAAATTCTGTCTGCGGACGCGAGCACCGCTTTTTCGCGGGGCAGTTGACTTAATTCGGTTGGCACACGAGGGTGATAATTCATTCAATAGTAATCCAACGACTAGTTGCCATGTTAGAGTATGGCACGACTTCAACGGCCCGCAACGAAGGAGTCGCTTCGCAGAGTCAAGAGGAACTGACGGCTCTCGTGTCGAATATCGCTGCACAGGCAGCGAAGGCGGCTGTGGAATCAATAGGCGTTACCCAATCAGGGTACCAAGCTGCACTCTCAGGCCAGCCCCTGACGGAAACACAGGCACAACAGGCTCAACAGGCCCAATCACGACAGGCCGGCCGAGTACAGGCACAGCAACAAGCTGGTCAACAGGCTCAGCCAGCGCAAACACAGCAAGCCGAGCAACTACAACCACAACAGCAAACGTCTCAAGCACAGAGCCAACAGGCGTCCCCGTCGTTCAGTCAACAGGCGACATCACCACAACTCTCTGCGTTCGAACAGCAGCAGGCACGGACGCTATCACAGCAGCAATACTCTCCGGCGGTTGACGTGATAGAACGTCCCAATGAGGTGTTGATTTTGGCCGATTTGCCCGGAGTGGACAGTGACTCGATCGACGTTCGAGCGAATGATAGCACTATTTCGCTGTCTGCTGAGCGTATCAGCAGCCACGAAGAAGACCAGCAGGGGGCCCCAGTTATGTCTGAGCGTGGAAAAGTCATGCAAAGACAGATTCAATTGCCCGCTGAGTGTAACGTGGACGACGCGTCCGCAAGCTGGGACAACGGAGTAGTCGAAATCACCCTTCCGAAGACCGAGTCCGAATCACAAAAGCAGATAGGGGTTCAGTGAACCGTAGCAGTCTATCCCTTCTATCCTCTTTTTGATGCTCCGTTGAATAGCGGCGACTTAGTATGCAAGCCGAATGTAAGTCGGTTCATCAGCGGTCGAGCCGTGTGGTTTCAAAATCAGTGTCGCCTTACCGTTGCTTAGAGGTTGCTACTCGACAGGGCAGATACAATAGCGACAGACACGATCGAATCCGGACACAGAAACGGAGCTAAACGACCCACACGAGAACTACGCTCTCTTTGCGCTCGATTGAATAGGCTCCGGCACGGAGTCGGAAATATGGACCCCGCGGTGCTTCGCGACGACATGGTCGACAGCCTCGAACACGAGGCCAAGGCCGTCGTCAGCTCAGAGCAGGTCAGCGCGGCGATGCGGTCGGTACCGCGAGAGCCGTTCGTCGAAGACGAGTCCGTCGCCTACGCCGACCGATCGTTCGAGCGGCTGGGCACCCGCGTGCTCTCGCCGAGCGCGGCCGGCCGGCTGCTCGAGGCGCTCGCGCCCGAGCCCGACGATACCGTTCTCGTCGTCGGGGCGGGCGTCGGCTACACCGCGGCGGTACTGGCGGAACTCACCGAGGAAGCCAACGTCCACGCGATCGACATCACTCGGCGACTGGTCTATGAGGCCCGCTCGAACCTCTCGACCGCTGGGTATCCGGGCGTCCTCGTCGACCGCCGGGACGGCGCCCGCGGGCTGGCCGAGTACGCCCCATACGACCGGATTCTACTGGAGGCGGCGGCCGTCGAGCCGCCGCGGGCGCTCCTCGAACAGCTGGCCGCGGGAGGCCGGCTCGTCATGCCGCTCGGCGGCGGCGGACAGGAGCTCGTCGCCATCGAGGGCGGCGAGCGGGTCGCCGAGTACGGGACCGTCGCCTTCCACCCGATGCTCGTCGAGGGCGAGCAGGCCGACACCGTCGAGCGGAACCGGACCCGACGGGAGGACCGCGAACACGCCCGCCGGGCCGCCGAGCGCCGGAAGGGCTGGGAGCAAAACTGGATCGACTGGGACGGGAAGGTTTAGATATATTTGTGAACTCGATGAGCTTGACACAGTCGCGAAGGGCCAGACTCTAACGCGGCATTCATCCGCTGAACCTGGTAGTTCGTACCATTTTGGCAGTACCGGGTCGTCAGTTCTGACATCATCGACTAGCTCCCGTGGTGTGGTTCTGCGGAAGAGAGTGGTTTTACGCGGAACTCTCCGAATCCATACTTTCGATGGGTACCGACACGAAGAATGCCCTTTTTTGCTGTCTTGATTGGCGTCTCGCCAGCATATCCGACTACCTGTCCGTGGTCGATCGTCTCGAGACGATACGCATCTCGCTGTTTGACGATTTTCTCGACACGACGTCGTAGCCCATCATCGTGATCAACACGCCACCACCACGGAACAGTATCCTCGTCGGCCCTTGGATATTCGCTTGTCAACACGAACGGTGACACGAGTTCAATAAGATACTCGTCGGCATCGTCCAATCGTGAGTAATCCAAGTTCTCCAGATCAATGACTTGTGTGTCCCGTAACCGAGTCAATCCGTAGCCGTAGTTTCGTCGGCCGCCGAACTGGAGGCCATCAACTGCAGCCTCGTCAAGCGGGAGCACATTCGGGTCATCAGCATGCACGTAGGCGTGGAGATACCATGTCGATGTCTGACGGTTTGTGGGGGCGTCATCGAGCTGGCCCATGACCATCTCATGGGCCAATGCTGGGTTCCGGTGTTGAACACGGATGTCGTGTGTGTTGCGGGCGTCGCGTGCCCGACTATCCAACAGCCACGGCTGATCGGGATGGCGAAACAGGAACAGGTCGTCGTATGCTTCGACATCTGATAGTGATGTTCCCATGTAGGGTTTCATCCCACCCTGAGAGTGCTCGTCGGGATAGGTGCCGTACTCGCCGGGGACGAAAATACCGTGGCTGGCGTGCAGGTGCCGACTGACCTCGTAGTCGAGTTCAGCGGCGAGTGCATGGAAGATCGCGTTCCCGCTTACGTAGTAGGGATGGCCGATGTAATCCATCTCCAACTCCCAGAGTAGTTGCTGGATTCGCGTCACGGCGACATCCCCCACTGTTCGAAATCCTCGATGTACTGGAGTGCTGTTGACCAACTCCAGATTCGTCGGAGGTTCGCATCCAGTATCCGATCGTACTCGTTGTGGGCAGTGTCCAGCGGGTGAGCTGTCAGTCGCGTCCATGTAGATGCCCACGATCGCCACGGTCGGCTCCCGAGGCGGGCCCACGGATTGCCATCAGCTTCCGTATCGATCCGTAATGAGAACCGGTCCCCGGTATAGATAGTCCGTAACGTCTCGATTTCGCGTGGAGAATCGACGATCAACAACAGATCCTCGAAGGCGTGTCCATCGCGGTAGTTGTCAAGCAGTGCCGCCACAAGGAGCGTGTGGTACTTCAGACTCGTATACGGATGGTAGACGCTCTCGTTGAAGCCGCTGGCCACATCGGAGGCAAGCCAGGTTCGATGCATCGCATGGGGATCCGAGCCGATTAGCAGACCGCTGATAGCCTCAGAAAGTACCGAACGAGCGAACACGTCTGGATCGTAGGTACTCTCACCGGTCAACAGCGAGAGCCGATAGTGCGTCTCGTGATTATCGACTGTTTTTTTGGGGTCGCCAGACGGCCTGCTCAAGGCCGATGCATCGGCGTCTGCGCCGAGCGGCACGGTCTGGTTGACAGACACACCGTCGAGGGTTTCTGGTGCATTCCTGTGAGATTCTCCGTTGAGTTTGTGGGCATCGTGACGGTAAGCCGTGACCATCACGTTTTGGCTGCCGTCGTCCTCAAAGTCACTGAGTGTTGCATTCTCTGCCATGCTATGGCCCCTCTGAAATACGTTCCGTGAGCGCGTCGACGAAGGCTGGTTGAAACTCAGCTGCCCACTGCTCGTCCTTCTCGTCCATCGCGTTCGTATTGCCCTTTCCGCGGTTGAAGACGCGCTTCAGTTCGCGTTCCTCATAAAGTGGATTGATGAGCGCACACTCGACGATTCCAGCACCGAAGTTCCGCGCACCGCCGAGTTGGTGCATGAAGTCAGTCTTGTGAGCGTCGAAAAAGTCGAGGGCCTCAATGAGAAGCCCGACGAACGCCGGTTTCATCTCTCGAAGTGAGAGATGCCACGTTCCGTCGAGGTTCGCTACAGCATCGATTTCGGCGTTCCGAAGTGGTTTCCGATGATCCTCGTCGTTGCGGCTCACGACGTTACGACTAAGCTGGCGGTAGTGCCCTTCGGCCTGCCCGCGGGTGTAGTCCACGTTCGAGCGGACCGGCGAGAACTGGATTGGACGACGCATCATCTTTCCGGGTATATCACCAAACCCGCCGAAAAGATCAAAAATCACACAGCCCGCGTCGTCTTCGGGATCGTCGATGCACGCACCCTTCTTGTGATATCCATCGTCAAGATCACGCTCGTAGACGTCACTTCGCATGAAGTTCGCGTTCGCCTCGCCAGGGTGGCAGGCCGTCCCGCCGTACTGCTGAACGACGGCTTCCATCCCGTGTCGGAGCCAGCCGGAAAGCGAGAAAGCAGGAATGATCCCGCCGATCTGGTTCTGGGGGTCGTCCGCCTGGTAGTTGCCGTTGCTGGCATGGTGTCTATCGGTCATAATCGAGTCGCCGATGACCAGCAGGTCGGTTTGCAATCTGACGTAGAGATCGGATCCGATCTCGTCAGTCTGCATTGTCCGCCCTCCGTTGTTGATTTGAGGACTCTACGTGCGTCGTGCCGGAGTCTTCAAGTCCGGCGCAGTGTGATTTCTTCATGCTTCGGTCAGGTACCGAAGCGCGGGGTCGGTGTCTCCAGCACCGGCCTCACCTTTGAGGCAGCCCGCACTTCTCACTCTCACCTATATCCTCTGTTCACTTAATAGTTACTTTGTAACATTAAATAGAACATTAAACGTGATTTACTTTGATAGTTCTCCCGAAACTGTAAGTGGAACATGAGCATACTCACCAGTAAGATGGTCAACGAGAACTTCGAACCAAACGAGCGCCAAGAGGCCATCCTTGATGTGCTCAAGGAGAATAGAGAGGAAGAACAGCCATGGGGATACGCGAATCCGAAACGGCTTGAGGAGGAACTCGGCATCCGGCGGCAATACATCAACCGAGCGCTAAACGGCTTGGTTGATGCAGGATGGGTTGAAAAAGTCAATCGAGGACTATACCGATTCGTTGCGGACCCACGAGAGATCTGACTATATGATTTATCAGACAGCAGGGGTTCTACCGAGCTTCTAATCTATTGTTGTATATTAGTTGGGTGGTTTCTGAAATCTCAGGTCAAGAGGGCATAGCGTTCGGCACACAGGATTGTCTCTATTGTTTTGTAGCTGAATTCTCTCGTTAAGATCCGCGTTCGTTTTGATCCCTATCAGGCACTGAATACCGCTTCGGGATCGGCAGGCCCTTCCAGTATGAGGATTCGGTTGGACGGCGCCCTAATCTCAGTTTCGTGGTCTCGGAGGGAAAGACGCGTGAATGACGTCATGTGCTCGGACGACTCTTCGATGACACGCCTCGGATCGTCGATATCGTCTCGAAATCCGAGAACAATAACGCCCATTGCGGGTTCGTACTGGCCGTCAAACAACAGCGCTTCTCCCGCTATTTCGATCTGCTTTCTGGGAAGCCGTGGATTAAGTTCGGAAACGTTCGGATACACGCGGGTGAAAACACCCTGTGGAAGATATTCGACCAAATCCGTGAAGGGTTCAGTAGATCGGTAGTACGGGGTCGTATCCTCGAGACACAGATCGATGAGGTGCCGAACCTTTTGTTTCCCTTCCGGCATATCTGACGGGAACGTTATTAACAGCCACCCGTTTCGCACGGCAGTTACTTGGAGAGAGATTCCGCTCGTTGAGCCGGCATACAGTTCAAATTCCTTGTATGGGTCAAGCTTCTCGAAGGAGAACGACTCAAAACGATCGACTACCGGCTCTTTGTCGAACGCACCGCCGATACAGCGTGTCGAGTTCGTCCAGATATTGAAATGTGTCGACTCTGGTGAGGCACCGGGAGGAGTTTCGATCCAATTCGCAGCAAATCGGCCTTCTGCGTCGCCGAATGCCGCGCTGTGCTGGAGGGCAACGGCTGGTAAGGTACAGGTGAAATGATTCATCGAACTCCCGATCTCGTCCGGATGTGGCGAGAACTGTGCGTACGGTTTCGCCGCGTATTCAGTCCACGCATCCGGGTTTGGATCACTTGCCGAGTCTGGATCGCTCGTCTGTGATTCGGACGTGGTGTCTGTCGTCGAAGCAGGCGTTTCGGAGGTATCCGACTCACCCGAACCGAGACAGCCCGATAAGGTAGGTACCGTTGCCAGACTTGCTGTTCCGACCCGACGCAGTACACGTCGTCGCGTATAGTGCTCTTCGAACATTCACGGGTACTCCTCCCGGTCTCCTATATAAAACGCCGTACAGACAGTACGGCTTCAGAGCTATGGTGTATTCTGTTTCAGGATAGGATAGGGCTCAACAGCGTGCTAAATGCAGGGCGTATATTCATACTGACGGCTAAAGATACGTGTATCTTGAGCCACTTGTCTCTGTATGGCGAACTTGGAAAACGTCTCTGCTGATGATCTCCGAGAAACATTGTCGAAAGTGGACGATGGAGACGCAGTAAAGCGACTGATGGCAGCAATCACGTTCAAGGAGATCGATGAGCTGAGTCAGAAAGGCGCGGCAGAGCTGTACGGGTTTTCGAGCAGTTGGGCCTCGAAATGGTTCCAGCGACTCGAACGGCTCGACGAAGAGCCGTTCGAGGAAGTTGTCTACGGCGAACCACGCGACGGAAAATCACCTGAACTCACAGAGCAAGAGCACGAGCAGTTCATTGAAGCCCTGCATAATCCACCCGAAGAAAGTGGAATCGACGCGCCCGCGTGGTCTGTGCCACTTGCACGCTACTACCTTCGTGAAGAATTCAACGTCGAATACTGCGAGCGTCATGTCCGCCGGCTGATGTCCGAGGCCGGTCTGTCTTGGAAGACAGCCCGGCCGGAGTACTACAAGTCCGACGAGCGTGCGCAGGAAGCCTGGCAGGAAGGGTTCAAAAAAAGCGCAACAATTTGGACGACGAATACACAGTCCTGACCATAGATCAAACGCGTCAGGTTCTCTCGACGCTAATTTATGCGTGGTTTCCAGAGGGAGAGCGCCCGTCACTGTCAGTGACGGGCAAGTGGGACAGTATCAAATTGCTTGGTGCGGTGAGTGATGCTGGTGAAACGTTCTTTCTGCCCTGTGAGGAGAACTTCAACAGCGACACCACAATTCGATTGCTAGATGCTCTCCAGACTGAATTCGGCGAGAAAATCTGTGTTGTCCTGGATAACGCGTCGTATTTCACAGCCAACGCAGTGCAGGAGTTCGTTGAAGACACACCAATCGAACTGTGTTACCTTCCGCGGGGTTCACCGGAGCTGAACCCCACGGAAGAGTGCTGGAGAAAGCTCAATCAAGCTCTCGGTAATCGACTGTTTGAGAATCTTGACAAGCTGCAGGATGCTGCTCTCTCAGCACTCGACAATCTCGAGCCTCCACAACTATCCGCGTATCTATGTCCGTGAGTATCACCACGGGAGCCACGATCGCTCTTCGGAGGAATCGGTATTATGCTTGCTATCGAATTCCGCTTTCAGTTCACGACGTCGCTCGCGCTCGGCCTCAAGTTCCGTTTCCAGCTGGTCGATTTCATCGATCGCATTCTGAAGTTTCGATTCGAGTTCTTCGATTCGGCGTAGATGATCAGCCTCACGCCGTTGTGCCGCCCGGAGAGACGTCGCTGTCGGGGGGGCAGTTCCGACGTCCGTATTGGCTGTCTGGTTGCTCGGTGCATCCCTCTCTGACGCCTCTGTCGGTTCGTAGAACTCGTCAGTCCCGGCGATTGCCCGTTCGATCGTCTTCTCGCCGTAGGTGCTGCCGTCCGCGAAGTGCCGTTCGTCCCACTTCTCACGACACAGCCCAGAATCACGGAACAGCCGATCCATCTGGGCAGCGTCACCGCCCGTCCAGAACGCCAGCAATGCACACAGCGCCATGTCTGCCTCTGAGTGGCTCTCGTAGCCGGCTGTACTCCCTCGCCACAGGCGGGCGAACTTCTCACCGTTGGCGGCGTTTTTCGCCCGTTTGATGAGGTCCTGATCGGAGAGTGACGAGCCCGGCGTTGCGTCAGTCTCTGTCCGGCCGATCGTGGTCTTCTCGCCGTTGCTTCCCTCTGTCGACGCCTCGGAGTCGTCTTCACGCAGATACTCGCTGTGAACGGCTTCGAGTGCCTCCGTTCGCGATTCGACGGTCATCGGTGTGCCATCGACGTGGTCGCCGGTGACGGTAAAAAAGCGAGCCGTCTCGTAGCATTCGATATCGCCCTTCCGGTTTCGATCATCCGGAAGTGAACCATCGACGAGGACGTGATAGCCGGTTCCCGAGGGGCTGATTTCAGTGAATGACTCAAGCCGATCGATGATATCTGTCGCCCACTCACGAGTCTTCCCGGTTTCGGGGATCCGGCAGTCATCGAGATTAACGCCGACAATCGGGTCCTCATCAGTAAAGACGAATCCAATGCCGTCGGCAGACCTGTTTCGAGCCCGATCAGTTGCTGTCTCGAAGTCGCTCCAGGTCGCCGAATCCGTCGTCGACGCGAAGCTTCCAGAGTTGGGATCGACCGGCACTTTTGTTATTTTTCCATCCCGCTCTTCGGCTCGCCAACAGAGCCATTGATCGCGGGTCGTCAACGCCGCCGGCAGATCGGATTCAGTGGGAAGTGACTCGGACATCAAGTAGTGTACTCTGGTCCCGTTCTCCGAAATAAATGATCGGGTGGATTAACGCGTACGACTCTACGAAAAGCGAGATCAACCACCGTCTCAAAGTCACTCTAAGTCTCCGAATTCGTTGTCAAGGTGAAGTCCCTCACCGGAGATCAATTAGCTATTTATCATTCTTCTGTTACTGTCTTTAGCCCATCAATAGAGCCGCTAATCGCGGATCATCAGCGCCGGTAGCAGGTCAGATTTAGAGGGAAGTGACTCTGATATCTATTATTAATTTCTCGTATTTGAGCATGTATTAAAAGTCGAGGTCATTTCAGATCGTACACCCACTCAAAACACAAATCAGCCGTGTACACAGAATGAAAATGGGTTTATCGGCAGTTTACACCCATACTATTCTCCGCAGTGTGGCCTGTTTCGCGGTGGCTGATCGACGACATACCGGATTCACCCGGTCGTAGCCCGCCAAAACACCCCCATTCGTTTCAACTGGAACGCCGAAAGAGGCAAAAAACCGCCAGAATTCGGGCGATTTAGACAGTCGATTATCGAAGCGTGTTTCGTCGGCTCGAAGCAGGTTTTCGAGATCGCTCAGATGCCGGTACATCCCCGCGTTGGTGGGGTGTATCCGTCAAATCGGAGTTTCAAAAGTTCGAATTTCGGCCCTCGTTTCAACAATATCATTCCGCGTTCGAATCCGAATGTCAGGAGTAAAGACGCTAAAACTGCCCATCTACTCCATCCGGTTCGATCAGCAGGGGGCTGTTCGATCGAAACTACCCACGAGACCGTCCGGGGATCTGATCACGGTGCATTACTGCGGAGATTTCGATGAGTGTACACTGCCGTTACACCGGAGTAAACAGGTTGAAACCACCGAACCATGCTCAAGACGAGGTGTATTTTCGAGGTGTACACTCATCTCAGAGTGGGAACCGGCCGATCGATTCGAACAGTGTTGGCTGGCCTCGGTGGGTCGTCACTCAAGCACTGACTCGTTAACACGAACGAGCGTTCAGCCGGAACCAAGATAAGCGGCAGGTTGGGACGGGCTCCATCGACAGTCAGCGCCGATAACATAACAGACCAAACATGAATCATTCGAGCGGGTCGGACGTCATTCAGCTGACTCGCTACCTGCGGGACTAACTCTAGTCCCCCATTAAATCCGATACTTCCGGTAGCTGATCGCGGCCGTTATGGACGGAGGTCACAGCCGATACCAAGATGTAAAACTAGAGCGCCGCCCCGAGCGTGACGGCGTACCGCTCGTCCCAAGCCTGATTGTAGATCTTGTTCCGTATGAACGTCCCGACGAAACACCAGAAGTACCGATCTATCGGTCGTCAACGCTGAGAAGGCCCCTTATTCAGTTCTGCTTACCACTTCGCCTACCGGATTCCCCCAAGAACAGAATCCCGGAGGTATGTGAACGTGTAGATCTCGGTCAACCCTGATGTATCGATGCTGAGCCGCTGGGGCGGCGAACTCCGACTATACGTTTTCTCGACGCGGGGATCCCCATCCAGTGGCTCGTTCAATGCCTCTAGAACGTCGTGTGCCGCGTCGCGGTTGTTGACGATCCAGATCGCCGCTTCAGGTTCCTGTGCGGCCATCTTGTCGAAATCCTCCGGAACCGCCTCTCTTGTGTCATGGTTCGAGCGTTCGGCTTCAAGCGCGACGACAACCTCCCCATCGGCGTCGAGCCCCGCCAGGTCCAACCGGCCCTCCTCAGTCTCGTGATAGGGACTCACCTCGACGACCGACGAGTTGGGATCCTCGAGGAACGTCTCCTCGAGATACCGCTCGCCGAGTGCGACCATCGCGACGTGGAAACTCGATTCGCTCAGATCGCCCACACCGTCGCCGTGAGCGACGCCCTCTCGATGTCTTATCTTCGCCTCCGATCGACCCTCCGGCGTCACTGTGTACAGCACGTGCGGGTACTGACAGTCCTTTCTCAGGAGGCCGTCGTCCAGCAGTTCGTCGACCGCGGGCTTCTCGATGCCGACGTACTCGCGCAACTGGATCATGCTATCAGTAAGAAGGTCATACTCTAACTCCGGATCGAACCGCCGCTGGTGGGCGGCATAGACTGCGTGTAAAAATCGCAACTGAGCGTCGGTACACCGGCTCTGAATCCGCTCGTCACGGGAGAGCTTCAGGTTCACCCCACACACCGGGATGTCGTCCCGATCGACCGACGCGAGCTCGTGACAGCACTCGATCGCCCGCTCGATGCCCTCCCGGGTGGGATCGTATCGGGACTCACAGCTCGAACAGCACAATGCATGGCGATCCCCGTCGTACTCGAGCATCTCCGGCAGCCGCTTCGTGTGCGGCAACAGCGAGCCCACAGGTGCGCTCGAGTCGGACGATGGCTCTCCCGTGGGCTCGTCTCCGTTCGTCGCCTCGGGCGTCGCTGTCGGCCGCTGTGTCGGCGCGAGATCGATCCCGTGTTCGAGGCGCGAGCGATCCCGGACCACGTCGAAGGCGGCTTCGAACGCCGTCTGCTTGGCGGCCGACAGCGAAGTCTCGTGATCCGGGTGTCCGGCTGGAATGGGCGCACTCTCCACCCGAAACGGTCGAGGTTCAGCCGTCCCGAACGCCGAGGGCAACGAGACGAACCACTGACCCCGCTCGAGTGCGCGTAGTCGATTTGCAACCTCTTCAGGTGGCATGTCCTCGGTCGCCAACCGTTTTTTCAGGTCCGGATCGACCGCGACGTTTCCGGAGACGACCGTCGAGACGTTGTTCAACACCTCGGCATAGGCTTCATTGTCGGCCTGTCTGAGTTGCCCAGGGAACTGCATCGCGAGCGTCATCGAAAGCCCGAACGAGCGCGATTGGGAGAGCAACTCCGAGACGAGCCCCGATCGGGCGATCTCGGCAGCCTCCTCGAGATACAGGTTCACGAGCGGCGGCTCTGCAGTTTCATCACCCCCTTCCGCTCGCCGCCGGAGCGCACTCCACAGCTGTGAGAGCAACACAAGCGAGATGGCTCGTCGGCTCTCGGGACGGAGCCCGCCCGTATCGAAAATCACGGCGGCATCCTCGTCGATCACTTCCCGGAAATCGAACTGGGGGTCGTCCTCTCCGGGGACGTGATTGAACAGCCGGCCGAGCCGGTCGTCGAGGGGGACCTTCTCGATCCGGTTGGCGACGCCTTGTAATAGTTCATCGAAGGAGCGTTTGCTGTTTGAGACGACGCCCGACAGCATCTGCTGGAGGTCGGGATCGGTCACCGGTGGGGCGTCACGGGTTTCCCGCATCCGGGTTGTGGCCTCCTGAAGCGTCCGATGGGTGTAGGCATCGTCGCCGTGGACGGGATCGAACAGCGCCTTCACGAGATACCGGATGATATCGGGCGAGCGCACCGCCTGCTCGAAGCGCTCTTCGCCCATGATGCCGACCAGCATCTCGATGTAGTGATCGGTTACATCCTCGACGGCGGTCGTGCGATCGACCCCGTCGGCGAGCTGCTCACGAATATCGAAAAACGAGGTGGCGGGTAGCGTCTCCGTACAATCGAAATAATAGACGTCGTCGAGCGAACCGTATTCTTCGTAGTGAGCACGGAGATACTCGATTGGCATGCCGTCGCCCTTCGGGTCGATGAGGATGTCGGCGCCGTCCGTCGCCGCGTGATTGTCGAGCATCGCGTTGATGAGCGCGGTCGATTTCCCCGAGCCGGTCTTGCCGAACCACGCGGCGTGTAACGGTTGTAATGAGGGCGGAAGCGACACGGCGCTGTCGGCAGTCTGACCGTCGCTTGTCAGTGGATACCCGAGCAGCATGCCCGAATCGTACTGGGTGAGGACCGACTCGTCGGGCCGGGGAACGTTCGTCTGCTCTTGGGGTGTCGCTTCGAGGGCGCGTCGCCCGTCAGAGCTCACCGACGCTCCGTCGAACAGACAGAAGTTCGGTGCGGTAAGGGGATCGGTGACGATCTCGTGATCGAAATTCCCGGTGATTGGTAGTCGGGCTGTCAAACGCGACGTGAGCGATGGCTCTTCGTGGACGGCTGCGTGTTCGAGGCGGTCCGTGATCTCGTCGACCCGATCGTCGTCCCGTCGCACCGTCGTGTCAATCCCGTAAAAGCGCCCTTCGATCGGCCGGAACGCTGACCCGACCGCTGACAGCACCGCGGGGGCGTCCTCGCCAGTCGCGATGGCGCGGGCGTACACCGAGAAGGACTGTTCGGGCTGTGTGTCTTCGATCGAGTGAATGCGAGCCGTCGCACTCGGGCTGGCGTCCTCGATCGTCGCGTCGTACTCGTAGGTGTCGAAGAGGAAGTTGAAGAACCGTTGGCTCGGCGTATCCTCGCCCTGTTTGAGCTGGAGCGTTCGGGTTTTGGCGTCGGCCCGCCAGTTTTGTTTCGGCGTGAGGATCGCCTGATAGACGACGGATGCGTCCGTCTCTGCGATCGTGTCGACGACGGCTGCGAGCGGATACTCGACGCGTTCTGGATGGCCATCGTAGACGGGGCGAAGCCGTGTTTGCCAGTCCTCACGGCGGTCGCCACGGCCGCGGAACTCGAGTGCGGCGGAGGGGTTTTCGGGAAGTTCCGGCGGGGTTTCATGTTCGAGTTCGGTTCCCTCGGGGAAGATGCGTGACAACGTTCGATCGAGCGTCCGGAACTGTCGGTCGGTCGTACCGAAATAATACGCGACGGTATTGGCTGTGGCGACAATACGTATCTCGATGCGGGTCTCGAAGCCGATCGAGTGAAGGCGTGTAAACGCGGATTCGAGGGTGGCGGGATCGAGTTGGGCAGTGTCCAGGGAGACTTTGAGATACGAATCGAGTGAACTCGATTGGGGAGTCGTTGTTGACATGGTAACGGTAGCTGATCAGAGGTATTCGCACGCGTTCTCGATCTGCTGGCTGACTGCCGTTGACGAGGAATTCAGTGTGGTTTCGGCGTGGTCACTGCGTCTATCGCCGCTGACAGCCGTGTGGACACATTCCAATGCCTTGCAGTGGCCTGTCGCTCCGACAGCCGGGTGTGTTCCGGGACACGCTGATCGTTTTCGTCTTGCATTGTGCATTCCACGGAGGGATGGCCTCGAATTCGTATTTAAAATCGAGTGTAGTGTCCACCGGCAGGCGAGCGGTGTTTCTAAACTTCTCTAATGCGTTCTTTTGATGGAAACTTTTCCTGCCGGATCCGAGCGTTCCGATGACCAGATCAGTGTCGGCACCGGCACTCGTGAGAGACTCTTGCGAAATCCTTGATGTAGTCGTGGATGATCACCGCGAGCTCGAACATCGCATCGGCCTGCTGGGTAGCCGCGACTGTATCGCGGTAGTACGCCGCTGCGCGATTGTCGCGATAGAGCTGCTTCAGCCGTAGTGCAGTCTCTTCCGTGACGAGGTTCAGCTCGGCACCGCGGTCATAGGCGCGGTCGTGCCCCTCGCGGAAGTCGTCGATTGTGTCGTTCGACGCGGCGAGCGCGTAGAACTCGAGGGTGCGCTCGATGGCTGCAAACGACATCTCGATGACGCTTGTGTGGTAGCCATCGTGATCGCGGAGCAGTCGACACGCGTCCAGCAGGCGGCACGCCTTCCGTAGCTGGATCACGTCGGCATCATGTTCGTCCGGATCGAGCCCCTCCTCGTAATCTGGTCGGCCCAGTTGTCCGCTGAACGCGTCCTCAGCCCGGTTAATGGCTTCAGCAAGATCGTCGGGCTCGTCAGGCATCACTCATCACCTCGTGTTTGAGATCGCGGAGCGTGTCACTGTCCCCTAGCGTGATCGCGTCGGCGAAAACGTCTTCGAGACGGTCACCGTGGCTGTGTGCCGACTCCGGCGTCTCGACGAGGATTTGGAACTCGTAGCGGTCACCATCAAACTGCTTTTGCCCGAGTACCTTCGCGAGTTCGTTGGCGCGGTGCTGGTCGGCGCGGTCGCCAGCGAGTACCCAGAGGTCGATATCGCTCTGGCGGTCAGCCTGTCCGCGGGCGACGCTGCCGAACACGAGAACGCCATGAACCTCATCCAGTTCGTCACGGATTTGATCGAGTGCCGCGCGGACGGGCCGATGGAACTCCGGCTGCGGGATGCGCAAGACCGGATCGTCGGGCTTTGTCACTCGGGTGCGGTTGATACCGACGAGCCGGCGGTTGCCCTCAGCCTCGATGACGACCAGCCCGTTGGCTTCGAGGACATCGACGGCCCGCTTGACCGACTGGGCCGCGTTGTCGGTAAGTCGGCTCAATGCCCGGATCGTGAACTGTTCGTAGGGGTTATCGAGCAGCAGTTGGAGAAGGTCGTCGGTGGCCGTGTGACGGAACAAGTTGGGATCTGGCGTCGGAATTGGTAACCCGACGGTGGCTTGCTCCATCTTGTGGGCCCCGTCTTTTTGTCTCGTCATACGATACGTGTCTCGTTTCACGAGACAATAATCTTCGGGTGGTATTTACCTAGATGGTGACTGGACGCTTGAGCTATCTGAACACTGCCCTCCCGTACTCCCCGCGAGGATTTAAATCAGAAAACGAGACCAGCCTTGCTCACAGCGATGGACGAAATTGACACACCGATCACACGACGACAAGCGCTTACCGGTATCGTCGCCGCCGGATCGTCGCTTGCTGGGTGTAGTTCCGTAATCAGCAAGGCTGAACACGATAATACCTCCTCGACGAACAGTACGTCCGATGAAGAACGACAACAGCACGAGATATCGAACCCACTGGACGTAGCCGAAACAAATCTCAGAACCGCTTTCGAGATGCTCAACGAGATAACGGTCATCGAAGACGACGAAATCATCTACGTAGACACGGAACAGGACCCAGACTGGCTGGATATCAGCGACAAATCTGAGAAAGTTAAAGCTGCGCTTGAGACGGCCAGCGAGGAATACGATACCGACACAAAACGCTTCACGCGACTTGAACTCGGAGCGACTCTCTTGGAACATAGATTCACCTCCTACAGTATGATCGATACCGTCGAGAGTCGCACATCTCTTTATATTCAGTCGATCAGATTCGTGCAACTCAATGGAGCTATTGGTGATATCGACAAGCTGTCCAAGTACGTCGAATGGATCACGGAAGCAGGAAACAAAGTGCTTGAGGCGATCGAAAAAATCGAAACCCACGGGATCGATCCACCCGAATACTATAATCTTGACCGGGCTGCCACTGAGAGCGCCGTATTCGCGAACTTCAAGGACCTCATGACACCGTGGCTCAACGGGCTCAAAGAGTGGCCGAATGCACTGTTGTGGGGTTCCGACGGCACGCGTGATACCGATCTCCAGTCAGCGATAGATGCCTATGAAAACGCGATCGATCATGTGACTGCCGCTCAGGCATACTTCGATAAACGAGATCGCCGTCCTCCCGTGTACAGAGAGCCAATCAGTCACGCATCATGTCAGCTCCCGACACTTCTGAAAACGTATCGAACCGCTAAGATGGCCCTCGAACACCGACGTGATGGAGACGAGGAAACTGCCAGACAACTCCTCGAGGAGGCCCACAGGCTGGCCGACAACTACCGAGAGGGATGTGATCCCGGCAATGCGGCGCTGGTTCCATCGATCGAGTAACTAATTAGCCACAATTACCGAACGTGGTGCGGTTACAGCAAGCGTAGATCCTTTTCGGCATGCTGAGTGTAGCTTCAGATTTTTACTCACTAGCTTAAGCTCTCTGAGCGCGTATCTACAGCAATGGGACGAAAACAGCACGTTGTCAATCTCTCTGCTG
>NZ_JAHLKM010000024.1 GCF_024449025.1 Natronomonas aquatica | reverse complement strand
CCACCGTTGCTGAACCGAATATCTGGAACTATCTCTGCCCGTAATTCCCGGTAAAAACTAACGCACGACCGTATCACGGGCACTCACGCGTCCCAAAACAGCACTATCGGGCTTTCCGAGTGCCCTCTACACGCGTCGCATGGGGCGGTCAACACTCTCGATGTTCGTCGGTGGGCTTGTTGTCGGCCTCGCCATCATGATCGGATTCGTGTTCTTCTTTCTTCCGGGGATATTCCTTGCAGTGTGTTTCCTGTTTTTCACCTTCGCCGTCGGCGTCGAAGATCGAGGGATTGTTGGCGCACTCAAACGGAGTTGGGGCCTTTCGCGTGGGAACCGACTGAAACTTGCCGCCCTCGTGATCCTCGCCGGCGTTATCGGAGCCATCAGTGGCATCGTCGGAACGATCTTCGATATTGCCGGGTCAGCGATCGTCGGGGAACTCATGGTGAATACGATCAACAGTCTCCTGTTCGTCCTGTTGTACGGGATAATCGCTGCAGCCTATCTGCAGGTACAGGATGACGGCCCCGACCGAGTTGATACGAGTGGTGTTTCTGAATCACTCAATAGCGTCGGCAGCTAACTAGAACCGCCACATCTGTCAGTTCGATATCCTGTATACGGGAAAATATCGGTCAACCCGAGTGCCTCTCTTGAGATGAGATATATAAAAGAATATATTCGTACTCCTACAGAATACACATATGTCCTCCATCTTCGACAGTCCAGCCGTCCGGTACGGTATAAGCTTCATCAATGCTGCGGTTATCGCTATCATCGCATTCGCTCTTCTTGAAGGAACGATCCGCTGGGCTGCGCTTGGGATCGCTGCTCTTGAGGTAGTTGTCACTCCACAGATACTGAAACACGCGGAGTAACACCCCAGCAGTATCAGACTTCGATGCAACGAACCAAACTGTATCGAAAAAGCAACAGCGACTTCCACAGAACCCCTGTTGTTTGTATCGGCGCTCCTAACGATTATTATCAAGGCCGGGGCAACTGGGTATAGAACCGCTGCACGTTCGTTACCGCAACTACTGATGACAGAGTATATATTTTTGCTACGTTCACATATAGGCTCCTACAGCCAATTCGGCTGCAGATTATAGAAATAAAGTCGACAAGAAGAGTTCTACGAGTCTCTCTGACTCGTCTTATATACCTATATTCCTTTCTCGTTCAACGACGCTGAATCCCTGTAGCTCCAGTGCCTGGTCGTGGTATCGTTTTCCGAGGAGTTGCTGTGGGACACGCCGCAGGCCGAAACGCCGGTCCGAACTGTACTCGACCTCAACGATCGATCCGGCGCCGGTGCCGTCGATGGTTGCAGTGTACGTTCCCCAGGGCTCATTATTTATTTTAATTGTGAGTTCTACGAGATCGGAGCCCTCGGATGTGGTTTCGGTTTCCGTGCGGACTCTCATCGCGGCGGACCGCAATCCGAATAGATACGAAAACGAGTAAACAGCGTCGTTAGCCTTCGTCGTTATCCCGTCTGCAACACACCACTGGAATGCGAGTATCGGCGGTCGCAAACCGGTCAGTTGCTCGATAACCGTCTCTGGAGACTTGTCTGTCTGGAGGCGAACGGTCCCGCTTGATCGAAAGACCGGCGTGCGGACGATGATGACCAAGACAGCCGCGGCGGCGACAGCTGTGAGTAATTTACTCGCCAGGTAAATACCCAGAAACAGTGCCGACACAACGATCGCAACAGATCCAGTGGCGATGCGCTCAATCCTGTGATATTGTGTCGTGAGGCGCTGAAGTTCCTGTCGCTGTCCGGATGTCTCGTTGGAGGGCATCACTGGAGATTTTATCTGGAATCTAATTACGGTATTGGATAGTCGCTGTGAGCAGATGATCGCCCCGGGAGGATCCAAGAAGTTACTAGAAGTCAATACATGCTCTCAACTGATTTCCGTACAGCGATTTTCACCTCTTAGGTGCAAAGCTAACTACTACTCTCGGCGCGAATATCTTACGCGAAGTTGCGCAAACGTTCCATCACTCTGGTACCGTTCCAATTTTCAGTAGCTTTCAGTAGCATACCGTACGAATTGGGTGCACTGCTGGACGACTGGGCCACGTCCGTCGCTACCAGTTGGATTCGACTCGGACACGGCGACGGCAGGTGCTATGACAGCCGACCCACCACCAGTGGTCGCCGTTGTCTGTTCGGGTTTGTAGGCGACAATGCCAGAGCCAAACGTGAGCCGCGTGCCAGCGTCAGAACTCGCTTCTGACGAGGATCGCGAAACAGTGCTTCGCTCACCAGCGGAACGGCCAGCTAGCACGATTTCATAGCCCCCCGTGTAGGAGGACGTGAAACCGTGGTCTAGCTCGTCCGTCTCGCTGAAGAAGACGCGAGCCACATTCAGTGCCCCGATGTAGTCCCGGTCGCCCTCAAAGCCGCACCGAGCGTTGTCACACCGGAAGTGCCCGCCCCACCAGTGTTCGTGGTGGTGGTCGGGGGACTTGCAGGTGTGGCCGGTCGAACCACACCGGGGACACGACCGGCTCGTTCCCTGTGGGAAGACCCGCTTAACAGCGAGTCCAGCACAGTCTGCTCGGTATTCGATGTTCTCGATGATGTCTCGTCGTGCCCACGACGAGAGTTCCCACGACAATGTGCTTTCGTTACGTGGTGGTGAGAGTGAGCGTAAGTCCTCGTGAACAATAGCATCTACGTCGTAGGCGAGGGCGAGGGCGAGGACTTGGTTGGCTACGTCGTGTGTTAGTTGCTCGCGTTTGTGTTGGATTTTCGCGTTCACCCGTTCGTATTCGCTGTGGATATGAGCAAACTCGTCAGTATGCGAGTGACCATCACAGCGGAGCGCCGAAAGCCGGTCGTTCAGCCGGGTGCGTTCGCGGTGGAGTCGTCGCATTTTCTCACGGTCAGTGAATCGGATAAAGTGTGGCGTGGACAGTTGCTCGCCGTCGTCAGAGACCACCACGGCAGTCATGTCTTTTCGCATTCCGGCGTCAAGTGCCAGTACGCAGTCACCGTCGTCAGTCGGCTCTGGGTGTTCGACTTCGACGGGGAAGGACAGTTCGTAGTAGGTGTCACCGGTTTTACCACGGGAGGGCTGGAACTCGGGGGCCGACAGATCGCCGTGAGCGAGCAGGTCGTGGAACGCTTCGTAGCCGTCACGCTCGTACTGTGTCCACGACCAGTCACCTCGCGTCTCCGGCGATAGTGTGTCCGGTGTTTTGAGTCGGATAGCCAGTGTCTCGTTGTCGCTGTCGTACTGATATTTGACGGCTTGCCCGCTCGTTGGGCCATCATCCGCAGAGAACGGCAATACGCCGTTGTCATACTCAGGACTGTCCTGCATCTCAAGATACGTGTCTGGATACGTGCCGTGGCGGTCGTAGTAGCTGTTGAGTTGGTCGATGAGGATGTCCACGTAGCCTGACGAGAGGTAGTCACCGTCGTCCCAGAGCTGATCTTTGATGCGACGGCGGTGAATACGTCTGATTTTGTGATCGGGCAACACGCTCTGGATGGATTGAAAGGCGTCTCGGCGGTCGGCGTGACTCCGAAGCGTTTCACCGACTTTCTGCAAGAGGCATCGTCGAAACCGCGAGGGGAGATATAGGTCGAGTTCTTCGAACGGTTCGTGCTCATTGAAGTATTTCCACGCCTGATGCGATGCGTCGGCAATACCGTCTAGATGGACTGGCGTCCAGTGGTCTTCGAGGACGTGGTTGGCGACCCGTTGCGTGAGGATCGCCAGCCGCTTGAATCGCTTGGCGTCCTCGTCTGGGAGGTGAATCGGAAGTGAAAGGTGGTCACTCATCAGGTTTCACCTCGGATTCAACAGTGTTGACGACCCGTTGTTTTTTCGACGACCGCATTCCGTAGAGTTTGCCGCTGAAGCTGGCGACAAGCTTGATGAGGTCGTCAACGAGTTCTTCCTGTGCGGATTTGTCAGTCTCGTCTTCGATGACGGTAATGGAGACGCCATAGCAGTCGAAATACCGTTCGAGATATGAGAAGCCAAAACGAGTAAGTCTGTCTTCGTAGGTGACGAGAATGCGTCCATAGTCAGCTTCTTGTATGTCACCAAGGAGTGAGTCGAGGCCACGACGGTTTTCGTTGAGGCCACTGCCAACGTCAGTGTAGGTGTTTTCGACGCTCCAGCCGTGGTCGTGAGCGTAGTCTGTGAGTCGCTCAAGTTGCCGGTCGAGATCACCGTTTTCTTTCTGTCCGTGACTGGAAACACGAGCGTAGAGGGCAACACGGTCTGTCGGACGAGTATCGCCAGCAAGTCGGCGGAGTTCCCGATGTGGAATCCGTCGTTCACCGCCCGGTGTACGGGTGTAATCGAGGTCGTTATTGCGACACCAACGTTTGACGGTCTGGGCGTGAACACCGAGTTCGTCTGCAAATTCGCCAATTGAGTACGACCGTGGCATTCAGATGTTACTGATTCCTACTTGTAGTTACTTATAGATACTTGATTCTGTAACAGTTACACAGCCCTCAGAATAGAAACAGTGCGCCGAGTGCGAGTGCGCCGACCAGCGCCAAGCTATATTTGACTCCTCGCCACAGTAATTGCCGTTTGAGCCCTTCTCGCCCATCATCAGAGATCAGAAGCGGCGTTTCATCGGTACCGATAATACTGAAATCTCCGGTTTGTACACGCAATTCACCACAGACAAAGAGGTCTTGCCCGTTAGTAATGCCGCGGGACTCGATATGAAATTCGTCAGCCGCTACGTCATCCTGATAGAGATCGACGATGTCCGTCAATCGGTCCATCGAGCAGTCACTAATCGTCGAGTCCAGCGAGACATATATAGCGTCCCAGACGTGACGGGTTACAACTGTCGGGAGTTTCGCGTTGCTCACGGGATTTCCCACTTCTAAGTCCGAAAGCGCCTCCGCATCGTAGACCTGTTCAAGCCACGAAAGGTTGAGATAGGTTTCGGAGCCATCGGTCGTGACGCCCCACTGGCCACTTTCGAAACCGGAAGCGAACGTGTTCTGCCCTCGACGGAGTTCGCCCCGGTCGGAATCATACGTATACCGGCCGGCATCCACAAACCACGCCTGCCAAAGATACGCGCCGACCGTGCCAGCGGTCGGATCGAATAACCTGTCTGCTACGGCGGCAGGTTCATCGACAAACACCCGTCCTTCGACCGCAACTGGTTGGCCATCCTCGAGTTGTGTCGCGTCGGCGATTGGGGTCCGCCATAGGGTAAGCGCCGCGTTCCCAACGACTGTCAATCGGTGAACGGCCCACACGCACACGATACTGAGCACGCCGGCAAGAAGCGCCTCTCCGACCCCGATCACATCATCTGATGGACGCGTATAGCATATTAAAATGCCTCATAGCTGAAACGATGTTTTGACCGCGGGCGAGAAGCACTGTTCTTAGTAGGATTGTTTGTACTGACCGTGGGGATCGTGTATACAAACTATTCAGTAAGCGAGTGCCTTTCGTGATCTGTGATTGGTCCTATGACACGCCGAAATCGAGAGTACACGCGAGTGTTGCTGAGAAATTTCTCGTACACTCACCAATAACAGTCCACACCTGGCTGTCTGTCAGTAACCTACGAGTAAACTCGCGGTCTATCGTCTGGGTGCCGATGTCGGTCCGATATTAATTGTCAGTTGAAACTGATTTCAAGATCGTCAGTCTGGGGATCCAAGCTTCCTATCCACGCCCGAATCGCCCCCATCGGAATTAAGTAGACAGTAAAACAAGCGGTGAGTTGAGCTCGGTATCCATCGCGAATGCAATACCCACAAGCACGAAAGTGACGGGAGCGATCACATAAATAAGCATCATATACAACTCAACGACTGGAGGGAACGCAAACGCCATCGCGTCCGCTGGCGACTTGTCTCGATACGATCGGTTGGTGATGAAGCACCGCCAGACGCGCCTCAGTTGAAACAGAACAATGCCGGCGATCGCGAGTCCGACTGATAGAGGAAGTCCCGAATCCAGATCGTAGCTGGAAGCCACAGGTATCATTACAGCCCCGATGAAGATTCCGCTGCCGATGGCCTTGCTGCCGACGAACTTTACGTTCCGCCAGTACACCGGCGGAAGCAGAGCAACCGGCTGAAGTGGGGTGGGCTCCGTGTCCCACACGTCTCCATCGAGATCATCCACTGGCTGGGGCGTGAACAGTGCAACAGAAAAAAACAGGAGATTGATTATTACTATCTCGATGAGGTATATCACAGCAATTTCGACGAGGCTCCACCGAAAGGTTACCACCCCGGTGATGAGTGCGAGATTCAGAACGATCCCAGAAACGAATTCACGGGACTCTCTGAGCACTCGGGAAGCCATTTCAACAAACCGCTTCCGGCTGCTCTCTCTCATACATTCACTCGTTTGTTCGATAGCTGTTTATTGCGTTTTCAGGTCGGCAACGCCAAAAACAACGCGACAATAAAGAGGACGGTCGCTGCTCCGATGATCGTTACAATGTACATCCCAGCAGCAACTCCAAGGCTGGCGATAGTCCGGGGCGTCAACCACTGCTCCATCGACCGTTGCCAACAATACAGACGAACACCTACCGTTCCAAGTCCTAACACCGTTATAGGGTAGGCTATGAGGACTGCGATAAATCGAAGTTCCCGAAACTGTGGATCGATCTGCGTGGAACCGATGTGAAGCACCCGCCAGCCAACAACCATGGCGACTACCTGACCGAGTGCGATCACACCGACCAGCAACAAATAGTTCACCGGGAATCGGTCAGTTGGCCACCTATCGAGTCGGGCACGAACTTCCGATACCGTGAGTGATGGGAGACACCCGAGGGCAACAATTCCGATTATTGCCAGATACTGCAGAAACGTCGTCGCGATACCTCCGATGGACGAATACGGGATCATACGGCCCTTTGAACACTGGCTAGCATATATTTCTGATTTTGAATCAAATTGGAATTGAAGCTATCGGCGCGCTCAACGAGGGATTTCGGGGCGTTGAAATCGACGCGGGTTTTCTCTTCAGCTACCGGTTTGCGTGTAAACCCTACACATATTTGATCTCCTCGCTCGGAATGCCATCATCCTCTTCAAATTGCGCCTCGCTGATGGCGAGACCCCTCCAGAAACCGGCCGCTTCGGGATGGTTCACGGCTCCCGCATCGCATAGAGCCATTTCCGACACCACGCTCTGTCGAGTATTTTTGCAGTAATATCTCAGGGTTTGGTCTCTCGGATGTGAAGGAGCGAATCCAGTCAGTCTGCCGGGATCGTCTGCTCGTCGTCGTCGAGTGCGGGGCGGCCGATCCACTGGTCAATCGAGAGTGGTCCCGCGCCGAGGGTAAACACCGCCGACGCCAGCCCGAACAGTGAGATGTGGGCCAACACCGGATCGTCGGGCAACCCGAACAGCGTCGTCGTGAACAGGACAAACGAGACGGCGGCCGCGCCGCGGGTAAAGAAGCCAGCGATCAACACCAGCCCGACGATGATTTCGGCGATCGCCGCACCGACGACCCAGAGTCCGGCATCAACCGGAACGAGGGACGTGAGACCGTATCGGTCGACGACGAGCAGCGACTGGCCGGGGGTTGCGAGTTTCTGGATCAAGCCGAGATAGACGAACGTGACCCCCATCCCGACCCGAAGGACCATCGGCACGTATCGACGAAACGGGTCGATCGTCTCGTCGAGGTATGCCTTCAGGTGATGAACCGGATCGATACGACCGTAGTACGTGCCGGCGGTGCTCGCGACCTCCAACAGCATGTCATCGGCACTCGGCCGTCCACCTCCGAGAACGAGCAAGGAAAGGAAGATCGGTACGTATTCTATTGCAATGATGACGCCGAGATCGATAGCCACGAACACCCAGCCGAAGAGCAACAGTCCGAGTGTGGAGACAATTCGGGTTCCAAGTCCGAACAGTGTACAGAACCCGAGGCCGATGAACAACACCCTGAATACAGGGTTTGCCGTCGGGTCGAACGTCAGGGCCGGCGCGAACAGGTATCCTTGAAAGCCGGCTCCGACAAGCGGAAGCCCGATCGACAACCGCAGCATCCACGGGATGAGATCGCCGTAGCTGGCGAGTTTCTCCCGGAGCACAACGATATCGGTGATCGTTGGCCGTAGCCACAGATACACAACGAGGACGCCAGCGATCGCAGTCCCGGATCCGAAGAGCACCGCGGCGTTAAACGGATCAGAGAGCACCTCGACGACGAACGCTACCGGGTCGATCCGTTCGCCCTCCCCTTCGGTGACGTAATCGACGTGTGCAGCCACCGGCCGGGCGAACAGCCACGTGAGTACGATCGAAACAACAGCCAAAGCCGATCGACGGCGCATACCACCTGTAGGTCCTGCGACTGGGTAATTCCTCGTTTTCATCTCGGCTTTGCAGCGGTAATCCAGTAACCCTGGGGCCATCCGGCGTCCTTGCTGTATCTGTCTCTTGAATTTTGTATAGGATTATTGATAGGGATTGTGGGTCTTGAGTGAGCCGTTCGAGATGTAGAACACGTGTGTAACGCTGACTTATCGGTACTCGGGCGGGCACTCCCAAAGTCGCGGGTTTAGCTGCCAGTTTTGGCGTTGCTGCCGCCCGCGGTGGCGGTCCCGGTGGTGGGATGGGCGACCGTCGGGGTGCCGGTGCAGAGGACGGTACTGTCGCGACTGCTGACGACCTCGGGGTCGAGACACTGATTGCCGCGGAAACCAGCGGATCCAGTCGTTCTCAACACGTGACGAACGACAAGCAGTCGAGTCAGGACACTGTGTCCTCGAGCGGCTGATTTTGATCGAGCGTTTCGATCGTCGGTGGTGCCTCGTTCGTGACGATGTAGGTATCGTACGAGCGATCGCCGGCAACGGACTGTCCGACGGTCAACGCGCTGATGATCCGTCCGGCGTTTTCGCTTCCGAGGAAGACGATGGTCCCCTCGTGGGTCCTGACGAACCGCTTGATGCGTCCCGCGATCGTCCCTCTCGGAGCGTTTCGATCGACGAAAATGTAGTGGAACTCGGCTTCAGGAGCCAGGTTCGCGACCTCGGCGCGAAGCGACGAGACGACCCTTTCGGCGTCGAACGGCTCCGTGTCCTCGAGCCACCCCCGCGATCTGGCGTACTCGGTGTTGTTCTTCGGGATCACGCTCACGACGAGGATATCCTCCTCGAGGACTGTCCGGAACTGCACCGCCCGTGCGAGCGCCGTTTTCGACAGCGGCGATCCATCGAACGGAACGATCAGTGCCATCAACAGGACCCACCACACGACGTGAGATAAAATACGTACCGGTGTCCGAAATCACGCGATAGCGGTCTTTCGCCACACCCGAGTTGCGACGATCGTCCGGGATACACGCTGGGGAATCAGTTCGGTCTCCCGCGTCGATATCAGTTGTCTATCTCTTTTCGAGCGAATCGGCGGGATTGACCGCGGTTACAATGTCTTCGCGGTGGTTTAATGCGATTCCAATCCCGATGAGGAGGCCGTAGGCGGCGATAGCGAACCATCCGTATCCGACGACGGTGAGGCCGGCGGCACTCATACCACCGAGTACCCACCCGAACGACACCGCGGCCCACGCCGCGAGCGCGCCGATGTACATATCGAACGGTCGACCGGTGAGCGTCGACTCCTCGAACGTCTCGAGCTGTTCGGGCGTCGTGTCGAGTTCGAATACCTCCTCCTGTTTCGTTATCAGGCCGACCGCGACGACGGTACCGGCGGCGGCGACGATGAACCACGCGTACCCGACCAGCGGCATCGTGACGTCGATTACGCCGATCGCCCACAGGGCGGTAAAGCCGGCCGCGACCGCCCCGATCGCAGCGTATCCCCGAAAGCAATGTGTTAGTATTTCTCTCACGTAATGTAGTAGATCCATTCTGATCATAATAGTGTCGATTAATGTAACGGCCACAAGGTATAAGTATAAGTACGTAGCGCTCTTATACTATATTATGAATAGACTCTCACTGAAGTTAGAGGATTCCCGTGGTGTTTCGCCTGTTATTGGCGTGATTCTGATGGTCGCGATCACCGTCATCCTGGCGGCGGTTATCGGGACGTTCGTGTTTTCTCTGGCGGACCAGACACAGGAGTCGGTCCCGAACGCCCAGATCACGATCACGGAGATCAATACCGGAACCCCCGGTAACGTGACGTTCGCTCACAGCGGTGGGGATATATTCACCGAAGACAACACCGAAGAGATTCGGGTCACCGCGGGGGGCACTGAAATAGGGACTCTAACTGGAGGCGACTTGCCGTTCGAGGCCGGTGATGAAGCAACAGTCAGTGGAGATATCGACCCCGATGACACCGTCCGGGTCGTCTGGGTCGGTCAGGACCGATCGAACGTCGTCGCTATACGCGAGGCGTAGCCGGCTTGTTTCCCCTGTCGTTCTCTCGGCCGCGCCGAACGTGACGTCCGGCCAAACAATCATATTGTCTCGGCCGAAATGGCTGTCATATGGCCCCCTCGGACACCGCCGACGACCGACTCATCGAACTTTACCGGTCGTATATCGGGGAACCGGACCGGCGGACGGACGTATATCTCGGGTTCGCGCTGTTTTTCGGAGGACTCGGGCTCGGGCTCCTCGGGTTGGTCCTATTCGTCCTCGAGCGCGCGTTCCTCGATGGCATCGTCTTTTTCGTCCGGCAGATCGCCTTCGCGATCGGCGCGATCGGGTTACCGCTCCTGTTGGTCGCCGTCGTCGTCCTGTTGCCGGCCGACAAGCGCGCGCTGTACGTCGCCGCCGGCGGGCTAGCGATCGTCCTCGCGGCGATCGGCTTTTTCGTCTCGGTATACCCTTCGAACTGGAACTACGGTACGCCGGATTACAGCCTCCACGGCGTCACCGTCTACGCCGTCGGATTGATAAGCGTCCTCGCCGCAACGGCCTCGGCGCTCGTGGGGTATCACATCGAGCGCGTCGAGGGCGGGCCGGGCGCCGAGGCGGCCGACGACGGAAGCGACGACGGCGATGATACCGCCGTCACGGACGAACAAATCCGACGCGACATCGACGAGGCGATGGCCGACACCGAAATCTCGTGGGGCGGCGTCGAGCGTGTCGAGACCGAGCGGTTACACATCACGCCCGACGAGGAGCTAGAGGGGCAATCACTGGATCAGTCATCGACGAATGTACACCGCTCTTCGAGCATCGACGACCAGCTGTCGGCTCTCAAGGGATTGAAAGGCGGCGAGCAGCGAACCGACAGCGGCAGCGGTGTCGACGATCAGGCGGCGGCGCTGAAGGAACTCCGCGAACAGAAACGGGAGGAAGAGGCCGCGAAACCCACCAGTCTCCTCGAACGAATCAAAGCGTACCTCGGGCTGTGACCGGCCTCGTGGGTCGATCCCGGCCGACCGGGAGTAGATTTAATATCTCCCGATTAGCCCATTAGGTATGGCCCGTGGCATTGACGTCGGGACGATGAACATCGTCTCGGCCAAACAGGAGGAAAGCGAGACAGTCTTCGTATCACAGCGAAACTCGTTCGTGGAGATCGAATACAGCGACATGGCTGAGCGCATGCTCAGCCGGTCGGACGTGCTCCACATCCGGAAGGACGACAGCGTCTACGTCGTCGGCGACGACGCGTTGAACTTTGCGAACATCTTCAACGAGGAGACCCGCCGGCCGATGAAACACGGTATCCTCTCCTCGGAGGAGAAATCGGCCATCCCGATGATCAAACTAATCATCGAGCAGGTGGTCGGCGAGCCCGACCGGCCGAACGAGCGGGTGTACTTTTCGACGCCGGCGGATCCGATCGACTCGGATCTCTCGACGCTGTACCACCAAAAGACCCTGGAGTCGTTCCTCGCGGACATGGGATACGACCCGGAGCCGATCAACGAGGGGATGTCGGTCATCTACTCCGAGTTGGCGGATCACAACTTCACCGGACTCGGTATCTCCTTCGGCGCGGGGATGACGAACGTCTGTCTCTCCTACTATGCGGTCCCGGTCATGACTTTCAGCGTCGCCCGCGGCGGCGACTGGGTCGACGAACAGACCGCGACCGCGACCGGCGAATCCGTCGACAAAGTAACCTCGATCAAAGAGGAGGACTTCCGGCTCGATTTCACCACAGACGCGGGGGGCGTCGAGGGTGCACTCTCGATCTATTACGACAACCTGCTCGATTACGTCATCGAGAACGTGGTCCGGGAGGTCAACGAGGAAGACGTCGAGGAAGGCCTCGACGTGCCGGTCGTCGTCACCGGCGGGACGGCGAGCCCGCCGGGCTTCGAGAAACTCTTCGAGGAGCGACTCGAGAAGGCGGACATCCCCTTCTCGATCAGCGACGTCCGGAAGGCCAACGAACCGCTCTACAGCGTCGCCCGCGGTGCGCTCGTCGCTTCCCGGACAGAAGAAGGCGACAGCGAGGCGTCGGAAAGCGAGCCAGAAGTCGAAGCCGAGGACTGAACGGACGCAGTTATCGTCGCCGCCCTGTCCCCTTTTTCCGAACGTCCGACTGCGCCTCGACCCGCTTTCGACCCGGGACGTCCGGCGAGCAAATATTGATACGCTGACCGGGCGAATCCCGATTTATGGCCGATCGAGCCCCCGATCCGAGCGAGAGTATCTGTCCGTACTGTGGGGTCGGTTGTGGCATCGAATACGAGCCCGACACCGGAAAGGCGACCGGCTGGAAGGGCCCCGTCAACACTCGCGGCGAGATCTGTCCGAAGGGCGCGGCTGCCTGGGAGATCGTCGATCACGACGACCGGCTGACTCAGCCAAAGGTTCGCGAGGACGGACGACTCGTCTCGGTGTCGTGGGAGACGGCGTTCGAACGGATCGAATCCGAATGTTCACGGATCGTCTCGGAGGCGGGCCCCGACGCCCTCGGCTTTTTCGCCTCCTCGAACTGCACGAACGAAGAGAACTACGTCCTCCAGAAACTCGCGCGTGCGATCGGAACCAACAACGTAGACAACTGCGCTCGACTGTGTCACTCCTCGACGGTCGCCGCGATGGGCGATCGGTTCGGTGCCGGCGCGATGACGAACACGCTCGAAGATCTGCGGGAAGCCGACGTCTACCTCGTCGCCGGTGCCAACCCAGCCGAACAGCATCCGATCGTCTTCCGATCGTATCTTTTGCCTTCGATCAGAGAGGGAACGGAGCTGATTCACGTCGATCCACGCACAACCGATACCACCGACGCGGCGAGCCACCACCTCGCGGTCAGGCCGGGATTCGACATCCCGCTCTGTAACGCCATGGCGAAAGTCATCCTCGAGGAAGATCTCGTCGACGAACGCTTCCTCGAGGCGCGCGTCGAAAGAGTTCGGACGTTTCGGGAGTTCCTCTCTTCGGTCGATATCGACGAGAACGCCCGATTGGCGGGTATCGATCCGGACGAGCTCAGGGCGGCTGCCCGGACATACGGTGAGGCCGATCGGGCGGCGATCTTTACGGGGATGGGGATGAGCCAACACCACTGTGGAACCGACAACGTTCACGCGCTGCTCAATCTGGCGCTTTTGACCGGAAACGTCGGCAAAGCCGGGACGGGCGTGAATCCGCTTCGCGGACAGAACAACGTCCAGGGGGCCGGCGATATCGGCGCGCTGCCCGACGTGTTGCCCGGCTATCGGCCCGTAACCGACGCGGATGCCCGTGAAGCGATCGCGGACGCCTGGGGCTTCGAACCGCCGGCGACGCCCGGGCTGACCGAAGTGGAGATGTCCCACGAATTCGGCGACTCGATCCACGGTGCCGTGGTGTTCGGCGAAAACCCCGCCGTCACGGAACCGAACGCGAACCGGATCCGGGATCGGCTCGGTCGGCTCGACTGTCTCGTCGTCCTCGAGCTCTTTCACACCGAAACCGCCGAGTATGCCGATGTCGTGTTGCCGGGAAGCGCATGGGCCGAAAAGGGAGGTACCGTCACGAACACCGACCGGCAGGTGATGCGGATGCGCCCGAACGCCGAGCCGCCGGGGGACGCACGCCGCGATCTGTCTCTCCTCTGTGAACTCGGCGACCGACTCACCGACGAACGCTTCACCTACGAGAGTCCGAAGGCGGTCTTCGACGAGATCCGAACGGTGCTCCCCCAGTATGGCGGCATGTCCTACGCGGGGATCGGAACGGGCAGCCAGCGCTGGCCCTTTCCCGAGGGCGCCTCGGAAGGCGTCGGCGTTCTCCACGCCGAGGAGTTCGCGAACGGACGCCGAACGGCCGAACTCCGGGCCGTCGATCACGTCGATCCGGTCGATCCGGCTTCCGACGACGAACTCGTGCTCACGACCGGGCGCGTGCTCCAGCATTTCAACAGCGGCGCACTGACACGTCGATCGGGGACGCTTACGCGGATGCGTGGCGAGAACGCCCTCCAGATTCACCCCGACGACGCGGACGACCGGGGGATCGACGACGGCGACACCGTCGAAGTAACGAGCGACCACGGGAACGTTTCGATCGTAGCCGAAGTCACACCGGCGATCCGACGCGGGACCGTCTTTGCGACCTTCCACTTCGCCGAACCGCTGATCAATCGACTCACGGGGGATACACTGGACCCGGTGGCGAAGATCCCTGAATACAAGCACACGGCCGTCCGGGTGACGGTGACGTCTTGAGACGCACCAGCGGTCGGGACCACCGCCGAGTGGTCCCGATCGAAGGGATCGACATGCGTCGAAAGAGCGACCCGGAACCGATCACCCGTCGTCGGTATCTTCGCCGGAATGGACGGCGAGATGCCCATAGAGCTGTGCCCGCCGGTCGAAGGTCTGTCCACAGACGTCACAGACGAAGGCCTCCCCGTCCCCTTCGGCCGCTTCGAGTGCCGCAGCCAGTTCGGGATCGGGCTGTTCGACGCGGACGACAGTCGGTTCGGGGACGCTTTCGCTTTCCTCGGCGGACGCTTCGAAGACGATCTCCATCGATGGGTCCTCTGTGGCCGTCTCGACGGTTACCGAGTCGATCCGGGCCGCCTCGGGTGCCCGAGAGAGGGCTTCCCTCCAGGTCTCGACCGTGTGTCGTTCGCCGTGATGGTCGACAGAGACGCCGACGTATCCGCACGCGCTACAGGTGGCGGCCGACCGGTCGCCGAGGGTATATCGCTCCATCGGGCTCCCACAGCGGGGACACTCCATAGTCGGTGTTACACGGGCGGTGAAAAGAAGCTATGGCCGCCGGCACGCCGGTATCGATTACCCAAAATCATACACGAATTTATAAGTATGCTTGTCGAAAATTACGCACGATGACCGGTGCGACCCGACGGCGACTGGCGCAGGAACTCGCGGTCGTAGCGGGGTTCGAGGACCCGCGCGCGCCTCTGGAGCAGTACCACACGCCGCCGGATCTGGCGGCCCACATCGTCCACGTCGCCGACCTCCGGGGCGATATCGAGGGCCGAACGGTGCTCGATCTCGGCTGTGGGACCGGGATGTTGGCGCTCGGTGCGGCGCTTCGCGGGCCCGAGCAGGTCGTCGGACTCGATATAGACCCCGCGCCGCTTTCGACGGCACAGGAGAACGAACGGCGAGTCGGCGCGATGACCGAGGTGGCGTGGGCCAGAGGCGACGCCACGGTCGCGCCGTTTTCGCCCGACAGAACGGTGACCGTCCTCATGAACCCCCCGTTCGGCGCCCAGTCCGGCAACGAGGGGATCGACCGGGCGTTCCTCGAGACCGCCGCCGAAGTCGCGGCCGTCTCCTACTCCGTCCACAACGCCGGCAGCGCGTCCTTCGTCGAATCGTTCGCCGGGGACAACAAGGGGACGGTCACCGACGCCTTCGCCGCGGAGTTCGAACTCCCCAAACAGTTCGATCACCACACGACCGAGTCCCGGTCGATCGACACCGAGGTATTCCGGATCGAGTGGCGCTGATCGGCTACTCCGCCCGCCGGGCGATCCGGATCCGGGTATCGTTTCGCTCGGCGAACAGGTCACGGTCCTCCCGACGGACGGTGATGCCGCCCGCCGTCGCCGTTTCGTTATCGCCCGGGATCTCGACGGTGCCGAGCGTCTCGTTGTTCCGGGAGACGACGACGGCAAAGCTGTCCTCGTCGGGTGCGATCGTGGTGTTTCTGCCATCGATGACGGCGTCGGTCTCGGCGGGATCGGCCCGAAAGACGACGGGCCGGTCGGCGGCCGCACGACCGAGTCGGACGTTATACGTTTCGTTGCCGCCGGCGACCTCCCACGTCGTCCGGTTGGCGCGGACGTTCTCGTTCCAAGTGAGGCCGCCGACCCGGACCGTCGCGGCCCCCTCGGCGGCGAGCCGGCGCTCGGAGACCTCCTCCCACCAGATGTTCCGGCGCTCGGAGACGACGATGACGCCGCTGGATTCGAGTCCACCGCCGGTCCCGTTTACTTCGCCGGGGAGCGAAACCGCCGGCACGAACTGGTTTTCGACGTCCTCGGCGTAGAACACGGTGTAATCTTCGATCTCGACGGATTCGGCGTCCCCGAGTCCGGCGTTCGGGTCCTCGACCGCATAGAGGTTCAGCGGGACGGCGACGAACGCGAGCGCCAGCGTCGAGGCGACCACGAGCCCGAAGGCGGCCTCCCGTCCGGTGAGTTCGATGCGGGAAACGAACTCCGACGCCGTCGCCGTCGCGCCGCTGGCGACGAGTGCGGCCAGGAGAAAGACTACCGACATCCCGAGCGCCCGAAACAGCCGGTAGGTCTCCGAGCCCACCGGGAGGTAGATCGCCCACAGCCCCCGATCGACCGCGAAGGCGAGGGCTGCGAGCCAGACGTGTTCGGGTGACGGCCGGACGTCCCGGCGGTACAGGAGTACGAGCCCCCCGATCACGCCAACGAGCAGCCCGACGGCGTGGCTCTGGATCGCGATCCCGGCCCACCACGGCTGTGAGAACGTTTCTCTGGCGGTCCGTCTGAATTCCGGCGTCCGGAGCGCGTAGTACAGCTGCGTTACGATTCCAGACGAGAGCGCGGCGACGATCGTCGCGATCGGATACCGAACGAGAGTAAATCCCACGCAGGCGAAGACGACGCCCGAGAAGCCGATCGCCGGCCCGAGGCTGAAAAGCGACGTCACGATCCCGGCGCCGACGAGCGCGCCGGCCCAGGCCGCGATCCGGGCGGGAGGTCCCAGACGCGACACAGCGGGCGATCCCCTCCCGCCATCGTCGGGGAAATGTCCCCAGGCGTATTCGGCGAGCGACCCGAAGACGAGCGTCGAGAGCAGGTTCCCCGTGACGTGGCCTAGCCCGGAGTGGGCGAACCCGGACGTGAGCATGCCGAGCGGATAGAAGTAGCTGTAGGCCCGGAAGGGTATCTGGATCGGGTCGTAGGGGTTCGAGAGCCCGTCCTGTACGAATAAATAAAAGGTTGCGACGAGCGCGATCACAGTGAGCGTCCCCCACGGCACGCCCAGATAGAGCCGTTTTCGGAGCCGTCGTTTCCAGCGACCATCGGGACGGGCAAGCCAGAGGAGGACGGCGAGCGAGACGGCCACGCCGCCACCGAGAAGGAGATACCAGCCCACAGTCACCGGGTCCATACCCGCTCCGATGTGCCGGGACGACAAATAAGCCGTCGATCGCGGTTATAAACTCAGTTCGCCGTCGATGATTGTCAACGCGTGTTCGGCCAGCGCCGGGACGCCTTTTTCCATCTTCGGGTACATCGGGTCCGCGGAGTTGCCCTCCAGATAGCGGCGGTAGAACATCTCGCCGAGTCCGGCGAGTTTGTACGTCGCAAGCACCCAGTAGAACGTCGGGTTCTCGAACTCGTGGCCAGTCTTCCGTTCGTATCGGTCGACGAGTTCGCGTCGTGTCGGGTATCCCTCCCGGGTGAGGAACGGCTGGGCGAGCGACGGAAGCGGCGGTTCGGGGTCCCCCTCGTCGCGCCAGTAGGAGAGCAGCCACCCCAGATCGGTGAAGGGGTCCCCGAGCGTCGACATCTCCCAATCGAAGATCGCGGCGATCTCCGGGGTCTCACCCGGGCCGAACATGAGGTTATCCAGCTTGTAATCGCCGTGAACGAGGGTGTTCGGACACGCCTCGTCGTCCGGGACGTTGTCGTAGAGCCACTCCATCACCTCATAGAGGTCCTCGACTTCCCGTTCGTCGGCAGTGACCTGAAACGCCCACAGCAGCTGTTCGGACCACCGCCGGACCTGCCGTTCGGTAAAGCCCGGAGGGTAGCCGAAATCGCCCTCCTCAAGCCCGACATCCTCGTAATCGACCTCGTGGATCTCGACGAGCCGATCGATCGCCTCGTAGCCGACCGCCCGTCGTTTCTCGGGCGTCGAAAACCGGTCGGGCTCTTCGTCCCTGAGGACGTTCCCCTCTTGGCGTTCCATAGCGTAGAAGTCGCTTCCGATGACCGAATGGTCGTCACACGAAAGCACCGTCGTCGGGACGCGGACGTCGGTGTCTTGGAGGGCATCGATCACCCGGTACTCCCGAAGGACATCGTGTGCGTTCTCGGCGATGTCGCCGGGCGGCGGCCGCCGGACGACGAGTTCGCGATCACCCCACGTGACGAACAGCGTCTCGTTGGAGTGGCCTTCCTGGTGGTGTCGGACCTCGTAGGTATCGACCGCACCGAGTTCGTCCGTCAGGTACGCCCGCAGTGACTCCTGGTCGACGATCCGCCCGAAGTACTCGGCGTCCGTCTCCGTCATGTGACCTCACCGCCGGACGTTGCTAACACTGTAGACAGGACTGGGGGAGCCGCCGTCAAATATCTGCCGGGAAACCTCGGTACCGTCGCCGACGCCGGAGACGACAATATCCGGAATACGCGGCCGAAAACGGCGGTTCGGCGCACGTTCCCGGCGACGGACGCCACACCGTTTCGCCGGGCTTATTACGATGTGTCGGCTCGGGACGAGTAATGCCAGACGAGGACCGCACCATCCTGCTTATCGGCAGCGGGCCGATCCAGATCGGACAGGCAGCCGAGTTCGATTACTCCGGCGCACAGGCGTGCCGAGCGCTCCGGGAGGAGGGTGCCCGAGTCGTCCTCGTCAACTCCAACCCCGCGACCATCATGACCGACCCCGAGATGGCCGACAAGGTCTACGTCGAGCCGATCACGACGGAGGCGATCGCCGAGGTCATCCGGAAAGAAAAACCCGACGGGGTCATCGCCGGCCTCGGGGGCCAGACGGGGCTGAACGTCACCGCCGAGCTCGCGGAGGAGGGCGTCCTCGAGGAATACGACGTCGATATCATGGGGACGCCGCTGGATACGATCTACGCGACCGAAGATCGGAACCTCTTCCGCGAGCGAATGAAGAAGATCGGTGAGCCGGTCTGTCGCTCCGAGACCATCGGATCGATGGACGAAATCGAGGACGCTGTCGAGGCCGTCGGCGGCCTCCCCGTCATCGCCCGCACGGCCTACACGCTCGGCGGCTCCGGCTCCGGTGTCGTCGACGATATGGACGAGCTACGGGAGATCGCGCGCAAGGGCTTTCAGCTCTCGCGGAACCACGAGGTCCAGATCACCGAATCGATCGCCGGCTGGGTCGAGCTCGAATACGAGGTGATGCGGGACGCCGACGACTCCTGTATCATCATCTGCAATATGGAGAATATCGACCCGATGGGGATCCACACCGGCGAATCCACCGTCGTCACGCCGTCGCAGATCATCCCCGACGAGGCCCACCAGGAGATGCGCGACTCGGCGCTGAAGGTCATACGCGAGTTGGGGATCGAGGGTGGGTGTAACATCCAGCACGCCTGGCGCGACGACGGCACGCCCTCCGGGGAGTACCGGGTCGTCGAGGTCAACCCCCGCGTCTCGCGGTCGTCGGCTCTGGCCTCGAAGGCGACCGGCTATCCGATCGCCCGCGTCACTGCGAAGGTCGCCCTCGGCAAACGCCTCCACGAGATCGAAAACGAGATCACCGGCGAGACGACCGCCGCCTTCGAGCCCGCGATCGACTACGTCGTCACGAAGGTCCCGCGGTGGCCGAAAGACAAGTTCTCCGACGTGGAGTTCGAGCTCGGTCCGGCGATGAAATCGACCGGCGAGGCGATGTCGATCGGCCGGACCTTCGAGGAGTCGCTGCTGAAGGCGCTGCGTTCCTCCGAGTACGACCCCGCCGTCGACTGGACCGAGATCCTCGATGCGGAACTCGAATCGGCGTACCTCGAACGGCCGACGCCGGACCGCCCTTACGCGATCCTGGAGGCCTTCGATCGCGGCTACACCGTCGAAGAAGTCCACGACCTGACAGGGATCTACGAGTGGTATCTCGAACGGTTCGGTCGGATCGCCGAGGCCGCCGAGTCGGCCAGGAACGGCGAGTTCACCCCCGCGGCCGAGGTGGGATTCACCAACCAGGAGATCGCCGCCATCGCCGGGGGCGCGTTCAACGACACCCACGCCTCCTGGATCCCCGCGGCGGTGACCGACGCGGAACGCGATGGGGCGGTCGAGACGGACGGCGGCGGAACGACCGTCGAGAACGTCGAGGCCGACACCTCCAGCCGGACGTTCAAGCAGGTCGACACCTGTGCCGGCGAGTTCCGCGCCTCGACGCCGTACTATTACTCGGCACGGGAACCGCCGACGGGACGGGGCGCCAGCGAGGTGCAGGTCGACCGCGATGTGGAATCGGTCGTCGTGGTCGGCGGTGGCCCGATACGGATCGGACAGGGCGTGGAGTTCGACTACTGTGCGGTCCACGCCGTCCGGGCCCTGGAGGATATGGGCATCGATGCTCACGTCGTCAACAACAACCCAGAGACGGTCTCGACGGACTACGACACCTCCGACGGCCTGTTCTTCGAGCCGATCACCGCCGAGGAGATCGCCGACATCGCCGATGAGACGGGCGCGGACGGCGTGATGGTCCAGTTCGGCGGCCAGACCTCGGTCAACGTCGGCGAACCGCTCGAGGACGAACTCGAGCGGCGCGATCTGGACTGTGAGATCCTCGGCACCTCCGTAGAAGCCATGGATCTGGCCGAGGACCGCGACCGGTTCAACGCGCTGATGGACGAACTGGGTATCAGCCAGCCCGAAGGTGGCGCCGCAACGAGCCAGGCCGAGGCGCTCGATCTCGCCCACGGGATCGGCTACCCGGTTCTGGTCCGTCCTTCCTACGTGCTAGGCGGGCGGGCGATGGACGTCGTCTCCTCCGACGAGGAACTGGAATCGTACATCGAGGAGGCCGCCCGGGTCGCCCCCGACAAGCCGATCCTCGTCGACGACTTCCTCGCGGACGCTGTCGAACTCGACGTCGACGCGGTCTCGGACGGCGAGGACGTTCTGATCGGCGGGATCATGGAGCACGTCGAGGCCGCCGGCGTCCACTCGGGCGATTCGGCGTGTATGATCCCGCCGCGATCGCTGTCGGCGGACGTCCTCGAACGCGTCCGCGAAGTCACTCTCGATATCGCCCGCGAACTCGACACTGTGGGGCTTTTGAACGTCCAGCTGGCCGTCCGCGACGGCGAGGTGTACGTCCTGGAGGCCAACCCCCGTTCCTCGCGGACTGTGCCGTTCGTCTCGAAGGCGACCGGTGTCCCGATCGCGAAACTCGCCGCGAAGGTCATGGCTGGCGCTACCCTCGAAAAACTTCAGGTCCACGAGCAGATCCCCGAACACGTCTCGGTCAAAGAGGTCGTCCTGCCGTTCGACCGGCTGCCGGGATCGGACCCGCGGCTCGGCCCCGAAATGAAATCGACCGGCGAGGTGATGGGGACCGCCCGCTCGTTCGGCAAGGCCTACCTGAAGGCTCAGGCGGCGACGAGCAAGGCCATCCCGACCGATGGGACGGCGATCGTCGACCTCGAAACGCTCGGCGCGATGTCCCAACAGGAGGAAGACATCACCGATATCCGCGAAAACGCTGCCCGCCACTACGACGTCCACGCGAAGGAGGACTTCGAGGACGTCTCCGGCGCCCTGCGCGACGGCGAGATCGACGTGATCTTCTCCCGGGATCGCGATCTCCTCGAAGTCGCCGTCGAGGAGGGGCTCACCTACTTCTCGACCGTGCCGAGCTCGCGGGCCACGCTCGAGGCGCTCGAGACGGTCGAGGAGCCCCTGGACGTGATGGCGCTCTCCGAACGGCCGACCGAACGCCGCAACTGGGGCCAATAGCGCGCTCGTTTATTCCAGAAGCGAGATCATCTCACAGGAGAGGACGGTCTCCCCGTCCTGGTTTTCTACCGACATCGCGTACCGGACCGTCCCGTTCCCGGGACCGTCGGGTTTTTTTCGCGTCTCTTCGACCTCCATCGAGACGCGGATCGTGTCGCCGACGTACGCCGGCCGCCGGAACCGAAGGTTGTCGATGCCGTAGAACGCGACGACGGCCTCGCGCTCCTCAACCGATCGGTGTTGCCAGACGAGCCCGGTCGCCGCGCTCAATACGAACATCCCGTGGACGATCCGGCCGCCGAACATCGAATCGGCCATCCGCTCTTTGTCGGTGTGGATGTGGTTGAAGTCCCCGGAGACGCCTGCAAAGTTCATCACGTCGGCGTCCGTGATCGTCCGCCCCTGTGTGACGTAGGCGTCGCCCTCCTCGATCAGATGGAAGACACCGTCTGCGTCGGCGTCCGCGTCGTCGGTACTGTCGTTCGTGTTCGTAGCCGTTGTCTCGTCGGTCATTCTCGGAACAGTCTGTAGCTCGTGCCACCGGTGGCGACGGTTTTCCGTTCGCCCTCGTGGGCGGTCGTGGCCTCACAGTCGGTGTACCCCATGGTTCCGCCGGCCTCGACGACGGTCGCCTCGACCCGGAGGTCCCCGCGGGCCGCGTTCACGTACCGGACGTCGAGATCCGTCGTCGTCACCTGCGCGGAGACGGGATCGTCGAACGTCGAGCGCAGCGCGAATGCCGAGGCCGTGTCCATCGCCGAGGCAGTCACGCCGCCGTGAACGGCCCCCGAGACGAGGTTCGCGAACTTCTCCTCGAAGGGGATTCCGAAGACGACGCGTCCGGGTTCCAGCGTGACGAACTCGAGGTCCAACCACGAGAAGAGCCCGTGGTCGTCGAGTTCGGTCTCGAACCCGTCCCGAACATCCTCCGGGAGCGATTCCGGGCCGGTCATCACTCGCTCCGGACGGCGGTGGATCGGTTCGCCGTCGACGTCGCCGGTACCGTCGTAACACCGCTCCGGAGCGGTCCGTCCCCGTGGCCACTGACGTCGATCGGCTCGCTTTCACGATCGGCTCGCCAGTCGCGGCCGATACCGTCTGTGATCATACACCCGTTCCCGGCGGCTCCCTCTTAAGCCTACCCCACCGCAGTACCGCTGTTAGCCGGGATTCTCCCGAGGAAGGGAGTTCCGCGCCGCCCGGTGGGACCGAGCCGACGAGAGCCGGCTTCGGTCGGTCCGTTTTCCGCTTCGGAAGATATTTTTCCGCGGACGTAAAATATCCCTCTATGAGCGCGGGAACGGAGGAGCGGATACTCGCCGTCCTCGAGGACGACGCCCAGGCCTCCTACACCGAGATCGCCGAACGAGCGAACGTATCGAAACCGACCGTCCGGAAATATATCGACAAGCTCGAATCGGAGGGCGTCATCGTCGGGTATTCGGCCGACATCGACCCGAAGAAGCTCTCCGGGAAATCGATCGCCCTGGTCGGAATCGACGTCACGAGCGAACGCTACGTCGAGGTCACGCGCGAGTTGAAGGACCTCGACGTCGTCGAGTCGCTGTATACCTCCAGTGGCGACCACATGCTGATGGCCGAGGTGCGTGCGGCCGACGGCGACGAGGTCGGCGAGGCGATCCGCGAGAAAATCCTCTCGATCGAGGGCGTGACGGCCGCTCACCCCTCTTTTCTGCAGGAACGACTGAAGTAGTCCCACGGTGCGGCGTTCCCGCTTTTCGCTCGTCTCGCGCCACAGCGGTTTTGTCCGGCGATCCCGAACCAAAGCGTATGGACCGACAGGAACGTACCGCGTTGGCCCGGTCGATCGCCCGGGCTGACTCCGTGGTCGCGATGACGGGGGCGGGCGTTTCGACGGCGTCCGGGATCCCGGATTTCCGTTCGGAGGACGGGATCTGGACGAAGTACGACCCTGACGATTTCCATATCTCGCGGTTCCGTGCCGATCCCGAGGGGTTTTGGCGCGAACGCGTCGAAATGGTTCGAGAGGTCTTCGGCGGCGACGTCGTGCCTAATGCGGCCCACGAGGCGCTTGCGGACCTCGAAGCGGCCGGTCACCTCGATACGCTCGTTACCCAGAACGTCGACGGGCTCCATCAGGCCGCCGGCAACGAGGACCCGATCGAGATCCACGGCAACGGCCGGCGAGTCGTCTGTACGGAGTGCGATCATCGCTTCGACGTCGGTCCCGTGATGGAACGTGTCGAGGACGGCGAAGCACCGCCGACCTGTACCCGCTGTGGCGGGCTCCTCAAACCGGACGTTGTGCTGTTCGGCGAACGGCTCCCGAGAGATGATCTCGTTCGGGCACGGACGGTCTCGCGGAACGCCGACGTCTTCCTGGCAGTCGGATCGTCTTTGACCGTCGAACCCGCCGCCTCGTTGCCGCGACATGCGGTCGAGTCTGGTGGAACGCTCTGTATCGTCAACCTCGATCCGACAGACCTCTCCGACATCGCAACGTACGATTTCCGCGCCGACGTCGCGGAACTGCTGCCGGGGCTGGTCGAGGACCTCTCCAGGTGATACCCGTCACTGCCGAACTTGCCCCGTCCGGGGGCGAGGAAGCCGGATGACGGGATCGCCCGCGGTCTGGGTCAGCCGTCGACGGCTCCGGTCGGGTCAGCGTCCCCGTAGGTTGTCTCCAGGTACTCGATGATCCGTACCGACTGGCTCATCGAGACACCGTAGGCGTCGTCGACGATGGCCGGAACCTGCCGCTGGCCGGTCACCGCTTTCACCGTATCACGCTCGGAGTGCAGGCCTTCGACCCGGACGCTGTCGAACGGGACGTCCAATTCCTCGAGTCTGGCGAGGACGTCCTCACAGAAGGGACACCCCTCCAGGCGATAGAACGTGATCGTCATACCGGGCGTACGTGGCCGAGACAATAAAGCCGACGCCCGGAACCCCGATCGGGACTACCGACACCGACACGGCCAAGCGTCCGCGACGTCTAATAGCGGTATGAGTACTCCCGTTACGTACTACTGTCCGCACTGTGAGACGGTCGTCGAACTCGAGCGAGAGGGATATCTCGCCGACAAGTCCGTTACGCCGTACCCGCTCGAGGGCTGGGAGTACGTTGCGGCCGATGACGACTACGAGCGGGAACGGATCGACGGCGTCCGGTTTCAGTGCGGTGAAGACGAGACGACACGCGATCCGGACGCCGACGGCTGCGGCCGGGGCTTCTATCTCTCCTTCGTGCGCCACGGGACGACGGACGCCGGGCGGGCGCTCGGAAAACGTTGAGGCTGCGGCCGGTCGCGGCTGGCCGGGAACTGGCGAACAGGTGACCCGCTTTCGTTCGGCGAGCCGTGGGTCACAGCGAGCGGCCGACCCGGCACCTCCTTCATCGGTCCGCTCTGCTCCCGCCTCGGCGACCCGCCGTCGATCGCTCAACGCATAGGAGGGCTGGCCCCGTGTTCGTATATAAATTGTCGGGCGATCCCGTCGGGAGAACGGCGTGCTCGGAGTCGATCTCGGTTACAGCGATAGCGAGGTGAGGGCCCACCCGTTCATTCGGGGGCGAGCGCCCGCATCGTCGAGCGGATCTGATCGATGTCCGCCGCCCGCGGGAACGAAACCGACACCGCAGCCACGCCGTCGATGCCGGTGAACCGTTCGAATCGCTCACGGGCAGTCTCGGGCGTTCCCCAGACCGCGAGCCGTTCGAGGAGGTCGTCCGACAGCGCCGCCATCGCGCCGTCGGTGTCGCCGTCCTGCCAGCGGTCGTAGATCTCGTTTGCAGCCGCCTCGTGTCCCTGTCGTGCGAGGTTGTCGCGGTAGTAGGACCCCATCCCGCCGACATAAAAGGCGACGTGCTGTCTGACGAGCCGTTTCGCCTCTTCGGCGTCCTCAAGCACACAGCAGGTCAGAGACAGCGAGACCCGCTGTTCGGATCGGTCCCGGTCGCCGAGTTCGGTGCCGCGGTCGAAATCTTCCAGCCGATCCCGGAGGCCTTCCCGGGTCAACAAAAGCGCATGCCAGCCGTCGGCGAAACGCCCCGCGAGTTCGACCGCCTTCGGCCCCATCCCGGCTGTATCGACGGCCGGTACCGGGTCAGGGGGATCACACCGGAGCCTGAACCCTTCGAGATCGAATATCTCCCCGTCGTATTCGACCGGTTCGCCCGAGAGGACGCGTTTGACGATCTCGACGGTTTCGCGGGTCCGGCGCAGCGGGTTCCCGAACTCGACGCCGTGCCAGTTCTCGATGACGAGCGGGCCGGAGGGGCCGAGTCCGAGCCGGAACCGGCCCTCCGAGACTTCCTGAAGCGTCGTCGCGGTCTGTCCGATGAGCGCCGGCGACCGGGAGTAAACCGGCATAATCGAGGTGCCGACACCGATCTCGTCGGTCTCCCGTGCGATGCAGGTCAGCGTCGTGACCGCGTCCCGGCCCCACGTCTCGGGGAGCCACGCGGTGTCGTACCCGAGGTCCTCGCCGAGCCGTGCCCCCTCGACGAGCGTCTCGACGCTCGGCTGTGCTGCCACCGGTAGAAAGAGATCCCGTTCAGTCATGTGTTCGGCCGCTGTGTGTCCTCGAGCGGTGGAACACCCTGGGCGGTTATCGTTTCGCCGACGACGTAGGAGGCGGCGTCGCTCGCAAGGAACTGGATGACGTCGGCGATCTCTGCCGGCAGGCCCATCGCCTTGTCGACGTCCTCGCGGTCGACGTCGGCCGGATCGATCCCAAGCTGGGAGGCGACGCCGGGCGTCCCGACGAGCCCGGGCGCGACGCAGTTGACCCGGATCCCGTGATCCGCGTAGGCGGCCGATAGCGACCTCGTGAGGTTGATCACGGCCGCCTTGGCGGCCCCGTAGTGGCTCATCGACCGCGACCCCATCGTTCCCGCGATGGAGGCGACGTTGACGATCGTTCCCCCACCTTCCTGCTGTTGCATATGTCGGCCCGCGATCTGAGCACAGTGGAACGTCCCGTGGAGGTTGATGTCGACGATCGTCTTCCAGCCGTTCTCCGAGAGCTCGTCGAACGCCGCGGTGAACGACGCGCCGGCGTTGTTGATCATCGAGTCGATCCGTCCGAACTCCCCGGCGGTCGCCTCGAGGAGCGCCTCGATGGCCGCCCGATCCCGGACATCACACTCGATCGCGATAGCCTCGCCGGGACGGTCGCTGTCGTTTATTTCCTCGGCGACCGCTTCGATTCGCTCCGGCGATCGGGAGGTGACGACGACGTTTGCGCCGGCAGCGGCGAACCGCTTTGCGGTCGTTTCGCCGATCCCCTGGCTCGAGCCGGTGATCACGGCCGTCCGTCCGTCGACTGAAAACGGACTCATCATGGGTGTTCACACACTGGGTGTGGCGTACGCGTTGTCCGTGTCATCGACCGGATCGTTCTCCGGTATCGTTAATAAAGGTAAGTACGGTGGGATCGAGCCGAACAGTGGTAACGAAACCATCCATAGAGCGAAACGAAAGTTTATACGCGGCGACAGCCGAGGTATCGGCGAATGGACGTACGGAGCAGCCAGGAGCTCGTTCACCGACTGTCGTTCGACGTGAAGTGGCCCCCCGGACACGTCGCCTGTTATTTGATCGAGGGCCCCGAGCCGATCCTCGTCGACGCCGCCGCACCGGGACGGACCGAAGCCTTCCGGGACGCGCTCGCGACGTACGGGTACGGCCCCGGGGATATCGAGCACCTCCTCGTCACCCATCCCCACGTCGATCACATCGGCGAGGTGCCGACCGTCCTCGAGGCCAGCGATCCGACGGTATACGCTCCAGTCGGCGTCAAATCGCGGTTCGACCGCCCGGCGGATACCCTCGAGGCACGTGTCAGACGGAACTGTCGGGAAGCCGGGTTTTCGGGTGAGACCCTCGAGACGGCGGTCGGACGGGCCGTCGAATCGCTCGAGCGGAACCTCGAACTGCTGGCCCCCGGATCGGTCGACGTCTGGATCGAGCCCGGAGAACGCCTCTCGGTCGGGTCGCTGGACGTCGAGGGAGTCCACCTCCCGGGCCATCAGGCCGACCACCTGAGCTACCGGACGGATATCGACGGCGACCGCGTTCTCCTGGCGGGCGATATGGGGATCGAGCCGTTCCGCCCGATCGTGTTACACGAGGGCCTCGACGACGGCTACCGGGACGCCTTCAGCGCCTTTTACGGCGCTCTCGACCGGATGGCGGAACTCGAGGTCGATGTCGTCTATCCCGGCCACGGACCGGTACACGGCGACCTCGATTGGGTCGTCGATCGCGATCGGTCGAGCCTCGATAACCGACTCGATCAGGTCGCCGCCCTCGTCGCCGACGGCCACGAGACTACCCCCGCCGTCGCGGAGGCAGTCGCCGGCGATCACGGGAGCCAGTATCTGCTTCCGGAGGCGATGGGTGCACTCGCACACCTCGAAAAGACCGGGCGGGTCACGGGCGAATCCCGTGCCGGTGTCCGGAGGTACAGCCGATGACAGCGCCGGATCCCCGCCCCCGGACGGTCTTTTGGGATATCGGCGGTGTCATCGTCGAACTCGCGTCGATCCGGACGGGGTACGCCGCGTTCGTCGACGGTCTGGCCGCCGAGTACGGGTTCGATCCGGAGGGCGCCCTCGAGTCGTGGAAGACGACGCTCGGCGATCACTTCCGGGGACGGGAGGGGAACCGATACCGGCTCGCACGCGATGGGTACGCGAAGGCGACCGCGGAGCTATTCGACGGCGACCCGCCGGCCGACTGGGACTCGCGGCTCGAGGCGGCACTCGAAGAAGCGCTCGAACCGAAGCCGGCTGCCGTTGATACGATAGCGACGCTGTCCGCTTCGGGGTTCGGGTTGGCGATCGTCTCGGACGTCGACACCCCCGAGGCCCGATCGATGCTCGATACCCTGGGCGTTTGGGACCACTTCGATCACGTGACTACCTCGGAGGCGATCGGCTACACCAAACCCGACGAGCGGATGTTCCGCGACGCCCTCGGAGCGACCGACGCGGACCCGGAACGGACTGTTATGATCGGCGATCGCTACGATCACGACATCGTCGGTGCGGCCGCACTCGGGATCGAAACGGTCGGCTACGGCCCGGACGCGTGGGGGCCGAAAGCGGATCACGAGATCGACGATCTCCGCGACGTGCTCGGGATCGTCGGCGTCGATGAGTGATACCCTCGGCGATATCGATTTCGGGATATTCCTGCCCCGCGCGATATCCCCATGAAACCATAGCCGACGGCACGAGACTGTGTCGAAAGCGACATCCGGACGGGAGCTATCAGTGTAACGCTCTGGTCACTCACGCACCCGATCGCTGGTCGAGACCCGGATGTCGAGTTTGTCCGTCCCGCGGATCCACTCGATGTACCCCCGGAGACGGTCGGCGTCGCGCAACGCCTCGATAGTGTCGTACTCGGCTCTGAGTTCCGCGTTCGTGAAGACGGCATGGATCTGTTCGTGACACGGCCGACAGAGCGTCACCGTCGGGCTCGTGGCACGCTCTTCCGGTCGCAGGTGGTGCCGCTGGACGACCTGTGGATCGTCGATCTTTCCGTCGGGAACCACGCGCCGACACAGCGCACACGTCGTCGGCATCGTCCCGGATTCGTTACCGCGACCCAAAACGGTTCGGGGGCGGTGCCGACGCCGACCGCCGTGTCGGGACGCTTTTATACGATCCAAAGGCATTTACTGGCAAGGGAAGTCCCACCAACAGATGAAGCAGCATCACGGGCGGAAACGGATCTCGCGGCGCGTCGACGACATCGAACCACAGAAGATCCGTGTGATGTTCGATCTCGCCGCCGAGTACGACGGCGATCTGGTTCATCTCGAACTCGGCGAACCCGATTTCGATACGCCGGGCCACATCGTCGAGGCCGCCCACGAGGCCGCGACGGCGGGCGCGACCCGATACACGCCGAACGCAGGATTACTCGAACTCCGGGAGGCGATCGCCGAACGGCTCTCGGAGCAGACCGGCCAAAACGTCGATCCCGGCTCCGAGGTCGTCGTCACGAACGGCGGCGTGGAAGCGCTCCATCTCGCCATCCACACCGTTGCGGATCCGGGCGAGGAGGTCCTCATCCCGACCCCCGCATGGCCGAACCCGATCTCGCAGGCGAAACTCGCCGGCGCGGTGCCGATCGAGGTGTCGATGCCGCCCGAAGCGGGATTCGAGCCCGATCCCGACACGATCATCGATGCGATCGGCCAGGATACCGCAGCCGTTTCGCTTACCTCCCCCTCGAACCCGACCGGCCGGGTGTTCCCGCCGGAGGCCATCGAGCGTATCGTCGAAGCGGCGGCCGAACACGGCGCCTACGTACTCGCCGACGAGGTCTATCGGAACCTCACCTACGGCGAGACGCCGGCACGGATCAGGAGCGTCACCGACCACGACGAGTGGGTTCTCTCGGTCGATTCGTTCTCGAAGACCTACGCGATGACCGGCTGGCGTGTCGGCTGGCTCTCGGGACCCGCCGACGTGCTCGGAGAAGTCACCAAGATCCACGAAAGCACGACATCCTGTGTCAACGCCCCCGCACAGCACGCCGCCATCGCGGCACTTACCGGATCACGGGAGCCGATCGAGGCGATGAAGGACGCCTTCCGGTCCCGACGAGATTTCGTCGTCGACCGGATCGGTTCGATTCCCCACGTGTCGGTCGCTCCCCCGGAGGGCGGCTTCTATGCGTTCCTCGACGTGAGCGCGCTCGAGGGATCGAGCATGGAGATCGCCAAACGGCTCCTGTACGACTATCAGGTCGTGACAGCGCCGGGTGTGGCGTTCGGCGACGGAGGGGAGGGCCACATACGGCTGAGCTTTGCGAACGATCGCGATCGGATCGCAACCGGGCTCGACCGGCTCGAATCGATGATCAGAACGGAACTGGGACCGGCCTAATGTGCGTGTCTCAGGTTTGACGAGCGTCGGGTCCGAGGATCGAACGGATCCGCATCACCAGCGCTTTTCCGAACCGTTCCCTCGCCATCGACGGACGGAGAACGGGGAAGACTACCCGCTGGACGAGACCGAGACGACGGTCCCCTCGTGGTCGATGTAGTAGCCGGGCGGGTTCCCCGCGGCGTACCGTTCGACGTCGGCCGTCACCTCCTCGAACGCCCCGGCGTCGCTCGGGGACAGCGAGGCGTACTTGACCTCGAAGGTCTCCGTCACCTCCTCGAGTAGGTCGACGAGCGGTTCGATCCTGGCGACGGCGTCGTCGTCGGTCGACAACACCGGCTCGCGGTCGTCGGCCTCGACGGGGGCGCCCCGGAGGTGATAGCGCGATTCGTCGTCGGTATCGTCTGTGTCCGTATCGCTCCCGGCGTCCGTCGACCCGCCATCGCCGCTCTCGTCGGCGCCACGGCTCGAGACGCCCGGACCGAGACAGCCCGCGGCGGCGACAGCGATCCCGGTGAGAAACTCTCGTCTGGCGGCCATTTAGCGTTCGTGAGATTTGGGAACCGACAGGCTTGATCGTTCCGGACGACGACGGCCGGACCCGCAGCGGCCCCGGCGTCACGGACGAAGCGGTGGCGTTCGAAACAGTACATAAAGAAGAGGCGCCGATCTCTCTCGTCCGCCCCTGACACCGCCGTCAGATACCCCGAACGGTTTCGATGGCGCCGATCGATTCGAGCGCCATCCAGAGGAGAAACACGAGATACAACCCGAGGAAGCCGTAGGCCTCGTAGTCGGTCAACTCGAGATCGGTGCGGGCAAAGACAATAAACACCAGCGTGGCGAAAGCGAGAAATCCCATAGTCGGGATCGCGGCAAGGAAGTTGATGGTCGCCGTGCCGGCGAGAAGGACGCCGACCGGGATGGCGACCAACAGATTGAATGTGTTGCTGCCGAGCACGTTCGTGAGGCTGGTGACGCTGTCGCCGCTTTGTGCGGCGCGAACGCTGACGAAGGCATCGGGGAGGCTCGTCCCGGCCGCGATGACGGTCAGCCCCCAGAGGAAACTCGGGGTACCGAACGTTTCCCCCAGCGAGAGCGCGGCGCGAACGAGTCCTTCGACGCCGGCGGCGATCACGAGCAACGCGACGACGAGGGTGATCAACTCCCGCCTGCGGTCGATCTCGAGTTCGGTTTCGGCGACGTGTTCGCTGGCGTCCTGCTGGTGGAGGAAGAGATAGACTCCGTACGTCGCAAGCGGCAGGACGGTCAGTACCGGGGTCAAGATCGCGGCCTGGTTCGTCCCTCCCGGGACGTAGGTCGCCCCGAGCGCGAACACGATGAAAAGCACGAGGACGCTGATGATGTAAAACTGTGCGTCCTTGTGAACGAGGCTACGGGTCGCTTCCAGCTCCTCGCTGAACAGCGCCGAAAGCGCGGGGATGACGAGCAGATTGAAGATGGCGCTGCCGACGATCGCGCCGACGCCGAGCGAGAACTCGTCGTGGACCACGGTGCTGATGACGATAGAGCTGATCTCGGGAAAACTGGATCCGACGGCGACGACGATCGCACCGTGAAACGCGACCGGGAGCCCGTAGTGTTTGCTGAGTCGCTCCGCTGATTGCTCGAAGTATTTGCTTCCCTTCCAGATGACGAGGGTCCCGACGGCCACCAAAGCGAGAGAGCCGACTAGTCCCACCATTAGTCACGTTTCGGCAGGGCGAGTCAAAGGTGTGTCCCACCCGACCGAATACGGGTGTCACCCCCGAGCCCGTGTCTGCTCTAAAATGAGAGGAGGGGAACCCGAGACAGTCCCTCGGTCCCCCCCGTGTCGGTTACCGGAACGCTCCGGGCGGAAGCCGGGTCCACCGGAGTTCCTTCGCCGGCCGGGAAACGACTACCGACGGAACCGCGCCCACCACGGTGAGCGCTTCCGCCGCCAAATAACTAAATGAGTGCTCGTCGTACGTTTCGCCCGTGATACCCTATGAGTATGAGTAACACCGAAAGCGTGCTCGATCACCACCTCGACGCGTTCGCCACCCAGGACCTCGAGGCGGTCATGGTCGACTACGTCGAGGATTCGGTCGTCGTCACGAACATGGGCGTCTTTCGTGGCCTCGAGGAGATCGAGGGGCTCTTCTCGGAGCTGTTCGAGGAGTTCTCTCAGGACGGAACGGATCTCGAGGTGGACGATACCATCGTAGAGGGGGATTTCGCCTACCTCCTGTGGCACGCCGAAACACCGGACAACGTCTATGGGTTCTGTACCGATACGTTCCACATTCCCGACGGGGCGATCGAGTTCCAGACGTTCGCCGGCGACATCCAGCCCAAAGAGTAGCGGCGACGCCGACACCGACGCGGGCGAACGCCGTGGACGCCACCGCTACGTCATCCTCCGTGTTCGGTATCGCGGCCGGAACTGATCGGGCGTCCGGCATCCCCGGACCCGACCCGTTCGGCGAACGCCTCGGCGAGTCTGGCTTCGGCTCGCCGGAGCCGATAGGAGAGCGTCGACCGGGGCCACCCGAGATCTGTCGAGAGTTCCTCCAGTGATATTTCCCGGGGGGATTCGTAATATCCGTGCTCGACTGCGTTTACGAGCGCGACGCGCTGTTCGGCCGGCATATCGATCCCTGAAAAGAGGTTCGCTTGCCAGCCCTGGGCCTGCCCGACGTGGCTGAAGCGAAAGGAAATATCCGCGTGTAACGCCCCCTGGAAGGCGTCATAAAAGAGACCGAACGCCTCGTCGGTCGGACAGGCGATACGCCATCGCTGGGTCAGCCGCGTCCGCTGGACCTCGAAGACGACGTCGTCTCCCAGATGCTTCGTGGCGAGCGTATGAACCGAATCGCCGCCCTGAACCGATTCGAAGTGGGTATACACGTCCCGGTGGGCTCCGGAGTTTTTTATAACGTTCACCCGCGCCCTCACCTCGCACGGCGTCGCGGTTACCGTTTCGGCCGCTCCCGGACGACGTTCGAGGCACGTTTCGGCCGTATCCAGTCCCTCGGTCGGTCCGGATATCCGTTCTATCCGCCAGAGTTCATCGTTCCCAGCGACACCGGCGATACCGTTCGAGGAAAGATCCGGGTACTCATCGAAAACGTCCATCAACGGATTCCGCCCGGGTTCGTACTTTAGTTCGAACACGAACTCCCGCATGTTTGCGTGGCCTATCGGCGGAGTGAGTGAAGTGTTTGTCGCACGCCAAATACAGTTTCAATCCGTCGCCTCCCCTGCACAACAGATAGCGCATGAGTCGTCACTGCCCGATAGATCCGGTCCGCCGCAACGGGGCTGGTCGCAGTACGTTCGGCACCTCCAGTATAGAACCTGAGGAGTTCAACGAGTGGTACGACGACACCGACGGCGGTGGATCGGCGTCGGTATCGACATCAACACCGACACCCGCAGCGGCAGCGAGTAACACCCGGGAGGCGAGCGCCTGATGAGCGAGCTTCCCGATACCAGTTCGCTCAAACGCTGGCTCGTTACGACCAACCACAAGGACGTCGGCATCCTCTATTTACTCACCGCTATCTTCTTTTTGCTCTTCGGCGGCGTCCTCGCGCTGTTGCTCCGCGTCGAGCTGTGGGATCCCGCCGCGACGGTCCTCGGCGGCAACGGTGTCGGCTACAACGAAACCGTCACCGCACACGGCCTCCTCATGGTCTTTTGGTTCCTCTCGCCGTTCGCCTTCGCTTTCGCTAACTACGTCGTCCCGCTCCAGATCGGCGCCGACGATCTGGCGTTCCCACGGCTCAACGCCCTCTCATACTGGATGTACCTCTTTTCTGGCCTGCTCTTTTCAATCTCGTTCTTCCAGGACGGCGGAACGATGACCGCCGGCTGGACGCTGTACGCCCCGCTTAACATCCCCGCCTACACGCCGGCTGTCGGCTCAACGGGGGCGGTGCTCGGGATCGCGATGTTTATCTCCGCCTCGACCGCCTCCACGATCAACTTCCTGACGACGATCCATCACTCCCGCGCCGAAGGCATGGGCCTCATGGACATGCCTATGTTCACCTGGTCCATCCTCGCAACCGTCTGGATGATGCTCTTTGCATTCGCGGCGTATCTCGCGGCGCTTTTCATCCTGGCGGCCGACCGCGTCTTCGGCAGCGTCTACTTCTCGGCGACCGAGGGCGGCGCCCTCCTGTGGGGCCATCTCTTCTGGTTCTTCGGCCACCCCGAAGTCTACATCGTCTTCTTCCCCGCACTCGGCGTCATGCTCGAAATCTTCCAGACCTTCTCCGGCAACCGCCTCGTCGGCCGCAAATGGGTCACCATCGCCATCGTGTTGATCGCACTCCAGTCCTTCCTCGTGTGGATGCACCACATGTTCCTCACCACCATCAACCTCGAAACCAAAACCCTGATGATGGCCACCACCATCGGCATCTCACTCCCCTTCGATCTCCTCGTTTTCGCGCTCATCTACACCCTCGCGAAAGGCCGCATCCGGTTCAAAACGCCCTTCCTCTTCTCTTTCGGCGCACTGCTTCTGTTCATTCTGGGCGGCATCACCGGCGTCTTCCTCGGCGCCATCGTCCTCGATTACCAGTTCCGCGGAACCTACTGGGTCGTCGCCCACTTCCACTACGTCATGTTCGGCGGCGCAACGGCACTCGTCGGAGCGATCTATTATTGGTTCCCGAAGATGTCCGGCAAAATGTACGACGAGTTCCTCGGCAAACTCCACTTCGTCGTCTTCTTTATCGCCTTCAACGTCGTGTACTTCTCGATGTTCACGGCCTGGGAGACCCCACGGCGGGTCTTCGAGTACAACCAAGAGTTCGTCACCTCACACCAGATCGGCACCATCGGCGCTTTCGCCCTCGGATTCTCGTTTTTCATCATGTTCTATAACCTCGGAAAAAGCTACCTCTCGGGCCCCGAAGCGCCCGAAAACCCCTGGGAGTTCGCCCGCACCGCCGAATGGGCGGTCTCCTC
>NZ_JAHLKM010000065.1 GCF_024449025.1 Natronomonas aquatica | reverse complement strand
CAAGCAACGACCAATCCTCCAAGAAACCCTCGCAACCGCTACTCAACCGAGGTGTGAGTCTTAGCTAAAGACGCATGGTTCCCGGGCAAACTGGTCAAACATAACCTTCGTGCCGCCGAGGATGACGGGACCAATGAACAGACCTACCACTCCGAACACGACGATGCCTCCGAAGATTCCAACCGTGATGACCGCAACGTTGAGTGCCCCGCTTCGGTTGATGATAGCCGGTCGAAGGTAAGTGTCCGAAGCACTAACTACAGACCCAATAATCAAGATGATTAGGGCTGGCGTGGGGCGACCTATTCCGAGCAGGTAGACCGAAACTGGCACCCACACTCCAAACGCCCCTACCAGTGGAAGCAAGCAGAGGGCGAACGTCGCTAGTGTCAAGAAGACGGGCCCAGGCATGCCAACGAGGATCAATCCGCCCCCGAGCAGCACGGCCTGAATACCCGCAACGGCGACGTTACCGACGACAGACGCCCACATGAGATCGTCAAATTCAGCCATCAATTCCTGCTGGACACTTTCGGATACGGGGACGACTGTTTGGAGCCAAGTGACGAACTGTTCACCGTCTCGCAAGAGGGCAAATAGTACGAAGGTTGTCACGGTTAGACCGAGGAACACACCAGGAAGGCCGCTGAGAGCAGTCATCGAGCCGGTGGCCAAACCTTCCAAGCCAGTGGCGATTGGCTCCTGATACGTTGCGTACAACAGATCGAGATCAACCACATAACCAATATCGACGATACGGTTCTGAATAACGCTAGAACTGAATTCTCCTGCTTGTATGGCGTTAAATAGCCCCCCGTCCCTGCTGGAGGGCTATCGTGATGATGTAAGCGACGAGAATGAACAGTAGCAATACCGAGAGCGAGGTAAGGGATAAGGCAGCTGAACTCGCGCTCATGTACTGTTTGAGTCGTTGCTGGGCGGGTATGAGAATATAGGCAAGGATGATTGCGAGAATAATGTATGGGAGTTGTGTGACGACAATAAGGGCGGCAAAAACTCCGCTCACTACTGCCAGGATTGATAATCCAACACGGTCCGAGGGCCAGCGTGCCTTAGCATCTCGCTTCGTCATCGGAGCTCTAAGTGCTCCTCTATCTATGAGGGGCGTCGTTGATCGCAGTTTGTCCAATTCGCCCCGCGTAGATGGTGCTCAATCGCGGGTATACAGGTACCTGTATCATGAACTTTCGTCTTCGTCAGCCGTGTCAGTGCCGTTTGGTGCCCCTGTCTCTTCGGGGGTATCGGTGTCGACTTCTTCGACCTCGACGTCTTCGCCAGCGACACCGCTTTTGCCGATGACGGGGAGCAGATTATAGCCTCCTGTCGGACCCTTTTGGATGACGTTAATATCGAAGACGAAGTCCAGTTCCTCGTCACTCCCGATCTCGAAGGGTTTGATAATACGGAGTCGATTACTTGGCACCTTCACGTCGACAGCCTCGCCGTCGACGACCCCCTCAGCACTGGCGACTCGGAGTTCGATCCCCGAGTATCGCCCCTCATCGAGTTCGCCCTCAAGTACCGACACGGCTCGATCTCCCTTGACCTGGGTGAGATCGACGGTCACACTATCGAGGTCGAATTCGACGACTCCTTCACTCTCGTCGTCTTCGGAATCCTCGGTATCGTCGTCAGTTGTGTTGTCGGTGCCGTTGACGACTCCGGGAGTGATCTCTTCGTCTTCATCGGCTCGAAAGACACGAGCAGCCGAGAGAGTAACATCCAGTGAATCGAAGTCCTCGATGGCTACCGGCTGATCGCTAATCAACAGCCGGAACGTCCCGCTCGCCGTACTGCCGTCCTCAGAATCACTGTCGCTGCCGGAACAGCCGGCAAGGAGCACGGTTCCGAGCCCGGCAGTGGTCTTGATGAGGGTCCGTCGCCTCATGCACCCTCACCGTGCAGGAACGCTGTAGTCGGATATGCTTGTAATAACCGCCGCGGAGAGACTTCTGTCATTTTAAACGATACCAGCGGGAGACGAATACCCATGCGGCATGGTCTATCTGAGCGTGTCATAGAATCCATCTCATAGCTTCTCGCAGCCCGGTTCGTTTCCTCGCTCGTAGTTGGTGATGGCAACA
>NZ_JAHLKM010000023.1 GCF_024449025.1 Natronomonas aquatica | reverse complement strand
CAATCACTACTCTCCCGCTTCAACGCCTTTGATCTCACGACGTGATCCCCCGCCCGCTAGTGATTAAACACAGGCGAAATATCAGACCGTATTGAGAACGGTGAGTCAAGTTCAATTATAGAGTTGGCAGAACAGTTGGAGATCTCGCCATATCTTATCGCGGAACTGCGAAGACGACACAATCTCTATACTGCAGATGAATATGAAGACATTGCAGGCCGTTTATTATCATATATTTTAGGGTTGTATTTCGGTAGATGGTCAAGTGACGGGATTTCGACAGATAAAGAGGAAATACTCTCAATATGCCCCTATTCAAATGAGTTTAGTGATTTTGTTCAAGAATCGATTGAATCTCTATTTGATGAACCAGCTACGGTATTGGATCAGATCAGATCTAATTTAGGAAATTCGCCTTCCGAATGGATGAGGAAACAATTCTTTCGAAACCACCACACCGACGAATACAAGCGCCGAGGGCAAAGAACACCGATTTATTGGCAACTAGAAAGTTCTAACGGTGCATTCAGTTGCTTCGTCTATTACCATGAAATAGATGAGAACACGCTCCCAAAACTCCGAGGACAGTATCTCGACCCACGAATCGATGAACTCGAAAATGAGCTTGAAACCCTCAACGCACAAACCAGTGGCGACAATCCGGATAAGGAGCTTCTGAAGAGGAAAGAAAAAGTCCAAGACGATCTCGATGACATCAAGGAGTTCCGGGAGACCATCGATGAGATGGTCGATGATGGCGTCAGTGTTGATGTTGAGAAAGGAATCTGGGAGAACATCAAAGAATGGGACCAGTACGAAGTCCTCAAAACTGGACTTCCGAAGCTGAAATCGAGCTATTCGAGGTAATTCGATATGGGTGATCTCGCGGAAAGCATTATCACGGAACTTCGTCAAAAATTCGATCGACACCCAGTCTGGGTGTGGTACGATGCCCAGGAGAAGTACAAGGGCGTTCTCAACGAGGTCGAAGCTGAACTCGACGATGTCAAACTGGCTCGCTACAACGGCAGTTACTTCGAGCTAAAGCTCCGTCTCCGAAACGAGGATCCGGACTACGAGAAGAACTGGTTGTTCTACATCCCAGAGTCCCGAAATGACGCCGAGTGGTTCCGCGATGTCCACGCGCTCGGCCGCCAGTACCGCGTCGGTCAAGATATTGATGACACACCGGTAACACAGTTCCTCGTCGAGCACGACGAAGAAATTCCGGACGCATACGAGGACTGGGGACAGAACCGCGAGTACCAGCGTCTGGCGTTCTTTTGTGTGCTCTTCGAGACTGTAGGCCCAGCAATCGACGAGTGGGTACGCGACTATCTTGCTGCCCCCGAGGACTATCGCTTAGACATCGAAGATAACGCGATGGCTGATGCCTGGGATGCACAGCTCCGCGAGGAGTACGGCATCGATGCCGGACTGGACCCGAAAGAACTGGCAACTCAACTCCTCTTCGGTGAGGTGACGAGTCGTGCGCCGACCGCCCAGTACGACAATCTCGCTGCGGACGATGCTCAAGCTGCGGCGGAGTTTTGCGACGACTGGCAGCAGTACACTCCCGCCGATTTCACTCGCTATTCACGGGAGATCGAATCCGACTACGACCTCACAGAGGCCGTGATCGAATCCGACCAAACCCGATGGAACGCCACAGCGTTCAGGGGAATCGATACTGGCCTGATTCGGCTCGTGATGGATCGACTTGCTGAGGGAACGTATGCTGATCTTCCGGAGATCGCGGCGGAACTTAATCGGACAGTCACGAAACGCCGGGACAGTTTCTGGAGCAACGAGGACCTCGTTGATTGGTCGGTGCCTGCTTTGGCGGTTGAGACGCTTCGTCAGATCGGTACCGTCGATGTCGACGACGCGAAAGCGATGGGTTCGAGACAGCTTGCGGGACAGTACACGAGCGATGACGGCTGGTGGCAGGTTGATGCAGCCTATCGGCGTTACATCGACGCGACCCAGAAGGCCACATTCCCGTACCCAAAGGAAGCTACGGTGAAACGCCAGGTCACCAACCACTATATGGCCTTCCTTCAGGGTGTCAACCGGCCTCTGGCAGAGATTCTGAGCGACGATCCGACACTCGGAACACCACAAACCTCGTTCTATGAGGAATTCGCTGAGGTGGATGACGGGACGGCGATCATTATCTGTGACGGGCTCCGCTACGAACTTGCTGAAGCCATCCGTGAGAATCTTGGCCGCCGAACCGACTTCGAACAGGATCTCTCCGCAGTGAGTGCTGCACTGCCCTCGATCACAGAGGTCGGTATGGCCGCACACCTTCCGGGTGAACTCGGACTCTCACTCGACGACGACGAACTCGTCGTCACCAGCAGTGGTGAGGAAATGGCTGGAAAGGCCGAGCGCGTCGAACGACTCAGTGCTGCGGGCTTCGAGGTCGTCGATATGGACGAGGTTGGCGACATTTCACTGGAAGAACTGACCGAGTCCGACCCCGTTCCGCGTGTCGTCTACTCCGGCACGATAGACAAACTCGGCGAGAGTCTTGACGACGATGCTGCATTCAGCCAGGTTGCGTCTCACGTCGACGATGTCGAACGGACTGTCCAGCGTCTCAAACAGGCCGGCTATACTCGCTTCGTGATCACCAGCGATCACGGGTTCTTGTATACGGACCGGCTGAATGATGATCACAAAGTCGAGGCTCCTGACCTTGCTCCGGTCGTCAAACGCCGGTTCGCTGCTGCCGACCGCGAAACGCCACTCGTCGATACTGATGAGTTCGTCGAGATCGATCACGAGGCACTGTCGAAACTCGGCATTGATGGCCCCGAGATCAAGTTGCTATTCCCCCGTAGTGTCGCGTGCTTCAAGTCACGAGGTGGGAATATGCGCTACTTCCACGGTGGGATTTCGCTTCAAGAACTCCTAGTCCCGTGTCTCACTGTGACCACGGGCGAAATCGAAGAGAGCGCCTCGATCAGCTACGATGTCTCGATCCCCGATCCGATTACAAACTCCATACTCACCGTGGAGATTGAGGCCAAGAGTGGGCAAGTCGCCTTCGACCCCGCACCAACATTAGAGGTTCGTGCAACCATCGATGGTGAGCCAGTCGCAGATCCTGTTACGATGGAGATCTCCCCTGGCGACAATAGCACCCGTGTTCGGCTCAAACAGGGAGCCATCTCGGGTGAAGATATGGTCCAATTCGAAGTCGTCGATACTGACACCAGAGAGACGATCACGAGACAGACTGTGAGCCTCGATTTACTCTTCGGAGATGACGATATGGGATTTGACGTGTGAGTACTCTCGGCTACAACAACGGGCTGTCGTAGTCGAATTCGAGTAGGGTTCATTCATTATCTTGAGTTCTCACTCCTGATGACCGACACCAATATGCCCCCGGCAACATTGCCGTTATATAATGACGACTGAGGACGTAGATCGGAAAGCCCTGGATGTCTTCTCCGGGCGCGTCGTCCGGAAAGACCTTGTTCAGGACATCAAATCCGGGGTAAACGTCCCTACCTACGTTCTCGAATATCTGATCGGACAGTACTGTGCGACTGATGACGAGGAATCTCTGGAAGAGGGCCTCGAAAAGGTCAAAGAGATTCTGTCAAAGCACTACGTTCGTCCTGACGAAGCCGAATTCGTCAAGAGCGAGGTTCGAGAGCGGGGACGCTATCGCGTCATTGACAAGGTCACCGTCAGGCTCGATGAACAACAGGACGCCTACATCGGTTCGTTTGTCAACCTCGGTTTGAGCGATGTCGAGATCAACGAACATCTCGTCAGCAAGCATCCAAAGCTCCTCGGTGGTGGCGTCTGGGCTATCATCGACTTGGAATATCTCCCTGATAATGCGAACAGTCCAAAGAGCCTCTTCGGCATCGACTCATTCAAACCCATACAGGTATCGAATCTTGACCTTGACCAACTGAAAGATCGACGTAACGATTTCACGCGCGACGAATGGATGGACCTTCTCCTTCAGACCGTCGGCTACGACCCCTCTTCATTTAGCGACCGCGAGAAATTCCTCTTCTTAGCTCGGTGTATACCCCTCGTCGAGTCAAATTACAACTACGTCGAATTGGGACCACGTGGGACGGGAAAGAGCTATCTCTACCGCGAAATCAGTCCCCATTCAATCCTCATCTCCGGCGGTAAAACCACCGTTGCGAAACTCTTCTTGAACCTGAATACAGGACGGATCGGACTCGTCGGTCGCTGGGATGTCGTCGCGTTCGACGAGGTCGGGGGACTCCAGTTCAGCGATTCGGAAGCCGTCCAGATGCTCAAAGACTACATGGAGTCCGGAAGCTTCTCTCGTGGGACTGAAGAGCTCACCGCCCAAGCCTCGATGGTCTATGTCGGGAATATCGACCTTGACGTTGAAGGCGTTCTCAAGAGTTCACACCTCTTTGAACCGTTCCCCGAGGATATGCAGGATCTCGCGCTCATCGACCGATTCCACTACTACCTTCCAGGGTGGGAAGTCCCGAAGATGCGGTCCGAGTTCTTTGGCGACCAGTTTGGATTCATCGTCGACTACTTCGCTGAGTTCGTCCGGGAGCTCCGAAAGGAGTCGTACGGTGACGCGATCAACGAGGAGTTCGCGTTTGGTGACCACCTGAACCAACGAGACGAAAAGGCCGTACGTAAGACTGTCTCAGGTCTACTCAAGCTACTTCATCCACATGGTGTGTACACGAAAGAAGAACTCCGAGAGTATCTCGAATTCGCCATGGAAGGTCGTCGTCGAGTCAAGGAACAATTGAAGCGGATTGGCGGTATGGAATATCGTGCCGTCGAATTCTCCTACCTCGACTTGGATACGAAAGAGGAGATCTATGTCTCAGTACCCGAAGAAGCAGACGAGTCACTCATTCCCCCAGGAACACAGCAGGCGGGAACGGTCTACACAATAGGCGAGAGCGAAGGACGCCACGCTCCCTTCCGAATCGAGACTCAGACACTCCCCGGATCGGGCAAGACGAATATTTCGGGCACGCCCGGAAAGCGGATGAAAGAGTCGTTTGAAACCGCCTGTGACTATCTACAGGCAAATATGCGGGAACTCAGTCGTGAAGAGACTCTGGATGAATACGACATCAACGTCCAGGTTCTGAACCCCTCTGATGCGAATGAGGGTGGTGAAACGAGTGTCGGGCTCCTCGTCGGTATTGTTTCGGGCATTCTTGATCGACCAGTCCGGCCACAGACCGTCGTACTGGGATCGATGAGTTTGATGGGCGAGCTAGTCTCCGTGAGTTCGTTGATCGATAAACTCCAACTGTCTGCGGATTCTGGAGCCAAAACGGTGCTCCTTCCTGCGAAGAACAAAGAAGACTTACCGAAAATCCCCGACGAACTCCTTGACCAGCTCCAACTCGTATTCTACACTAATCCCCTTGATGCGGCTAGTAAGGCGATTGAACTGGAGTGATTCATACTCCCTGAGATTCGTCTATTAATTCCCACAGCAGAGCGTTTCCGACCTTTCGACTCTCGACATCGCCTTCCTCTTCGAGGCTTTGGAGCTTCAGATAAGCAGTTCTTCGGTCGCAGCCCACATGTTCAGCAACGTCGGTCGTCCCGGCTGCACCTAGTTCCTCAAGGACCCGGAGAAAATCTTCCCGAGGATATTCCTCGCTAAACCGACCACTGTTCTCGTCACGCTTCCGGTCGCCCATATCATCGGTATTGATCCCGGTTCACTAATGAGTGCTGGGACGGTATCCATTAGTCGAACGTCCAAAGGTTTATGCCATTAGCGGTATGACTAATGGGTGGAAGCCCAGCCATAGGGCGTTAATCAGGAAACGCCCGGGTGTGGTAGCACCCAGGCTGGGTTCAGAATAACCAATCTCGAACCCATGACGAAATCAACACCACCAAATCAAGAAAGTATCGACAGCGAGCTTATTGAAGACATAAACAAACTAAAACTATCCGATTCGGCGGAAGGGGCCGTTATCTGTCAATTCTGTGACTCTCGAATCCGTGAAGGTGGACGCATTACTGTGTCCGCTTTTCGGTCGGAGTCTGGTCCGAAATTTATGGTTGAGGACACGTTTTGCCGTGGTCACGGAGATGAGTATAATCGCTCGTGGGATCAGTCGCTCCGTGAGCTGGTTGTGCGGGGGCGTGTTGGTACTGTGTCGGACACCGCGACGCAGTCGACGTGGCCGGTATTGCTTGACCCTGAGCTGGTTGCCCTCAGTCCGGTAAACACGATAGAGGCATACACGCTGGATGATGCTGATCCGGACTCGGGTGCCGATGGTGAGGATGCCGGAGTTGATGTGACTCATTCGGTTGTGGTGGAAGAGTCATCTGGCCGTGAGCAGCCGTCGTCGTGGTGCGACAGTGGTGGTTCGCAATGACGGGGGGATCGGAGTCCCCGTCATTCTCGGCGGGGAACCTCGACGGTGAGTTCGAGCTTCCACCTGTTGATGAATCGACGTTCCCGGATCTCTACCTCGACCTTGGGGTGGATCTGCTTGCACCGGGTGACGGCATCGTGACTGATCGGCATCACGCGTCTGCGGATCGGTACGAGGCGGACGATGCAATGAATCAGATTCGCGGGCAGATTTCGCCGTTCACGCTGTCGGGTTGGTTACGGCACGGTTGTGAACGCGTGTTGCAGATTGCTGGGATGTCGGCGTGCCATCCAGGTGAACCGAATGCGGACTATATGCGTACAGATGTGTATGATCGTGACCTGAGCCAGGGGTACCACGAGAAAGGAGCCTGCGTTGAGGCAGGCGATACCGACGCTGGCTGTGTTGTCTACGAGTTGTTCGGTGGATTCGGTGACAAACCGGGCGAGTTGTTGCGTCGGCCGATTCGGTTCTCGCCGGTGCGACAGCAGGTTGACGTGCTGCGTGGTGAGGCCGAGGCGCATTACCGGCAGCTGCACACGCAGGTACGTTCACGGAATGACGAGGATGGTGGCGAACCGCTTCGGCACGCCACCCGTGACGTAGTCGGGAACGTCGAGGGAACGTGGCTGTTGACACTGCGAACGCTGAAACCGGAGTTCGTCGGGTTGTTGCTAGAAGCGGTATCGTTGCTCAATTCGAAGAGTGATACGTTCGAGTTCCAGCTCGGTGGTGCGCGGAATTTCGGTGCAGGGATTGCAGATGTAGGTGTGGTGAATCCGCTGTACACCGACCAGGAGATCCGCCGCGTGTACAACCGGGCGCAGAACGCGACGACAGCGATGCAGGAGAAAGACGACCAGTGGCGTGAAGTCTACCGCGAAGAGTTCACGCGGGCGTTGCAGGCGCGTGTGAGCGATAGTGACGGCGAGCTGGGCACGGCGATTGATCGTCAGGATAGTGTCGACGAGGGGGAGCGAGGTGAGCTCTGATGGGCGACGCTCGTGACTTGGTGGATGCTGATGCTGTCGGTGAGACGGTTGCTGATCCGATGGTGGCGGTGTATCGCCACGATGTACACAAAATGAATGGTCGGCGGCATAGTGCGGCAGCTGACGAGTACCACGGTGTGCGCGTGAATGAGGCCGTCCCGTTGGGTGCGGATGGTGATGCGGCGTTGCTGAGTCGGCCCTCAGGTGAGCCGGACCAAACGGTGGCGAACCACTCGTCTCCGTATCGGTTGTCGTTGCTGACGGGTGAGTCCGCGACTGAATCTGGCCGGATCGAAGCGGCAGCGGATGGTGGGTTCCGAGACTTGGTTGTCTCTGGTGACGCATCTCGGCTCCACGCGGCGTGGCTGACGAGCGATGTGGCGGCAGCGTTCAACGAGTCAGTGTACTATCCGTACACGTCGTTGAAGTACCACGTGTTGTTAGCGGCGGCGTTGTTGTCGGAGTACCGTGCTGGACGGAGCTTCGACGAGTTGTTCTTGGCGGTCTGGCCTGGTGAGTCGGCGGCTGCTGATGTGGGTCCTGAGGCGGCGTTGGAAAGTGACGTGGTGTCGCCGCATCGGACGGTGTTGTGGTCGCCGTTGGTGACGTTGGCTGTGACGAGTGATCCGGGTGATCGGCCGGCGGCGAGGCTCGGGCCGGAGCCGGCGCGGTCGTTTGCGGATGGCTGGTCACGCCTGTCGGACCAACCGTTCGACACTGACGGGTCGCGGGCGTTGATGGTGTTGGATGCGCAGCTTCGCCGGCTGCGGTCGTGGTCGACGGCGCTGCAGTACATCGAGGAGTTCGTTGCGTGGCGTGGTGTGCGTAATGCTGATGCTGCTGATGTTGAGCGGGGGTGGTCGTGATGATGGGGCGCTTCGGATCCGATCATTGCGGGTCTGGATTGATGCCCGAATTCGACGGTGTCGACGTGTCTCCTGCTAGTGGCACTGGAAACGGGGTGTGTGGTCGTTGTGGTGAAGACAGTGGAAACGGGGTGTGTGCCTCGTGGTGGGAGTATCTCCGTGAAGACACTGGAAACAGGGTGTGTGGTCGTCGAGATAGAGGGGCGGCATCACTGCGTCGAGGTGCGATGCCGCTGCGGGACTGGTGGCTACAATCTGTCCCGATCGGCCTCGGTGTTGAGGCGGTAGCGGCGCTGTACAACTGGTGGCACTGGAAACAGGGTGTGTCTGGGCTACAGCCCACGGCGCTTTGTTCCCTGGAATCTCTCGGCATCTGGAGTGGAAATGAGGGGTGGTTAGCGTGACGCGGATCCAGCAGGTTCTGTTCGAGCTGGAGACGGCGTACCTGGGCCACCCGTACTACGTGACGGGGAACGCGTTGTACCAGGCGTTAGCGCAGCGCGTCGACGAGCGGATGCGGCGAGCGTTGTGCGTCAGTCACGGTGTGTTCCTGCCGAAGACGTACGGGACGCCGCCGGCGTGGTATTCCCAGTCATCCTTAGGGAAGGTCGGAGTGTCGTTACCGCCAGTCGAGTCGTATGATGACCTGTTCCTGCTGCGGGATGCGGCGCAGCGCTGGTTGAAGTCGTCGTGGCCACGGGACGCGCAGAACGCGCATCCGGTGCAGAGCCACGGTGGGCGACTCGCGTTCGATCCGGTGACGTGGTTTGGTCGGCCGCCAGAGATGCAGACTTCGAAGCGCTCGGTTCGATGGTTCGTCCAGTGTTACCTGCACACGATGTCGGGTACGCACGGGGAGTCGCTGCTACCGGTGGCGGACGAGACGCTGGATCGGCTGCAGGCCGGTGGGGCGCGGAACTACGGGTTCGGTCGACTGTCGCTCGTAGATTCGCAGGTTATCGAGCTCGATGAACTGGCATATGACCGAGTGACGGCAGCAGACGACCACGTCCTTGAGTTAGTGTCACCGTTCGTGGTGGCAAGTGAATTCCCGAATGCGGATGAACAGTCGGTGCCGTGGTGGTGGGACACCTCACGTCCACGAGCATCTCCGGCTGACGGTCATGGTGACTGCAGGGCGAGTGCGGCGAGCCGTGCCGGGTTACGGCGACGGACGGAGCGCCTGGTTGATGATGACGAGGTGTATGAGTTGGCGACGATTGATCACGGGCAGATCGTCGGATACGACGGATCGCGCCCGGTTGAGACAGCGAAGAACGGGGTGCTCCGAGTCGGGACGCATTCGCGGTTCGGGTTCGGTGAGATCAGGGTTCGGCCGGTGAGCGATGATCGTGTTCCTGAACGGAGTCCCGAGTTTGCAGGGGGTGAGGTGTGATGGTGTTGGAGCAGGTTGCGTTCGATATTGAGACGACAGGGTTCGAGGTTAATGATGTAGTGACGGCCGTCGGGTTTGCAGTGCCGTTGGGGTGCCGCGTGTTCGTACACGCTGGTAGTGCTGCAGTGGGCACTGGTGAAATTGAGGATGAGGTGCGGGAGCGAGTCGGGGAGCGAGTTGTCGTCTCGCTTCACGAAGCGGAATCCGAGCTGCTGCGAGCGGTCGGTGAGTTTGTCGCTGAGCGAGTGTGTGGCGAGGACGTGTTACTCGTTGCGTACAACGGTGAGCGGTGGCGCGATGGGTTTGATTTACCGTTCCTGCGGACACGGTTGGTGGCGACAGGCGTCGAGTGGCCGTTCCGGGACGTGCCGTTCGCGGACGTGATGCCGGTCATTTCTCGCCGGTTCAACACGACCGTGGACGGCGATGAGCAGTCGAGTCTCGCCGCAGTATATGGGACGCTCTGTGATGGGGATCTCAACATGATCGACCCGTTTACGGAGAGCGCCGAGGCCATCGACGCGTTTGAGGAAGGCCGGCTGGCCGACCTGGTTACGCACAATGTCGCGGACGTGCTGCGGACACGGGCGCTTGGCCGGCTTGCAGAGCAGTACTGCGCGAAATCGGAATTTGACGTGAAATCGCTAACGCCCACGGAGTACGGATAACACCGGTAGAGTCAGCCCCTTGATGTCGGAGTAGCGGCCGCGGTGAACGGCTGATTGAAGCGATACACCACGACGCACCTGCGGTTCGCGGACACAGCAGCGACCACCAATCCAGAGCGTGAAACCCATGGCGCAGACAAACCCTTCGGGAATTGACGGTGACGAATCGAGCGAGCAACAGACGGCCGGGAACACGGATGTCGAGTCCAGTGCGGAAGATACCTGGAGTCCTCGAACATCCGAGTCGCTTGATGCGGCCGTGCGGGCTGACGTGCTGAAGCGCGACAAGTATCGCTGCCGGGTATGTGGACGCAAGGGCCCGAAGCGTGGCGGATTAGCGACCCTGCACGTCCATCATATCGAGCGGAATCCGGACGGCATCGATGGGGATGCACCAGAGAACCTCACGACGCTGTGTCGGTCGTGTCACAACTGGATCCATCAGCAGGCGACCCATGAGGATGCACCGGTGACGTTGAGCGATGAGGACCTCGGCGTGTTGCTGTCGCAGGACATCGAGATTCTACAGTATCTCGCGGACAAGGGGCCTGCGACGACGGGTGAGGTCGCGCGTGCCCTGACCGCGGATTTGTCGGTGACAGCGGTCCGAGAGCGGCTGGCGACGCTGATGGGGTTGGATAATATTGTCCAGTCCCGTGACCGTCAAATCGTCGACCAGGATGTCGAGACCGGGAAGTGGGGCCTGACCGGGCAGATCGAGCACTCTGCTCGCGGGCATATCCCGTCGAACTCGCAGACGTTGGTCCAGCGGGTCGAAGATGAATTGGTCCGCCAAGCATTGGATCGCGGGGTTGACCGGCAGGCGATTATGGACGTGCTCGACGTGTCTCGTCGCACGACATTTCACCGCGAGAAAAGGGCCAATGCGTACTCTTTCCCGCTGGACGCGTTCCGCGGTGGTGGCGGCCGGCCGACGCACGATGAGCGGACTGAGTCGACTGCGAGTCCCAGCGGTACGGGGAATGCAGCTGACGCAGCAGGCCAACAACGGCTCGATACTGTTGCTGATGGTGATGATGCTGCTGAGGCCAGTCAGCAGGATGTGTCGAGTGACATAGTCGACTCCACGCAGCACGCGGCTGAGACCGACGGTGAGCCCGAGCTCACCCGAGCGGAAGTTGAGGCCGTGATGGCGGTGCTTGAGCGAGTCGCTGCAGACCTGTGACGGGCTGACGGAGACTACCCCGTGTTTCAGCGGGGTTGGTATGGGGTTCCCCGTGCCAGCGCCGTAATCATTCACTTGTGGAATATGCCTGCTGTCCTTGAGTTTTGGCAATTTCTGGTTTTTGCATCAAGGTGTCTCTGTATTCGTGTCCCGGTCGAGATTGGTGTTATTTATAAGTAGGTCGGTATGGTCGTGCTGTGAGTCTGGGTCACCCGCTGTGAATCTGTATTTCGGCCCTTTCAACCCCTTCAGACTCGACAATACGAGGGATACACACCCCTTGCTGCATTGGTTTTAAAACTCATCACAAATTTACCGGGTTTGCAGTATGCGACGCGTGCATAACCAGACAGTCGGCGATGAAGAGGCTGAGACCAGCATCAAGGGATCCGCTATGACAGAATCCAACACTGACAACACGAGTACAGAGGCGATGACTGACGGCAGCACCGAGACAATCCGCGACTCTGATGAAGTCCGGTTCAGCAACGACGATGTCAGGCACTACTCGGCAGACGGCCATCTCTACGCCTACCGGGAAAACGACGAACACGTCGTCGTTTCCCGAGGAAGAGAGTCGCGGGATCGATGGACCAAGCGTGTCCCCGCTGAACGTGACGCAGTTCTTGCTGGTGAACACCTCTGGACGATCCCAGAGAACTGGCAACACCGCGTGAAAATCAAGGGCCCAGCGGAAGCTAGCTACGGGATCTACCACATTCCGGAGAGTGGCGTGGACGTTCTCGTGACTGTGCCGAACAAAACCCAGCTCGTGGATGCTTGGTACGGTGTCAAGCGTGTCGGCACGCTCAACGTGACTTACGATGGTGGGATCGCGTGGGACAAACTGGACACCACTATCGAGAGTATCCGTGATATTGAGGAGATCAGTGACGACGTTGTCGAAGCACTAGAATCGCTCCACTGTCGTCGCCACAAATTCGAGCGTAAGTATGTCAAGGAAATCGGCAGGTGTGGTGAGGACGCTTTAGTGGGACATACTTCTGGCCCGGTTTCAATCCAACAGTGGACCGCCGAGCCGTGGGGGGATAGATTCCAAGTAGACCATCTTGTTCGGCGTGTTTTGGACATAGACAGAGAGACACAGGAAACCGTCGTACGCATCCTCTCTGAGGAAAACATTGTTCCGCACTATCCGCTGGTCCGTGTGGACGTGGAAGAGGACGAGGGCATTCCAGATGGTTACTGGATTCGCGCGCTTGTTGAAGCAGGCGTTTCAGCTGCTGAGGCTATTGATTACCTTATCACGGAGCACTATGGTTTGATGACGCAGGCTAACTGGGCGGATATTCGAGAGTCGGAAGTAAGCCAAATAAGTGAGAACGTCAGTTGTACGAAAGAGAAACTCTCAGACTAACGTAGTCATCTGTTTCTGTTGATGTTCTGCAGCCGACTCCACGCCTGAGAGCAATTACAATAACCTGGCTGAGTTGTGCTCAACTGAATACTGTTCTGTAGGACTGGGCTCTACGTTTCCGTATTGAAATCACTACTCGTCCCAGAAGGCTTTGATTCGGTCATCGAGATCGGTAAGGACGGTTGCGAGTACGTCCCGCCAGTCGTCGGGATAGTCGGCATCCTCTCCGGGTGTCGGTGCATCTGGGGGCGGGTAGAAGTGCTCGCGGGTGTTATGGTCATTCGGGTGCCGGTCCCATCGGCACTCCCACTCGTTACCGGTCTGGTATTGGTCCGAATAGTGGATGCTGAAGTCGTCGGTCTCGAACCAGCGGATTCGGAGATACGCACGGCTGACGCCGCCTGGAAAGTAGCCGAGATCGTAGTCAGCGACAACCGCGTTCGGCGCATATTCCGGTCGTGTCTGGATGTTGTCGAACCGATCACTACGGGCGAGGTGTGCGGCGATCCGGTCGAGAAGTTCTGCGTCGATGGGGCCGCGACTGGGCGGGTCAGTCGTGTCCTCAGGCATCGACTGGACCGGGCTTGCTGCCTGAAACTGGATTGTTTCGGCGAGCTGCGTCGAGGAGTGCGGCTCGCTGTTCGAGCGTCTCCCATTCAGAGAGCGCTTCCCAGGCTGCTTCGGTGGACAGATTCTGCTCCTGGGTCGCGTTGACGAGGGACACCTCGTCTGGGTGCGTTGCATCGAACTGCGCTCTGTAGTTCTCGATCTGTTCGAGCGTGTCGCCGAGTGCGTCGACGATCTCCTGCTCGGAGTATTCCTCGCGGATCCGGTCGATGCGTCGCCACTGGAAGTACGCGTCGTTGCGTTCGTACCGGACTGGACGACCGTCGTGCCGCTGTACCATCCCCATCTCGTCGAACCACTCTAGGTAGTCCCGGGCTGTCTCGGTGTCGCAATCGGCACGATCGGCGATCGTCGAGACCTTCGTCGGTGTCCGGAGTCCGATGACAACGTCGAGGAGTCGCTCTCGGATTGAGCCATCTTTGAGGAGCGAGTCAGGTGATTCTAATGCGTCGAGATCAGGCGGTGACTCCTCGCCGTCGTATGCATCGTCGGGGATGTCTGTGAGGTCCATGTGTGGGGGTCCGTTGCTGTAGCTACTTGTTCTGGCGATATATATCTATGGAACGCTGAATTATTTCTGCTTTAGCAGCGTTCACGACAGCGCTGGATAGACTGTATCTCAAAACACGCAAGATATTTATAAATGAGTTGCGTGATTTGAGACAAAGTGCTCTCTGAATCGGAACTCACTGTCCTCTCATACCTCAGTACCGAGGGGGTAGATGGCGTGGTCCAGCGGGAGTTAGCTGATGCGCTTGAGTGGGATCCGAGTCACACGTCTCGCGTGGTCTCGCACCTTGCCGAGCTCGGACTGGTTACCAGAGAGCAGCAACACGGTCGATACCGGGTTTCGGTGTCGAACGCCGAACCGACCGAACGGTTTGCAGACCTCGCACGTGAATTCCCGCACGTCGATTTCGCTGGCCTGATTGCGGGGTCGACCATCCAACTCCTGTACCATTTGGATACTGAACGAACGGCTGCGGAACTCACGGATTGGACTGATGTGAGTCGTGCAACGGTCTACCGGCGACTCAAACAGTTACGAAACGTCGGTATTGTCAGGAAACGCGATAGCCGATTTGCACTGACGAGTCAGTTCCAGGGATTGGCTGCGTTCGCACGGTCGCTGGTACGCCATCTGCATCGACAGGAAGCACGCGACCACGCTACTGGTGTCCGTCTCATCTGGATGGATGTTGATGAGTACCTGTTCAGTTGCCGGACGGACGTGACTGCGTCACTTTTTCACCGGACTGGTCCGGGTGCACTCGAACAATACGGAATCCCGCTGTTAACGCGTGAAGAGCAGTACTATTTCCGCTCCGAGGATCGAACCGAACTCACTCCGGAAGACCTTGTGTGCCACTTGCTCCTCATCGATGATGGCGCACGGTACCGATCGTACTGTCTCTTACTGATCACAGCCTGTGAGATTGATGCAGAGACACTCACGGAGACTGCAGGGCGGTACAATCGAGAATCCGACCTCAACCTCACTGAAACCGTTCAGGCGCTCTGTACGTACCTCGAAACCAGCGGTGATGTGGCTGGGGAGAAGCTTCCTGAATGGGACACGTTCAAATCGACTGCAGATGATTACGATATATCTGTATGACGCCTCGTCCCCAGTTCGATGCCGCGTATATCGAGGCCGAACTGCAGGAACTTGGAGCGGCGCTGACCACCGAGATTACAGCCTTTCTCATCGGTGGCGGGGCGATGGCGTTCCGAGGACTGAAGGACACGACCAAGGACATCGACTTGGTCGTCACGACCGAGGTGGAGTTCGACCGATTACTCGCCGCATTAGATAACCAGGGATACGAGGAAGTCTCAGACCTTGACGAGACGTACCAGCAGTTGGGGGCGAGGTTGTGTGTCGAGAACGACGATGGGTGTCGGATAGATGTGTTCAATCGGCAGGTTGCCAACAAACTCATCTTCAGCGATGGGATGCAACACCGGAGCGAAGACTATCTCACATCTGGGCAGTTGTCCGTCCGGTTAACGGCGCTGGAAGACATCTTCCTATTCAAAGCAGTCGCAAAGCGCCCTGACGACATCGATGACATGAATACACTGGTACAAACGAATCTCGACTTCGACGCCATCGAGCATGAAACCGGCGCACAGATCGAGTTGCTGAATGGGAAGCAATTCACGACCCACATCCGTGAATCGCTGGATGAATTATACGACCAGTATGAGGTTCAAACACCACTTGAAGAGGTCATTGATGCGTACTACGCGCAGTATATGGATGAGTTAGAAGTCAGACTCGTGTTGAGTGAAGACGAGCCGATGTCCGTTGAGGCGATTGCAGATGAACGTGGCCTCGATCTGGATCACGTCGTCGAGCAGTTGGAGCAACTCGAAGCGTATGGGTATGTCGAGCAGAGGGATTCAGGCTTTGTTGATACGGGCAAGCGAGATGCGTTCACCGAATGACGTTATGAATTGTCGGATGCCCCCTTCTCTTGGTGGAGTTCTCTGAGATAGGCGATTGCGGCGACACCGACGTTGATCCCCCAGACGTAGTCATCCTCACCGAAGGCGGCCGTCCCGGCCATACGGTGCGTGTAGCCGTCGACGAGGGTATGGCGGATACAGCTCGCCACGTCGTCCTCACCGAATTGGGTGATGGCGTTGGAGATGTACTGGTCGAAATGAGCGTTCGGATGGTCGCGGGGTCGTGGATCAGCAGCTCGTTCGAACGCGAGGTCGATGACTGCGTCAATCGATGGATGCGATGTCTCTCCGGTGTTTTCTCGAACCGGGTATCCCTCGTCTGTCCACATATGCCTATTTGATTTCGTAGGTGAATCAGACTTTCAGTAGGTGGTCGTAGATCCGCTCAGTCGTTTGGATGCTCCCGTGGCGAAGCCGATTTCGCACATCGTAGAGCGTGTTCCCCTCTTCTTCGTTCATCATACGATATGCCACTCCATGTCGGAGAGCGTGTGGGGTTACGTCACTCGCGTCGCCCCGACTACCATCGACCTTGTAGGGTTGGATACCGGCCTCGTCAGCAACCTTGTGTAGCATATTTCGCACGCCTTGTTCCGAAATCCGGTCTGCAGACCTAGAGGGGAAGAGTGCCGGTGAATCCTTCCACCGGGCATTGAGATATGCTGAGAGGAGTCTCGTGGTATCCTTTGAGAGTGTGAGTGTCACTGGTGGGGGCGAGTTTTCGTTCGGGTAGTCTTTCTGAATCTCCGTAGGAAGATAGAGCTCCGAATTTCCGTTTCGTAGAAGGCTCACGTCGACTTGAACGAGTTCTCCGACTCGTAGCCCAGTATCGTACATGAACGCGATGATGGCTTCGTTCCGTTGCTGTAGGTATTCTGTGCCAGTCGAATAGGATGCCGATCGAAGTGCCTCGACTTGGTCGGGTGTCACCCAGACTTTCGCACGAACTTTGGAGTTTGCAGATTCGCTCATTCTAACGACCACTCTTTATATACGGCTATGCGCCTCGACCGCCTTAACTTTGGAGTCTATAAGAAGACTCCAAAGTTCATATTGGCAGAAGTCATCGTGTTGCAGCCCGAGTATGAGGATTAATCGACAGTGGCAGCCAACCGAACTAATTCGACTCGACGTAATGTGCCTCGACCACTACTCGAATCATTATCTAATAGATCCATAATTACCTCATCAAGAAGTTCGTCAGCAGTGTCTTGATCATCCAGTAGCTCGGTTACGTCGTACGTTGAACCGCCATACGTAATCTGACCCCCTGCGTACTCACCCACTCTGTGTTCAAGTGAATTTCCACACAATCTGGTATATTGATCGGACTTAGAGAGGCTGTAATCAATATCTTCGTCATCTGTAATCGTCTGAAGATGGTCTTGCTTATCCAGAACCAAGAGCACGTGTTCTAGATTGCGGATCGATCTGTGATGAATATCCTCTGCAATAATCCGATCGAACAGATCATTAACATCAGATTCGTACCGGAGTAACCACTCTGCACCGGTCACGTACGCCCTAAGACAGCTGCGGAACAAGAATTCCGCTTTCCTGTCTTCGTCGATCTGGAGATCATCTCGGGCCTCGTAGAACTCGTAAATCGCCGGTCGGTGAGAAAGCAAATCGGCGGTTCCGCCCCAGCTCTTGACGGCGCTGATGAGTTTCCCGTCGACATCGGATGGTGGTTCAGTGGTGAGAAATTCTTCAACAGGGATACCGCCCTCTTCCTGTGGTGAGACCGTTAGATCCACTCCAGCGAGTTGGTCGGACGAAATACCCACGACCTGCCCCATACTGTCGGAGATCTCTTGCAGTTTCTGGTCAATAATTCGTTCTCGGCTTTCGATCAGTTCCCGATAGTCCGGATTCTCCATCAGGACGGTTTGGGACCCGTTGCGCGTATATGCCTGCCCTTCAGCGATGAATTCCACATTGTCGTTCCGCCGCTTCGTCGAGGAGATGACCACGGGTGGCTGGTCAGCCTTGTGGACAACTAGCACGCCGCCGCGGTCATCCTCGTGCTCGAATTTGAATAATTCGAAGGTTGGGGTAGGGTACATATCATCGGAAACGACGTTGCGGAGTCGTGCGTCATCAACATCCAGAATATGATCTCCGCCTCGGTCATTCCTGTACTGGATACCCGTAAACTCCCCATCGTTATCGAAGCCGATAAACAAATATCGGTGATTAGATGGATGTACCACGTTACTAAACGCGGAACAGTATTCAAGGAACTCACTTTCTCTTCGCTTCTGATGGTGCGATGAATTTGCAGAAATGTATATATCCGATTTGTAATTCAAGAGTTCGCCCTCATCCGGGACGTGCTCCTCAATAAACTCGATTACCTGCTCGTCCCCGGTATCAGACTGTACCAGTTCATACAATATAGTGTACCAGGGCAGTCGATCTGATTGGCTCATATACCCACCATTCAGATGTTTCAAATAACTGGAGATAGCCCGGCCACTTAAACGCTATCTATAGAGTACCAGACAGAGCCGATCGGTGGACTGTACTTGGACTATTGAATCTCGGGTGAGTAATTCACCGCGCGCGTTATCTTCGCTGGATACCTTCACGAGCGGTATGCCTACAATGGATTATGAGGCAGCGGTGACTCGAACATTAGCGTATATCGAGTCGGCTACACACATTCACCCCGAAAATAAGCGGCTCATAGTCGAGTATCACCGGGACATGGTTCTTGCAGATATTAGTTCAGCCCAACAGCAGAAGGTGCTTGCCCATTTCAAGATCATCACAGATCATGTGGGGCAAACGCGGTTCGTAGATCTGGACAAAGAGGCGATAGTCGATTTAGTTGCGTGGCTATACACACGTGGAACGTCTTCCTCTACTGTCGTTGATTACAAGCAAGCGATCAAGCAGTTCTGGAAGTGGTTGAACGATGGTGAAGACCCTGAGGAAACGAAGTGGATTCGGCGGGGTCCCGTGGAACAAAAACGGATTTTGCCCCAGAGCCTGCTCACTCCAACGGATATTCGAGCGCTACTCGAAGCGTGCCATAACGACCGTGATCGTGCATTTGTAGCCGTCTTATGGGAGACCGGAGCGCGGATCGGAGAACTCATCGATCTGGAAGTTGGGCATATCGAACAGAAGGCACTCGGAAAGCAGATGATCGTGTCGGGAAAAACGGGGTCACGCCGGCTCTTGCTCCTCGAATCTGAACCGTATCTTGAATCATGGCTAACAGTGCACCCGAACCGACACCATGACGCTCCACTCTGGTGTAAAATCGATACTAAGCAAGGATCTCCGGATGAGACAATTAGTTACCAGTACATTCGTTTGCGAATCTTAGATCGTGCCAGCGAACAAGCTGGTATCAAGAAACCGGTGAATCCGCATCACTTCAGACACAGTCGAGCGACGTACTTGGCGAATTACCTTACAGAAGCGCAGATGTGCGCGTGGTTCGGGTGGGTACCAGGGTCTCGCGTTCCGGGTAGGTATGTACACCTGTCTGGCCGTGATATTGACCTGGCATATATGTCGATGCTTGAGGACCCTGGCTATACGCAAATAATAAAAGCAGACTAACAAAACAATCACCTAACGAATATACGAACTAAATTTTACATTTTCATATGTGTTTGGTAAGTAACATACCCTGCGTTGTCTACAAGAAGGAATAATAGACAAAGTAGGTGACTGCACTAGGATGGTTACCTACTTGCTCGTATTATAGACGAATAGCAACCAGTAAACCACAGCCACTGTATATCGATTTTGCTAAACATCTATGTACAAATCGAAAATATGCTGCAATACGACTCTCTCAAATCATAGCATTTGAACTATTATCGAGGGATTGACCATAGTAGTGAGAATACATCCACGATCGGAAGAGAAATGCATGAACGGATGATTAACCCCAATCAGTTATTTGTCGATACAGGAGACTTCAACATGGGATGGAACCCCAGCGACGGTGACCTGTTCTGGGAATTCAGCTACGTGTGTGAGTATTAGATATAGCGGGTCTACCCCAGCTCGTCGTTACTCCAGTCGGTGATTTACTCCGGAGAAAATATGATTCTGATTTGAGCGCGGAACTAACTCCATGTCTAAGGGATTGAGGCACCCACGCTGTACCGGGGGGTTGAAGCGAATACCGGTATCCAGGTAGAGAGTTACGGGATCGTGAGTGGACTGTCTGCGTGAATGATGGGGTAACCAGGTTTGCTAACCGCCCAGTGGATTTCGGGGGACTATTGGAGATGTAAACGATGGTAGGACTCTGTAATAGTCGGAGAGATACTATAGTAGCGGTTATCACTCTCAGCTGAAGTCGACTAGGGAGTGATTCGCACCGCTGTTTTCATCTTTCTTCGCTTCCGCAGAGGCCTGCTCTTGAGACTGGAGAGTCTTTTCGAGAGTCATCGTGCGGTCAAGTAGTGCATCTATTTTCTCAAGTGCCTTCTCTGAATCTGACTTATATCCGGTTTCAACATCGAGGACTCCCTTTTCAGCCAGGTGGTTTTGGATCACATCATCGAAGTAGGGATCAAGGTATTCATCTTTCATATAATCTGGATCTTCCCACCCGCCAAGAACCGCAATGAATTCAATATTTACGCCTTGCCGATAGAACATATTCGTTGCAAAGTATCGGCGCAAGTCATGGAACGTCACTTTCAGGAAATCGTTGTTCCCAGTTTTCTGAGCAGCCCGCTCTCGCGTATCTTCTATATCGTTCTGTAGGGTGCTGCTTGACCACGGGTAGAGGGGCTCCGAGGGCCTGATATTTTTTCGCTCGCAGTATCGATCAATTTCTTGCACTAATGATCTCGGCACCCATGGTTTTCGTGGCTTTTTGCTCTCTTCTTTGCGGGTTTCCTTTCCCCACACCCGCATAAAATAGATATTGACTCCAGGGCTTTCGGATTTGTAGATTCCGCCTGAGGTCGCGTCACGGACCTCTTTCTTCCGTAGTGATGATTCTCCCCCTAGCCTGCACGCGATTTCTGCACGATCACGGGGGGTGCATTCGAGAAACTTCTGGTACTCATGCGGCTCCATAAAGACCCGGTACCCATCATCATCTGCATGGGGAACCAGACGCATTAGTGATCACCCCCCGCCATCTCTTTCAGCCGCTCTATATCCGCTTCAAGTGCTTCTGGTGAGGCATCTTCTCCGTATTCAAGGAGAGCGGCGAGTGATAGAGCGCGGACAAAGGTGTTGTTACTGTGTTTGATCAGTCGCTCTAACTGCTCCTCGTTTTCGCGTACGTACTCTTTGGGGGTCTCCCCGGAACCGACCATGTCTTGGAGAAGGGGTTGGAAGCATAATACGACGATTAGGCTACAGCGGGCTTTATCGGCGATGAATTTATAAATAAGTTCCCTCGAAATATATTAAAGATGTCGTATAAAGGTTGGTTGTGGTTACAAAATACCGACAGAGGCTCTTTCTGTGGGCATCTGAAATAGAGTTAGTTGCATTAAATACTCTAACCGAGTATACTGGTAGAGGTCGTGAACGGCTCTTTTGAAGAGAAAGCTCCTTAGAGGGTAAAAACCGTCGCTCAACCGGACAAACCACGGTGAACGCACGAATCCAGCCATCTGTCCATTACGCTTTTGCGCTCATCAACATCCTCGGACACAAGAAGCCCATATCCATTCACTTGACGGGCAAACTCATTTACAGAGTGGCTTGGTTAATCAATATCACCGCTATGGTAGACAAAGAAGCGTTCAACGATCTCTTAGAAAAGAAGTACGCGCAAATTGTACTGTATATTCTGCTCAAGACAGAGAATCATACTATGGGGTTCACAGAATTAAAGAACAAAACAAATGGGATGGCAAAGAATCCCTCGAAGGGAGCCACAGAACTCGGAAGCCCCCGTGAAACAGATTTCTCGTCGAGAACATTAGACGAAATTTTGTCGAAGGCTGAAGAAATCGGTGTTTGTAAGCGAGTTGTCCCGGATGACTCCAAAGAGTGGAAATTACTTGTTGATAACCTATCTAAATTTCAATACAATCTGATTGAGTCGAAAAATCGTCCCTCAGAGAACCACATAGATACTGCAAGTAAGGATTGGGACAACTTTGGATAATCACACGTATTTACCTATCCTGAAGATGACTATCAGCTGGGTCTATGACGGTTCTCCCAGTTGATTAGAGTTCGGTGTTTATGGCGATTGGAGATACCCAGCATTCTTTCGGAACGCTTTATTCGCTCCTAAACTGTACCGCTGATTGATTGGTGGTATAAAATTTTCGGGGCTAAAGTCGACTTTACCCACAAACCGTCGATTATCCCCCGGGTCGAATGATGGGATGCGTCATGATAGAACCGAATGACGACCAGGGGACGATAGTCCGCTGGGATGATCACATCGTACCAATCCTTGAACACCCGGACATCCACATCCGAGACAAAGCCCTCTTGGCAGTTGCGTGGGAGTCACACGCACGACTATCAGAACTTCAACGGCTCACCTTCGGTGATGTGGAAGACAGAGGCGATCACATAGCCATACTGCTCACTCAACGAAATGGCCGGGAACGATTACTCACTCTGTACGGATCGATGCCCTACTTCAAACGGTGGGTACAAGCAGAACATTCAGTAACTGAATTACTCGTTTCGAATGCCGACCCGTTAGAGGAAGCTCCCCCAGAGACGCCAATCTGGACGCATCTCGGTGCAAACAAGAGAATCCACTCTACTCTATTAAATGAAATCACGAATCGTGCTTGTGAGCTCGCTGATGTCCCGACAAAATTTACGATGCACGACATCCGCCGATCACGAGCGATACTGCTGGCCGTCCAACTCGGACTGAGAACTTCCGCTCTTCAAGAGCGATTTGGATTTGGGCCCCAGAAGCAAGAGGCGTTCGTTAAAACATTCGAAATCGACGGTTCCCACGAAGACGATGGACCAGGATCCCCCATCAAGTGCCCAGATTGTGGTGCATGGGTTCCGCAACATCAACCATGCCTCTGGTGTGGAGCCGATCACGAATAATTCGTCTGCGGTAGCGAACCGACGAATCAGCTTCAAATTCCTCTTTGTGGATGTTAGACGGGCACCAGTTGCTAATCCTCTTGAGGGCAGATTGTTGGTTTTCGCTCACTCGGTCGCTTCTACAAACTCCCGAGCAGTGTTGATGACTTTCGCGTCCCCACCTAGAGTTTCGATCAGAGGCTCGATTTCCTCAACCGCATCTAGCAGCTCTGGATTCTCTTTTGCCAGCCGGAGTAGCTCCCGCCGTTGCTCGGATTCCTCTTTTTCGAGTTTGTCCACAGCGTCCGGTTCCATCGCCTGATGACACCAGACACAGAACGGTTCGTCACGCGGAGTCTCTTTGTCACACCGTGGACACGTCAGAGGTGTTCTGTCCTTTGTCTTTTCAGTTTCAACCTCAAGTCCCTGGAGTTCGGCGTACTGGTTGTTCTCGTTTTCGGGACCGAATTCAGCTAAATACCGACGTGCGTGATCCGACGTTGCGGTACGTCCTTGGCGAGCGTTGATGAGCGATTCGTTGGCCCCCTGTTTGGCCAGCCAGTAGGTATTCGACTTTCTGAAGTTAGTCGGTGTTACCGGTTTGCCAATCCCCGCCCGATCGGCCGCCTTCTTGAACCGTTCGAGGAAAGTCTGGTATGAGGCGTTATCGTAGGGGTCATCCAGATTACACCAGAGATAGGCTTCATCATCATCTGGCGCAGGGTGATCGGAGAGCCACTGCTGGAGATGCGGGCCACAGTTGATCAGGGTAACCGAATGTTCGCCCTGCTTCCCATCGAGAACGATCTGTAGACCGTTCTCTGCATCCTGCACTTGCCCCATTCGAACTTCGTGCATCTCCTCACCGCGTGGGCCGAGTTCGTATGAGACAGTGATGAGTGCCGCATCTCGTTTATTATTCGTTCCTTCGTCCGCCATCTTCTTCGCCTCGTTCCATTCCAACATGTCCGACCGACGTGGAGTCGGATCGTGATTGTTACTCGTCCCAGTGGGAATCCACGCCAGCGGTTCAGGAACTTCGTCGCGCTTCAGCGTTCGTTTACCGAAGATTCGTATTGCGACGCGGTAATCGTGGTTCGTCTCCTCGGCGTAGTCCTCGGTACTTCGCTCCGTATTGATCCAGCGGACGATGTCTTCTGCAGCGTCTCGATCTTCGAGAGCTTCGGCGAGTCCACCGACCTGTTCGGCCATGATGACGCAGTGGCGTAGCAGTTTCTCGTGGCGGTAGTCGCTGTACTCCGAACTCAGAAGGTCCAACTGCTTGCTGAACTCAAGGAGTGCTTCAGCGTCATCATCTCTGATTCGGGGATAGTCGTCGTCTTCTGGTTCTTCTTCTGAGAGGCCAGATCGCTTTTTGATCCTCTCTTGAAGGTTCTCGATTCGGCTTCTGGTTCCCATGTGTAGTTTATATATTTTATACGCAGGGATTTAGTGTTTAGCCTTATAGCCCGGCCTAGGCTTCAGCCTTTTGTTGAATCCCAAAATGAGATTTAGTCGTGATGGCTCCACCCTCCCTGTCGTCGATGTGGGCAGACACGCTCGAAGCGTTGCGGACCGAGTCTGAATGAGCAGTAACTACCCTTCGTCGCCGACAATCTCTGTTACGCTTTCGACGGGCGCGTAGTATCCGCGGTGTTCTCGCCATGTATCGAGCCATTCGTCGGCAGTGTCGCCGTTGAGCACACGTTTCGGTGACGACCACTTTAATGATAGATACCCGCTGTTTTCCGGACGAGACTTCATCGCTAATCGAGATAGTTTTATCTGTTATTCGCGGATAGAACTCGATCATGACGGAGAAAACGATCGGGTTCGTCGGGCTCGGAATCATGGGGCTACCGATGGCGAAAAACCTCCTCGATGCGGAGTATCCAGTCGTCGGATACAATCGCTCGAACGAGCCGATGGCGGAACTCATCGAGTACGGCGGCGACGACGCCGACTCACCGGCCGACGTCGCCGAGCAAACCGATATCGTCCTCCTGTGTTTGCCCGACTCGCCGGACGTCGAAAACGTCGTACTCGGCACGGACGGCGAGCCGAACCCCCTGATCGACGGGGTAAGCGAAGGAATGGCTGTCATCGACCACTCGACTATCTCGCCGATGGTCGCGGAATCGACCGCGGATCGGCTCGCCGAAAAGGGCGTTACGATGCTCGATGCGCCGATCTCCGGCGGCGAATCCGGAGCGATCGAGGGTACGCTCTCGATCATGGTCGGCGGCGACGAACAGACACTCGACGACCACCGGGACGTTCTGGAAGCGATGGGCGAGACGGTAACCCACTGCGGCCCCAGCGGCGCCGGACAGACGACGAAAGCCTGCAACCAGATCGTGGTCGCCGCCCAGATGGTCGGCGTCAGCGAGGCGCTGGTCTTTGCTGACAAGGCGGGGGCGGACCTCGAGGCCGTCGTGGACGCGATCAGCGGCGGTGCTGCGGGGTGTTGGACCCTCGACAACCGCGCTCCGGACATGATCCACGGCGATTTCGATCCCGGGTTCTTCGGCGAGTACCAGTACAAGGACCTCCGAATCGCCACTGATGCGGGGGAAGCCTACGGCGCACCGCTGCCACAGACCGGCCTGGCCCACGAGCTGTACAAAACGATGGTCGAAAACGGGATGGGGAAAGACGACAACTCCGGGGTGATGCAGGTACTCGAGATGATGGCCGGGAGCGAAGCGCGGGTCGAAGACTGATCGCGACGGCCGCCGACCCTACCCTATCGGGACGGTCTCACGCTAATACCGTCTGTCGCGGCGCCGACGCGCACGATTGAGTTCTCTGTGGACGACGCGTCCGCTATCCCGACGGAATCACCGACACCCGCCTTCCGAACGAGCGAGCGGAAAGCCGAGGAGGGATGCCAGCGAAACGACGGCGAATCGGTTTCGTGTCCTTCGGCTTCGCCAACGGATCTGAAGCCGGGACGGTGGCAACAGCACGAGTCGGTCCCTCTGAACGGGGCATGTGAACGTTCCCCGCCCGGCTCCGGCGGGATTTGCGACAGGGTAGTATACAAATCTTGTGGGCAAACGGCCAGCGGGTTGGTGACCTCCTCCGCGTCCTGAAGGACGCGGCTTCCCGAACCGCACTGCAAGCGTTGGGATATTTGCTGGTCTACGGTCGTACCTGCTCTTGTGGGGCGACTTTCCCCGTCTGTTTATCGAACAGTCGCACCGATGGCTGGGCCAGACAGCCGTTACTCCTATCCTCGGAAGGACTCGGAGTTACCGTCGTTCGCATGTTTTCAGCCGCATTACAGTCGCTATTCGCAACCAAGCCACACTCTTCGCAGACGTACAATCCCCGCTCAACACGGTTTGAATCGGCTTTCATGCCACACTCACAACACGTTATCGACGTAGCCAACTCGTATTCATCAACCCGCTCTACGTCAATTCCGCGCTCTTCTGCCTTGTACTCAATGTGACTGAGCAGGGTTTCGAACGCCCAGTCATGGAGGCGCTTGTTTCCGTGCCTGCCCCAGTCTTCATCCCCGCGGATGTTCTTCGGGTGACCGACTGCAATCGTTCCAACAGCACGGTCTGCACACTGCTCAACAATATTTTTCGACAGGGCGTGCAGGAAGTGATCTTGCCTCCGGGATTTCTTGTCTCGAGCCCACTCAGCATGGTTGCTGGACCCGTTCTCGCCTTCCGTGTCGTATTCAACCTGCCGGAAGTAGTGGGCGTCTTCTTTCAACGCATTGCCCGGATACAGCAGTGTCTCCTCACCAACTGAGACAGCCGCCGTGTTGCAGATCCCGAGATCGACACCTGCTGTCTTCTCACCAGATCGGTCAGCTGCATCGATGGCAACCTTACAGACGAAATGCAGTTCCCACTGCTGTTCGTTCCAGACAGCACGGATCTGCTGGACCTCTTCAACGTCGGTCAGATCAGCGTCTGGGCCTATTTCATACTCACAGAGGATAAAATCAGCCCACCTGTCTTTCAGGTTCTTGCCTTTCGACAGTCGGACCTGCTGGTGGTTGGGGTCGAGTTTGAAGCCATCTTCTTTGAACGTGACAGTGCTACGCGGTCGTTCGTCTCCGTCCTTCCGGTAGCCCGGCGGGTTAGCGTCTGGGTCGTCTTGTTCGAACCACGACTGGAAAGCGCCAGCCAATTCTTCGACGATTGCCTGACTTGATTGGGCGTTCAAATCTTTCCAGCACGCTTGGTTCTTCATGTATGACTTGAGTGGTCCTTCGGCCGGAATCTCGCCGGTTTCGTCCCAAATACGGCTGATGGTCCACCGAGCAACGTTCCAGATTTTACTCCCTGAACGGGCGAGTGAATCAAGATCACAGACAACACCCTCACGGTCGTTGGTGAGCGTCGCTGTAATGGTGCGTGTAGTGACCAGATCCACTATACATAGCCTATGACAGTGTAGTGATTTAATTATTGTCATTCGACGTTGAATATCCAGCCAGCAGGGACGATGGCAGCATCTACCTAGAGCTTACGCGATTCACTCCCGCCCTGTTCGTTCCTCGGTTCCGACCAGTCAGAACACTCGTCACTCACCGAAAGGGCGGGATTCTCTCGCTGGATCAAGATAGCCACCGGAGCGGTTCGCAATAGCATAGGTTTTCCGTGTGGCACCCGTCGTAAACGTATGACGATAGCTACTGGCGATTCCGTGACACTTGAGTACACGGGGCGACTGGACGACGAGACCGTCTTCGACACCTCACGTGCATCCGTCGCCGAGGAAACGGGGCTGGCCGACGCCCAACCCGACAGGGAGTACGATCCGCTGACCGTCGAGGTCGGTTCCAAGCAGGTCATCGCCGGGATGGAGGAGGGACTGATCGGACTGGAAGCGGGGACGACGACGACCCTTTCGATCCCGCCCGAGAAGGCCTACGGCGAACAAAGCGAAGAACACGTCCAGGAGTACGAAACCGAGACACTCCGGGAGACGCTCGGCGGACAGACGCCCGAGGAAGGCGCGGTACTCGAGACCAAGGACGGACAACACGGGGAGGTCGTCCACGCCGATGCCGAAACAGTCAAGGTGGACTTCAATCCCCGACTCGCCGGGGAGACGCTGACCTTCGAGATCGAAATCCTCGACGTCAACTGATACTGTCGGCGATATCGGTTTCGAGATATTCCTGCCGCGCGAGTTCTGTACGAACGAGCAGCCGACAGTATGAGCCCCGAACCGAACGTACAGCCGACAGTACGAGCCCCGAGCCGTGATCCGCCCGCCTCCGAGGCCACCATTAGAGTTTCCCCGGACGCGACCGAATCCAGCGATATGCGCATCGGGATCGTCTCCGATATCCACGCGAACCTCCCGGCGCTCGAGGCGGTACTGGACGACATGCCCGCCGTCGACGAGATCGTCTGTGGCGGCGACGTCGTCGGGTACAACCCCTGGCCGCGGGCGTGTCTCGAACGGGTGCGGGAACTGGCGACGGTCACCGTCCAGGGCAACCACGACCGGACCGTCGAGACGCCCGGCCGATACGCCGGAAACCGGATGGCGGAGGCGGGCCTAGAGCGCGCGAAAGAGGAACTCTCGGCGGCGCAACTGGAGTGGCTTGCGGCGTTACCGCGAACCGAGACGTTCGGCGACGGTCGGTACCTGCTGGTCCACTCACATCCGGAGCGGCTCGGGGCGTACGTCTACCCGCGGCAGTTCCCGGAACTCCGGCCGTACGTCGAGGAGTACGACGGGCTCGTGCTCGGCCACACCCACATCCAACACGAGGCGCGGATCGACGACCGGCTGATCCTCAACCCCGGCAGCGTCGGCCAGCCCCGCGATGAGGACCCGCGGGCCGCTTATGCGGTCCTCGATACCGAAACGGGCGAGCTCGACCTCCGGCGGGTCGAGTACGACATCCAGACCGTCGACGACGAGATCGCCGCTACCGGGCTACCCGAACGGACGGGCGAGCGGCTGTTCGAGGGACGATAAAAAGCGGGGGCTCAGTACTCCTCGTACGCGAGGTTCATGACCCACTGGGAGAAGGCGTCGTCCTGCGGATCGATCTCCTCGTCGCCGACGAACGGCGAGAGCATGTCGCCGGCCATCAGGAGCGAAAAGTCCAGGTCCTTGGGATCGAGGACGGGCGTGATGTGGTAGGTGTTGTGGCCCTCATAGACCGTCTCGGTCCGCTCGATCAGCTCTAGCTCCTCGAGTTTGTCGATGACTCGACTGCCCTTCCGCGAGTCGATGTCAAGTTCCTTCCAGAAGTCGCTCTGGTGGATGCCACCGGTGTTCCGTATCAGTTCCAGCCCTTCGCGCTCTATTTCCGAGAGGTCGGCTTCGGCGGCGGTACTCATCGGTTCTTACTCGGCCGCCGATCCTTTTAAATTATTGCTTGTTTCCCGACTGCGAAGGGACGAACCGAAGCGACTATCACCCGAGAATCGAACCCGTCAGTATGTCCGATCCCGCGACGGATATCGATCTACCTCCGGTCGCCTCGCTACCGACGCTCGTGACCCCGTTCGACGCCGACGAGACGGTCGATCACGACGCGCTCTCGGCGCTCGCCGAGTGGACGATCGACCGCGGCGTCGACGGCCTCGTTCCCTGTGGAACGACGGGGGAGTTTGCGAGCCTCACCGTCGCCGAACGGCGGGCGGTCATCGAGACGACCGTCGAGGCGGCCGACGGGCGGGTCCCGGTCGTCGCCGGGGCCGGCGCGACGACGGCCGGGGACGTCCGCGAGTTCATCGAGGACGCGGCGGCGGTCGGCGCCGACGCGGCGTTGGTCCCCTCGCCGTACTATCACGCGGCGAACGATCCGGCCGGCAACCGGCTGTTTTACCAGCGGGTCGCCGACGGAAGCGAGCTGCCGATCTATCTGTACAACATCCCCGCCTGTACCGGCGGGCCGATCGCTCTCGAGACGGTCACGGAACTCGCGCCCCACGACGCCATCCACGGGATCAAGGACACAAGCGGCGATTTCAGCGCCGTCGAACGGTTCATCGGAGAGACGCCGTCGTCGTTCCGCGTCTTCCAGGGGTACGACGATCACTTCGTCGGCGCGTGGGTGATGGGATCGAACGGCGGGATGAACGCGCTCGCCGGGGTCTTCCCGAAAGCGTTCCGGACGCTGTGTGACGCCCTCGAAGCCGGCGACCTCGGTCGGGCCAGAGCGATCCAGCGACACGTCCTCTCGCCGGTCTTCGGGGCCTGTCTGGATCACGGGTTTGCCCCGGGAGCCAAGGTGGCCCTGCAGGTCCGCGGGATGATCGATCACGCGACTGTCCGGCCGCCGCTCGTGGAACTCGGCGGGAAAGCACGGACCGATATCGCCGACGCGGTCGAGGACGCGCTGGCGTATCTCGAGTAGAAAGGACGGATCAGACGCTCGCGTCGACCCGCCGGAACGCGGCCTCACAGGGCGGTCCGTCGGCGAATTCGAAGACACGCTCCTCGCCGAGCCGGAGCAGCGACGACGAGCGGGTGCCGAACCCCTCGCCGTGGATACAGACCCCGTACTCGTGATCGCCCAACACCGTCCCGGCGCGGGCCGTCCATTCGGCGGCGGTCTCGTCGTTCTCCGGTCGGAGTTCCGCACGAACCCGTTCGGCGTTCCGCGCCTGTCGTCGGCCGGCCTCGGGACGATTCTCTGGACAGAACCACTCGCCGTCGACGCCAACGTTGACGACGATGTGGACGCCGGGGGGTAGCCGCCGGGCGCGGACCTCGCCGTCGCCGTCGTGAACGAGGAGTCGACACGTCTCCCCGTCGGCGAGGAGGAGATGAAACGGGGCGTACGAGCGGCGATCGAGCTCCGTCCGGACGAGCGTTACAGCGTCTACTGTTGACCGCTCGCCCAGACAGTCGTCGACGAGCAGCCCCCTAGAGCGCTCGCCCGACCCGGGAACCCACCGGTTCGTGACAGCCGCCAGGAGGCCGGCCTCGTTGTAGCCCAGCCACGTCCCGCCGGCTCGTTCGTCCCGCGGCGCGAGGACGGCCGGCTCACCCTCTCGGTCTCGGACGCGCGGCGGGCTCGAGGGGCGATCGACGGCCTCGTCGCGGTTCGCGGCGACACAGATCGGTGTGTCTTCGAAGACGCGCCAGGCGGCGATGAGCGTACACACGGGTTCCCGTAGCGGAGCGGACGGATTAAAAGGCTCGCGTCCGCGTTACTCGTAGCCGACGAGACGGGCGAGAACGGCGTCACGATCGACAGTCCCCGACGCCGTTCGGGGCAGCGTTTCGGCGAAATCGATCGTCCGGGGGCACTTGTACCCGGCCAGCCGATCGCGACAGTACGTCTCTAATGACTCCGCCGTCGGTGTCGCTCCGTCGGCCGACACGACGACCGCCCCGACGCGTTGGCCCCACTCCGGGTCGGGAATCCCGACGATGGCACAGCCCGCCACTGCGGGATGACTCCGGAGAGTCGACTCCACCTCGCCGGGGTGGACGTTCTCGCCGCCGGTGATGATCGTATCGTCGACCCGGCCCTGAACGTAGAGCCGGCCCGTCGAATCGCGGTAGCCACGGTCGCCGGTCCGGAGCCCGCGGGTCCCGAAGCGCCGTTCGGTCGTCCCCTCGTCGAGATATCCCGGCGTGACCATCGGCCCCGAAACGACGAGTTCGCCGGATTCGCCCGTCTCACAGACCGCGCCGGTCCGGTCGACGACCGTTACCTGGGCGAACATGAGGGGGTTTCCGACCGACTCGGGGGCTTCCCGGGCCTCCCCGGGGCGTGCGGTCGCGATCTGGGAGGCGGCCTCGGTCATCCCGTAGGTCGGAGCGACGGGGACGCCGCGATCCTGTGCCCGCGTCACGAGTTCGGGCGGACAGGGCGCGCCACCGACCAGGGCGAACCGGAGATCCGGGATCGTCCCGGCGTCGAGCAACCGATCGAGCATCGTCGGCACGAGCGAGACGGCGCCCGCGTCGACGGCCGAAAGCGCCGATAGCGTTTCTTCCGGGTCGAACTCCCGCTGAACTGACAGCCTCGTTCCGTACAGTACCGACCGATATACCGGCGCGAGCCCGCCCATGTGGTACATCGGCAGCGGGACGTGCCAGCACTCGCCGGCACGCAGTCCGAGCCGGAACGCCGAGGCGGTCGCGCTCGCGAGGACGTTCGCGAGCGTCAACACGACTCCCTTCGGCTCGCCGGTCGTCCCGGAGGTAAAAAGCACCACGAGCGGGTCGTCCGGCGCCCATTCGGGGAGATCGAACGGTTCCGGCGTCGTCCCCGAGAGCTCGGTCGCTCCGGCGACCGGGTCGTCGAGCGAAAGCGGCGTCATGTCGGTTGCCGCACACACCGCCGTTTCGGTGTCGCGTTCACAGACGACGGTCGCCGGCTCGATCCGGTCGAGACGGGTTTCGATCTCGGCGTCGGTCAGCCGGGCGTTGACCGGGACGAGGACGCCGCCGAGCCGCTGGGCGGCGTGGACAACGGCGACGAACTCGGGTCGGGTTCCCGCACAGATCGCGATCGGGTCGTCGACGCCGACGCCGGCCGCCGCCAGCCGCCCCGCCAGCGTCTCGACGCGGTCGTCCAGTTCGGCATAGGAGACCGACGGTTCGGCCGTCTCGGCCTTCGAGATGGCCGTCGCCTTCGGTGTCGCGTGCGCCCGGAGAGACAGCCAGTCCCGCATTTCCGTTCGACCGTTCAGCGCGGTGGGATATTGCCTTTTCCCTGTGAAACGGGGACCGATCCCCCCTCGACTGTAGCGATCCCATCCCGGATGTCAGAGGCGAGCAGCCCGGCCGTCGCCAGCCCACAGGCCCGGATTTCCGGCACGGACGCGGCCAGATGGACGGCTCCCGCGCGGGCGATCGCGCCGTCGATCGTCGTCGTGACGAGGGCATCGATTCCTTCAGCCCTGGCGGTCTCGACGACGTCGCGGGCGCGGTCGATCCCGCCGAGGGCCATCGGCTTGCAGACGAGGATATCGGCGGCCTCGGCCGCAAGTACCGCTCGCGGGCTGTGTTCGAGAAGACCCTCGTCGACCGCGATCGCGACGCCCCGCCCCCGGAGTTCGGCGTGTCCGGCCAGTTCCTCGGCCGAAAGCGGCTGTTCGACGACGGCGACCCCGAGTGCCGCGAGCCGCGGGACGATCTCGAGTGCGGTCTCGCCGCTCCAGGCTCCGTTGGCGTCGACCCGGAGTTCGACGTCCGGACAGCGCCGCCGGACCGCCTCGATCCGGTCGATATCCGCCGCCGGGGGGCGTACGCCGACCTTCAGCTTGACCGCGGGATACCCCTCGTTCACGGCGTTTTCGGCGGCCGAGGCCGTCTCGGCCGGCGGTCCGTCGCCGACGGTCGCGTTGACCGGTACCGACTCCCGGTGCTCCGGTGCGCCGAGATATCGATACAGCGGCTGCCCGGCTGCCCGGGCGGCGGCGTCGAGGACGGCGAGTGTGACACCGTGGCGGGCGGCGGGCGCGTCCGCCAGTTCGTCGCCCTCGAGTGCCGTCCGCGGCTGCTCTATGTCCCGGAGCGCCCGCCCGCAGACCTCGGGCGGCTCGGTCCAGCCGGGCAGCGGCGTCGCCTCGCCGACGCCGTCGACGCCGTCGATTGTCACCTCGACGAGAAATCCCTCCCGGCTCTCGATCGCCCCGGCGGCCGTCTCGAGCGGGCGCGAGAGCGGCAAGGAGAACGGTTCGACGTCCATGTTACGTGACGCCGGGGACGGCGAGCCCCACGGCGAAAAGTGCCGAGTGGGCAAAGAGCAGTTGGCCGGTCCGTTCCAGCGCTGGGTTCAGTGCCTCGCCGTCGGTCCGGGACCAGACCGTCGCGCCGAGCCGGACCGCCAACGGCAGCGTCAAGAGGGGCACGAGGACGGTCGGGGGAAAGCCGTCCAACCAGAGGACGACCGGAGCGGCGTACGCCAGACCCACCATCACGCTCCACTCGATCCGGCTGGCCCGATAGCCCAGCATGACAGCGAGTGTCCGCTTGCCGGCGGCGGCGTCGCTCTCCAGATCGCGGATGTTGTTGACGACGAGGATCGCCGTCGAGAGGCCGGCCGCCGGCAGCGCGGCGACGACGGCGGCGGCAGGAAGCGTCCCCTCGGGAACCCAAAGCGGGAAGGGACCGGCGGCGGCCACCGCCACCGCCTGCACGTAGTAGGTGCCGGCGACGGCGACGAGCCCGAAGAAGACGAAGACGAAGAGGTCCCCGAGCCCTCGATAGCCGTACGGCAACGGACCGCCGGTGTATGTGATCCCGGCGACGACGCTCGAGAGCCCGACGAGGAGGATCGGCACGCCGCCGACGTAGACGAGGTACGTCCCGAGGAGGACCGCGAGCCCGAACGTAGCGTACATCGCCCGTTTGACCGAATCGGGTTCGATGAGCCCTCCCGCAGTCACTCTCGTGAAGCCCTCGCGGTCCGCCTCGTCGGCACCCCGGACCGCGTCGTAGTAGTCGTTGGCGAAGTTCGTCCCGATCTGCAAGAGCAGGGCGCCGACGAGCGCGAAGGCGGCCGCGAACGGCTCGAAGACGCCGTTTCTGACCGCCAGCCCACCCCCGACGATCACCGGAGCCGCCCCCGCCGGCAGCGTCTGCGGGCGGGCCGCCATCAGCCAAACCTTCCGCCGTGAGACCGCCGCAGTCATTATTGGTCCCTCCGGGCGGCGACGACATAAGTGCGGGGTGTTTCGACGACGGGGTCCGGATCGAACGGGTCGATGCCGTTACAATCTCTACTACATCCGACGGCCACGAACGGCGACACGACCGGAGGCATTTATAAAGCGGACGTGCGATCGGAACGTATGACCCGCCATGTCCTCGTTCCGATCGACGGCTCGGACCACTCGGAGAAAGCGCTCGAACACGTTCTCGAGGAACTGTCGGACGCGGAGATCACGCTTTTACACGTCATCAACCCGGTCAGCTCGTTCGATTACGGTAGCGACGAGTACTTCGACGCCGATGGATACCAGGATCATCTGAACCGCCAGCGCGAGGAAGGACAGGCGCTGCTCGAAACGTACCGTGAAACTGCCGCCGAACGCGGGATCGAGGTCGAGACGGTCCTCGAAACCGGCAGCCCGGCGCGTCGGATCCTCGAGACGATCGAGGACACGGGCGTCGATCGCGTCGTTATGGGGAGCCGCGGCCGATCGGGCGTCGGCCGGGTGCTGTTCGGCAGCGTCGCCGAAACGGTCACCCGCAGGGCGTCCGTCCCAGTCACGATCGTCCGGTAGCGTGGGGGCTATCGAATCTCCGTCAGGTCGGGATCGGTGTAACTCGACGCTGTCTGATCTGAGCGAACGTCCGGTGTTTCCGTCCGACGCTACACCGCCGAGTCAGTTCTCGGTCGCAAAGCGGAGCGATCCATCACTCCCTGCGATCAACTCCCTTTGATTCCGCCGAGAGTCGATCACCGCTTCACAGTTCGGACACTCGTAGGTGAGCGAATCAGCGCGTACATCGATGATCCAGTCCCCGTTGATGCGACTTTCGTGACCGCAATCGGGACAATAGAGCATCGCCTTGTTGATCGGCTGTCGCTCAGTGGTGGATGTAGAGGGCTTCATTTTCATAACTTCGCTCCGGACAGGGATAACCGTGTCGTACTCCGATCCGGGTGACGGCCCCGCCCACTGACGGTATATTTGATAGACCCGAAACGAAAATACCACGTGTATATCGATTGGACCGATATAACGGTTCAGGCCCTCCCGTTATATTCCGAGCCATTCGTCGCTATGAACCCGGTATCCGTTCGTTCGACAGAACTTCGCCGCCTGTCGGCGTACCTCCCGGGACCCCGGAGGCCTTTGTTTGTTGTCAATGTACCCGAGGATCCAGTCGCTGATGACCCGAATCCCTTCGTCGTCGTCATCTGCGTCCACCGCTTTGAGTTTCTGAAACGTCATCTGGTAGGCTTTGCGCTGTGACCGGGGGAGACCCGCCTTCGGAAGCGTCTCTATCGCTTCTATAACCCGTTTCATCGCTACGGCAACAGTCGGTCGCAGAATCTGTAGGGTGACGGCAGTAGGCGAACCGACCGTCTCCTTGTCCGTCTCTCGGTCGAGACGGTCGTCGGTATGCTGTGGTCGTGTTTCGGTAGTTTCGATCGATTCCGTCTCCAGTAGTCGTTCGAGTTTGCGCTCGAATTCCTCGTCGGTCAACTCACCCCGAGCGTACCGTTTGCGGAGCGTTTGTAAGGCCTCTTCCTCGGACGGTTCCTCCGGTGTGGAGCCTTTCTCCTGGTCGCCCCACCATTCGGTGATCGTCTCTTGGTCACCAGCCAAGAGTCCGGTAATCGGGACGATGACGATATATCCGAAGAGCATGAATCCCAACCACCAACTCTGACCGGCGAACAGCGCGGCCAGCCAAACCCCCGTGACCAATACAGAGACGATCTCTGTAAGGTTCTCGCGGGCTCGTCGAAGCTGATCGCACATATCCACCGTTTGCTGGACGGGTAATAAACGTCAGTAGCGTCCGTCCAGTACGTGTCCGGTGGTGACCGAATCAGTCGCTCCCAATTTCCGGTACCGCCGTGCTACATTCGTGCCCGAAATCCTGTACGGCACGTCCGGGCAGAACCCCGAAATGATCGTTTCGCTATCTTCTGATACGGTCGTGCGTTAGTTTTTACCGGGAATTACGGGCAGAGATAGTTCCAGATATTCGGTTCAGCAACGGTGGA
>NZ_JAHLKM010000022.1:34009-37403 GCF_024449025.1 Natronomonas aquatica | reverse complement strand
TTCTTCTCTATCACTAACCCAGTCGCAATCAATTGTATATGCCTCGTAGTTTCTTAGTGCCTGTTCGCTATCGTTCTAGGGGTTGGTCAGGGTTCCCGGAATGAACCGCCCGGTCCGGGCACGCGCGCCGACCGCATCGGCGAACTTCTCGGCCGGGAACCGGCCGTACTGCCGGGAGGACGCGACCAGGATCTGCTCGGGATTGTAGTTCGCGAGGAACGACGCCGCCGTCCGTATACGGCTATCGGTCTGGGAGACGTCGAGAACGTACAGGCCGTCCGTCCGGACGCGGTGGATGAACCGGTCCATCGATTTGGTCTTCTGTTGGGTCCCGATGTGGACTCCCGCCGCGAGGTAGTCTTCGACCGGAATGAGCAGATCGACCTCCTCGTCCGGCATGACGTCCTCGTCGAGTACCGGCTCCTCGTCCGTGTCGTCCGTCTGTTCGGGTTCGGCCTCGGCGGTCGCCTCTTCGGCGTCCGCTTCGGCGGGCGTTTCCTCCGCTGTGGGGTCGGCCTCCTCGGCCGCGGCCGCCGTTTCGTCGAGTTCCTCGTCGAGCTCGTCTTCGAGTTCGTCGAGTTCCTCGTCGAGTTCGGTGGCGTCGATCCCCTCTTCGTTGTCGCTCATGCGTTTGCCTCGATTCTAATGAGTTCGTTCAGCTTTGCGGTTCGCTCGCCGCCGACCGCGCCCGTCTTGATGAAGGGGGCGTCAGTCGCGACGGCGAGGTGTGCGATCGTCGTGTCCTCGGTCTCTCCGCTCCGGTGTGAGACCACCGGCGCGTAGCCGTTCTCGACGGCCACCTCGATGGCGTCGAACGTATCCGAGAGCGTCCCGATCTGGTTCGGCTTGATCAGGATGCTGTTTCCGGCGCCCGCCTCGATGCCGCGTTCGAGCCGGTCCGTGTTCGTCACGAACAGGTCGTCGCCACAGATCAGCGGTCGCCCCGCCTTCCGGGCTCCCGTTTCGGGGGCGACCCGATCGAGTAGTTCCGCGAACCCCTCGAAGTCGTTCTCGTCGAGGGGGTCCTCGACGTAGACGAGGCCGTATTCCTCGATCAGCCCCGCGATGTACTCGCGCTGTTCGTCGGGCGTCTTCGTCTCGTCACCGTACCGGTAGACGCCGTCCTCGTAGAGTTCGGCGCCCGCCACGTCGAGCCCGAAGCCGATCTCGAAGCCGACCTCGTCGGCGACGGCTCCGACAGCCTCCGCGACGATCTCGAAGGCCTCGCTGTCGTCGATCGAGGGTGCCCACGCCCCCTCGTCGCCTTTCGCGGCGGCGATCCCACGGTCGGCGAGGATCTCGCCGATACGGCGGTGGACCGTCGCGTTCGCAAAGACGGCATCGGCCACCGAAGGCGCCCCGACAGGCGCGGCGAGGAACTCCTGGATGTGGGTCGCATCGGCGGCGTGTTCGCCGCCGCCGATGACGTTTCCGAGCGGGATCGGGAAGTTACGGCCCCGGAACGCGCCGCCGAGGTGCTGATACAGCGGGACGCCGAGGACGTCGGCGGCCGCCTTCGCGGCGGCCATCGAAATCGCGACCGCGCTGTTGGCGCCGATCTCCGAGAAATCGGAGGTCCCGTCGGCACCGCGGAGCGCGCTGTCGACGCCGCGCTGGTCGCCGGCGTACACCTGGCCCTCGAGCCGCGGGACGGCGAGTTCTCGGGCCTTCGTGATCGCCTCGTCGACCGGGATCTCGACTGCTTCGTGCTCGCCGGTCGAGGCACCCGAGGGAGCGGCACCGCGCCCGAACCCGCCGTCTTCGGTCCGGACTTCGGCTTCGACCGTCGGGTTTCCGCGGCTGTCGAGTACCCGACGGAGCCGCACCTCGGTGACGAGCGTCATCTCTCACCCCGATGGACGGTGAACGGCAGGACGTCGGCGTCGTACTCCTCGGCAGCGACGAGGATCGGCTCCGTCTGATCGGTATCGATGAGCACCGGCGCACCGTAGGACACCTGCAGGGCTCTGGCCCCCAGGATGCGTGCCTTCTCGTAGCGGTTGGTTCCTCTCATTGGTAGGGGGAGACGATGTCGACGAGGTCTTTGTGTGAGACGAGCATCCGCCGACAGCAGGCGCGCTCGACGCCGAGCTCGTCGAGGACCTCCGCGGGGTCCTCCTCGCCCTCGCGGGCGCGCTGCTTGAACTCTTCCCAGTGTTCGCCGACGACGTTACCGCACGTGAAACACCGAACCGGTACCATCATGCCTTCATCACCTCAGCGGTACGATTTCTGGTAGCGTGCCCGCGCGCCGGGGCCGCCCCACTTTTTCGGTTCGGACTGCCGTACATCGTTGACGAGCAGCGAGCGATCGAAGGACATGAACGCGTCCCGTAGTTCGGCGTCGTTGGTGTGTTCGACGAGGCCACGGGCGATCGCTGTTCGGACCGCGTCGGCCCGGCCGGCGAACCCGCCGCCGGAGACCGTGACTTCGATGTCGACGGCCTCACGGAGGTCCTCCTCGGCGATGCGGAACGGTTCGAGCATCTTCAGCCGCGCCTGCTCGGGCTCTGTGAGTTCGACCGGTTCGGAGTTGATCCGAACCCGGCCGTTACCCTCCGAAACCGTCGCGCGGGCGACAGCCGTCTTCTTCTTTCCGGACGTGTTTGTTACCATGTGACGTTAGCACCCAGTTCCTCGCTTACCGCTCCGAGCGGAACGAATTTGATGTTCGACAGCCGATCCAGTGAGGTCCCCTCGAGGACGTCCGCCTGAACGCCGTCGTCGGCCTCGTAGGGATCGCCCACGTAGACGCGGACGTTCTCGAACGCCTCGCGGCCGCGGGTCGTCTTGTACGGCAACATCCCACGGATCGAGCGTTTGAACAGCCGGTCCGGCCGTTTTGGGTAGTGTGGGCCGCGATCGGAGCCGACCTCGCTCCGTCCCCGGTAGACGTCCATGACGTCGTCTTCGCTGCCGGTGATGACCGCCTTCTCGGCGTTGACCACCGCGATACGCTCGCCGTCGAGCGCTCGTTCGGCGACCTTCGATGCGACGCGACCGAGGATACAGTCGCGGGCGTCGACGACGACGTCCGCGTCGAATTCTGCGTAGCTCATCGGATCACCCGCACGTTCGACCCGTCGGGATTGTTTTCGAGTGCCTGTTCCAGTTCTATCGCTTCGCCGACCTGTTCGATCTTCGTTTCGGCCGTCGACGAGAAGTCGACGGCTGCGACGGTGACCCCCTTCCGGAGGGCACCCGACCCGAGCACCTTGCCGGGCACGATAACGGTCTCGTCGTCTCTGGCGTACCGCTCGATGCGGCCCAGATTAACTTCCGCGTGCGTGCGCCGGGGCTTTTCGAGGCGCTCGGCCACATCGCTCCAGACCTCGCCGCCGCCGTTGCGGGCGGTCGACTTCAGTTCGGCGATGAGGCTTGTTAGCCTCGGGTT
>NZ_JAHLKM010000022.1:0-33999 GCF_024449025.1 Natronomonas aquatica | reverse complement strand
GCTCCTGAGAAGTGGATGCAGGGAGCAGGATTTGAACCTGCGGACCTCTACAGGACAGCGCCCTGAACGCTGCGCCGTTGGCCTAACTTGGCTATCCCTGCTCGCAGTGGTGTGTTTTCCTCCCCGGCTAAAACCCCTTTCGGTCCGTCGGATCTCGGGCGCCGAACGCGCGGCGTAACCGCCGTTCGGGCCCGAAGCGGACGTCATCTGTAGGGTGTTGGGGAGCATCTGTTTACAGTTGAACCGCGGTTTCGAGTTCTTCGGCGCGTGCTTCCAGCGACTCGACCGCCTTCAACACGAGTTCGTCGACGGACATCGACCCGTCAGTCTCGACGTCGAAGACGAACGCGTTCGGTACGTCCGTGACTTCGAGTTCCTTACCGGGGTACCGCTGGCTGAGGTCGTTGCCGAAGCTCTCCGTATCGATCAACTCGCCGTCGTCATCTATGACGCCGCGGATGATCTCCGGCTCGTCGTCCTCGAACTCGCTTTTTTCTCCGATCACCTCGACGCGCTGGAGGTGTCGGTAGCCGACGGCCACGCCGCCCTGGTGTTTGGCGTGGTCCTTGCCGTAGCCGAGTTCGGCGTCCGCCTCGAGTTCGAGTCGCTGGCCCTCCTTGAGATCGATAATCGGGACGTTCTTTTCGGCGGGCTGTACCTGTTCGTCGCTGGAGACGAGATCGCCCGAGTACGCCGTGTCGGGCCCCTCGACGTCGATCGCCAGCGTGACCGTATCGTCCGGTCGGTAATCGTCCGGCGTGGTCAGCGGTACCAATCCGAGCCGCAGCGCGAGCTGTTCGTCGAACATCACCGACGAGTTCTCGATGACACGGACCGTATCGATCGAGAGCGTCGGGACGTCGGCGATCATCGCTCGGCGGACCCCGTTGGCGAAAGCGGGGGTCACACCGCGGACGAGGAACCGCGCGCTCCGGTCGTCGCGGTCGATGAACGTTACCTCGTACTCCTCGGACATGGTTAGAATCCCGCGTTTTTCGGCGCCCGGGTACCGTCGTGCGGGGTCGGGGTTACGTCCTCGATGCGACCGATCTCGAGCCCGGCGCGGGCCAGCGCACGGATCGTCGCCTGTGCGCCCGGACCGGGGTTCGTTTGCTGGTTGCCGCCGGGGCCGCGAACCCGGACGTGGACGCCGTCGATACCGGCGTCCTGTACCTGCTCGGCGACGACTTCGGCCATCTGCATGGCGGCGTAGGGCGAGGCCTCGTCGCGGTTCTGTTTCACGACCGTGCCGCCGGACGACTTGACGATCGTCTCGGCGCCGGTCAGGTCCGTTACGGTGATGATCGTGTTGTTGAACGAGGCATACACGTGTGCGATGCCCCAGGTGTTTTGATCTGCCATCGTTATTGTCCCTCCGCGCGCTCGGGGTGGAGTTCGTCGGCGAGCGGGCTCGTCTCGTCGAACTCGATTCGGTCCTCGTCGGACACGTCGACCTTCGTCGACGGCTCGTTCACACGCGCACCGTCGACGGTCACGTGGCCGTGGGCGATGAACTGCCGTGCCTGCCCGGGCGTGTTTCCGAGCCCCTGCCGGTAGGCGACCGTCTGGAGCCGCCGTTCGAGAATGTCGGTCTCGTCCAGAGAGAGGACGTCGTCGAGACTCCCTCCGTCATCGAGGACACCGATCCGCTTGAGTCGGGCGAGGAACTCGCTACCGGCCTCGGCGGCGACTTCGGTGTCACCCTGGGCTTCGCCGATCAGCCGGCGGGCCTCCCGGCGGTAGCCGCGGAGTTCCGACTGGGCGCGCCACAGTTCCTCTTTGTTCTTGAGCCCGTACCGCGAGAGGAGATCGCCCTCCGCGGCGATCCGTTCGCCCTGGAAGGGGTGGTTCGGTGTCTCGTAGAACTTGGTGTTGTTTCCGAGCGCCATTATTCGTCCTCGGCCTCCTCTTCGGCCTGTTGTTCTTTGATCGCCTCGATGTTGACGCCGATCGTGCCTTCGGTCCGACCGGTGGATTTGGTCCGCTGTCCACGGACTTTCTGTCCACGCTTGTGTCGGACGCCACGGTAGGAGTCGATCATCTTCATCCGGTTTATGTCCTGCCTTCGGCTCATGTCGAGATCGTTGCCGGTCTCGTGGGTGGTCTCGCCGGTGAAAAAGTCCCGCTGGTGGTTGGTGAGCCACTCGGGTACTTCCTCGGCGTATCCCTCCACGAGTTCGACGATCTCGTCGATCTTGTCTTCCTCGAGCGCGCCGAGGACGTCTCTGCGATCGACGGCTGCTCTGTCGGCGATAATGCGAGCGACACGCCGGCCGACACCGTTCATGTCGGTCAACGCCCGCTCGACGCTTTTCGTCCCGTCGAGGTCGGTCTGTCCGATGCGGACGAAGTACTGGATGTCTTCGTCTTCGTCTTCCTCGTCCGCGCTGGGTTCTTCTGTGCTCATGTATGGGTTCGATTAGCGTCGTGGCGGGGATTTGAACCCCGGAGGCTTACGCCACAGAGTTAGCAACCCTGCGCCTTGGGCCAGGCTTGGCTACCACGACTCGCACGCGTATCTTCGCCCTCTCGGACTCGGGGCCAGGGCCCCTGCATCTATTGCATCCATCGATACCCGACCTGCCTACTTAAACCGCACGGAACGCAGGTCCCCTGTGAGGCGGTTGCGTGGTCGGTTCCTCTCTCAGAAAGTCGACTGACTACGTCTTTCGTCCTGAAACCGTCCGGCGGCGGACGATTCCTTGCATGTTCGCCGCCCGCTCGGCGAACGAACGGAACGCCGCCCCCGTCTCGCTTTCGGGATCTTTGACTACAGGCTGGCCGGAGTCGCCGCCCTCCCGAACGGCCGGATCCAGCGGGATCGACCCGAGGAATGGCATCTCGACGTCCTCGGCGAAGGCCTCGCCGCCGCCGCTGCCGAAGATGTCGTGTTCTCCCCCGCAATCGGGACAGACGAACCCCGACATGTTCTCGACGATCCCCAGGACCGGCGTCTCGTGTTCGCCGAACATCCGCAGGCCCTTCCGGGCGTCGTCGATCGCGACCTCCTGTGGCGTCGTCACGATGATCGCCCCCGAGACCGGGACGGACTGCAGCAGCGTTAGTTGGGTGTCGCCGGTCCCCGGCGGGAGATCGACGACCATGTAATCGAGCGCGCCCCACTCGACGTCCTCCCACAGCTGGGTCAACACCTTATGAACCATCGGGCCCCGCCAGATCACCGGGTCGTCCTCGCCGACGAGAAAGTCCATGCTCATGAGTTTCATGCCGTACTTTTCTGGGGGAACGATCGTCTCCTCGCGGGTCGCCTTCGGGTGGGCGTCGGCCTCGAGCATCCGCGGCACGTTCGGCCCGTAGACGTCGGCGTCGAACAGCCCGACGCGGGCGCCGAGTTCGGCGAGCCCGGCGGCGAGGTTCACCGCGACGGTCGATTTCCCGACGCCGCCTTTCCCGGAGGCGACGGCGATAATGTTCTCAACGTCGGGGAGAATCTGCTCGTCGGCCGAGAGCCCGGTATCGACACTCGCCGAGAGGTCGATCTCCCGATCGAGATCGGTGAGAGCGTTTCGGACCTCGCCGGCGAGTGCCGTCTCGGTCGGCGAATAGGGCGCGCCGAGCGCCAGATCGATCGCGATGGTTTCCGAATCGATAGTCACGTCGTTGATCAGTCCGAGCGAGACGATGTCGTCATCCAGATCGGGATCCTCGACGGTCGAGAGGCGATCGAGAACCTCGTCTTCGTCCATACTCCGATTGGTGCACAGGCGTCGATAAGCGTTATGACACCGAACGGTTCGTTCGTTCCGAACACGGCCGTACGTAACTGAAAAAAGTTACACCACACCGGGTGATGGCGTCGATTTTAAGCACCCGTGGACGAAATTCGAGGTATGCTCGAGGACGGATTCGGTCGGGAGACGACGGGGGTCAGGATATCGCTCACCGACCGGTGTAACTTCGACTGCGTCTACTGTCACAACGAGGGACTCGGTGACACGCGCGGACCGATGGAACCGGCCGACGACGAGATGTCGACCGACGATGTCGTCCGCTTTCTCGAGGTCGCCGCGGAGTTCGACATCCGGAAAGCGAAGTTTACCGGGGGCGAACCGATGCTCAGAGACGACCTCGAGGAGATCGTCCGGCGGACGCCTGATTCGATCGAAACGTCGATGACGACGAACGGTACCTTTCTGCCCGAACGTGCTGAGGCGCTCACAGAAGCCGGGCTTGAACGGGTAAACGTCTCACAGGACGCGCTCTCGCCGAAAGCGTTCCGCGAAGTGACTAAAAGCACGGCTTACGACGAAGTTCTCGAGGGGATCGACGCGGCGCTGGATGCCGGTCTCGATCCGGTCAAACTCAATATGGTCGTCTTCGAGAAGACCGCCGGCTACGTCCCCGAGATGGTCGATCACGTCGCCGAAAACGAGGGACTACAGCTCCAGTTAATCGAGTACATGCCCGAACTGGCGGGCCGCCCCGAGTGGGCGATCGACATCGAACGCGTTCACGGGTGGCTGGCCGAGCAGGCCGACCGCATCGAACGCCGCGAGATGCACGGCCGAAACCGCTATTTCGTCGGCGAGGACGATCCGGATCTTCCCGGAGGGATGGTCGAGATCGTCGATCCGGTAGGGAACGCCGACTTCTGTGCGAACTGCCACCGCGTCCGCGTGACACACGAAGGCTATCTCAAGGGGTGTCTCAACCGTAACGACGACCTCAAAAGCATGGGCGAGATGTCGAAACCGGAGATCCGCGAGGCCTTCCGCGAGACGGTCGATGAGAGGGTCCCCTACTACGGGGAGTATATGGTCAAAGACGACGACGGCGAGTGGACGTTCAACGAGGAATACATCACCGCCTGACCCCGTCGGCCCCCCTCGTCAGTCGTCGGCTGGCACCGGCGACCCCAGATCCTCTATTGCCCACACAACGACCCGCGCTTCGATGAGATCGCGGGTTTCTACGAGGTCGTCGCCGGCGGCGTAACGCTCGAGCGTCTCTTCGGCCTCCTCGCGGAGTTCCCGCTCGAGCGGTCGCTGGTTCGGTTCGTCCCTCGTGGCGTTCAAAAGCGCCTCGAAGTCCTCCCGGAGGACGAAAGACGCCCGGCCGGCGTTACACCGCGAGAGCGGACTCATCCCGGTTTCCAGAACCAGCTCACGGACGGTCTCCCAGTCGTTTTCACAGAAATACAGCGACACCTCGCCCTCGATGTCACGCCATGCGATAGGCTCGGCGTGTTTCAAAAACTGGACGGCCCGTGGCGGGATATCGATCCGATGGGCCGTCTCGGGGGACCCACACAGACAGCAGGGCTTCTCGGTTCGCCCGGTGTACATACGATCTACTAGGGCTGACACGGGTTTGGGTGTGTCGTCTCCGGCGATCGACGTCACGCTCCCACCTGAGGGCCTATCAGCTCGACCGATGAAGGCGGAGCCTAACGTCGCGTGGCGGGCCACAATTTAAGTACCATGCCGGGACCAAACCGCCCGTGACGTAGCCGACAGCCGACGGCGGTCGAGGCGGTCGTGTGGGACGCCGCCGTCGGTGTGAGGACGGTCCCGCCTGTTCGCCATACTCGGTAGGAGATCGATGTCGTCGGTACGGGGTGGATATTTATTTACGGATTTCGTACCGACAGGCATGTCGAACGCCCAAAAGCAGACCGAGTCGGCCTGTCCTGTCGTCGAGTCGATGGAACAGATCGGATCGAAGTGGCGACTGCTCGTCTTACACGACCTCCAGGAGGGCGAAAAGCGGTTCAACGAGATCAAGCGATCGACCGACGCCAACTCCCGGACGCTCTCGCGTGTCCTCGACGACCTGCAGGCGGCGGGACTCGTCGAGCGCCGCCTCGAGGAGGACGCTCCCGTCGCGACGTATTACTCGCTGACGGAGAAGGGGCGATCGCTGTGTCCGGTCTTCGAAGAAATCGAGGCGTGGGCCGACGAGTGGGTCGACGGGCTGTAAGACGGTCGCGGCTCAGCTGTGCGTTTCGGGGTAGGCCGACGCGAGCAGTTCCGGCTCCGCGAGAAGCCGCTCTCGAACGGGATCGATGACGTCCGAAATCGCGGCCGATGCCGCCGGTTTTAGGTCCGCCGGATGGAGGTCTCCGGAAACGAAGTCGGCCTCGAGATCCCCGTAGCTATCGTACTCGAGATCGCCGCCGTACTCCGCCGGGCGCTCGACAGTAAAGCGCTCGCCCCGTTCCTCGAAGACCGGGAAGACGAGAAAGCGGAGGTACTCCAAGACGCCGTTGTCCTCGATTTCGCCGGCCGGACAGTACGCGCCCTCGATCTTCGAGCCGACAGCTTCGTCGTCGTCGGTGAGGTTGATTTTCGATCCGGCCTCGGAGGCGGACATCTTCCCGCCGGTGAGCCCGGACAGAAGCGGGGCGAACACACAGGCTGGCTTCGAGTACCCCAGTTCGGGGAGCCGTTCGCGGGCGAGCATGTAGATACCGCGCTGGTCGATCCCGCCGTAGGCGATGTCAGCCTCGAGGGCTGCGACGTCCAGCGACTGCATGAGCGTGTAGACGAGCCCGCCGAGTTTGGGGTTCTCTGACTGTCTGATCACTTCGCTGCCGGCCCGCTGGGCGCGAGAGATCGTCGTCTCCGCTATCGTCCGATAGAGGTCCATCGTGTACGGTTCTTCAAGCTGGTAGTCGGTCCCGCGGACGAACGAAACGGACTCGGTGTCGCCTCCGGCAGCGTCTATCATCGCCCGGATAGCGGTCTCGTAATACTCCGAGCGGGCGTCCAACAGCTCGAAGGGGCTCTTGGCGTCGTCCAGATGGGCGTGGAGGTCGGCGACGAGTACTGTCACGTCGAGGCCGGCATCGATGAAATCAGCGAGTTTCCGCATCGTGGTGAAGTGACCGATATGCATCTCGCCGGTCGGGGCGTAACCGATGTAGGCGGTCGGGGACTCGCGTTCCTCGAACAGCGTCTCGATTTCGGAAGCCTCGACGACCTCCTCGGTGAACCGTGTAACCAGCTCGGTCCGTTCGGCGGTGTCCATGGGCGTGGTTCCGCGAGACGGCCGATAAAACGTTCGGGTGGAGCCACCTCTGAGACAGAGTATCACGGAACGGCGAAACCTGGACCGCCGCGGATAACATCGGTGTTACCCGGTGACCCGAATGTTGCCAAAGTGATATAATGGTTCTAATCCGTACCTACTTGTGTAATGTTACTACAACGAACCACCGGTCGAACCGACGCGGAGACAGCCGAACCCACGGAGGGACGGTGATGTTCGAGACTGCCGGCGCGGACGTCGTATTCCTGCTTTCGCGCGTGATTTTCGGCGGCGTCCTGGCGTTCATGGGACTGAACCACTTCATGAGCGCCGAAGAGATGGCCGGCTACGCCGAGTTCAAGGGCCTGCCCGCACCGAGGATGTCGGTGCTCGGAAGCGGCGGCCTACTCGTCTTCGGGGGGCTCTCGGTCGTGGCTGGCGTCTATCCGTCGATCGGTGCCGGCGCACTCGCGCTGTTCTTGTTCGTTTCGGCCGTCACGATGCACGACTTCTGGAACATGGAGGGCGAAGACGCCGAAAACGAGATGACTTCGTTCCTCAAAAACCTCTATGGGACCGGCGGCGCGCTCGTCGTCCTCGCGGTCGCGGGCGCACAGTGGCCCTACGCGCTCAACATCGGGTTATAACGCGGATTTCGCGTTAGGCGCTGTTTTCGGTGGCGAGAGACGCCGACGAACGAACGGGCAGTTATAAGAGGATCGATGATGGAGTTTCGAGTATGACCTACACGTGCAGAAACTGTAAACGGACGTTCACAAACGAGCTCAAGTACGAACTCCACCGCGATACCTGCTCTGTGGCCGCGCTTATCTGTGAGCGGTGCGGCGACCGGTTCTCCGAGCGGCAGGCGACGCGCGACGGGTGGCACTACGCCTGTCCGAACGAGGATTGTGAGGGGGCCGGACGCGGCGAGGACCTCCGTTCGGTACGCGAGTTCACCGTCGAAACGACCCGATGACCGCCGGTTCGAGGGCGGTTCTCCGCGTCGATACGCGGCACGATTTTTAATATCCGTGCGTCGTCACTCCAAACGTGATCGACGTCCGTAACCTCCGCAAGGAGTACGGCGGCTTCGTCGCCGTCGAAGACAGCACCTTCAGCGTCGCCGACGGCGAAGTGTTCGGGATCATCGGCCCCAACGGCGCCGGCAAGACGACGACGCTGAAGACGCTCGCCGGCCTGCTGGAACCGACCGCCGGCAGCGTCGAAATCGACGGTCGGGCGGCCGACAGCCGCGAGACGCGCCGCCTGCTCGGGTTCCTCCCGGAGGAGTCGCCGCTGTACGAAGAAATGACCGCACTGTCGTATCTCCGCTTTTTCGCCGATCTCTACGACGTGCCCCGCGATGTCGCCGACGAACGCATCGCCGACGCCCTCGAACAACTCGAACTCGACCACCGCGATCGCGCGATCGGCGACATGTCGAAGGGGATGAAACGGAAAGTCGCGATCGCGCGATCGCTAGTCAACGATCCCGACGTCCTCGTTTACGACGAACCGGCCTCGGGGCTGGATCCGCTGACGACGAACTACGTCATCGAGTTCACGAAGGAACTCGCCGCGGAGGGACGAACCGTCGTCTTCTCGGCGCACAACCTCTATCACGTCGAGGAGGTCTGTGACCGCGTCGCCATCATGAACGAGGGACGGATCGTCGCCCAGGGGCCGCTCGAGGAACTCCGCGACCAGTACGGGAGGACGGAGTATCACGTCTTTACCACCGTCGAGGTTCCCGGAGCAGTCGCCGAGGACGGCCGGTACCGGCAAATCGTCGAGACGATGGACGGCGTCGAACGCGTCCGCGAAGCCGCACGCGAAAACGGCGGCAAGCTCGACGACCTACGGACGGTCGAACCGACACTCGAAGGGCTCTTTCTCGACATCGCCGAATCCGGCGGACGGGACGAAGAGCGATCCGCCGACCCAACGGAGGTCTGATGCGTCCGCGAAAGCTCCTTCGGATCGCGCGCTGGGAGGCGACGAAGGGCGTCGGCGGGTTCGACCGCGGCGCCGTTGCCGTCATCGTCGCCGCGGCCACGTTCGTCCTCGCGGTCGGCTTCGTCGGCATCACTGGCGGTGTCGCCCTCGAGGACGGCATCTACCGCGTCGGCGTCGCCGAGGACAGCGGCTACCACGACCCCGTCGCCGAGGATCCGGCGTTCGTAGCCGTCGATCCCGACCCCGACGCGATCGAAGGCGGCCGTATCGTCGACGACAGATACGACCTCTACATCGAGGACCGTCCGAGCGGGGCCCGGATCTATCTTGCCGAATCCGGCGGCGAGCCAACCGGAAAGAGCCGCGCGGCGCTGGCCGCACTGCGACAGTCGATCGACCGGTACAACGACCGTCGGATGTTCGAGGAACCCAACGGGACTGCCGCGTTCCCGGTGGTCGTGACGATCCGATACGTCGAGCGCGGCGGGACGGAGACTGTCGCGATCGGCGAGGCTGGCGGGGACGGCGAAAACGGGACCGAGACCGGAAGCGAACGCGATGGTAACGGGACCGGGTCCGGTGGTTCGGACGCCGAGGGTAGACAGGAACCATCCGACGGGGCCGGCGGGACCTCCTCGGGCGGCGATAGCGCTGACGGAACCGACGGCCGGATCGGCGCTCCCTCGCTTGGCGCGTTCGATCTCTTCGGCACCGACGAAACCGCCGGCACCCCGTCGGATATCCAGCCGCCGTTCCCGTTTCAATCGCTCGTGCTCGCCTTCCTGTTCGTGTTGCCGTTGAACTTTCTCATCCAGGCCTACGGGAGTTCGATGCTCTCCGAACGGCTCGACCGCCGCGGGGAGTTGCTCCTGGTCGCTCCGGTCGATCGGTCCGACATCGTCCTCGGTAAGACGCTGCCGTACGTACTCGTCTCGGTCGCGATCACGGTCGTTATCGTCGGCGTACTGTGGGCGCTCGGCGGCGAAGCCGGAGCCCTCTCGGTGCTTGCGGTCGTGCCGCTCTCGCTTCTGTTCCTCGCGACGACCTTCCTCGGCGCCATGTTTGCCCGGTCGTTCAAGGAACTCACCTTCGTGACGGTCACGATAACGACGGTGCTGACGAGTTACGCGTTCGTGCCGGCTATCTTCGCCGAGACCAGCCCGGTCGCGTTCGTCTCGCCGCTGACGCTCGTGATCAAGGACCTCACCGCCGCTTCCGTCACGCCCGGCCAGTTCGCCTTCGCGACCGGGCCGCCGACGCTCGTCGCGGCGATCTGCTTTCTGTTCGGGTTCGGCGTCTACCGCGAGGAGGACCTGTTCACCCAGCGGGCGATTCCCCACAAGGTCCTCGACGCGCTGGCGAGCCGGATCCACCGACCCCGGAGCGTCGCGTGTGTCGTCGTCTTGCTCGTCCCCTTCGTCTTCGTCGCCGAACTGCTCGTCGTCGTGGTGCTCTTTGCGCTGCCGGTCGCCGTCTCGATCCCGCTGGTGTTCGTGAGCATCGCCGTCATCGAGGAACTCGCCAAGGGACTGCCGATCTACGCGGGGTTCGTCCACGCCCGATACGGCCGGTCGCTTCCGGTGACCCTCGCGGTCGGGGCGGCGGCCGGGGTCGGGTTCTTCCTCGCCGAGAAAGTCACACTGGCGGTCCAGCTCGTCGGGCTCCCCGGGTCGCGAGTCGCCGACGCGGCCTTCCAGACCGGCCTCGGCTCGGCCGACCCGACCGTCGTCGCGCTTTTGGCGTTTGCTCCTCTCGGGCTCCACGTCCTCACGTCGACGCTGAGCGCGCTCGGCGCCAGCCGCGGCCGATCGACCTTCGTCGTCGGCCTCGTCTCGGCGGTTCTCGTCCATCTCGCCTACAACGTCGCGGTGGTGAGCCGCCTTGTCTAGACGGACCATCGCCCGGCGGGAACTCCAGTCGCTATCCCGCGAGAAGACGATCCTGCTGGCGTTGCTCATCCAGCTCGTCATCGCGGCCTTCTCGTCGTTTCTGGTCGTCGGACTGACTTCGATCTACGAGCCGGACGCCGCCGAGGACGACGTCGTCGTCGGCGTCACCGGCGAGGAAGCCGACGAACTGGTGACGGCCGCCGCCGCCGTCGACGGCTTGCAAACCCGCCGCTACGACGGCAGTGTCCGGGCCGCCTTCGATCGCAACGAGATCCAGGCAATCGCGACCGTCGAGCGCCGCGGGGGCCGGATCGTCGTCGACGTCGAGGCACCACAATCCAGCCTCCAGAAGACACTCGTCGTCGTTCAGTTGCGTGCGGCCTTAGAAGAACTCGAGCGGGCCGAACGCTCCGAGCGGAACGCTCGCCTCTCCTTCGAGCCGCTACCGCTGCCGCCGTCGGTCGATGCGAGCCCCTACTTCGGGTTCTCCTATACGGTCCTCGTCCCGCTTTTGGTCTTTCTGCCGGTGTTCATAAGCGGGGCAGTGGTCGTCGACTCGATCGCCGAGGAGATCGAACGCGGGACCTTGGAGCTGTTGCGGGTCACGCCGGCGACGCTCGTCGAGATTGTCGAAGGGAAAGCCGGTGTCATGGCAGCGCTCGTCCCCCTGCAGGTCCTGTTTTGGATCGGTCTCCTGGAACTGAACGGCATCGCGATCGCCAACGTCGCCGCGATCGTCACGTTTGCGAGCGCGGTCGCCGTCGTCGCCGTCGTCTTCGCGGCCGCCCTGGCCCTCTCGGTGCCGGTCCGACAGCGCGCGCAACTGAGCTACTCGCTGGGGTTGCTCGCGGCCTTTGCGGCGGCGGCGCTGTTGCCGGAGCATCCGGCGACGACGGTCGCGCTGCTCGCTATCGACAGCGCGACGGCGACCACGTATGCCCACCTCGGGGCCGCCGTCGTCGCCGCCGTCGGCTTCGCCGGCGTCCTCCGTGTGTGGGTGGAAGGGTTCGACCCCGAAACGCTCGGATAGGTTTTTGAACAGTCGGCCGGATACCTCCAGTATGGAGTACACCACGCTCGGTTCGACCGGCATCGAGGTCTCGAAGATCTGTCTCGGCTGTATGAGCTTCGGCGACCCCGAGTGGCGCGAGTGGGTCAAAGGCGAGGAGTACGGCCACGAACTCGTCGATCGGGCGATCGATCTGGGGATCAACTTCTTCGACACCGCGAACATGTACTCCAAAGGCGAAAGCGAGCGTGTCCTCGGGGACGCCCTCGCCGACTACGATCGGGACGCCCAGGTCGTCGCCACGAAGGGATACTTCCAGATCGACGAACAGAACCCAAACAGCGGCGGGCTCTCGCGGAAGGCGCTCGAACAGGAGCTCTCGAACAGCCTCGATCGGCTGGGGATGGAGACTGTCGACCTCTATCAGATACACCGCTGGGACTACGATACCCCGATCGAGACGACGCTGCGAGCGCTCGACGACGCCGTCCGTCGCGGGCAGGCCCGACACGTCGGCGCCTCCTCGATGTGGGCCCACCAGCTGGCCGACGCCCTCCACACGAGCGATCGGTTCGGCCTCGAACGCTTCGCGACCATGCAGAACCACTACAACCTCGTCTACCGGGAGGAAGAGCGAGAGATGTTGCCGCTCTGTGAACGGGAGAACCTCGGCGTCCTCCCCTGGAGCCCGATGGCCCGCGGCTATCTCACGCGCCCACACGAGGAGTTCACCGCGACGACGCGCGGCGAAACGGACGATTACACGCAGGAACACCCCTACCCGGACAACGGCGGCGAGGAGATCAACGAACGCGTCGGCGAACTGGCCGCCGACCACGGCGTCTCGATGGCACAGATCGCCCTCGCGTGGCTGTTACACAAAGACTGGGTGACGGCGCCGATCATCGGCGCCTCGAGGATCGAACATCTGGAGGACGCCGTCGAAGCTCTCGAAATCGATCTCTCCGAGAGCGACATGGCGTACCTGGAGGAGCCCTACGAGCCGGTCCCGGTCTCCGGCCACGAGTGACCGACGGACCGGTCGGTCAGGCCGGATACGTCCCGTCGAGTTGCGTCCGGTCGAGTACGTGTCCCTCCATCGCCGCCCCGAGCGCCTCGGCGTCCGTCTCGGCGGAGAGATCGAGACGCGTGTCCAGCGCGAAGAGCTTGAACCGATAGCGGTGTTCGGTATCGGGCGGGCTCGGTCCCCCGTATCCGACCTCGTCGAAGTCGTTTATGCCTTCGGTCGCCGTTTCGGGCTCCCAGCCTTCGGGGATCGTCGTCGTCTCGGGCGGGATGTTCCAGACGATCCAGTGGTCCCAGACCTTCCCCGCCGGTTCGACCGCGTCGGGATCGTCGACGACCAACGCGAGCGTCTCGGCCCCTTCCGGAACGTTCTCGATCTCGAGCGGCGGGTTCACGTTTTCCGCGTCGTAGCCGTACTTTTCCGGCATCCGCTCGCCGTCGTCGAACGCCGTACTCGTGAGTGTGAGATCGCCCATACCGTGTATTTCCCCACGTGCCGGGTTATCGTTTTCGGAGGTGTCGGTTTCGTCGGAACCGTCCGACTCCGCGTCTTCGGACGCTCCTCCGTCCGTCCCGGAGTCGTTCGACACGTCGGTTTCGGACTGTGATCCGTCGGATCCGCCGGCGTCCTCGTTTCCGGTGTCCGCCCCGGATCCGTCTTCCGCGGAACTCCCGTCGTCGGAGCCGCCATCGACGCAACCGACCGCCAGCGCGCTCGTACCGACGAGAACCGACCGGCGCGTGAGTTCGGATACGTCGGGAGTCATAGCTTTGCCTCCGGCGGCGAATTATTAGATACTTGCGTCGGCAGTACTCGATCGGCCGGTGGGTGATCGGGCGGGACCGGGGGGCCACACGTATCCGGGGCCGTCAGCCATCACCCCACATCGGTATCCGGCTCGGATCCCGTCTCCGAACCGTCGGCCCCCTGCTCGTGATCCTGCCGATCGGGAACGCTCAGTAGCTGTCCCGGTCTGTAACCGTCGGCAACTCCACGGCGAAGACGGTACCGTCGGGATCGTTGTCTTCGACACGAACCTCGCCGTCGTAGTGGCCGACGAGCGTGTCCACGAGATGCAGGCCGAGCCCCGACCCACCGCTGTCGGGACCGATCTCGCCCTGTTCGAATATCTCCGGTTTGCGCTCGTCGGGGATCCCGGGGCCGTTGTCCGCGATCCGAACAAGCACGCTCCCGTGCCCCTCGCGTCCGGTTGCCGAAACGGTGACCTCCGGGACCTCCTTGTCGTTGTGACGGATCGCGTTGGTCAGCAGGTTCCGGAACACCGACGCCAGCATGTCGTCGGCACGCACGTCGACGGCCGGGAGCGAGCCGTCGACCCCGATCGATGCGGAGCCGTAGTTCGATCGAACGTTCTCGATCTCCTCTTCGAGGACAGGGCGCAGTCGAACGGGGTGGCAATCCACGTCGGATTGGAGCATCACCTCCATCACCTCCCGGGTGGTCGTAGTGATACTGATCGCGTCACTGACCGCCTCGGTGATCTGTTCGATTTCTTTCCGGTCATCCGCTCCGATCTCGGTCCGCAACATCTCCGCGTAGCCCCCCACGAGTTGGAGTTTGTTCCGGATATCGTGGCGCACGATCTGATTGAGGACCTCGAGGTTGTCGCGCTGTTCTTCGAGCTCCTGTTCGTACTCCTTGAGGTCTGTAATGTCGGTCTGGACACCGAGCATTCGGGTCGGTTCGCCGTCGTCGTACTCGACGATACCGCGGCTCTGAAGCCACCGCTTTCCTCCGCTCGACAACCGTATTCGGAAATCCGCCCGGAACTGTTTGTCGTTTACCATCGCACGTTCGATCCGGCGTTCGACCGACGGGAGGTCCTCGGCGAGAACGTGATCCGCAAACGCCTCGAAGGAACCGGGGAACGCTCCGGCGTCGTAGCCGTACAGCCGCTCCGAGGCTTCGTCCCAGAGCAGTTCATCGGTGTCGAGGTCCCACTCCCAGACCCCGGTATCGGTTTCCTCGAGCGCGAGTTGGAGCCGTGTGTTGAGTTCCTCGAGTCGCTTCTTCGAGTCGCGTAGCTCCTCCATACGCTCCAGGTTAGCACCCAGTTCGTTGGTCCGGTCGATGAGTTCCAGGAGTTCCTCCTCGATGATATAGAGATCGCTGTCGATCGATGCTCGGACGCCGAAGCGCCCCTCCTGATACGCCTGAAGCGTTTCAGCGAGTTCGCCGACCAGCTGATCGATCTCGACGTTTCGCCGTTCGGACGCCAGTTCGGGTTGGGTGAATTCGATTACACCGACGAGTTCGCCATCGCGGTAGATCGCCGTGGCGAGGAACCAAACGCCCGCCCCGGAGACATCGACCGTGCTGTAGTCCTCGAAAACCGGCGCATCGCCCCCGACCAGCAACGAGTAATCGTCCTCGGCGATCCGAACCGTGTCGTATCGTTCGTGGGCATCGTGGGGGTGTGTCAGCACCTTCTCGGCGAGGACGGTCGATCGGCCGCTCTCGTAGAGCTCTTCGCCGATCTCCCCGTCCCGGTTGGCCACCTGCTCGCGGTCGACGCCGACCAAATCTTCCTGTGCCTCGTTCCAGACGAGGATCTCGCCGTTGTGGTCGAGGACTATGGTCGGGATGCTGATCGTCCGAAACAGTGTCTGGAAGTCGATCCCGGCTGGAACACGGCCCCCATCGGCGAGTACCCGGGAACGCGTCCCTGCTGAATCGACCATGGTCTATACTGATGTTTCAGTAGGCGTACTAAAAAGCACCGTCAGGGGTATGCAACTGAGAACCGAATACTACCGACTGTCGTAGCAGTAAGTGGACTGCCTCCCGGTGTTGCTGTAACCGGTATCGCGGGTCCGGCCCGGGAACCAACGGGGGTCGATACGTCGCATCGCATCGATTCCGGATGCACCCGGCGTAGCCGACGGATAGCCGACGACCTCAGTCCCCGCCCCGGAACCCGGCTGTCGCCGCCTGAACAGTCTCGTATTCGGCGTCGCTGTAGGCGATAAACCGGACGTCGGAAAGCGACGCGGGTTCATAATCCGCGATCGTCTCGCCGATGATCCGGGCACCCACCTCGAGGTCGAACCCCGCGACGCCACAGCCGAGCGCCGGGATCACAAGCGAGTGACAACCGCGCTCGTCGGCAGCCGCGAGGGCGTTTTCGGTCGCCGACCGGATGCTCTCTTGGGTCGCCTGCCCGTCGCCGTAATGGGGCATCGCCGCGGCGTGGATCACGTACTCGGCGTCGAGGTCGTAGGCGTCGGTGACCGCGACCGCGCCGAGATCGATCGGCCCCTTCGAGACGGCCGCCTCGTTGAGTTCGGGGCCGGCGCCCCGGCGAAGCGCGCCGGCGACGCCCGATCCCATCTGCAGGCTGGTGCCCGCGGCGTTGACGAGGGCGTCGGCGGACTGTTCGGCGATGTCGCCCTGAACGACGCTGAACTCCATATCGGGGCGATCGGCCGCAGGAATTATAAAGGGTAGGCGGCGCTCCGGCGGCCAGTTCCGGGACCGACAACCCGAACCCCGGTCCGCTCGAAGCGTCACGTATGCGGCACCTCCTGTCCATGCGGTGGCGTGATCTCCTCTTTGCTCACTGGCGTGTCGACCCCGGGCGGATCGGGCCGGAACTGCCCGATCGACTCTCCGTCGATACCTACGACGGCGACGCGTACCTCGGCGTCGTCCCCTTCGAGATGGCCGACATCCGACCGCGGGGATCGCCGGTCGGCCTCGCGTTCGGCGAACTCAACCTCCGGACGTACGTCACCGCCGACGGCGCACCCGGCGTCTATTTTTTCAACCTCGACGCCGACGACCGGTTCGGCGTCCGCATCGCCCGGTCGCTGTTCCGCCTGCCGTACTACCGGGCCTCGATGCGGATCGAAACACAGGGGGAGGGGACGGACCGGACGGTCTCGTTTCGGAGCCGACGCCGAACGCCGGACGCGCCGCCGGCACGGTTCCGGGCCCGGTACGGACCGGATGGAGGCTTCCGCGAACCCGCTTCGGGTTCGATCGAGGCGTTTCTCACCGAGCGATACCGGTTTTATACTGCCGACGACAGCGGACGGGTCTACTACGGCGATATCGATCACGATCCGTGGCGGCTCGCACCGGCGTGGGCGGAGGTCGAAGCGAACGACCTCTTTCGAGCCAACGACTTCGACCGGCCGGACGGCGAACCGATCCGGCACTTCGCGGCCCCGATCGACGTGACCGCCGACCGGATCCGTCGGTTCGAGCGATAGGGCTCGTCCCGACGGCGGTGGGTCGATGCCACGCTTACCGGGCCCGATGACACGGCCAACTATATACGTCGCGCCCGCAGGGTGCATCAATGGACGAGACGGACGGCAACCGGAGGGGCGAGTGCCCGTTCGGTGACGATCTCGCGCCGGCGGTACAGCGGATCGATGAGGCCGAACGAACGGACGCGTCGGTCCCGGACATCGACGAGCTGGTCGGACCGCCACAGACGCTCGAATCCGAGATACAGGGCGTGTGGGCGCTCCAGGCGGCAGTATCGGCGGCGATCCTCGGCGTCATCGCCGCCGTCGCCTTCTCGGTACTTTCGGTCGGCGGCCCGTGGATCGGCGGCGCCGTGTTCGCCGTCGGGGTCGTCATCGGGATCGTGCTGTCGGTTCTCAGGTACCGTATCTGGACGTATCAGGTCCGGGAAGACTCGCTGTATCTCCGGCGCGGGGTCGTTACCCGTGTCGAGACGGTCGCTCCCTACGTTCGGATCCAGCACGTCGACACCCGGCGGGGACCGATCGAACGCGTCTTCGGGCTCGCGACGACCGTCGTCTACACCGCCGGCTCCCGGGGCGCGGACGTAGCGATTCCGGGACTGACACCCGAACGGGCCGCCGACCTGCAGACCCGGCTGAAACAGCTCGCGATCGCCGCCGAGGGCGACGACGCAGTCTGATGAAACTCGATCCCCTCTCTGTTCCGGTCCGCGCGGGCGAGTCGGTCGTCAGGCTCGCGTGGGTGCTCGTCGTCTTTCTGATCGGGTCGCCGGCGGTCGGCGGCGGCGTCTCCGGAGCCGCCGTTCTCGTCGCCGGGTGGTTCCTCGTCGCGATCGCCTACCAGTCCGTCTACTATCAGCGCTTCGAGTACGAACTCACCGACGACACGCTGGATATCGTCTCCGGGGTCGTCTCCCGGCGGAACCGGGAGATCCCGCTCGGACGGATCCAGAACGTCGATATCAGCCGGAACGTCCTCCAGCGCGCTGTCGGGATCGCCCAGATCAACCTCGAAACCGCCGGCGGCTCCTCGACGGAGGCGTCGCTCCGGTACGTCAGCCACGAGGAAGCGAAACGCCTCCAGTCCGAGCTGGGACGGCGGAAGCGTGTGGGCAGTTCGGACGGGGCGCGCGAGGAAGCACCCGAACGGGAGCTTTTCAGCGTCACGTCGAAGGAACTCGTGTTGCTCGGGGTCGTCGGAATCGACCTCCGGCTGTTGTCGGTCGTCACGGTGCTTTTGCCGGTCGTCGCACCGTCGTTACGCGAGCGGTTCGCCGACCCGCTCGTCGGTCTGGCCGTGACCGCGCCGCTTGCGGCCGTCGGGATCGTCGCCGTGACGGCGGTGATAAGCGGCGTTCTCGCGGTCGCGAACTACTACGGGTTCCGGCTGAGCAGACGCGAGGAGGAACTCCTCTACGAACGCGGGTTGCTCCAGCGGTACAGCGGCTCGATCCCCCTCGAGAAGATCCAGACGCTGACGATCTCGGAGAACGTTATCGCCCGGCGGCTCGGGTACGCCTCCTTGGCCGTCGAGACCGCCGGGTACGCCCCGGGCGAGGCCGGCTCGCAGTCGGCCGTTCCGCTCGCGGACCGCGATCGGGTGTTCGATCTCGCCCGATCCGTCGAGAGTTTCGAGGAGACCGAGTTCGAACGTCCGCCCAAGCGCGCCCGGGAACGGTATTTGATCAGATACAGCCTCCTTGCGCTGCTCGTCGTCGGGGGTGCCTTCGCCGCGGACGCCTACACGAGGCTGACGTTCGCGTGGTATCTCACGGTCGCGCTGTTCCCGCTTGCGGCCGTCGCGGCACACCTCAAGTGGGCGAACCTCGGATACGACGTCGGATCCGAGTACATCGTTCTCCGGGAGGGCTTTTGGACCCGAACAATCACCGTCGTCCCGTATTACCGGGTCCAGACGGTTCTCGACTCCCGGACAGTGTTCCAGCGGCGACGGCGGCTGGCGACGCTCGTCGTCGACACCGCCGGGACGAGCGGCCTGACGAACCGCCAGCCACGGGCGCTGGATATCGACGATGGCCACGCCGAGGAACTCAGAGAGCTGGTCGCCGACCGCCTCCAGGAGATGGTCCGACGCCGTCGGAGCCACCGTCGCCGCGAGCGCCTCCGATCGATCGATGCCGAACTGCCCGACGAACCGCCGAACCCGGCCACATAGTCGTCGATGGACGGCCATTTTTGAGCGTGGCGGCCCACGGGCCGGTATGGCACGGGAAGTCAGACACGACGAGAACGGCCCGGCGGTCTTCGAGGAATCGGATCTCGGCGACGACGGACAGCTCTACGTCTGTCGCTGTGGGCTGTCCTCCGAGGGGGCGCTCTGTGACGGTTCGCACAACGCGACGGCCGACGAGGCCCAGGGCACAGTGTACAAATACGAAGACGACGACCCGGACGGCGACCGGCGGCCGATCGACGGCGTCGAGTTCGGCGACGAGTAGGCCGGAAGGGCGTCCGAACCGGCCCGCTTTTATAGATATCCTTCTTCGAGCAGCAGTTCGCCGTTCAGCACGCTCGCGCCGGCGGCGCCACGCATCGTGTTGTGGGCCAGACAGTTGAACTGGACCCCGTGAGTCGTCGCCTCGATACCGCCCGCCGAGACCGCCATCCCGTCGCCGAGCATCCGGTCCAGACGGGGCTGGGGACGGTCCGGTTCCTCGAAGACTTCGATGAGCCGATCGGGCGAGGAGTGAAGGTCGACGCCCGGGTACGACTCGAAGGCCTCGGCGACTGCCTCGATCGAGGGATCGGCCTCCAGATCAGCCCAGACGTTCTCGAGGTGACCGTCGAGGGTCGGCACGCGGTTGCAGGAGGCCGATACGTCGGCGTCGTGCAGCGTGACCTCGGCCCCGTCGAAGGAGCCGAGCAGTTTCCGCGATTCGGTCTCCATCTTCGTCGCCTCGCCGCCGATGTGGGGGATGACGTTGTCGATGATCTCCATCGACGTGACACCGGAGTAGCCCGCTCCCGAGACGGCCTGCAGTGTCGAGACGTCGACGCGTTCGAGGCCGAACTGATCGAGCGCCGCAAGCGTCGGAACCATCGTGATCGTCGAGCAGTTGGGGTTTTTGATCAGCGCACCGTCCCAGCCGCGTTCGTCCCGCTGGACCTCGAGCAACCCGAGGTGGTCGGCGTTGACCTCCGGGATCGTCAGCGGGATGTCCTCGTCCATCCGGCCGTTCGAGGAGTTCGAGGAGACGACGTAGCCGGCCTCGACGAACTCGGGTTCGACCGCCGCCCCGACGTCCGAGGGGAGAGACGAAAACAGCAACTCGACGTCGTCGGGAACGTCTTCGGGATCGGTCCCGACGACGGTGAGATCGGCGATATCGTCCGGGATCGGCGTGTCGACGCGCCACTTTGCGGCGTCCCGGTAGGTCCGCCCCGCGCTCGATTCCGAGGCGGTGAGTGCGGCGATCTCGAACTCCGGGTGCGGTACGAGCAGCTGGATGAGCCGTTGGCCGACGGCGCCGGTCGCGCCGAGGACACCTACGCGGGTAGACATTATTGGGGGTACGGCGAGCCACAGGAAAACGGTTGTGGAACTCGGACGGGCGGTTTCGGTTCCGAAACGGACACCTGTAAAACAGCCGAAGCCTCGTTGGGTTCGGTAACGGGACGACCGCCTACGCCGCTTCCTGGGGGACGCTGTTCTTGCGGGTGACGTATCCGGCGATCCGGTTGCGAACGCCCTTCGACTCGACGTTCGTCAGTTCCTCGACGAGTTCCTTGTTGTGTTCGAAGTCGTCACCGAACGCCTTGGGGTATCGCTCCATGAGCAGCGTCGCGGTCTTCTTGACGTAGGCGGGTTTGATGGCCATTAGTAACCGTCTCTACTGCTGTGGTATTAAAAAAAGATTCGACTCGGGCTTCCGGGCTCGGCGCGTCGCCGGACGTGAGATCCGCGAGGATCAGAGTTCCTCGAGGATCTCGACGTCGCCAGCCTCGTTGACGGCGATGACGAACTCCGCCTCACAGTCTTCGATCTCCGTTCCGGGGGTCGTCCTCGCACGCTCGCTTTGCTTTATTTCGGCGACCGGATCGTCGCCTTCGATGAGGCCACACTTGACTCCCACCGTGTCCGGATCGATCGAGAGGACGATGATCGTCCTGTCGTCTCTCAGCTCGATCTCGGCGTTCGGGGGACGGACGAGTTCGTTTTCCATCGTCTCGTTGACCGTCTTCTCGGCCTCCTCGCTCGCCCGGTCAGTCGTCCCGTCCGAGACCTCCTCGACGTCTGCACACCCGGCCGCCGCGACGGTCCCCAGCAGGGCGATCGCCCCTCGAACCGCCTCGCGTCGTTGCATACCGGTGCGTTGTGAAAACGTCCTGAAATACGCCCGGCCCGAATCGGCTGTCGTAAGACGGCAGACAGGAGCGCGATCGGAGGATCGCACCCGCCCCGCAAAACAGTTATTATCCCCCGATAACGTAGGTGACAATCAGGGCATGAGTACGGATGACGACGGGAAACCGTACCCACAGTCGGTGCGACACCGACAGATTCTGGACGTCGCCGCGGAGCATCCCGACACGTCGATCGACGAACTCGCCACGATGGTACCCAGCGCGACGACCGAACTGGTCGAGCGTGTCCTCGAGGAACACGGGGACCCCGCCGCGGACGACGATCAGTCGACGACAGCGACCGAATCGGACCCAGAAACGACCGAACAAGTCGACGACCCGGAGGCTGGATCGACGGCCGATACGACGCCTTCGAGCGGACCGACAGAGACCGACGAGTCCGGAGCGACGCCGACCGACGCGGACGGTGACCTCGACGCCGATACCGACGCCGAGGCTGGACCGGAGGTATCCGTCTCGCCGGACGACCTCTCCGAAAAGCAGCGGGACGTTCTGGACGCCATCGCGGAGCGCCCTGAAGCGACCCAACGGGAGATCGGAGACCGGCTGGGCGTCTCCGCGACGACCGTGGGCAACCGGGCGAACAGTATCGAGGGCTTCGAGTGGAGCGAACGCCGACAGTTCGTCGAAGTGCTCCTCGGGGAGCCGGCCTCCGCCGTCGCGTCGGCGGACGGCAGTTCCGATACTGCGGCGGACGCGACTGAGACGACCCCGGCAAACGCCGAAGAGTCATCCACGAAGGGAGAAGACACGGACACGCCAGGAGATCTGGAAGCGAAACTGGAAGCCCTCGATGAGCGCGTCGCGGAACTGGAGGCGGCCACCGAGAGGACGGCCGAAAGACCCGAGACGGTGTTCGAGGACCCGGAACTCGTCCACCGGATCGTCCACGCCTGCCTGAACTCGGAGGCGATCTCCGAGGCGGAGGAACTCCGGATCCTGAAGGAACTGCTGGGGTGAGCCGCCACCAGTCTCTATCCCTCACGGGCTCCGGTTATCGTCCGACGGCGGTGTATCCACCCTGCAACGTTATTGGGTATCCGTGCTACCCCCCGGCATGGATCTACACGTGGATCACGTAACGGTCGCCGGAACCGACCTCGATCGGCTCACTGACGCGTTCACCGAAGCCGGGCTCGAGGTCGCGTACGGCGGCCACCATTCGAACGACATCACTCACATGTCGCTTGTCGGCTTTCCGGACGGCAGCTACATCGAACTCGTCTCGACGATCGAACCCGACATGGACTCCCCGTGGTGGGACGAGCCGATCCACGGCGACGGCGGCCCGTGCGCGTGGGCGATCGCCGTCGAGGACATCGAGGCCACGACTGCGGAGCTCGAACGCCGGGGCGCCGACGTCGAGGGGCCGTCCGCGTACCGACGTGTCCGGGAGGACGGAACGGTCGTCGAGTGGGACCTCACGTTTCTCGGTGTGGGCGAGCCGGGGGCGAGCCTCCCGTTTCTCATCAGCGATCGGACGCCGCGGGAGCGTCGCGTACGGCCCACCGGCGATCCGACGTCGTCGTCGATCGTCGGGGTCGAGACGGTCGTACTCGGCGTTGACGACCTCGAGGCGGCGATCGAGGAGTTCGAGACCGTCTTCGGGCTGTCTGCCCCCACGACCAGGGAACTCACCGACCCCAGCGCCGACGTCGCCGTCTTCCCCGACCAGCCCGTCGCGTTGGCCCGCCCTCGGGGAGAGGGCTGGTTCGCCGACCGTCTCGAAGCGTTCGGGCCGCTTCCGGTCGCGTATCTCCTCGGCCGCGAGCGCGGCACGGAACCCCGGTTCGACGATCGCACCGCCGGATTCCTCGGGGATCGACGAATCGAGTGGCTCCCGGTAACCGAGCCCGTCGGCCACCGATACCTCGGGCTTCTCGAAGTCACCCGGGAGGGGTAACCGGCGATCGGGCGATCCTCTCTGACGGCGTTCCCCCGAACGACTGACGGGGAATTCGTCGGGCGGATCGAGCGTCGTTCGACGACAGCGACGGACGGCATGTGACCCCGTGACGAACCGTCGGTGGATCGGTACCCATATGCGATATTCGATGAAAGTTCGGGCCGTGACCCGCTGGTTTGACGCATCGATGTTCGGAGCGCTTTCGGTGGTGTGGGGGTTGACGTTCCCGGCGATCTCCGTCGGTCTGGAGTTCCTCCCGCCGTTGCTGTTCGCCGCCCTCCGGTACGACGTTGCGGCCGCGGTACTGCTCGGCTATGCGGCGGTCAGGACCGACGAGTGGGTTCCCGCCGGCCGGAACAACCAGTTCGCGATCCTCGGCGGCGGCCTGTTTCTCATCGCGGGCACCGGCTTGCTGTTTATCGGCCAACAGACGGTGCCGAGCGGCATCGCCGGGATCATGCAGGCGCTCATGCCGATCGCCACCGCGGCCTGGGCGCTGTTCTTGCTGGGTGAGCACCTCACCGTGCGCGGGGCGATCGGCGTCGGCATCGGCTTTCTCGGTATCGCTCTGGTGGTACAGCCGGATCCGAACAACCTCCTCGGCGGGGATACGCTCGGCCGTCTCATCATCGTCGGCCAGGTCATCAGCGTGGCGCTCGGCGGCGTTATCATCCAGCGGGTCGTCCCATCGATGGATCGGGTCCCCCTGATCGGGTGGTCGATGCTGCTCGGGGCTATCATCCTGCACGGGCTCAGCCTCGGCGTGGGGGAACTCCCCGGCGGGGGTCTCACGACGCCGGCCGCGATCGGAGCGATCCTCTATCTCGGCGTGTTCGCGACGGCCATCGCGTATTACATTTATTTCTACATCATCGAGGTCCACGGCGCGTTTCAGGCGTCCCTGATCGCGTATCTCGTCCCGGTTGTGGCGACGATCGTCGGCGTGTTCGCCCTCGGCGAGTCGATCAACTGGCTGTCGTATGCCGGCTTCGGGTTCGTCGCCGCCGGGTTCGCGCTCCTGAAACGCAGAGCCCTCGCCGCTGCGATCGGCGATGCGTCGATCCCGGGCCATCGGTAGATAGAAACAGGCCGTCTGTGAGGAGACGTCGCGTTCGATGCTATCGGACTGTCAGTGGTCTCTCCCACTGTATGTAATTTAAAAACGGACAAAGAGCGAATGGGTCGGGGCGGATTTGGAACCGCCGTACAGCAACGCAGATGTCGCCGCACCTGCTATCGGTGTGTAACCCGGCACCCCCTCGTGCCACCGTACTCACTTCTTGCGGTTCGTGTCATGACACGAACTATCCAAATAGCGGATGCAATCGAACGGTATCTCAAAGAACGCAAACCAGATGTCTCCGATTCGACCCTCTACAACCATTCATCTCAACTTAACCAGTTTATCGAGTGGTGTGAGGCCGATGAAGAACGGCCCACGGAAGTCGAAGACATAGATAGTTGGGGCGTCTCACAGTTCAAATTAGACCGGCGTGAAGACCTCTCTGACGCCAGCATATACAATCAGATGTCTGTCCTTCGGACGTTTCTCAAATGGTGTGAGGGCCGAGATCTGATGGAGAACGTCTCCGAGGGTATCGTCATGCCAACTATCGAAGACGGAGCGAGGGATACCCTTCTCAGTAGCGATAAGGGTGCGGAGATCATGCAGTATCTTCGAACCTACGAATACGCCTCCCTGAGACATGTCCTGTTCACTCTGATGTGGACGACAGGTATTAGGGTCGGAACGGCTCGGGGACTGAATGTTGGCGACTACAACAGCGACGAGATGTATATCGATGTCGTTCATCGTCCTGAAGAAGGAACACCGTTGAAGAACAAACGGCCCGCCGAACGTCAAATCGCGCTTCACGAATGGGTTTGCGTCATCATTGACGACTACATCGAAGGCAAGCGGAAAGACATCGTAGATGACTATGATCGCCAACCACTTTTCCCATCATCACAGGGAAGAGCGCACCGGACAACGCTTCGAAAAAAGATCACGACCCTGACTCGGCCTTGTGTGTACACGAATGAGTGTCCACATAACCGAGAGATCGATGATTGCGAAGCGACGAAGTACAATTCTGCTTCTAAGTGTCCGGGATCTGTTTCGCCTCACCCCCTTCGTAGAAGTGCGATTACGAACTTTTTGAATGAGGGTCATTCAAAGGAAGTGATTAGTGAACGGATGGATGTCTCACCGGACGTTCTTGAGAAACATTACGATGCTCGGAGTGAGAGTGAGAAGAGGGAGCTACGGCGCGAGATTCTGGATTTGGACTAAAAGCGGTCGTTGATTTGATTTTATAATCTGTCTTGCAAATGTCCCCCATGCTCAATACCGAACGTAGGGTGTACGAGAGACGAAAATCTCAGAAATAGTCTACCCACTAAATCTCCTATTGTAAGCGCTCACAATGTCGATAGTGAGGCATGTCCAAAACCAGTATTCTTTAAGTTAATTGTTTTGCGCACTATTTTCTGAATTTCCGTCTATTAGCGTCCGTTTAGTCTGTTTTCCGGACATTCTCAACCCAAAGAATTTATACGTGGGTTTCATTCTAAAACGTGATGCCAAGGAGTAGTAACTCAGGCATCGACGGGATAGTTTCCATGACCGTTGTCGCTGTAGTGGTTGTACTGCTGACTGCTTACGTATTTGCGAAGAGTCTTAGTAGCCTCATGATCCGTTTAGGGATTCCTCAAGGCATTGCCGGAGATATTGGTAGTATGGTCTTCGCCGGGTTGTTGCTTGCGCTTGCGTGTGCCAGTTTGATTACAGTCGTGAAGCTATCCACGGAATAGACAGGTGAACAAACAAGGCCGGGACCGCCTTGTAAACTACAACAGGTCCCTCTCAATGCGTTCTGATGTATGACTACACGCAAGAGTCCGATATATTAGTAGAACCAATCCAGCCTCTTCGGGAAGATCAACACAAACACAATTGCCCCCGGAGAATGATCGCCTCGGGATACTCAGCAATAAGAGTGCGGGCAACTAACTCTGTCTGACCTCCGCCCATCCACACCCACACATCTCACAACAGAACTGGAGCTTCGTCACCCTCGTCTCCGTCTTCTCGTAGCGCCAGACATCGCTATCATCTCCACAACGAGGGCAGGACTCGCAAACTCGGCTGGCGACCGACATTGGATTCATCGCCATTCTTGGAACTCTTCATGCAGTCCCTTCGGTGGCGTCTCGTTCTGAAGAAGCTCTGCTGAGTACCGAAGAAACTCAACAAAATCTTTCAGCTTCCCGGCCTGATCCCACGAATCCAGATCCTTCCCATCTAAATACGCCGCCAGATCCAGAACCTCGTCGGCAGTATAGAGTCCAGATTCGCCCCCGAGGGCAATCATCACTCCATGCGTTTCGAGAGCCGCAGTTAGCTCTTGATCCCTTTCTGCGTCATATGCGTACTCCAAGATTTCATTGAAGACGTTTGGATGGGACGGGGCGCTTCGGAACGGTCGATCAACGTTCTCGATCCCGAGCAACCGTTTGCGAACGCGATGGGCCGTTTGGACTTCTCCATCAGCGAGAAGGTCAGCGATGAACTGATACACCCGCTGATTCGGGACAGAACCAGCTTTCGCTGTCTCGGTGTGTTCCGGAGTATTTGTCTCACCAACAACGCTAACGACGTTCCCTCGTTCGTCAACTTCAACCTCCGGGAAATCATCTTCAGAGTGGAACTCACCACCATCTTCGGGATGGTTCTTGCGACCTGCGACCTGTCCGAGATGAATGAGAACACCGTTCTGACCGCTGAAGGGCTGAGAGCAGTAAGGACAGAGCCGAGCAACGTCCTCGGTATCCCGCTTCTCAGGATAGTCCATCTCTACCTCACGTTCACCGACTGTCGTGAGATTATCGAGATCGATCTCTTCAGGTAGCTCATTCTGTGGGCCGTGTCCTCCTCCACTCGACCGTCGAAGGTGGAGATTTATCCCTCTCGCTAAAGGCGTAGCGTCACAGCCCTCGACCGGACAGCGAACGGTTCGCTCGTCGTTTGTATGGTTCGTCATTCGTCCACCTCATAGCACTCGAAGCAGGGAAGTCCGTCACCGTCAGGACCATCACAATGCTCGCTACCGTTCGCACACACGTCCGAGTCGTCAGAGATGGACGCTATACCACCATCGGTCTGGAGCATGTCTGCCGCCGTTGTGGTGGCATCAGAGTCCGACCTCGATAAGGGAGAGTGTGTGAGAAGGCCGTCACGAACGGTAGTCTTGGTATGCCCTCCGAGTTGTGGGTCTACTACTTCAGGATTTACCCACTCCGGAATTGCTCGCTCACCTGTGGCGAAAGCGACTCTACTGAGGTGTTTACACCACTCCCGTCCGTCGTCAGTTGGGAGGTTGTACTCGTAATCTGGACAGGTGCAACGTCCCTCAAGAAGATCAACAAGGTACTCAGAACCGCTTTCTGTGGTTACGGAGTACAGGCTACCCCCGAACGGGAGCGTAGACATATACTCTGTGAGTGCGCGCACGTCGCGTTTCTCAACGTCGATACAGTCTTCCGTGACGGCACGTTCAAGTGCCGCCGAGTATTCGTTTTGCATGGCTTCGGGTCCAATCGAAGCCACCCGCGCTCCCTGCTCCAACAGGGGGCGCATTTCTACGCACGACGGATGACTTCGACACTTGCATGTCTTTCCTCCAATCACTTAGTTCTGTCCTTATTGCGCCAGAACTAACTGTATGCCGCTATTATCGAGATCTAATGACTGATAGTTCCGATTCCGGGAACGGACGCCCGCGCGAATATAGCGAAAATGACGTTCTAACTGCCTTACAGGAATTGGACGATGGGTCCGGGGTTCGAACGGGAGAAGTTGCTGACAGGGTAGGATGCTCCCCACGGACGGCGCTACGGCGTCTCACATCATTGGAGGACAGCGATAAGGCGGAGAGTGTAGCAGTCACGGAACGAATGAAGCTCTGGCATATAGCTGACGAGTGATTTTATCGAAAATAGAAGGGTACGAAACAATATAGAGTAGATGCCAAGCGGGGGGCGACGTTCGTGGCTAAATCTGGTGGTTCGCACCCGGTATGAAACGGAACGTATGGAGGTATGTGCTATAGTAATAATACTTCCAGTTAGAACACCAATCGACCCCCCCACCCGCGTATCTTTAGTAGCCGGTCGCGTACAATACGGGGGTGATTTGGCTGAAATTAGGGGACATATTTACTATTCCAAACATATATACAGCAGCCAGCAGTACGGCCGAATTGGAAGGAAACTCTCGAAGCGAGAATCCCTCTCTGTAGGCAATATAAGCAATTCGGCCACGTCACAATTAAAATTGTGAACAGCCGAATCGCGTCTTACTTCCACCAAATTACACTTGTCATATGAACATCAAAACGCTGGCACCGGCCTCAAGAAAATCGAATGGAGGGAAATATTCAATCACGCATATAGCACTTCATTAGAGTTCAGTACGGGAGATGCGTTACCACGCGGAAGTATCGTTAGTTCAATAAAAACAATCACCACCAATATCGGCGACAATGGTAGCGCCGCGAAAGCCATCAAGAAAGCCGTACAGAATGGCCAGTTGAAGAAGGCAGATGGAAAATACAGCGTCGTGTATGAAGGCGCTGGCACAGGTGAGATCCGAAAATCACTCACCGAGAAGCTCCAAGCGATGATGAAAAACGGTGAGAACGCCGTGATCAAAGCTCCAACTTCTTCTGGAAAAACACACGCCGCAAGCACAAAGCGATGGAGATCGTGTGAAGATACCACCGGTGGTCAGCCAGTTATCTTACTTTCGGGGACAACCGACGCCCGCGACGATGCGTTCTCAAAAAGCGAAAGCTCGTCGGCATCAGCTAAACGTCTCTATGGGCGGGGCGACGCTTGCCCGGTTGCGAGGGGCGATTACGACTCACATAATGACAAAGAAAATGGCTCAATAACCGCACCAGACGGAAGGGAGCCGTCGAAATGGTTCAGAGATATGTGCGATGGCCGGGGGCTTCCACTATCTGTTGCGCACGGTGAATTCAAGCGGCGTTGTGATGGCCAAATGCCATGTTGTGACGAAGATGATTGCCGCTCCTCAACACAATGGGAAGGCATCCCAATTAACGACGATGACGAGGTTAGGTACGATGTTCTGCACGCAACCCACAACTTCGCTCAGGTTCCCCGCCTCGTCGAAGATTGCAACGTCATCATCGATGAACGTCCCGACTTCACTATTGATATGACAAAGATAGAGTTAGAAAAGACTGTCAATAGCTATCTCACAGAGATTGACGCTCCTATTCAACGATGGGAAGATCTGGCTGTGAGAGTAGTCGGGGGTATTGGTACGGACGAAGCTCTCAGCGAGGTCAGAGATACTTTGGAAGCCCCTGATGCTGAGTGGTTTCAGTGTAATAGTGATGCACACGCGCTAACGCCGGGCATAGTCAAAGCTCTCATCTCAGCTGAAGAGCGGAATCACGACCGATGGGTCGGCGAGGTCCGTCACGAGTACCCTGTACTCAATGGTGGATATGATGGACCTAAACATGAAGTGATTATTCGAATCGTTATAGATGACGATTATAGACTGAGATTGATACAATCGATCCCTGATTTCTACGAAGCACGAAGCGTGGTCGGGCTTGACGCGCATCCGACAATGCCGAAATGGAAAGCATATACTACTCCCTCGATTGACTCAGAGCAGATTGTTAGCTCTGAGAATCTACATAGATGGCGTCGAAATCAGCGTGATCTACATATTGTACAGGTCGGAGACAACAAGAATACGTGGACGAACAATGGGTATAATCATAATAAAGTCGGAATTATATGTGATGAACTCTCGCGCAAGTATGGCGACGATTTCAGAACCGGCGTCACAGCGAACACGTTTGAATCGGATCTACACGACCAGTTGTGTGACTCAGGGATTGACTCTCCAGACACGATCCATTTTGGAGCAGAAAAGTCAATCGAAGACTTCAGTTCAGAACGGATCGGGTTGATCGCGGGATGTATCAGTCCGAGTAGCGATCATATCAAAGACTGGCTCGCACTCTTCGACAAAAGTGCCATCCCAAAACGTGAGATTGACGAAGACTATCGGGGACAATCGTGGGTAGGACCAGACGCTGACCTTGCAGAATCAATCCTTGGAGATATTCAGCGCGATGGGGTACTACAGGCCTGCGGGAGGTATGCTCGTTCACCTCAGGATCCCGATGATGAAGCGACGGTATATGTAATGACGAATGTACTTCCGGACGAATATGTTGACGAGAAGATTGACGATGTCATACCGTTCGGTAAGAAACAGAAGCAGATTCTCAGCCACTTGGTTGAGTCCGGTGGGCAAGAAACGGCATCTGAAATTAAAGAAAGGATCCCGATAAGCGTCAGCAAGAACCACATTTATACCACGTTTCGGAAGTTCTCGGATCAGCCATTTCTTAATGTTGAAGAAGAAGCTGGTCCGTATAATGCTCATTTATTCTCCGCCGACTACGCTCCAAGCGGAGTCTTAGATATATAATATTTCAATCATTTGAACTCAGCCCTACTATATACTTGTACCGGTGAGTTCAAACGTTCCAATATTGACGCCAATAAGGCGCAGTAGGGATAGCTGGTGTCTATACCTGCTGAGATCAGAATCTGCTGTGACTCCCCCACTTATCGCTGACGAACATCAGTTTTGATATTGACTTTTCAAACCCGCAGAGAAGCGCGCTATAGGCTTCCCTGTAGCAGATGGTTGAGATTTTCCAGTTCTTCTTCAGCAGATAGATGTTCGTAATCCTCGGACGATTGCTCTTCACTTAGTTCAGGCAATTCTTCGGCGAGCTGTGCTAACTCCTTGGCCTCTGGCTGTGTCGGTGGATCTTGACTATCAGTTGGAACTGAACCATCGCAATGAGAGGAATGGCCATGTTTTGCGGCCTTTGAATCAAACGTTCGACCACACTTTTCGCAAGTTTGAGGCGATGTCGCTTGCTGTGGTTCGTTGGATTCGTGCAGGCTGAGATAATTTGAGATCGATTCGCTGATCTTTGCCAACTTCTGTTTCAGTTGATCACGCTCTTCCCGGAGTTTCTGGTTCTCTGAACGAAGCGATCTGACGAGATTGTTTAGTTCTGCTTTGTCCATACCCTCCAGATCGTCTTCCCAAACCGGCGGGAGTTCATATTCAGGAGGGAGCCAGATCGGGTCATCTCCCTCATTCCACTCAATTCCGAGTTCATCTAAATTATCTCGTGGAACTTTCTGAACATCGCCACGGGGTTCGCCAAAGTGACGTTTGTACTTTGGAAGATTCCCCGGTAGGCTCTTGCATTGCCGCTTATGCTCTTGTTTCTTTTCGTAGAAGTGATTATAGTGGCGAGCAAGCGGAGAACTTTCTGTGTCGTTTTTTGTTGCGGCAGACTGTTCTAATAGTGGCCCAACACATCGGACACCGTCAACGTAGAGCCAGTAGGCTTCGTAAAGATCAATCCTTCCGTCAAAGATTGAGTCATCATCTGACTCGTTCTTATCCGATGGCAGGTCAATATCCATGTATTTTCCTGTCCAGCATTTGATTATGAGCCTCCGTATCGCTCAAAGAAACTCAATCGAAATAAAAGGAGGTCTCGGTACAGTTTATCATAATATCATCTTGCCAATGCGGAGAAAAAGCAGTGCATAACAGATCTACTCAGCGGGTATGATACTTAGAGATCATCTTCAGAGAATATCAATTCAGTACTATGCTCTTCCAGCCACCGGCTGTGGGCTTCATATTCTGGATCATATTCCGCGACGAGTGACCAGAATGAGTCATCGTGGTTCGGCTCTTGGAGGTGGGCGAGTTCGTGGATCACGATATAATCCACTATCTCTTGAGGGGCCATCATCAGCCGCCAATTCAGACTGAGTGTACCGCTTGTCGAGCATGATCCCCACTTGGTCTTCTGATTTCTTATGTGAATCTGTCCGTATTCTACCCCCATGGCTTTCGCATAGTACTCAGCTTGCTTCTCGAACATCTCGCGCGCTTTTCTCCGATAGAGTGTTTCGAGAGCGCGTTTTATCGAGGTTTCCTCAACGTGATGCTGTGCAAGCCGTAAGGTGCCATCATCAACATCTGACGACGACCGGGTTTCAACTATGATTTCACATTCCTCTCCGAGATATGGGAACACAGCTCCTTCCGTGTACTCTCGGTTTGGAATCTGCTCGCGGTAGGTGTCGTATCGTTGTTTCTTTTCGATAACCCATGCCGCGTTCTCCTTGAGCAATTCCGCTGGATGAATCTCCGTAGATTCAGGAACAACAACCGTGACGCCGTGAATATCTACATCAATTCGAGGTTTGGTGGCATCAGAACTACGGCTCAAATCGTACTCAACGGAGTCACCCAACAAATCGACCACACGTTGTTGCGTCTCAGCCATGGTTTTGAATGAGATAATTGCGGATTGTATCTACGAACTCGTCGTTTTCTTGGATGATATGGCCGAGATCGTGTTCTTTCACCAACACGTCAAGCAAGATGCGTTCGATCTCCGCAATTGTCTGTTGGTTGGTCTTCCAGCCATTATCGTTACTTCCCGAACGAGTCGAGAGAATGCTGCCTGAACACCACCAAATAGTCACTTTCTGTATGATTTGACGGTCAGTCTCGGCTGCTACCGCGGCGGAGATCGAGACCGTTCCAATCCACCGCCCCGGACAGACGATCTCACCCAGATTTCGGCGGTCTCTGCCGACAGCTGTCGCTTACCGCCCACCGAACAGGCCGTGGGCTGACCTGTCAGCCCGCGGCCGACGCCTGTGACGCCGGCACGCCAACCCCGTTCGCTTTGATCTTCCACCGCCGGCGTAACTCCTCTTCGAGCTCGTGACGAATCCAGCCACAGAACGTCTTGAACGTGAACTCCTCGGGTAGGTCGCGCCCGCCCCGCTGTGGGCGGGCGACGACCGCCCACCGCAGCACCAGCCACAGGTTCTCCAGCAATGCCGCGACGAGCATGATTGCAAACCGCACGACGGGATCACGCGTCGTCGTGATCCCGCGTGCTTGCCGGAGTAATCGATAGGTCGTTTCGATGCCTGACCGCTTCCGATAGAGGCGTTCGACCTGCTTTGCTGATCGATCAGTCACGCCGCACGCGACGTAGCCTCGGACAACCTCGCCATGCTTGCCTCGATCACCGTTCTGGTAGGAGACAGCGACCGCGAGCGGGAAGCGCAGTTCCCGCTCGCTGTCCTTGTACATGCGATAGGTTGTCATGTACGATTTGTGGGTGTCGAGTTTGTCCTTCATCCGCTCGCCCTTCTTGGGTACGTGAACGACCGTTGCGGCGATGTCACGAGCACGACGGATGACGCGCTCGTTGTAGAATCCGCTGTCGGCAAGCAGGAGGTCGATCTCGAAGGGATAGTTCTCGACGCGGGCGAGCACACGCTCGACCGCGTCAGCCTCGTCTTCGTCGTTGCGGACGTACGTCATCGCTAACGTCACCGGCTTCTCGTTCGAGACGACGTACGCTGTACAGTAGCGGTGGCAGGTGGTCGTCCCGTCTTTAGCAGCCATCGAGCAGAGT
>NZ_JAHLKM010000021.1 GCF_024449025.1 Natronomonas aquatica | reverse complement strand
ACTTCTTCAGCCTCACACTCAATACAGATCGCTGGTTCGAGAAAATTCTAAGTACTGACTTCTACAGATGAGCGATCCTGATAAAGTGCTGTGAATAGATTAGACTCAGCAGCCCGAAGATGTTGGTTGAATGTCGACTGTGCAATGCCGAGAGTCTTCGCAATCGACGTCGAATCTGTATCACGTGGCCAATTAAAATACCCTGCGTAGAGAGCCGTCTGCAGGACTTCTTTTTGACGAGCGGTAAGAGCCTCATCAAGGCGTGCAAATAAAGACGAATCGGTGTCCTTTCGTTCAGTATCCAGTTTGGATAGTAAAGTGAGTTCGTTGTAGTCCTCCCGAAGTGAACTCAGATACTCTCCGACGTCGGTCGTGAACGGAACAGTTACTGAGACAACAATCTCGCTGGGTTCCGATGCCTTGGTGATCTCGTTTATTGCAACCCCTTGTTTGGTCAGCTTGTCACCAAGGGCGCTATTCCGTACCGGTATTTTACAGTAGATGCCACTTGGAGAGTCGCTCAAAACAACCGTCTCTGGGTCAAAACCAGCAGCTTCGAACGCCTCAAAAGTCACGTCATCGCCTGTCAGTTCAGCAAATACGAGATCATACGGGCAGTCACTCAATATATTTAAAACCTCAAGATCCGCGTCCATGTTCGAAACAAGAGTTGAAAGGCCAGTATCGTCGTTTAATCGGATTTCAAGCGTTGTACCACCACCTGATAGAAGCGCAATTCTTTGACGGATTGATGATATTCCGTGCCCTATTATTTGACCGAGCTCTGTAAGAGCGGTCACCTCTTCTTCGGCGAAGGCGTTTGGCAGTTTGGAATGGACCTCTAATACGCCGAGGACAGAAGATTCGCTCTGTAGTGGCACAGCTACGATCGAACTGACGCCATTTTTTAATGCTTCTTGTTCCCACTGTGTTTCGGAACGGGTGGTCATTAAATCGCCCTCTACGACCGAGTCTTTAATCCTGTATGCTCGTTCAGCAGGCGGAATTTCGGTGGGACTACGTTGGCTAGCGTTGTCCGCTGGAGCACCACTACTCTCCACTTTTTGATATGTGAGCGACTTTGTCTTGGATCTAAGCTCGATCGTGTTCGTACTAACATCTTTTTTGCCGATCCACGCCCCACTAATCAGATCCAGTTGAGCCAGAGCATAACAGACCTCTTGCTCCATTTCTTCGCGTGTATTTGCGCTGATAACCGTGGCAGTTATTGACCGTATCAGTGTATTGATCCGATCTAGCCGTGTCAACTGTTTGTTTTGTTTGTTTAATCGCTGGTCTCGTTCCCGAAGGGTAGCTTCTTGTTCTACTCGTTCAAATGCGCTTGCTGCGTTTGCTGCTAGTGTTTTTGCTAATTTATTTTTTCTTGAAGGGAGCTCTGGTGTAGTCGTCATCCCTACAAGCAGGACTCCTTTCGATTCTAGTGAGTAGAGTCGCCACGACGAGAACTCCTCCGCCAGCCACTGGCTTGACCAAGTATCCGCCACGTCTTCGGGAGCCAATTGTTCTGTTCGGGTCACATAGGTCGTCCAAACTGGCGTGTCTCCTTCGGAGACAGTGGGCAGCTCAATCCCGGCAGTGTTCTCATTTGACGAGTGTGCAATTGGAGACAACTCTCCAGTATCCGTTTCCCGTGTGTAAACACCGGCAAACTCAAACCCGATCTCATCGACTGCAGCAGTCACAACGGTCTCTCCGATACTACGTTCCGAACCCGCTGTCATTAGCTCACGGGAGACCGCATGCAGGTCTTCGAGTTGTTGTTCGTACGTGTATCTCTCTGTGATGTTATAATAGTGTTCGATCCGTCCGCCCGCGTAGAGACCTGTTTGAATCGGTCCGCTCCAATATTCCAGCCACTGCTGCTGTTTTGAAGCCGTTCTAGGGATACAGATAGTGGCTTCGATTTCAGCAGTCATATTTTTCAGAGAATGTGTTACGAGATCAGATAGTGTCTGATCTCCCGAGGTGTACTCCTGATAGGATTCAGCAGCAATCCGGTCATAATCATCTCCCTGGATGTTGTTTCTATTAATCCCGAGTAACTCTTCAGTCGTCTCGTTCGCCCACACCACTTGTCCGTCGGGATCAATTACAACGACCCCTTCCTTCGATGTGTCTAATACGTCTTGGGTAAGCGACTGGTACTGCTGTTGTTCTCTTCGTTCTGCTGCTGTCCGTTGTAGACGCTCAATAGCCACCCGAAAGTCTCTATCTGGCAGATTCTGGAGATATCGGTCTACTTTGTTCTCGAGTTCTGCGATTTGGTCCGTGAGTGTCTGGTATTTTGGATTTGTTTCAAGCGACTCACCGTCCATTACGGCTTCCAAAGTCGACTGACGTTCTATGAGCGAGAACAACTCTTGGAGATCTTCATTATACTCTGCACGAGTCAGCATCTGTGAAATAGCGTCTTCGAGGTCGTCAGGCTCGACTGGCTTTTCGAGATACGCATCGAACCCCATTTTGACGATATCGAAATTCGGTGTCACCGCAGAGACAATAACTACCTGACATTTCGACTCATGTTGTCTGAGTCGGGTGAGAACCTCTCTGCCGGACATTCCGGGCATCATCCGATCCAAAAAGACGATATCAACAGCCGCATCGAACGCTTCCAAGGCCTCTTCGCCAGAGTACGTGGTTTCGACTACATAATCGTCTGCGAGCCACTCTGCATACAGTTCAGCTAAATTCTGGTCATCCTCAACGATCAAAATCTTTGTTTTTCCGTTGTGAGTCATATAGTCTAAGAGGTAATACCTGGTTCTCGTGAGTCCTCTTGAGCCACTTTGGCCGGGATCTTCAGTGTGATTTTACTCCCTCCATCGGATGTTTCGACTGAAATCGACCCACCGGCACGAATCGCCAGTGCCCGTACCATCCATAGTCCGAGTCCCTGCCCGTGACTTAGCGGCGTTTCTTCGCCAGTTTCTAAGAGGCTCTTTTCCATCTCTGGGATTCCCGGCCCAGTATCGGAAACGGATATTTCTACCCACTGTTCGTCGGTTTGCGAGGCACTGATTTGGACGGAGTGGTTGTCCGTCTCGCTTGCCGCGATGGCATTCTCGATGAGTTCAGAAATAGCTCTATCAAGCTGACTCGGTATTTGTGCCTGTATATTGCGTCCGGTTGCAATCGTAACACTTGGATCAGTATGTTCTTCCTGTTTTTTTGTTTGTACCTCCTCGATCATTTTATGAACGCTCTGGTATGAGTTGGGACTACCTTCATCCGTAAGAATATGTTGTAGCTCTCGACTTTTGTTTGCCATCTTTTCCCACGTGTCGAGGATCTCTCGGATCGTCGCTGCCCGCTGTTCACGAGTGTCTGTATCCGTGTCTGATTTAAGTAAATCGACGTACCCCCTAAGCTTCGTCAAGTCATTTCGGATATTATGTCGCATAATCCGGTGGAGGACCTGGACGTGTCGCCGCCGTTGTTGTTGAGCCGTGATATTCCGTGCCTCGAACACCAAGAAGCTAAGCTCCCCACGTTGGTTCGAAATCGGCTTGATTGAGAAGTCGAAGCTAGCGAGTCCATCAACGCCTTCTGCTTCCACGTTGAACCGAACAAGCGACCCCGATGCCGCTTGATTAACTGCCTGTCTGATCTGATTTCGCACTTCAGATGAATGGGTAAACAGTGGACACTCCCAGAGTGGCGTACCTTTGCCCTTCTCTACCCGTATCCCGCCGAACTCTGCTAGAGGTTCGTTTAAATCAATAATTTCACCGCCCTGGTCCACTAGCCCCGTCAATTGAAACGTCTGATTGAATACGGATTCGAATTTTTTCGTCTGACTTTTCACCTCAGTAATATCACGGATATACAGTAAGAACCCACCAATCGCTTCATCATCGAATAGATTCCTTCCACGTGCTTCTACGGTAATCCACTCGTTAGTCCCAGTTCGTGCTTGGAACTCTAGCTGAACGGTTGAGCCGGGATTCTCAACAGCAGCAAAATATGCCTCCATTACACGTTCCTGATCCTCGGGACGGATGTAATCGAAGACACTCTCTTGTTCTAGCTGAGTCGAGTCATACCCAAGAATTCGTTCGGCAGAGCCGCTAACGTAGGTGAAACACCCATCACGGTCTAAGACGGACACAACGTCTACCGATTCCTCGACAAACCGCTCCGTCCTACGCTGCTGCTGACGCTGGTTGGCAAGGTCTCTAATGACCATCCCGTATCCCAGGGACTCCCCATCTTCGGTTTGAAGTGAGACGTATGAGACTTCAACAGGAAATGAAGATCCATCCTGACGGACTCGTTGTCCTTCGTGAGTGCTTTCTCCTGCGAGTGATGCCTGATTCAATAATCGATCAGCAATCCTATGCTTTTGTTCCTGCTCAGGGTGTAATTCTGCTGCTGGCATACCGACCGCGGCTTCCTGATTATATCCAAACATATCGGCAGCCCCGTCGTTCCAACCGTCGATCCGCCCATCGGAATCAAGAAGTACAAAGGCGTATTCCTCAAGGTTTTCTGAGAGGATTTCAAATCGCTTCCGCTCCTGCTGAATCTGACGAACTCGCCGTTTTTGTTCCGTAATGTCTGTCGCAATAGCGACGAGTCTCTTGCTGCTTTCATCGTCGGGTATCAGAACAGCATCTGTATGTATCCATCTTGTTTGTTCGTTGGCATCAACAACTCTGAAATCCGCCGACAGCTCGTTGCCCTCACCGGCCTGTTTTAGTGAATCAGCAATATAGTCTGTTTGTTCGTTGGCATCAACAACTCTGATATCCGCAGATAGTTCGTTGCCCTCACTGACCTGTTCTAGTAAACCACGAATATAGTCCCGGTCTTCCGGGGCGACGATCTGTAGGAACTCCTCATAGCTGTCCGGATCATGGCCAAGTAGATCGATAAGCGTTTCATCGAATGAGATACTATCCGTCTCAGTATCCCACTCTGCAATGCCAGTGTCCGTTCCAGAAAGGACCAACTCGAGTTTCCGATTCTGTTCTGTCAGGCTCCGGGTCCGTTGCCTTCGGTCTGAAACATCCTGTTGTATGCCAATAAATTTCGAGAGCGCACCGTCCGAGTCAGTGACCGGCGTGACAGACAACCGATTCCAGTATTTACGCCCGTCCTTTCGATAGTTCCTCAGTTCTACTGTTACTGACTCACCGGATCCAATCGCTTCTCGAAGCTTTGATACTTCATTTGCATCTGTCTCGGGCCCTTGGAGGAAACGTGGATTACGACCTAAGGCGTCTTCCTCCTCGTAGCCGGTTATGTCAGTAAATCCTTCATTTACATACTCAATCGGATTATCCTCTCGCTGTGGGTCGGTGATCATGACCCCAACGTTTGAGGAGTCGATCGCTTGCTCTTTAATTTCAAGTTCACGTTGCCGTTTCTGTTTTGCAGTTTCATCCCGCACAGTACAAACCAACGGGCCATCATCGATGATGGTCAGAGAGAGTTCAGCTGGGAAGGTTGACCCGTCCGGTCTGGATCCGGTTACTTTGCCCCGCCAGTGTCCCTCAGACTGAAGAGCGGGGAAGGCTTCCGACTCCAAGCGTTCTATCTCGTCTTCGGAATAGAGCATCCGCCAGGAGTTTCCGAGGAGTTGGTCCGTATGATCAAACCCATACATATCAATATGCGTCTCGTCGATGTAGGTGTATTCTCCATCTTCAAGGATGGCGAAACCGTCTTTCGCATCCTCGACAGCCTGCTGGAACGTTTCTAATTCGCGACGACGTTGTTCGCGAGGAGTTATATCACGGCCAGAAATGACAAGTGATTCGACTCCAGATTCGCCTGCCACCGGACGGATTGTCCCTATAATAGACCGAGTGTTACCGTCCTGATCCAAATGTTCTGCTTGATAGTTGACATACTCGCCAGTGGCCGCTCGTTCAATCCAATCTTGTAATTCTTCTTCGAGGGCCTGTGAATGCGACCACCACTCTCCTTCCCAGAACGGCTGCCCCACAATCTCGTCTTTAGCATGTGAAACGTACTCCAGCGCCGTTTCGTTCACATCAGTTAACTCGCCATCAGTTTCCAGCAATCCGACCAACATCCCGGAGTCTTCGAATACGGAGTCAAAACGCCGTTCATTCTCTCGAAGCTCCTCTTTACGTCGATGTTTTTCGGATACGTCACGGACAACACAGACGATTCGGTCATCTTCCAAGCGTGTCAGGGATAGTTCAGTCAGAAATTCTCCCCTGCCTTCTGGAGAGGCAGTTACAGTACCCCTCCACTCTCCATCAGATCGCAGGGCCGAAAGAGCCTCCTCCTCGATACGCTCGACTTCGACGGGATCAGTATACAACTCACGCCAGGTCTGTCCGAGTAGCTCGTCTTTGTCCTCAAACCCATACATCTCACTATGTGTTTCATCAACGTACGTGTACACTTCGTCCTCCAAGATAGCAACCCCATCAGTTGCACTCTCGATAGCCGACTTAAATGACTCCAAGCGACGCCGACGTTCCCGCTGCTCCGTGACGTCTCTTGCGACGGTATGCATATAGCTCGCCTCATTTCGCTTGATACGACGGTTTGAGAACTCCACGTCGATTTTACTGTCGTCACTCCGAAGCAGTTTTGCTTCAGTGGTTGCTGGTTCGCCGGCTAGAACTTGGTCGTGGTAGTCCCGATACGCATGTAAATCGACCTCCTCGTGAAGGTCTGGGATGCGCATCGAGAGGAGTTCTTCTCGCTTGTACCCGGTCAATTCGCAAGCGGCCTGATTGACTTGTACGAAATTCGCATCTGAATCACTAACGAAAATTGCGTCATTAGCGGCTTCAAACAACGTGTGTGTCCAATCACGTTCTGCGTGTAGCTCCTCGTGCTGTCGGATTCGTGAGATTGCAGCTTCAAGATTCGAGGCGACGAGTTTCGCCACTTCTGAATCGTTCTCCGTAAAAGCATCCACCTCAGTAGATCCAACGCTCAAGACGCCGAAATCCAAGATTGGCACAAGAATCTCACTCCGGATTGGGGTGTCTGAATTATATGTGCCGTCAGCCTCGCGGACATCGTCGAACACCTCTGGGCAGTTCTGTGTATAAACACGCCCGGCGAGGGAATCAAGTGGAAGGGCTGGTGCATCGCCAATTACCTTTTGAGCCTCGGTTGATTCGGCGGTTGGGTACAGCTCACCTGCCTCTTCATCAAACTCCCAAATCGCCGAGAGAGGTGCATCAAAATTAACATCCAACATCTGGACAACAACGCCGGAAACATCCTCAATCGAATTAGCCTGGTTCAGTTCCGACGATAACTTGAGAAGTCCCGTAGGTGTGTGTTCTGTGTAGGCGTCCCCATTATTCATGACCTATATACCTATTTACAATTATATCAATTTTCCGTACCGCGAACCATTCTATATCGGCCCTTCTGAAATTGTAGGTATATGTGTAGGTGCTTATTATTCGAATCCGAGAATCGTTTATGTACAGCGTGTAACAAAATGAGTCCCATGACTAACAACAGCATACCTACCCCACAACGATGCATGGATGGGTGTCGTAGTCAGCAGCAACCGACCGCCGATGCGACGGTGCTCCGAATAGTTACTGTGCCATCCCTGCTCACTGGGTACCAGTAGTACGACCTCCCAGTGTTGGACCCGTTGAGACATCCATCAGATTGCTTGTAATCAAGTGAGTATGCCACTCAAAATGTAATAAAATTATCAATAACAACACTAATACACAGGATATCGAAGCACTGGGACCAGAACAATAAGGGACCTGGTGGTTCGTAGAAATCCACCTTCCGAACTTGTGCTCAACTCCCAGGGTGGCTATTTCGTATCGCGATATCCGATTTATTTCCCCGATGCGGGTTCCCGTACCGCCAGCACGGGCACCGGCGCGGTTCGGACGAGCTGTTCGGCGACGCTCCCCAGCACGTACCTGTCGAACCCCGTCCGACCGTGCGTCCCGACGACGACGAGATCGATCCCTCCTTCGACGGACGAGCGGATCGCCCGGCTGATCGAGGCGTCCCGTTCGACCGTCCCGGAGACGTGTTCGACGCCGGCGTCTTCGGCGAGTGACGTGGCGTCTTCGATCAGTTCGTTCGCCCGCTCGGTGAGGTCCTCTATCCCGAGGACATCCTGGACTTCGGCCCCGAACGTCGTCAGCGCGACCACCGAGAGGAGATGCAGCGACGCCTGCTCGGCGTTCGCCACCTCGATACCTACCTCGAGTGCGCGATCCGCACAGCCGCTCCCGTCGGTCGGCACCAGCACGTCCCGGTACGGATACTCGATCGTCCCGTCGGGATCAACGGGAACGGTCAAGACAGGGACGTTCGAACGCCTGAGGACGCGTTCGGTCGTGCTGCCGAGAAGGTACTGCCCGAGTCCCCGCCGCCCGTGTGCCGGCATGACGAGGAGAGCGACGCCGTGGACGTCGGCGTACTCGACGATCGTCGCGTACGGCTCCCCCTGAACGACGTCGGTAACGACGTCGATCCCCCGGCTCTCGACCCGTCCGAGGGCCTCGTCGACGATCCGTTCGCCCTCCTGTTCGAGGGTGTCGACGACCTGGCCCTCGATTCGGATCGCACTCGTCTGTGTGGTGTCCGCGACGTTGAGCAGATGGACCGTCGATCCGTGGGCGGCGGCGATCTCGAGGGCGTGATCGAGGGCCGCTTCCGCCCCGTCGCTTCCGTCGGTCGGAACCAGGATGGGATCGTACATAGCCTCGCTACGGGTCGCGGCTACAAAACACTCCCCTCGATCCGTACCGCGGACGACTTCCGCAGTCCGGCGCCCGGGAATCGAACAGTATAATACCCTGTCCCCGGAACCGCCGCCGTGAATCGAAACGACCGTTCGATCGTCGGGTTCGTCATGGTCGGCCACGCGATGGTTCATCTCTATGAGCTCTCCATCCCGATCCTCATGACGATCTGGCTGCTCGAGTTTTCCGTGACCGCCGCCCTGCTCGGGACGGCCGTCGCGGTCGGCTACGGGCTCTTCGGGGTCGGGGCGCTCCCCGGCGGATTGTTGGTGGACCGGTACGGCTCCCGCTGGCTGATCGCCGTCTGTCTCGGCGGCATGGGGCTTTCGTTTCTGGCGCTGCGGTTCGCGGAGGGGATCGTCGGCGTTACCGTCGCGATCTCCCTCTGGGGGCTCAGCGCGAGCGTCTACCATCCGGCGGGGTTGACACTCATCAGCAACGGGGTCGAAGCGCGCGGCCGCGGGTTCGCCTACCACGGCATGGCCGGCAACGTCGGGATCGCCGGTGGACCGCTCCTGACGGCGATTTTGCTTCTGTTCTTCGAGTGGCGGCTCGTCACCGTGCTGCTCGCGGTGCCGGCGCTGCTCGCCGCGGTCGTCGGGTTGACCGCCGAGTTCGATCCCACCGCCGCGATCGAGGGCGAAACCGTCGAGACGGGCCCGACCTCGATCCCGGAGTTCTTCACCGATACCCGGCGGATCTTCACCCTGGGTTTTCTGTTCGTGTTCGCTATCGTCTCGCTCAACGGGCTGTACTATCGCGGAATGTTGACGTTCCTCCCGGATCTCCTCGGCGAGTTCCTCCTCTCGACCGTCGGTGAAGTCCGTCCCGGGATCTTCGATCCCGACAGCCCGCTGGCGGAGACGTTCGACGCCGCCCAGTACCTCTATGCCGGGCTGTTGACCGTCGGTATCGGCGGACAGTACCTCGGCGGCCGGCTCACCGACTGGGTCGAACCCGACCGGGGGATCATCGGGATGCTCTGCTGTCTGACCGCCATCGCGATCGGGTTCGTTCCGGCCGTCCGGTCGGGCCTGTGGGGGCTGCTCGCCGTGAGCGCCCTGCTCGGCTTTACGCTGTTCGCGATGCAGCCGCTCACGCAGGCGACCATCGCAAAGTACTCGCTCCCGGATTCGCGGGGTCTCTCGTTCGGCTACACGTATCTCGCCATCTTCGGGATCGGCGCCCTCGGGGCGGCCATCGTCGGCACCGTGCGCACGTACGGATCGACGTCCGCGGTCTTTCTCGCCCTCGCCGGTTTCTCGACGGCCGCCGCACTCCTGGCCGTGATCCTCGTTACCCGGTACGAGCCGAACTCCTGAAATACTCCGATACACTACCGACTGACGTGTCGAAACAGGTCGCCGACGTGGGCACGCTGTTCTTACACGAGGCCGGCGACGAGTACGCCGTCGTCGTCCGCCGCGACGGCGACCGACTGCTCCGTGGGCGGCTCGAACTGAAGGAGACGAACGCCGGCCCCCGCCCCGGTCGGTTCCGGGTCAAGGACGGCGACGACGACGTGCCGCGCCGTCCCGAGCAGTTCGTCGAGATGGCCCGGCGCGCCTCGCGGATCCGGATATCCGAGCAGACCTCCCGGGAGGGCCGCGAGGAACTCAAAGCGATGCTCGAGGGCTATCAACTCGAGGCCAAGCAGGTCCGGACCTGCCGGTACTGCGCCGCGAAGGGCCGATACTCGCCTTTGACCTCCGAGACCGCCATCGAGGCCGACGGGGAGTTTATCTGCCCCGACTGTGCGAGACGCGAACTCGAACGGGAGGCGAACTACCGCGGGCTCCGGTCCGGGGCCCGCGACCGGCTGGAGGAACTGCTCTTGGAGGTCGGGGACCTCGAGCGCGTCACGAACCTGCTTTCGGGTCAGCTCGACCCCGAACTGACCAAGTTCGACGAGATCAGCGCGACGACCGACGAGATCGATCTCGTCTCGCTGCGCGAACTCGACGTTCACGGCGAGTTGAAATCCCGACTCGAAGAGTTCGACGAGCTGTTGCCGGTCCAGAGTCTTTCGGTCCGGAACGGACTCTTGGAGGGCCGCGACCAGCTCGTCGTCAGCGCGACCGCGACCGGCAAGACGCTCGTCGGCGAACTCGCCGGGATCGACCGGGCGCTGAAGGGCGAGGGAAAACTGCTCTTTTTGGTTCCCCTCGTCGCGTTGGCCAACCAGAAATACGAGGACTTCGAGGCGGACTACGGCGACGTTCTCGACGTGACGATCCGGGTCGGCGCCTCCCGGATCCGCGACGACGGCAACCGGTTCGATCCCGGCGCGGACGTCATCGTCGGCACCTACGAGGGGATCGACCACGCCCTCCGGACCGGCAAAGACATGGGCGATATCGGGACGGTCGTCATCGACGAGGTCCACAACCTCGGCGCCGACGAGCGTGGCCACCGCCTCGATGGGCTAGTCTCGCGGCTCAAACACTACAGCGAGACGAACTCCTGTGACACCCAGTGGGTCTACCTGTCGGCGACGGTCGGTAACGCCGCCGACCTGGCCGGGAAACTGGGCGCCCAGCTCATCGAGTTCGAGGAGCGGCCGGTCCCCATCGAGCGCCACGTCACCTTCGCCGACGGAACCGAGAAGATCGACATCGAGAACAAACTCGTCCGGCGGGCCTTCGACTCGAAGTCCTCGAAGGGGTATCGGGGCCAGACGATCGTCTTCACCAACTCCAGACGCCGGTGTCACGAGGTCTCCCGGCGGCTCGAGTACGACTCGGCGCCGTACCACGCGGGGCTCGATTACGGCCAGCGAAAGCGCGTCGAACGGCAGTTCGGCGATCAGGATCTCGCCGCCGTCGTGACGACGGCCGCCCTCGCCGCGGGCGTCGATTTCCCCGCCTCGCAGGTTATCTTCGATTCGCTGGCGATGGGGATCGAGTGGCTCTCGGTACAGGAGTTCGAACAGATGCTCGGCCGGGCCGGCCGCCCGGACTATCACGATCAGGGGACCGTGTATCTCCTCGTCGAGCCGGACTGTACGTATCACAACTCGATGGAGGCCTCCGAGGACGAGATCGCGTTCAAACTCCTGAAAGGCGAGATGGAGCCGGTCGTCACCCGCTACGACGAGGCCGCCGCCGTCGAGGAGACGCTCGCCAACATCACCGTCGCCGGCAGGGGAGCAAAGCGGCTCAACGACCGGATGGTGGGGGAAGTACCGACGAAACACGCCGTCGGCAAACTGCTCGAATACGACTTCATCGACGGTTTCGACCCGACGCCGCTGGGGCGGGCCGTCACCGAGCACTTCCTGGAACCGAGCGAGGCGTTCCTGCTGCTCGATGCTATCCGGAAGGGGACGGATCCGTACGAGATCGTCGCCGAGATCGAACTGCGCGAGGAGGAGTGAACAAATACTGCCGTCTACGCGACCGCCAGCACGCCGACCGGCACCGCCATTCCGGCGAAGGCGATCCCGGTGTACGCCAGCAGGATCACGAGCAGCGCCCCCGGAACCCCGCCGACGGCACAGACCAGCACCGCCATCGGCGTGATCTCGACGCCGACGCCGAGGAAACTCGCGACGACCAGCACGATCACGCCCACGACGGCGTTCACGATCAGCGGCTTGACTACCCTGAGGACCGCATACGCACCGAACAGAAGCGCCAAGGCGACGACGAACAGGCCGATCTCGATCGGTGTAACCATACGCGGCGTTCGAGAAGGGCGGGTAAATCCCTTGGGGCCGGAACGAACGGAGTGGAGCGAAACGTTTTCACGCGGGCGAAGAGTAAGGATAAACGCGGGACCGTGGGGTAGCTTGGTATCCTTCAGCGTTTGGGACGCTGTAACCCCGATTCAAATTCGGGCGGTCCCACTCTCTTATTGCGGTTTTCGGACACCCCGGACTTACAACGGGGGTGCGTTCGAGCCGGTCCTGTCCCGTTCGTGAGCGGCGAGTCGGCCCGATCGGGCGACGATAGAGCGTATATAAAATCCCTGACCGACCATGGCATACGTCTATCAACCGGTTGTGTTTCGATCCGATATGGATCGAACGCTGTGTGAAAAAATCGACACGATGTTGACCAGCGCTCAGGCGACGTCCGACGATCCCGACGTCTCGTTCAAAATCCGCACCGCTCGACAGATGCTCGTGGCCTGTGACGAAATCCTCCGGGAACACGGGGACGCGCCGGAGCACTCGGACCTCGATGGGGAAACACGCGAAAACCTCGAGCGGTTGGGGTTCCTCGATTGAAACCGACCGACGGACGCCGGCCGCTCGTTCGATTCCCGGTTTCGGTTTCCGGCTCCGTATCCCCCGACACGGGGCGCCGTCTTTTTATCCACGGGTTTTCGATAGTCCGATTATCAGGTGACTGCCTTGTCAGATACCGACGACCCCGACCGGTGTACGCTGTGTGGACAGCGGCTCGCGGCGACGGCGGTCGACACCGGCGACGGGAACGCCTTCTGTGGGACCGGGTGTCGGGACATCCACCGGGAACTCGGCGATGCGGACGGGCGCACGGACCCTGCCCCGGACTCTCGGCCGCCCCGTCCCGATCCCGGCCCGACGGCGGGGATCGAACGCGCGTTCTTCCGGATCGACGGGATGTATTCGGCGACGTGTGAGGCGTTCCTCGAGTCGGTCGCGGAAAAACGAGACGGCGTCGTTGCCGCCGCGGCCAGCTACATCACCGAGACGGTTCGGATCGATTACGATCCCGACGTCGTCCCGCCGTCGGCCCTCGAGGAGGCGTTGACGACGCTCGGTTACACCGCCTACCGTCGGTCGGACGCCGAGAGCGCCACCGACGGCTCCGAGGGTGCGAGCAGACGTTCCCGGGAGCTTCAGGGGGTCCGCAAGCGGCGCGACGAGACGTTCCTCGGCCTCCGGTACGCCGCCGGACTCCTCTTCGGGGCGTTCCTTTTGATCCCGTACGTCTCGATCATCTATCCCGCACAGTTGGCGAGGGTCTTCGAGCCGTGGTTCCTCGAGGGGTTCACAGGGGCGTTCCGGCTGGAGGGCGCCGGCGGCTTTCTCTTCTTGCGGGTCTATCTGATACTGACCGGTGTCGTGCTCTTTTTCACCGGAATGCCGGTCCTCCGGGGCGCGTACGTGGGCCTGCGAACCCGCCGACCGACGACCGACGTACTCGTCGCCGCCGCGGCGCTGGGTGCCTTCCTCTACAGCACGTTCGCGGTCTTTGCCGGCCGGTTCGACGTCTATTACGATCTCACGGTCGTTATTGCGGCGTCGGTGACGGCGGCGGCGTTCTACGAGGCAGCAATCAAAAAGCGGGCGCTGGGCCGGCTGACGGACCTCACCGTTTCACAGGTCGATACGGCCCGGATGTACGGATCAGAGGGGACGAGAGAGGTCCCGATCGAGGACGTCACCGGCGGCGACGAGGTAATCGTTCGGGAAGGCGAGCGGGTCCCGATCGGCGGCACGCTCGAAGAAAGCGAGTGTATCGTCAACGAGGCCGTCGTCACCGGCGAGTCGCTCCCCGTGAGGAAACGCGACGGTGACAGGATCGTCGCCGGGGCGATCGTCACGGACGGGGCGGCCGTTGTTCGGGCCGACGAGCGTCCGGTCGGCGGGATCGACCGACTCACCGCCGCGATCTGGGATCTCCAGAGCGCCGACCACGGTGATCACCGGTACGCCGATCGGCTCGCGACGCGGCTCGTCCCGCTCGTCTGCGGGGCGGCGGTCGTAGCCGGCCTCGCGGTCGCCGTCGGCGGTGGCGCCGCCGCGGGGGTTCTCGCGGGGCTTTCGACGCTTTTCCTCGTCTCCCCGTGGGCGATCGGCCTCGCGGTGCCGCTCTCGGTCGCGAGTAGCCTCGAGGCGGCCCTCGATCGGGGGATCGTCGTCTTCGATGAGACCGTCTTCGAGCGACTCCGGGGGATCGACGTCGTCGTCTTCGATAAGACCGGGACGCTGACGACCGGCGAGATGGCCGTCGTCGACGCCGACGCCCCGTCGGCGGCACTGGCGGCCGCGGTCGCCGTAGAGCGGCGGGCCGCCCACCCGGTCGCCCGGGCGATCGTCGAGGCCTTCGGACCGACGGGCGGGACGGACGGCGACGCTGACGACGCCGACCGACGACACTCCGTCGACGGGACCCGAACCGCAGCCGGGAACGCCGAGATCGAGACCGAGGGATTCGAGAGCCACGGCACCGGCGTCGAGGGGACCGTCGACGGCGAACGCACGCTCGTTGGGACGCTCGATCTCTTCGTCGATCGGGGATGGCACGTCGATGAAGGGATACGAAGCCGGGTGGAGGCGGTCCGGGGGACCGGCCAGGTCCCGGTCGTACTCGGTCGGGAGGGGACCGCCGAGGGCGTCGTCGTCGTCGGTGATACTCCCCGCGATGACTGGCGCGAGACGGTCTCGAAGCTGACGGATCGGGGAATCGAGGTCGTCGTGCTGACCGGCGATCACGACGACGCGACGGCGTTTCTGCGCGACAACGAGGGGATCTCGCGGGTGTTCGCGGGGGTCACGCCGCCGGCGAAGGCCGAGGCCGTCCGCCGACTCGGCGCCGACCGACGGGTCGCGATGGTCGGTGACGGGACCAACGACGCGATGGCGCTTTCGGTGGCCGATCTCGGGCTCTCGCTCGGGAGCGGTACCGCGATGGCCGCCGACGCGGCCGACGTCGCGATCCTCGAAGACGACATCCGGTCGGTGGAGGCGGCGTTCGATCTCGCCCGCGCGGCCGGTCGTCGGCTCGAACGGAACGTGGCGCTTGCCGTTTCCTACAACGCGATCGTTATGCCGCTCGCGCTCGCGGGGCTTTTGAATCCGGTGTTCGCGATGGGGGCGGCGGTGTTGACCGGCGGCGTCTTGGTCGCGAACGCGAGACGCGAGCTGGGATCGACGGCCGGTGGCCCCGAACGGCGATAACGTCGGCACCGACACCGGCACCGGTGCCGGCGCCACCGACACCCGCTGAGATCGGGGTGGCTCCCTCCCCGGAGGCAAGGTTCTTATTCGGTGGCGCGCCAAGACGTGATACCCAAATGGCTCGCGCGGAGGATACGGAGATCATCGACAAGTTCGAGCAGTTCTACCGCGACTACTACCGCAACGAGATCGGCCAACTCGCCCAGAAGTACCCCAACGAGAAGCGATCGCTGTACATCGAGTGGGACGATCTCTATCGGTTCGATCCCGACATCGCCGACGACTTCATCGCCCAGCCGGATCAGATGCGCGAGTACGCCGAGGAGGCGCTCAGACTCTACGATCTGCCGGTCGACGTGAAACTCGGGCAGGCCCACGTCCGGGTGCGGGGGCTCCAGCGGACGACCGGGATCCGGGAGATCCGCGCCCGGCACCGCGGACAGCTCGTCGAGGTGACGGGCATCATCCGGAAGGCGACCGACGTCCGACCGAAGGTCACCGAGGCGGCCTTCGAATGCCAGCGCTGTGGGACGCTTTCGCGCATCCCACAGACCTCCGGGGAGTTCTACGAGCCCCACGAGTGTCAGGGCTGTGAACGGCAGGGCCCCTTCGAGATCAACTTCGATCAATCGGAGTTCGTCGACGCCCAGAAGCTCCGCGTCCAGGAGTCCCCCGAGGGCCTCCGGGGCGGCGAGACCCCACAGAGCATCGACGTCCACATCGACGACGACATCACGGGGCAGGTGACCGCCGGCGACCACGTCCGGGTGACCGGCATCCTCCATCTCGACCAGCAGGGGTCGAACCAGGAGAAATCGCCCGTCTTCGACGTCTACATGGACGGACTCTCCGTCGAGATCGAGGACGAGCAGTTCGAGGACATGGACATCACCGACGAGGACAAAAAGCGGATCATCGAACTCTCAAACGAGTCGGACATCTACGAGAAGATGATCGGCTCGATGGCGCCCTCCATTTACGGCTACGAACAGGAGAAACTCGCCATCATCATGCAGCTGTTTTCGGGGGTGACCAAACACCTGCCCGACGGCTCTCGGACGCGAGGGGATCTGCATATGCTTCTGATCGGTGATCCGGGTACAGGAAAGTGCCAGAAATTTGATACAAAAGTGACTTTGTCAAATGGAACGGAAAAAAAGATCGGAGAAATAGTCGAAGAGAACCTTGAGGACCCTATTCCGGTTGACGACGGATTTTATCAAAAATGCTCAATACCGGTCCTGACAACCGACGGCCAACGTATTGCTTCCGGCACCGCGACCAAACTATGGAAGCGACAGGCCCCGGATCAAATGTACAACATTCGGACTGCAAGCGGGCGAGAGCTCGAAGTAACTCCCTCACATCCGCTTTTCACACAAACCAAGGGTGAACTAGGCCCGACCACTGCATCGAAACTGAGAGAAGATGACTTTATCGCAATACCGGCAACGATTCCGAACGCCCCTGACGAATCAATCGATGTCCAATACGATCTGTCCGAATCACCGAATCCGAACGAGCTAAACGCCCCCACAACGCTCACTGACCAGTTGGCAAGGCTCATCGGATATACCGTCGGGGAAGGGCATATTTCCGGCGGAGAATCTAGCCGACAACTCACGATCACAAACGCGGACGATGAAATCCTCGACGATGTCTGTAGTATCATCGAGAATTTAGGACTGCGATACCAGAGAAAGCCTCACTACACCAATTCGAGCGTCTCGACCGTCATTTGTTCATCAGTGGAACTCGCCCGGTTCCTCGAAGCGTTAGAGCCAAATCTGCTTGAGCGTTCGGCTCAGCAGTGTGTGCCTGACGTGGTGTTTCGGGCGACACCACAACGAAAGGCCGAATTTTTGCGTGCGTACGTCGACGGTGAGTGTTCGGTTTCAGCGACACAACGAGAAATCACCATCGCATCGATGAGCGAAGAACTGCTGGAAAACGTGCGAAGCCTGCTTCTCTCGTTCGGTATCCAGAGTCAACTGCACCCCAGAAACAACGGCAGCTACCGGCTCCGAATCGGCGGGGCCGATTTCGAACGCTACGTCGACCGGATCGGGTTCGTCACCGAACGGAAGGCCCTCTCGGCCGCCGAATTTGACGACGTCGAAACGAACACGAACACCGGTGTTGTCCCGAACGTCGGGGATACGCTCCGAGAGATCCGCGAATCCCTCGCGATCTCGCAGTTCGACTGCGGCGTTCCCCGAACGACGTATCAACACTACGAACGTGGGGACCGAAATCCGGGACGGTCCAGCCTACGAACCGTTCTCGACGCGTTCGAGGCGCGGATTGAGCGGCTCTCCGCGCTCCGCGAACGGGTCACGGATGAAAAGTGGGATGCGATCCTCACCGCCCGAGACGAACTCAACATCTCACAGGCAGCGTTGGCCGACGGCATGGACGTCTCCCAGACCGCGATCAGCTATTACGAACGGAACGAGGCCGTCCCCGACGGTGGTCGAGTGATGGATGCACAGGGGGTCGTCCTGCAGCGACTCGACGCCGCGCTTTCGGCCGAGGACGATGTCGACCGGCTCAGAACGCTCGCAGACGGTGATATTGCCTGGGACAGAATCGAATCGATCGAAGCCCTAGAGCCGGATTACGAGTGGGTCTATGATCTCGAAGTCGAGGGAACACACAGCTATATTTCGAACAACGTCATCTCGCACAATTCGCAACTCCTCCAGTACGTCCGAAACCTGGCGCCACGATCCGTGTACACGTCCGGGAAAGGGTCCTCGAGCGCCGGTCTCTGTGTGACCGGCGACACGACGATACACACCGAAAAAGGGTTCAAGCCGATCCGCGAACTCGTCACATCGGAGCTTCCGGATCCGGTTTCGACTGAAACCGCCGTCGAGAAAGCGATCGGCGTTCGCACATTCGACCGGGAACGCGGCGAGGTGGTCGACGCCGATTCCTCGCACCTGTGGCGGATGCCCGAGAGGCCGTGCCGCCGAATCGAGACGCAGCACGGGAAGGAACTCGAAGCGTCTACACAGACGCCGGTGCTGGTGTGTGGACCAGACGGGATCGAGTGGCGAGAGATTTCCGAAATTGAAGCTGGGGATCATGTCGGTGTCCCCACGGACGGTGATTCAATCGAAACCGTCGACGCAGAACTCCGATGGGACGAAGTCGTGCGTGCGGAAGATATCGGATCGAAGGAAGTGTTCGATCTGACTGTTCCGGACACGCACAATTTCGTCGGAAACGGGATCGTTACCCACAACACGGCAGCTGCTGTTCGCGATGACTTCGGCGACGGCCAACAGTGGACGCTTGAGGCCGGTGCGCTCGTCCTCGCCGACCAAGGGATCGCGGCTGTTGACGAACTGGATAAGATGCGGTGTGTTACTGGTGATACGCTCGTACAGCTAGCCGATGGCCGGACTAGAAGAATCAGTCAACTGGCCGAAGAGGCGCTTGAGGAGGGCACCGTCGAGTCGATCGAAAACGGGCGGACGATCCGGGGCGTCGATTTCGATGTGCGGACGATGACGGAAAATAACCGACTCATCGATCGGCCGGTGACCGCTGTTCACGAGTACGAAGCCCCATCGGAATTAGTAGAGGTGCTGCTTGAATCTGGTGAGTCAGTGATAACGACGCCCGATCATCCGTTCTTTGTCCACGAGGCAGACGGTCGGTTTGAACGGGGGGCTGAGGAACTCCGAACAGGCGATCGCGTGTTCGTCCCCGAATCGAATACGGGTATAAAAACGGATGGCGGGACTGTCAGTAAAAATGGGCTTCGTACTTCGAGTGAGTCGGAAACCGCAGCCCTATGCCGAGTCGCCGGTACGACCCGTATTGAAAACGAAGATCAGTGGTCCTCTGTCTATGATCTCACTGTCGAGGGCACACACAATTTCGTCGCGAATGGAATGGTCGTCCACAATTCCGAGGATCGCTCGGCAATGCACGAAGCGCTCGAACAGCAGTCCTATCACCCCGACACCGAAATCCTCCTGTCGGACGGCCGGCGCGTCGATATCGGCGAGTTCGTCGACGAACGGATGCAGCGAAACCCCGACCGAGTCACCGACGGCGTCGACTGTGAAATCCTCCCGGTCGACGATGTCGGCATCCACTCGGTCGATCTCGAGGACACCGAGACGACGAAGCTCCCGATCGATCGTGTGAGCCGACACGAAGCGCCCGAGGAGTTCGTCCGGGTAACCTTCTCGAACGGGCGCAAAGTGACGGTAACGCCCGAACATCCGATGTTCGTCGACGACGGCGGTGAGGTCGGCACCGTCGAAGCACGGGCGATCGAGGAGGGGGCGTTCGTGCCGGCACCGCGAAAGCTCCCGAACTCGAGTGCGGCCGTCGAACTCGACGGCGAACCGCACGTCGGCAAAGAGAAGGACGTACATCTGCCGGCGGAACTGACCGAGGATCTCGCCGAAGTGCTCGGATTCCTCGTCGCCGAGGGACACTCCTATGCCGGTTCTGCCCACGAGATCGGATTTTCGAACCAGGACGAGCGATTACTGGAGCGGATGGACCGGCTCATGGCGTCGGTGTTCGGGATGGAAAGCACCGATACGACGAACGCGGCTGGCACCGTAACGAAACGGTGGGTCTCGACGAAGCTGTACCGGTGGTTCGAGCGGAACTTCCCCGGATTCATGCATACAGCTCGGGAGAAACGGATCCCCGACCGGGTGCTCGGGGCCTCCGAAGAGGAGATACGCCGGTTCCTCGTCGGCGCGTTCGCGGGGGACGGCGGCGTCGAGAGCGAGGCGATGGCCTTTTCGACGGCATCGGACGGACTCGCTCGGGACTACGCCGACGCGCTGTCGAAGATCGGCGTTGGCTCCCGCATCCATCACGACACGGCAGAGGATTCCTGGAAGGTCTACGTGATGGGCGATTCGACCGAGCGGTTCGTCGAGGCTGTCGTCGAGTCCGCCGACGAGCGCTACGAGGACGCGATGGTGTTCGTCGAGAACTCTACGGACGACGCCGAAGACCATTCATCCCTCCGATACTACCGCGTCAGGGACGTCGAAACTGTCCCCAACTATGGCGAAAACGCCTGTGAGTGGGTCTACGACGTTACGGTCGAGCCGACGAACACCTTTGTCAGTCAGGGTGTCGTGCTGCATAACTCTATCAGCATCTCGAAGGCCGGCATCAACGCTACCCTCAAATCCAGGTGTTCACTGCTGGGCGCCGCCAACCCGAAATACGGCCGCTTCGACCAGTACGAGTCGATCGGCGAACAGATCGACTTAGAGCCCGCGCTCATCTCGCGGTTCGATCTGATCTTCACCGTCACCGACCAGCCCGACGAGGAGGAGGACGCGAACCTCGCAGAGCACATCATCAACACCAACTACGCGGGCGAGTTACACACCCACCGGGAGAACACGACGACATCGGACGTCTCCCAGGAGGAGGTCGAGAACGTCACCGAGAAGGTCGAACCGGCTATTGACGCCGAACTGTTGCGGAAGTACATCGCCCACGCGAAGCGGAACTGCTATCCGATGATGTCCGAGGAGGCGAAGGCTCAGATCCGGGATTTTTACGTCGATCTGCGCTCGAAGGGGCAGGGCGAGGACGCCCCGGTACCGGTGACCGCCCGGAAACTGGAGGCGCTGGTACGGCTCTCGGAGGCCTCCGCGCGGATGCGGCTCTCGGATACCGTCGAACGCGAGGACGCCGAACGGGTCATCGATATCGTCCGCTCGTGTCTGCAGGATATCGGTGTCGACCCCGAGACCGGCGAATTCGACGCCGACGTCGTCGAGACCGGGACCTCGAAGAGCCAGCGGGACCGCATCAAGAACATCAAGGCGCTGATAAGCGAGATCGAAGCCGAGTACGACGAGGGCGCACCGGTCGAGACCGTGCTGGACCGAGCCGAGGAGATGGGGATGGAGCGATCGCAGGCCGAACACGAGATCGAAAAGCTCCGACGGCAGGGTGACGTCTACGAACCGACGACCGACCACCTCCGGACGGTATAGATGGATCGGATCGCCACGCTCAGACGGATCGAGTCGGCGCTGTCTGATTTCGAGGCCGGCGAAACCGACCTCGAGGGATGCGAAGGCCGGATCCGTGCGGCGGTCCGGACCTTCGCGACCGAGTTCGACGGCGAACTCTCGGCGTACCGGTCGGACGCCGGGACGGTCGTGCTCGCGGCCTCGGAACGGGAAGCCCGCGAGCGGGTCCGGGAGCTGACCGACGCCGAGGCCCCGACTGTCGAACCGATCGATTGAACGTTAATTTTAATATATTCTCCGGGTGAAAAACCGGGCGTGCTGCTGTTGGTGACGTACTCGCAGGCCGCACGGAACTCCCTCCGGAACGTCTGCCGGACCCACGAGGAAAGCGTCGTCCGAGGGTTCGGACGGGCCGCGCTCTTCGAGGCGACCGAACACGGCGCGTTTCTCGCGTTGCGACTGCGCGAGAAACACCCCGAGGACGTCCAGATCGAACGGACGGAACCGTTCAACGAGTTCCGGGAGGTACGCGAGGCGGTCCGGGTGGCCGCCCGGGCTTACGAGTGCCGTGAGTGTCCGAGTACCCCGTACGCGAAGTTCGCTGTCGATAGCCCTCATCCGACCCCGGAGGAACTGCGGACACGGGAGCTATGAGTCTCTATCGACACGTCAAGGTGATCGTCCCGGGGATGTCTCTCTCCCGTCGGGCCGCCCTCGCCGCGACCGCCCGTTCGCTGGGCGTCACGACGAGCGTCGAGGAGTCGATCCGCGAGACCGAGGCCGAACTGCGGTCGCTTTCGGATCCGGAGCCGGTCCCTCCCCGGGCGGAACTCCGGCGGCAGGTCGCCGAAACCGCCGCCGACCTCGAGGCGAAACGCGAGCGCGTCGCGACGGTTCGGGGGCGGCTCCGGGAGACCGACGACGGTGCTATCGAAGCGGACTACCGGGACGCGATCCGGGCGCTCTCGGAGGCCGAAACCGAACACGCCGCCGCGAAAGAGGCGCTCGCGGACGCGCGGGATCGGGCTCGGGAAGCCCGGGACGTCCGCGAGCGCAGGCTCCGGCTCGAGGACCGGCTCGAAAACCTCGAACGGCGGGCTCGCGAGGAACTGATCGCGGCCGTCTCCCCCGCGGTCGAGACCGCGCTCTCGAGGGTTCCCAACCGCGATCCCCCGTCGTTCGACGCCGCCGACCCGGTTTCGACGGCGCTCGCTCTCATCCGGGTCGGCCGGATCGAGACGCCGATCACGCTTGCTTGTCGACGCTTTCCCGACAGGGATTCCGCCGAGCGGTGGCTCAAAGCTCCGGTCTACCGGCTCTGACCCGCCTTCTCCCGACCGCTTTTTCTCGTTCTCCGACCCGCGATTTATCAGGCATGGAGCGACCAATCGCCGTATGCCGAGGTTGTCCGTCCGGACCGATCGGATCGATTCGGTGACGTTCGTCGCGGCCGTTATAGAGTCCGACACTCCCCGTCTGGTTCGGCTGGAGACGCGCTTCGACGGAACCGTCTGGCCTCCGCGGTCGAACGGAGCGGTCGCCGACGGCTGGGACGCCGACGGCGTCACGCTCGAGATCGAAGCCGGCGCGACCGCGGTCGGGTTCGCGACACCCGCCGTCACGTCCGACCGACCCCTCGAGGTCGCCCACAGCGAGCCGCAAGGGACGCCCCCGGACGGGATCGAGCGGTGGATCGAGCGGATCGAAGCGCGCACCGAGGCCGCCGAAGCCCTCGCCGCCGCCGCCGACGTTCCGACGGCGACCGAAGCAATCGACGACATCGGCGGTCTCGGCGCGGTCGAGACGCTCGCGGGGGAACTCGCCCGGGATCGGCGGGTCGCGGCGGAGCTATCGATCGTGCCGGACGAGCTGTGTGAACGGCTCGAGGACGTCGAGATCCCCGCGACGACGCTCGCGACGCTCGCCGGCGCCGATCGGTCGTAGTCGGGCGGAACGGCAAACGGCCGGAGACCGGCGATCGAACTGGCGTCCCCCCGGTCAGTCCCGAAGGTCGCGATAGGTGTTCCGAACCGTGACCGCCGAGACGTCGGCGATATCGGCGGCCTCCTTTTGAGTCAGTTCGTAGTCGGCGCTCCGGGCCGCCGTGTACAGACACGCGGCCGCGACGCCGCTCGGGTTCCGTCCGGTCGTGATCCCGGATTCGTTGGCCTCCCGTGCGAAGTCCCTGGCCCGTCGTTCGAGCTCGTTCGGGATCCCGAGCTCCGATGCGAACCGCGCCAGATACTCGGTGGGATCGATCGGCCCGGTCGACAGTTCGAGTTCGCGGTTCAACGCCCCATAGGCGACCTTGAGTTCCCGTTCGTCGGCGCTCGCGACGGCGGCGACCTCTTCGATCGTTCGCGAGACGGACATCGTCCGACAGGTCGCGTACACCGCAGCCGCGGCGAACCCCTCGATGCAGCGTCCCCGAAGCAGGTCCGACTCCTGTGCGGATTCAAACAGTACGCAGGCTTGCTCTTTGAGCGCCCCCGGTAGCTCTAGTTGGCCCGTCAGTCGCCGGATCTCGGTGAAGCCATACACGAGGTTCCGCTCGCGCTTGGAGGCGATCTGTGTCCGGTTGTGCTGTCTCCGCATGCGGGCGACCCGTCGGCGCTTCCGCCCTTTGAGCCGGGTCGAACGGCCGATCTCCGTCGAGAGTCCCCGATCGTGGCGGGAGCGCGTCAGGGGCGCGCCACACCGTTCGGGGTTCGTCTCGTCGTCGTCGAAGGACCGCCACTCCGGGCCGCGGTCGAGTTGATCCTCCTCGACGACGAGCCCACACTCGTCACAGACCGTTTCGATACCGGTGCTCCGGAGGCGGCCCTCGCATTCGGGGCAGGTCCGCCGTGTCGTCGCACTCATCACGTGTGGAACTTCGGCGCGCCGGTACTTGAAGGACGGACGGCGAGGGGGTCATCTCCGGCGAGACGTCCGTGAAAACGTACCGATAACCGGTACGTTCTGTCGGGATCGGCGGCCGACGGGGTCCGGGCGACGGAAGGGTTTACAACGGATGCTGCTCCAACGACCGGTATGGGGCTTGCCGAGATCGCGGCGGGGCTCGAGGTGACCGCCGAACAGCGCGACCGCGGCGTCGCGGCCAGCGACGGAACGGACACGCCGATAGCGGAGCGGCTCGAACCGTTCGAGGAACGGCTTCCCTGTTCGTCCGCCGCGGCGGCGGCGCTCGTCGAGGCGTATCTCGAGGGCGCCTCGGTCGGTCGCGCGGCCGCCGTCGCCGAGGTCCCGGAGACGACGGCCGCCAAGACGCTGTATCTGCTCGGCGAGCCGATCGACCCGCTCACGCCGACGGCGAAACGCGTCCTCGAGGACTGGCTGGCCGGTGACCTCGCCCGAACGGAGGCCAAACGACTCGTCGGCGTCGGCGACGCCGAGTTCGCCCTCGGGGCGTACGTTGCGACGCACGAACCGATCGAGGGCGCCGAGGCGGCCCTCGCGGAGGCGACGTCGGTTCCGATGGGGGCGGATCCGCTCGCGGACGCGCGAAGCGGCCTCGGAGATCTTATTTGAACGGCAGCGCTTCGAGGAATCCCTTCCCGTCGCGTTCCTCCTCCTCGAGAGTCGTTCCCGTCGTCGCTTCGATCACCTCTGTGAACGCGCCGTGTGCCCCGTCGTCGAGTATCGGCGGCTCCGCGTCGAGCGCCGGGATACAGACGTCGGCGTCGGGGTGTTCCGCCTGCCGCGTGACGACGGCGGTAAACGTCCCGACGCCGACGTCCTCCAGCCGGTCGGCCGTCCGCGGGAGCGCCGATTCGACCCGTGAGGCGTCACAGACGACGGCGACCCTCCCGGCGCCCGTGGCCGCCGCGACGGCCTGGTTGGCCGCGATCGGCGGCGTGTCGATCAGGACGTACTCGAAGCGCCGTTCCGCTTCGGCGATCCGCGCCTCGAAGTTCTCGGCGGCGTCGGGTGATTTCGCCCTCGACAGCCGCGAAAACGGTGCCCGCGCCGGACAGACCGCCAGCCGACCGCCGCCCTCGATCGCCGGATCGAGCAGGCCGCTCTCCAGCGGTTCGTCCTCGATACACAGTTCGGTCATGTCCGGGGCGATCTCGCCATCGATCCGGTCGGCGAGCCCCTGGGTTCCGTAGGCGGCGTCCAGAACCGCCGTATCGTGCCCACCGTGGGCCAGCCGTTCCGCACACGCAAGCGTCGTCCGCGTCGTGCCCACACCGCCGGCCGCCCCGACGAGCGCGACAGTCTCGGCCATGCGGGTAGGTCGATCGTATCCGGACAAAAACGTGCTGTTTCGTGTGGTCCCCGCCCCCGGCTATCCGAGTTCGGCATCGATCGCCGCCGAGACCGCCTCGAGATCGGCATCCTCCCCGTCGGTCGCACCGCCCACGACCGCATGGATCGGGCCGCCGCCGTCGCCCTCGAACCGCGGCACGATGTGGACGTGGAGGTGGGGTACCTCCTGGCCGGCGGCGGGGCCGTCGTTGATCCCGACCGTCGTCGCGTCGGCGTCGACCGCGTCCTCGATCGCCGGCGTTAGCTCTCGGACGGCCTCGAACACCGCGGCCGACAGCTCCGGTGGGGTATCACGCAGTCGCTCGTAGGGCTCCTTGGGGACGACGAGCGTGTGACCCGGCGCGAGCGGGTTCGCGTCCAGAAAGGCGATCACGCTGTCGGTTTCGTGGACGATCTCGGCCGGGATCTCGCCGTCGATAATCCGTTCGAAGACTGTCGGATCGGACATACGCGGGTGGTCGGCCGGCGGCCCTATCAACGTTACTCGGGGGTCGCCCCGAGTTCCGCCAGCGTCTCGGCGATCGCCCGTTCGTACGGGTCGGAGTCGTATCCGAACCGGTCGACCCAGATATCCCGGTACGAGGAGAGGAAATCGTCGTTTACGACGGGAGTGAATCCTGATATAGAATTGTGACGGATATTCAACGCTGGTGTTATACGTGTGGCGACCCATATGTATATATGAGACAAAATGTCGGCTCAGTAGACGAAACGCTCAGAACGGCAGTTGGTGCAGTTACGGGAACAATATCGATTGCAATACTTACCGGGACTCTTTCGCTTCCGACAGTGCTCTCTCCCGTGCTGGGAATCGTTGCGATTATGATGCTCGCTACGGCGACGGTGGGAACCTGCCCCATCTACTCGATGTTCGGCATCGACTCCTGCTCGCGCAACTCCAGTCCGTCGTAACGGTCGATACCGTCCGCTCGAAGCGGTGAGTTGGTACGCCTTCATCTACTCTACAGTCGCAGCAGAGACTTACCTGTAAAACATACAGAAAGTCAGCAGTTCCCGGACAAGTCTGTCGTCCATGCGCAATACTATCCGTGGACGGTAAAGAACGGGTGGGGTCGTACGAGGCTCGGGTGCCGAGGTGGACACAGGTCTCCTCTGCAGTTGCTCCACCGTGCAGCGACCAGGGCGGCGGGCAAACCTCTATGATGGAGCCGCGAAACCCGTCTGATATGGGATTCGGCAAAGATTTCATCAACGGGATTGTCTCTCTCGTCATCAGTGTTGCCGTGACGGTCGCCATGGCGGATGATGACGACGAACCTTACGACATGATGGATATGGTGCTCGCAGTTGGAATGTCAGCATTCCTGTCGGGGTTTTTCACCAGTTACTTCGCCGGGGAGTCGTGAGACCGTCGGCCCAACTACCCCACCCAAATAACTCGAACTGAGAGTTCGCTGCAGACGTAGTTAACGTGGTCGCTGTCCTACTGGGTCTTCAGCCGTGAGCTGCTAGATTCCCGCAACAAACCGTCTGTCGGTGTATCTAGCAGTTCAGCGTTGAAGCAGCCCTACCCGCCTGGCCGTTTGAACGTATAGCTCACCGTGTCAGCTTCGACTGTGAGGGTTCCGGCGTCATGATCCACGACAACCGAAACGGTGTCGTCGTGCGCAAACTCATGGAGTGGCATCCCCGTTTGGAACGTCCCATCGCGTGACAACTCGACGTATGCAGAACCGAAGTCGATACGAATCAAATCGTCAGCAGCCGTCACATCACCTGCGTGCCCGAACCGGCGCAGTTCCTCACATAGCGAGTCCCACTCGCTGAGGTGTACTCGCGGTGCCATCCGTTGGTCGGTCACAAGGTCGGGTCAGTGAAAGTGTTGGTGGGGCTCCGTTCTATGCTAATTAGTATACGAAAGCGGGGAGTGTGAGCGATCAATCCGGGGTCTACTAGAGAACGAGCGATGTGCTGTGGAACGTGATCATCGGCCAGTTGCTCCGGTGTGAATCCGGTGGGCTGTATGGCATAACACCCACCGGGTTTCTCAAACCAGTAGTTCCAGCGGTATCTAATCAGCAGACGCTGTTGGCACGATTTGCTAAACAAGAACGGATGGGTATCAGCCAAATCTCGGTAAGTAGTTCTCTTGAAATTCAAAGGTGTTTAAAATTCTCTCTATTGAAAATACAAGACAGGATCATAGTATTTTGGCGAGCTTCTTGAGATTCTTGAGGGCGGACAGGACGATCTCATGGAACTGGCGGTACCAGAACCGCGAACGCAGGGCGGAGTCCTACGTTCGCTTGACCGTCGAGTAGGACGTTTCAGCCGCCGTGGGTGTAGCCTTTTGCCCGGATGAGTGTGTTATTTGCAGTTGCCTTCGCTGTTGAACCGCGTTCGTGAAGTACAGCGACTCGGGCGCGTATCCGAGCGATTCGAAGGGTTCCCGGATCCGCCGGCCGCTGTGTCGGGCGGTGTAGGCCATCCCCGTGTAGTTGCCGCCCCGCCACCGGTCGGCGTCGGGGTCCCCGGCTCCCGGCACCTCCCCCACCACGAGGGGTTCGGCGTCGAGGGCTCCGACACCTCAGGCGATCCGCTCTCGGCTCTCCGCGAGCGCCGGGCACCGCTCGCACGTCTCGGCCAGCACGTTCCGGTCGGCCGGATCGGGGAACGTCACGGTCCGATGCGTAGAGTCGACGCGGAACTTCATAGGGGTTGTCGTCGGCTGAGGGATCGAAAGCGGGCCGTCGGCTTGGCCGACGTGGCCCGATCAGATATATTACCGTGATAATACATTATATACTCTTACTCTATCCTCCGTCAGAACGCTTATAACTGACCGACGCTTCGGGACACATGCTAATGAGTAACGTACCCTCCGATACGGACGAATCGCCCCGCTCCCTGACCGAACCACCGGAGACGCCGCTCGACTCGGAGCGGTACGCCCACCTCTCGCTCGATAACGGCGAGGTCGTCATCTACGACCGGGAGGACCCGGAGATGTGGGTACAGTCGGATCTCGTCGTCGAACTCGGCGCGTAGCGCGGCCGACGACTTTTTATACACCATCCCCCGTAGCGGTGTGCGTGAAAGAACTCCTCGCCCCGGTAGTGGAACTCGTCTTCTACGCCGTCGCGGCCGTCGGCTTCACCGTCGCCGGCTTTGTGGCCGAACTGACGAGCCTCGAGTATCTCAACGCCGGTAACACACCCTTCGCGGTCTGGCTTTTCGTTATGGGCGTAGTCGCGCTATACGCCGGGGTCATCGCGTTCGGCGTCGGCGAGGTCCTCCCCCGGCTTCGCGAACGATCGGAGAACGTCTGAGGCCGGCCCCTTCTGAAGCCGACTGCCGGTACGGAACCCGGAACGCTTAGTTGTCGGGCGACCCCACTCGGAAGCATGGGACTGTTCGGGTCGTTTCTGAAACCCAAGCTCTTCCGTTCGAGCGCGGTCATCGGGATCGCCGCCGACGCGCTCCAGCTCGCGTTGGAGGCCTCCGAGGACGCCCACCCGAACGAGTACATGGGACAGCTCCGGGGCCAGGACGCGCGTACCCTCGGTCTCGACCGGGACGGGACCGTCGTCACCGACGTGTTGCTCGCCCCGGGGACGAAGACGACCCCGACCAGCGCAGAGTTCAAGCCGACGTACATGCCGAACGATCTCAAGAGCGTCGGCTCGGTCCACTCACACCCCAACGGCGTGTTGACCCCGAGTCAGGCCGACCTGGCGACGTTCACCAGGGGGCCGGTCCACATCATCGTCGGGGCCCCCTACGGCCGAAACGACTGGCGGGCCTTCGATCGGGACGGCGAGCCGATCGACCTCGAGGTGCTGGACGTCGAGATACCGGACGAGCAGTTCTTCGATTTCACCCAGGCCGACATCGACCGGGAGCTCCGATGAGACGAATCGTCGCACAGGGCACCTTCGATCTGCTCCATCTGGGACACCTGCAGTATCTCTCGGACGCGAAGTCGATGGGCGATCGGCTCTACGTCATCGTCGCCCGAAGCGAGAACGTCACACACAAAGCCGAACCCGTCGTCCCCGACCGCCAGCGACGGGCGATGGTCGCGGCGCTGGATCCGGTCGACGAGGCCCGGCTCGGGGACACCGACGACTTCTTCGTCCCGATCCGGGACATCGACCCCGACGTGATCGTCCTCGGGCACGACCAGCACCACGACGAGGACCGCCTGGCCGAGCGGCTAACCGCCGAGCGGATCGACTGTGAGATCGTCCGTGCCCCGCCCCGGGAGCCCGAATACGACGAGGAGATCCTCTCGACCGGCCGGATCATCGACCGGATCTGCGATCGCCGCTGCTAGGGGCTCCCCTCGAGGACCGACTCGTACACCGACGCGAGTGTCCCGATCGATCGGTCGGCTCCGAGCCGTCGTCGTCGCGCCGGAAGCCGGGTCGGGAGCCGGTCGGCCGCCGCGAGCGTCCGTTCGATCGCCGCCCGGAACGCCTCGATATCGCCGGGCGGGTAGTGGGTTCCCGTCTCGCCTTCGGTCACTGTCTCTGTGAGCGCGCCGTCGGCGGCGGCGACGACCGGCGTCCCGCAGGCGATCGCCTCCAGGGCGACCAGCCCCTGTGTCTCGACGGGGCTCGGAAAGAGAAACGCCTCCAGCGCCGTATAGAACGCCGGCAGCGCTCTGCGGTCGAGAAAGCCGAGAAAGCGAACGTCCGCCCGCCCGGCCGCGCGGCGTTCGAGATCCGCCCGGGCGGGCCCATCACCGACGATGACGACCCCGACGTCGAGGTCGGCCGTCGCCGCGAGGAGGTCTCCGAGCCGCTTTTCGTGGCCGTGGCGGCCGGTGTAGCCGACGAGCGGCCCCTCCGGCAGGTCGTGTCTCTCGCGGAACGTCTCGACCGCCGCCGGGTCGGCGGGACCGAACAGATCGAGATCGACGCCGTTCGAGACGACGTGAACGGGCGTTTCGCCCGCATCGACGGCGTCGGCGGCCGTCTCCGAGGGGACGACGACGGCGTCGGCGCCCCCGAAGTACCACCGTTCGTATCGGTCCGCGACCCGTCCGATCGGACCCGCGAACGTGTCGCTGATGTACCCGGCGTATTCGCCCGCCGGCGTGTGGTAGGAGGCCACGAGCGGCGCCTCGACCCTCGAGGCGAATCGCCTGCCGGCGAGTCCGAGCGTAAACGGCGTGTGGGCGTGAACCACGTCCGGCCGGAGGTCGCCGATTCCCTCCGGGACGGCCGGCGGCGCGAAACGGAACGTCCGGTAGAACGGGAACGGGACGCTCGGGACGGGGTACTCGCCGGTGTCGGGACGATAGTCGTCGCTTTCGGGATAGACGACCGACATCCGCCCGCCGCGTTGCCGCCAGTACCGCCGCCACGTCCGGACGGTGTAGCTCACCCCGTTGACCGTCGGGAGATACGTGTCGGTAAACGCCGCGACGGTCCGCATGGCCGTCGCTTCGGCGAGCGGGGATTAATCGGTTGTGACTCCCCCCGCCAGCCGGCGAGCCTCGGCGTAGGCGTCACATAGCTCCGCTCGGACCCGATCGAGGCCGTGTCCCCGCGCCGTCTCCTTTGCGTTCTCGCCGAGCCGCGTCCGGAGGTCGGGATCGGAAGCGAGCCGTTCGACGGCGGCCTCGAACTCCGGGAGGGTCTCACACTTCAGACAATCGACACCGTCGGTGTAGAACTCCTCGAAGACGGGGATGTCCCGGAGAACGACCGCCGCCCCACAGGCCATCGCCTCCAGCACCGCGAGCCCCTGGTTTTCGACCCTCGTCGGAGCGAGGAAGATATCGCCCGCGCCGTAGGCGCCCCGGACGTCCTCGATCCAGCCGGTGAACGTGACGTTCGCCGGCGGCGAACGGACCAGCCGCCGGACGGTCGGATCGGCGTGTGGACCGGTGTCGTAGGGGCCGAACCAGACGAAATCGTGGTCGATCCGGGTCGCGAGCCGACAGAACGTCGGGACGCCCTTCCGCTCGAAGACGTTCCCGACGGCGAAGACGACCGGTCCCTCGAGGTCGAACCGCCGGCGGTACCGTTCGCGTAGCTCTCCGTGGCCGGCCAGCGCGTCGGTATCGACGCCGTTCGTGACCGGTCGGATCGGTGTCTCGACCGGATAGGAAGCGAGGACGGCTTCCGTGTAGGCGCTCGGACACAACACGAGGTCGGCCCGCGAGTAGAGCCAGCGGAGGTACCGTTCGAGTGCGGGTCCGACGGCGTTCGAGCCACGGAAACTGCCGGCGAAGTCCTCCCGGGTGACGTGGGCGTGCAACACGAGCGGGATCCCGCCCTGTCGTGCGTGTTCCGCGACCGCGACCGTCCCCGGTCCGACGAGGTTGCAGTGTGCCAACCCGTACTCCGCGAACGCCCGACCGCCGCCGATACGCTCGATCCCCGCCCGAACCGTCGACCCGCCCGCCCACGGCGACGTCACGACCACGTGGTCGCTGTCTTCGAGTGCCCTCCGCTGGTTGTCGACGGCGGTCGCGATCCCGCTCCGTCGGAGCCGGTCGCCGAACTCGAGGTAGTTCAGGACGCGCACGCGTGTAACTCGCTCGGGATCGCTCATAAACCATCCGCGCCGACGAACGCCACGGGCGGACTCGGCTCTCCCTGGTCCGACCGCGAAAGAAAGCGAAGCGTCCTTTGGCGGGGAACGCGAACGGGCGGGTATGTCTACAGCACGCGGGGGGATCGCCAGAGAGCACCCCCGGGCGATCGCGGCCTTCCTGACTGTCGTCGGCTACGTCGTGGTCCTCGGGACGCTGTACACCGACACGGGTATCTACCCGGAGATCTCCGAATCGACCGTCGATCTGCTGTCCCACGCCATCGCCGTCGTCAACGCCGCGACGATCGTCTCGCTTCTGGCCGGCGTCTACTTCATCCGGACCGACCGGATCGAAAAGCACCGCGCGGCGATGATCACCGCGTTCGTTTTGATCCTGCTTTTCCTCGTGTTGTATCTCCTCAAGACGGGGGGTGGCGGCCGAAAGGAGATCGTCGCCGGTGCGCCGCTCCGGAGCGTGTATCTCGGCACGCTCGGGATCCACATCGTCCTCTCGGTGCTTTCGGTCCCGTTCGTCATCTATGCGATCACGCTCGGGCTGACGCGGACCCCGACCGAACTGAAGGCGACCGCCCACGCCCGGGTCGGCCGGATCGCGGTGACGGCGTGGCTCGTCAGCCTCGCTTTGGGAATCTTCGCCTACCTCATGCTCACGTTCTATTATGGCCCCGAACAGATCGAGTTCGTCCGGGGGATGGCCTGATCCCTGACCCCTGGCCTCTGACCCCGGTCCGTCCCGGCTGCCGTCTCCCTGAAAAAGCGGTGTCGGAGCTTCCCGTCGAAGGACACGTTTTAAACCCTCTGTGTCGATTGGGGGCATATGGACGTCATCCACACGGCGATCCGGGTATCGGACCTCGAGGAAGCACGCGAGTTTTTCGTCGACGGGCTCGGTCTCGAGGAGAACTGGTCTTTCACGCTCGACGGCGTCGAGAACGTTTACGTCGGCGGCGAACACGGCGAGATTCAGCTCCGGTACGACCCCGAGGGAGACGACCCGGAGTCGAACCGGGAGACGATCGATCACCTCGCAGTTTCCGTCGACGACGCCGACGCCGAAACCGAGCGGATGGTCGAGGAGACCGGCTGTGAGGTAATCAAGGGTCCACTGACCGTCGAGGCTGCCGGGGCCCGCGTCGCCTTCATCGAGGGTCCCGACGGGTACGTCGTCGAGTTGGTCGAGGACCGCCCCTGACGGCGCGAACGCGTCGCTCGGCAGTCCCGCGACCGTCCCGTCCATAGCTTTATTTGTGCGTCCGCCACAGACGGTGGCATGGCGACCCCACCGTCGCACGTAGCGATCATCGGCGCAGGCACCATGGGATCCGGACTGGCGATCCAGTTCGCCCGACACGGGACGTCGGCGACAGTGATCGACCACCGGGAGTCGAACCTCGAGGACGCCCGCGGGACGATCGGGGAGGCGCTTTCGTTCCTCGAAGCGGAGGAGATGCTGGCGACCGAACCGGGGGCGATCCGAGAATCGATCGATTACACGCTCGATACCGCCGCCGGCGTCGGGGGGACGGACCTCGTCATCGAGACCGTCTCGGAGGATCGGAAGATCAAACGGGCGGTCTTCGAGACCGTCGTCGCGGCCGCCCCCGACGATGCGGTGTTGGCCTCCAACACGTCGGGCATTCCGATCACGGAACTCGGCGAGTTCGTCCCCGAACCGGAGCGGGTCGTCGGCTGTCACTGGTGGAACCCGCCGTATCTGCTCCCGCTCGTCGAGGTCGTCAGCGGCGAGGAGACGTCGGAGGAGATCGTCGATCGCACGATCGAGTACGTCGAGGGCGTCGACCGGGACCCGATCGTCGTCGAGCGCGACGTCCCCGGCTTCGTGTGGAACCGGATCCAGAACGCGGTCCTCCGGGAGTGTACGCACATCGTCGAGGAAGGTATCGCCTCCATAGAGGACGTCGAACGCGCCGTCCGGGACGGTTACGCGCTCCGGACGGCCGCGATCGGCCCCTTCGAGACGGCCGACCTCTCGGGGGTAGATCTGTTCCGGGACGTCGCGAACAACATCTTCCCGCATCTCTCGACCGCCGAGGAAGCCGGCCCGGCCTTCGAGGACCGGATCGAGGCGGGCGAGACCGGCGTCGCTGCCGGGAAGGGCTTTCACGAGTACGAGGAGTCACTCGCCGAGGCGATCGAGCGGCGTGACGAACGCGTCGCGGCCATCCGACGGGCGCGCGAGGCGACACACGACCGCGAGGATCGGAACTGACGGGAGACGGAAGACCGAAGACGGGTGGCCGGGTGCCGGGTGCCGGACCCACGCGGTCGGACCAAACTCAGTCGGTTCTCGGGAGTGCGTACGCGCCCGCGACGAAGAAGACGGTCGCGAGAGCGACAAGCAAAGCGAGGTTGAGATACGGATCCGTCCCGACGAGGCCCACCCTTCCGGCGCTCGCCGCGTTCGTCGGCCCGTACGTCGCCGCCCGGAGTCCCCGCGCGAAGTACGTCAGCGGCGAGACGTTCACGAGCGGGAGGAACCACGCCGGAAGCAGGTCCGGCGTGACGAACGTCTCAGAGAGGAACAAAAGCGGGATGGCGACGCCGTTGGAGGCGGCGATGACGCCGTCCTGAGAGTCCGCGAGCCGGCCCAAGAGCGCCCCGAACCCACAGAACAGCGCGACGCCGAACGCGACGTACGGCACGATCAGCGGCGAGGCGACGAACGCGGCGTCGGTCGCGACGACGACCAACGCGAGGATCAGAAGCGACGCCAGACCGATGACGGCGACGTTGACGAGCGTCTGGGCGAAGAGCCATTCGGCGCGCGACAGCGGCGTCGTGGCGAGCTTCTCGAAGCGGTTGCCCTCGCGGTGGCGGGCGACCTCGCTTCCGACCCGCGACAGCGGCGTAAAGAGTACGACGACGGCGATGTAGCCGGCGATGTAGTAGCCCGGCGGCTCCGCGAACAGCCCGCCGCCGGCCGGGTCGGTCTGGACCAGTACGCCGAAGATAGACACGATGATGACCGGGAAAAAGAAGGTAAAAAACACTGCCGTCCGGCGGCGAACGAACGCGTACCAGGCGGCTCTCGCTTCGGCGCTGATCCGGCCGACGCGGCTCACGTCGCTCCCTCCGCCGTCGGCACGTCGGATCCGGTCAGCGTGACGTAGACGTCCTCCAGTGAGGGCTGCCGCCAGACGAGGCCCTCGTAGTCGACGCCGTCGGCCTCCAGTGCCTCGACGATCGGCGGGATCTCCTTCGGTCCCGCCGGTACAGCGACGCCCCGCTCGCCGGGGAGCCGTTCGTAGCCCGCCGCCGCGATCGCCGTTTCCGCCCGGCCCTCGTCGTCGACCTCGATCACGAGCCGGCTCTCGCCGCCGTGGCGGGCGATCAGCTCCTCGGGTGACCCGAGCGCGACGAGCTTTCCGTCCGCGAGCAGCCCGACCCGGTCGGCGAGCGTCTCGGCTTCGTCCATGTAGTGGGTCGTAAGCAGGACCGTCGTGCCGTCGTCGGACAGGCCCTCGATGAGCCGCCACAGTTCCCTTCGGCCGGTCGGGTCGATCCCGGTCGTCGGCTCATCGAGGATCAGAAGGTCGGGTTCGTTGACGAGTGCCGTCCCGACGCAGGCTCGCCGTTTCTGCCCGCCCGAGAGGTCCTCGTAGAACGTCCCCGCGCTGTCGGTCAGCCCGACGTCCTCGATCACCGCGTCGGGATCTCTGGTCTCGTCATAGAGCCCGGCGTAGTAGGTAACGAGTTCCCGTGCCGTGAGCCGATCGGCGGGAGTGAACTCCTGGGGTAACAGGCCGAGCCGCCGGCGGGCGACTGCCCTCGGCGGGCGACCGAAGACCGAGACGTCGCCTTCGGCGTCCGTCGTCCCGGTCAGTGCCCGGATCAGCGTCGTCTTGCCGGCCCCGTTCGGGCCGATGATCGCGAAGATTTCGCCTTCCGGAACCGAAAACGAGACGTCCGAGAGCGCGACTGTCTCCCCGTACCGCCGGCTGACGTTCTCGGCGTTGACGACCATACGGGGAGAGCGGCCGGCCGGACCTAAAGGCTGCCGTTCCGGTCGGGAAAGACGTATGCCGCTGGGCGCCGATCTCCGGGTATGAACGCGAGGACGGCGTTTCTCATCGCGTTGGGGCTTGCGATCGTGCTACCGTACGTCACTGTCGCGCTTCTGGAGGGGGGTGGCACGTTCGGAATCGCCGCAGTCACGGGGATCTTCCTCGGGGTGATCGCCCTCGTCGTCATCAGCGATATCCGGGAGAGTGACGAGATGCAGTTGGAGGACACCTGACACGGTTTCGGAGGTGCTCGGGAGTGTACCGGGCGGCGGGTGCGGCGGTCGATCCGTATCCGTTTCAGTTCTTCGAAGAGCGATTCTACAGGCTGAGCAGGCCGAGTGCCTCGGGGCTTAATGGGTTAGAAAAGGTTTGAAATCTTATTTGATCATAAGATTTGACGGTCTAAGAGAGCCGTGCACTGGGTGCACGGCGATCTAAGCCTGTTTCTGTGAGGTAACATGATTTCTGTTATATCGCTCAGCTCAAAAATTAGGTGTCGAAGATAAGCAGTATAAGCGCTCTGAGTGGCGTTTTGTCCATCATTATATAAACCGCGTTCTGTGTTGAAACCTCGCTTGAAATATCGTCGTAGAAGGCCCCTAAGCCGCGAATTCTGAGCTAACTTTCAGATCGCGTCGCGGTCATTAGACCCCGAGGCGGTTCACGTGATCGAGTAGCTCGCTGCGGCCATGAGCAGCATGACGAGGCCGAGACTCAGCGCCATCAGCCATGTCAGCGACCGGTTCTCTGAGCGGAGGTGCTGATAGTAACCGATGATGAGGGTCGTCTTCAGGACCGCCGCGGTCATCGTCGCGGCGAACGCCTGCCAGTACCCGAACGGCAGGGTGTGGAAGAACAGATACTTCGATGCCGCGAGCGCGATCAACGCCACGTAGATCCCGGTGTACAGTTTGAGGGAGTCGGATGCCATCCTCTGTCTACGATAGCCAAAGGTGCAGACTCATATAATTATTCCCGTTCGCGGTAGCGCTTCCAGATGTAGTGGGCGGCGACGACGCCGCCGACCCAAAACCCCACGCCGAGTACCGTCCAGAGAATCCCATAAAACAGCCGCGTCCCGACTAACGGATCCGGCGCCATACCGACTGTTCGCCGCGGACGCGTATAACTGCTGGCTCTCCGTACGGCGAGCTGTCCGGTTCGTGACGGGCAGTGGGAACAGGGGATCGCGGGTGAGAGCGATCAGAACAGATAGAAGAGTGGGAAAAGGAAGACCCAGACGATATCGACGAAGTGCCAGTA
>NZ_JAHLKM010000020.1 GCF_024449025.1 Natronomonas aquatica | reverse complement strand
TGAACTTCTTCAGCCTCACACTCAATACAGATCGCTGGTTCGAGAAAATTCTAAGTACTGACTTCTACAGATGAGCGTTCTTTGATTTTCTCAGGAATAGCCCTCGATTCTCAGGCGAACCCGCATCCACACTGGCGCAGTTTGCGCTTCAAGCAGACGAGACGATCGTCGCATATGGCCTTGTAAGCTCGCTACAGTGGTCCATCGCATTGGAGCAATATCGAAGTAGGATCGCGGCATTAGTGAGTTGACACGCACCGAGCCCGAACATCGCCGACAGTCCCAGAATGGGTGTATTATAACCGTCCCTGGATTTCGAGGGTGGCAATCATGAGTACGATCCGATCTGTCGAGCCCCGACACTGCGACCCAGGTTGTCGAAGCTATTCCTCCCAGAAAGCACGCTGTCGGTCTTCAATCTCTGAAAGGACCATCGAGAGGACATCTCGCCAGTCTTCGGGATGCGATGTATCGGTACCAGGGGTCGGTGCGTCAGGCCCTGGGTGGATATGGTCGCGAGTGTTGTGATCGGACGGGTGTCTATCCCAACGACGATCGAATTCGCCGCTTTCGTGTGCCCCGTGGTAGTGTAACGAGAAATCCCCGTTTTCGAACCAAACAACCTCTAGGCGAGCAGTACGAACTCGTTTCGGGTAGAACCGTTGGTCATACACGCATGCCAGCCGATCTGGGGCAACTGCCGGCTGCTCATTGATTCGCCTGAAACGGTCACTAGCAGCGAATCGCTCTCGAATGGCGTCGAGTCGGTCGAAATCAATCGGCGCACCGCTAAGTGAGTCAGGCGTACTCTCGTCGTCGCCACTCATACCGTGGACTGTAGATCAGTGCTGTCACCGGACTCGGTCATGAGGGCTCGTTCGAGCAGCGCCACTCGACGACGAGCTGTGTGCCACCCAGAGAGCCGTTCCCAGATGTCTTCGAGGGATCGGTCAGTCTCGCCGGCATAGCGTGCAATCGAGATGTTGTCCGGTGATTCGACGTCGAATTCGTTTTCCAGCGTCTCTACACGCTCCGATTCCGTCTTCAGAAGATCGAGGAGCTCTTCAGTGGCGTATTCCCGCTGGAGCTTCTGAACCCGTCGCCAGTTCAGGTACGCTTGATTCCGCGTGTAGGTGGCTGGTGAGTCTGTGACCTGTGTCACGATCCCCATTCGTTCGAACCACTCCAAGTACTCACGTGCGGCATCAACACCATGTCCTGCCAGTTCGGCGACGTCGCTCGCTGTCGCTGGCTCATCGAGTGCGAGGACAGCGTCGAAAAAATCATCCCGCGTTCGGTCGCCGCGCACCAACTCCTCCGGAGAAGCCAACGCCTCGAAGTCGGGAGTCTCAGCACGCTCATCGACATCCGCTGTCAGCTCCGCACGCGGTTCTTCCATACGAGCGTTGCGGGCTAAAACTGAATAAATCTTATTGTCACGTAATAATCCGTCTAGACGCTCATGCGCATTGCAGCCAAAGTGCTCAAAACGAGCAAGACGACACCCCCCGACTCTGTTGATGCCTGCTGGCTTCCCCGCGGCACAGTGTGCAAGGTATGTGCAGTCGGCGAAACTGTTATGGACCCATGTGCAAGATATGCACATAGAATGAGTGCAAGCGATGATCCGCGGCGAGTTCACTTCCAATCCCCGGAGTACCTCGTTGACCGTCTCGACGCGATCGCCGATCTCTTCGACAAAGATCGGACGGATCTGCTCGTCGAAGCGATCCGTGAATATATCGAAGAGACTGCCGACAGCGAGACGTTTCAGGAACTCGTCGCAACGAAATACTACGACGATCAACTCGACTTCGAGACCGTCAAGCAACTGGTCGGTGCTGAGAGCGCCCAACGTCTCCGCCTGCTCAAGAGAGATCTTGAAGACGAACCACTTGATCTCGCGGCACCCGACGATATCGATATCTACGATGGCAAGGCGGCGACAGTCGACACAGATGACGAGCGATGACCGGTTACCGACTGCGAACAGCCGTCGCCGACACCAGTGCGCTCGTTAGTCTCGCCGTCCCCAGTGCGGACGCAGCCTTCGATACTGAGACGAATCCAGACCCACTCCAGTATTTCTGTACCTCGTGTAACGTGTTCGTACCACCGGAAGTTCTGACAGAACTCCACGAGATCAGACAGTATCAGGACATCCATGCCGTCGCCGCGAGCAATGCCATCGCAGCTCGCAACCACTATACGGTCGAGGATCCGTACGAGTATGACGCCACACCGAATTCGCGGCCAACGTTCGGGCTTGACGACGGCGAGACCGACGGCATCGTCCTCGCGAACGCCCTCTCAGCCGATGGGTTTCTTACCGATGAGTTCGGTGGGACGAACTTCCCGCTCATCCATGCGGTCCTCCAAGGACCTCGTATCGTGCCGACACCGCGGCTCATCTGTGACTACGCCCGGAACGGTCACATGACCCATGAGGAAGCGAAAGCGTTGATCACGATGATTAGCCCGCATCGAAGCTGGGAGAACAGTCCCTACGTTGGACAGTTACTCCAGTACCTTGAGGAGTAGGCATACTCTGCCAAGCGATTGGCACGCTTCTTCGAACTACTTGGTAAGGTAGGCGCTTTGGAGGTCGATATCGCAGATTCATCGGTCGCTTCGTCACAGACTTCCTGTTGACACCCATTGCTTTTTCCACCCGCATACGTAGCTCCAACTAATGAGCGACTGTCGCTACTGCGAGCAAACTTTCGAGAAGGAGACTGCGCTCCGAGAACATCTCTACGAGGCCCACGAACGTGACGGACTGAGTCGAATCGACCGAAAGCGTGTCGAGCAATACATCGACGAACACGGGATAGAGGAGAGTAACGATGCGGACACGGACGCCAACCAATCCATCCAGCGTGAGCAACGAACAGTCAATACATCAGACGACACCCATCCTGCCGATGCATGGGAACTCAGTGATGTCGAAGCACTCTCGACGGATGAAATCGTTGAGAAACTCGCGGACAACGGCATCGAAACAAATGAGACGGCGTTTCGGAACCGAGCAAAAGACCTCGATTCAGCAACCGCACTTTCGGACCAGTGGGAGACTGACTACGAGGTCGATGCCACGGGCTACGATCAGGACTTTATCTGGATGGCGGCACAGGAACTTTGGGAGCGCTGGGCACCCGAGGTTCCGCATAAAGAGCGGATCTACGATTTCGTGCAGGAGGGACGCGATCTCCGAGAGAAAGGGAACCGCGCTGAGGCCTGCAATCAGTGGCTAACTGCCTGGGAGTACATCCTCGCCGTCATCCCCGACGACAGTACGACCATCGAAGAAGCAGACCGAACATTACCGACGTTTCTCTCGCTCGAGGCGTTCATTCGAACGCTCGATAGCGATCTTGCCACCGTCGCTGAGGACGACCCGGCGTATTACGATCACCGACTCGAGTTCTGTCGGGAGGTCTGTGAGCAGTTTCCTGACGCAGACGACGAGTTCCTGCTCGACTTTCGTCACTTCGTCGCCGACTCGCTCGCGGAACTGGGTAGAACCGCTGACAGCAGGGCTGAGTTCGAGGCGCTCATCGAGGAGTACCCCGAGGATCCCTGGGCGTACAAGAAACTCGCGGATAGCTACTGGCTCGATGAGTCCGACGAGCTATCGATCGAAGAGTTGGAGCGTACTGCGGAACTGTACCGAGCAGCGCTGGAGGTCGAGGGTCCTCTCGAAGGAGCGTCGATGGTAGCCGACTGTCTCGAGGACGTCGAAACCCGACTGACTGACGCGAGGGCGTCCGACGAACGGGGGACTGAAGAGCCATGAAGCTTCGATACTATGCTGACGCACCAAACTACGACGATCACGAGCAGATCATCGACCTCCTGTACACGATCTCCGACAAGTACGGCATCACAGTAGAGATCGAGCGGGTGAACAATCGATATGGGTCGATCCAAGTCTTTCCGGGGGATATACGCGAAAAGTCGCCGGAAGACGTCTACGATCGGGATTTCCACTACAACCGGACGCTCGGCTCGAACATCGACGAATCGCCGTCACAGGCATTCAAAGCCGCTGGCCGGCACGTCGACATCGATGGGTACGTTGGCATCATCGACGACGGACTCGTCTGGGCGACGACCCATCGTGGGGATCCAATCGGCTATGGGCCGGACGTCGATGCTATGGATACCACACTCGGATTTCTCGATCAGGTCGCCAATCACGGTTTGGAAGCGATCGAGGAGAAGTACATGGATGAAGACGAACGTGAACGAACCGTCCTTGAGCAGTTCCCCACAGCAGATGTCATTGACGGCACTGTTCATCGAGATGTTGTTGTCGGGACATCATAACTTCCCGACTCGCCTGCGCATGGGGTAGACAGTTCAGTCGGTGAGATAATTACCCGAACGGTCGATGCCATTATTGAGACGGACGAGAGTGACTGGATCATTCAAACGACGAAAACCTTCGAGGCATCGGCGTTCGACACCGCTCTCGGGCAGGCTCTTGTTCGTGATCGACTCTACCGTCTCGAAACAGGCACGAATACGGACACGACTCTGGCGATCGTATTCAATACGGTGCCCTGGGAACTGGATATCGACGCTGTGTTGGCGACTATAGATCAGTTGACCGCGATATCAAACGAACCAGACGTTCGAGTGTTTACCGGTCGTGGTGGGGAATTCAAGGAGGTTACCGAGTGAATCAAAACCCTGCTGTCTCGAGTTCATCGAGGAATGCTGGTCGATTCGAATGTTTTTCCTTCAGGAACTCGACGAACTCTTCGAACCGGGCGTCAGAAACCAACTCCTGCATCGACTCCAAGTGATCTGCAATTTCCCGATAATGACGACGCCCCGTCTCAGCGGCGGCAAACGGAATCAACTGTTCGCGGTACATCTCGAAATACTCGATCGGATCGACCGTTGCGACCGGGTCCTGATAGCGACGAATCCAGGATAGATTTTCGGCTTCCTTCAGTTCGAAGAATGCCTTCTCGAGATCCATCTCGTGGACGTACATAGAGATCAGCCGTTGTCGGTCACGCTGGTCGAGTGTACGCTCGAACTCCCCATATATCGACGACCATTCGCGATCGGTACAGGCCTGTTTTAGTTCATCGTAGGCGTCCCACTCAGAGTGATCGAGAAATAGTTGCTTCAACAGCGTCTTGTATCTGTCCGCCTCCGGATCTCCGTAGAGATCGACGGCGATCCAGCGCAGGTCAGTCGTTGAATGGAATGTGTCAATTCCGTGTTCGACGATCTTGAGTGCACGCTCTTCGTCGTTTTGTTCGACCAGCCGCTCGGCATACGCCTTACAGAACCGCTTGTCTTCGAGGTAGATCTCTTCGTACAGCACATCCAGAATATCTTCCTCGCCAAGCTCCTCCAGCACGTATACGTACGTCGAGAGGACACGCCGCTTCTGGAACTTCGAAGCAAGATCTGACTCGGAAGCACTGGATTCGGGCGATTCGATCGCTGCAGTATGTCGTTCGACGGTTGTTGGAGCGTCCACGCGAAGCTCGTCAAACGAATCGCCGACGAAGTATCCGATCTCTAGTGGTCCGACCGCTAAATGCTCGACATCAAGCGTTCCGCCAGTAAAGTCGTCCGTAGAGAGCGGTCCAGTCGTGAAATCCGAAGTATAGAGGACATCGTCGGTCCGATCGTTTTCGTCAGTTGTGTCTGTCTCGTCTGCCGGCTGTGCGTTCGAAATAGCTGTCGATTCGCTTGATGAGGTGTCTCCTTCGACGTCGTCCTGAGTTGTCTCTGTCGAAGAACCGACCGATGCTTCGAGGGCCTCTGGCTCGAGGTCGACACCCGAAACGTGTGCGTCCAACCGTTCGAGCCAGTATTCGAGATCCGCCCTCGTCGTACAGATGGTCCGTAATGCCTCGTCGTAGTCCTCACTGGCAAAGCCGTAGTCTGCCTCGATGAATTCCTCGAAGAGATATTCGATGTGGGGTTGCTTTTCGTCATGTTCACAGTCTTGTTCGACGATCGTCTCGGCGTACCCCTCGATGGCACGGCTCAATTCGCGACCGTAGTATCCGCTACTGTCGTCGATCCGGTTCATATTCTCACGGATTGTCTCCGCCAACGCACGGTAGATATCGGTCGCTGTGCTAATGTTTTCACGGCTTCGGTGCATTTCCGCCAGGTCGTGATACTGGGAGAAGTCGATACGAGTATCGTATTCGATCATGCCACCACGACCGGCTGCATCCTCGAACAGACAGTCGATTTCTTGCTTGTAATCGTAAACAGTCTTGCCTGGCTCTTCACCAGCAAATGCGACGAACCGATCACGGATATCACAGTCGTCCGCGATGAGATCGAGGAGAAACGTCCGAAGCTCGTCGTCAGGCGTCCGATCGATCAGGGCTTCAATATCGACCGTCTCAGAGCTGTCTGATGAATCGGCTGTCTCAACAGTTGACTCGGATGAGCGATCTTCGACGGCTAAGAGTACAGCGACGATGTGTTTACAATCTCCAGCGTAGTCGTAGGGGCAACTACAGACGGTCCGAATCGTGTCGTCATCGATATTGATCGAGATGTCGTAATCGTGGGATCCACGAACGATTGCAGTAATGTCTCCACCCTCGACCTCCAGTTTCTGAACCCTATCCCTCTCGTAGTACTTGACCCCCCGTTCGAAGGACTGTTCTGTGCAGAGCGAGCGAATTTCCGATCGGGTCGGGTACTCCATGCCTGGGCTATCTTTCCCTATGAAAGAGCGTGACATAGAAACCTTCGCACGGTAGATCCATCCAACTTTTGTCAAAAATAGTGTACAAGATGGAGAGGGTCAGAGGGTTTATTCACTTGTCGGGCACACTCATCCAAGCGATCTGGTGACTCAGTGACACACTCAAATATCTGCGTTCCGGTTGGCTCATTGGTCCCCAGCGGGGTGGTTTTGGATCCGGTCGGGCCAGATCCACCGATCACCAACCCATTACGGAGAAGAGAGTGCGTGGGAAGCGCTCAAGTAGGATGCGTGAGAACAGCGCAAAGATATGTCCCTGCTGTTTGAACATGCCGTCGATCAATTCAATCTCAACGATGCTGCCCTCGTTTCTGCGGATCCGGCTACACTGCCAACGATTGAGGCTGAGGTCCCAGTCCAACCAATCGCAGAATTCGCGAGTCTGCATGACTCATTAAGCCACCCCGATCGAGATTGGACCTGTATCCCACTCCACGGGCATGATGATGCAATAGTAACTGATGAGTTCGTCGCGTATACTGATCATACAATACGCGGGAAGATCTTTCTCGTCGCCTCCGAAGGGGAATATGAAGCAATCCCTGCCGAAGCATTCAGCGAGTCACAATTGGCTCACCGGATCCGATTTTGGCATTCGGATTACCTGCCGAACTCCTACCCGCCTGGCTATGACGCCCCGATTGATGATTATGAACCGCCCCGTAACCCGATTACCGATGATCTCCTTGCGGAGTTCGACTCATATGTAGATGAAGAACGAACTATTACGCGGGAGGGCAATGCTACGCAGGCTCGCAAACACTCTGCCCGGCATTTGTACGAACAGGGGCTATCCGCGATTCCCTCACTTTCCTGTGTCGAAACGACCGACAAGGGGTACAAATTCAGCGTCGAACTAGACGAATCGCTTCGGAGTCGCCGGGATGATGACTGGGCCTATTTTGTTGAAAATGAGTTCGGGATCTATCAAGGAAACGAAGTCCTGCTACAAGCCTTCGATAGCAACGCTCCCGATGCGTTTCCGATTGCGGCAGAAGTCAAGCAAATCCGAGGGCTAACGCTATGGCTAGCGGTTGAGTGGGAGTCAGTCGAAGAGTCTGCAGCTGTCGGATCACATCTCAAGGGCGATCATGGATTTGGACTTTCGGCGCTGTTGAACCCGGTGCCGTTCGATCGAGAAACTGAGGCGATCGAGACGCTACGAGACGATGAGTTCCGTGAGATTCTGTCGGGTGAGCGACCCCTGACGTTCTCGAACGAAGCCGCTGCGATGAGCGAGCAGTTTGATACCGATCTGAATCAAGAACAGCAGTTGGCTGTCACCTACGCGTTGCTTGCCGATGATCTCTTCTGTATTCACGGCCCGCCTGGGACCGGCAAGACCCGGACGTTGCTGGAGATCATTCGGCGGGCTGTTGACGCTGGAGAGGACGTCCTTGTCTGCACCGGCTCAAATCAGGCCTTAGATAATCTTGTCGTCGGCGGATCAACGGCGGAAGAACTGGATCCACAGTCGCTGCACGCTCGTAGCCAACACGGGTCCGGTGAGCTAACGCTTAAACGAGTGAATGCTGGTCGGTCGGGACGTAATCTCGTTCGAGACAACTACAGTGACGTCGCAGGACGGGCGGATGTCGTGGCTGCAACAAACAGTAGTGCCGCAACGCTTCACCGAGAGTTTGATCTCGTCGTGCTTGATGAAGCGACGCAGTCGACCTGCACGGCGTCGTGTATCCCGCTTGCACGGGCCAGCCGAGCAGTTCTCGCCGGAGATCATCATCAGTTGCCGCCGTTTAGCGCAACCGAGGAGCCACCAGAGCTGAGTTACGGTTTGTCGCTGTTTGAGCACCTCTATGCGGATGGTGGCGTGTACGAAGATGTTGGGCTCCAACTCAAAACGCAGTATCGAATGCATCCAGATATCGCGTATTTCTCCAATCGCGAGTTCTACGACCGGACGCTCCGAAACGGCGAAGTCGTTGACTCACTTCCCGATCGGGGAGCGATCGAGGGATACAACGTTGGCGGATCTGTCGATGTAATCGGTCATTCGCGGGCAAACGAAACCGAAGCACGATTAGTCATCCACCTTGTCACAGAGCTTCTAGGGACGGTTCCAGCCGAAGAGATTGAAGTCATTACGCCATATGCGGCGCAAGTTCGGTTACTCCGTGAGACGCTGGCTGATCACCTCAAAGAGGAGCAAGCGATAACAGTCGATACGATTGACTCATTCCAGGGCAGTGAAAAGACGGCGATCCTTATTTCGCTCGTCCGTAGCAATAGCGAAGGCGAGATCGGATTTCTGGGCCGACCACAAGACGGCCCTAGGCGACTAAACGTTGCGCTGACACGGGCCAAGCGCTACTGCGCTATTATCGGTGATTTCCATACGCTACGCTACGATGCCGAAGGGAAGTGTACCGCATTCTACCAGGATTTTCAGGACTACTTCGAGACGACAGGTCGGCTGAACAATATCGATCCAGAATTTATCCCAGTATCGATATAGGGTGGCCAGATTTTTATCGATCTCAAGTCGTGCTAAAACAGTTTTTGCCACCGACCGGTTATCAGGCGTCGCCTCGACGTTGATGTATAGATACACACGTGACCTTCGTGTTAGACTCATCCGGGTCCATGGCGAATGTCGAAGATGAATCCAACTCTGAATCGTCAGATCGAGATGTCGAAGAGAGACACGATCACGTCGGACTGGAAGAGTCCGACGAGATCGATAGTGGGTCACTACAAAACCCACACGACGACGAAGCGACGTATCGCTCCAAGGACGCGGAGGATTACTTCGGCTACAAGTCGAATATCGCTGAGACATGCAATAGTGAAAATCCGTTTCGCTTGATTACAGCGGTGCGAGTCGATACGAACAACACAGATGATGGCGACCTCTTGGGTGAGGACGCGAGGAATCTCGCTGAGGAAACGGGACTACGTGACCTGCTCGTAGATGGCGGGTACACGCACAAGGAAGTAGAGAAGTGCTGCCGTGATAGGGGATCACGCAGCACTTCACGGGAATCACGGGCCAACGTCCTGCAGCGGAGAAGATGTCGCTTGCTGCTCCAGAGTGGGATGGGACGAGAATGGTTGCGTGTCCTGCCGGACACGAACCATTCGAGCAGAACCATTACGAGACTGGCCGTATCTCGGGAAAGATGGACAAGAAGTTCTGTGATGGCTGCCAGTATCAAGAGAACTGTTTCGTTGAGGAACAGCAGGAACACTACAGCTACGGGTTCAGGAAACGGCGGGTAGAAATTGCTCAGCGACGGCAGCAGTTAGATGATCCAGCGGAACAGGAGTTCCTGAACTTACGTGCCGGAGTGGAGTCATTGATGAACGAGATGTATCACAAGGACGGTGAGAAAGCGAAGTTCACGGGGAAAATCAAGGTGAAGAACGCCTCGATAGCGAAAGCTATGGGGAGAAACCTGAAGCGAGCCTCCGGATTCCTGGAATCGGAGGCGAAGCAAGAGAGATCAGCAGGGTAGTCGGAGAGAAAGTGTCGTTTGTCGCTGTCAGCTGGTCCTTCTGTGGTGACGGCTCCCTTCTGATGAGATAACCACCGGTGACCGGGTCGGGGTGTTCTCGTCAGAACACCCCTTTGTGCGGTGCCCTCAGTCTCTACGAACAAGTATGACTGGCAACGATGAACCGTTGAGTGACGGAATGGAAGAGAACTCTGACCGCGCGTTCGAAAGCGGTTACGAGGAGCGAGAAGCCCACTATCCGGACGCTGGCTACAATCTCGTTGAGATCATTTGAATCACCGTTTCCCGGAGAGAAGTCTATCGGGCATTTATAACCCATACCCCACTATAATGTAGTGGCACAGTCCAGATAGCCCGGATTTGGAAGCGTCAGTTGGGGCGGTCGAGGGGTGATTCTTGTGAGGTGACGGGGGTTATCACGACAAGGACCAGCGTTCAAATCCTCAATAGAAAATAAGATTTACCGACAGATTCGGTAAAAACAGGATTTGCGCGTGCTGCTTTTCGTTTTTATTACCTGACCGGACCGCTTTAGATCTATTAACCCGAGTAATACCTAATTTTATATTTTGTGCTATTGGTTTGTATTACGATGCATGTGAGTGAGAACCGTCTTCGTGAGCATTTGTTAACGAATGGAGAGTTTGGGGCTATTGAAGTAGAAGAAGGGTACGGACGCACCGTGCTTACTGGTTCAAAAGCTGATCAAAGAGCTCGAGAACACTTTGTTGAACAGCTAAACGAGCTCGGGATGAGCGTCACTATTGACGCTGTTGGAAATATTGCAGGTCGATGGGTAGCTGACGAGACAGATCCTGATGCATCTCCGATCGCTGCTGGTAGCCATCTTGATTCTGTTCCTAACGGTGGGATATTTGACGGACCATTGGGGGTTTACTCGGCGCTTGAGGCTGTACGAACTATGCAAAAAGAAGGTGTACAACCGGACCGTCCGATTGTCGTCGTTTCCTTTACAGAAGAAGAAGGAGGACGGTTCGATGTCGGTACGCTAGGGTCCTCCGTTGCAACTGGCGATCTGAGCGTCGAAGAGGCGCTTGCCTTGACCGACGACGACGGAAAGAGTCTAAAGGAATATTTGACTCAGATTGGGTTCCAAGGCAACGGCACTCTTACTGTGGAAGACTGGGATGCTTGGTTCGAGGTACATATTGAACAGTCGACCACACTGGAACGGTCAAATATTCCACTCGGAATCGTTTCAGCTATCACCGGTATCAAAAATTGCAATATTGAAATAATTGGTGACTCTAATCATGCGGGTGGGACACACATGTATGACCGTTCGGATGCGTTATTAGGTGCATCTGAATTTATTTCAACTGTTAATGAAATCGCTCGTGAGGTCGTCGAAACCGAAAGCGAATTCGCCGTTGCAACTGTTGGTAATATCGAAGTTGATCCCAATGCCCGCAACGTTGTTCCTGGACGAGTTGAAATTAATACTGATTTTCGTGACACGGATCTTCAAGTAATGGAAAAAATCGCCGATCGGGCTAAAAAAAGCCTTGCTCGTATCGGTAAAGAACACGATCTGGTAACCGAATTTGACACTTATCGAACAATAGATCCTGTATCTATGAGCGATCGGTGCATTAACGCAATAAAAAGAGGAAGTGAAAATCGAGATATACAAACCATAAACCTGCCTTCTGGAGGCGGACATGATAGCATGAATATCGCTCGTGTGACCGATGCAGGAATGCTTTTTGTCCCTTCTCAAGACGGGATTTCACATAACCCCCAGGAGTGGACAGACTGGGAAGATTGTGCACAGGCCGGGAACGTACTACTGGATGCGATTACGACCCTTGCCGGTGTGAATGAGAAATGAATGTTTGGAAAATTCTCCATCCGTTCTGGCTCACGAATGCCGGTGCTTCCTTTATTATTGGCCCGGACGAGATTAATTCTCCCAAGTAGGGATATCACGCTGTATGAACTCTCCTGTCCCTTCCTCGGCAACGATTGTACTGCTGTCCGCCACTAATTGTCCACGTACATACGTTCTCTCAACTGCGCCGCTAACACTCATTCCTTCATAAATACTAAACGTCGAATTTGAGGCGTTATCTTCCGAAGTTATTTTTTTGCCTCCAGTCGGATTGAAAACCACTACGTCTGCATCAGTACCAATATCCAGCGTCCCTTTCTGTTGTAGACCGAATGTTTCTGCTGGGGTAGCACACATCGCATCAACGAGGAACGGAAACGAGTATCCCCGCTGATTTATCGCAACTTCATGAAATACTGGCAAACTATACTGGATAGAGTTGGCTCCGAACGGTGCATCCCACCAATTATCAACTTCTTTATATTCCTCGTGATAGACCGAGTGGTCTGTCGAAACAATACTCAGTGTTCCGTTATTTAGATACTCGAACATCGCGTTTCGATCGTCCTCTGTTCTAAGTGGTGGGGCTATTAGTGGGCGGTTTCCTATTTTTTCATGAAGATCGCGAGTGAGTGCTGTATAATGGGTGCATGTTTCTGCCCGGATTCTCGATTGATCTCTCTGAAACTGACTGATAGCCTCAGCGGCTTTCCTGCAGGTAGTATGTACACCGTAGTATTTGACACCAGTTTCAACAGCCGCTCGTAGAGCAGTCTCCGCCCCTATTGCTTCTGCATAGTCGGGTCGTGAATCCGGGTAGTCGCTTGGCTTTCCCCGACCTTCACGCTTAAATTTCTCAGTCCGGAAGTTACAGATGGAGGGGTCCTCTGTATGCACCGCGGCAACTGCATCTAAACCTGCTATCTCTTCAAACGCTTCCAGCAAAAATCCGTTTGAGATTCCAACTTCATAATTCGACATAAACATTTTGAAAGACGTTACCCCTTGTTCGATAGCCGGCTCTAACTCTTCAAATGTGCTAGGGCTTTCACGATGAAGGACGCCGTGAAGACTGTAATCAATATAGCTTTGGTCTTGCTTCGATTTTTTGTGCTCAATTCCATCGACCAAGTCTTTGGATTCGTCAGAAATCTGGCGATCACCGCCTTGGAACGCGAAATCAATAAACGTCGTCACACCACCGAGTGCGGCAGCAGCTGTTTCTGTGGGTACAGTACCCGCGCGGTTCTCAGGAACCTCGTCAATATGAACGTGGGGGTCCACAACACCGGGCATCACTATTTTCCCGGTGGCATCGACACGATCGTCGGCCTCTGGAAGGTTGTCTTCTCGGCCAACGGCTACTATACTTTCTCCATCGATCGCGATGCTAGCCTCGAATGCTTTTTTTGGCGTTACTAATGTTCCGCCTGCGATAATTGTATCAACAGTCACTAGCTGTGATTGATCTGAAGAATGTATTAAATCTAGGGGTTCCTACAAGCTAAAAACGCAGGTACTGTTGAGTCACTTGGTCATGATGAACAGAAAAGTGATAACTCATGGGGGAGTCATAGAACAGTTACTACACCAAAGAGCAGGGTGCCAGCGCCAGCCAACAGTTTCGTATGGTAAAATACTTTTCCTCGATCCTCCCCGATGTTCGATCGGTATCGACTCGCAACGGTCGTAGTCGTTACCGTCTTGTTTGTGACGGTCGGCGGCGGTTCTCCACTGTTCGTAGAGCCGGGCATTCCCGACGAGCTCGAACCGGATCAGTCGATAACGAATATTTCGACCGAGCGCCCTGGTTCCTTCGAGGAACGCCTTACCGAGACATTTGAACGAAACGAAACCACCCTCGAGCAGTGCCCAGGGTGGCTGTTGACGTTCGGGAAATGGTCCACAGGAAGCCGACAGGTACGCCCGGACGACGACCGCCGATGCACGTGGAGGCTCCCCCTTCCCGTCGGACAAACCGTACAGCAATATCCCCTCTCTGCCTTATTACGGTTCGCATCGGCCCCTGTGTTCCACTCTTCGCTGGGGGACTGTCTGCCTCTGACGAGGCTGGCCTTCCTGTACCCGTTTGGTCCGATGTGGTCGCTTGCGCGTTTTTATTGGAAGCCGATGTTTGCAGGATCGGTGTCGCGATCGAGTGTGACCTCAAGAACGCCATTATTGAAACTCGTCTGTACTGATTGCTCGTCGACGTATGCCGGTAGATCAACGCGTGTGACGAACGGATGCGGTTCCGCTGCCACGCGGATTGCTAATGATCGGCCATCGCACTGGATGTCAATATCATCCAGCGTGGCGTCGGGGAGATCAGCGACGACCCGGAGTTCGTCGTCGTACTCGTGAATATCGACGGGCGCTGTTTTCTCGTCCGCCATTCCGGATAGCATTCCGTCGGTCCGATCAAAGACCCCGGCAAAGGGATCCTCGTCGTCGTCCGAGTTCCGTCTCATCACTATTGATAGGCCAGTTACACGGATAAGCCTTCGGCGCGGAACACGGAGCGATTCAGCTAGCTAATATCTGAAGTCAGTCCGTAGATCGGGCTGTAGCTTTCATGCGACAGATAAGCCGTTGAGCCATTATGTTTTAACATAAGCACAAATCTTTTTTCGAGCGTGCTCAACATTCCCCTATGCCCGAGCCCTCCACTACCGAGTCGGCGTCGACCACGTACAACATCTCTACAGTCGATCTGAATGACGACCGTTACGTGGTCAAGCAGCCAAGGATCCGGAACAAGTACGTTGTCCGGGATAGCGCTGGTGATATCGTCTTGCGCGGGAAGCAGAAACTGTTCAAAATGAAAGAGGAGTTCCCGTTCGTCACCGGTGACGGCGATGACGCATTCACGGTGAAAGCGGGCGGTATTCTGGATGTCGCAGGTAGCTACGCTATGATGGATGCGGGTACCGGCGACGAAGTCATCGTCCTTGATGAGGACCTCTCGCTTTTCATGGAGAACTGGACGATTCGAGACCCCGATTCCGGGGATCAGTTGGCGACTATTCGATCCAAGAACAAGCTGCTCTCGGCGCTCAGGCACGTCATCTCGGTTACGAACCTGATTCCGAACAAGTACGAGATATTCGACGCGGACGGCGATCATGTCGGCGATATCAAAGGCAAGTTCTCGCTACGGGACACCTACACGGTCAGTATAGACGATGCCAGCACCGTCCCGAAAGAAGCGGTGATCGCCGCTGCGTGCATCCTCGATGCGCTCGAAAACCAATAAACCCCACCATCTCGAATACACCGATCGTATTTATTAACGGATGATCTGCCCATAGGCTATTCAGTGGTCGTATTCTGTAAATCGTGTCCGGCTCGAACAGGATGAGAACGAGAATGCTACGGCCTGAAGGAATCATCTGTTACATCTATTGCGTATCGTAACGCTGTGAATCGTAACGATGAAGACGGTCACCACGCCCATCCCGGAAGACGACGAGGAGATACTCCTCGCCAACGACAGGGGGCTGATCGAGAGGAACCGCCCGGTCAACCTGCTGTCGTCCAGAGACCGGAAACTGACCGTTTTCACTCCGCATCATCGAGCGAGGGAACCGTGGTGGTGGTGATCAAGAAGGTCAGCCATGGCAAGGACAACTGCGAGTGTCAATCCCGCGACTACATGGCCCATACGAGTATATCGTTCGTCGTCAGAGTGACCGTCTCGACTGGGTATGCTTGAAAATGGTAGTGCTGCAAGTCTGATATCCGTTCGGCGACAGCCAGATCCTGCTCTCAAATCCTCTCGTAGCGCAATTTTTAGTTGTCTCTCCGCCCGAATCGGTAGCATGCGCTATCGAATTGCGAGCGTCGCAGATGTCCGCAAGGACGGCTATCTGTTTACAGTTCGAGACGCCCATGGTGAGGAAACGGAAGTCTTTCTGATTCCGTGTGACGAAAACGAGAAACCGCCGGTGCAGGCGTGGGTCAACAACTGTACCCACGAGCAACAGCGGCTGTACCGCGAAGAGATCGGCGTCGTGACACGTGATGGCGAGATCATCTGTCCGAAACACGGCTCTACATTCGACAGTTGTTCGGGCTACTGTGACAGCGGTGAGGCCGCGGAGACGACGCTGCTTTCTGTCGAAATCGAGGTCGAAGACGGTCAGGTGTATCTTACTGACGACGACGTGCGGTTTCTCCATGACGGACCGAGTGATGATGATGACGACGACGCGCCGGATTCGACCTCACATCTCCAGTTGTGAGCTAACTCACGGCCAAGCGGAAGTAGGAAAAATCACTCAACGGGGGCGGACCACAGCCCGTAGCAACCAGGGATTGATTATCCGATAACGCGTACTAAAAGATATGGCGAACCGATTCGTGCGCGCTCGACCGAAAGACGGTCGAATCGGAAACGGTTGGTGTCAGAGATTTCACATCAAACTCCGATTTTCCACAGTACTGCTCTCCAACAGCGGCCAACGCATTTGTCCGTAGAATATCTGCGATATTGTGCCGCAAGAGTGCCTCAAAGGCGCCGTCTTCGAAGGCTTCGACGGCCTGGTTGCTATCTTCGAACGGATCAACTGCTGTCAATTCATTGCCGACGATCGTCTCGTAGACGCCCTCGAGATCAGCAGCGGGTTCATCATCGAGTTGCGTGTTGAAGCGATGTTGGAAGATCGGCATCAGGTCCGCGTAGGACACATCAATAAACGGCCAGGCAGCGTCTTGAAGCGTGTAGCGGGTTCGAAGAAACGGCAGGTCGAAGCCACTTCGGAACCGTTCGCCGTTGTACGCAACGAGCAGATACTCCTTCGGCGTCAACGAATCGGTTGCGAATTCGGTGAGAGATTTGAGCAGTTCCTGTTCCGTCCGGTGGCAGCTCAGTTTGAGCGTTATGTCGAATCGATCCCCGAGAGTTGTCTCTAATGCCGCTCGATCGGCTGGCCGCTGGTCGGTGTTAATCATGACCCGACAGCCGAGTGGAAGGGCGAATCCGACGGCCGTGACGACCGCGTCAGTTTCGAAGCCGGACGTTTCGATATCGAACGCGACTGGCGTGAGTTTCGTCCCCATCGGTTGTACCGGCGTATCGGTTACTCGTCGGTATCAGGCTATGCGAGCAGTTTCCGGAATTCCGATTATCGAGCCGGATCTGGAGCGATCGTCCGCTTTGTCCGTTTGTCACTCGAGCGAGTATCGGAAAAATCGGAAACAACTCACTTCCGCTTATTACCCTGCGCGAAAAAGACGTCGGTAATGATTCGGGATGCGCGTGTCCTGCAAGCCGATTTCGTCCCCCAGGAGGTCGTCCACCGCGATCCCGAAGCGAACCAACTCTCCAACGCGTTGGAGCCGATCACCCGCGATGAACCAGCGGAGACAGCCTTTCTCTTCGGTCCCTCGGGTACCGGAAAAACCTGTCTCGCGAAGTTCATCGTCGAGCGCCTTCGGCGGGAAGTCATCGACATCGAACACCAGTACGTCAACTGCTGGCAGAACTACACGCGCTTTCGCACCATCTACCGAATCCTCGAAGGCATCGGCCAGACACTCGATGTCCACCGACAATCGACACCGAAAGACGAACTGCTCGAACGGCTCCGACAGTACGACGGGCCGCCATATGTCGTCGTTCTCGATGAGGTCGATCAACTCGAAGACATGGACGTCCTGTACGACCTGTACACCCTCCCGAACATCTCGATGGTGCTCATCGCGAACCGCGAAGAGGAGTTGTTCGCCCGGATCGACGAACGGCTCTCTAGCCGGCTTATGAACACTACCCGCATCCGGTTTGACAAATACGGACTCAACGAACTGGTCGGGATTTTGCAGGCTCGTGTAGACCGTGGTCTCACTGCCGATGCGATCGGCCGGTCACAACTAGAACGGATCGCCGACGCTGCAGCCGGTGACGCCCGCGTGGCGATCGGCATCCTCCGGAACGCAGCCCAGCGAGCCGAACGGGACGGCACTGACCAGATCACGTCGGCCGCGATCACCGATTCGATCCCCGAAGCGAGATCGGAAGTCCAGCAAAGGACCGTCGAGACGCTGACTCCACATCAGCAACAACTGTACGAGATAATCACCAATCACGGCAGTATCACTCCTGGCGACTTATACGAAATGTATCGCGAACAGGTCGACGATCCAAAGACGAAACGGACGATGCGAAACTATCTCACGAAGATGTGTCAGTACAACCTCATCGTCGCCGAAGGGCAGAACCGCGGGCGCACGTATCGACCCGTGTCGGTCTCGTAGGCTCTGCTGAAATCCGTTCAGACCTACTAGGCAGTAGAGACAAACCTCTGTCGTCGAATTCATCCGCTGACGATCAAGAGGATATTGTCCGGGGGGCTTCCCTGAGAACCACTCCGACACCGTTTCGTCGTTCCTCGTCGTTTTGTGTGTGGATGCTCCCGCTTGATCCGATCGTCGTCACGATCATACTGTTGCTCGTCGGTATTGCCGCGAGTTTCGTGCCGCTGATCCCGGGTGGGGCGTTGTCAACACTTGGAGTTGCATACTACTGGATGGTAACAGGGGAAATCGGAACTATCGCGTTTCTCGGATTCGTAATCTTGGGCGTCTTCACCGTCGTATTCGATCTCCTCGAAAGCGCACTCTCGGCACGGATCGGCGGTGCATCGATTCGAACGACCATTATTGCCGCTATCGCGGCGATCGGACTCCTGTTCGTCCTCGGTCCGCTCGGCGCTCTCCTCGGTGTCGTTGGAGCGGTGTTCTTCTTGGAGTATCTTCGGCACGGTGATGTCCGCCGAGGGGGACGAACTGCGGCGGTCACAGCTATCGGGATGCTTGCTTCAACGGCGATACAAGTCCTCCTCACCGTCTCGATGCTCGCTGGGTTTCTTGTTTTTCTGTGGATATAGATGGTTTCATCCAGGATACGGTAAACCAGACCTGCCAGTGGTGAGTTCTTCGACAGTTCTCATCTCCGATCGAGGATTTCAACAGGAATGTCTCGGATACTCGGGATTGATTCTCACCTCCAGACGGGGTCGGTAGGATAGGGGAATCGGAAATTCCGGAAAGCACGCACTACGGCTTATCGTGCACCTCTTTCTTTAGCTGACTATGCGTCCAGCAACCGCCACCCGGACAACGCCAACCTTGCCGTCTCTCGGTACTGATTGTTACTTATTAAACACCGATGAAACCTCAACAGGTCCACTGCAGGCCCTGGTCTTAGACCACCTGTTGATGAACGCCGGTCCTGGATATTGGATCGACGCAGCCGGACACGCCCGGACGGATACGCTCGCCCGCGTCGCACCAAGCACACGGATATTAGATCGCATTCAGGTCGCCAGGGGTTTTACCGCGTATCAACACGCTGTACTTCTCGACCGAGCCGCCGAGTTGGTTACTGCAGAGACGGCACTCGTCGTCGCCCCGGCAGTCGATGCGATGTACCGCGACGACGACATCCAAGGCGTCGACGCCGAGGAACTGCTTCGGGCGGCGGTCTCGACGCTCACGAACCGCTGTCGGGAGACCGAAACCCCGGTTGTGCTAACATGCCATCAGCAGGACGCCCTCAGCGCACCGATCGCCCGACATGTCGATGAAACGATTCGGTGTGAAGCGACACAATTCGGGCCCCGGTTCGTCGGCGATCAGTTCGAGACGCTCGTCTATCCCCTCGAAGACGGGGGCGTCCAGACGACGCTTGCGTTCTGGGAACACGTACTCACACAGCGTGCAACCGTTGCCGCCCCCGGTCAGCCGGAGGTGATGCTCCGTGGGTCGAACTAACCCGACCTACCGGGACACCATCCAAGCGCTGGAACGACGCTGGGACGATTTCAAACGCGCACTCCGACGCCGTGACCAACCGCGATTCGGGCGACTGTTCGAATACGCACAGGCCCATGCCGATGCCGGCGGCTACCTCAATCACGACGAACCGCTGTTTCCGATACTGATCTCGATCGATCTCGAACAGGAGACACGGCTCGATGAACTCGAAGACCGACTCGAGACGCTCGAAGCGGAACTCGAGACCGAACGTGAGTAATCGAGGCCGAGACTGATGCCGTACAAATTCGATTACCGCGATGGCGATGTTCTCGCGTGGTTATTGACCGACGATGGCGCAACAGCAGCACGAATCGAATCGTACACAGCGACGATCTATGTCGGGACACCCGATCACGATCAGGACCGACTGGCAACGGTCGGACGACACCTTGCCGAACTCCCCGCCGTCGAACGGACGGCCGTCGAGGAGTGGCGGACTGGCTTTCGACACGATGCCGGACCCGTTTTACGTGCCGATATCGGTCGTATCGACGCCGTATCCGACGTTGCCAGCACCGTCGCAGGGTGGGGCTCGCCGGGCACCTATCGACTCTACAACGTCGATTTCACGCGCGAGTTCCGATTCTGCCTCGAAACCGGACGCATTCCGGTGCCTGAACGATCGTTACGAACCGTCTCGATAGACGCACCACCAGAACAACTCGCTCGCAACAATCTCCGAACCGTGACTGTCGACGGCGTCACCGTCGACGGCGAAACGGCAATCCTCGAAACGATCACCGAACGACTGAACCAGATCGACCCGGACATATTGAGCCTACAATCCAGCCGTCTCATCCCGAAACTGTACGAGTTGGCCGACCAACGCGGCAACGAACAGTTCGACCTCGGCCGACGTTCCGGATACGAACAACTGGCCGGCCAATCGACGTATGAAAGCTACGGTCAGGTCGGACACTCACCGGCCCGGTACAACGTCTCCGGGCGAGTACTCATCGATCGCTCGAACACGTTCATGTGGGACGAGACGAACCTCGACGGCTGCCTTGATCTGGTCGAACGGTCAGGACTTCCGCTTCAGGAATTGGCCTGGGCGAGTATCGGGCGGATTCTCACTGCGATTCAGATCCACCACGCTTACGAGCGAAACGTCCTGGTCCCGTGGCGTTCCTGGCGCCACGAGCGATTCAAGTCGATGCAGCAGCTCCACGATGCCGACCGCGGCGGCTTCACGTTCGCTCCCGATGTCGGGTTCCACGAAGACGTCCACGAACTCGATTTCTCGAGTCTCTATCCGAACATCATCGTCACGCTGAACATCAGTCCGGAAACAGTCCGCTGTGACTGCCACCCGGACCGCGATGACGTGCCGGGCCTCGGTTATAGCCTCTGTCCGGAACGCGGGTATCTACCCGACGTGTTGGAACCGCTCATCGAGGACCGTGACGCGATCAAGCGGGAACTCCGCGAGACGACCGACCCGGAACGCCGAACGGAACTAGAGGGTCGCTCAAGCGCGATCAAGTGGATTCTCGTCTCCTGTTTCGGGTATCAGGGGTTTTCGAACGCGAAGTTCGGTCGGATCGAATGCCACGAGGCGATCAACGCCTTCGCCCGCGAGATTTTGCTTGAGGCGAAGGCCATCCTGGAGGCGAACGGCTGGGAGATCGTCCACGGGATCGTCGACAGCCTGTGGGTAACACCACGCCCCGATAGCGAGCAGACAGCGCCTGAGGAACTCTGTGAGTTGGTCACTGACGCGGTCGATATCCGCCTGGAACACGAAGCGGCCTACGACTGGATCGCCTTCGTTCCCCAGCGCAACAGCGACGCTGGCGCCCTGACGAAGTACTTCGGTCGAGCAGACGATAGCGAGTTCAAGTACCGCGGGATCGAGTGCCGACAACGAAGCACACCGACGTTCATCCAAGAGACGCAACGGGAACTCATCGAGACGCTTGATGCACACCGGAGTCCAGAACGAGTCTGTGACCGCCTCGCAGCACGACTTGAGGATCTACGATCAGATGCTGTTGATACCGATGATCTCGTGATCGAGATTCGGCTTTCGAAACACGCCGAGGAATATACGCGAAGCACACGAACTGCCGCCGCAGCCACCCGCGCCACACAGCAGGGATACGCGAGATCACCCGGTGAACACGTCTCGTTTGTCGTCGTGGACGATACCGCTACGACAGTCGATCGGATCCGGCTGGCATCCGAACAGCCGGACACGTACGATACAACGTTCTATGAAACACAGCTCTACCGGGCTGCCGAAAGCGTACTTTCCCCGCTTGGATGGCGCGAACAGGATATCCGCTCGTACCTCGCAGATCGAACTGACGCAAGTCTCGTGCAGTACTCGTGATGGTCACCGGAGCAACCCCCGAGGCTTCCCGTTCCGGGGACGTACTCTACAGACACTTCGTGGAGATCCTGGTGTCCGTAGGGCATACAGTTCCCACGGGTGTTTTTCCGGCCTATATTGCATTCAATACGTCTTCGAGAATACGCTGGCCGACGACACGATCCAAAGGGTCGTTCTCGTTACCACAGTGTTCGGACATGACACAGAGAGGGCAGCCACGCCGCCGTTGACAATCACAGGTCTCGAGGTGATCACGCGTTCGTTCAGCGATGATCTCGAAGTTCTCGTAAATCGCCCGAGAAAACCCGATTCCGCCGTCGATACCGTCATGGACGAACCAGACGGGGCCGGGAATGCTGCCGTCAGGATGTTGAGGCATCGAGAGGCCGCCGATGTCCGAGTTGTCGATCATCAGTTCTAGCGGTGACAGCTGAATCACTCCGTGCTCGGCGGCGTGGATCCCACCAGCATAGGTGTACAGTGCCGGCTCCGTCAAGCCAGCATCGCGTTCGGCCCGGTCAGTGGGTGTCAACAGCGGCTCCTCGAGGGCTGAAATGGTCTCGTCGATGTGGGTCTCCGGGAGTGTGACCCACAGTAATTCCGTTTCGAGTGTGAGCGGTGGCGATCCGGTTGGGAGCGGTCCGTCGACTACGTTGCCGGTACTGATCTCCCGGATCAAAAATTGATTGTAGGTGATGGTGACCGTCCCACGACCGAAGTGAAGCCCGTATCCGCCGTCAAATTCGCGGCGTTGTTCCGGGCGAAGGTTCGTGATTCGTTTTTCCGAAAGTGTCTGCGTATACAGACCGGAGTTCTTCGGCTCGACGAGAACCCGTGGCTTTATTCCAGATTTTTCGACATCAATCACCTCGTACTGTTGGCCATCGTGATAGAACAACGCACCTTCATGATAGTCGCGATACGCGCGTTCCTCGGCGATCGGCTCGTGATCGATATCGTCGTCTGTCGAGCGGACGATAAACTCAGTCCCACTCGTCGAGTACATGGAAATTCTGGACTCTGGGCGTCGGTCGCCGGTATAGAGCACCCCGGATTCGAGATCGACGGTCCGTTCGAGGACGCCGGCGTCCTGCCACATTTCGACGACCTCTCTGAACCGCTTCGGATCACCAAGGACACCAGTATCGGCCTCAGTGAGGGGCCGTTCTTTGGCGGCAGCGAGTAAGTGATCGGCGTACACCCGGTTATTATCGATCGAGACGACGGCGTCTTCGACGTTATCGTCGAACAGATAGCCGGGATTATCCATAATGTACCCATCCATCGCATCGCTCCCGCCGACGAGGACCGATAGCGCATCCGACGTCCCACGGCCGGCCCGACCGATCTGTTGCCAAAACGACTGTTGCGTGCCTGGATATCCGGTCGTGACCGTCGCATCGACGGACCCGATATCGATACCGAGTTCGAGCGCGTTCGTCGAGGCTACAACGTCGAGCTCGCCCAGTTTCAGCGACTGTTCGATACCGCGACGGGTACGCTTGCCGAGCCCCGCATGGTAGGCTTTTGCCTCTACATAGCCGGATTCGTCGTGAGAACGAGCCGCTGACTCGATCTGTCTGACTCCGATCTCCGTTGCTTGTCTCGCCGAACAGAACTGGAGCGTTTGTCGACCGTTCAATACGAGATGTGCAGCTACCTTCGCCGCTTCATTACCCGCAGACATACGGAACTCCTCAAAGTCGGCTTCGGCCTCGGCGGGATCGATATTCGCCTCGTTGGCGGTCTCGAGAGCTTCCTCGTCGATCGGGGGCTTCCAAAGGACAACATCCCGGGCGCCTCGCGGCGACCCGTCTTCATCAACGACAGCGAACTGCTCACTCGTGAGGCGATTGGCGTGCGTCGCCGGATTTCCGATAGTCGCTGTCGTCATGACGTACTGTGGATCGGAATCGTAGTATTGTAAGAGCCGGCGCAGTCGCCGGAGAATCCACGCGACGTGCGTTCCCGTGACGCCTGAATACTCGTGTGCTTCATCGACGACGATCAGTTCCAAATTATTGTAGAACCGCTGCCAGCCGCTGTCTTTCGCGTGACGGGGGAGATAGACGTTGAGTCCCGCAGGATTTGTCAGAATGACGTTCGCGTTCTCCCGAATCTGTCGCTTGCGGTCGTTCGATGTATCACCGTCATAGACACCGATAGTTGGATCGGTGTTCCAATCACCGCGAAGCTTGTCGTTAAGCTCTCGTTCCTGATCCCGCGTGAGCGCCTTCATCGGATACAACAGGAGGGCAGTTGCATCCAGATCGTCGAGATGGTTTCTGGCGATTTGCAGCGTGTAAATCCATGTTTTGCCCGAGGACGTAGGTGTCGTTACCACCACGTTCTCGTCGTTAGCAAGCCGCTCCAGCGCTGTTGCCTGATGGCTAAACAGATCGTTGTCCAACTCCCTGGCCAACTCGTCCCGAAGCACCGCCTCAGCAGGGACCGTCGTTGCCTCCCGCGGTGGGAGCCGCTCGCTGTCGACGATTTGATCGTCGTATTCGGGAAACGTCGCTTCAAGTGCATCCTTCGACAGGACGTTTTGCCGTGATTGTGGCTGATCGCTCATGAGAAATCCGAGAGGGATCCTTGGGACGTCGTCTCTGTCGTCGATCGGTTAGTTGCCGTACCAGGCGGCCGACGGGACGCCTCGCCGAGCGCTTCATATATCGTGGCCAGAGCCCGCACGTCGTCTTCACAATACGATTCAAACCGCTTCCAGTCGGGTGTGAATCGGGCTTCGGCTCCAGTGGACTGGGTCGCCCACGCATTATAGAGTTCGGCGGCTGTTTGCCCGTCCAACTCGCCTGTTTGTGGCTCCCAACCGAGCGCTGTGGCAACCGCCTCCAGCTTGTTACTCCGCCCCGGGAGCGTTGCATTATCCTGCTGGGTCGCCCATGACAGCGGATCAAATCGATATCTGGTACGCCACTCTTCGAGACGGTCGGGGTGGTGTTCTTCGAGCTGTCGGGCGATGATCGGGAAATCGAAGTCGTACCCGTTCCACGCGACAACCGGTCGATTAGCCGCCGTCCCAGCGAGCCACGTCAGGAATGATTCGAGATGCTCGGCTGGCTTCCAGAGAGTACGCTGTCTGAACGGCAGATATGTCCCCGTCCGCGCATCGCCATCGAGAACTCCTATAAGCCACGCAGTTGAGCCGTTGAGCCCGTTCGTCTCGATATCGATGAAAATCGGATCGCCATCCGGAACAGCCCCATCGCCGATCGGAACGACCTCGCCGTTCGCGACGGCGGTGGCCGATGCTTGAATTGTCTCTGCTGTGGACTGCCCGAGGCCACGGATATCTGCGATCTCGTGTACCTCCGCTCTGGAGACAGCCTCTCGTGTATCGTAGCCACGTTTTCGGAGCCGTTCGGCACGCGTTTGGCCGACCTGGTCGAGACCTCGGAGCCCAAAGTTCGTTGGATCGTACGAGGTGGTACAAACGGCACCATTACGGTACACCTTCGCTACGGCGAGTTCTTGTGTGGACTCATCGACTCCAGCACCGAGATTACCCGTTGTGAGTCCGATGCCGTGAATCGAAAGCGTGCGTTCGGTGGTATCATCTCCGCCATCGGTGTATCGGTGGACTGTCGTGTAGTCCGGACGAAGTCGGGTCGAAAGATGCGTGATAGCATCCGTCCGCCACGCCGTCGGAACCTCAGTTGTGTATGATTCGATGCCTTCGAGCCGGGTACGTCGGTGATGCGGATCGATCGAGAGTTCCAACCGATCAGTAACGAGATAGCCGTGATCGATTCCATCGAGATTGCGGGCGTTGGGAAGATCACGAGCAAGGTCAGCTGGAGTCGCAGGGAGATCCGTCGGGGTATTCGTTGCGATGATCCCGACCTCAGCCTCCGGGATGACCTCAACCGTTGGCGTTGCGTTCCGTTTCGGGATGATTACTGGAACATCGACTAGCTTGGCGACGTGCGGCCCGGAAACGGCCGCTTCGTTGGGCGGTGTCGCGATGAGGAGATCCGGATCAACCGCCTCGATTGCGTCGGCGAGTACATCGGCAACGGCGTACTCTTGGATAACCGTTCCCGGAACGGCAAGTATGGTTGCCGGTACTGCGTCCTCAGGTGGTAGCGTCGGTTTGAACTGTTCCCTACCTGTTGCCACCATTTGCTACGCGTTCGCTTTTGTAACGGTTGAGCTTTTCCCACATACTCGAACGAGGATCAAATCAACACAGCCGTCTTGATACCAAAGACGCCGGCCGACCACCCGCGCACGATTCTTGTATGTGGGCGGTGTCCCTGACCACGACTGATCCCGATGGACAGACGAGGGGTCCTCTTAGCCGAGAAATGAAAACAAGGCATAGGCCCCCACGAGCGACATTATCGGCGTGATTACCCAGAGTGTCACGACGCGAGCTGCCGCTGCGTGGTGGAACAGGCCTTCGGCGGACAGTTCCTCCGGGTCTTTCTCGCCGATGCTAGACACACTGTCCCCGGATTCGTGCTGTCTGTCCTGGTGAGGAGTTTCGCCTTCGGCGAGTTCGCCCACAGTTGGGCTCGCAGCGACCCCCCTATCGTCTTCAACTGGCGGGAGTTTGAGTGCACCAGTCGTAAACTTTGGAGCGGATTCATCGGCAGGTGACTGTGTGACTATCTCTGCAAGCGTCCGTGCTCGACTTGCACGCCCCCACCCGAGCCCGATGATACAACTGGTCGTACTCACGGCGAGACTGGCTGGAATCCCGAGCCACGAGAGGACGGTGATAATCGTCGCCCCCACGGTCGAAACAATGAGCGCTGCCAGAATCGGCATCTCGGTGATATCGTTGCCGACGGTCGCCAGCGTCCGCCGAGCAATCGTGAAACCGCCCACGCTGATGGCCCCTATTGCGAGGAAAATCGCCGGGCTGGGGTCAAGGGACCCGTTACCGACAAGCGGGGCGACTGCGTTCGCCGCGTTCGAGGCCCCGGCACTAAACCCCATATAGCAGGCAATTGCCACCACAAGCGCTGATCCGGCCAGATCCCGAGACGAGACGGTATCGTTGACCGATAGCCGTGGGAGTCTCCCCTCGGTATCGATTGCGATCAACGGGTTCCGAAGGCGACCAAATTCGAGTTTGGCGTCGAGGTGCGGGTACAGATACCTGCCGATAAACGCACCTGTGAAGACGGCGACCAGCGGGGCGACGATCCATGCCGACAGGATGGTAAACATCAGGGAAGTGTTGAGCGTCCCCGTTGCCAATCCGAGTCCGACGATTGCTGCGACGGCTGTCATCGAGGTTGACGCCGGGACACCGTAGAGGTTCGAGATCAGGAGTGCGAGCCCGGTAAAAAAGAGAACGCCAACGCTCGCGGCGGGTGTAAAGGCTGCTGCATCGATGATTTCGGTACTCATCGTCGTGATGACCTTCCGCCCAATTGTCCACGCTCCAAGGAACGCGAAGACCGTAAACAGTGCTCCGGCGGTGACTTTTCTGACGGCGCGGCTGCCGACTGCCGGCCCGAAAGCGACCCCGGTTGATGACCCGCCGATATTGTACCCGACGAAGACTGCAACTACCAGTCCCACCAGGATCAGTAATTCTGCCACGTGTATGTAAGTAAATCACACGCAAAAAATAGTGCCGTTTCGCACTCGGGATAGCGTCGGATCCGATGCCGATACACCGTGGTAACCCACCTCTGGGCCGGGCAACAGCCATTAATGCGTCAAGCGACTTACCGAGATTGTGAAACGACGAACCGCCCTCGCAGGGGCAGCGACGGCCCTTGCGGCGGGACTGGCAGGCTGCTCATCGGGCGACAACGACACCACCAATAACGATCAAAATCCGGTAGAACCCGGGGACAACACCGCGGGAGAACGGACGAGTCAGTCACTCCGGTTGACCGTCGGTGAAGACCTCGCCGATAGCGAGTGGCAGTCGGTAAGCGCCACCTATCCCCGCGACCGGTTCGTAGTACAGTCCGCACAGCATGAGGCAATCGGGCTCGGCGTCGATTCCTCCGGCGACGGGAACGCCGACGAAGAGTTCGAGGCCAGTGCCATCAGCGGAGTCAACAACAATAATTTCTCGTTTAGCATCGAACTTGACACAGGCTACACGCTTATGCAAGGTGATACGGTGCTGGTCGAGTACCCAGCCGTCGACAACCCGAGCGAACCGGGCGAATACGAGGTAGAGATGGCAGTCAACGAAGTTCGGACGGAGACGGCAACAATCACTATCGAGTGAGGGTGCAAACATAATCCCCGCCCGGCGGTCGGAAATCTACACGGAGCTTGATCACAAGACTGTAACCGATTCACAGCCTACGTGTTGTGCGGCTCGGGTCGATCTGTCCGGAATTTGGTAGAACCTGCGTACAACATAGAAGCGTTCATATCCATCGATTAGCAGCACCCCGAGTCCGGGGTTCCCGACCATGGCGATGCGCGGGAACAGATCAATTCGAGATCGGGCACCTACGCGTGTGATACCTCGTACCCCCCATTTTTATTTTTGTAATACTTAAGAAGGGTAACTTCATGACCTCACCGTGGGCTGATCCTGTCGGACTGGTATATCTCGGTCTGTTCTCGCTCAGCGGAGTGGCCTGTTTGCTCCTGATTCCCCGGTCCAAAACGTTCGATGACCCCGAGATACAGGCCGGGATGGTCGGATTGCTGGGGACGGCAGGGGCCTGGGCGGTATTCAAGACGGTTTTCTTCGTGATTCCCGGTCCGTTCCGAGAGACCGTCTACACAGTCGGACTCATTTTCGGGTTTGCGACTGTCTGGGCCTGGTTATACTTCTGTTCGGCCTACACCGGTCGGACGCTCCATCGGAATACCACGCTGCGCCGACTCGGACTCGGTGTCTTTCTCACTGTGTCTTTGCTCAAACTGACGAACCCGCTCCACGGGGTGTATTTCACGACCCGGGAAGCGACGACGCCTTTCCGCCATCTGGCAATCGAGCACGGACTGCTCCACTGGGGCGCAACCGGGCTGTCGTACGTGCTCTCGGCTGTGGGGCTGTTCATGATATTCGAACTCTATGTCCAGTCGGGGTACGATACTCGCCCCCTCGGTGTACTGACAGCGATACTCGGCGTACCGGTCGTCGTCGACGTTCTCGCGCTTGTGACACCACAGTTGTTAGACGTTATTTATGCCCCGATCGGCGTCGCAGTCTTTGCTCTTGGAACCATGTTCGTCTTCGCGCCGCGCTTTCTGGCGGTTCGAAGTACTGCCCAGAGCGGGACTCCATCGGTGTTTCTGGACAGCGCTGGCCGGATAGAGGACTACTCTCCCGCAGCGACAACTGCGTTTCCGGCGCTTGCGGGTGCCACCGGTGACCGTCTCGAAGACGTTCTCCCGGAGGTAGCAGCAGCTGTCGAACCCGGCGATCGGATCGTCAGTAATGAACGCGGAGAACACACCCAGTACTACCTCGTTTCCACCGAGGGCGTGGGAGTCGGCGAGTCGGCGGCGCAGGTACTGACCCTCACCGACGTGACTTCCATCGAACGGAAGCGCCGAGAATTAAACCGGCGGGAACAGGAACTTGCGGAGCGAAACGAGCTCTACCGGGCCGTCATCGCCGCAAGTTTCGCCTTCGTCTTCCGGATTGACATAGACGAGCGGAGGTTCACGTTCGCGTCACCCTCTGTCGAGGACTTTCTGGGATACACGGCCGACGAAATCGACGGCGAACCGACCGACGTCATCGTTCCCGATGAGCAGACGAGCGACTTGGCCCAAGAATATCTCGATCAAGTAGCGGACGGCGAGGAGCTCCAAGTGCGGGATTTCCCACTGGAGAACCGCGCTGGACAAACAGTGCATACAGATATCCGCGTCGTGCCGATATACGATCCGAATGTCCCGGACGAAAGGAAAACAGCCGACGACATCGTCGGCGCACAATCGATGGTCTGGGACGCGACCGAGCGGCGGCGACGCGAAGGACTCATCAGCGTAATCAACCGCGTATTGCGCCACAACGTCAGAAACGAACTCAGTCTAATCAATGGGTACGCCGAGATGCTGGCAACGGACCTCGATGGTGAGGCGGCGTCGAAAGCCACCCAAATCGTCGAAACCGCCGACAGGCTGCTCGGCCTCACCGAATCGGCCCGCGAACTCGAGGCGAACCGGGACCAGTCACCGGACCTGGAGCCTGTCGATGTCGTTCCGATCATCGAGGAGGCTGTTCGGAAACTCCGGGAACGGTATCCTGACGCGTCGGTGGCCGTCGATAGCCCTGAGGCGGCCGTCGCGGAGGCGCTGCCACGTGTAAAGACGGCCCTGTGGGAAATTCTCGACAACGCCGCAAAGCACGGCGGCAATCCCCCGTCTATCGATGTCGAGGTGACAGAGACAGATGACCGGGTTCTGATCGCTATCGCGGACGATGGGCCGGGGATTCCGGAAACCGAACGGGAAGTGCTGTCGACCGGGGTGGAGGAACCACTCGTTCACGGCCAGGGCCTGGGTCTGTGGTTAGCCTACTGGATTGTCAGGAATCTGGACGGCGAGGTCAATATTCCGGAGTACGAACAGGGAACGACAGTCGAGGTTCGACTCCCGAGGTCGTCGACTGTCTGAGTGTTCGGGGCAGCTACCCGGGTACTGCTGCATGAGCGTCCTGTCTCTTACAGCGGGTCAGGAAAGTACGTAGTAGAGGATAAAGTCAGCACGGGGCCGTAGTTGTGATGCCCGTCATCGAGTCCAACAGGTAGCAACTCGCACGTCTCACTGGATTTATTGCCGGGGTATGAGTAAGAACTCTGTCGGTGGTTCGACGCAGTGGTCCCCATAGTGTGTCTTGTGTCTGCACTCCAGAAAGTAATGCTGAATCTGCTGAGAGCAAAGACAAAGGTTTGTAGCCGCCACGGACATCTTACCATCGCTGGTGAGCGGCAACCGCTGGGTGATCGTGAGCCGGCAAACTCAATCGTGGTAGACTCTTTTCCGGGATACGATCGACCGAAAAGAACCGACTCGGCTGCACCGTGGAGTGTCGAGAGCGGTCAAGAACTCTCGACGATGCGCCGATAGAGCGTTTCGAATTGGTCGCAGTGGAGCGGGCGTGTCTCGTCGATGTCGCGGTCGGGAAACTCGATGAGAACCCGTTTCCGGTACATCTGTGATTCGAAACCGGTCATGCGACAGCGGCGTGGTGAGCGTCGACCCCTCAGGGAGGTCGTCGAGGTCATCCAAAAGCGCGTGCCACGAGACGCTGAAAGTCATACATTATTGAGGGGACCGACGAATAAGACGATTGTGTGACCTCGGCCTCGAAAACGCACACTGACTGATTATCCTGCCGATTTCTTGCGGTTTGCTCAAGATAGCTATAGTAGTCGGTAGAAGCCACTGCAGATCCACTCGCGAGTATCCGGCCAGCATGGCTGTCGCTGGCCATCCGGCTGTGAGTGGTGTGTTAACAGTTTTACTGACTACTATAATACTCTCGCAGGGCTAACGACGAGACTCGTGGGTAAGAGACAGCCGTGAACGGCGAGGCTTCCGCCTCGAATTGTCGGTAGGCTCCAATTCAGTCACGTTCCTGTCTATGCTCAACCGTGTATTTTGAGCCGTGCAAGGTACAGAGAGCGTATCGATCAGGAGCTGTTCGCAGACCGGACACATCTACCTCGGTGGAGATCGATCGATCAAAATTCCTGGTCGATATGCGAGAGTATACGTTCGACACGGGGGCTGTCATACGTCCAGAGGCCTCGCCAGACGTTCGGCCCGATCTCGATTGCGACAAGCGCTGCATGAGTCGGTTCAGTGTCGACCGGGGAGTGCGTCCCGTCTGTCTCCGGGCTAAACGCGACAACCCACGACCGCCCGTATGGCTCGGTATCGCCACTGTGGACAACAACGTCTATATCTGTGACGGCTTCGGGATTGTCATCGACGCCGTAGACGTGTGTCTCGGTCCCGCTGTCACCGAGCCACTCATACATCCGTCGGGTGCCGTACTCGTCATCCAGCCGTGAGAGTTGCTGAAATGTGCTATGGAGTTCCCCCTGTCCCGTCGTCAGCGCAAGCTGCTCAATAAATCGTGAGATCATCACCAACAGAAGCTTCTCTTTGGTGGATGCCGGGAATCCAGCGACTGTGAATTCAGTCTCTGTCAATCCAGTCAGCACGTCCGGAAACCGGCCCGGATGTCGGGCTTGGACCCCTGTTCGGTACTGATCAACATTCACCAATAAAAACGAGTTCCGCAATTGCTCAAAGGATGAGGTCGCAACGACGTGTCCATCGTCAATCAGACAGACGAGGTCGTCGGCTCCGTCAGGGACCTGCCGTTCCGCGATCGTTACTGACTGGTTACTGAACGCGTCGTTTAGCAGGTCGATGAGTGGGTCCGCTGTCGTCCGATTCACTACCAAGAGCGTCTTTTCCGATTCAGGAACCTCATTTATGAAATCGGCAAGCGAATCGGGGGCCCGCTTCACAGAGAGAAAACACGTTCAAGCTACTAAAAACCGGTTACTGCTACTGATTCTGAGGCAATTGTAGAATTCAGCCTCTGTATTCAGCAGCTGATTTTTACAGCTCATCGATAGGTTGAATCAAGCCGTACAAAAGACAGGACACGAATGCATCATACTCCACTCGTAGCGGGGCTACGTCGCTAGAATGACTGGACGATGACGTTCGTGTCATCGCTCGCTCGTCGGCAACCCTCTCAGCCAGCGTCTCATCGTCCTCGTGACCGACCGCAACCACCACTGGCGTGGCACATTCAACGATTGTCCGGACAACCGGCTCTCCGTTGAATAGGTCTTTATATCGGTATATAGCTATCTTAGTCATCCTCAAGTGTATGCTGGCTGTTCACCTGGTGTGAGTTTACTTGCAGCCGGGGATGCGGATCCGCTACTTATCGACCGCATGATTCCCGCACGGGAGCAGATACCCGAAGACCCGAACCAGGGGAATTACGTCGTTGTCGACATTGCACAGTTCTCAACCACAGTACCCGAACTGTTCGCTAGCGGCGCTAAGTACATTCACATTACAGAGGATCGAGGAGACGAACCGGCGTTCAAGCAACGTAATCCCCGGGCGAAAATCGGTGGAGGCTCCGGACCGAATTATCAGGGTGAGCCGGGGTACGACTTCTTCAATTCCCCGAGTTTTGTCCAAGATGTCGATGTAGCGGGCCGTCCGACGGCGATGACGTCTACGAACGGCGGCAACGCTGTCACCGACCTCCGGTTGGCCGGCGGCGACGATGTCGAAATTTATGTTGGTGGGTTAACGAACGGTGTCGCACTGGCCGATCACCTTCGCGAACAGAACGAAGAGACATATTTTGTTGCAGCTGGCTCCAATCGGAAACCCTCACCGGAGGACATCGCTGGTGCCCTGTTCATCGCTCGCCATTTGTTTGAGGATCCACCGTCTGATCGCGAACTCGCGGTCTACCGTGAAATGGTTAAATTTTCGAAAGGACCGAAGTACGAGCAGAAGCCTGACATAAAACGCACTGACCTCTACGAGTATGTACTAAATATTGACAGTCGGGACATCGTCCCGAAACTCGATGGGCAGGAGTTGTATGACGTGTCTGATAATGATTGATAAGCTTGACAGCCAACCGATGAAAGAGCACTGGGTGGTCACTCATGCCCGAGCAGTTGCGAATGTGTCACCGCAGGCTTGGCCGACTCTATGACCATACCAGAAATCAACACTGGTCAGGGCGGCCAGTTGCTCAGGTATCTCCACCCCCCTGTCCATATTATGGTTGTTTGCTGATACAGCGTCGAGTTTACAATTAGAAACGATGACCATCCCCCCAGCGAAATGATTAACCGGGTTCTTAGGCTTCAACTGGCTTCTGACGCTGCAGCCGTCGGTCTGGTCGGGATTCATGATATGGTGACGCAGCTGGCAAGCCCAGCTTTTCGACCCCGAGCTATGGGGCGGTAAGACGCCGGAGAGGTAGTTGTCTGTCACTCCAGAATCGACCGGACGGGGTCAAACTAATCATGACTCGGAAACGAAAGCAGTCGAACTCGTTCAGAGGAAAACTGAAACCACGACGACGAACAGTAACGAAACCAGCATGAACGTCACATCCCGAGGGAGGATTTGGAGGTCACCAAGCCTGAGTTCCCGGCTAGCTTCGTTGCCGAGCGAATGTGAAAACCCCTGGGTCTCCATCGCCTCAACGGTGACTCTAGAGCGTTTCGCAACGTTAAACGCCATCGGATAAAACGCCTTGATCGAGAGTTTCAACAGATAGAGGTAGTATCGCCACCGTAGCAGGCCGCTTTTCTCCGGGGCCTTGTTTCTGAGCCGCAGGGAATTGACCAGGTCGTGATACTCCTCGACCAGAACCGGCACCATCCGGTAGCCATATGCGATCGCAAATGTGAAAGGCCGCGGGACGCCGAGACTCAGCAGACCCTTGGCGAGTTTCTTCGGGCTCATCGCCGAAAACGCCGCCAGACTCACGACCGAGATGACGGTGAGTTTCATCGTGAAAGGAAGGAGCGCGACGCTGTTGTCGACGACGGCTCCCCGGAGACCGCCCGGCCCTCCTTGCCACCAATAGACGACGGAACTGAGGATAACGATGAATCCAATATTTGAGAGGCTCCCCCATATAAGCAGTACGAGGAGGTAGATACTGGTTTGAGAAAGGTACGCCAAGAGCAGCGCCGCTATGAGCATCGCGAATAGCGGCTCTGGCTCGTAAAAGAACCACGGGACAATAACGAAGATTGCCGACCAGATAATCACAATACGTGGGTCGAACTTGTTCAGTAGCGCTTCGTCGTTGTCGTAGGCCGTGCGCATCAGATCGAGCTTAATATCGGCAATCGTGATGTTCTGGATCGCATCAAGATACCCCATTATCTGCCCCCCTGTGTTGCTAGGCGGTCGACGATGTCTGATTTGGTGAGTGAGGGGGGATCGATCCCGAGACGGTCGCTAAGTTCGACGACTTGCGGTGGTCGGAGGTGGGCCTGTTCTAACAGTCCAGGTTGCTGGAACACCGATTGGGGCGTCTCATCGGCGAGGATGCCGTTCGGACCGAGAACGATAACCCGGTCAGCCCACTCGGCCACCAACTGTAGGTCGTGCGTGGCGACGACGACTGTCTCTGTTCGAGTTACAGATCGCGAGAGTATCCTCGTTACTTCGCGGCGGCTCTGGAGATCGAGACTCCCGGTTGGCTCGTCAAGCAGGACGATGGTGGGATCAGTCGCCAAACCGATAGCGAGCGACGCCCGTCGTTGCTGCCCGACACTCAAGAGACGACCGTCCCTGTCGGCGATATCCTCCAAATCGAGAAATTCGATCACATCGGCGACCCGTTCGTCAACGTCGGGATCGTCACGGCTCTCCAAGTAATACGCGATGTCTTCGCGGACCGTCTCTTCGACGAACATCTCTTCAGGGTTCTGATGAATGTACACAGTCTCCTCGGCCAGTTCCTCGGGGAGTGTGTCGTTCGTGTCGTTACCGAGAACGGTGACTGTTCCTTTGTCGGGGGATTCGAGCCCGGTCAGGAGTCGCAGGAGCGTGGACTTCCCGGCTCCGTTGGCACCGACGAGGGCAACTCTGCTGTCGGCGTACAACTCCAGATCGAACGCGTCAAGGACAGTCTTTCGCCCCTCGCGAAGGGTCGGGTAGCCGTGGGTCAAATTACTGACGGTTATGAGAGTCTCGTCGGAACCGCGACCGTCCGGTTTGACCGGGGGATCCCCCTTGGGTGAGCCTGTCGGAAATGCACTGACCGCCTGCTCAACGGTCACCGGGTATCGACCGCTAGGCAAGGTTCCCTGTTTGTTCGGGAGTTGCCGGGCAATCTGTGTGACCTGAGGCGGATGAATATCTGCATCGAGCAGCTCCTCGACCCGGTTCAGTCCGACATCTACCCGATTGGCCCACGCCACATCCCCGTCAGCGACCATCACGAGACGGTCACAATAATCACCGATGAACTCTGTGTGGTGCTCGATCGCGATTACGCCCACCTCGGTTTCCCGTTGGATCTCCCGGAGCTGTTCGTAGGTTTTCCGTGCGTTGTGCGGATCAAGTTGAGCTGCGGGCTCGTCAACAATAATGAACTGCGGTTCCATCGCCAACACGCCGGCTAGAGCGACGAGATGTTGCTGGCCACCACTGAGTTCCCAGATGAACCGGTCGGCGGCATCTTCGAGGCCGACCGATTCGAGCGCTCTCATAGCACGGGTTTCGTAGTCTTCGAGTCCGTGGTTTTTTGGTGCAAACGCGACATCGTCAAGAACGATCGGTTGGACGAGTTGGTTTTCGAAATCCTGGAACACGTAGCCCACCGTCTTGGAAAGCCCAGAGACGTCACTCTCAGTGGTCACGGTGTCGCCGATACTGACCGTTCCCTGGAACGTTCCGTTGAAGAAGTGGGGTATAAGCCCGTTAAACGCCTTACACAGCGTCGTCTTACCGCTCCCATTACCTCCGATAATCGCTGTGAACTCCCCGGAGTCGATCTCAACGTTGACGTTCCGTAATACCGGCTCGTCGCTCCCTGGGTAGCGGAACGTCAGGTCGTCGACAGTGATTGTGGTTGAACTCATTGGAATACAGAAACGGGATGAGGCGATTACGCGGTGTCCTGCTGACGGTAGTACACCACGGCGTAGGCGACGATCGCGGCGGCGACGATCGGCACTGCCAGGAAGACCTCTCCGTAGATCTCAACGAACTCCGGTTCGAAGACGAGGAACGCACCGCTGGTCTCGCTGAACGCCTCGAAAACGAATGCGATAGGTGTCAGGACGACCCACGCGAGAAGCCCCTTGAGCGTGTCATTATTAATTCGTTTGCCGCTCGGGTGGCCCTCAACCGGTTCCATCCCGAGTAGTGGCTCAATCTTGCCACGCATTCTCGGATAGAAGTACGTCATCGGAAGCGCGCCGAAAATGATCCCCGCGATGATGACCTGGGTGGTTGCACCCGCAATTTCGACGGCCCAAATCGTCTCCGGGAGCCACTCGATGGCTTCAAGCGATTCGACGCCGACGTAGAATTTCCCGACGTCGATGAACTGGGCGGAGAGCTCTTCCAACCCCTTGGCGACCACTGCCAGGACTGCAAGCCATTTCACATCCTCCGGATCATTAATCATCGTCGTTGCGATGTACAGCGAAATGGTGATCATCAGCAAGCTCTCGACCGCACCGAACGCACTGAAATCGCCGATCAGGATTTCGCCAAAGATGATTCCGCCAACTGGGACAGCCAGACATGCCCAAAAGGACCGAAAGAGGAAGACGAGCGTGTAGGAGATAAACAGGAACGGTCCGAGTTCAAGTTCTAAGCCACCGAGAGAGAACGAGGGTAGCAGCTCCGCAAACATCATCTGCAACCCGTGAAGGGACATGACGAGTATGAACACCATCATGTCTTGATTGTCGAAACTGAACATGCTCTCGTTCTGCTGGTTTATCGACGCCATCCGGATGCGTCTGACATATCCAATAATAAAAGCAGTTTATAATTTTCATATTTTTCGGTAGGTTCAATTAAACATACCCCAATACCTCTATATAGGATTTATTGAAGTGAAAATGTACTGTTATCCCGTGACGAAAGCGGAGGGAAAATTCGACGGGTAAAATAATCATAGCAGGACGGTATCAGTTTGTCTGACAAATAGAAAACAAAAACCGAGTCTAGTATAGACTCCCCTGCCGTGTCCAAATACGCCGAATTAGTGTCGATAATTGGTGTGATAGGTGGAAAGATTCTTTTCTACATCCGTTGGAAGCCGCCCGGAAACCGAGGAGACACGACTGCGCCACACTGAAGCTACCGGACTTTGAGTGGTCTACTGGGCTGTGACTGCACTCGCTGGAACAGTTGAACTCTCACGGAATGAGCCACAGGGAAGCGTAATTCCGATTCAGTTGCCGTTGGCCACTGTTTCAGAGTGATCCGACTCACCACAGTATAGCGATTGATACGGTCGTGCGAAAGTATTTACTATAGCAATCGTATTTCTGCATAATGGGTCGGCTGGACGACATCACCCTGGAA
>NZ_JAHLKM010000019.1 GCF_024449025.1 Natronomonas aquatica | reverse complement strand
TCCACGCTCTCTCTGCTGACCATCTTGGAGCCAGTTACGAACTCCACTTACAAAGTATTCACTGCTACAGATGAGCGATCAAAGAATTCGTCTTCGCCAATGTTCTGTACGAGAATATAGAGAACACGCTCTTCGGTAGACTGGCGGAACCAGGAGCATTAGTGCCTCTGGCCCGGCAAAAACGGGTATGCATGAAGACCGTCCTGCCTTCGGCCAGAGGATATCGGAACTTGTGGAACTTGGGGTAATAGAATTTCGGGCCGATCCGCTCGACACCATCGTCGAGCGGCGTCTCAAAACGATCTGGGAAGAACGCTCCTGTCCACACTGCGGTGCAGACAGCCTCCACGCTCTCAACGGCTCTGACCGTATCTGGTGTGGCCGCTGTGACTGGAAAACCACGTACACGCGGTGGACACCCTTCTACGATTCGGAACTCACCCCAGGTGAGTTCCTCATCGCCTTCATCCTCTACGCTGACACACTGCTCAGCATTACCCAAATCGCTGAACTCCTTTCACCGTGTTACACGACGCTTCACGACCAGCTAAGAGAGTTTGAGACCACGTTCTGTCGGGGATTTCCGACTGTCTGGGAGCGCATCTCCCAGACAGTCGATGGGCCAACACAGGTCGATGAAACACAGCAGGTGTGTTCGGGCTTCAAAGGCCAAGATCCGCCGCGGGAGGGACTCGACCGCGGCGGGTCGCCCGAGGGTGGACGTACCCGCTGGACAGGGGATCAGGGTGACGAACTGACGCTCGTCGCGGCCTGCCGCGACGTGCTTCGCGTGGTCTCAGCTCAGGAAGGAAGCGACTATGAAGATGACCTTGGGCCAGTTATCGAGGAAGCGGACGACCTCTCCCAGCCGCTGGGAGAGGTCTGGACCGATGGACTGCCAGCTTACCGAGGGATGGAGCATGATCACCGATACGTTGTCCACGACGAGAGGTACGTCTCCGACGAAGGCGTCCACACGAACCAGGTAGAGTGTCTCTGGTCACTGCTCCAACCGTGGTTGGCGAAGTTCCGCGGCCTGTCCAAGCAGGGCTTGGAGCAGGCCGCTCGGACCTACGGCTTCCTCCGGTCACTGAACCTTACTGGGGCACCGATCCACGGTCTCGTAGATTCCATCGCCGTCAACGTACTCCGCTAGTTCCGCCAGTCTACCGAAGAGCGAAACACCGAGTGGCAGGCGCACGAGCGCCGGGGGGTGGTCTGATGTCTGGGAAGCAATCGGTCGTCGGCACCGTCGCCGGACCCGGGGAGGATCCGAACGAATTCGTCTTCGTCGCCCCTGCGGACAAATCCATCAAAACGGGGGAGTTCATCACCTACACGGTCTCCGTCGATGGGGAGAACCGGTCGGTGCTCGCCCGCGTGACGAACCGTGAATTGATTCGCGGACTCCCGGACGGCTTCCTCGCAGACCCGGAAGTCGGTCCAGACACCGTCGCAGCAACGCTCGGCGTCCAGACCGACGACACCGAACTGTACCGACTCAAGGCGACGGTCATCGGGTACTACCACACCAATATGACCACGTTCGCCAACCCGCGGCAGCTCCCGTCTCCGGGAACGCCGTTGTCGATTGCACCCGATCAGCAGCTCGAAACAGTCCTACCGAACCTCGGGTGCGAGACAGACAGCACAGACGTGACAGAACTGGACGGAACTGCGTACCTGGGGTGGCTATTGAATCGGTCGCCCGAAGCGACGAACATCCACGTTCCGATCAAGGAATTCGCCTCGACGCACCTGGCAATTCTAGCATCCACGGGCAGCGGGAAATCGTACACAGTATCCGTGTTGATTGAAGAGATGATGCGTCCAAGCTCCCGTGCATCTCTGCTCGTATTCGACCCGCACGGGGAGTATGATACTCTCGCAGAAATGCAGGGCCACGAAGCATTCCAGGGCGAGGACGGATACGAACCAGAGGTCGTCTACTACGATCCGGAGCGGCTTCGCGTACGCATTTCGGAACTGGACATTGGCGATGTCATGGCCGTCTTGGACAATCCGAGTAACCGAATGCAAGAGCGGCTGTCGACGGCATGGCGCGCGATGCAGCGACAGGAGAGTCGGACGTGGGGCGTCGATGAACTCATCGATCAGATGCACCGGATATACGACGACGATGACGCGAGTGTCGGTGCACTGGAGTGGCGGCTCCGCCGCTCGATAGAGCGGAACGATCTATTCCACCCTGAAGACAACGTCCCACTGGACGAAATCGTGGACCCTGGCCAGTGTACCGTCCTACAGATGGATACGCTGGATCGGTGGAACCAGCAACTCATCACGACCGTGCTCCTGCGACGGATGTACCGGGAACGTCTCGATGCCGTCCGAGACCGCGACTCCCAGATCGAGCACCCGATCTTCGCGCTGTTCGAAGAGGGGCACCGGTTCGCACCGGCTTCGGGCGACGCTCCCTCGCTAGATATTATGCGTACGATCACGTCCGAGGGGCGCAAGTTCGGGTTCGGGCTGGGCATCATCAGTCAACGTCCTTCAAAGATTGATCAGGACGTGCTGTCGCAGTGTGGCACACAGATTTCGATGCAAATCAAGAACCCGAACGATCAAGACGCGATCAAGAACTCTGTCGAGGCGGCAGGTGAAGATGTACTCCGCGAGTTACCCGGCCTGACGCCCGGACAAGCGGTGGTCTCTGGTGACGCGATGAACACGCCAGCGCTGATTCAAGTCCGGCGTCGACGCACATCTCACGGGGCAGAGAGCCAGGACGTCATCAATGCTTGGCGTAAGGCGTACGATCAGCGACAGCGTGAACCAACCCAATCAGAGTCCGCTGATTTCGGTGAGGGGGATTCGACGGGGGTACGGAGCCTTGATTGAGCGAGATCGGCGGTTCGAGACAGTCACTGCAGAGCGTGAGTGCCGTCGAGACACCGTGAGCAGAACGAGCGTCTCACGTGTCGAGTAAACACAGTCAAGACAATGGATGAGATAACAGCAAAGATTTCGTTCGACAAGTACGCTGATATGCCGGAATTCTACGGTTCCGGGGAGGCGGGGTATCGGTTAGCGATGGTGAAAAAGCGCGAAGACTTTCTCGACCTGTTCGAGGGAGCCCGCCACGTAGATGCGGTGACGTATGCTGAGACACCGGAACTGATGGTTCGGATGCTGACCGAGTACGACATCGATTCACTCGACGTGCTGGTCGGGAATGCTAACGACTACGCCAATCAGGTCAAAGATATCTCAACCGCGCGGTCGCTCGTTCAGCTCCGGCAGGATGACCGGCTGACTGTTCGACTGAAGAATCGGAAGATTGTCCACTCAAAGATGTACCGTATCGTCCGGCATGACGATACGGTAAAGCTCGTTCATGGATCCGCGAACCTGTCCGTCAACTCGTGGGAGTACCACACGAACCAGATCTCGATCATCACCACTGAGACCGGAACAGAGCTTGATGAAGAGTTTTCAGCGTTCATCGACGAATACCGAGAACGGTACAGTAGCCAAACGCTTCTTGACGGGCTGGTCGAAGCCATCGAAGACGCAGACACTCCCGAAGAGCGCGAAAACCGCATCGAGTACTGGGTCGGGTCAGGAGATTTAGACGTGAGCGATACGGCCGCGCTCAACCAAGACGCGACGGAGGACCTGAAGGAGATTGCAGATCGAGTAACGGCAGCAGTCGATGACCCTGAGGAAGCGGACGAAACAGTCGCATTCGTCGATGAGCCCCAAAGGGCCGACCGGACGGTCGTGAAACCAGATGGATCAGGCGACGACGATGACACTGATTCGAACGAACCTTCAGAAGCGGAGGACGACAGCGAGGAATCACCCGATGTGGGGCTCGTTGAATCAGACCACGAAACGGCCCTTACCAAGACGTTAGACCGGCCCCGGGTTCGGACGCCGGAGAAGAAAATCCGAATGGGGACCAGTAAAGTGGACAGAGACGTCGCCGATGAGTTCAGTTCTACGCTCCGTTCTCGCGGTGCGACTGTCGAGGATCATAGTATTACAGCGCCGCTGAGCGCCTACAACAACCAAGTTCGGGAATCAACGGAAATCCCCACTATGTCCGTCGTCCCCGAAGCCGAGCAGGTCATCATCGGCGATGATGAGGACCTGATCTTAGTCGCTACGGATCCCCCGACCCCTGGGGTTCTGGATCATTGCCTCGATACTATCGAGGCTTATGTCGAGACCGTCAAGAATCACGGGTATTCCCAGACACCGACCGCCGTGATGGCCCAGATGTACGAAGCATTCCTCTACGGATTCTGGGCCCCGTTTGCCAACCAGTACGCTGAGGAACTCTCTTCCCCGTCGCGGACCCTCGACAATGTTCTACAGCACCTGTACATCGAAGGGAACAGCGACGCCGGAAAAGACAAACTCACGGAATACATTCTCCGGCTGGTTTCGGACAATACCGTCATTTCCGGAGTCGATGCAGACGATGTGGGTGTTGATGAGATTCGCGGGGTTCGGGAGTGGGACACCAGTTTCCCGTATGCGATTATCGACGCCGAAAAAAGTAATATTCAGGGATGGAGCCCAATCCGAAATTACTGGAGTGATTGGACGCCGACCAGTGTCGATCAGCCGTGTCTGATTCTTACGACCAACGATTCACTGCCGAAGTCGGAGTTCCGGAACCGAATGAAGATCCTCAGTATGGACGTGTCGTTCCCCTCGAATCCAGAAGATCCGGGATTCCATGAGGCCCAAGACGATCTCGCAGAAGTGCTAGAGCGAGAGAATCCGATATTCAGTTACGTGGCTCGCCGCATGCTAGCAGAGCAGCCGTGGACCGAAGGTAATGGCACAGTGGAAGACGTCCGCCAGATCTTCTGTGACTTCTACGAGGAGGCTGGTCGAGAACCCCCGGAGTACTTCCCTGCTAATGAGCCAGCGGAACAGATGTACGATACGGGACGGCTCAAATGGCAGCGCGACATCCAAGGTGGTCGTGTCCAGTTCGAATCGGAACCCGATGGGATGAACGCTGACTTCGACCGCGAGGATTGGGAAGTCTACGACTACGAGAAACGCCTGGACAAGCGGTTTATGTCCGATAAATCTGGGACAAGTGTCTATATCGGTGCACCGGAAGACTTCGCTGAGTGGATTGGCTACTCGGTTGAAGAACTACTTGACGGACCAGCAGAAAACGGTGAAGCCGCTGACCAACCAACTGGTTCAGAGGAGACAAATTCACCGGGATTCTTCAGACGTCTACTCGGCAGCTGAATATTCGGCTCAAATGATATTATGGAGTTTACCCCGACCCGTCGATTGAACGAACCAAGACCACGCGAAAATAGTTCCCCGTACATATAGTTTCTATCTCGCCTGGTTCCCTCGTCAGGTTCGGTGTCTTGGTCGTAGTGCGAGAATCATTCCGGTGGGGGTGGCCACCCGAATTCTTAAGTCATTATCGCAGTAATCATTATCCTAAGTATGACCTTCTACGACCGGGAGGACGAACTCGATACACTCACCGCTGCGGTGGAGTCCTCCGGTTCGGATTTCGTTGTCGTCTATGGCCGGCGTCGGGTCGGGAAAACGGAACTCCTCAAAGAATTCTGTGCTGACCGTCCCCACATTTACTTCCTTGCCGCGCAGGAAGCCGGGCATCGACAGCGCGAGAAGTTCCTCGAACAAGTTGCGGACTACTTCGACGAACGCGTCCCGCGAATCGACAGTTGGGACGAAGCGTTCGAATACCTCGGCGAGAACCTCCAGCGAGAGGATCTTGTCGTCGTCATCGACGAGTTCCCGTATCTCGTCGAAGAGAACGACTCGCTTCCATCGTACATGCAAGCGTTCGTTGACCAGGCGCTCGACGGAACGGACTCGATGCTGGTGCTCTGTGGGTCGAGCGTGAGCACGATGGAGTCAGAGATCCTGGGTCACGAGAGCCCACTGTACGGGCGACGAACGGCCCAACTCGACGTAACGCCGTTTTCGTTTCAACAGGCACGAGAGGTCATCTCATACGACATCACGGACGCGGTTCGCTCGTATGCCGTCACGGGTGGTACCCCGATGTACCTCACGCTGTTCGACTACGACCAGTCGCTCGCAGCGAACATTCGATCACACGTCCTGTCACCGTCTGCGGTACTGTATAACGAACCCGAGTTCCTCCTGCGCACCGAGCTCCGAAACCCAGCCCGGTACATGAGTATCCTCGAAGCAGTCGCATTGGGCCATACGACACCGAACGAGATCTCCGGCGCAACGGGGATCGATTCGGGACCGCTCTCGAAGTACTTACAGACACTTCGCCGACTCCGCCTCATCGAACGAGATGTCCCAGTCACGGCCTCGGGGAAGAAATCGAAGCGGTCACGGTACCGGGTTGCGGACGAGTTCCTTCGGTTCTGGTTTCGGTATGTCGAGCCGCATCGATCCAGTATCGAGGAAGCACCGGAGATCGTGTACGACGGGACGATTGAACCGGACCTCCCAACGCACGTCGCAACCACGTTCGAGGACGTGTGTCAAGAAGCCGTCTGGGAAGGGATTCGACGCGGTGCATTCGAACCGTACTCCGAAGTCGGTCGCTGGTGGTACGGAGAAGAGGAGATCGATATCGTCGGGCTGGCACCGAACGACGACCGAGTCCTCCTCGCCGAATGTAAGTGGACGACAGATCCGGTTGGGGAAGACCTCGTCGAGAGTTTGCGAGCAAAGGCGGAGAACGTCCGATGGGGACCGTCGGATCGAGACGAGCAGTTCGCCCTGTTTTCGAAAAGCGGCTTCGTCGACGGTCTCGAAGCACAACTCGATGACTCGTGGTCGTTGTTTACTGTCGCGGACATCGACGACCTACTCACGCCGTCCTGAGTACTCCAACACCAATCGTAGGGAAGTATATACGACGGACAATCAACATCAGATAGTTAATTCCGGAGGGGATTCTGGCTTGCTTCAGTTCGGACAGGCCCTCTGATTTGCTGAGTTGAGTGGCGGGAAGACGACCAAAGTCTCTCGCGCGCGCCGCCAATTACACTCTCTACCCAAGTATTATGTCCTCACAGTGTCATTCAAATGTAAGCGAATCGCATGACACCGGCGACCCCCGTTCCGCAGCGTGATGAAATCAAAACGGTCGAAGAGGGGTTCCTTTATAAGCGCCGTACCGCCGTCTGCCAAATGTTGCCCGTCACGCAGAATGATGGGCGCTGCAGGCTCCTGTTCGACTGTCGAACGAATCGACCTTTGAGGCGTGAGGCGGCCGAAATCGGCCGTCTCAGAACAGGTGTTCTGACGGGGGTTCGCGTGGGACCGACAAATGAGTTTGGAACCCATCGAACCCGAACGCGCACTCGAACTGTACATCGCTGACCGCGAGAACAACGTCTCCCAAGCGACGATCTACTCCCACCGGTCACGGCTTGGACACTTCATCAGGTGGTGCAATGACGAGGCTGAGATTACGAACCTGAACGATCTGTCTGGTCGCCAACTACATGAATTCAGGATTTGGCGACGGATGGAAGGCGATCTGTCGCCTGCAACAGAGAAGACGCAGATGGACACACTCCGTGTGTTTGTCAAGTGGTTGGAGTCCATCGACGCTGTCGAGCAGGATCTCCACACAAAGGTTCTATCCCCGACGTTGAGCGGTGACGATAATATCCGCGATGAGATGCTGGATTCCGATCGGGCAGAGCAGATCCTTACCTACCTCGAAAAGTATGAATACGCCTCGCGGCCGCACGTCGTGCTGACCCTGATGTGGCACACGATGATGCGTGTCGGTGAAATTCACGCGTTAGATTGCGATGACTACGACTCAGTCAACCAATCTCTACAAGTGGTGCATCGTCCAGAGTCTGGAACGACACTGAAAAATCAAAAGAAAGGTGAACGATTCGTGGCGCTGTCGGACGAAGTCTGTGAGATACTCGACGACTGGATGGAAAACAACCGTCCAGCTGTGGCCGATTCGAATGGACGAAACGCTCTGATCTCAACCCCCGAAGGACGAGCTCACACGACGACGCTGCGCGGTGACTGCTACCGGTATACCCGCCCGTGTGTAGTCACGCGGGAATGTCCCCACGGTCGTAATCTCGACGAATGTGAGGCGAATTCGTATGATTCAGCGTCTGAGTGCCCTTCAACGGTGAATCCACACGCCCTTCGTAGGGGCGGGATTACACACGCGCTGCAGGAAGGCTGGCCAATGAAAGCGGTTGGGGACCGTGCTAATGTTAGCGAAAAGGTACTATCGATGCACTACGATTCGCGTACTGAGGAAGAAAAAATGGAACAACGGCGCGAATATCTAGACGACCTTTGATCCACGAAAGAACTCATAGATAGACGCTCGCAAGAGCGTATCCCATACCATCTCTACGGTTCTAAAGCGTGTCAGAGAAAGGTTCTCGCAGCAATCGAAAAGCAGTAAACAGAGGGAGTGCAGGTACCGTGAGGAGTGGCGATGTATTTGGAATCCGTCAGAAGACCGGTGAAACATGCAGAGGATCTATTCAGCACGATAATCCTATTCAAAGTGACTGAGCGATAGCTTTGTGACAGCGACCCACCTTATGTGGAGTTATGAATAGAGGTGGTGGCGACCCAGTAGGACTAGTCATCGTACTTATCGCCGGGAATGTCGCGTACCTGTTGTTCACTCTGATTTTATCAATGGTTATCGGTCTTGCCCCGATGGACATCTTTTCCGGCCCGTTCTCTGGTGCAGCAAGTAGTCTCGTGACGGGATGGGTGGCTATCGGTGGGTTGCTAGGCGTTGCTGACGTACTAGCTGTCTTCGGGTTGATTTCATCGCTAACCAGTGGCTGGTAGACTGCTCAGTATTGCACATGTTTCTCGGAACGCAGGTGGTGACGGATATGCGCATTCAGTCTTGCATACCAGCACAAATATCATTTTATCTGGTAGCTCCTTCGCTGGTCAGTTCACAGGATGATTGACCGCATATGGCTGTTTGTATGATACGCTATGGTTCTATCCTAATCTGGTGGTGAAAATATTAGACCACTGACGACATAGACGTGAATTATGGATCGGGACGTTGTGGGGAACGCCGGACCTAATGGAAAAACCTTCGAGGCCCGTATACACAAAATCGATAGTTCGGGAAATGGGATCGTTGAAACAACAGGACAGAATGACATAATCCTCGGTCCGGTAGAAGCGGACGCAGTCGGTGAACGAATAGAGGCGTTGAAGCTTCCGGGACCATTTGCAAGAATTAAAAGACCGAGAGGCATCACGCCTTCAAATTATATTGAAGAGCTTCAGGATATTGTTTCATATGATGCAGGATTTTCAATTGACTACGGTGATGCTCACGCAACAATTCACCAACGAGGGTTAGATAGGCATGAAAGTGGGTATGGGATTCTTGAGTATGTCCCACCCGATGAAAATGAAGCGGATGGAGATAGTGAGTTAATTGAAACAACAATCGTGAGTATAAGTGACGCCGGTAATGGAATGGTTCCTATCGGTGACGGATTGATGAATATTGGTCCTGTCCGAGATGATGTTGTCGGTTCTGATGTATCGGTGATTGAGATTGAAGACGGATTCGGTGTCTGCAAGACAGTCTCTGTGAGAGCAGAGGACTACTTCACAGATCATATAAAAACGATTGATGAGACGTTAGTTGATACTGAGAAGCATTTTGAAGTTGGCATGAGGGTTCAAGATCGTGAGGCAAGTGAACCAGAAAACGCTGTTATCGTCAATCTCCCCCCGATCTCTGCCAAAGATTATATCGCATATCACAACGGGCAAACAGGCGTTTCGGTTGCTGATGAGAATCCTCAGTACGATCAGTATGCCTCTGTGGTCGTGGTTCTATTTGAAGAAACGCTATCAGAAGAATATCCGGATTATCTTGGTGAGAAACCAATACCGTTGCAAACTCTTTCTAATGATAATATTGACCACTATGCATTTCCACCTGGGCGTTTAGAAGTAATCGGAGACGATCCTTCGCAAGCACATAGGGACTCAGCGCCCCGGTCCTCAAGAGTTGATTCTCAAGCAGAATCATCCACATCTCATAAACAGAATGAGTCTGAAGATGAGTCGAATAGTAGGAAACCAGAAGGAGTGTTAGCTGATGATGACTCCCCACATAAATATCAAACAGACTCGATCATAGATTCAACAGCCGAAAATAGCGATTTGGATACATCTACAGACCGAAACGAAACAAAAGAGGATACTAGCAACTCACGCAGTTCGTCTGATATAGTAGAAGACAACAAAGCACCTCATGCGTCCCAAGACCGCCACGATGCTGCTAAAGACCAAGAGCTCGTCAAAGATGACCTAAACGAACTTCGAGAGAAAGCGAAGGAAGATGCTATTGAATCCGTAACGAAGGAAACAACGACGAGAACCACGAAATCCCAGTATTCACGCTCCACAGCAATCCGCGAATACGTAATGGCTCGTGCCGATGGTATTTGTGAGGGATGTGGCGATCCTGCCCCATTCACTAGTAAGACTGGCGAACCGTATCTACATGCACACCATATTCACGAATTAAGCGATGAAGGATCTGATACGCCAGATACCGTTGTGGGACTTTGTCCTAATTGCCATTATAGAATTCATCATGGCGAGGATGGTAATGAATTCAACCAAGAGTTGCTAGAACAAGTTCAACGGCTTGAGAGAGACCACGATCAGACGAAGTGATCTTCAATCCTATAGAGCAACAGAATATCACGATGTTATCGTGAGGTGGCTCTGTTGAAATCCTTGAGCGGTGATCTGTTCTGGAGTGCGTGCTGACTATAGAGGATGTAGTCATCACCCACCTGGCCGCCTGAACGTGTAGCTTACGGTCTCTGCGTCAACTGTGAGGGTGCCAGTGTCGTGATCCACGACAACCGCAACGGTGTCATCGTGCGTGAAATCGTGCAATGGCATCCCCGTCTGGAGCGTCCCATCGCGCGACAATTCGACACGTGCAGAGCCGAAGTCGATGTGAATCCGATCATCAGTAGCCGTTATATCACCTCTGCGACCGAATCGACGTAGTTCATCAATCAGTGTCTCCCACTCGGTGAGTTGCACTCGTGGTGTCATCCGTCGTTCAATCGTGATGCCGCGTTCAGGAAAGTCTTGATGCGAAATCTAAGCCATCGAAGTAACGCGGAGAACGACGAACGAGCCACAAACTGCTAAAACACTCGTGCAACATTTAGGCGGTACAGATAATTATGTAGTCCGCACAGAAAATCACAGTATGGCCCGTGATCCGTTGCTCAGTACAGAGACAAAAATAACGATCGTGTGCATGTTTCTTGGTCTCACAGCGTGGTACTTTGCAACAGAGTACGCTAATAGCGATGTGTTAGAACTTCTGACGCTCTTTGGCATCGGGATTGTGCTTCCGACACTGGTGAACGAGCTACGGCAGCACTCACAAGCGGAATAACAGACTAGCGCACTCTATTTAGCACGCCGTTTGTGTCAGGTGCTGAGGATTTCAACAGAGCCTGTTGATTCGAAAACGAAGATGTACCAACTCTTCAACGGAGATCGTTTAGTTTAGGCCCTGCAGGCGGTTCTCTCAGTCGGTCAGTCGTTCATTCACTACCCCATTAACCTGGTGCAGAAGCTCAAGGAGCTCATTATCAGCATTCACCCGGTACCGTTCTGGCGAGGAATCTTCAACGGGTTCGAGAACTCCCAGTACCAGCAAGAGATCCAAATGGGAATACACGGACTGGCGACTCACACCTGACTTGTCGGCAAGTTCTGATTTCGTGAACTCAGATCCTGGTAGCGCATCCATCAGCGCATCAAGGATATAGCCGACACTTTCGTTCTGAACGAGAATTCGCCACCCACTGGGATACTCGTCGCGGAGTTCATCCATTGAGAGGTTCTCAACTGGGTCGGCGGGGGGTTTCTGGCTTGACATAGTGTGTTCGAGCAGAGGTACTCTGGTATCCTATCTTGAACGCGGAGTGTGTTAAACCTATTGGACACGAGTGTTCTCTGTGTTTGAATACTTTATAAATATCTTCGGTACGAGGTCTACTGCAATGTCGGATATTGCGGCGAAATTCGTTTGGAAACTGGCTCGCCGTCACTCGTGGGGATCACCGGTTCCAGCTGAACAACTGATTCGATTGGTAGCGGGAACAGAGGACCACGACGAACTCATCCGTGTTCTCGAAATGGAAGTACTTGACCTTCCATTCGTTGTACAGACCTCTGATGGGATTTTCATTCCGAACGGCCAAGACGCCCACGTTGAGGCGGCTGAGTGGTTGCGGGAGCAGACAGACCTCAACGATCTCACCATCAAGGCAACCTTGTCACGACTTCCAGATGACTGGCCACAGAGTGAATAGATACAAGAATATTCAACAGTGTGAGAATCCTTGCCGCTTCATTACAAAGGTAGCCTCTCTTTGGCCCAATCTAAGAATCCTTCCTCTGGGTCGTACTCAAACATACCAGCCATAATTATGAGTTCAGCCGCTTCTTCTTCCCACTTAATATCACCAAAGCTGGGGTGATGGTATCGAATTCTTGGGGGTTCCTCATAGTGAGGAATAATATCATATTTTCCCCCACGGCTGGCCCCTTCAATCTGAAGCGTATCGTCCGGTGTACGCTCTTTCACACCAACAACCTCATATTCAGAACCGTGATTACGAGTTTCAGTGGCCCACGCTACCGAATAACTCCGGCCACTATTATTTTCAATGTTAGTTTTAATTCCGCTGATAACGTCTATTAGGTTTCGATGTGCATCCTCAAAGTTAGAATACTCTTCTTGGACATAGAGAGGTTCTGCCTGACTCATAACCACACATAGAGCGACACTGCTCCTTAATGATTTATCTGCTTATCACGGACTACACCGTTCAATATGCAATCTTCAGCGATCGGCTGTTATACTCGACATTATGTAGAAACAATAGAATTCCAACGAAATCAAGAAATCTTAGTCGGGATGATTGTGTTAGCGCATCTGGTTAGATAAGCTCTGAAATTAGTTGGCTGATCTCATCGCTGATTTCCCCTGAGTTTGCGATGTAGTCGTACATCCAGTTCGTGGAACAGTTGTGTACGACGCGTACTTCATACAATAGTTCTCCGTAGGATGTCAAACTCCAGTAGATGTTGTCTCCTTCGTTTTCTTGAATTACTGGCCGATTCACCGTTGGTGAATCCTTATATGAAAGTCTACGAAGTGCGGTTGTCATATTGTTTTGCCCTTTCTCTTCTGTCTGATCAAACTCTTGAATCTGTGTCTCATCATTCTCTGCAATAACACGGAATGCTTGATCAATATCGACTTTCCGCCAGCCTGGCTGTTGGATTCGTATCGCATCTTCTCTTAGATCCTTGGCGAGGCGATCAAGATCACGAAGGTGTGTCTGTTCTTCCAGCCGGGAAACAACCAACTCAAAGCCTGATTGACGCATTTCCTCTGTAGAAGGGTGTTCATCTGGTGGCGTTGGGTGGTCAGTCTGATCTGGATCTGCCCGCCATGACCTCTCCGTATGCTCTATCAGACTCTGTTCTCCGTCGTCAGTGGACTCCAAGAGTATCGAATGAACGAGTGGGGGAGCTGGAGCAAATCCGTAGTCACGTAAAATTTCCCTGATCTCCTCTCGTTCTTCTGTGAATCCATCGTCTAACTGAGCTTCCGCACCAGCGGAAAACAACCGCCATTCATAGCGTTCTTCTAAGTTATCGAATAGCTCTACTAGATTCTTTGCTTCAGTCTCCCAGTTCTCAGATGATTCACCGGCGAGTCCGACGATCGTACCCCATGTGAAATCGGGAAATGAATCTCCACCGTGGAGCATCCGGATCAGGCTCCCAATTTCAAACCCGAGGTCAATCTCTGAACTTTGTTCTGTTTGTACTATGGGTGAATCTCGAACGATCTGAGATCGGTTTGTGATTGTAAGCAAATCTTCCCAGATCTCACGGGTTTCACTTGTCCCTACGTAGCCGCGATAGTAGAGCAAACAAACGTCATCGACAAGTTGTTGAATCCGATCAGGTAATTTTTCGGCCTTTTCGGCAGCGCGCCGTTCCATCTTCGCACTTGTGTATGATCCAGGATCACCACTCATCAGGAACTCTCGCTCTTTCTCGCTCAGGACACGTTGTTCACCTGCGCTCACTTCATCAAGATTCCAGAGACTGTCACCCATACTGACGGCTTATAAAAGGCAGGTCCTAAAGTGGTTTGGGTGCTCACCCAAAGGGACTTTTCAAGTTTCCCGTCGCTTGTATGCGACGAACAACAACCCGTGAGCGACAGCAGTACAACGCGATAAACACGCAGATCTACGGGGGTCGTCTCTAATGACGGCCGACCGCGAATTGCTGGACGAGATTCAGCAGGTCATCGATGGTTCGAGTCCTTCACTGGAACCGCTCGCGCCCGCGGAAGCGGTTCAAATGTTTCTTGACGAGGAACGATCAGAGCTCGCACCCAATACCCTCTCTGAGTACGAAGATGAGCTGGAACGGTTCGTGAAATTCTGCGAAAAACAAGACACCACAGACACGACCGAATTCAACGGACGCCTGCTACAGAAATTCAAAATCTGGCGACGTGACGAAGCGCACGAAAAAGAGGGTTCACTATCGAATAAGACGATGCGTGACGAGATGTACCTACTTCGGAAGTTCATTCGCTTCCTGGAGTCAATTGACGCTGCGCCTCAACATCTCCATACCAAAATCAAGATCCCGACGCTAAATCCCGGTGAAGGGAAACGGGACATAGAATTCACTGCTGATGAGCTGGATTCGATTTTGACTCATCTTGAGAAATACGAGTACGCAACGCGTGAGCATGTGGTCTGGATCCTCTTCACGGCTACAGGACGCCGTCCAAGCGGTCTGCGGTCGCTTGACTGTAGTGACGTACATTTCACGGAAGATGAGACATACATAGAGTTCCAGCACCGTGAAGGGGAAACTCGGCTCAAGAACGGCGTTAAGAGCGAGAATACCGTGTATCTGAATGATGAAGCTGCCCAAGTCGTTCAGGACTATATCGACACGCATCGGGTTGACGTAGAGGTGAACGGTAGGTCTCCGTTGTTGGCAAGCACTAACGGAAGGTTGTCCGACTCGTCGATTCGCAAGTATGTCTACAAATGGAGTCGCCCATGCGTGGTCGGCAAAGAGTGCCCTGCTGGGAATAATCCCGATGACTGCAAAGCGATGAAATCTGGGGGGCACGCTTCGAAATGTCCAGAGAGTAAACCACCGGTTGCGCTTCGTCATGGATACATTTCAGATCTTCTTCGACGAGGTGTTTCGCTACACACAATCAGTGATCGCTGCGATGTGAGCGAGGAGATCATAGAAGAACACTACAGCGAACTCAGTGAGAAGGAACAGCGAGATCTTCGCCGTAGGGAACTGCAAAAACAATCTGATTCTAATGGCGGATATTTCTGACCGATAATTCGAACAACACTACTTCATCTCAGACGGAATATTCCGGCAGGGCCCATCCAAACACCGAACGATTCTTAGCCGCCCTAAACGGTAGATAGAATCTCTCTACCGCCGATTTCTCGTTTTAGCGTGAGTTTGACCGGTCATTTTCTTCTGGAGTTCACTCGGCCACCAAACGGGGGGCGGTGCCTTCCGGGCTTCTGTGATATTCGAAAGGGAGATAGTACTAAATCAATCGCCTATTGAGGACACCCACTGTTGCCGAATACAGTAAGACTCCGTAGGCTCTTACCAAAGATAGTGAAACAGTCCTCTCTGGATGCTATTAGGACGTACTGTGCAAGATACAGTACCCATATCTTGCTAAGAGTCCCAATAAAAATGGTCAACCCGATCATCGATATGACCATTCCCAACAATACTACCGGATCAATGGATCCGACCCACTTTGCGATGTACAGTCCACCACTGAATAATTATATATAAAAATTGCTATTTATAAACATATATTTAACTATTACGCCACATTTCCGCGATAGAGTGCGAAGCGATCGCGGACTCTCCGGGGGGATCCAATAATTCATGACACGCTTGCTGATTATCAGGTGGATGACAGCGTTCGAAATGAACGGGTGCTGGACAAAGATCTAGTTCTACTCCGGTACCTGTCCGCACACGGGATTCATCGCAGAACTGTAGTAGAAATCATCGAGATCACATCGTTTGGGATGGTCACACTTGATCCAGGTAATGAAGACGAACCAGTTGCACTACCCGCAGAAGTTGCACGCTCTATATCCACCAAATCGGTCACTAGGGATACTAACTAAGCTGCTCAAAAGCCCGTCACCCCTGCGTTAGTTTAGACTCATTCTAAATTTAGAGCCGTCTAATTTATATATTGTGTGGATCAACTAGCGCTTATGAGTATCCGAAGGCTTGACCGGCAGAGGAGATCATGCCATCGATAGATTACGGTAGTGCAGCGGATGTCACAGAACGACTCGAACAGCGACTGGTCGAATCGCTCACTGATGAAGCGAGCGTCAGTCGCCGCACGGTACTCGGCAGTCTCGGTATCGCCGGGAGTGCAGCAGTCGGACTCGGGAGTACTCAAGTAAGTGCCTCGTCTGACCACGAGGACGAGGAAGAACACGGTAACTTCGGTGCGGTAGGTGAATACCAGGATTTGGATTTCGACCCGCACGAGTTCCTTACTGCATTCAATACCGGGGACAGCGGGCAAGATAACGTTCCTCAACAGGTTTACGAGGAGAATGGCCGAACCGTACGGGAATTCGAGTTCACGGCCGTCGACACGACAATCACCATCGCCCCGGGCGTTGAGTTCCAAGCGTGGGCGTTCAACGGCCAGGTGCCAGGTCCGACAATCCGTGCGGTTGAGGGCGACCTGATTCGTGTCAAATTTACGAACCTTGGGCGACATGCCCACACGATTCATCCACACTTGAAGAATCTCAACCCGCGAATGGATGGGATTCCACAGAACGGGCCTGGCGTACTCGATACGGGCGAGTCATTCACCTACGAATGGATCGCTCAACCCGCTGGCACGCACTTCTATCACTGCCACTCACTCCCGTTGAAAGAGCACATCCACCGCGGACTCTACGGCACGATCATCGTCGATCCGGACCCCGAACGCGTCAGGGATAATCCACGCGAGTACGTCAATTACCCGGGTCCGATTACCGACGACTTCCGAGAGCAGCTCGTCGGAGAGGCGAAGAGCCGGAATCACGAGTACGCCGAAAACCACGCCGTCAACGAGATGGTGATGGTGATGAACTCGTTCGACACCAACTTCGACGGCGGCAACGAGGTCTACGCGGCGAACACACGGGCGTTCGGCTACGGGGTCGGTAGCACCGACGGCAACGGTAACTGGACGGCGGGCGAGACGAAACGGCCTATCCAAATCGACAAGAACGAACGCCAGCGCGTGTACCTCTCCAATGCAACGGAATTCGACCTCATCAATTCGTTCCATACGCACTCACAGTTCTTCGACTATTACGACCACGGGACGACGCTGACGCCGACAAACAAGACCGTGGACACGATCATGCAGTGCCAGGCTCAGCGCGGTATCATCGAGATTGACTACTCGGACCACGAGCCCGGGCTGTACATGTTCCACGCCCATCAGTCGGAGTTCGCCGAACTCGGCTGGATGAGCTTCTTCGAGGTGGTCTAACATGACGGACAAGACACGGGATTCGACAACGGACGGTAGTGTACCAGCTGAGAACGAGATAACACAACCGCTCGGCCTTCCGAAATGGGTCAGTGCGTTACTCCCGATCGTGTTGCTCGGACTCGTTTTAGGCGTGTTTGCGTTCACGTCACCGCTCGCCGGGGTTCAGAGCGGCGAACCACTTCCTGACGTAACGGTCACGCACACGACGCTTCCGAGCGACGAAACGGTCGTGCTTCACGTGACGAATAACGGGCCCGAGTCCGTGACAATTTCGCAAGTCCTGGTCGATGAAGCCTACTGGGATTTCCGTGTCGAAGGAGCTGGTGGTGACCGAACGCTCGCCCCGATGGAAAGCGCACAGGTCGTGATCCCGTATCACTGGAATCCAGGGTGGGATCTCGAAGTCGCTCTCGTACTCTCTGAGGGAGCGACCTTCCATAATACGATCGTCGCTCCGAGCCAATCACCCGGATTTAGCCTCGGACTGCTTGGGACACTCGCAGTAATTGGACTGTTCGTGGGCGTGATCCCGGTCGCATTAGGGATGCTCTGGTTCCCCTACATCAAGACGATGAGCGATCGGTGGCTACACGCCGTGCTCTTGTTTGCGGCCGGCGTACTGGGCTTCTTGGCGTTTGACGCCGGGTTCGAAGCGTTCGAACTCGCCGAACGAGTTCCGGGCGCGTACGAAGGGAATCTCTTGGTCGTCTTCGGGATCTTCGGCGCACTCCTGCTCGTCCAGGCGATCAGCGCGTGGCGTGAAGGTCGTGTTGCAGCCGGTGATAATCGGGCGAGTAGCGGTCTCTGGATCGCGTATCTGGTCGCGGTTGGGATCGGCCTGCACAACCTCGCTGAGGGGCTTGCCATCGGGAGTTCGTTTGCACTCGGGCGTGTGTCGCTTGGTGCTTTCCTCGTGATCGGATTCATGCTTCACAACGTGACGGAAGGCCCGGCTGTCGTTGCGCCGGTTGCCCGCGGAAAACGCCCGTCGCTCAAGCACTTCACCGCACTCGGCATCATCGCCGGCGCGCCCGTTATCCTCGGTGGTTGGATCGGCAGTCTCGCATACTCGCCGACGATTGGTGCCTTCTTCCTCGCAATCGGGGTGGGTGCAATCCTGCAGGTCAATTGGGAAATTGCGGGGATGGTCCGGGATGCTGGCGGTCGTGTTGCCAGCGCCACGAATCTGCTTGCATTCCTGCTCGGCCTCGCCGTTATGTACGTGACCGACCTCTTCGTGGTGCTCTAATAGGAACCACCTATCTCAGTTCCAATGCCACTCAAAGTCTACGACCGACGGACCGTATTGCGACTTAGCACTGTCACCCTAGGTATGCTCACCACCGCCGGATGTTTGAACGGATTGTCATCGTCGAGCCAGACCGTCACGATGCCCGACAGCCACACGTTTGAACCGAAGACTGCGACGATCGAATCTGGGGAGACGGTAACGTGGACGAACGAGAGCGATATTCAGCATACGGTCACAGCGTATGAAGACGAGATTCCAGAAGAGGCGACGTACTTCGCAAGTGGTGACTTCGAGTCAGAAAGTGTTGCAAGGAACCGGATTGCTGAGGGACTCATCGCTCCGGGCGAGAACTACGAGTACACGTTCGATCAACCCGGAACGTACGGATACTATTGTATTCCACATGAGAGTTCTGGGATGGTCGGGACAGTTCGAGTGGAATAACTTGGCGGAATTAATAACTAGATTTGGATTTTTTATTAGAGTATACTATAGAAAGGGTGTTTTATAGCAGCCGATTTAATAAATCTGTGGTGGGTAGTGGTGAGTAATGACCTCACCTGACGACGATACCCACAGCAGAAGTGGTGACCCACCGGATCACACCCACGATCACGAAAAGAGGGATCACAAGCACGCCCAACACCCAGAACGGGGCTTTGATGGCGTTTCATCACCAATCGACCAAGGAAACGTTGCACAGCTCTCAGTCCCGGAGATGGATTGTCCTTCGTGCGCGGGCAAAATCGAAAATGCCCTCGACAGGGTCAGTGGTGTCACGGCATACGAAACCCAGCCGACGACCGGGACCATCATTGTCACGTACGATTCTTCGAGGGCGGGAGAAACCGATGTTATCGGTGCTATCGAACGTGCCGGATATGATGTTACAGAAACCTCAAACGACGAATCAGTACGTCAGAAACCGACTGAGGAACGCAAGAGCATCTGGGCAAGTCCACGAGCACTCAAGACGTGGATTAGCGGTGGATTCGTTGCCCTCGGACTACTCTTCGAGTTCATCCTGACTGGGCAGAATATACAGATTGGAAGTCTTCTCGGCACGGAACTGCTGGTTGCCGACGTACTATTTCTTGTCGCCGTCGCGTCCGGTGGGCAAGAGATCCTTAGGAACGGCTACTACTCGGCACGAAATCTGAACCTCGATATAGACTTCTTGATGTCGGTGGCTATCCTCGGGGCACTCGTTGCGAGCCTCGCCTTCGGTGAGGCGCTCTACTTCGAGGCTGCCACGCTCGCATTCCTGTTCAGCGTCGCCGAACTGCTGGAGCGGTACTCGATGGATCGCGCGCGGAACTCGCTCCGAGAGCTGATGGATCTCTCCCCCGACGAGGCGACCGTCAAGCGGGACGATAGCACAGAGACAGTTCCCGTCGACGAGGTCGCTATCGGAGACATTGTCGTTGTAAAGCCGGGAGAGAAAATCCCGATGGACGGGACTGTCGTTGACGGTGAAAGTGCCGTCAATCAAGCCCCCATTACGGGCGAAAGCGTACCCGTTGACAAGACATCCGGCGACGAGGTGTACGCTGGCACGATCAACGAAGAAGGGTATCTCGAAATCGAGGTTATCTCTGAGGCCGGCGATAACACGCTCTCTCGTATCGTGGAAATGGTTGAGGACGCCCAGTCGAACAAGACCGAGCGTGAGCAGTTTGTCGAACGCTTCTCGACGTACTACACGCCGGTCGTCGTCGCCTTCGCCATCCTGACAACAGTGGGAAGCCCGTACGTTCTCGGCACGACCTGGCCCACAGCCGTCGTTTACGGACTGACGTTACTGGTCCTGGCCTGCCCGTGTGCATTCGTCATCTCGACACCTGTCTCCGTGGTGTCGGGAATCACAAGTGCCGCAAAGAACGGCGTCTTGATCAAGGGTGGAAACCATCTCGAAGCGATGGGAGCCGTCGAAGTCGTTGCCTTCGACAAAACGGGGACGCTCACGAAAGGTGAACTCACCGTTACTGATGTTGTTCCATTGAACGAGAATTCAGAGGAAGACGTTCTTCGCTGTGCACGTGGGCTCGAACAGCGGAGCGAACATCCTATTGGCGAGGCGATCGTCGCTGAAGCCGGCAGTATGGGGGTTGCCGGGCGTGAGATCGATGATTTCGAGAGCATCACTGGGAAGGGTGTGCGTGCCGATCTCGATGGAACGCCTCACTTCGCTGGCAAGCCGGGGCTATTTGAGGAGTTGGGTTTCGACCTCTCGCATGTTCACGCAACGACCGACGGGGGTGTCGTCACTCGGACGGCCCGGCAGATGTGCGACCGGAACAACTGTCTCGATCTTCTCGAAGAGACCGTGCCCGAACTCCAAGCGGAAGGGAAGACCGTCGTCCTCGTTGGAACCGAAGACGAACTCGAAGGCGTCATCGCGGTCGCCGACGAGATCCGTCAGGAAGCGAAGCGAACAGTGACGCGACTCAAGCAACTCGGCGTCTCCCGAACGGTGATGTTGACGGGGGACAACGAGCGGACTGCCCGCGCGATCGCCGAACAGGTCGAGGTCGACGAGTACCAGGCCGAATTGCTCCCCGAAGAGAAGGTGACTGCGATCGAGGATCTCGTTGCGGAGTATGACGGCGTTGCGATGGTCGGTGACGGCATCAACGATGCACCGGCGCTCGCCACCGCCACAGTCGGCGTGGCGATGGGGGCTGCCGGTACTGACACCGCATTGGAGACCGCCGACATCGCCTTAATGGGCGATGACCTCGCAAAGCTCCCGTACCTCTACGAACTCGCAAATGATGCGAATGGGGTTATCCGGCAGAACATCTGGTCGAGTCTCGCTGTCAAAGCCGGGCTAGCAGTCGCAGTCCCGTTTGGATACGTCCCCATCTGGCTTGCCGTTCTCGCTGGCGACGCCGGGATGACGACGGCCGTCACCGGGAACGCGATGCGACTCTCTCGAATCACGCCAGAGACTGAGGGTGAAATTACTTTGGAGTCCTAATACGGAAATCACGAGCATATCCAATTGGAACGTATGAGGCGTCACGAGCATATCCAGGAGCAGACAGCAGAACACGTAGCAGAATCTGAAACAGGTGGTAGTACGCGTCGGCTTGCGCTCGTAGCGGTCGTCAATTTCCTTGGATTCTTGGTTGAACTGGCTGGTGGGCTCCTCTTCGGTTCGGTCGCCCTCATCAGTGATGCGCTTCACATGCTGTTCGATATGCTCGCATACGCGATGGCATTCGGGGCTAGCTACACTGCAGAACGGTTCGAAGGCGGGGATGAGTGGTCGTACGGTCTCCATCGATTGGAGCCAGTCGCTGCGTTTCTTAACGGGATACTGCTCGTTCCGATGGTCGGATATATTCTGTGGGAATCCTATCATCGATTCTTGAATCCGGTCTCGATCGATCCCACGATGACGTTGATCATCGCCGTCGGCGGCTTGCTTGTCAATTTGGGGTCGGTCTATATCGTTCAGGGTGGGGAAATGAGCCTCAACGAGCGCGGGGCATTCTACCATCTCCTCGGCGATGCCGGTGGCTCAGTCGCGGTGATCATCTCGACATTAGCCGTCGTTATCTTCGATTTACCCATCGCTGATCCGGTCGCTGCCGTCCTCATCGGCGTCTTAATACTGGTTTCGGCAGGGAAAGTGCTCCGCGGAAGCACATCGATTCTCCTAGAGCGAAGTCCGATTTCACCGGATGGACTTCGGGACGAACTGACGACTATCGACGGCGTCGTGGACGTTGATGACCTGCACGTCTGGCAAGTTTGTAGTCAGCTGACGGTAGCGACGGTGCGACTTCAATATGAACCACCATCATTAGACCAACAACAGGCGATTCGCTCTCAAGTCCATCAGCTTCTTTCGAACCGTGGGATCGATCACGCGACCGTCGAGCTTGAAGGTGAGATGGAAATTGATACGCGAATCGTCGACCGCACAAGTCACGACCACTAACATGACACCTAATACAAGCACGCAGATGTTCGATGTTCTCGATGAAACTGAGGGAGACCTCGTCGCAATCCGAGTCGGCCGGGGGACCCGCCAGGGCTACGACGAACTGTACTCATTGCTCGCCGAGAAGACTGACAAATATGGCGCTGTCCGTGTTCTGGAAGTAGTCCCGGACTGGACGCTTTCGACGTTTTTATCCCACGTGTACGGCATCATCCCCGACCTACGCTTCGGATCGCAGTTCACTATCAGCCGTTACGTCGCAGTCGGTGATTCGATCTGGGCAAAACTGCTCTTTGACTGGTGGAATATGATTCGTCCTGTCTGGCCGGCCGCACCCGGAGAAATGCGGTACTTCGAAATCGACAATCGTGACGCGGCACTCCAGTGGATCAACGCCGGTGATGAGTCGTGATTCCCGCGGTATCTTCGAACTGGCAGCTGGAGCTGAAGGTGGAAGTTGCCACTCTACTGGGATTACGTGGGAACCGATAACACACAAACCATGACTACATCCAATAACAACGTATTAACACGACGGAGTATCGAAGTTCCGCGCATAGCTCATATAGATCACCCCGTTATCAATTCATTCAAATGATAGAACCAACTTCCCGCATCCGGTCTGTTGTGACTGCGATTGGACTCACGTACGGCTCCACAATTCTTGGGTCGATTGTCGTCGCCGTCGCTGCCATGCTGCTGACCGTCGTTGGAATCAATATCACCACGCGTCCTTCGTTGCGTCTCGTGATGAGCACAGTTCTGTTACAAGGGGTGACGTTTGGGGGACTTTCCGTTCTCTACCTCAGATTCCGCGATCTTGATGTCGAATTCGTCCCGTTATCGATTCCGGATAAACGCGATGTTGTAGTGACCATCGGGGGGATAGTTGCGCTCCTCGGTCTACTCGTTGTTGCATCAATGATCATCTCCTCGCTCGGACTCGAATCCGCGCAAAATCAGATAGTGACGATCGCTCAGCAGAATCCAGCGGCGTTTCTACTTCTCATTCCCCTATCGTTTCTGGTAGTCGGTCCGTTCGAAGAACTGTTGTATCGGGGGATAATCCAGGGTACGCTCCGTGAAACGCTGCATCCGACCCGTGCAATCGTTCTTGCGAGTGTTCTCTTCGCGTCGATCCATCTCTTCTCGTTGACTGGGGAAGGGAAACTTGTGTATATCGGTATCGCATTCGTACTAGCCTTAGTACTGGGCGCAACCTACGAGTACACCGACAACCTCGCTGTTCCGGCCGTGATTCACGGTGCGTACAATGCGGTACAGTTTACGAGCGCATATCTGACAGCGACGGGTGGGATGTAACTGTCAGCTTCGTTGAGGCGAACGGGGACTGCCATGAACAGCGAACACTCGTCCGACATTACCGTTCAATACGAATTCGAACAGTGCCGGATCAGAGAAGACAAATAATTGTAGATAGACTACTAAGCAGCGATAATGCAACCGAGAGGACGCAAACAGCCGGACGCAAACGGGAGTGGGAACATGTCTCGTCGTAGCCCTATATCCCTATTTACGTTGGTTTCATTCGGGCTTATTGTCTTAGCCCTGATTCCAACCGTTTCCGCCCACGGTGGCTCCGAAGCGTCGGGCCTCTCACAATCGCACGGACTGGCAATCGTTCTTCTCGGCGTCCTATCAGTAACCGCTCTCGTACTGCTCAAGCGAACAGGACGTATTTCTCCAACCACCGCTCTTTACGGAATTGCAATCGGTATTGGAATCACTGTTGCCGGAGCGATCCTGTTCGAAGGACTGGCACCAGATCCAACGTATCAGGCTGATTCGATGCCGTTTTCGCGGTCATGGTATCAGCCTCTCGCTATCTTGACAGGGCTCTCTGTCGTAGTGGCGAGTTTCATTACTGGTGTCATTCGGTGGACGACACGTCCCAGGTACATGTTTCTCGGAATGCTAATGGGTGGATGGATACTGTATCCATATCTACTCCCGGGGACAGTCGGTTACACGAATCCGATAGGCTACGGGATCGTCCTCGGAACACCAGTCCTCGTCGGATACATCCTCTGGAAAGATGCGGCTTCGGTGCTGTCCGTGATCCTCAAAGACCCGGTAGCACGTCGGTTCGGATTCAGTATCGGAGCCATGATCGGTCTCTTTTTCATGTCGACGACGGGCTATCTCTCGTTCTTTAGCGAAGAGGGGACACCTCAAGAAACGACTATCGTCGTCATGTCCGTCCTCTACCAACTCGTGCGATGGCCGACGCTTGAGGTCGTTCTTCCGGAGATACCGTTTTTCATCGCTATTTCACCGGGCGTGATCATCGTAATCGGGTTACTCAGCACCCTTGTTGGTTTGAACGCTGCAGTCATTGCTCATTCTTGGCGTGCTGAATTGCAGGCAGGTACAGCGCAGAGTACCGCCGGGACGGCGACCGTCGTCGGCGCGTGCACGTGTGGATGCTGTGGACCCCTCGTATCACAAGTCGCGGTCGTGGCAGCAGGTCCGGCGATTGCGGCACCAATTTACTGGATATTCGTCGATTCAGCCTCACCGCTCAACTCGATATTCCTCTTGGGCAGTGTCGCGCTGTTCACCGGGACACTCATCTATTCGATCGATAAGTCAATCTTTTCCCAAGAAGCCACACCTAACATCAGCGCAGATTAATCGGTCAATACCGGCTGTTTTCGTCTGGTCCGCGCTTGTGGCTTGCTACCCAAGCAACTTTCGCTGAGTGTTCACGGCTACTAGACCACCACCAACAATGACTGCAAACACGGCCGAGAGCGGATTGAAAAATCCGACGGCTAACACGAAGAGTGCAATTCCGTTGTAGGAAAACGCGAGGATGTTGTTCTGTTTCACACGGCGACGTGCTGCACCTGCGAGGTCAAAGGCAGTTTCGACGGAACGGATGTCGTTGTCAACGATAGCAATATCAGCGGCGTCGGCGGCTAACGCCGTGCCACTACCCAACGAAATGCCGAGATCTGCGGCGGCGAGAGCCGGAGCGTCGTTGGTACCGTCCCCAACCATTGCGACCTGGCCGTCTGATTTGAGCCGGTGGATCGTCGCCGTCTTTCCTTCCGGTGGGACCGTCGCAAAGACATGCGTCACGTCCTTATGCTGCTTGAAAAAGTCCGTCGCTTCCTCGTCATCGCCGGTCAGGACAACAATATCCGTGTCTCGCGCTCCGAGACGAGAGATCGTCTCGTCCCAGCCGTCCCGTGGCTCATCACCCACGATTATCAATCCCTCTGCTGTGCCGTCACGACCGATGACGACCGGAAGCTGACCGAATCCCCGAGCATCGGCGACACGAGACCGAATGTCGTCGTCTACGGTCCATCCATGCTCTGCGAAGAGATCGAGGTTTCCGACAAGATACGAGGTTCCATCGATCACTCCTTCGATACCGGATCGGTGATTCGTGAACTCGCTTATCTTACCGGTATGATCTGTGTCGTTGGTATTACTCGCTGAGGCCGGCTCATCGAGGTCTTGATTGGCTGTATTCCCGTCAGCGAAAGCCGTTGTGATGGCGTTTGCAGCGGGGTGTGAGGCTCGTTGTTCGAGCGCTGCGACGGCGTCAAGTAGTTCCGTAGGGGCATCCGCTTCAATCACGTTCATCTCCCCGGTCGTGAGAGTCCCCGTCTTGTCGAACACGACGATGTCCACATTCCGGAGCCGTTCGAAGACCGTCTCGTCGAAGATAATGATCCCTCGACGGAGCGCACTTTCGAGACACTTGGCAACCGAGAGCGGTGTCGCAAGTCCGAGGGCCCACGGTGATCCGGTGAGGAGAACTAAGAGAGCCAAGAGAACGGCGTCTGGTACGCCCATACCGAACGCTATCGCGCCAGTACCACCGATCGCAAGAGCAGCTCCGACGACGACGAACACTGCGTACGATGCTAATTGGTCGGCGTGGCGCTGGACACCGTGAGTCGCGCTCTGAAGATCCCAGACGGCAGTCGTTATCCGATCGATACTGCTCGTCACGTCCGGACCGACACGAACCAAGGCCGCGCCATCCGTGACGATCGATCCCCCGATGACCTCGTCTCCAGCGCGTTTCATCACTGGAAGCGATTCGCCAGTCACGATCGCTTCGTCGACGGTACAGCTGTCTTCGATCAGTTCTCCGTCTACTGGCACTCGTTCACCCTGTCGAACGAGTACGACATCACCTGAATTGAGGGCTTCAACTCGAACTTCCTGAGTCCCCCCGTCCGAATCGTACGTTCGTGTGCGTTCAACCTGAGAAATTGTGAGTTCGGTGAGTCGATCAAGGGCACGCTGTTTGATCGACGACTCGTAGAACACCATCGCGGTGACTGCAGCTGTGACGACGATTGCGAGGTCGAAGAAAATATCGTTCCGGCCGAGGACGACGGCGGCTGTACTGTACGCGTACGCGCTGATCGCGGTGATAGCGACCAACAGATCGGTGTTCGGGCGTCGCATTTTGAGGCTGAGATACGCGCCGCGCAACACCGGGAGACCGGTGAAGACGAGAATGATTCCGGTCATCACGAAGTACAATCGGAGAAACACGAACGCTCCCTGGCTGTCTAGCCGGAACGCGTCTTCGAATATTTCGAGTGCTTGCCAGTCAAATATCGACGCGAGGTGAGCGGGATAGAGGATTGCGACATACGGGACGAGCAGAAACGCACCGAAGAGGAACCCGACGGAGTACCGCATTCCCAAGAGCTGGTCGTCTCGGCGTTTTCGAATGCCCCCCATCTCGCGCGCTCGGCGCGTCGTCCCACCTGTCTCCCCCACGTCTGATGAGGCATCTTCACGAAGGTATGCCGTATATCCGAGCGTGCTCAACGTGTCACGCAGCGACTCCTTCGAAATATCGCCAGGATCGTGTTCCACACGGATCGTCTCCGTGACGTAACTTGCTTCCGCACTGCTCACCCCCTCTTGTTGCTCGGCGAGAGATTCAAGGTACGCCTCACACGTCGCAGAGTACATCCCGTCGATCCGGAAAAACGTCCGAGAACTATTCTGATCGGGGAAAACCGCATCGTCTCTCTGGTTGATCCCGTTATCGGTTGATGTAGGAGCAGCACCGGGGGAACCGGAATCTCCAAGCGTCGTATACACATCGTGGCAACCACTCGAACAGAACGAACGTTCACCAACAGTTTCAGATGTAGAAGACCGTACCTCTCGACCACATAGGTGACAATTAGTAGTCATAATCCATAGCGGCGAGCCGTTCTCTCTGTCGGAGATGAAACAGACCTGAATAGAGACTGTCGTACATGTTCAATTTATTTTCCAAAGGCCTCTGGTGGTAGAGTGTCAATCACTTATGGCTCGGTATGCGGGTCGCGTTTATGTCGTTGTTGTTCTCTCGAATCGAGTCACTCATTACGGTGAATCTCGTGTCGGTCGATGGTATTCGCAGCACATAATCTCTATGTGGCTAGATGGTGCGTCTTTTCGCCGAGATCTCTATCAATTCAAGAGAAGGTTCTGATAGCCTTGCTGAATACACAGCACGACCGAAGCAGACGCTGTGAGGGATCGCGGCCAATTATCTAATCAGGATCACCATCGGTTTAGATGACGGGTAGCTATTGGGGGACAAAGATGGATTTTGTGGAGAAGTACCAATCTGTCTTCGTTCTTGTCGCCATTCTTGGCGGCCTTGCACTCGGGCAGGTGTCTGGCGTCGCCCCTCTTGCAGATCAACTCATTCTCCCGTTTCTAATGGTAATGCTGTTTGCCGCGTTCACCGGCATTCCACTCTCCCGACTCCGTTCAGCATTCGGGAACCGTCGGGTGATCGGGTCAAGTCTCCTGATCAATTTCATCTGGAGTCCTCTGTTGGCGGTGGCGCTCGGCGCGGTCTTCCTTCGAAACCACCCTGCCCTGTGGGTGGGACTTATCATGTTAATGGTGACACCGTGTACCGATTGGTATCTTATCTTCACCGATATTGCGGACGGAGACGTACCACTGGCGACCTCGATTCTTCCATACAACCTCGTTCTCCAATTAATACTCCTTCCGCTCTATCTGTACGTTTTCGCGGGTCAACTGGTTGCATTACCGGTGAATCTGTTAGTCCAAAGCGTCGTTCTCGTCCTCATCGTTCCGCTCGTTTTCGGCGGGATCACCCGAGTGGGATTGTCTCGCCAGATGGGTCAACAGTGGTTTAATCGACGGTTCCTTCCGAAGTTGAGCCCGCTTCAAATCGTCTTTTTGAGCCTCGCTATCGGTGCGATGTTCGCCTCACAGGGAAAGGTGATACTCAATAATCCTGGACTGCTCGCACTCATCGCGGTCCCTGTGGTCGTCTTCTACGCGATCAATCTCGGAATCGGATTCGGGGTCGGACGAGTGTTCTCATTCTCGTACAAGGAGATGGTCTGTTTCAACAACACGATCCTCTCACGGAACTCTCCGACAGCCCTCGCAATTGCAGTTGTCGCGTTCCCGAACGAGCCGCTCATCCCTCTAGCGCTGGTCATCGGGCCATTGTTGGAACTCCCGCTTCTCGGTATAATCGCGCAGGTTCATATTGTAATTAGAGACCGAAACTGGTGGCCGTTCGACACAACAGTACTGTTTAACAGAAATTGAGCCGATATTCGTATCAGCAGTATGCTTTTGCGGGAGTAGCACCAATATGTAGGTATGTCTGAGGGAGACTCCCGGCGGATCGCACGTGATCTCATGAGCGAACCACACGTGCGTGGCCGCCGAATCAGCGTCCGTCAGGTGTACGCCCTCGTCGAAGAACGCGGTGAGAATCCTGAGGCCGTTGCTGATCGGTACGATCTCGACGTAGCTGACGTGTATCACGCGCTGGCGTACTATCACGACCACCCACGGAAGATACGTGAGGTCGAACGGGAACGTGAGGATGCCATAGACGACTTCTGCAAGTCGATCGATCGTCCCGAAGGCGTCGATCCCGATGCCGCCTGAGATGAGCGAGTGTCGTTTTCTGCTTGACGAGAACATCGACCCGAAAACGGCGACGTATTTGGAGAAGGAAGGAATCTACGCCGAGCACGTCCGTGATGCGCTCTGGTAGGGAGCCGATGATGAAGCAGATGTCCTACCGTACGCTCTAGAACACGAACTGATCGTCGTAACGAACGATGTGAAAGATTTCGGTAGATTACCACCAGAGGCTCACGCTGGTGTCGTTCTCCTCTTCGACGATACGATGCCGGCGTATCAGGTTGCGGCTGGCCTCATTACAATGACCGACGCGTACGAGGATCGAGATTCGTTCGGTGGACGTGAGGAACTCGATCCATGGATTTGAACAGATACGTTGATTTTACGTGTTTAAGAACCTTATCTCGGTTGATATACTTTCACCGAGACTACTAGTAGAAAATCGGTAATGTTCCGGACATACATTTTGTGCATTATATATAAATAATATAGATAACATCAAGTCCAAGCCACGACTGAGTCAGATAATCACGCATTGAGCCGTCTATCGTCGTTTTTTCGGGAAATTGTTACTGATAACGAGCCTGAATGACGACTGCCGGGTGGGGCGTACTTCTGTCGCGTGTTAGTGTTCCAAAAATATGTACACATTCTCACAACGGAATTGACGCTGAAGTATGACCAACTTAGCATCATTTCACGATAATTCATGTTGAGGGACTCGCTGGCTTATGATTCGTAGATGCAACTTACAGAGTTAGGGAGATACTCAATCGGCCATTGAAATGATTACTATCAGAATGTCATGCTCATCCGTCTTAATTTATCTCGCGTAAATACTGCTCAAAATGTATTTAATCATATCTGTTAGAGATCGCAAATAAGCCACTAGATTTTAAGGAAGATGAATATGTTACTCCGTGATATATGACGAAGGCACTCAAAGCTTCAGGCTTTCTCGGACTCGCTGTGATGATGGCCGTTGGACTTCATCAATTTGTGATGCTATCTGGCGGAAACGCCGTCCCACCGTGGATGATTGGTGGACATGCACACCTCGGTGTCCTCTCCATCCTCGCTATCGTTATGGGATTCGCCGTACCCGCTCTCGAAGTCACTGGTACCCTTCGAACCGTAGTCACTATTCTATTTATCGCGGGTCAGTGGGGAATCCCCGGTATCGTTTGGCTTGGCGAAGGCTTCGGCCTTCTGTTCCTCATGCCAACTGGCTTCCTCTGGGGTGGTGCCCTTATCATCTCGATGCTGATCATGTTGTATGCAACACTATCTCAAGAAACTACCACCCAGAGCGGCCCAACCGGAACGGCACCAGCCGACGACTGAGTAACCCGATAACACTCCTTCGGTTCCCACGGAACAAATAGAGTGCCTACAGCAGTATTGAGACTGTTTTATCCGACTCTGTTAAAATACGTTGACACAAACAATCAGCTGCAGACAGAGCGTGGATACAGCACAACGGATACGTTCTACTCAGAAGTCTACGACTGAATTAGTCACGAGGTACGGCTACCGAAAATGACACCATGAAATCAAACGTCGATAGAATATATCGGCTTACGACGTAATATCCGCTCTCCGTAATAGCTGAGCGTTAACTGCGACAATCACCGTACTCGCAGACATCAATACAGCGCCGACCGCTGGAGAAAGAAGAATACCGACTGGAGCGAGCAAGCCAGCTGCGAGCGGTAAGGCGATCACGTTGTATCCCGCAGCCCAGGCGATATTTTCTTGCATCTTCCGGTAGCTCTTCCGACTCAGTTTGACGAGGCTCACCACGTCTCGTGGATCGTTCTCAACAAGCACCACATCAGCAGATTCAACAGCGACATCGGTACCGGATCCGATTGCAATCCCCACGTCAGAACGAGTCAAGGCAGGAGCATCGTTCACACCGTCCCCGACCATCGCAACGAGATCCCCCTGCTCCTGCAATTCGACAATTTTCTTGTCTTTGTCCTCTGGCAGGACTTCAGCGAAGTACGTATCGATCCCCAGTTCCTCTGACACCGCGCGAGCGACATCCTCTGAATCACCCGTTAGCATCGCTACTTCGACGCCCATCCGGTGAAGCGTCTCGATCGCCTCGAAGCTCTCGTCTCGAACTACGTCCGCGAGCGCGACTGCACCGATCGCTTCGCCGTCGAGAAGCAGGTATACGACACCCTGGCCCCGCGATCCGGCCAGGTCAGCGAACTCACCGAGTTGCTCGTCCACGTCGACACCCAGATGACGGAGTAGGTTCGGACCGCCGACATAGACTGTTTCGTGTTCCGTGGATGCCCGTTCACCACCGGCTGACACGACTGATGCGACATCGACCGTTGCGCGGACGCCACGCCCTTCAAGCGCCTCGAATTTACGTGCCGAGGGAACCGACAGGCCACGGTCCGTGGCTTCCGTACGAATCGCTTCTGCGATCATGTGTTCGGAGTCGGCTTCAACCGAAGCCATCAGGGCGAGTACATCCTCTTCATCCCACTCCTCAGCTGTGGCGACTTCCACGACGCCCTGTTCACCTTTCGTGAGCGTCCCGGTCTTATCGAAGACGATCGTATCCAGATTCCGAGCGTCTTCCATCGCTATCCGGTCCCGAATGAGCATCCCGTTCCGTGCCGCCATCGACGTATTAATAGCGACCACAAGCGGGACGGCGAGCCCCAACGCGTGTGGACAGGCGATGACGAGCACCGTGACGACGCGTTCAACGACTGGAAAGCCGAAGCCGACAGCAACGGTCCACGCGAGAGCAGTGATCCCGGCGACGCCCAGCGCCGCATAGAAGAGCCATCCGGCCGCCCGATCAGCGAGTACCTGTGTCCGGGATTTACTTTGCTGGGCTTCTTCAACCAACCGCATAATCCCCGAGAGTGCGGTCTCATCGCCGGTAGCACTCACGCGAATCCGGAGACTTCCATCCGTATTCGTCGTCCCGCCGATGACTTCGTCGCCGGGCTCCTTCGAGACTGGTCTAGATTCGCCGGTGAGCATCGCCTCGTTGACGTTCGACTCGCCGTCCTCAACAACACCATCCGCTGGAATGTTCGAACCCGGTCGAACGAGCACGAGATCACCTTCTGTCAGATCCGAAAGCGGGACCTCTTCCGTGTCTCCGGTGTCGGTGATGCGCTCGGCCGTGTTTGGCATCAGGTCAGCGAGTTGATCGAGCGCACCCGATGCACGACGGACGCTCCGCATCTCGATCCAGTGCCCCAATAGGAAGATGACGATCAACGTCACTAATTCCCAGAAGAATGGTTCTCCGAGTCCGAAGACGACTGCAGCGAGGCTATAGACGAATGCGACCGTAATCGCCAACGAGATAAGCAGCATCATCCCAGGTTCTCGGTTTCGTGCTTCGACAGCACCCATCCGTAGGAACGGAATCCCCCCGTACGCGAAAACAATCAATCCGAAAACGGGGGCGACGAATTCGCTGCCGGGAAACGTGATGGCCGTGAAGCCAAGCCACTCCTGAAGCATCGCGCTGTAGTAGAGCACGGGGAGCGCGAGGACGAGACAGATGATAAACCGCCGTTTGAACATCGCTTCGTGACCGGAATGATCGACCATCCCACCGTGTTCGTGACCGTGATCCGCGTGGTCGTGCGCTTCAGTGGCGGGTGAGGTACGTTCGGCGTCGGCTCGATAACAGTCACAGACACGACAGCACGGACAGTCCTGATCAGTCGGGGTACTCGTCTCAACGTCGACGGGGGCATCCCCATGGTCGTCGTGGTGATGATGGTCTTGATCCGACATCAGCGCGATTACTCCTCACGTCGGAGACGCTCTCGACGTTGTTCGAATTCTTCATCGGAGAGGTCACCCCGGGCATATGAGGCCCGGAGTTCCTCGATTGCAGGATCTGCACCAGCAGCCGCGGAGTTCCGAACGCCAGTATAGGCGAAGTAGCCGATACCGCCGATAACGAGCAGTACCACGAGCCACATACCTAGCCACATCCCAGTTCCGCCAGTAGTGCCCCACATCCCACCGTCCATATGGCCCCAGCCCCACATTCCCATCATCGGCATCATCACCGCCATCAGGAGTGCAGGCAGGAGAACGATCACGGCGATGATGATCAGCAGCGTTCGTGTAAGCGCGTCATTTGTTGTCATAATATATGTCTTGTGAAGAGGTATTTGTTCGTTGGGGCGATCAGGAAGTCGCCTCGTAGCCTGCCTCGTCAACGGCCGCGACGAGATCACTGACATCTGCATCGCCCTCGATAGTCGCGGTGTCGGATTCTCGGTCCGCAGCCGCTGATTCCACGCCCAATACGTCGTTCAGTGCATCTTCGACGGTCTGTTCACATCCCTCACAGGACATTCCGCGAACAGTAATCGTGTCGGTCATACGGGTAAACATACGCGTTACAGTACTTTGCTGGTTTCTCTTTTGAATCTAAAGCATCAGCGTCCGGACTATAAACCAACGAATCTCACAAATTCACGGAGTGTGGTTTGAACTACTGGGATTTCTGAGCTCTAAACAGCTGATTATTGAACTCTAACCTTCGAATCAATAGTCTGGGTTCCGATAGTCCTTGTTTTTCAAAGAACAATCGCAAAAGCCGATGCGTGCAATTAGTCACATATGGTGGTCGCTCTCGCTGACAGTGTCTTCGAAGCGCTCCGTATCGGCATCGGGTTTCTCTGGACGGCAGCGTGGGCTATCATTATGGGACTGTTTGTCACGAGCCTCGTTCAAGTGTACGTATCGAAAGAACGGATGGCGGACGTGCTGGGAGAGGGAGATCTACGCGGCCTTACCAAAGCGACTGTGTTCGGAGCTGCAAGCAGCGGCTGTAGTTTCGGAGCCGTCGCAATCGGCAAGGGACTCTTCAAAAAAGGTGCACACGCTGTCAATTTCCTCGCATTCATGTTCGCCTCGACGAACCTCATCGTCGAACTTGGATTGATGATCTGGATCCTGCTCGGCTGGGAGTTCCTTGTCGCGGAGTTGTTGGGTGGGCTCATCCTCATCGTCGTGATGGCGGGGATCGTCCACGTGACGCTCCCCGAGAATCTCTTCGATCGGGTTCGAGACGAAATCACTCGACACGATCACGAAGCAGGTATCACGGAAGATCCGACCTGTGGCATGGAAGGCAGAGCGGAGTACACACTCACGACCGACGGTGGAGAGACGGTACAGTTCTGCTCGAAAGGCTGTATGGAGACCTATCAGCAGGAACTAGCGAGCCGTGGTGGTTGGCGAGAGGAACTCCTGTCGTGGGGCGGATGGTACAAGCTCGGAAATCAGTATCGAAAGGAGTGGTCGATGATCTGGAAGGACGTTGTCGCCGGCTTCCTGATTTCGGGGTTCGTCATAGTATTCGTTCCACAGTGGATCTGGAACACGCTCTTTCTGCAAGGCGATAGCCTGTTCGTGACCGCGCAAAACGCGGTTGTGGGTGTGGCCATTGCGGTCATCAGCTTCGTCGGCAGTATGGGAAATGTTCCGTTCGCCGTTGCGCTGTGGGGCGGCGGCATCAGCTTTGCGGGAGTCATCGCCTTCGTGTACGCTGACCTGATCACGATCCCCGTGCTGAACGTCTATCGGAAGTACTACGGCTGGAAAATCATGCTGTATATTCTGGGCGTGTTCTTCGTGACGATGGCCTTTACAGGATTTTTGATGGAGTTAATCTTCGACGCGTTTGGCATCATTCCGAATCTGGCGAGTGGGCAAACGGCAACCGAGCGGACGTACTTCGAACTCAATTATACATTCTATCTCAACGGTATCGCATTTGCAGTTTCAGGATTCTTGCTGTATGTCTACTCTCGTGGGCTCGGAGCTCCAGGCCAGTACCGTGATCCCGTCTGTGGAATGCGAACGGACGACAGCGAACCATCAACAACGTATGGTGATGAGACGTATTATTTCTGCTCTGATTACTGTAAGCAGACGTTCGAAGGGGAGCCCGAAAGATTCGCAGATAGCTCCCCAATGGTTGACGCTCACGGTCATGACCACTAACACAGTTTCGACATAGTTCATAGAAGATTTCATAGAACTATTCACAAGGAGTTCCTTACATTCATGGTTCGTTGAATCAGCCGTATTGTAGAGTGTGCATATTGACCGGGGCTGTTATTTAATGGGGCACAGTATTCGTGATTATGCGAGCAGCTCGATTCGTGACGCTCTGTTTCATATACAGCGGATTAGTTTTTCTCGCGCAGTATGTGACAATTTACGGCGTTTCGTTCGAACTAGCAGGTCTCGCCCAACTCGGGGTCGGACTCTCTATTTTAGGTGCCGGACTTCTCAGACTGAAAAGGCCCGAAGAGGAAGCCCAGAATCCAGCAGAGTACGGACTTTTTACCTATGGAATGACAGCACTTTCGCTGTTCATCACGGTCATCTTCCTCGGACAACTCCTACTATTATGATCGATGACTTGTCGCAGATCGCTTTCCTCAATTAAACGGTCTATCCCCTGTATTGACCGAATCGACTCATCCTTAGCAGATCGCCGTACAAGACTCGCGCCCTCTATTCAGCACAGTCCCAACAAACTATCAGCGACAGAAGATTTCAACAGAGCCTTCTGTTCCTATACCTCTTTGACCAGGTGAGTCAGGAGATATATTATCAAGGCTAATCGTTTTCCAAATTTATTTTTTAATAAAGAACAGTCATCTAACTGGCCTAATCAAAACGGCCCCCGGCGGTCCAGCGCCGGGAACCTGAGGCTGCCAATATGATGACAGCGACTACACGTAACTCGTGGGATAGTCATAACTCTATCCCACTATCCATCGATGAATCGATCACAGCCATCCAGAACAGTCGACGGAGACTGGTTTTGTTGTTCCTCGATGAGTTGGAAACACCGATCGGTGTGGATGAGCTTGCCGAAGCGATCACGGTACTAGAGACCGGGAAGAAGCGATACGAGTTGGGCGCACAAGATCGCAAGAGCGTCTACGTCGCTCTAATCCAAGTGCACTTGGACACGCTTGATGACCTCGGCGCAGTTGTTTATGATGATCAGTCCAAGCGAGTGTGGCCGACCGGTGCGACTGCTCCACTTGTCTCAATTATTAGGTACCTGCAGTCGGTCTGTGACGCCGATAGTTAATAGATGGAAAAACTGCTCTGTGCCGAGTCTCCTTTGATATAGACTTCCAACCAAGGATTATTGATTTTCGTAGACCGCTGCGTCACGAAAGTGGATCTTCGTATAATACAGATTGGGGAATCCAGTACTCTCCGATTAGTAGTATATAAAGCCTTCTCAGAAAACCGCCTTTCGCCCTGAAGAGGACGAACTTTTCAAGTTTCTCCCCGAGCGTGATGTCCGATAATCACACAGGCGCTGAGAGGTATCGCTTCGAAGGCAATATAAGATGTGCAGCGTGGTCGGTATTATCTCATCACCACGCGTGCGGTGAGCGAGAGCAGATCGACCTGCATCGTGGAACAATAGACTACGCACGTCGGGACTACAGCAGCTACGGGGGACGGTGAAATGAGGTTCGATATAATCCCTGACTTAAATACTCTATATACATCTGAACTTAAAGGCTATATCTACGCGGGTATACCTGCGTTGATTATCTCCTTTTTATGTGTTGTATATGCAATTGGGGGTTTCAAGGATTTATACGCCATAATCCCGGAAGATCTGTACTACCCGCATATCTGGTTCATCTTACAATTTCTCGCAATCGGCCTCATCGCTCCAGACGAGTTTGATGGTACCCGGTTCGTAATCCTGGGTCGAGTTTCAACCAAAGATCAGCTACCGAATGCCGACTTCGAGAACCGTCTCCAACCCATCCGTGACCACGCACGAAACGAGCGAAACGGAACTGTGGTGAAAGAATTCACTGGATCAGAATCCGGAGCAACGATGGATCGAGAAAGCTTGGACGAAATCTTGGAGATGGCCGAAGCAGATAAATTCGATGTTTTAGCGGTCCGGGACTTGGATAGATTATCCCGTGCTGAGCCTTGGGATACTATCGGCTATTTACTAAAACTCCGAGAAACAGGGGTTAACCTCTACGAACATCCTGAACAGTATTACGCATGGGATGATCTGAATGACTTCCAACGTCTCTCCCAAGGAATGTTCTTCTCTCGTGAATGGTATCGGAGAATCTCAGAAGGTAGACGAGCTGGAGTCTTCAAACAACTCGAAAAAGGTAGATGGCCGCTACAGACGCATTTTGGCTACGAAAAAGACGATGACCGAGATGACGGTGATAGGAATATCTACATAGATGAATCGAAAGCAGAGATACTGTACCGGATATTCGAGATCTATGAGAGGACACATAACATCGCTCAGACGCAAAGGGAAATCAACGATCGATTCGAAGATCAACTGAATAATGGACTGACCTACAGTAGGATTCAGACAGTCCTCTCAAGTAGACTCTGTATCGGCCAATTGACGTATGAGGGGGTAACCAAACGAGAGATTCCAGACCTAGTGGCCGTACCGGAAGAAATGTACGAAAACGTTCAGTCAATTCTGGAAAGTACCTCAAGAAACGATGCCGGTAAAATACCGGAACCAATCGTAGACGCTACGACAACGTTTGGTATCGAATACGTACAATCCATCTTAGAACAGATCTCTTTCCGGCGCTGCAAACGGTGCGGTAGTCAACTCAAACCCTATTCAAAGACCGAAATATTCGGGATTCCTGTTGAGAAGGTTCGCTGTGAGAGCTGCGATTATGACGGACCGCTGCTGTCCGCGAAAGAATTCAGGGAGATTCACCAGACTGCTCCACTTAGTTGCCCGTTCTGTTATCAGGCTGGTGATTTCGAAGTTGAAAAATCGCAACACGGATTGGACATGACTAAATACGAATGTGGTAACTGTAGTCGCCAATTCCACACTCCGGTGGGACCCGGAAAAATTAAGCGCTATCTGAATAATCCGGACCTCGGTGTTGAACTCGGTGGAGAGACAGAGCAGGAGCAAGACCAAAACTCGTCCAACGGACAGAGCCAGTCTGAAAAACAGCTAACTTTGTCGGAATTATAATTGAGCGGTACTCATTACTATTTGAATTCTGTGGAATGTCGCCAAACGGTCTCTTTGCTAACGCCTGCTGCTTTTCCTGCTGTTTGGAGTGTTAGTGAATCCGAGTCCTGAGTCGCTGTGTACAACGCAGCTGCTGCGATTGCAGCCGGATTACCACCCGTAGTTTCAGTGTCCCGGAGTATCTCAAAAGCCTCTCTTTCGACATGATTAGGGAGTTCAAATTGGCTATTCAAATGAGGGACATACTCTTTCGGACCTGGTGGATTTATTTGTAAATCAAGTTCACGCGTTATCATACTAGATGCGTTCCGGACCTTCCTTTCACCTACCTTCGCAGCATCAGCGATACTATGACTCGGTCTGGGCTGTCCAGATTTGCGGCAAGTCGTATATACCACCCCTGCAATCACCGACTCCAACTCTCGCCCATGCATAAGGTTCTGGTCCCACACTTCAACCGCAAGCTCAACCGCGGTCTCCCGTTCCTCTGATTGAAGCGACAGGCGATTAGCTAGATCATCAGTCCAAGAAAGAATTCGTACCAGTTGTTGGTCTGAAGCATCTCGGATTGTGACCTCATCCCGCCAGTCAGATCTAGTTGCGCTTTCGGGCTCACTTTGCACTCCAATTTTACCACTCCTGATCGGATTGTCTGCCCACTCACTACCATCATAGACGAGCCCACAACCTCGACATATTCCCCCTGGGATGTCTCTATCCGTATCAAGAGTCTCAGAACCGCAGGCTGGACACTGCTTGATCGACTCTTCCGAGGACATCACTGATCAAACCCATTGTACTGCTTGTATTGCTCAAGGATCCGTTTCGATTTACTCTCCTTCCGTTCTGCTTCCATTTCTCGGCTCTGGAATCTAAACCGCGTATCTTCTACCTGCTCGAATAGCTCATCGGAAACGATTCTGTATTCTTCAACGTGTTCTTCGTATCCTGCAACACAGTATTCTCCAGTGTAGAGTTCATTGCTTACCACCTTCTTCACCGATTGTGTGCACCATTCCTCACCAGACTTCGTCCGGATACCATCCTCGTTCAGCAGAAACGCTACTTGCGGCATCGACCGCTCACGTACATACATTTTGTAGATTCGACGTACTAGGTCTGCCTCGCTCTCATTGACTTGGAGTCGCCCGTCATCTAACATATCATATCCTAGTGGCGGTTGGTTGTTCGGCCACTTGTGATCTTTAGCCAAGCCGTACATCCCCATCTGAACCCGTTGACTCGTCAAGTCGCTTTCCAACTCCGCTGCTGATGCCAAATTTCGGAAATTAAATCGTCCTACTGGCGTAGTCGTGTCCAGATGTTCAGTCGCCTGTGTTTAATCACTAGCGGGCGGGGGATCACGTCGTGAGATCAAAGGCGTTGAAGCGGGAGAGTAGTGATTGT
>NZ_JAHLKM010000018.1 GCF_024449025.1 Natronomonas aquatica | reverse complement strand
TGAACTTCTTCAGCCTCACACTCAATACAGATCGCTGGTTCGAGAAAATTCTAAGTACTGACTTCTACAGATGAGCGATCTTTTATTACAGTGCTGCTTTCTGGGGTATGAGATCGCCAATAGGAACGAACTCGGTCTCGGCGGTGTCGCCGACGGTTCTTGGCACTGTGGTATTCGGTACGCTTTTCGTTTGTGTGACTGCCGTTTCGATGGCCGCTGTATCGACAGGGAGTGTTTTAGGGGCCATCATGGGTATTGGGCTCTTGAGTTTCCTTCTGATGGTCGGAGCACAGTTGCTGGTCGGTACATTACTACGTCGACGACAGTGGATTAAGAAGAAAATCCGACCAATAGGACAGAAGCTTTTGAGCTAAGGGGCGGAATTCTCTCGCTGTATCGAGATAGGGATACGGCAAGAGCTCAGCGATCTTTTTTCAGCGAGAGAACCCGGGTGTTCTTCGAGTGCCTGGTTCGAGTCTATCACAGATCCGTCCGTCGATGCAGCCAGAACGTAGTTGCGACGAGAAGTGAGATGACCGCTATCGGGATTCCGAAGCCGGGCTGTTCGGCGGGCTCCGGGCTCGGTTCACTATCGGGGGTAGTCGGCTCTCCGTTGGCGTCGAACGCTTCGGGATGGAACGCCTCAGCCATTTGACGTAGCGGAACGACGATCCGTGGCCCGGCCTGACTTACGAGGTTTTCGTTGACGACGAGGGTCTGCTCGGAGCGAAACGCGGTGGTCGATGTGAACGGTTCCCCATCGGGTAATCCCGCGTGGCTCGGGGCGACTATCCACTCGGGGTCTTCTTCGACAAATACCTCATCGGAGATCTCGACGTATCCGGAGGTGCCGGCCTCCGCTGCGACGTTCGTGCCGCCCGCCGTCTCCAGTAACTCGTGAATAAACGTCTCGCTTCCGGCAGCAAAATTAAAGAAGTAATACAGCACTCGCGGTCGGTCGAGGTCCGCTACAGACGTTTCGATCTCCTCGATTTCCGTCTGGGTCGTGTTGACAGTCTCGGTCGCGGCTGCACACCCACCGACGAAGTGACCGTACAGCGCTGTCTTGTCGTAGATGGACTGGATCGAATTCTCCAATCCGAGTTGATACACCGTCAACCCGGTCTCGCGGAGTTGTGCGACGGTCTCCTCGCCGACGTAGTTCGGTGCGATGACGAGGTCGGGATCGAGTTCGACTACCCGTTCGACGTTCACCTGTTGGCCATCAGTTACGTCCGTTCGATTTTCCGAGCCATCGAGGTATGCGGTGAAGTCCTCAACGGGCATCCCACTTATATGGTCTTCGGCGCCGAGTTCCCAGAATACCTGCGCCGAGGAAGCATCGAGAACCACGACCTCGGTGGCCGGTTCCGTCAGTGTCACTTCGGTTCCCGTTGCGTCGGTTTCGGTAATCGGGAACGAACAGTCAGTCGCGTCGTGGGCGGCAGCCACTGGGCCGGTGGCTGCGGTGAAACAGATCAAAAAGAGGAGTGTCATCACAGCGGCCAATCGCAATCGATCATCCATTATAGGAATCTACCCCTCGGTCAATAAGTACTTTAACTAAACCAACCAGAGTTGAACTGTGCTCCTCCGTCGGATAGTCGTATGGTCGGCCGGGATTTCGGTCCTGTTGGCTGCGGTCATCACGACGAGCATTACAGTCGGACCAGCAGAGATCAGCCTCCTCGAGTCGATGCTTGCGGTTCTCAACGGCTTTGCCCTTCCGATGGTTGTCGACGGGAGTCTGCGGTGGGTTCGGCCGTTCACGTTCGATGTCTCCGAGACGACTGAAACCATTATCTGGTCGGTTCGACTGCCCCGGATCTTGCTCGGTGCGATTGTCGGGTTTGCGCTCGCGTCGGCGGGAACGGTGATGCAAGGATTTTTCCGGAATCCGATGGCAGACCCGTCGATCATCGGCGTCTCGACGGGGGCTGCGGTCGGCGCCGTTGCGTACATCGTCTCGCCGGTCGTGATACCGTACGGTCTGCCGGCCGCCGCGTTTTTCGGGGCGCTTCTCGCCGGATTCGGCGTCTATCTCATTGCGACCGAGGACGGTCGAACCCCGGTTGCGACCCTTCTACTCGCCGGTGTCGCCGTACAGACCTTCCTCGGAGCTGTCATCTCTTATCTCCTTCTTGGAGCCGGAAACAATCTTGAGCAGGCGATCTACTGGCTGATGGGACATCTCCACGCCAGCACCTGGGGGAAGGTTCGACTCATATTCCCGATCGTCGTCGTTCTTTTCGTGTTTCTGCTCGCATACACCCGCGACCTCAACGTCATGCTGCTCGGCGAAGACGATGCCCGGACGCTTGGCATCGATGTCGAACGGACGAGGCGCGTTTTACTGGCGGGGGCGAGTGTCACAACCGCCGCTGCCGTTGCCGTGTCTGGAGTCATCGGCTTCGTGGGGCTGATCGTCCCCCATATATTGCGATTACTCGTGGGGCCGGATCATCGAATTCTGCTGCCGACGAGTGCGCTCGCCGGCGCGGTCTTTCTCGTCGCAACCGATACGGTCGCCAGGATGGGGCCCGGTGAGGTGCCTGTCGGCATCATCACAGCCGCACTCGGAGCACCGTTCTTCCTCTATCTTCTTCGCCGCCGGGAGGTGCATGCGTTGTGATAGACATCGATAGTGTTCACGTCGAACTGGGGGATAATCAGATCCTTCAGAATGTTTCACTGCAGGTCGAAACGGGTGAATTTCTCGCGTTAATCGGGCCGAACGGCGCCGGTAAAACGACACTGCTGCGGGCGATCAACGGACTGGTGGCGCCGACGTCGGGGACGGTTTCCATCGACGGACACGATATCTCGGCGTTATCATCAAAGGCCGTCGGGCGACTTGTCACGACCGTTCCACAGGAGACATCCCTGGGGTTCGATTTCGATGTCGAAGATATCGTCACTATGGGCAGAACGCCCCACCGCGGTCGGTTCTCACCGCTGGGGGCGGCGGACAGAACAGCCGTCGAAACCGCATTAGAGCGAACGGAGACGGCGCAGTTTGCCGAACGACCCGTCGGCGATCTTAGTGGCGGTGAACGACAGCGTGTCCTGTTGGCTCGTGCATTAGCACAGGAGACCCCGGTCTTGCTGTTGGATGAGCCGACGGCGAGTCTCGATATCAACCACCAGTTTCGGACGCTATCGCTGGCGCGTGAACTGGCTGATGACGACAAAACCGTCGTCGCGGCGATTCACGACATCGAACTCGCGGCTCGGTTCTGCGATACGATTGCCGTCCTCGACGGCGGCGGGATTCGTGCCCTTGGTTCTCCGTCGACAGTCCTCACCGACGAAACGCTCGAGGAGGCCTTTGGCGTGCGGACGGTCGTCGGGACGAACTCGGCGACAGGTGGACAGACTGTCACGCCCGTCTCGGATGTCCCGCCAAACGACACACGGGTCCATATCGTCGGCGGCGGCGAGCGGGCAGCAGGCGTCATCGCCCGTCTCAGCACCGCCGGGATCGCGGTTTCGGTCGGGATCCTTCCGGAGAACGACGCCGCCGTCAATACGGCACGCCGATTAGCCGAGGATGTGGTGATCGCTCCACCGTTTAGCTCGCCCGATCTCGACACCCAACGGCGGGCGGCGGCTCTGCAGGACGACGCGGTAGCGACGGTGCTGACATCCGTGCCCTCCACTCCGAACCAGTCGCTGGTCGGGGAGGCTGATGGGCTCGTCGCGCTCGAAGGGATCGATCATCCCGCCGCCACACACACCACCTCCGAACGGAACTTGATCGCCACGATTCGGCGACTCTCCGGTATGTCGGAGCCAACGGATGCGCCCCAGAACTCGAACTGGCAACGATAACTGTCGTCCGGCAGAACAGTTCGTCCATTTGTCAGTCAGCGAACAGTCCTGGCCGGTGTTATAATAATAGTTTATCGATAGGGTCCGCTCTGGCTTGTTACACACTGCTTTTCAGTCTAAGAACCGTACCAAGATGGTGTTGTCATCACGAATACCCTCCTTCTCTCCGTCCGGCGAATGGAAACGAGAAATCGACAGCCCCATAGCTAACGGTGACGGCCTGTGAGTATTTCGACCCGTCTCAGTGGACTCTTCAGGGATCAATCCGAGCTAGACTTGACAAGCGGTTCGATCCCGAAATCACTGTTCTTCCTTTCTTTTCCGATTGTTATTACTAATTTGCTTCAGGTCGGCTACAACCTCGCCGACACGTTCTGGCTTGGCCGATACAGTACCGAGGCGCTCGCGGCAATCAGCCTCGGATTCCCGCTGGTCTATCTGTTCATCTCGCTGGGGCTCGGTCTAACTGTCGCTGGGAGCGTTTTAGTTGCCCAACACACCGGCGCGGACCAATCTGAAAGGGCCGAATATGCTGCGTCTCAGACGGTAATATTCACTTTGCTAGCCGGGGTTGGACTCGGTACTCTGGGTTTTAATTTCGTCGAAGAACTGCTACAGGTGTTCGCTGCAGAGGCGACCGTACTGACCCTAGCCGTCAACTACATGGAAATTATTAGCTTGGGACTGCCGTTTCTGTTCGGCTTTACTGTGTTTATTGCGCTGATGCGGGGTGCAGGTGACACAGTCACGCCGATGCTGGTCATGCTCGGCACGGTGATTCTCAACGTCGCTCTGGATCCTCTGCTTATTTTCGGTGTAGGGCCGTTCCCTCGATTGGGAGTCGAGGGGGCAGCAATCGCAACCGTTTTGGCCCGCGGATCAGCGATGGTTGTCGGCCTCTGGCTCATGCTACGTGGGTCTCACGGGATTCAGATTTACTTCCGGCAGATGGTCCCTGACCTCGGATACAGCAAGAAACTCCTACGCATCGGTATTCCAGCATCGATCGAAAATACCGGCAGAGCGATCTCCGTCAACGCTGTATTAATAATCGTAACACTGTTTTCGACATCCGTCGTCGCGGCGTTCGGTGTCGGCATCCGCGTTTTCTCGATGGTGTTCATGCCCGCTATCGCGATTGATCGAGGTGTCGAAGCAATGACCGGCCAGAATATTGGTGCAGGTCGGGACGACCGCGTCGTCGCAACCAACCGGTTCGCTGCAAGAGTGTCTCTCGTTCTGCTGTCGGGGATCGGAGTTATCACGTTCTTGTTTGCGCCGGACATCATCCGTCTGTTCGATAGCACGCCCGCAGTCGTAGCTGAGGGCGCAACGTTTCTCCGGTGGATCGCTCCCACGTTCGGCTTTGTCGGTGTGTTACGGGCCTACAGCGGTGGCTTCCGTGGAGCGGGAAAGACGCTGACTGCCGCCGCTATCGCAGTCCTGCTGTTCGGTTTCATCCGTCTGCCGATCGCCTACGTCGCTTCTCAGAACCTCGTTCCGGTTGACATCTGGTTTTTCGGCAGTCGAACACCCTCGGGGATCTGGTTCGCTTTTGCCTTTTCAGGCATCATCGCTGCTATCGTCGCCGCTGGCTGGTTTGAGCTCGGAAAGTGGCGTGGTGTGGAGCTGACACAGAAACTGGACGAGGAGACTTCTGACCGTGCTAATGAAGATTCTCCTGTCGCTGATAGAGAGCAACAAAACAGAGCTTGAATTCACCGAGTTCGATGTGATTTGTGACCCCTGAAAGAGGGAAGATGCGGGTCTCACACTCAACCCTGCACAGATTCCAGCCCGCTGGAATCGATCGATACACTGTATTTACGAGGTAACCGGTATAACTCCACAAGCTCGAAAAAGTATTTCGGGGGCGATTAAACCGTTTTAATCCGAGTAAACTCGATGAGATTCCGTGTGACGGTGTTCCCGGTTTATATCTCTCACAGCCGTCGTGTCAATTGCAATGTCAGTCTCAAAACCTCTGTTTGCGGTGCTGGCAGTCTTGGTTGTTGCTGGAACCGGTGCCGCAGCAACGGGTATCGCACAGACAGACACCGGCGCGTCGTCAGCGTCCGTCTCCGATCTCGAGATGGATGCGACGCTCAATAACGAAACCGTCACGGTAACCATGACCGACGATGGCGATCCCGTTGAGAACGCCTCGATCACCGTCGAAGGCGAAGAAGGGGTCACCCTCACCACCGACGCTGACGGAACCGCGACGGTCGACCGCTCGGCTCTCACGGAGGATGACGAGTCGGTTGAGGAACTCGAAGTCGGGTACGAATCCGACCATGCGGAGGGCGAACTGGAGTACGTTATTGAGGACAGTTCGCTGACCCTCGTCGAGGAGGAGTACGAGTACGAAATTGAGGAAGAAGAGGACGAAGAAGACGAGGCGGATGACGACGAGAGCGAGTCAGACGATGAACGTGAAGAGGCCGAAGAAGAGGAAGATGAGGACGATGAAGATGAGGACGATGAAGATGAGGACGATGAAGAAGAAAACGAAGAGAGCGATGACGATGATGGGGAAGAGGACGAACCTGAAGAAGACGAGTAATCGCCCGTAAACTCTCCCGTCCTACAGACGGAGGGGATAGTTCTTCGTCGATTCCAATTTCTCGTCCGCGAAATTCTCAATCAAGCGAGAGGCGTCAGCGTTCGAAAATCCGTAGCAGTTCGTCAGAAAAACGTAGGAACCGAAGAGTGCCGGGTACGGCACGACGGCGTCGGTGGTGCCTGCAATAGCGTCTGTCACGTGCGAGAGCGCCGTCTCACTGACTGGCGTTCCTGCATGGGCGAGGGCGACCATACCGACGTCGAAGGGATATGTGTCATCACTCATCGTCGGCGTCGCTCGTCGCTCGTCGCTTGGCGGCGGATCGTCTCGGCGTGATCCTCGGCGATCGAATGTATCTCTTCATCGGGGGCGTCGCGGTCGGTCACCGCCTCGGAGATGAGCTGTTCCGTCTTTTCGATGACCTTCTCGGGATCGGTCTCGGGCTTGAGGACTGCCTTGCCGTCTTCCTCGTGGATGTCGATTTCGGTACCGGGATCGCTCCCGAGGCGTTCCCGGACCTCCTGTGACAGCACGATTCACCCCTTGGAGTCCATCGTGATCATATTTCCACTAATCGTGAGGGGTTATGCGGTGCCCGCATCAAATGTTCGCGGCCTCAACGAGTTCGGCGGCTACCTGCGTAGCGTCTTCGGCTGTTTCTCCGAGAACATAGGAGATCGGCTCGATGCCGAACGCACCCTCGTGATAGACGATCCGTGGCACCTCGCTACGGGTCCGGAACCGCTTGCGGAGGCGTTGGTCCCTGTCGTCGTAGTCGGCGTCGAACTCGAGTGGGTCGATCCCACGGTCACGGGCAGCAGAGAGCAACGACGCCTCGGTGGTGAGATTGATCGCACCACGGATGGACGGATCGATAGCGTGAGCAGCAATAATCAGCGTCGAGACGTGTTTCGACGCACCGAATTCCGGGTCCGCCGGTATCTCGACCCGTCCCCGGATCGCGTGGGCTCGACCCGGGATTGCGGCCACGTCGGTCGGCGTCGTCGCGTCCGGAAGGGCCATCCCGATGTTGGTCCCGACGTTGGGGATGACCGAAGCCATCCTGTCATCGGTCGACAGGAGCCGCGCCGCGCGTCGGACGTTCGCCAGCGTCTCGCGTTCGATTTCCAGATCCGGATCGATCCCACGGACGCAGAGATCACAACTCATTCCCTGAAGCGCAGGCATCGCGTCCTCGTGGAGTTCACAGATCGGCCCCCGATCCTCGAAGGCCTCGATCAGGTCGAGCAGTTCAACCAGCGCGTCGTAACCGTCCATCGTCCCGCTCGCTAACCCGTCGGCGATCCGCTCGACGGTCGCCTGCGTCCGGGAGTCACCCGCGATCGGACCCGTTCGGCCAGGTTTGGCGTTGAGATACGAACTCACTGCCGCCTGTGTCACACCGAGATGATCGGCGATAGCCTGCTGAGTGAGTCCGTTGTCCGCGAGTTCGCGGGCGAGCATCGCCCTGATCGTCGGCAGAACATCCTCGACGACGATCTCACCCGGTAGCACCAGCGACATATACAACGCATCGACCAGATCAGATAAAAATCGTCCGGCGACCGCGAAAGTAAAACCAGGTTATATTAGTTAATTATAAACCGAGTGAGCAATCATGCAGGAGTATGAACGCCACTGAGGAACTTTCCACGATCGGCGGCCCGATCTGGGATGCCATCTGCGAGCACCCGATGGTTACCCGACTGGGTGCGGGAACGCTCGACGAGGAACCGTTTCGGTACTGGGTGCGCCAGGATTACGTGTATTTGATCGACTACGCGCGGGTCTTCGCCTACGGGGCGACTACAGCACCCGGTCTCGATCGGATGAGCACGTTCGCCGAGTTGCTGGATTCGACGATCAACACCGAGATGGACTTACACAGGGACTACGCGGCGGAATTCGGGATCTCCGAAGCCGAACTGGAAGCGACGACCCCCTCTCCGACGACACAGGCGTACACCGACTTTCTCGTCCGAACTGCGGTGACAGGTACCTTCGGCGACCTGGTCGCGGCGCTGTTGCCCTGTATGTGGGGGTTCAACGTCACCGGCCGGCGGCTAGCCGAGCAGGGGCGACCTGATCACGAGGGCTACGCCGAGTGGATCGATATGTACGCCGGAGAGGAGTTCACGGAACTCACCGAGTGGTGCAAGGACCTGATGAACGATGTGTGGGCCGACTCGACCGCTGCCGAGCGCGACCGCTATCGGGACCTGTTCCGGACGTCGGCACGCTACGAGTACCGATTCTGGGACGCCGCCTGGCGACAGGAGGAGTGGTCGGTATGAGCGACGGGACGCCCGACGAGACGTTCACCGAGTACCTAAACGCCCTCGAGGATGGCGAGGACGGACGGTTCACGAACTGGTGTCGCGCGCGTTCGGAGCCCGACTGGACCGCCGCGACCGGACATCGCTTCACTGAGGAACTTCGCGCCGGAAGGCTAAACGACGCGGTGTTCCGGGAATACCTCGTTCAGGATTACGCCTTCCTGGACTCGCTCGTTGGGGCCTTCGGTCACGCCCTCGGTGACGCGCCGTCGATGACCGCCAGATCCCGTCTCGTTGATTTCCTTGGGACGCTCACTGACGAAGAGAACGACTACTTCGAGCGATCCTTCGACGCGCTCGGTGTGCCCGAGACCGACCGGAACGATCCCGATCTGACGCCGACGACACGAGCTTTTCAGGATCTGCTTCGGGGGGCGGCTCGGACGGGCGGTTACGCGGAAACGCTCGCCGTGTTGGTCCCGGCGGAGTGGAGCTATCGCTCGTGGGCCGGCAAATCGATGGACGAACCGCCGGCACAGTTCTATCTCGCCGAATGGATCGAACTCCACGACAATCCCGCGTTCGACGAGTTCGTCGCCTGGCTTCGAGCGGAACTGGACCGGGAGGGAGCGGCCGCCTCACCGCGTCGACAGCGACAGCTAGCTCGTCTGTTCCGCCGAACGGTCGAACTGGAGGTTTCGTTCTTCGACAGCGCGTATAGATGGGCCGACAGCGAGACGGGATCGGACGACGTGACGGCGACCACCGTCGCGAACGGTGAGAGCCGATGGTAACCACGACCGTGGCGCTCGGTCTGACCGCCGCCACACTGGTCGGCTTTACCGCCCTCGGGCTCTGGTACTCGCGGGGAACGGTCGGAAGCGCCGAGGACCTCATCACTGCCCGGAACTCCGCCGGCAACGGCCGGACGACAGCGACGCTCGTCGCCTCGGTCATGGGCGTCTGGATACTGTTGGCTGCCCCGGAGGCCGGCGCGAGTTTCGGAATCGCCGCCGTCGTCGGGTACGCCATCGGCGAGGCGCTTCCGATGTTGGCGTATTCGAAACTCGGGCCACGGATCCGAAAGGTGATCCCCGCAGGCCACTCGCTGACCGAGTACGCCCACGCCCGCTACGGCGCGGCGATGTACGCCTTCGTCCTCGTTGTGAGTTCTCTGTACATGTTCGTTTTCGTCGCTGCCGAACTGACTGGCATCGCCGGCGCACTCTCGCTGGTGGCCGGCGTTCCCCAGTGGCAGACTGCCGTCCTCGTCGGCGGGTTCGTGCTGTTGTACACGAGTTACGGCGGCTTGCGGGCGTCGATCTTTACCGACTCGATTCAGGCAGTACTCATTCTCCCGTTGCTGGTCGTCGCCTTCGCGGGCGCGACCTTCACACTCGGTGGTGCCGGCGCGATTCACGAGGGAATCAACGCAGCGAACCCGGCACTGCTGGATCCCGGATTCGTCCCGGGCCTCCAGTTCGGACTCGGGCTCGCCTTCGCCATCCTCGGGGCCGAACTCATCAATCAGACCTGGTGGCAGCGGATCTACGCCGCCAAAGACAGCCGGACAATCGAACGTGGCTTTCGGAACGCAACCATCGCCAACGGCCTGATCGTCTTCCTTGCGGCGCTCTTTGGCCTCGTCGCGGCGGGCAATGCCGACATCGTGACCGACGTGACGAGTTCCTCGTATAACGCTGACGTCGCCTTCTTTGTCCTCTTGCAGGCAGCCTTCCCGGAGTGGACTGTCCTCGCGGTCGTCCTTCTGGCACTGTTACTCGTGATGAGTTCCGTTGACACGCTTTTCAATGCACTGGCCAGCATCGTCACCGCGGACCTGCCGCGACTGCTCGCTGACCCGGCCGACCGGGAACTCAAACTCGGCGCACGCCTGTTGACGGTCGTCGTCGCTGTCGGCGCGGTCTACGTCAGTCTCCGGGCACGAAGCGTGCTCCGTCTCTTTTTCTTCGCTGACCTGCTCGGTACCGCAGTCGCGTTCCCGCTCCTGTATGGCCTCTATTCGAAACGACTCACCGGTGGGGGTGCACTCGTTAGCAGCCTGATCGGTCTCGCGGTCGGACTGGCGTATTTCCCGGATTTCAGTGCCCTGATACGGTCGATTCCTGTCCTCGGTGGCGTCCTGCCGGCTGCGGATCCACTGTATCTGACTGCGTTCGGCGGCGCGTTCCTCACCTCGACTATCACAACGCTGCTCGTGGCCCGTCTCGCTCCCGGTGAATACGACCACAGCGACCTTGCGGCCGAGATCCGGCGCCTCGACGAGCCAGCGGCCGATGGCGGAGAGGTGAGCGACTGATGACAGCGATCAGTTCGACGCTGTTTGCAGTGCTGCTCTGGGGCGTAATTATCGGGGTAGCTCTCGTTTTCGTTTACCAGGTGTACGCGATCGCCAGCGACGCCGGCTTACTCGACAGCACATAGAGCGAACAGCGAGGCCCGAGAAGGGCCGTCGGGATACTCATCTCTCCGACGGACCGCAATCCCTCGTTTCGGTGAATCCAACGAGAGTCGGGGGGTCATTTCTTTACCAAACTTCCCGATTCATTTGATTGATACCAACAGCGGACCCTAACATACTATGGACAGAACAGAGATCCGCCATCAGTGGGACAAGATCTCCGAGACGTACGCACAGCGTCGAGATCCGGACGGGTCCGATACTGAGCTTATCGGGGAGTTGCTCGAACGGTTGCCGCCGGATCCGCGGGTCCTCGATATTGGCCCGGGCGATGGTGCGCGAACGCTGGCGAATCTGCCGGCAGGGAGTATCGGTGTCGACATCTCACGCCGCGGTCTCGAACTCGCAACCGGGACAGTGTCGGATGCAGTATTAGTTCAAGCCGACATGACCCACCTTCCGCTGGTGGCCGGGACAGTGGATGGTATCACAGCGTATCATGCCGTCTTCCACGTGTCAAGGACTGAGCACCCGACGGTCTATCGGGAGTTCGCGCGGGTGCTCAGACCGGGCGGCTGGCTGTTGGTTACCCTGCCGGGAAGTCGCTTTGAGACGATCCGGGAGAACTGGATGGGAGGGTCGATGCTGTTCTCCGCACCTGGCAGGAAAGCCACACTGAACCAGCTTCGGGACGCCGGCTTCGGGAACGTCCAGACCGAGATTGCGACCGATCCACTGGGCAGTAGCACCGAGTTCGCCTTCGCCCAGCTGGATTCATGACGTAGTGATTCGGTTTTGCAGCCTCATATCCGGCGATGAAAGAGACGCTGAACCATCTCTTTGAGACCGTTTTGAACGATCACTACTGATTATTTATTTTTACCGCAACCGCTTTTTCGGGTTTACTGACCGGAACAATAGACTGAGTTGGAAGCGTGACCTCGGAACGTTATCAGAAGTCCCCACTCTCGGCAGCTCTATCCTTTTTTAATTCGTCAACCGCAGCTGTGTCGTGTCCTGACGCGTATCCGTTCAGTTTGGCCGCTGCGGGAGACTCACGTAGTTGTGCCTCATCGTATCCTAGCTCTTCGAACGCGTTCATGAAAATGCGCTTCGAGCGGAGCGTGTACTTTTGATGATAATCCTCGGCGGGGTAGAACCGCGAAAGCTGCTCGATCCGAGTATCGATCGCGTCCGTGGAAAGCCCCCGTGTCTGTAGAAACTCTTCGAGGGCTTTCTGTTGAGCAGCCGTCTCTGTGAGTACGATGTTTTGATACTGTGTCTTTCGCGTCTGCGAGCGTGGGTCGTGGCTCCGGAATACGTGGCCAAGGAGGTCGGTGTAGCTGACTACATCGGGATCGAAGTCGAGCTGGAACATTTCAGTGTGGTCTCCGAGCGAGTGGTACGTCGGATCGGCTTTCGTGCCCCCCGCGTACCCGACCCGTGTTCGGACGACTCCGTCCAGTGCGCCGAACTCAGCATCCGGTCCCCAGAAACACCCCACCCCAAACGTTGCCGTTTCGGTCATCTCACTGGGTGGTGCCTGCGTGTCGTATTCGCGTATTGCGGTCGGTGTTGGTTTCATCGATCTGAATCTCCGGTGAAACGTGCGGAGCAGCCGCCGGAGGCGCCGCTGCATTATCTATGGGTAAGCGTTCGAGACAAAAGACATCACCGCCAAGAGATCGAGACACGGATTGCAATCCGAAAGGGGCTACTATAGTAGTCAGTAGTACTGTTTACACACCACTCACAGCCGGATGGCCAGCGACAGCCACGCTGGCCGGACACTCGCGGGTGGATCTACACTGACGTCCACCGACTACTATAGAGACCGGCACCACGAGTTTTACCGTCCGGTGAAGTAGGCCACGGCCTGAGTTTCGGGATTTATTTCGACGACTGGGTCGGCTTCACAGTTGCTACACCGTGGCGGTCTCTCGACATCTGCATACACTGTCTCGCACACGTCACAGGTGAAAAACCGGAGTCCTAGCACGGCAGTAGATCGGTACCGCTCGTTCAAATCGCTGTCGCAGGCTGAGCATATCGAGCGGCTGGACTGTTCGCTCCTTCCGGCGGCTGTCGAACGATTGCCGTATAAGACGGATCTGTCCCTGGGCGGTCGACGATTCGATCGGATAAACATAACATTCTATATCCCACACATTTAGACTGGAGACAAAGTTGTCTTTTCTAAAAGTCACATCACCGTTCGGATCCAATAATAATGACCGAGGTGCTTCCCCGGTAATTGCAACAATCCTGCTGGTTGCGATAATAACCATACTGGCGGCTATCAGCGGCACTTTGGTGCTTGGATTGGTTGATGATGTGTCTCCAGATGAGCCACTAGCATCCTTCCAGATGAACCAGAACGAAACAACGGTCGTGCTCACTCATACTGGTGGGGACTCACTTGAGGGAGAGAACGTGTATCTCCGAGCCGCGTCGGGCGGGTCGTTGGGCAATTATGCCGGTACTGACGGACAAGCCTGCAATGCAACACACGATACAATAAATCCGGGGACAGAGTGCCGGATCTCGGGAGCGCCAACAGGGGAGTTATTTCTTATATGGCGGTCAGACAGGCATTCGAAGGTTCTGTTCAGAGGGGAAGTACTCGAGCGTGGAACCTCCCCGACGTCGACACCGGCTTCCGCAGAGTCCGTCGAAGCGGTGAAGACTGAGGGGGTCGATACGCAAAGCTCAGAGATCGAGTTAGTAATCGAAAACACGGGGTCAAAGTCGGTGACTATTGTTGATTTTGCCGTCGATGCAACCGCGATTAGCAACGGCGTCTGGATCGACAACGGCAACTTGGGGAACCCCGAGTTTTGGACCTCCGGCGCAACTACCGATGGGAACGCAGACAAGGCGGGTCGGGATGATGACTCCTTCCTTGCTAACGGAACAACATACCGTCTTGAAAACAACAACGGTGAGAACGCCACACTGGCAGCCACCGATGATACCGTCACTGTCTCGTTTAGAGCATTTGGACCAGATGACAGGTGGATCGACGATTCAGATGAGTTGAAACTCGTGGATAACGAAGCGGACGCAGACGTTATCGTATATCTCGGATTGGGTGATGGAAGTACCGCTGAACTGTACCTACAGGTCGTTTGACCTCCTCCACACGGCTGAAGCCCTGTCTCTTACCCATAAGTTCACTGAGCTCCAAACGGACGCTTCAGACGCTTTTGATCCTGATCTGTAATCAGAAGATCGAGATGTGGAGCGATTCGGGCGGTGATATCGGTGGTAGGGGGGTTACTGAATGCGGGTGAACGAAATCGGAAACCGCTACATAAAGGAGTTATATCCGAAGATATCGGGATGTTCGGTTGAATGCATTGATCTCGGCACCGACCCGATTTGTGGGTAAGAGACAGGCTTAAACGGGCGGGCTTTCGCCTCAAACCGCTGTAAGTCATCCCCTAGAACGGTCGTACAACATCACGAAGTGGTTGCCGTGCTCTGCCTCATGTTCCTTGGCACGCTTGTGAGCCGTCACGCAATCGTTGATCTGGCGTTCGAGTTCACAGTCGTTACATTCGATTTTGCATGTCATGTGATGACAAACAACGTGCAGAGTAATCAGACTGACGGGGGCCTCCGGCCAGATCGTCTCAGAAGTTGGTTCTAACAGACGGTGGGTGGCCTGGGAATCCTATGTCCCTCGGAAGACTCCGCCGAACAGAAAGAGGGGTAGCACTGGATCCACACTGATCGAAATAGTGAAAGTGTAGACGGGCCTTGTTGTCTCATACGTCGCGAGGTTGCTTTTGAGTGTGTCTTGGGCGCCACCCCGGTGTGGCGTTTTGGTTAGCGAACAGCTTTTCGAATACGTTCCGAAAGGATCTGGTACTGTTCGCGGCCAACGCCTTTCTCTACATAGTCGGTCACGTCATCTAAGATCGCCTGCTTGATTACTTTCTTGCTCCCTTGCCCGGTATAGAGGATGAACGGCACGTTCGGATAGCGTTCTCGGATCTCGGTAAGAAATTCGAGGCCATCCGTCCCGGGCATCTGATAGTCGCTCACAATACAATCGAAGAATTCGGCAGAATTATTTAGTTGATTGAGGGCATCGAGTCCCTCTGATGCGCTCGAGACAGATGTGAAACTGAATCGATCGGATTGCTCTTTCAAGAACACTTCCGCCATCTCTAGATCATGGGGATCGTCATCGACGAGCAGTACTTCGATTGTATCCTTGGATCCAGTCGTAGTCCCGATTTCGTCCGTAGACAGCAGGTCTGCCCGTAGATAGCGCCCGAACAGATTGAGTGCCCGAAAAGACGGCATACAGACGGTTGTTTTACTGATACAATTGCCGGTGTCGGAGTAAATGACCGCCGCCGGCTCTTGATCACCGTCCGTCGGGGAGTTCGAAGGAGTTTTGAACTTGGTTACACCGTCCCGGCGGATACTGATCTGGTGGTCGGTTTCGGTCGACCGGAGACGGATTTGCGAGCTAGTAACGGAAAGTTGGTACGTGTGCCGTTCTCTTTTTTCTTCTCCGGTCCGACTTCGATACGTAGCGACGACTTCTATCCCGTCCAGTAGCTTCCTGTAGAGAACTTTCTGGAATTTAACCAATACCTCTACATCCGTGCTGATAGAGATCGTCTCTCGCTGATTGTCACCCCAAAAGGCGAGAGTGACTGTCTCAGTTGATCCAGCCTTCCGCAGCCGCGAGACCCCCTGAACGATGTCGAAGATACTTGAGAACTCTATCGTCCGTTTCGTCCCGTCTATCGCCACCCCAATCCTTTCATCGCTCACAACGATCCGGGATTGAAGCGACCGACCTTCCGTCGAGTGGCTTAATTCGACTTCGGCGTGGAAGTGTGCAACGATAGATCTCGACAAGGCACCAGTAGATATGGACAGCTACGTTATGATTGTTTCCACCGTTTTAGCTGATTGGGTTCATCCACAGGCAACGGATAGCATCGAGTTACCCTTCCGCAGATTGACGGATCAGTCTGCAAACCGGGTGAATGCGATCCCCACAAACCGATTGCCGGAGTCGACCCCGCTGTGCTGTCGAAGGGCATACCGGGCACCTGGATTTGAAAACCTATTAACTGGCAGTGCCTACGTCTGCAGACAATGAATTCGTCGCTGTCTCTATTATACGTCGGTATCGATAGAACAGATCAGTCCGCCATAATGGAGGTTCTCACGCGATCGGAGATTACAGCTGACTCCGTCTCTAAACCCGACGCCGAGGCAGCGTTGTCGTTTCTTGCGGACGCGGAGGAACCCCCCGACTGTATCGTCAGCGCCTACCACCTCCCTGGGATAGACGGCATCGAATTCAGCCAACGACGAGCTGGCCAGGGTACGGAACCGGCCGTTCCGCTCGTGTTATTCGTCGAAAGTGGTTCGGAATCGATCGCGGCGTCGGCACTCAACGCTGGCGTCTCGGGATACGTTCAGCGGGACCATCCAGACGCAGTTGATCGACTCGCAGATCGTATCCGAGACGGGATTGCCCCCTCCCGTTCTCGGGAACATGCCGGCACTGAACCCGCGTTTGAAAGCTGTCGGGCGGAATTAAACTGGGAGCGAGAGCGGATCGGTGAGATCAGGCGAGTGCTCTCTCATGATTTGCGGAGTCCTTTAAACGTGGCAAAGGGGTATACTCAGTATATTTCCACCGAAACAAAGGAGGACGACTATCAAGAAACCGACCGGAACGAACCGTTGTCCGAAATCACTACAGCCCTCGATCGTATCGATACGTTTCTTGACGATCTGAACGTGCTGATACAGCAGGGCCAGCCAGTCGGTTCCACAGAACCCTTAGGACTCACAGAGGCCGCTCGTTCGGCCTGGAGCCAGAGCAATACTAAAAAAGCAAGCCTCCAGATAATTGAACAAGAGCCTCTGGTCTCGGGGAAGATCGTGGCTAACCGCGAAAGAACGCTTGGACTATTGCGAGAACTGTACACCAACGCGGTTGATCACGGGCCGCCAGAAGTAACGGTTGAGGTCGGACCGCTGCCCGATGGATTCTACGTTCTCGATGACGGCCCCGGCATTCCTGAAGACAGCCGAAACGACGTTTTCCGGGCCGGGATGTCCGATCTCAAGGGACGGAATGGGCTCGGATTAGCACGGGTGAGCCATATTGCCTCCGCCCACGGATGGAGCGTTTCAGTACATGAAGGATCGGAAGGCGGCAGTCGTTTTGAGATTACTGGAGTTAATATCAGTACCAAGTGACCCCCTCGAAACGGTGAACGGCGCAGGTTCCCGTGCTGCACGTTTGGGAAATCTGCTGACTTGCAACCCGGTTGGCATGACTGGTCTCCTGGCGGGGCCACACCGCCGTTACTCCTCTGGCATACGGGATTCGAAGGTACCATCGAGTGAGAATCTGGCGGTCCGAAGGGGATTCCTCCGGACGTGGAGTCCCAAACTCGATAGTATCCGGTCACTCGGGCGGTGGGACTGCCCCAGTGTGCGCTTGAACAGCTGGACGGTGAACGCAAACGGAGGGTATGGTCCTCCTGTGAATGAGCCTCGAAAAGCCTCGGGGCGAACTCATCGACGCACGCCGTGCCGTACAGGACGAAGAACTGTCGTACGTGCTCGTCGGAGAGTGGACAATCTCGGCGTTTCAGACCCGGTTCACTACTGATGTCGATATGGTGATCCCTGAAACAGAACCCGATGCGTACGACGCTCTGCTCACTGAGTTGGGATACAGCAAAGTGTTCGATAACGACGTGGCAGACGTGTACGAGGGGCGAATCGTCCGGTAGTAAAAATCAGTCAGCGATAACGCGGTCGGGTTTGACGGCCCGTATCGTTCACTGATCGAGATCGACACCAGTGAACTCAAACCGTGCCCCGCCGTCACTCCCATCGACAACCGCAACCTGCCAGCCGTGAGCCTCAGCGATCCGTCTGACGATCGTCAATCCAAAGCCGGTCCCACCAGTCGCTGAGGTATGCCCGGGGTCGAACACCGTCTCACGGACGTCTTCCGGAATTCCTGGGCCGGTGTCTTCGACGTAAATCCCGTCGTCATCGATTCGGCCGATGCGGACGGTCACGTCTGGCCCGCCGTGTTCGATCGCGTTCCCGAAGAGGTTCTCGAAAACGTGCTGGAGCCGGCTCCGGTCACCACTAATCCTGATGTCGTCTTCGATTTCGATGGTTGCCCCGTCCGTTCGTACGTTTTTCCAGCATGCACCGACCAAATTGACCAGCTCTATCGGTTTCGGGTCCGAAACAACCTGTCCCTCCTTGGCGAGTGTGAGCGTATCAGCGACGATTTCCTCCATCCGGTCGAGTGACTCGATGAGGGGGGTAAGATGCTCACTGTCGCAGTCGTTGCCGAGCAGTTCTGCCCGACCCTGGGCAACGGTGAGTGGGTTCCGCAGATCGTGGGAGACCACGCTTGCGAACTCGTCGAGTTGCTCTTTTTGCCTCCGAAGATGGCGTTCCTGTTTGACCCGCTCGGTAATGTTCCGTGTGATACCGATGATCTGAGTCACCTCGTCGTCCGTAATAACTGGCGTGAGAACCGTTTGCCAAAACCGAGCGCCCGTCTCGACGGGGACTTCCTCCTCGTACGATATCGATTCTCGAGCGTTGGCACACTGCCGGTAGTTTTCACGCAGTTGCGCCCCGAGGTCCTCACCGAACACCTCGGTCGGGGTTTTTTCACGAACTTCGGCGGTTGTAATCCCGGTCTGCTCCTCGTAGGCTCTGTTCAGGCGTTCGAACTGAAACACGTTCTTTCCATCCGTTTGCTCGACGGTAAGAAAGAAAATAGCGTCCTCGACAGTCTCGAGGAGCGTTTTGTACTCTTCGGCGAGATGTTGGTACTGTCTTTCCTGTCGTTTGCGCTGGGAGATGTCACGGCTATTCACGAGGATGCCGCCGAGGTCCGGATCGTCGAACCGATTTTGCATCGTCGCCTCGATCCAACACCACGAGCCATCGGCCTGACGGAACCGTGTCTCGATTATTTTGGTATCCTCCGGGTTCGTCTGGATAGTCTCGATAGCGTCGGCCACGGCCTCACGGTCGTCCGGATGTTGATACTCGTAGCCGACTTCCCCGATCAACTCCTCGGGTTCGTATCCGAGGGTACGAGTAACCGAAGGGCTCACGTACGTAATCGTCCCGTCCGAATCGATAATCGTCGCAATATCCGAGAACTCCTCCACGAGCTTCCGGTACGACTCATCGTCCATGTGGGTGTTATGAGCGGTTCGTACATAACAGTGGTTGAAAATACTGTTCTATTGAAAATGCGAGAATTTTATCCGATATCGGACAATTTGAACCACCCGTCTAATCTGCCCTATGTAGCACTGTCCAGTGCTACGAGAGCAGCGATTCGGGGGATTCGAGCAGCGATTTCACCGTCCGGAGGAACCCGACGGCGGTCGCACCCTCGACGACACGGTGATCGTAGGTGAGTGTCAGATGCATCATCTTCCGCGGGACGACTTCGCCGTCGACGACACCGGGTTCGTCGACGATCGCACACATACCGAGCACGGCGGTCTGTGGCGGATTTATCTGCGGCGTGTTGATATACGCGCCGAGATTTCCTGCGTTCGAGACGGTGAACGTCCCGTTTTGCATGTCGTCGTGATCGAGCGTTCCGTCGCGCGCGCCGGACGCGAGTCGGTCGATCTCGCGGCTCAGCGCCCGGACGGTGCGATCGTCGGCGTCGTAGATCGTAGGAACCAACAGCCCCTCGTCGGTGTCGGCGGCGATGCCGACGTTGATATCCTCGTAGACACGGACGTTTTCCTCACTCGTTACTTCGGCGTTGAGGACATCGTGTTCCGGCAGCGATCGGGCGACGGCACGGACGACGAACGCGGTCAGCGACAGCGGGACGTCCTCGCCCCACGCTGCCGAGAGCTGATCGTACAGGGAAACGAGATCGGTCACGTCGACGCGGGCGACCGTCGTCGTGCTCGCGTACTCGTTGGCGACCGTGCTCATCCGGTCGAACATCACGCCCCGAGCGCCGGTCGGAGGCCCTTCCCGTGCGATCGCGGGCTCGTCGATCGATCCCGTGACCGGCTCGGTCCCGACAGCGGCATCCGGTCCGGGCCCGGTCGGCTCCGGTCCCGGCTCCCGGGGCTCGTTCTCGACGTATGCCGCCACGTCCGACGCCCGAACGCGGTCTGTCCCCGTCTCGTCGGCGACAGCCGACAGCGGAATGCCGTGGTTTGCGGCGAGCACGCGGGCCCACGGCGAGCCGAGGACATCTCCGTATTCGGGGTTCGAAACGGGCTCGACGGTGAGTTCGTCCGGCTCGGCCGCCGTCGTTACATCGTCCCCGTTTGTGTCCGCCCCGACCGGGGTGTACGCCTCCACATCGTCGCGGGTGATCTGTCGAACGCCTGTTTCTGCAGCGACGGCGGACAACGAGACACCCCGTTCGCGGGCGATCCGTCGGGCCGACGGGGTCGCGCGCGGCGCAGCGCCAGCCGGGTCCGAGTTGGGTTTCGGCTTCGATCCCGGATCCGGTTCTCCTTCCGGCTTCCCGGCCGGATCCGGCTCGCCGTCCGTCGGTTCGGTACCGGCGGTGTCGGCTCCTTCGATCGCCTCGTCGTCCGAGCCGATCCGGCCGAGTTCGGTCCCGACCGGGACCGTCTCGCCCTCCGCCACCGACCGTTCGAGGAGCACGCCGTCCTCGTCGGCCGTGATCTCGCTCGTCGCCTTGTCCGACTCGAAATAGAGGACCGGCTCGCCCGCGGAGACGGGCTCACCCTCCTCGAGTAGCCACTCGACGACGGTCCCTTCCTCCATCGTCTTCCCGCCTTTCGGTAGCGTAAGCGTTTGCATGGTTACCTCCCGAGGGTGTTCTGTACCGCCTCGATCACGTCCTCTTCGTCGGGGAGATACGCCTCCTCGAGGTTCTCGGCGAACGGGACGGGCGTAAACGGTGCGCCAACCCGTTCGATCGGCGCATCGAGATAAAACAGCGCTTCCTCCGCGACCTCGGCCGCGATCTCCCCGCCGAAGCCGCCGAACGTGGCCGCCTCGTGGACGATGACGAGTCGGTGTGTCTTGCGAACGGAGTCGAAGATCGGCTCCTTGTCCAGCGGGACGACGGTCCGTGGATCGATGACTTCCGCGTCGACGCCGTCCGCCTCGAGTCGCTCGGCTGCCTCCATGGCCACATCGACCATCCCACCGATGGCGACGACCGTCACGTCCTCGCCTTTCCGCTTGCGTTCGCTCCGGCACAGCGGGACGGTATACTCGCCGTCGGGTACCTCCCCTTCGTCCTCGTAGCGAAGCTTGTTTTCGAGGAAGATCACCGGGTCGTCGTCTCTGATCGAGGCCTTCAGCAGGCCCTTGTAATCGTGGGGTGTCGACGGGGCGACGATCTTGATCCCCGGGACGTTCTGAAACCACCCGATCGGGCTCTGGCTGTGATGGAGGCCGAACTGGTCGCCCGCCCCGTAGGTCGTCCGGACGACCATCGGGACGCCCGTCCCGTCGCCGTAATTGAAGTACATCTTCGCGGCAAAGTTCGTGATTTGATCGGCGATGATCGCCATGAAATCCCCGAACATGATCTCGACGACGGGGCGAGTACCGGTCAGCGCCGCACCGACTGCCGTCCCCCCGAGAGTCGTCTCCGACAGCGGGGTATCGAAGACACGCTCCTCGCCGAACCGGTCCTGGAGGCCGTCGGTGACCTGATACAGGCCGCCGTAGTCCCCGACGTCCTCCCCGTAGAGAAACACGCGCTCGTCGCGTTCGAGTTCCTCGGCCAGCGCCCGGTTGATACTCTCTCTGACGGTATGTTCGCTCATCGGACGACCCCTCCGTCGCGATCGACCTCGACGTCCTTGTAGACGTGGTACATCGTCTCCTCCGGCGGGGCGGGATCGTTTTGGGCGAACTCGAACGACGCCTCGATCTCCTCCCGGAGCGACGCGTCGAGATCTTCGAGCCACGCCTCGTCGACGACGCCGTCGTCGAGCAGACGATCGCGGTAGATCTTCACCGGATCCCGCTGCTTCCAGCGTTTGATCTCCGCTTCGTCGCGGCGTTCCTGGATGACTTCGGCGTGCGGCCGGTACCGGTATGTCTTCATTTCGAGGAGGGTCGGCCCGTTGCCCTCCCTGGCCCGGTCGACCGCCTCAGAGGTGGCCGCGAGGACCTCGTCGGCGTCCTGCCCGTCGACGACCGACGAGGGCAGGTCGTGGCCGGCGAACTCGATCAGATCCTCCTCGACCGCTGTCACCTGTTCGATCGGCGTCTCCTCCGTCCAGCCGTTGTTCTCGATGATGAATACGACGGGCAGATCCTCGACTGCGGCGTAGTTCAACGCGGTGTGGAACTCCCCCCGTGTCGTCGCCCCGTCGCCGAAAAAGACCGCCGAGACGCGGTCGTCCCCGAGTTGGCGGCTGCTCAACCCCGCGCCGACGGCCGCGTTCAGGTGGCTCCCGACCATGCCGGTCGTTCCGAGGATCCCGTGTTCGGTCGACCCCATGTGATGTTGGGTCGTCCGCCCTTCCGAGGGTCCCGACACGGTGCCGTACATCCCGGCCGTGACCTCCTTCAGCGGGACACGCATCAGGATCGGCGCCCGCGTCCGTAGCGACGGTGCGATCCAGTCGTCCTCCGAGAGCGCATACGTCGCCCCGACGCCGACGGCCTCCTGTCCGATGCTCAGATGCGGAAGCTCTGGAACGCCGCCGGATTCGTATGCCTCGAGGACCGTCTCCTCGAACCGCCGGGCGAACAGGAGGTTCTCGTAGATCTCGCGTCGTTGCTCGTCGTTCAGATTCATACGGTGTGATCGGGTATCATTCACAGTGCGTATTAACATTCCTGTGTTTTGGCCAACAATCCGTACTTTGTTGGATATCGTAGCTTCGGATACCTGTCGATGCGACTCGAAGGGGACGACGATACACCCCTTGCTCATATCGGCGTATCCGACACGATCGCCCGGCACACGGGGTCGTATCTCAGTTGCAGGCAGACAAATTGTTCAGTACGAACGGGGCACCTGTCGGGTGAAGAAGGTCATGGAACAGGTCTTTGAGCCTTCCAGGGGTTTTTGTGGTCGAGCACAGAGTACGAAGTGTGAAACGTCGTCAGTTACTCGGAGCTAGCGGTCTCACTCTAGCCGTCTCACTTGGTGGCTGTGCTTCGATAGGGGAAACACAAGCGGAATCGGAGTTTACGGTGACAACGACGGACGAAATATCGGTCGAAAAACGCACAAGCGAGTTTGCGCGCTCGTACCCCGGACAGGAGCCCTTTGCCGAGCTTGTTTTCGGGGAGAAATCAAAAACGTCGGACGATTACCACGGGGTGGAAATATACAACGATCATGACGGTTCGGTTGGGATCTCACTAACTGTCAACAGAGAGTCGAACGAAAGAACGCTGGTATTTGAAGGCGAGGGAACGATCTCAGACAACGAATACGTGGTAATTGCCATTTCCGACCCCGCGACGTATATCAACAAACTCGAGGCAAGTGGCGACGACGTGAATCTTCAGAAGACCTTTGAAGTGCCACAGAGCGCATGGGAAGCGAGACCGGAGGACGACAAAGGCATTAGCCCAGAGCATAACGTCCATATCCAAAACAACGGGATCGACGTACGATTTGTCGGCGAAGAGAGATGAACGTAGCAGCCCCAGAGAACGTTGAGAGGCTGCGTCGACGCTCTCTGTGTTGCGTTTCTTCCTGTGACTGGCTCTCTTTCTTTCGGCGAGAGAATCCGGGTGTTCACGGCGAGGATGAATCGCGTAAGCACGGATACCCAGCCCCTCTGAGTGCTGGACTCCGGCGATTCATCTGTTGAGCCGAAGCGTGATCGTCGTTCCCGCATCACCGGTCTCGTAGGTGATGGTGCCATCGATTTCGTCGACGACCATCGTCACGATCCAGAGCCCGATCCCACTCCCGTGAGCAAGGACGTCTTCCCGCCCCCGCTCGAGTACGGTCAGCTCGTTCGGCGGGATACCGGGCCCGTTGTCGGCTATCTCGATTACGACTGCGTCGTCCCGCTGTTCGAGTGACACCTGAACCTCGGCGTCGGCTGCGGAATTGTGCTCAGCAGCGTTCTCGATGAGGTTCCGAACCGCGGGTTCGATATCGGGTGTTGTTTCGACTGAACACGCTGGAGGACAGTCAACGACGAAAGTGGTGGAAGGATACGTCTGTTCGTACTCGGCGACCGTCGTGGTAAGAAGCTCGCACAGCGCCACCGGTGTTGTCCGTCCGCGGTTCTCTGCGACGTCTTTCATCACCCGCGTCTTTGTGCTGATTGAGTGTAGATCATCAGCGGCATCGTACACAGCGTGTGCGTGGGCCTGCTCCGGACCGTTGAGGTTGTCGATCAGCTCTTGGCTGTTCGCTTTCACAATATCGACGTTGTTGCGGATGTTGTGTCTGAGCGAACGGGTGAGAATCTGCTTGAGGAGAGCTAGTTTCTCCTGTTGGCGACGCTGGGTGGTGACATCACGAAGGGTGACAGCGACGCCTTGGTTATCCCCAAAGGAATCGAGAGGCGCGGCATACAGCCGGTAAACACGATCCTCGCCGTCGCGGCTGAGTGTCACCTCGGCTTCGCTCGCCTCCGGAGTATCTACAGGAACGGCATTAATGACTGCCGCCGGCAGCACCACGTCGCCCCGGCACCCAGTGGCTAACGCCCCAAACATCGCCTTCGCCGGGGCGTTGAAGTCCACTACCCGCTGTTCCGGGTTGAGTACGACAACTGGGGCGGTGATTCCATCGATCACATCAGACATGTCGACTGGCGTGTACCCGAAGAGATCGTACCGGTACAGACCGACCACATAGGAGACACCGACACCTGTCACGGCTAATGCGGGATAGTCAACACCGGAGACGGCGTGGGGAATCGCATCTTCGAATACTTCGACCAAAATAGTCCCGGTTGTTGCGACGAAGACAAGCACAATCTGCCATGCCTGCACGTAGTTCGCGGTCAAGAGCTTGTACAGAATCAATCCAGAGCCGACAGCAAACGCCGCCAGCGCGAGTACCTCAACGACCCCGGCAAGCGCGGTATCGGTCCACGTCACGAAGGTGAACGGCTCCTCGATCGTCGTCGGGTCCGTGTTTGTGATCGCCGCGATGGGTGGAAACGACTCCACGAGGAGCATGGCTACCGCCACGCCAGCCAGCGGGTATCCGACTAGCCGCCGAGTGAGCACTGCGCGGTATCCCGCATAGACAGCAGCGAAATAAAACCAGACGATCGTAATCAGTACCTGAAAAAACTGCTCGATTAAGTGCAATTCCCAGGCGAGTGAGACCGGGCCGACAATTCTGAGCAATACGGTCGCGTTCCATGCGACGGTGACCAATAGGAACACGAGAAACGCCTGTGCGGCGTACTGGTCTCGCCGATGGTACGTCCAGACGACACACGCGAAACCAAGGACACACGCGAGACTAAACGCGGACATATGCCAGAAGAGCACGCTACCGGATGTGGAGAGCATGAGGCCTGATGGAGGGCTCGGGAAGTTATCTAATGGTAACTGCTACCATCATATAATACCAATCATTTCGTGTTGGGAACCGCCTCGGGATCGAGTGATTCAAGAGTCGTCGAGTCTCGGCATCACGAAACGCTCATCTGGAGCACGTTGTTGGTGAGTCAGAATAGCTCGAACGACCCCTTCGAGAGCTTCTTGACCGGGTTTTCGTGAGATTCGCCGACGAAGCCGGAAGGCTCTGAGATAGGGCGTGAGCCTGTCTTTTGAGACGCCTCGGTGCGGCGAGAGCCACCGTCGCACGCGTCACTCTTGCCCGCTACGCTTCTCCGGTGGTCGCTCTACTCGACCAGCAACCTGCTTCCGAAGTGCGTGATATCGTTTAACACATCGTTTTTGAGTTCCGAGAGTACCCGTCCAAAATTCAGGCTATCGGCGTTGTTACGAGGAACGTGTCCACTTCAGGTGCGATCACGTCGGGAGCCTCGCTGGGTCCGCTGTGGCTGATGCCATCGAATTCGACGAGACGACTCTCGGGAAGTGCTTCGTGGACATCGCGGGCGCCTTTCCGAAGGAAATCCGGGCCGTCAGTCCCGGTCAGAAGAAGCACTGGCGCGTCGACATCGAGTTGATCAGGGAGTCGGTACTGTTCGACAGCGCGGTTCATCCGGACGACTTCTTCGGCGAGGTCCACACAGTCCGGCCAGACCGGCCACTCGTCTAGCCAAGCGTCGAGATCGTCGATTTCCTCGGGATGGAGCACGCGTTCGATGTAGCGTTTCACTGCCTCGTGGCGATCTCCTTCATCGATAAGGGCGGCCATGCGGGCGGCCAGATCAGCCTCTTTGCGGAACGCATCGGGGAGAACCGCCGGTTCGTATGCGACGACCGCCTTGACGGCTGCATCCGTCGCCGCTTCGATGGCCGTCAGGGCGCCGAAGGAGTGGCCGAACAGAACCGGTGGCTCCTCGATGGTATCAACGAGCGTGCGTACGTAGTCAGTCTCCCGATTGAGCACGTCGGCAGCACCGGTTTCAGCTGGATCGTCGAGGCATGTCCCAAACCCCGGTCGCTGAGGGACGATCGCGGCGTATTCCTCGAGGTGGGGAATGACTGGACCCCAGTACTGCCGTGGGGCCATCCCGCCGTGAAGCAATATCAGGGGCTGACCGTTTCCGTGTTGTTCGATTGCGATGCGACTCTCATCCGCCGTCGATAGTGTCTGCATCGGTGCATCGTATCGTATTGGCGTGCGCCGGGAAGGAGTGTCTCTCAGTCGTTCGGTCTTTTATATAAGGGTAGCTAAAACGAGGGGGCTTCGTCGGGGAGCGGAGGCCAGGTAGGTGCGACGGTTTCTTCGATCAATTCGGTCTGTGCGCGGCGGAGTCGCTCGGAGACCGACGAAGCAGAGATCCCCAGTTCTGCGGCGACCCGTTCGAGAGAGGCTTGGCGTGGAATGTCGAAATATCCGAGTTCGTACGCTATCCGGAGGGCCTCACGTTGCCGGTCCGTGAGGCCGTCACCGGGAGGTTCGGATTCCTCGTCGTGGGTGAGCCGTAGCAATTGAAACCCAGCGTTCTGTTGCCAAAACGAGGAGAACTTGCCGAACGTGTCCCGGCTGGCGAACCATCCCGTTTGTTGCCACCCGCCCGGGACGACCTCAATCCGCTCGATGATCGCATCAGCGGTGGCCAAGGCCTCGAGCCCCGCAAGGTTATCGAGATGATCCCCGAGTTGCTGTTCAAAACTGAGTGCTGCCTGCACTTGGTATCGGTGAGTATCTCCAGCCTGCCCGATTAGCGTCCACTCACCCACATCGAACGCTTCGGTCAAGGCTGTCTCGATAACTGCCTGGGAACCGCCGTGAACAGTGACCAGAAACGGTGGGCGATCACCGTGGTTGTACTGAATCTCGAGTAACAACGTCGCTTCGGGGACAGCTGTCGCCACATCCGTGAGCGGAAGGGCTTCACAATCGATCTGAAACTCAGCCACCAGCCCCATGGCGATACATTTCTGCTGATCCTATTGGAACTATCGACTGTTCATGTTCAGCCACTACAGCAGGACTTCGTGTCCAAACAGAGAAGCTATTATATTACTCCGACCCCGCCGCCCACCAGTCGGATTCCGACCACTGTGAGAAGGCCCAAAACGGCGAGTCTGCGCAAGCGTTCGCTGGCGGTGGCTCGGAGACGTTTCCCTACAGCGACACCGAGGACGGCCGGGAGCGCTGCGACGACGGACGCTAACAGAACAGCGGGACTCGGATAAAGCCCAAGCAGACCGGCGACCACGACTCGGATTCCGTTGAGCCCCAAGAATACGAGGGCAACGACCCCGACGAACAGCCCGTGTGAGAGGTCGAAGCTCCGAAGGTACGCGATGAGCTGGATACCGACGTTCGTTCCACCGAAGAGGAGTCCGGAGATACCACCGATACCGAGCATCCCGGCTCGCGTACGACTGAACGTGCCCATCCTCCCTGCCGACAGCTCCGGGAGCGGAATCTGTCGCTGGGCTGTCGCGACGAACCCGAGAGTCAGTATCCCGAGCCCGACACGCAGGGGGCTGCTCGGGATACTACTGAGGACGGCCATGCCGACGACTGTTCCGACCAGAGCCGCACCGATGAGCGGACCGAACCGTCGGCTACAGGTTCGGAGCTCTTTCCCGGAGAGATCACGGACCAACGAGAGATTGACCGCGAGAATCGGGACGATCATGAAAACGACTGCCGTCGCCGGGTCGATCATCGTCGCAAGGACCATCGTTCCGACGACGGCGAATCCGAAGCCGGCGAGCCCGTTCGTCGCTCCGGCGATTACAATAACGAGCGTCACCGCCGCGATTGTCGTCCCCCCGATAGCTGAAATCATCGGTCAACGCTCCTCGAGTGCTCGTACAGAACGGGAAGTGCTGCGTAACTGATGGCGTTTCGAACGAGTGCCTCGGTCGTCGTGTATTCGTCTGTCCCGTGGGCTGTCTGCGTACCGAAGCCGAACTCGACCGTTGGGATCCCCTCGTGTCGAAGGACTTTGGCGTCGCCGCCTCCGGTCGCGCTCCGTCGGTAGATCTGCTCGTCGACGACGTGTTCGGCTGCTTTCGCGCTCGCTTCGACGATGGAACTCCCGAGCGGTTCGTACGAACCACGGGTCCACGAGATATCGATAATCTCGATGCCGTCCATCCCAGTCAAGCAGTCCCGTATCCCGCTGAGTGCCTCCCTGGTATCGACACCGGCAGTCAATCGGATGTCGACTCTCGCACATGCCGAAGCCGGTACCGTGTTTATCGCCTTTCCACCCTCGAGGATACCGAGATTGATCGTCGGGTATCGATACAGGCTTTGGGTGGCCTCGGCTCCGGCCTCCGGCTCGTAGAAGTCGACGGACTCCTCGATGATCCCGTCCATCGATGCATCGATCGAGAGTTCCCGTTGTCCGAATTCGCTTCGCAACTGCCCGATCGCATCGGTCAAACGATCGATCGCGTTCTCTCCGATCATCGGCCGTGAGCCGTGGGCAGCACTCCCTGAGGCCTCGAGCGTGAGCCAGATGTTCCCGCGATCGGCGACCGAAACGGAATATCGTCCGTTACGGGAGGTAGTTTCACCGACAACGCAGGCGTCAGGGTCGAAATCGGTCGTTTCTAACAGCGTCGTGAGGCCGGCATCACCGCCCGTCTCCTCGTCGCTCACGAACGCGAACTGGAGTGTCACTGGCGGTTCCGTCCCGCTCCGAGCGTAGGCGAGTGCGACCTGGGCCATCGCGGCGACGGCTCCTTTCATATCGGTCGTCCCGCGTCCGTAGATGCGTTCTCCGCTTCGCTCTCCTAGCGGATCGTGCGACCAATCGCGCTCCTCGAACGGAACGGTATCGAGGTGGCCGTTGAAACATAGCGTGTGGTCGGCCTGTCCGGGAAGCGTGGCGATGAGATTGGGCTTCTCCGGATCGACTTCGAAGCGCTCGACGGACAGCGCCGATTCGTCGAGCGTGGTTTCGAGCCACTCGACGATATCCACCGTTCGTCCGGGGGGGTTCTGGGTGTCATATCCGACCAGCTCCTCGGTGAACTCGAACAGTTCCGTACGGTTCGCCGAGAGGGACTCGGCGACGGCCGTGGGTAAATCGGATGTATCCATAGTTGAAGGGTGACGGTAGCTAGTTCTGTTCTCGAACCCACTCTTCGAGGGTGAACTCGTCGTAGGACGTACGATCGACCACGGTCCAGTCATCGGGATCCCAGTGCGGAAAGTACGTGTCCCCGTCGTACTCGCCCGGAATCCGGCTGAGTACCATTCGGTCGATCACGGGCTGGAACAGTTTATAGATACCCGCCCCACCGATGACGTAGGCGTGGTCGCTCCCGAGCGATCCGACTGTCGCGACCGCATCGTCGATACCCAACGCGTGGTGTGCCGTCTCGACGTCGAACGCCGATTCCGACCGGCTCAGCACGATCTGTGCGGTTCCCGGGAGGTCCTCGCGCATCGAATCGAACGTCCGCCGTCCGAGGATCACAGGCGAATACGCGATCCGATCTCTGTACTGTCGTTTGTCGGCCGGGATACTCCGCCACGGCAGTTCCCCATCCCGACCGATCACGCCGTTCTCTGCCTCCGCAGCGATCGAAATCAGTTCCATTAGATTTGGTTACCGTTCGTGGCCGACACCGGCATACTTGACGCCGGTCAGGTCGGCGATGTCTTTTTTCCAGGCCGTCAGATCTCGGCGTTCGAATCCCGAGAGGCTGTCGTGACCGCAGGCCGGGGCCATTACCTTCATCAACTTGACGGTCGCCTCGAAATAGTTTTGGAGGCCGTCGGCGGCAGAGTCGATGACTAGCCGGCTTCTGAGATCCTCCCGTTGGGTCGCGATCCCGACCGGACAGTTGTTCGAGTCACACGCACGCATGCCGAGACAGCCGATCGCCTGCATCGCGGCGTTGGCCACCGCGACGCCGTCGGCGCCCAGCGCCATCGCTTTGATGAAATCCGATTCCGTCCGAAGCCCACCCGTCGCGATAAGCGTCACGTCCGACCGGTCGCGTGCGTCCAGGTGGCAACGTGCCCGGGCGAGAGCGGCCATCGTCGGGACCGAGATGTTGTTCTTGAACACGTCCGGTGCCGCCCCGGTGCCACCGCCGCGCCCATCGAGGATGAGATAGTCCGCGCCGGCCTCGAGCGCGAAGTCGATGTCCTCCTCGACGTGCTGGGCGGAGAGTTTGAACCCGATCGGGATACCACCGCCGACGTCGCGTACCCGATCGGCCAGTTCGGCGAAGTCCGTGGGTGTCTCTAACTCGGGGAACCGCGAGGGACTCACCGCGTCCGTCCCGGGTTCGAGGTCGCGAACCTCGGCGATCCGCCCCTCTACTTTCTCCCCGGGAAGGTGGCCGCCGGTGCCCGTCTTCGCCCCCTGTCCGGCCTTGAAATGGAACGCCTGGACCCGTTCGACGAGGTCGATATCCCAGCCGAACTTCCCCGTCGCGTACTCGTAAAAGTATCTGGAGTTCGCTTCCTGTTCTTCGGGTAACATGCCGCCTTCGCCGGAACAGATGCCCGTCCCCGCCCGCTCGGCCCCCGTCGAGATCGCGACCTTCGCTTCCTCACTGAGCGCGCCGAAGCTCATGTCGCTCACGAAGATCGGGATGTCGAGTCGCAGCGGGTTCTCCGCGTTCGGCCCGATCACCAGTTCCGTATCGACGGTTGTCTCGTCATCGAGGGGCGTTCGGGCGAGTTGGGCCGTCAGGATCTGCAAGTCCTCCCAGGACGGCAGCTCCGTGCGCGGGACACCCATCGCGGAAACCTCGCCGTGTTCCCCGATCCCGTCGGGGCCCCGCTGGGCTAGCGTCTGGATGTAGTGGGAGTACGGTTCCTTCTCGTGATCGGGCTCACCATAGAACTCCGGGTCGACGGCACCGCCATCGATGTCGTCAGTGGCTCCCTGCATCGCCCCGTCGCCCCCATCACCGGGCGCAGGGTCGTCGTAGGGTTGGGGGTTGTCTTCGGCCCAACGGGCGACTCCGGCAGCGTCGACGTAGACGGCGTCTTCGTCCTCGTCGACCCATGAACGGAATTTCTCTAACACTTCCGAATTGTCGTACTCGCTGATGCCGGTATCAACGCGATAGTCCCAGCCGTGGACACCACAAATGAGATCGTCACCTTCGACGCGGCCGTCCCCGAGGAGCACACCGCGATGGAGACATCGACCATAGAGGACAGACACCTCGTCGTCGTATCGGATGACAACGAGATCAACGCCCTCGACGCGTGCGTGGTTCGGCTCCCGGTCCGGGAGGTCGCTCCAGGTAGCGATTCGTTCGGGGCTGTCGGCCTCGGATCGGCTCATCGAAGCCACCGCCGGATCGGCCGAGTCGGAATCCGGTCGTCGGGATCCCGCGTTTCCGTTCGATACTGTCGTTTGTTGGATGTTCCGTCGTTCATGATTGAGTGGGCCGGCGAGCGAGCGGGACGTGTCGCTTCGACTTCGGGAGAACCAATCCGCGGTACCGATAGAACGTCTGGGTGGACGTGCAATCTGTTTTCACGTCCGATGTGCCTATATTTACCATGGAATCGAAGCGAATCTCATGGCAAGCGAATATCCGGATCGCAAGTCAATCGCGGAGATAGAATCGACGATTGGATCGATCAAAAAGATGCTCATGGTCAGCGCGATATTTGCCGCCGTGGGGTATCTGCTGGTCGGTGCAGCGATATTCTTCGAGCTGACGAGTTTCCATCCGCTCTTGGAGAACTACTTTACGCAGTTCCCCGACACGAGCCTCGCCGGTGGAAGTGGCGGCACCCGGGGCGCGGCGGTCAACTCGGCGCTCGCCGAGATCCACAAGTGGCCCTCAACGCTGCTTTGGCTCAAACTCGGCGGCGTCGGCCACATCCCCCTGGGAATCTTCATTTCGCTGGCCGCGATCGTTCGCGCGTTGAGCATCATGCCCCACCGCCTGAGCTACGAGATGGAACGCGCCCAGGAGTAACGAGAGGGACACAGTGCGACCCAGCTACCCTTCGATACACGAACCGTACTAATGGATATGAACGAAATCGGCGGCGCCACACTCGTGGCCGGATTCCTGACCGTTCTCCTCGTGCTCTACCGGGATCCGGTGTATGGGTTGGACGCCGCGACCGACGGGGTCGCGTCAGTCGTTTATTTCGCCGTGCTCCCGGTTACCGGTCTCCTCGCCGGCGTATACGCCTACACTGACGGCCCCTACAGCGTCGTTCCGCTGTTTTTCCTCGGAAGCTATCTCGGGGTGTTCGGCCTCGCACTGACGCTCGGGAGCGTCCTGGGCCCGAACCCGATCGGGCTTTTCGTGGGAGTCGGAATCGTCCTCCTGTCGCTCTCGCTGGTGGCGCTGGTAGCGAGCGTCCTGCGGTCGACTGCATCCGTGCGACTGGACTTCCTCGAGTCTCCCTCACGCTGAGAAAAATATGAACGATAGGCCGACCCGACGACGACCAGTCACTCCCCACAAGCGTCGAGAGCAGCATTCGAGTGGTGCAGCGTGACTTGCTGTACCGTTCGGTACACAGTGGACGGGTCGGAGCGAAGCTGTCAGTCACGACAATCCGATCGTTCATACTGTCAGCTATAGCTATCTCCAGCTGCACGTGCTCCGCGCGATATCCATACGCAGGTATAACCGCCGGTATCAGATCGGGTCCGAGTCAGTGAGTATCTCGACGAGTGCGGGGCCGTCGACGTCGATAGCGGTTTCGAGCGCCTCGTCGAGTTCCTCCGGGTCGTCGACGAAGACGCCGTATCCACCACAGTTGTCCGCGAACCGAGCGAATTCCGGGTTCACGAGGTCGGTCTGCCAGACGTCCCACCCGCCAGTGCGCTGCTCTTTGCTGATCTTCCCGAGTTCGTCGTCGTTGAGAAGGACGTGCGTGATGTCCATGTCGTACTTGATGGCGGTCGTAAACTCGCTCATGTACTGGCCGAAGCCGCCGTCGCTGGAGACCGAGACTACTTTTCGACCGACAAAGGGCGACTCAGGCTCCTGTGTCGCCGCCCACGCGCCCAGCGCCGCGGGGAACGCAAAGCCGATCGAGCCGAGATACCCAGACATGAGCACTGACTGGTGTTCCGGCTCGAAGTAGCGGCCGAACGCGTAGGTGTTGTTCCCGACGTCGACGGGGATGATGGCGTCGTCAGGGACGAGTCGGGTCATCGCGTCGAAGGCGGTGGCGTAGTTGACGCCACGTTCCGGTGTCTCATCCCGTCGGGTGGCCTTCTCGTCACGCCAGATTTCCCAGCGATCGGCGATTTCATCGCGCTGGCTCTCCGCTTCGAAGCCGTCGAGTCGCTCGTGGAGTTCGTCGACGGTGACGCCGATTTCGCCCCACACCGGAACGTCGATGCTGTGGAACTTGCCGAGGGTCATCGCGTCGTAGTCGACGTGGATCGTTGGCTTGTACTCGGCAATCCCCGTGTGATTCGAGAAGCTCGCGCCGAAGACGGCCAGCAGGTCCGCTTCGTTCATGAAATGGCTCGCGATCGGGGTCCCACTTCGACCGAGAACCCCGCCCGCAAGTGGGTGGGAGTCGGGGATCTGCCCTTTGGCTTTGAACGTTGTCAGCACCGGACAGTCGAGCCGTTCGGCGAGTTCGATGATGCCGTCCATCTCGAACCGGGCTCCGTGGCCGACGACGATCACCGGCCGTTCGGCAGTTTCTAGCAGATCTACCGCATCGTGGAGTGCGTCTTCAGGTGGGGAAATATCGCGGGGAGTGATCCGTCCCTCCGGATCGCCGGGATCGACGTCCTCGGCGGACTGGGTCTGAATCTCGTCGGGGAAGACCAGATGGGAGACGCCTCGTTCCAGTATCGCCGTCTTTGCCGCTCGCGTCGCGAGTTCGGCGTGGTCGCTGTCGGGCAACACCGTCGCCTCGAACTCGGCGACGTCGCCGTAGGCCGCCTCGAGATCGACTTCCTGGAAGTTTCCCGTGCCAAGGACTTGCGATTCGACCTGCCCCGTGAGCGCGATAGTCGGCGAGCCGTCGACGTTCGCGTCCCACAGCCCTGTGAGCATGTTCGTCGCACCGGGACCGGCGATGGAGAAACAGGCCGCCGGCCGACCGGTGAGCTTTCCGTAGGCAGAGGCGGCGAATGCGCCAGCACCCTCGTGCCGAACGCCGTAGTACGAGAGATTACCCTGGTCGGCCTCGCGGCGGAGCGCGTCGGCGAGGCCGAGATTCGAGTGTCCCACGATCCCCCAGACTTGCCGGACACCCCAGTTGACCAACGTCTCGGCGATAACGTCGGATACCGTCCGTTCGTGGGGCTCCTCCTCGGGAAAGCCGACGTAGATGCCATCGTCGCGTTCTTCGACCGGAAACGTCTGGACACAGTCATCGTGCGGACCGGGCGTCTCGCCCGTCAGTGGGTCGAAATCCCAGCCGTGCCATGGACATCGGAGGTAACCTGTCTCAATCGATCCCTCGCCGAGGGGACCGCCCTGATGCGGACAGTTGTTATCGAGGGCAGCATACTCTCCGTCGTGATGCGTTACAACCACGGTCGTGTCGCCACAGCTGACGGCCTTGACCCGGCCCTCTGGTAGTTCATCGGGAGAAAGTGCCTTGTACCACGTCATATCGCCATGTGGGGTGTTCGGGGACGAGCTATCAGCCATATATTTGTAGACCTTCGAGAACAGGCTTAATGACACTGTGGGCGTTCGCTTGTGGTCCACCCCAGCACAGTGGTTATATAATGGGTTACCGGGCGAGGTCCCTTTTCGATCGTACGGTCTCGGGAGACTTGTGTCTCGAAACGACTCACCCCCTTCGGAATCGTTGACATCGATTTCCTCCGTGCGTCCCTATGATCTCCGCGCAGATCGGTATAAAATCCGCTCAGAGCCTCGCCGGATCGATCTGTCGACCGACCAACACGAGGCTCCCGAGCAACAGCACGACGGCAATCGGCAACAGGAACTGAAACGCCGTCACGATGATGCCCGACGCTTGGATCCCAAGAACGATGAGGACGACGGGTCCACAGCAGGCGGTTCCCGACAGCACTGCCGGAATGCTCGCGAGGAATCCGGACGACGAGGACCCGATCCCGCAGGCGGCGGGCTGGCGCCACGCGAGATACGTAAGACCAAGATTCATACCGACCAAGCCGGCGAGACCGAGACCCAAAACGGTGTTAAGCGAAAACAGGTAGGTCACCGGGCCAACCGACACGCGGGCGACTGGAGTAAACGAGAACGGACCGAGTTCCGGTTTGAAGAACTTCCCGAGCGCTCCGGAGACGACAGTCACGTCGAACCCGCCGAGCCCCGGTGCGATGTGCCCGAGGGCGTATAGATAGATCAAGAGATACCCGACTGCCGTTCCGACGACGACCAGTGTCGCATCCGGGTGGCGGAATACCTCTGTTGCGGCTGCGATCGTTCGGGAGACAGCCGCTCCGAGCCGCCCGGGGGGAACGCTTTCACGCATAGACATCGGTGTCCGGGTAGTACCCGTGCCAGGCGAACCACATCGCATCGAACGTGTGGACCCCCGCGAGCGGTAGGGCATTCGGTTCGTACGAGGAATCTCCCATTTGCACTGTACTGCCGTCGGTCGTGGCTGTCCGTTCGTCGGGATTCAGGTAGACGTACCCGGTATTCAGGCGTCGGTCGGCGACCGCGACGACCGGTGTCCCGCTCAGTTCCCCCGTCATGATCCGTTCTTCAAGCAGCGTGGATTTGTCGAAAGCGACGGCCCCGTCGGCAGTCCGGGCACCCATGAAGACGCGTTTCCGGCCGAACCGGTCGTCTTCCTCGAGCGGTTCGAATAGCATGTTCTCGTTGGCATAATACCCCCCGCGCGGATTGTACGAGCCATAGGGATCGCTGCCGTAGTTTTTTGCGAAACCTGTCTCCGTCGAGAGGACCTGCGTGTCGGGATACAACTCCCGCCAGCGCTCCCACGTCGTCCACACGAGTCTAAATTCCCGTAACGAGCTGGTCCCGGGGTCCGAGTTCCACGACCCGGGTATCGATGTGGCGAGGATCTGTGGCCACCAGGCCTTTGTCGCCCGATCGTACATCACGAGGTTGTTGTTGATCAGTCGACCGGAGACCCCGAACGTCGTTTCCCCGCGCTCGAACCCCTGGACGGTCCCAGTCAGCGGACAGTACGTCACTGCGACGGAGCGGTCACTGAGGCGGTCGTTGACGATTTCGTGTCGAACGAGAATCTTCTGTGGGTATGCCTTGATCGCGCCGTTTAGCGCGACGCCGAACACGGGATCACCGGAGTCGAGGAAATCGGCGTTGTCGGGACCGACGAACGAAGGTTCGTCGATGGACGGGATCCCGTCTTTGGGTGGCCCCCCCGAGACCGCGAGTGATTCGAGTTCACCGGGTTCCATCGGCAGTGGTAGAGTCGCCTCGGCAGTCGGAACGGCTTCGTCGTTTACCGACGCCGATTCGGTAGTACTCGACTCCGCCGTCGTAGCCGGCTCTCCCTCCGATCCACGGTCTAAGACTGAGGTACAGCCTGCGAATGCACTGAGACCGGCTACTGCGACGAAACGGCGTCGAGTGGATCTCATCACCGGATCGTACGGGCGACGTAGAATTAACGATTGATCGATCGTGTGTCTCGATCACACACACCGATCGGGTACTTATTCTTGTGCTTTCGCCAGTGTGCGTCTCTCTTCAACGCCCCCATCGTGGTTTACTAGGAACCTCGCGTCCGATAGAACTGAACCTATGGCATCACTTATAGTAGTCGGTAGAAGTCAGTGCAGATCCACTCGCGAGTGTCCGGCCAGCGTGGCTGTCGCTGGCCATCCGGCTGTGAGTGGTGTGTAAACAGTTCTACTGACTACTATATTGCCGGTCTCGCTGGCGGCGTGGTCGCGACGATCGTTATGACCGTCGTAATGATGGTGATGGGGGATGGCGGGCTGCCGCCGACGGCGGCACTCGTCGCGAAGCTCGGCGGCGGCCAGCCAGGGGACTACACGATGCCGGGGATGGCGTTGCACCTCGTCTACGGCGTCATCGCCGGGATAGTGTTCGCGGTCGGGGTCCCGCTGGTCGGGCTTAGTCTCGGTTCTCTCGGCGTCGCTATCGGCATCGGGCTCGTTTACGGTATCGTCCTCATGATCGGGGGGATGATGTTCTGGATGCGTACGATCATGGAGATGGAGCCCGACCGTGATACGATGATGATGTTCGGAACCGTCCACGTCATCTACGGCGTCGTTCTCGGGGCTTTCCTCGGCGCTGGCATCATCGCATAGCCGAGTGCCGAATCGTATACGAAGTGAGTCCCCGACAGCACGGTCTGACGAGTGACTGTCTCGTTCAAACACCCGGAGCGATCGAACCGGTCGAGCCGATTACTCATCCTTCGCCGGGGACCGATCCAGGAGACGAGCGCTCTCGCCGTCGAGGGCAAGCGTCATCCCCGCCACGGCGAGGTCGGCGGAAACGAGGGCCTGATCGACTGACGGTCGTCGTTCGTCGTCCGGCAGCGATCGCTGACCGCACTCGGCACAGACGACCGACGAGACGATCCACTCGTCCGTATTCGGCGGTCGTTCGGTGATGACGAAGAGACGGTTCCCCGGCTCGTATTCCTGTTCGCAGCTCGGACACGGCCGTCCGAAGCCGCCCCCGATATCGTATCCGTCGAGGGCCGTCCACAGACGAGCCGGAATCGCCTTCTCCTGGACCATACCACGGGTTCTCGAGGGTAGCGTGAAAACGCACCGCGCCCGTGTAGTGCGATCGAACACGCATCCATAATGCGATCGAACACACGTTCGGGCGGACTCGCGTGGCCGATCTAGATTTGCCGTCGGGTCACACATCCGACACACAGTTTTATGCGCTGGCTGGTTCGCTTCTTCCAGCACGATGTCCGCCGAAGCGTTCGAACTCACCGGGCCGGGACTGACACCGGAGGACCCCCTCGACCTCGACGATCCTCACTTCGAACCGAACACCGTCGCCGTCGTCACGGCTGCCGAACGCAGGATCTCCGAACGTGAGGCCCTCGAGGACGTGATATTGGGCCAGGCCCGAACCAAGGAGATGATGACGCCCGCCGAGGTCGCGAACCCCTTCGTGTTCAGCTTCTCAAGACACGGGAAACACCTCAAAGGCGGCGATCTGCTGTGGGACGGCGGGTACACCACAACGTATGAGTAAGCACACGAAAACCAAGATCGCGATCGCGTGTCAGGGCGGTGGGAGCCACACGGCGTTCACCGCGGGCGTCCTGAAGGGACTGCTCGAGGAGTGGAACGACGAATACGAACTGGTCGGGATCAGCGGCACGTCGGGTGGTGCGTTCAACGCGGCGTTGGCGTGGTACGGGCTCGTGACTGCCGACGAGAACACGGCCATCGAACTCCTCGAGGGGTTCTGGAACGATCTCAAAGCGGACGGTATCGGCGATCAGTTCACCAACAACTGGGTGGTCGGACTCTCCCGCATCGAGAGCAGTGGTTTCCCGATCCCGCAGGTCAGTCCGTACCAGATCCCGGGTGCAGAATCCGGCAAAGAACGGATCAAAGCGGCGCTCGAACGGCACATCGATTTCGACGAGATCCCGGAGCTCTGTACGCGGGAGGTCCCTGAACTCGTGATCGGAACAGTAAATATCAACGCCGGTGTGTTCGAGACGTTTACCAACAAGGACGTGACGCCGCAAGCGGTGTTGGCGTCCGCTGCGGTCCCGAACCTGTTCGAGGCGGTCGAGATCGACGGCCACTACCACTGGGATGGGCTCTTCAGCCAGAACCCGCCGATCGACGATCTGATGACTGTCGACGCCGCCCGCAAACCCGACGAACTCTGGGTGATCCAAATCAACCCCCAGGAACGCCAAGAGGAGCCGACGACAGCCGAAGAGATCGCCGACCGCCGCAACGAACTCTCCGGCAACATCTCGTTAAACCAAGAACTGCGGGTCATCGAACGCGTCAACGATTGGATCGACGAAGGACACCTCCCCGAAAGCGATTTTTCGAAGACGGCGGTCCGTCGGATTCCGATGGGACGGACGTATCACTGTTCGACGAAGGTCGACCGAAGTCCCGGGTTCATCGAGGAGCTGATCGAACTGGGGGAGAAACGAGCCGCGGAGTTTCGATCCGAATCACAATAAATTGTTTCACAGAGTGACAGCGCGTATTCACAGCCCGAATTCCGGGGTATCGTGCCTGTCACGGATGTAAATTATCGTCGTCGACGACGTGTCGAACGGCGAACTCGCCTGCGTGCCACCGTTCAACACGACGTGAGATTCCGTCTCGACCGCCGCCTACGTGATCGAGGACAAACGGTAGCCGACCGTACGGGGACGTTTATCTCTCAACTCGAAGACCGCTACTCCTCCGAGAACGACTCCCAGAACACGTCCGGCAGCTCCCGGTCGGGGTTCTCTTCGAGGTAATCCCGCTTCGTCAGGTTCGCGTCCTCGATGAGCGCGGCGGCCTCCCCGGCCCAGACGTAGAAGCCGATCAGGGTTTCGCGCCGCATCCGTTCGAGATCGACCGAGTGATACACGTTGACGACGCCGCCCTCCTCGAGGTTTAGCTCGGATCGCTGTAACAGGCCGAGTTCGACGAGTTTGTTGAGATACCGGGTGATCGTGCTCCGGTCGTATCCCAGCGAGTCGGCGACCTCCGACGCCGAGAGAGGACCTTCACTGATGACGCACAGACAGATGTCCAGGCCGGCTTTCGGAAGCCCGAACGCCTGCAGCAGCACCTGTTTGACGTCCGGTGGCTTGACCTGCATTTCGATATCTGTGACGCGTTCCATCGGTTCGTCGTGACACGACATCGGCGGGTCATCGCGCCCGAGCGCGAGGACCACGTTGTCGCAATCGGGGCACTCGAAGAGGTCATACCGGCTGGACGCCGGGTCGTACTCGACTTCCGCCGAGCTCTCCCCGTGCTGGTCGGCTTCTTTCTCAGACATCGGGATTCGATACCACCATACAAACCATCAGTAGTGCGGTGTCCGAATAAGTACTGGTCATCTCACCGCTCCGTATCGGTCGTCGGTCGGTCCACGATGACTACTTCGTCGGCTCCGAGTTCGAGGATCTCTTCGCCCGTGATCGTCACTCTCACGCGCCCGCTTGCGTGAATCCGGGCGAGTTCGCAGTCTGCGAGCCTCTGAAGGTGGGCTTCGACAGTCCGTTCGTCGGTGTCGAGACCTGCAGCGAGCGCTTCGACGGTCATCGTTTCCCGGCTGTCGGCGTCGGTCTCTGTGGCGAGTCGTTCGAGGACGACCCGTCTCGATATCGGCATGGTTGTGGTGTTGCTGTATTACATCGATGGACGATCGGTCCCGGGAACGGTTTTGCTTCGCCGCGGGTCGTCACCTCCGCGAAGCGTTCATCAACTCGTCTATGACCGCCGTTTCGACGGTGACGGGATACCCCTGTCGGAGCTTTTCGGCTCCCCCCGGTGATCGCAGGGAATCGGCGGATGGGGTCGCCATTAGGTCACATCCCGTCAACGTCGTCTGTATCGTCTATTATCGATTCGGCGAGTATGCAATACGATTACAGCCGCTCTATCGGGTTTATCTCGCCGACATCGGCGGAGCCCTCCGACGACGAGCACCACCACGGGGATATCCGTCCCTAGTGAACTCGGAACAGTATGTGTCCGGATCCGTTCTTCTGTGACGGCTGCGACATGGACGTCTCACACGACGGGATCGAGACGGTTCCCGACGTTCCGCGCGTCAGTCTGGATCGGTTCGAATCTTCGGAGCAGTCGGCCGACGTGTACAGAAGTGGCGACTGCGGGATACTCATCGGAGTGATCCCGAGTAGGCCACCGGACCGAAACCCCGTGACGACAGGAGTTTCCCGGCTCGCTGTTTGCGACGCGGTTCACGCCCCTGTCCGGAGCGCATCGAGTTCCGCGAGCAACGCGTCTATCTCCGGCCTGTCGAACGTCGAGGAGCCCCGATGAACGTACGCGATCTCCGGTTCCGGCCCCCGCCTGTCGACGACAACTACCTCGGGCATCCGGCCGAAGAAATCGGAGAACCGACCGAGGATCCCGAACCGGACGGGCTGGTCGTAGGCCTCGCCCGCTTCCGCGTTCGGATCCGCCAACAGCGGATAGGGGAGGTCGTATCGCTCCTGCCAGGCTTCGACGCGTTCGACCGGTTCCGGGACGATAGAGACGACTTCTGCGTCGTGCTCGTGGAACTCGTCGATGCGGTCGGCGAGTTCCTGTACCTGCTTCCGGCAGTTCGTACAGTAGTGATCGCGCTGAAAGAAAAGGATGACGAAGACAACGTCCTCGGACAGCTCCGAGAGTGAGAACGGGTTCGGTCCGGTGGCCACGTTCGGCAGCGAGAAGTCCGGTACTTGTTGGGCCATGGGGACCCGTAGTCGCTCCGCGGTGAAAACGGCTCGGGCGCTACTCGGCGAACTTTCCGGGCGCTTTCGACCAGTCCCACGACCGGTAGCGGAGCTTCGGCGCAGCGCCGTCCGGAATCACGTCGTAGCGGCGCAGAAACGCACGGATGTCCGAGCGGCTGCCGAAGTCGCCACGGAACCACAGGAATACGCGGGGCACGCGGACAGTCCCCGCGTCGTGGGTGGCGGTCCTATCGAGATAGTGACGGGTGGCGAGATCCAGTTGTTCGTCTATTCGATCGGGCTCGTAGGCCCGGATCGCCGGACAGCTCTCGGCACCGCAGTTCAGCGCGAAGTGTATCCGCGGATCACATCTCTCGAGCCGGTAGCGCCGTTCGAACTCCGTGACGTATATTTTCGGCAGATAGCCCAGTCCGTACTTCGATCGGCCGCCGCGCAACAGCCCGTTCTCGATCCGATCCAGCGAGAGCGAGGTTCCGCCGACCGTGATCGCGGGCGCACGGAAGAACCGCAGGAATCTGAGCGGGTTCTCGTAGAGCCCCGGGCGATCCTCAAGGAGGAACTGGGTCCCCGCATTGTAGCAGTTGAGCCAGAACGAAAGCGCGGTCGACCGGTCCGCTCGCACTGGACGGAGGTCGTCGTCGGTCGCTTCGGCGAGTGCGGTCCTGTATCGGTCGGTTCCCTCGCCTTGCTTGCACGCGACGAGCAGGTTCTGAGCCAGCGCCGCTGGATCGGTGTCGGGAACCGCCACCGAGGATCGGGCCTGTCCCGTCGGAACTGTCATACTCCTTTTCGGTTCCGGGTATCAAAAACGATTGTGCGGCCTAGCAGCTGCGATACCAGAGCCTCGCTGCACTCGTTGCGGCGGCGCACATCCCCGGCACGCTTATGACACTTTGTTCCTCCCACCGCGTATGGACGACGGCGACGCCCTCACGGCCACGACGAGCCTCTGTCCGGACTGTCTCGAGGAAGTCCCCGGCCGCTACGAGCAACAGGAGGATGGCGTGTTCCTCACACGCGAGTGCCCGACACACGGCACCACGAGCCGAAAGATCTGGGGCTCGATTGACCACTGGGAGTGGGCCGCCGACTTCGGCCCGGATCCGGAACACGACGGCGGCGATCTGACTGTCGACGACGACCACGCCTGTCTGGCCGTCGTCGAGGTCACGACCGACTGTAACCTCTCGTGTTCGTACTGTTTTGCCAGTTCCGCCCCCGGTGGCGAACACCGCTCAACGGCGGAGATCGAGACGCTGTTGGATACCGTTGCGGACGCCGGCGGGCGGCCGATCCAGTTCTCCGGCGGCGAGCCCACGGTGCGAAACGACCTGCCGGAACTTGTCGAGCGGGCTCGCGATCGCGGTATCGACCACGTCGAGGTGAACACGAACGGGATCCGGCTGGCGACCGACCCGGGCTATGTAGATGTCCTCGCCGACGCCGGTGTCACTGCGATCTACCTGCAGTTCGATGGCCTGACGAGCGAGAGCTACGAGCGGATCCGCGAGATCGATCTGCTCGAAGAGAAACTCGCGGCCATCGAAGCCTGTCGGGCGGCGGCCCTGCCAGTCGTCCTCGTTCCGACCGTGGTGCCGGGCGTCAACGACCACGAGATGGGCGATATCGTCCGGTTCGCGCTCGAAAACAGGGACATCGTCCGGTCGGTCAACTTCCAGCCGGTGGCTCACTTCGGCCGGTACGAACGAAACGACGGCCGGTTCGCCATCGACGACGCGACGCGATCGCTGGCCGAGCAGATCGACACGCTCGAGCCGCGCGACATGCTGCCGGCCCCCTGCTGTTCGGCCTACTGTCAGATCGGAACCGCGTTCGTCCCCCGCGACGCCGACCCGGGCGGGGACACCGAGTGTGGAGCCGCCCGAGACGATGACTCTGACTGCGGCTGTGGCGATCCGAGCCGGGAGACCGACACGTCCACGAGCCCGGACGTCGATTCGTTCGTCCCGCTCACACAGTACGTCGACGACCGGCTCTGGGGGATACTCTCGGGGATGGTCGACGAGGGCGACTACATGGAGCTTCTGGCCGGCACCGCCGCCGGCGAAGAGTGGGCTTGCAAGACCGCCGGCTGCTGTGGTATCGACGTACCCGGCAGTGTCGAGGGGCTGTTCGATGAGATCGTCCCCGTGTCGTTCACGGGGTTCATGGACGCCGACGCGGCCGACGTGAACCGGTTGAGCAACTGCTGTCTCTCGGTACCGACGGCGGACGGTGAGTTGGTTCCGTTCTGCGGCTACAACATGACGACCGAGGACGGTGAGTACGCGCTCCGGAACCGAAAGGGCTGGGGCGGCCGGAGCACGGTCGATGAACCGCCTGTCGAAGGCGAATCGACGACCGGCTACCGGAACGACGGGACGATACCCGACGGTGGGCACGGGCCGGACGATCGAACAGAGGAGCGATGAACGGGCTGCTCGACGCTGCGTTGGCGAACCCGTGGGGTACCCTCGATACTGTCCTCGAGGGGCCGCTTCACCCGGGCGGGACCGAGGCGACGGAACGGCTGCTCGACCGGGCAGACGTCGTCCCTGGGGCACGTCTCCTCGACGTCGGCTGCGGCGCCGGAGACGCGCTGCAGGTGGCCAGAGAGCGCGGTGCCGACGCCGTGGGTATCGATCCGTCCCCGGCGGCTGATCGGGCGGTACGGGGGGACGCGACGGCGCTTCCGGTACGGGACGGAAGCGTCGACGTCCTCCTCGCCGAGTGTGTACTGTGTCTCACCGACCTCCCGGTCGCGCTCGGGGAGGCAAACCGGGTAATGAACGACGGTGGTCGGCTCGCGCTCTCGGACGTCGTCGTCGAGGGCGAACACCCTCCGCTCCCGGATCGGATGGCCGAGGCGCTCTGTCTCGACGGCGCGCGGAGCCGCGATCGGTTACGGGCGGCGCTCGCCGAGGCCGGCTTTGAGGTGCGATCGATCGAGGATCACCACGACGATCTCCTCGCGATGCGCGATCGGGTGAACGAACGGATCGATTACGAGGGATTGCTCGGACTGATTGGAAAGCGCGGACGGCGCGTCATGACGGCGATCGAGGGACTCGAAGCCGCCCTCGAGGCCGGGGACGTGAGTTACGTCTCGATAGTCGCGAGTGCGGACGGCGGAACGTAGACGGCCGATCGGATGTCGGTCAACATTTCTGCCGGTACGAGGCGAAACCACGACGAGTTTCCGTCGATCCGTTTCGACTCATCCCCTCGGTTCGAGTGAAGGCGACGAGTTCGGTGAGTGCTTCGACCATGGGATGGTGTAGAGGGCTGTCCTGTCGCTATTCCGATCGTGATTCTTCGGCCGTAACAGCGCCGACCGCGGTCTCTTTCCACTGTTCGATAGCCTCTTTCAGGACGGCTTCTCGGAGGGAATCCGGGATGGGGTAGTATTCATAAAAGAAGCCACCCGTCTCCGGAATGCGTCTGTGTCGGAAGACGAGCCCCGCCCTGTGGAGTTCACTCAGCCAGCGGTTGACGTTGCTCCGGTCTCGATCGAACCGGTCGGCCAACTGTTCGGTCGTCTGGCCGGATTCTTCCAGCAGGGCGGCGTACGTCGCGACCGTCTGTGTCCGGAGTCCGAAGACAGTCTCGAGGACGTCCCGGTAGGCCGGTTCGTCGATCCCGAGTTGCTCGATCCACTCGCTTTCGGTCCGGTTCGGATAAAAGAGCTTCTCGGTACTCATCGGGCGAGACAGAACCGAATCAGCACCCTGCTGGCTACTCATCGTCCCCCCTCCGACGTCGGGGCGCCTGAGCGACGACACGAGGCGACGACGGGATGGCTCCGATCGGGCGCATCGGGCGAACGCTCGAGATTGACTCGCCCCCACTCGACCATCGATCCGAGGACGGGCTCCAGTGCCCGGCCGCCGTCGGTGAGGCTATATCGAACCCGAACCGGTTTCTCTTCGACGATAGAGCGCTCCACGACGCCCCACTCTTCGAGCGCGGTGAGACTCTCGGAAAGCATCTTGCTCGAGATCCCGTCGATCCTGGATTTCAGGCCGCTGAATCCGAGCGATCCTTCGGTAAGCAACTGGTGGACGACAATCGGGTGCCACTTGTGGCTGACGAGAGCCGACACGTCGATCAAAACCGCCTGGGTGTCAGTGTACGTGCTGTCCATCCGTGCGGGATCGATCCCTTCGGTGCTCATCGCTACCTGTGAGCTATACGGGATATAGCATGGTCATCTATGGCAAATACTTCGAACGGGGATACCTAGACACGTAGGTACACACTCGGCGGCCGATCCCGAACCCGGAGACTAGCGATCGGACGACGAAGCGACCGGGGGGCAAGATACACAATCGATCACACTGCAGGCGTGCGATCGAATGACCGTACCCGTGGTTGTTGTTATAATCGGCGGACTGGCCGGCTGGATGCCCCTTCCATGACGTTGCTTCGATGACCCCCGAAACAGCCCAACAGCCGGGCTACTCCGAGAGGAACGCCGAAACGAGCTTCCGCTCGGCCGATCGAAGGTGTTGGTGTAGCGTCGAGGACGCGATATCGAGCGAGTCGGCGATCTCCTCGGCCGTATGTTCCCGGGGCCACTCGTAGTAACCCTGTTCGTGGGCCGTGCGCAACACGGAGGTCTGTCTGCCCGTCAACTGGGCGTCCGGGTCGACGGCGAACTCATCGACCGGCCGGGGACGCTGTCGCTTCGCAACCAGCCGGACGTTCACCCAGTGTTCCTTGAGCCGGTCGATGACGGTATCGACGTCGATTTCCGATGCGACCTCGACAACGAGACGAGTCTCGCCGTTCTCGGCGATCAACGACCGGAGGTTCACGCCGGTTCGGGCCAGGATGTTCGGCGGCGGATTATCGACGGTGACGTGAACGACGCATTCGTCCGTCCGGTCGTCGACGACGGCGCAGTGATCGACCGATCCGTACTCGAGGAGAAAGTCCTCGAGCGCCTCACAGTCCCCGTTCGTGATTCTGATCCGATAAACGGGCTCGGTTCCGGTGTCTACCGCTCCCCGGTGTAAACACCGGCAATCGAACGCGCTGGAGAGATCGCCGAACGGGCTCTCGTAGGCGAACTCGAGTTCGACACACTCCCCCGTCTGGAGGGTCTTCTGGCGACGATCGGCGAGGAAGGCGAACCCGAGTGCCTCCCCGAGTACCGCAAACCCGCTCTGTACCGCGTCGCCGAACTCCGGAGGATCGGTGGTTGCGAGAACCAGTTTGCCGAACGTCTGGGTCCGGGAAGCGATCGGTACGGCGGCGGCCAGTGTTTCCTCCTCGCCGCGCTGGGAGTCGAAGCGACGACGGGTCGTGGTCACACAGGCCCGTCCTGCGGCCTCCTCGAGGAGTTGTCTCACGAACGGCGAGTCGACGAACGTCTCCGGGTCGGAGACGAGTGCGGTATCGTCGTCGATCGATCCGGCCTCGAGGATGGGCTCCCCGTCGTCGGTGGTCACGATACAGGCGGCGTCGTACAGCGATGAACCGGCGAGCCGATCACAGACCGTCTCGCTCGTTTCCGCCCGGGTCGCCGATCCGAGTATCGACCGGATCACCTCAACTACGAGCGTGTTGAACTGGTCGGTTACCGCGAGTTCGTTCCGCCGCCGTTCGAGTTCCACCCGCCGGTCCCGGAGTCGCTCCTCGCGGTCGGCTCGACGGAGGGCCGTACGAATCGACTCAGAGAGCAGTTCGACCAGTTGAATATCGGTCTCGCTGAACGTCCCGTCGGGGTCGATCACCGTAAGGACGCCCAGATCGCCGACCGGAACGTGGAGATCGGCACGCGAGGAAGTGGTCGCATACGCGTCGTCGGTCGGTTCGTTACAAACCGTCTCGCCGGTACGATACGCCGTCCCGGCGTTCGAGGCTTTGAGATCGTAGGCGACCTCCGATTCGAGAAGCTCCCCCGCGGCGTCGGTCGCTGCCGACCGCCGGAGGTCGTTTTCCGCCCCGTCGTACAGCCGGAGCGTCGCGATCTCGTAGTCGAGCGCGTTGGCGGCGGCCTCGACTGCGACGGAAGCGGTCTCGGTTCTGTCCCCCGCCGACATCAGTTCCCGGGTCGCTTTCAACAGCCCGTTGAGCCGCCGTTCGTGGCGCCGTTCGTCTGTCACGTCCCGTCCGACGCAGACGAACTCTCCCGTTTCGAGCCGCGTCAGCGAGACCTCAAGCGGGAACGTCGAACCGTCGGCACGTACCCCAGTGACTTCCCCGTGCCACTCACCCTCCGAACGCGTCTCCGGGCCGATCTCGAGCGCGAAGCGATCGGCCGGTTCGTGCAGTTCGCGCCACCGTTTGCCGACGACTGCGTCGGGATCGTCGTATCCGAAGAGGGCGGCGTAGGCCCCGTTGGCGTACTGAACCGTGCCGTCGTCCGAAAGTATCGAGATCCCGTCGGTCGCCGCCGCCAGCGCCGTCGACCACCGGAGCAGTTCCCGTTCCTGCTCGACTCGTGTCGAAACGTCACGAACAGTAGCGAGCAGGAGCTCGGTGCCGTCGACGACGACCGCCGTCCCCGAGACTTCCGCCTCGATTAGTTCCCCGTCACACCGACGACACGAGAGCCGTTCCGTCCAACCGTGGCCGTACTCGAACACTTCTTCGGCGAACTCTTGGAACGCTTCGTAATCTTGTGGGTGGATATCCGACGGCTGAACCGAATCGAGCTCCGCCGCGTCGTACCCGAGCAATTCACAGGCGGCGTGGTTGTACCTGACGAACCGATCCGCCTCGATGTCGACGAGGAACACAGGGTCGTCGGCGTGCTCGAAGACCCGATCGAGCGAATCAGTCCGCGCCGACCTCTCCCTCGGAGTCTCGTCGCCGGTCGTTTCGTCCCCTTCGATGAGGAGTGCGACCATCCGGTCGGCCCCGACATCCGATACTGACGGGGTCGTCTCGACGGTCACGCGAACCGGAAACCGGCTGTCCGTCTCCGCGACGAGTTCGAGCTCGAGTTCGTCCCCGTCGGCGACAGCGTCCCCGTCGTAACCCGAAAGCAGCGTCCCAACCGGTTCGTCGACCAGCTCGTCCCGGTCGTAACCCGTCTCCTCAGCGACCGCTTCGTTGACGTGATAGATGCGCTCCAGTCCGTCGGTGACGACGACCATCGCCGGCAGTTCATCGAGGACGACCGAAAGAACGCGTTCGTCCACCCCGGAAATCTCCTGTCCGCCATCAAAGGCGTAGGTCCGAGTCATAGCTCAGAGACGAACGGGACAACTCGGGAGTCCGTGCGTTGCGATACCATATATGAATACCGCGCGTATGAGTTTTATCTGAGGATACGTATATAAAGAAGTATCGTCTAATGTTACCGAATATACACATAGAGCGTCTGTAATGACGTCAAATCGGGAGAATGGACCGATCGGACCCGGTACGTGTTAAGAAAGAGTAAGAAGCTCAAAGTCCTCTTCGACGAGCCGTCCGACATCGGGCCCGTGTTGCTCGTCAGGGACGCCCTGGAGTCGGATATTAGCCCCCCGGCAGCCGTCGATCGCGTCGAACGCGTCGGCACAGAACGCACAGGCAGCGACCAGATCGCGATCGAGGAGCTCTGAGAACCGCTCGTGGAGCGGGTGATCGACCCGCCGTTCGAGTTCCCCCGGCCATTTCGTCGCCGCGCCGTCGAGATAGACGCGAACTTCATGGCCGTCGTTGTCGAGTGTCAGTGCGTACTCGATCCCGTTGAGTACGCTGCCGACCCGATCGGGCCCTCCGGTTATCAGGAAGGCGTACTTCCCCATACTGTTACCGCATCGGGAATCGGAAACAAAACAGAAACGCACGTCTGTGTTACCGACTTACGGTTCGGTAACACCCCTCTATGGGGAGCGGAGACGCCGGATACGGCGGACCACGGGGCGAGCGACGCGAGAACCTGCCTGAAGCGCCCACGCCGGCCCGCCGCCAGACTGGGCCTCAAACGATCGCGGTTCCGATTACCGTCGCCAAAACGACGGTCATCACGAACAGCAATACGACCCCCACGACGGGCGAGGTGGCACGTTCGAATCCAGCCTTCTGAATCGGGTTCTCTGAGTTCATCGGTTCGTGCGCAGCCACCGGATCGGTGGGCTGGCTTGCCAGTAGCTACGACAGGGGGAATATATATACTGGAGAGCGGATTCAGATCTCGATTCGAACGGGAACACGGCAGCGGTTTTGAGTGTCGAAACGTTCGCCGAATCACCCCGAAGACCGGTATTAGACTGCGTGTTACCGTGATGCATGGAAGGGACCGAACCGGATCCCCCGAAACCGGAGAACGCGAGCCCGGACACCGAAGTCGTCGGCGAGTACGATTCGGTCGACGGAACCGACGCGTTCGTCGTCGCCGATATCGCACGGGACGACGCCTGGCTGGCGATGTCCGTCGAAGCGGTGATCGACCTCGAGAACGTCCAGTAACCGTCCGACCCGTATCCGAACGGCCGATCGCATAGCCCTCAAGCAGCGGGAGTACCTAACCACTTAGGTCGTCATATTATTACCGTGAGCGTGTACCATCGAGTATGCCGGAGCTGAGGACGAGCGATCCCTCCGTAGAACGGGCGACGGAACTCACGGTGCTTTTCGTCGACGACGAGCCCGAACTGTTGGATATCTACGAGATCCGGTACGGCTCCGAGTACGAGGTTCTCACTGCGAAGGGTGGCCGAGAAGCCCTCGAACGGTTCGATGATCACATCGACATCGCCTTCTTCGACAGACGGATGCCGGGGATGTCCGGCGACGAGGCGATCCGGGCGATCCGCGGGGACGGATACCGGACACCGATCGGGATCATATCGGCGGTCGATTCCGAGGCAGAAATCGGGGTCGAATACGACGTATATCTCACCAAACCGATCGACGAAGATCGAATCCGAGAGGCGATCGAGCGACACGCCCCATAGCCACAAGAGGCGGCGGACGGTTTGCCGATCCGTGGCTCTAGATCGGTCCTACCCGTGATGATCAGTATCTCTCCGGTCGTGGTTTCCCGTCTCGGCCACCGTCTCGGCGACTTCGACGAGCGTCGACCACGTGTTCACTCCGGCCCGGAGCGCGACGAGATCCTCGGCGTCGATCCCGATCGAGAGCCGCGACCCCTCCCGGGCGAGCGTCGCCGTGGCGCGGTCGCCGTCGATTTCGCCGAGTTCTTCGCCGACGGCGTCGGCGACGAGGGCGGCCGCTTCCGGGGTATCGTAACGAAAATCCAGCTCAACCGTATGCACGCTACTCGACGTCGACTTCCTTGATATCGCGGCTGCGCTCCTTCAGGAGGACCCGGTGGCCGCAGTATGGACACCGGACGCCGCCGTACTCGTCCAGTTCGACGTCGCGCTTACAGCGGGAACACTTGTAGCTCATCGTTACTCTTCGTCGCCGATCGCGGCGCGGATAGACCGCGTTACGGTCTTTCCGGCCGGGGTCTCGGGGCGGTAGGCGCCGCCGGTGAACGTCTCGCCGGTCTCCTCGTTGACCCAGATGCCGGTTCCGATCCGTTTTACGCTGTCGCCGTCGACTTTCGCGTTGTTGGTGTCCTCTTCGATCTCTGCGACGCGACGGCGGGCGACGCGCCCGTATCGCGCGCCGAAGCGGCCTGCGCTCCCGGTTTTGCCCTTCTTGGCCATAGTACCTTACTGTCACGCCAGCGAAGGCATAAACCCCACGTTTCCCGGCGACGGTCACTCGCCCAGTTCGGCCTCCGAGAGCGCCTCGTTGAGGTCCGCCCGGACGCGCTCGCCCAGTTCCCGATCGCCGGCGGTCGTGACGATCCGGTTCTCCTGAACGCTCGAGCCATCGCGGATCAGAAGCCGGACGTTGCCGCGTTCGTCGGCGCGGGTCGCCTTCGCCCGGACGCCGCTTTGGGACCCGGAGCCGCCGGCGTCGATCGGCCCAGGAATGATCTTCTTGACGTGGGGGTGTCCGGCGACCGTCTGTATCGCCCGGCGGCCGTCCCGACCGCCGATGAGCGTGCTGTGGCTACCGCCTAGCTTTTCTGCGGCCGACGCCTCGACGACCGCGAGCGCCGGCTCCCCTCGCTTTCGGCGGACGGCCTCGATCGGATCGTCGTCCTCGATCCGGTAGAAGGGATACCGGAGTTCGCCGCGGACCGCGTTGATCACGCCCCGGTCGCCGGTCGCATAGACCTCCTCCGGGCGTTTCCGCCGGACTTCGTCGGCGATCCGCCCCGCGAAGTTCCGGCGTTCGGTCGGGATCCACCGCTCTTCGGTTTCGGGGTTCGTCGTCACGGTCCGCTCGCCGACGACCTCCTCGTCGAAAAGCGTCGTCACGCTCGCCCGATCGTGGGCACACTCGATGACGACCGTGTCGGCGTTTTCGCTCCGACAGACCAGACAGTAATCGCCCGGTCGGTCGAGCGGCGACGCACAGCACCGACACTCCATACCCGAAGGGAGGCGATCGAGGCCGATAAGCGGGGCGGTTTCCGGACCGTCCGATCAGGCGAGGTCGTCCGGGTCGGTCTTCAGGAACTCGCGGGCGAGGACCGTCGCGTAGCTTCCTTTCGGCAGCGAGAACCGGAGTTCGAGCGGGTCCTCGCCGAGCGTGAGGTCGGTCGAGACGCCGATCGCCCGCCGGGTGCCGGTCGATCCGAACTCGCCCGGGAGGTCGAAATCCGACCGCTCGATCCCGAGATCGGAAAGCACCTCCCGGGTGATCGATCGCGGTTCCTCCGCACCGAACTCGGTTTCGGTCCCCACGAGCGGCGCCGTGACGAACGCCCGCCCGCGTTCGCAGTGCCGGCGGATCGTCCGGAGCTGTGTTTCCTCGACGACCTGCGTCCGGTCGGGGTCGGGCAGCCCGTCGCCGTCGGTGAAACAGACCACGTCGCCCTCGACCGGCCGGCCGAAGGGCATTCCACGCCGGAGCCGTTCCGAGAGGATCCGGTTGTAGACGTACGACTGTGCCGCGTTCGTGAACATCCGCTGGAGGTTCGAGGGCAGTTCTTCGAGCGCCGCCCGGTAGTCCTCCGGGGTGTCGGCGCCCTCGGCCAGCCTGGCGGCGATCGCCCGCTCGAACCGGAGCCCGCCCGGGAGCTCCTCGTCGACGGCCGACCAGTCCCGCTCGGCGGCGATCCGGTCGCGCGCTTTTCGGGTCCGCTCGGGCTCACGCTCGCTGGACTCACAGACGTACCGGACGGCGGCGGTCTCCCAGTCGTCGGCGAGGACCGCGAGGCCGACCCGGTGGGTGATCGGTCGCTTCGAGCCGAACCGCTGTTGCCCGAAGTAGTTCGGGACCGCAATTTCGGCGCCGTCACCGCTGTCGGTTCCCGCGAACGCCCGGAGTTCGGCGGCGATCCGGTCGGCGTTTTCGGGCCGATCGGCGTCGCGGACGACGATCTCGAACTCGTTGCCGATCAGGTCCCCAAAGAGAACCGGCCGGCCGGCCCGGCCGAGTGCCTCGATCTCGGCGCCGTCGAGTTCCGGCAGCGTGTTCCCCTCGCGTTTGATCGAAAAAAGCTGCGTCGTGACCGCGCGTTTGTCCTTCGTCCCCGCCCACGAGACGCGCTCTCGGCTCACCCCGAAGCGGTTCGAGAGTGCAGACGCGAAGTCGTTCGTATCCCAGCCTTCGAGCGTCGCCCGGAAGACGAGATGCGGGTAGGAGCCGGTCTCGGCGTCGGGGTCCCGAAGCTCCGCGCCGAAGGCCTCCCGCTCGCGGACCCGGAAGTCCACGGATCGGTCCCGGAGCCGACCGCCGGTCCCCTCGGTCTCGGAGACGTAATACTCGATTCCGACGGCGGCTTCGGCCTGGTGAGCCTCGCGCATACGATAGCTGTGTCGTCGAGGGACAAGCCGTTTGCTATCGCTTCTACGGTCGCGGCTAAAGCGTTAATTCTGCCGTCCGGCGGAGATACGAAGGGTCTTTTTCTCCCGCCCCGAACGGTCGGCATGCACCTCTTCGAACCTTTCGAGTGTCGGGACGTGACGGCCCGAAACCGCGTGATGGTCTCGCCGATGTGTCAGTACTCCTGTGAGGAGATGGACGGGCTGGCGACCGACTGGCATCTGGTCCACCTCGGCAGCCGGGCGACCGGCGGCGCCGGGATCGTGATGACGGAGGCGACCGCCGTCACGCCTCGGGGCCGTATCTCGCCACAGGACCTGGGGATCTGGAGCGACGAACACGCCGAGGCCCTCCGGCCGATCACCGAGTACATCGAGTCACAGGGCGCGACCTCCGCGATCCAGCTGGCCCACGCCGGCCGGAAGGCCTCGACGTATCGCCCCGCCGACGGCCGCGGTCCGCGCCGCGACGAGGCCGGCTGGACGCCCGTCGGCCCGACGTCCGAACCGTGGCCCGCCGACGAGCCCCTGGAGACCGAACGGCTCGACATCGAGGGTATCGAGCGCGTGATCGACGCCTTCGTCACGGCGGCCCGACGGGCCGTCGACGTTGGGTTCGATATTCTGGAGATCCACGCTGCCCACGGCTATCTGCTCCACGAGTTCCTCTCGCCGGTGACGAACACCCGCGAGGACGACTACGGCGGCAGCTTCGAGAACCGGACCCGACTCCTCAGGGAAATCGTCCGCGAGGTCCGCGAGGAGATCCCCGAGGGAACGCCGCTTTTCGTTCGGATTTCCGCGACCGACTGGCTCCCGGACCGAAAGTCGTGGACCGTCGAGGACTCGGCGCGGCTCGCCGGCGATCTGGAGCCGCTCGGCGCCGATCTGATCGACGTGAGCGCGGGCGGGAACCACCCCGACCAGCAGGTCCCCGAGCCGGGGCCCCACTATCAGGTTCCCTACGCCGAACGCGTCGCCGAAAGCGGCGTCCCCGTCGGTGCCGTCGGCAAGATCACGACCCCGGAGGGTGCCGAGGAGGTCGTCCGGAACGGCCGGGCGGACCTCGCGATCGTCGGCCGGGAACACCTCCGGGACCCGTACTTTACGCTCCACGCGGCGAAGGAGTTGGGCTACGAGGCGCCCGTCCCGCGCCAGTACACCCGCGGTTTCGACTGATCAATAGAGGCTCAGATCGCCGGTCACCTTGTCGACGACGTTCTCCCCGCCCGGCCCGACGGCGAGGGCGGTCACGGTGCCCGGTTCCAGTTGGGTGTGGCCGGCGTCCCGGACGAGCGCGTACGGCAGCCCCTCCCGGCGCGCCTCGTCGGCCAGCCGCTGGAGCTGTTTTTCTCCGTTTCCCTTCAGGACGATCTTCTTTTGCCCGCCGGACTTCCACTCGTTTCGGGCCGCCGTTTCAGCCTTCTCGTAGGCCGAAAGCGAGGCGTGGGCGACCTGTGCGGCGAGCTTGCCGGTCCCCATCCCGATGTCCGTCCTGGCGACGATGGCCTGTTTCATACGCTCTCTGGCCGGGGCAGCCCCGTGAACGTTCCGACTACCGGGGTTCGTCCCGCGCCCGGTGTTCGCTTATCAGCTGGTCGATCTCGGCCGCCTTGCGCTCGCGCCGCCGCTTTTCGGCCCGCTCGCGCCACTCGTCGACGACGGCCTCGATTTCGCTCTCGCGGGCGACGGCGAGTTCGTCGACCTCCTGGATCGTCACGTCCGCCGCCGGCCCGACCGGGATCTCCTGTTCGAAGAGGATCTCGTCGGCCTGCTCGGAGAGCCGCCCGTCCCGGAGGACGACCCGGGGGCCGTACTCGACGAGCAACTCGGCTGTCCGGCGGCCGGCGCCGCTGGCGTCCCGGAGGTAGACAACGTCGTCGGATGCGAGCCCGTAGGACTCGTCGGCGCGTTCGATCGCGTCCGTCGTGAACTGCTCGATCGGTTTCACGGGGACGAGATCGCGCTTCTTTTCGGCCACGTCGGCGAAATTCGAGTGATCGAGCTTCCATAGCTCTTTGAGCCGTTCGAGTTTGCCTTCGAGATCGTCGTTTGCCGCCTCGGCCTCGGCGAGTTCCCGCTTGAGCCGCTCGTTTTCCCGTTCCAGCCGCGTCACTTCACGGCGCTCCCTGGCGTCTTTGCGCTCCTCGCGGCGGGCCTCCGACAGTTCCGACTCGAGTTCAGCGACCCGTTCGTCCTTCGTTTCGATGGTGGCTTTCAGGTCGTCGACGTGGTTCTCGAGCCGCTCGGTCCGCTCTTTGAGCCGCCTGATCTCTTTTTCTTCCGGCGTGAGTTCGCGGGGATCGTGCGTCTCGGCGGATTCCTCGCCGCCGTCGTCCTCCCCCAACTCGTCCAGCGCCGTCTCGACGCTCTCCTCGCCGGCGACGACGCGGGCGATGACCTCCCCGCGCTCGAACCGCGGCGGCACCTTCGCGCTGACCCGCTCGAACTGGTCCTCGTGGCCGTCGTAGGCGAAAAGCGCCGCCGCCATCGCGTCCCGTTCGTGGTCGTTGTCGTAGGCCTCCTCCCGCGTCCGGTGGAGTTTCCGGTCGACCGGCAGGTCCCGTTCGGGTGTCCAGCCGGCGGCGTCGAAACTGCGTCTGATCTTCTCGACGGTCTCGGGCATCGGCTCGACGTCGGCGGCGACGACGATCGGGCGGCCGTGTTCGACGATCCACTCGATGACCTCGGCGGTGTCGGCGGTTCGACTCGACCACACGTCGAGGACGCCCCCGTCGAGGTCGGCCAGCGCCACCGCGGTCGTCGTCCCCGGGTCGATCCCGACGATGACGTGATCCCGGCGCGTGACGAGCGGCCGGTACTCGATGCCGTCCCGTCGCTCCCGTTCGATCTCGATCCTGGTGTCGCCCGACCGGCGGGCCGAGACCGGGATCTCGTCGGGCGTCGCCTCGACCTCGAAGCGGGCCTGCGAGTAGCCGCCGTACTTCTCGGTGACGTCCGTTTCGTACTCGAGGGCGGCCTCATCGAGTTTCGATTCGACGTCCCGGGCGACCTTTTTGACCGATCCGTGGATCCGGCGGGTAAACCGGTCTTCGCTCCAGCCGCCGCCCCCGCCGGTCGAACGGCCCCGGGCGACTTTCACCTCGGTCGTGTTCGTAAACGCCGAGACCTCGTAGCCGACGTTCCTGGCGGCGAGTCTGGCGGCGGCCTCGGCTTCCTTCATCGGGTCCTTGCCGTAGGGGACGCCGTGGCGGGCGGCGACCCGCGAGAGCGGTTCCGGCCGCTCGTCGCCCGTGACCTGGACGAGTTTCGTCTCCGAAGGAAGCCCCCGCAGGAAGTGAACGAGCGCCCCCTTGTCCTCGGCGAGTTCGAAGGCGTTGTCCGTTGCGACGATCCCGGGAAGCTCCTCGCCGATGCGCCGAAGGAGCTTCCGCCGGGAGACGACGGCCCGATCGATGGACTCTCCGTCATAGGCTACGACGGCGTAAGAGGGTGAATCGCCCCGCACGTCCCCGCTTTGGATGTCGACGCCGAAGATCCGGTCGTCGAGGGCGTCCGTTCGCGTACTCACACACGGGCGTACGGTTTCGCTGGACATAAACCTCGTGACGGAGGGTAGTTCTCCGTCCGGGAGTTACGGTCGGGAGTCGTCCGTTTGCGATACCTTGACAGGGGTGTTTCAGTCGTCGGAGGCGGCCTGGCCGACGCCGTCGCTTCCCACGGTCGGGGCCGCGGTGTCGGGCAGATCGGTCCGGACGTCGGCCGTCTCGTCGTTCTCGATGATCTCTGCGTAGGCGTCCGGCACCACCTTGACGAACTTCTCGAGTTCCGACTCCCAGTTCTCGAGGATGTACTCGCCGCGGTCCGAATCGGTGTGGGCGACGTGGTTCTCGATGAGCCGGCGGAGCATCTGCCGGTCCTTCCGGTCGAGGTCGTCGGTCGTCGAGACCATCCCGTAGTTGACCTTCCCTTCGAAGTCGCCGTCCCGATCGAGCACGTAGGCGATCCCGCCGGACATCCCGGCCGCGAAGTTCTTGCCCGTCCGGCCGAGACAGGCGACGACGCCGCCGGTCATGTACTCACAGCCGTGATCGCCGACCGACTCGACGACGGCTTTCACCCCGGAGTTCCGGACGCCGAAGCGCTCGCCGGCCATCCCGTTGATGTAGGCTTCCCCCTGTGTCGCCCCGTAGAGGGCGACGTTGCCGATCAGGATGTTCTCTTCGGGCTCGTAGGGCGCGTCGTTCGGCGTGTTGATAATCAGCTTCCCGCCCGAAAGCCCCTTGCCGACGTAGTCGTTTGCGGTACCGGTCAGCCCCATCGTGACGCCGTCCTGGAGGAAGGCGCCGAAGCTCTGGCCGGCGGTGCCGCCGAAATCGACCGTGATCGTGTCCTCTGGGAGCCCCTCGGTGCCGTGGTGCTTCGAGATCCGGTTGGAGAGCGTCGCACCGACGGCCCGGTTGACCGTCGAGATCTCCCGGTCGAGATGGATCGGCTCGCCCGTCTCGATCGCCCCGCCCGCCTCCTCGAGGAGGTCCCAATCGAGGGCCTCCTCGATCTCGTGGGTCTGGGGCTCGGTCTTGTGCCGATCGCCGCCGGCCGGCTGGGCGAGGATCCCGGAGAGATCGAGCTTTCTCGCTTTCTCCTGTTCGACGTCCTCGCGCTGCCGCAGGACGTCGACGCGGCCGATCATCTCCTCGACGGTCTCGAAGCCGAGTTCGGCCATGATCTCGCGAAGTTCCTGAGCGATGAACGTCATGTAGTTGATGACGTGCTGTGGCTCGCCCGGGAACCGCTGGCGGAGGTTTTCGTTCTGGGTCGCGACGCCGACCGGACAGGTGTTTTCGTGACACTGGCGGGCCATCACACAGCCGGAGGTGACGAGCGAGGCCGTCCCGAAGACGTACTCCTCGGCGCCCAAGAGCGTGCCGATAGCCACGTCGTAGCCAGTCTTCATCCCGCCGTCGACGGTGACTTTGATCCGGGATCGCAGGTCGGTCGAGCGGAGCATCTGGTTGGCCTCCGCGAGCCCGAGTTCCCACGGGAGGCCGGCGTTTTTGATCGAGGTCTTCGGCGAGGCGCCCGTCCCGCCGGAGTGCCCGGAAATGTGGACGACGTCGGCGTTTGCCTTCGCGACGCCGGCGGCGATGGTGCCGATCCCGGCCTCCGAGACCAGCTTCACGTTGATGTCGGCCTCGGGGTTTGCGGCCTTCAGGTCGTGAATGAGCTG